>DATLJD010000011.1:0-182008 GCA_035539135.1 Lysobacteraceae bacterium
GGGCAGGGTGAGCACGGGCGGCTTGCGCGGCACCGCCGCGCGCCCGTGCGAACGCCCGGCGCGCTGCGCCGGGCCGGGAGAGCCGCGCAGCGGCGTCCCTTCTAAGGGAAAAGCAATACCCCCGCCCTCCCGGGCGCGGGCCCGGTAGGCTGCTACACGCAGCTGTCCGCTGCATCCGCCGCGCCCCGCGTGCGACCATAGCGGCATGACCGAAGACCGTCTGATCGCCGCCGGCGCCACCCGCGAGGACGAGGCCGTCGAGGCGTCGATCCGCCCGCGGCGGCTGGAGGAATACCTCGGCCAGGCGCCCGTGCGCGAGCAGATGCAGATCTACATCGACGCCGCCAAGCAACGCGGCGAAGCGCTCGACCACGTCCTGATCTTCGGGCCGCCCGGGCTCGGCAAGACCACCCTCAGCCACGTCATCGCCAACGAACTCGGCGTCGGCCTGCGGGTCACCTCCGGCCCGGTGATCGAGAAGGCCGGCGACCTCGCCGCGCTGCTGACCAACCTGCAGCCGCACGACGTGCTGTTCGTGGACGAGATCCACCGCCTGTCGCCGGCGATCGAGGAAATCCTGTATCCGGCGATGGAGGACTTCCAGATCGACATCATGATCGGCGAGGGCCCCGCGGCGCGCTCGATCAAGCTCGACCTGCCGCCGTTCACCCTGATCGGCGCGACCACCCGCGCCGGCCTGCTGACCGCGCCCTTGCGCGACCGCTTCGGCATCGTCCAGCGGCTGGAGTTCTACACCCCCGACGAGCTGACCCGGATCGTGCGGCGCTCGGCGCAGATCCTCGGCATCGCCTGCGCGCCGGAAGGCGCCGGTGAGATCGCCCGGCGCTCGCGCGGCACCCCGCGCATCGCCAACCGCCTGCTGCGGCGGGTGCGCGACTACGCCCAGGTGAAGGCCGGCGGCGCCATCGACCGCGACGTCGCCGACGCCGCGATGCGCATGCTGAAGGTGGATCCGGAAGGTTTCGACGAGCTCGACCGGCGCATGCTGCGCACCATCGTGGACGCCTTCGACGGCGGCCCGGTGGGTGTCGAGTCGCTGGCCGCCGCCCTCAGCGAGGAGCGCGGCACCCTCGAGGACGTGATCGAGCCCTACCTGATCCAGCAGGGCTACCTGATCCGCACCGCGCGCGGCCGCATGGCCACGCCCAAGGCCTACCGCCACCTCGGCCTCAAGCCGAAGGCCGGCGCGCCCGACCTGTTCGCCGGAGGCGAAACCCCGTCCGCATGAACCAGCCGTTCATCCACCCGGTGCGGGTTTACTGGGAAGATACCGACGCCGGCGGCGTGGTCTACCACGCGCAGTACGTCGCCTTCCTCGAACGCGCGCGCAGCGAGTGGCTGCGTGCGCTGGGAAAGGGCCAGGACGCGCTGCGCAGGGAGCACGACCTGGTGTTCGCGGTGCGGGCGATGCGGGTGGATTTCCGCGCGCCCGCGCGGCTGGACGATGCGCTGTCGGTGTCGGCGGCACTGCGCGAATGCCGGCGCGCGAGCCTGGTGTTCGCGCAGGAGATCCGCCGCGACGGCGCGCTCCTGCTCGACGCCGAGGTGCGGGTCGCGGCGCTGGACGCCACCGGTTTCCGCCCGCGCGCGATTCCCGAGCCGCTGTTCGCCGAACTCAAGGCCTTCGAAACGCATTCCAAGGAGAGCGACGCATGATCCCACTGGCCGCGCTGCTGCAGGCCGCCGTCGAGCCGCTGCCGGAGGACGCCCCGGCCACCGCCGCCCAGCTCGCGTCCGACGCGGCGGCGCCGGCGGCCGCCACCGCCCACAACGGCATCGACGTCCTCCAGCTGGTCCTGCACGCGAGCATCCCGGTGCAGCTGGTGATGCTGCTGCTGCTGTTCGCGTCGATCGCGTCGTGGGTGATCATCCTGCGCAAGAAGCGCGTGCTCGACCGCGCCACCCGCGAGGCCGAGCACTTCGAGGAACGCTTCTGGTCGGGCTCGGACATGGCCAAGCTGTACGCCGGCGCGACCGAGCGCAACCGTGGCATCGCCGGCCTGGAGGCGATCTTCGAAGGCGGATTCCGCGAGTTCAACCGCGTGCGCCAGCGTCGCGGCGCCGACCCGCGCGCGGCGCTGGAAGGCGCGCAGCGGGCGATGCGCGCGACCGCCTCGCGCGAACTCGACGGGCTGGAGCACAACCTCGAATTCCTCGCCAACGTCGGCTCGATCAGCCCCTACGTCGGCCTGTTCGGCACGGTGTGGGGGATCATGGTCTCGTTCCAGGGTCTCGCCAACGTCAAGGAAGCCACGATCGCGACGGTCGCGCCGGGCATTTCCGAGGCGCTGGTGGCGACCGCGATGGGGCTGTTCGCGGCGATCCCGGCGGTGTGGGCGTACAACCGCTTCGCCACCCGCGTGGAGCGTCTGGCGACCCGCTACGACGCCTTTTCCGAGGAGTTCTCCTCGATCCTGCAGCGGCAGGCGCACATCGAGGAGTAAGCGCGCATGCCGATTGCCCCCAGCCGCCGCCTGCGCAAGCGCA
This sequence comes from Lysobacteraceae bacterium, assembly GCA_035539135.1. Classification (GTDB taxonomy): domain Bacteria; phylum Pseudomonadota; class Gammaproteobacteria; order Xanthomonadales; family Xanthomonadaceae; genus JABFWF01. The sequence continues at coordinate 2,509 of DATLJD010000011.1, forward strand.
AGCTCAAGGCCGACATCAACGTCGTGCCCTACATCGACGTGATGCTGGTGCTGCTGATCATCTTCATGGTCACCGCGCCGCTGCTGAACCTCGGCACCGACATCAAGCTGCCGGATTCGAAGGCGAAGGCGCTGTCGACGCCGAAGGATCCGATTGTGGTCAGCGTGTACGCCGACGGCCGCTATGCGCTGATGGTGGAAAAAGGCGACAACCGCGAGATGGCCGGCGAGGAAATCACCGCCCGCCTGCGCGCGATCCACGCGCAGAACGACGCCGCCACCGTGCTCGTCAACGGCGACCGCGATGCCAGCTACCAGAAGGTCATCAACGCGATCGACCTGATCAAGGACGCGGGCTTCCAGCAGGTCAGCCTGATCAGCCGGCCGCAGGAGGACGGGCGCTGAGATGCGGGAAACCCGCACCGACACCACGCTGGCGGTCGTCGTCGCGCTGGCGCTGCATGCGCTGATCCTGCTGGCGCTGTTGTTCGGCCTGCACTGGACCCGGCCGCAGCCGGACGCCGCGGCCGGCGAGCCGGTGCTCGCCGACCTGGTCGACCCGGACGCGCTCGGCCCGGCCGCGCGGCGCGCGCTGGCCAATCCGAAGCCGGCGCCGGAACCGCCGCCCGAGCCCGAGCCCGAGGCACAGCCCCCGCCGCCGCAGCCCGAGCCCGCGCCGGTGCCCGAGGACGCGCCGGTGCCGCGCCAGGCCGCGCCGCAGGAACAGCTGGCGCGGCCCGACGCGGTGGAGCAGGAGCGGGTCGACCGCGACGCGGTCTCGCCCGACACCGCCGCCCGCGAGCAGGAAGAGAAGCACCGCCAGCAGCAGGTCGACCTGACCGAGCAGAAGCGGCGGCAGGAAGAAGCCGAGCAGAAGAAGCGGCTGGCGGAACAGGCGGAGGCGGAGCGGCAGCGCAAGCTGGAGGACATCAGGCGGCAACGTGCCGCGCTGCAACGCCAAATGGAGCGTGATCAGCAGCGGCAACAGCAGATCCGGGACTACCAAGCCCGCAAAGCCGCCGAAGCCAGTGCGCAGGCGGACGCCATCGCCAATGCGCAATCCGGAAACCGTGGCTCCGCCAACGACCTCTTGAATCAATATCGGGCGGCCATACAGGCTGCAGTCGTCCAAAACTGGCGTCGTCCCGAGAGCGTCCCGCTTGGGCAGATATGCAAGATAGTGATACGGCAGTTGCCCGGCGGGGAGGTAGTGGACGCCAAGGTCGATCCCTCTTGTCCCTACGACGAAGCGGGCCGGCGTTCGATCGAAGCGGCTGTGCTTAAGGCCCAGCCGCTGCCGTACGCAGGGTTCGAGCCGGTGTTCAACCGCACGCTCAACTTCAATTTCGAGGCTCGAGACCGCTGACAGCTAGCCAGTGCGCATCTGTTCATCTTTGAGACGACCTTAACGGCGAAGCTGTTAAGTGTTCTGAACAATTCCAGCCGGACTTGCCTGATGCCCCTCCGCCAGCGCCTGCTCGTGCCGCTGTTGTTCCTGCTCGCCCTGTGCCTGCCGCTGGCCGCGGCGGCGCAACAGCAGGGCCTGGAAATCGACATCGTCGGCGGCAATGCCGCGGCCCTGCCGATCGCGGTCGTGCCCATGCCCTACCAGGGCGGTACCGCGGCGCCCGAGACCGACGTGGCCGCGGTGGTCGGCGCCGATCTCGCGCGCTCGGGCCAGTTCCGCACCCTGCCGGTCGCCGACATGGCCGAGCGCCCGACCCGCGGCAGCGAGATCAACTACCCCACCTGGCGCGCGCTCAAGCAGGACTACCTGGTGGTCGGCCGCGTGCTCGATGCCGGCGACGGCGCCTACCGGGTCGAGTACGAGCTGTTCGACGTCGCCCGTGGCGAGCGCCTGATCGGGCTCGCGCTGACCGCGCGCGGCGCGCAGCTGCGCCGCCTCGCGCACCAGATGGCCGACGCGATCTACGAGAAGATCCTCGGCGTGCGCGGCGCCTTCGACACCCAGATCGCCTACGTCACCGCGCGCGGCACCGGCACCGGCGCGCGCTATGCGCTGGTGGTCGCCGACGCCGACGGTTACAACCCGCGCACGGTGGTGTCGGACTCGCAGCCGATCCTGTCGCCGGCCTGGCATCCCGACGGCCACCACCTCGCCTTCGTCAGCTTCAACAGCGGGCAGTCGGCGATCTACATCCTCGACATCACCCGCGACACCACGCTGCCGGCGCCGGTGTCGCGCTTCCGCGGCATCAACGGCGCGCCGAGCTTCTCGCCCGACGGCCGCAAGCTGGCGCTCAGCCTGTCGCGCACCGGCAACCCCGAGATCTACGTGATGGACCTCGGCAGCAAGGCGCTGACCCGGATCACCAGCCAGTTCGGCATCGACACCGAACCGGAGTGGAGCCCGGACGGCAGCACCCTCTACTTCACCTCCGACCGCGGCGGCCGCCCGCAGATCTACCAGGTGCCGGCGAGCGGCGGCAGCGCCAGCCGGGTCACCTTCCAGGGCAGCTACAACGCCTCGGCGACGGTCTCGTACGACGGCAAGAAGATCGCGGTCGCGCAGGGCGCGGGCAACAACTACCGGATCGCGCTGTTCGACCGCAGCCTCGGCTCGCCGCGGGTGACCATGCTCTCGCCGGGCTCGCTCGACGAATCACCCAGCTTTGCGCCCAACGCCAGTATGGTCCTGTACGCGGCGCGTGAAGGCGGCCGCGGCGTGCTGTACGCGGTGTCGGCCGACGCGCGCGTGCGCCAGCGGCTGGTGTTCGCCGAGGGCGATGTCCGCGAACCGGCCTGGGGCCCCTACCGCGACCAGCGCTGACCATTTCTTTTGCCCGGTATTCCAACGGGTCCCACCAGCGAGAAGACGAGGAACGACGATGAACGCGACTACCCGGGTCCTGATGACCGCGATGCTGTGCATGGCGGCCGTGGCCTGCTCCAAGAAGGTGAAGGAAACGCCGCCGCCCGCGACCACCCCGACCACGCCGACCACCCCGGTCGAGACGACGCCGGGCGCGTACGGCCCGGAGGACCTGGACACCGACGCTTGCCTGCGCCAGCGCGTGGTGTACTTCGACTTCGACCAGGACACCATCCGCCCCGAGTTCCAGGCGCAGATGGCCTGCCACGCGAAGTACCTGCGCGACCGCCCGTCCGCGCGCATGACCCTGGAAGGCAATGCCGACGAGCGTGGCAGCCGCGAGTACAACATGGGCCTGGGCGAGCGCCGCGGCAACGCCGTGTCCTCCGCGCTGCAGGCCAACGGCGGCTCGGCCAGCCAGATGAACGTGGTCAGCTACGGCGAGGAGCGTCCGACCTGCACCCAGTCCACGGAAGACTGCTGGGCCAAGAACCGCCGCGTCGAGATCGTCTACACGGCGAAGTAAGCCGGCCGGCCGCAGCGCGGCCGCCAGCGTCACCGATGCCGCCGGCGCAAGCCGGCGGCATCGCTTGCGGACTTCCTCGGCCTCGCCGCGAAGGCCCAACCCCTTGTTTCCCCGCGCCGCGGAGCACGGTTCGCCGCCATACAGCCGCGCGCGCCGATCCGCCGTAAGCTGGGGCCCTCACTTTTCCGCGACATCACGCCCATGCGCCTCCGCCTGACCGTCCTGTCCGCCTCCGTCCTCCTGCTGCTGGCCGCGGCGCCCGCACCGGCCCAGCGCGCCAGCCTCGCCGAGCGCGTCGCCTCGCTCGAGCAGCAGGCGGCCGCCAGCCAGGGCAACACCGCCCTGGTCAACGAGATCACCCAGCTGCGCAGCGAAGTGCAGGCGCAGCGCGCGCAGCTCGAGGAGCTGCAGCACCAGCTCGACGAACTGAACAAGCGCAACCGGGCCCAGTACATCGACCTCGACAGCCGCCTCGCCCGGCTCGAGGGCGGGGCGCCAGCGCTGCCCGCGCCCCCCGCCGCAACCGCCGGCGCGGCCACGATCGGCGATGATGCCGCCGCAACCGCCGCTGCCGCGCAACCTGCCGCCGCGCCCGCGCCCGCCGACGCGCCGCCCGCGGTGTACGGCGACCCCGGGTCGCTCGCCAAGGGCGCCGACGAGCGCAGCGCCTACGACAACGCCTTCGCCGCCCTGCGCGAGGGCCAGTACGACGAATCCGCGCGCCGCTTCCAGGCCTTCCTGCAGCAGTTCCCGAGCGGCACCTACGCGCCGAACGCGCTGTACTGGCTCGGCGAGAGCTACTACGTGACCCAGAACTACGCGCTCGCCCAGCAGCAGTTCCAGTCGCTGCTCGACCGCTACCCGACCCACGACAAGGCGCCCGGCGCGCTGCTCAAGGTCGGCCTGTCGCAGTACGGCCAGCGCCAGTACGACGCCGCCCAGGCGACCTTGCAGCAGGTCGTCGACCGCTATCCCGGCACCGACGCCGCGCGCACCGCGCAGGACCGCCTGCGCGCGATCCAGCTGGCGAAGACGCAGTAATCCCGCGGAGCGCCGTCGCCGCCCGGCACTCCGGCCGGCGGCGTAAAATGGCGGGATGAACGCCGTCACGCCCGATGCGGCCGACGCCGCGGCGGGAACCCCTGCCGAGCGCGACCGGCTGCGCATCACCGAGATCTTCCTGTCCCTGCAGGGCGAGGCCCGCGACGCCGGCCGCCCCACCGTGTTCGTGCGCCTGACCGGCTGCCCGTTGCGCTGCGGCTACTGCGACACCGCCTACGCGTTCCACGGCGGCGAGTGGTGGGAGATCGACGCGATCCTCGCCGAAGTCGCCCGCCACGGCGTGCGCCACGTCTGCGTCACCGGCGGCGAACCGCTGGCGCAGAAACGCTGCCTCGGCCTGCTGCAGCGCCTGTGCGACGCCGGTCATGACGTCTCGCTGGAGACCTCCGGCGCGCTCGACGTGTCCGCCGTCGATCCGCGCGTGTCGCGGGTGGTCGACATCAAGACACCGGGCTCGGGCGAGGTCGCGCGCAACCTGTGGCAGAACCTGCCGCTGCTGACCGCGCGCGACCAGGTCAAGTTCGTGCTGTGCTCGCGCGCCGACTACGGGTGGGCGCGCGCCGTGCTCGCCGAGCACCGCCTCGCCGAGCGTTGCGACGTGCTGTTCTCGCCGAGCCACGGCCAGCTCGGCGCGCGCGAGCTCGCCGACTGGATCGTCGCCGACCGCCTGCCGGTGCGCTTCCAGGTCCAGCTGCACAAGCTGCTGTGGAACGACGAGCCGGGCCGATGACGCAGCAACGCGCCGCGGTCGTCCTCGTTTCCGGCGGCATGGATTCCGCCGTCGTGCTCGCGATCGCCCGCGAGCAGGGCTTCGCCGCGCACGCGCTGAGCGTGCGTTACGGCCAGCGCCACACCTCCGAGCTCGATGCCGCCGAACGGGTCGCGCGCGCGCTCGGCGCGGTCGCGCACAAGACCGTGCACGTGGACCTGCGCAGCATCGGCGGCTCCGCGCTGACCGACGACATCGCGGTGCCGCTCGACGGCGAGTCCGCCGACGACATCCCGGTCACCTACGTGCCGGCGCGCAACACCATCATGCTGTCGGTCGCGCTCGGCTGGGCCGAGGTGCTGGGCGCGGCGGACATCTTCTGCGGCGTCAACGCCGTGGACTATTCCGGCTATCCGGATTGCCGGCCGGAATTCATCGCCGCCTTCGAGCGCCTCGCCAACCTCGCGACCAAGGCCGGCGTGGAAGGCGCCGGCTTCCGCGTGCACGCCCCGCTGATGCGGATGGGCAAGGACGCGATCGTGCGCGAGGGCCTGCGCCTGGGCGTGGACTTCGCCCGGACCGTGTCCTGCTACCAGGCCGACGCCGACGGCCGCGCCTGCGGCCACTGCGACGCCTGCCGCCTGCGCGCGCAGGGCTTCGCCGACGCCGGCGTCGCCGACCCCACCCGCTACCGCGCCTGACCGCCGCCGCGCGCCCCCTGCGCTAGAATGCGCGCCCGCGCGGCGTTGCCGCACGACGGGCCCCGGCACCGCACGACGGGTCTTCCAAGTGGGCCGTTAGCTCAGTCGGTAGAGCATCGGACTTTTAATCCGCTGGTCGATGGTTCGAATCCATCACGGCCCACCACTTTCGTCGCAGCCGGTCTCCGAATCGGACTCAACCGGCCGCACGATGGTTCGAATCCATCACGGCCCACCACTCCGGTAAAGAGCAGTCGGTCTCCGAATCGGCCTCAACCCGCCGCACGATGGTTCGAATCCATCACGGCCCACCACTCCGGCAAAGAGCAGTCGGTCTCCGAATCGGCCTCAAACCCGCCGCACGATGGTTCGAATCCGTCACGGCCCACCACCCCGGCGAAGGCAGTCGGTCTTCAAGTCGACTCAACCGCTGGCGCCTGTGGTTTCCGATGCGCCCGACGATCCCCCGGCGCGCGACCCGAGCCACGCGCACGCACGGCTTCGCGCCTCCTTCATCGCCCGGGCGCCGACCATGGGCCGCCCGGCATGCGAGACGACGATGTACCAGCTCGGCGACATCCACCTGCGGCTGGAGGCGGTGACGATGGTGCGCCCGGTGCATCCGCTGCTGGGGCATGACGGCGTGTACGGCTTCGACGTGATCGTCGGCGGTCATACCTACACGGCGAAGTACCTCGATGCCGGGCAGGCGCGGCTGGCGCACGCGCGGCTGCTGGCCGCGCTGGGCGGGGCGAGCGTGCCGGAGGCCGTGCGCGTGGAGACGCCGCTGCCGGCGCCGCCGGCCCGCGCGCGGCCAGCCGCGACGCCGGCCTCGAAACGGCCCGGATCCGGAGCCGCGCGCCGCCGCTGAATCCGGGCGGGTTTGCGTTGCGTCAGCGGTGTTTCCTGCCGGTGCGGCGCGCCGCGCCATCGGCCGTCGCCGGCGCATGAGTCGCGTCCTCCGCACGTTGCAGATCGAGAAACGTCTGCAGCGCGGGCAAGCGGGCGCGGTCATGGAGTTCCAGGCGGTACAGCGGGCGTGAGGGGCCGGCGCCGGGGCCGAAGCGCACGGCGTGCAGGCGGCCGGCGGCGATCGGGTCCTCGACCACGGCGGCCGGCAGCAGGGCGATGCCGGCGCCGTGCGCGACCGCGCGGGCGATGCCTTCGTTGCTGCCGAGGGTGAGCACGCGTGCCGGCGCGATGCCGTGCTCGGCGAGCAGGGCGTCGGCGGCCTGGCGGGTGCCGGAGCCCTGTTCGCGCAGCAGCCAGGTTTGCGCGGCCAGCACGGCGACCGTGGGCCGGCGCGGCGTGGCCAGCGCGGAGCCGGCGGCGACGACGACGCGCAGCGGCTCGCGCTGCCACAGGGTGCTGGCGATGCGCGGATCGCCGACCTCGCCCTCGACGAAGGCGACGTCGACCTCGCAGTCCACCAGCGCCTGGCCGATCTCGCGGGTGTTGCCGACCGCCAGCGCCAGGTCGATGCCCGGGTGGCGGTCGGAGAACGCCGCCAGCGTGCGCGGCAGCCAGTAGCCGGCGACGGTGGTGCTGGCGCCGATCCGAAGCCGCCCGCGGCGCAGGGCGCGGCGGTCGCGCACCTCCTCGGCGGCCAGGCGCTCCATCGCGAAGATGCCGCGCGCGTGCGCGTACAGCGCCTGGCCGTGCTCGGTCAGGGCGATGCCGCGCTGGCCGCGGCCGCGTTCGAGCAAGGGCAGGTCGAGCTGGTGCTCGAGTTCGCGGATCGCCTTCGACACCGCCGACTGGCTGACGTGCAGGATCTCGGCGGCGCGCGAGAACCCCTGCTGTTCGACCACGGTGGCGAGCACGCGCAGCAGGTGGAGGTTCATCGGCATGAGTCAAATTCATGTTTGGCGGAATTATATGCATTGGAATCCCGTGGGCGCCGGCGCCAGCATGGCGGCTTCGCGACCCCGGGCCGTGCCGTGAGCAGCGTCGAAGCCTCCCTGTCCCTGCCGCTGCCGCGGCGCCCCTCGTTCCTGCCCGGGCTGGCGCTGGTCGGCGCGATCGCCGCCGCCGCCACCTGGGCCGCCGGCCTGCCGGCGGTGCAGGGCCTGGGCCTGAGCGCGCTGACCCTGGCGATCGTGGTCGGCATCGCGCTCGGCAACACCGCGTTTCCGGCGGTCGCCACGCAGACCGCGGCCGGCGTCGACTTCGCCAAGGCGATGCTGCTGCGCACCGGCATCGTGCTGTACGGCTTCCGCATCACCTTCCAGGACATCGCCGCCGTCGGCGTGGCCGGCGTGGTCATCGACGTGCTGATGATGGCGTCGGTGTTCGCGCTCGCCGTGCAGGTCGGCACCCGCGTCCTGCGCATGGACCGGCAGACCGCGATGCTGATCGGCGCCGGCGCCTCGGTGTGCGGCGCGGCGGCGGTGATGGCGGCCGAACCGGTGGTGCGCGCGCAGGCGCACAAGGTGTCGGTGGCGGTCGCCACGGTGGTGGTGTTCGGGACCACCGGCATGTTCCTGTATCCGCTGCTGTTTCCGCACCTGGGGCTGTCGGAACACGCCTACGGCGTGTTCGCGGGCTCGACCATCCACGAGGTGGCGCAGGTGGTGGTCGCCGGGCGCGCGGTCGGCGAGGCGGCGGCGAGCGCGGCGGTGATCGAGAAGATGCTGCGGGTGATGCTGCTGGCGCCGTTCCTGCTGCTGTTGTCGCTCGGCCTGCGTCGCGGCGCGGCGAACGACGAGGGCGGCCGCGCGAAGATCAACGTGCCGTGGTTCGCGGTGCTGTTCGTCGCGGTGGCGGCGTTCAATTCGCTGCACCTGCTGCCGGCGGCCTGGGTGCAGGCGATCCTGCAGCTGGACGCCTTCCTGCTGGCGATGGCGATGGCCGCGCTCGGCCTGCGCACCCAGGCGTCGGCGATCCGCCAGGCGGGCGCGCAGCCGCTGCTGCTGGCCGCGATCCTGTTCGGCTGGCTGGTGGTGGGCGGCTTGGCGATCAACCTCGGCGTCGCGCGGCTGTTCGCCTGATCCGCGTGCGACCAGTCCGCGCCGCTCAGGCGGCGCGCGCCAGCGCCGCCAGCACCGCCTCGCCGTAGCGTTCCAGCTTGCCGGCGCCGACGCCGCTGATGCCGGCCAGCGCGTCGGTGTCCCGCGGCCGCGCCAGCGCGATCGCGCGCAGCGTGCTGTCGTGGAAGATCACGTAGGCGGGCACGTTCTGCGCGCGCGCGGCCTCCGCGCGCCAGGCGCGCAGGGCCTCGAAGCGCGGCAACGCCTCCGGCGGCAGTTCGGGCGGTGCGGCGACGGCGTCCCCGCCGCGCTCGCGGCGCGCCTTGCGCGGCGGATCCGCGCGCAGCGACAACGTGCGCTCGCCGCGCAGGACGGCGGCGCTGGCGGCGGTCAGGCGCAGCGCGCCGTGGCCCTCGACGTCGGCTTCCAGCAGGCCCATCGCGACCAGCTGGCGGAACACGCTGCGCCACTGCTTCGCGTCGAGCTCCGTGCCGATGCCGTAGGTGCTCAGCTGGTCGTGGCCGAACTGGCGCACCTTGGCGGTGTCCGCGCCGCGCAGGATGTCGACGAGGTGCGCCGCGCCGAAGCGCTGGCCGGTGCGGTACACGCACGACAGCGCCTTGCGCGCGGCCTCGGTGCCGTCCCAGCTCTGCGGCGGCGCCTGGCAGTTGTCGCAGTTGCCGCAGTCGCCGGGATGCGCTTCGCCGAAGTAGGCGAGCAGGGTCTGGCGGCGGCAGCCGGTGGATTCGCAGTAGCCGATCAGCGCGTCGAGCTTGCGCCGTTCCAGCCGCTTGCGGTCCTCGCCGGCTTCGCCTTCCTCGATCATGCGGCCGAGCAGCACCGCGTCGCCGAGGCCGTAGGCCAGCCATGCCTCGGCGGGTTCGCCGTCGCGGCCGGCGCGTCCGGTTTCCTGGTAATAGCCTTCCATCGACTTGGGCAGGTCGGTGTGCGCGACGAAGCGCACGTCCGGCTTGTCGATGCCCATGCCGAACGCGATCGTCGCCACCATCACCACGCCGTCCTCGCGCAGGAAGCGGCGCTGGTGCGCGGCGCGAACCGCCGCGTCGAGGCCGGCGTGGTAGGGCAAGGCGACGATCCCGCGCTCGGCGAGGAAGGCGGCGGTGGCCTCCACCTTGCGCCGCGACAGGCAGTAGACGATGCCGCTGTCGCCGCGGTGGGCGGCGAGGAAGTCGAGCAACTGGCGCTTGCCGTCGTGCTTGGGCACGACCGTGTAGCGGATGTTGGGCCGGTCGAAGGAGCTGACGAACTGGCGCGCCGCGTGCAGCGCCAGGCGCTCGACGATCTCGTTGCGGGTCGGCGCGTCGGCGGTCGCGGTCAGGGCGATCCGCGGCACGTCCGGCCAGCGTTCGTGCAGCAGGGTCAGCTCGCGGTATTCCGGGCGGAAGTCGTGGCCCCACTGCGAGACGCAGTGCGCCTCGTCGATCGCGAACAGGGCGAGCCGGCTGCGTTCCAGCAGCGACAGGAAGCGCGACGTCAGCAGGCGTTCGGGCGCGACGTACAGCAGGTCGAGTTCGCCCGCCAGAAGCTGGCGCTCGACGACGTCCGCCTCCGCCGCCGACAACGTGGAATTCAGGAACGCCGCGCGCACGCCGAGCTGGCGCAGCGCCTCGACCTGGTCCTGCATCAGCGCGATCAGTGGCGACACCACGATCGCGGTCCCTTCGCGCAGGAGCGCCGGCAGCTGGTAGCACAGCGACTTGCCGCCGCCGGTGGGCATCAACACCAGCGCGTCGCCGCCCGCGGCGACGTGGTCCACGATCGCCGCCTGTTCGCCGCGGAAGGCCTCGTAGCCGAAGACGTGGCGGAGCTGGGCGAGCGCGTCGGACATGCGGCTAGGGTAGCAACCGCGTCAAGCCGGGCCGTAGGAAAAACCCGCGTCGACGGCGGGGAAGCGGCGTCCGGCCGCAGCAGCCGGAAAAGCTGGTCCGGCCCCGGAGAGCACCGCCCCGATCCGCGCCGGCGCCACGCGCTGGAGGCATACTGCACCGATGGACATTCCAGCCGACCTCGCCCCGCAGCCCCTGGACCACGCCACCGCCCTGCCGGCCCGCTTCTACGCCGATCCGGCGTACGTCGCGGTGGACCGCCAGCGCATCTTCGACCGCGGCTGGCAGCTGGTCGCACACGTGTGCCAGCTGCGCGAGGCGGGCGACCACGTCATCGCCGACTTCGCCGGCCTGCCGGTGATCGCGGTGCGCGGCGGCGACGGCGTGATCCGGGTCATGCACAACGTCTGCCGGCACCGCGCAGGGCCGATCGCCAGTTGCGACGGGCTCGCGGCGAAGTCGCTGCGCTGCCGCTACCACGGCTGGACCTACACCCTCGACGGCACCCTGCGCTCGGCGCCGGAAATGGGCACGGCGCCCGATTTCGTTCCGTCCGACGTGCGCCTGCCGCAGCTCGCGGTGCGGGTGTGGCAGGGATTGGTGTTCGCCGCCGTGGACCCGGCCAACGCGCCGGACTTCGAGGCCTTCGTCGCCGGCATCGATGCCCGCCTCGGCGCGAACCGGCACCTGGAACGCTACGGCCACCACCACCGGGTCGGCTACGACGTCGCCTGCAACTGGAAGGTGTACGTCGACAACTACCTCGAGGGCTACCACGTCCCGCACATCCACCCGGGGCTGAACAAGCTGCTCGACTACCGCAGCTACATCACCGAGACGGCCGAGTGGTACTCCTACCAGTTCAGCCCGCTGGAGAGCGGCGACGGCCTGTACGGCGACGGCGACGCGCTGTACTACTGGATGTGGCCCAACACCATGCTCAACATCCTGCCCGGCCGCCTGCAGACCAACCGGGTGGTGCCGAAGGGCATCGACCGCTGCCGGGTGGAGTTCGACTTCTACTACGCGCCTGACGAGTCCGAGGAGGCCGCGCAGCGCCGCCTCAACGACCTGCGCTTCAGCGACGAGGTGCAGGTCGAGGACCTGACCATCTGCGAGGACGTGCAGCGCGGGCTGGCCTCGGGCTCGTATGCGGCGGGCCGGCTCAACCCGCTGCGCGAGAACGCGGTGCACCACTTCCACGAACTGCTGCGACGCGTGTACCGCGAGGCGCAGGGCTGAGCGCGATGCTGCGCGGCGGCTGCCACTGCGGGAAGCTTGCCGTCGAACTTGCCACCACGCAGCCCGCCGCGGAGCTGCGGCCGCGCGCCTGCGACTGCGCTTTCTGCCGCAAGCACGGCGCGGCCTGGCTGTCCGACGCGGCGGGCGAACTGGTCGTGCGCGCGCGTCCCGGCGATGCCGTGCATGCGTACCGGCAGGGCAGCGGCCAGGCCGACTTCCTGCTGTGCGGCGACTGCGGCGTGCTGGTCGCGGTGGTCTGCGAGGATGCCACGGGGCTGCGCGGCGCGGTCAACGCGACCTGCCTGGAGGACGCGCCGGCGTTCGCGCAGGCGCAGACCGTGTCGCCGCAACGGCTGGTCGCCGCCGACAAGCGCGCGCGCTGGCTGCAGGTGTGGTCCCCGGCGCGGATCGAGCGCGGGTGAACGCGGCGCGTCCGCTGGGCCTGTGGGCGGCGATCGCGCTGGTCGTCGGCAACATGATCGGCAGCGGCGTATTCCTGCTGCCGGCCTCGCTGGCGCCGTACGGCGCCGCCAGCCTGCTCGGCTGGGCGATCACCCTGTGCGGCGCGCTGCTGCTGGCGCTGACCTTCGCCCGCCTGGCGGCGCGCTGGCCCGACACCGGCGGGCCCTACGTCTACGCGCGCAACGCCTTCGGCGAGCTGGCCGGCTTCGCGGTCGCGTGGAGCTATTGGGTGTCGGTGTGGTGCGCGAACGCGGCGATCGCGGTCGCCTTCGCCGGCAGCGTCGGCGCGGTGTTCCCGGCGCTCACCGCGACCCCGCTGCGCTCGGCCGGCTGCGCGCTGGGCGCGCTGTGGCTCTGCAGCGCGGTCAACCTGCTGGGCGCCCGCGAGGCGGGTCGCATGCAGGTGCTGACCACGGTGCTGAAGCTGCTGCCGCTGCTGCTGTTCGGCGGCATCGCGCTGTGGTGGCTGGACGGCAGCCAGTACGTACCGTTCAACCGCAGCGGCGAGTCGCTGTCGAACGTCACCCAGGCGACCGTCGCGCTGACGCTGTGGGCCTTCCTCGGGCTGGAGGCGGCGACCATCCCGGCCGGGGCCATCGCCGATCCCGAGCGCACGATCCCGCGCGCGACGGTGCTCGGCACGCTGCTCGCGGGCGCCGCGACCATCCTCGCCTGCACCGTGGTGCTCGGCCTGCTGCCCGGCGCCGAACTGGCGCAGTCGCAGGCGCCGATGGCGGACGCAGCCGCGCGGCTGTGGGGCCCGGCGGCCGGCATCGGGCTGGCGCTGGTCGCCGCGGTGTCCACCTTCGGCGCGCTCAACGGCTGGGTGCTGGTGTCCGCGCAGGTGCCGCTGGCGGCGGCGCGCGACGGCCTGCTGCCGGCCCGCTTCGCCCGCCTCGACGCGCGCGGTACGCCGGTCTTCGGCATCCTCGCCAGCAGCGTGCTCGCGACCGGGCTGGTGCTGGCGAACTACAGCCACTCGCTGGTGCAGCTGTTCACCTTCTCGATCCTGCTGTCGACCGCGGCGACCCTGCTGCCCTACGTCGTCAGCAGCGCGGCCTGGCTGCGCCGGGGCGGGCCGGGCGGACGGCTGGTGGCGCTGCTGGCGCTGGGCTACAGCCTGTACGCGCTGGCCGGCACCGGCGCGCAGTCGCTGCTGTGGGGCGGCGCGCTGCTGCTGGCCGGGTTGCCGGTGTTCGCGCTGATGCGCTGGCGGCCGCGGCACCATGCCGGGCGATGAACCGCGCCGGCCCGGCGTCGTCGACGCGCAATTGACGCGTCCCCGCCGCGCGTGGAGAATGCGCGGTCCGCCACGGGCGCAGCCCGCAGCGCGGCCCCATGGCTATGTAGCTCAGCCGGTTAGAGCACAGCACTCATAATGCTGGGGTCGGTGGTTCGAGTCCACCCATAGCCACCATGTCCGCTTTCGTCCTCCGCCTGCGTTGCGCGCACGGGCGGCTGCGTCGTGCTTGTCCCGTCATGCGGCGCGTGGCAGAGTCGGACGCAGTGCATTACGGAGTCCGCATCGTGATCGATCCGGACGGGTATCGACCCAACGTCGGCATCGTGCTGATGCGCCCCGACGGGCAGGTGTTCTGGGCGCGCCGGGTGCGGCGCGACGGCTGGCAGTTCCCGCAGGGCGGGATGAACACCGACGAGACGCCGCTCGAGGCGATGTACCGCGAGCTGCAGGAGGAGACCGGGCTGCGGCCAGAGCACGTCGCCGTGCTCGGGGTGACCCCGGGCTGGCTGCGCTACCGGCTGCCGCAGCGGGCGATCCGCCGCCACGACAAGCTGGTATGCATCGGCCAGAAGCAGGTGTGGTTCCTGCTGCAGTTCACCGGCGAGGACAGCGACCTGCGCCTGGACCTCACCGACAAGCCCGAGTTCGACCATTGGCGCTGGGTCGACTTCTGGTACCCGCTCGACCACGTGGTGACCTTCAAGCGCGGCGTCTATGCCAGCGCGCTGCGCCACCTGGCGCCGTTCGCGCGGCAGATCGCCGGCCAGCAGGCGGTGCCGCACCCGGCGCCCGAGACCTGGGACCGGCCGGGCGCGCGGCCGCGCGGTCCGCGGCGGATGGGCGCGCGCGGCGGCGGGGCGATGCCACTCGCGGATTGACAATCATTCTCATTCGCGCGCACAATCGCGGCGGGTATCAGGAGAGCCGCGCCGTGTACGTCTGCCTGTGCAATGGGGTCACCGACCACCAGATCCGCGAAGTCGCCGAAGCCGGCTGCCGGACCCTGGCGGAGCTGACCATGCGCACCGGCTGCGGCGCCACCTGCGGCAGCTGCCTGCCGATGGCGCAGGAGTTGCTCGACCAGGTCCACGCCGCGCGCGACGCCGCCCACGAGCTGCCGCTCCCGTTGCCGGTCCTGCACGCCGCCTGAGCCCGCGCGCCCGGCGCGGATGCACACGATTCGCGTTCCGCCACGGCCGCCGCGGCGGCGCTAGAGTGCGTTCTCCCTCCGTCGCAAGGAGCGCACGCCATGCAGGGCGATCCCAAGGTCATCGAGTTCCTGAACAAGGCGCTCTACAACGAGCTGACCGCGATCAACCAGTACTTCCTGCACGCCAAGATGCTGAAGAACTGGGGCCTGAAGGAACTGGCCGAGCACGAGTACAAGGAATCGATCGACGAGATGAAGCACGCCGATCGCCTCGCCGAGCGCATCCTGTTCCTCGACGGCCTGCCCAACTTCCAGGCGCTCGGCAAGCTGCGCATCGGCGAATCGCCGCGCGAACTGCTCGAATGCGACCTGGCGCTGGAGCTGGAGGCGCTGCCGTTGCTGCGCGCGGCGATCGCGCACTGCGAAACGGTGGGCGACGCGGTCAGCCGCGAGCTGTTCACCGACATCCTCGAATCCGAGGAAGAACACATCGACTGGCTTGAGACCCAGCTGGCACTGATCGCGCGGATCGGCGAGCAGAACTACCTGCTGACCAAGATCGAGGATTGACCGCGGGCGCGGCGCTCAGACGCCGATCGAGGTGGGGCGCACCGCCGAGCGCAGAGCGAAGCGGGCGCGATCGAACTCGCGCGCGACCAGCGCGACGGCGACCGCCGGCCGGTCCAGGGTGCGCATGCGTGCGCCCAGCTCCACCCGCTTGGCGGCGGCGGACAGCGCCATCGCGCCGACGTTGGCGCTGGCCGACTTCAGGGAGTGCGCGACTTCCTGCAGCACCGGGTAGTCCGGCCCGAGCGCGGCCGCTTCCAGCTTGACGATCTGCTGCGGCACCTCTTCGAGGAAGACGCCGACCAGGCGGTCGATCTCGGCGCCGAGCACGCTGCGCAGTTCGTCCAGCACGGCATGGTCGAGCACCGCCGCGTTGGTCTCCCGCGCCCTGGGCGCGTCCGCGGCCGTCGCGTTGGTCGCGGCGCCGGTCGGCACCGGTGACGGTGCGGGTGCGGGCCGCGGCGTGGGCGCGGGGGCGACGGGCACCGGCGCCGCGACTGGCGCAGGCGGTGCGGTCGCGGGCGTCGCGGCCGCCGGCGTCGCGCGCGCTCCTTCGCCTGGACGGGGACGCCGCCAGCGGCGCAGGCAGCGCTCCAGTTCGCCGCGGGTCACCGGCTTGGCGAGGTAATCGTCCATCCCGGCGTCCAGGCACTTCTGGCGGTCGCCGGCCATCGCATTGGCGGTCATCGCGATGATCGGCAGGTGCTGGCCGCCGCCCTCGGCCTGTTCGCTCTCGCGCCAGCGGCGGGCGGCGGTATAGCCGTCCATCACCGGCATCTGGCAATCCATCAGCACCAGGTCGTAGCGCGCCGCCGACATGCGCAGCAGCGCGGCCTCGCCGTTGCTGGCGGTGTCGCATTCGGCGCCGAGCACGCCAAGCAGGCGCTGGCCGACCATCAGGTTGACCGGGTTGTCCTCGACCAGCAGCACGCGCACGTGCGGCACGTGGCCGACGGGGGCCTCGTCCTCGGCGCGGTCGACGTCCTCGGTGCCGGTGGCAACCGGCGCGGTCAGCGCGACCCGCAGCTGGGCGTCGGGCACCTGCCGCGGGAGGACGGTCGCGCTGCGGCGCAGCTCGTCCGGCACCGGGTCGTCGCCCTGCAGGCAGAACAGGCGCACGTCGCCGTAGATCGCGTGCCGCTCCAGGTTGCGCGACAGCGCGAGCGCGGTGTTGCGGATGCCGCTCAGGTCGGCGAGCACCAGCGAGTACGCCCACGGCGCGCCCTGCGCGGCGGCGGCGCGCAGGCGGTCCAGCGCTTCCTGGGTGGTTTCCACCGGGGTGACGCGCAGGCCCCAGTTCGGCAGCAGCGCCGACAGCCGCAGGCGCAGGCGCGCGTCCGCGGTGAGCAGCAGCAGGCGGCCGCCGCTGAGGTTGAGCTCGTGCGCGGGCATGTCGCCGGCGACCTTCAGCAGCGGGACCTCGAACCAGAATGTCGCGCCGCGGCCCGGTTCGGAGACGACGCCGATGTCGCCGCCCATCAGGTCGACGATGCGCCGGCAGATCGCGAGGCCGAGACCGGTGCCGCCGTACAGCCGGGTGGTCGAGGCGTCGGCCTGGCTGAAGGCGTGGAACAGCCGGGCCTGCGCGTCCTCGGGGATGCCGACCCCGGTGTCGCGCACCTCGAAGCGCAGCTGGTGCTGCGAGCGGGTTTCGCCGACCCGGCGCACGGTGACCGTGACCGCGCCGCGCTCGGTGAACTTGACCGCGTTGCTGAGCAGGTTGCCGAGCACCTGGCGCAGGCGCACCGGGTCGCCGCGCACCGGCAGGCGCACCGCCGGGTCGATGTGCAGGTGCAGGCGCAGGCCCTTGGCGTCGGCCGGGCGCTCCATCAGCCGGATCACCGTCTCCACCAGTTCGCGCAGGTTGAAGGCGGTGGTCTCCAGTTCGAGCCGGTCCGCCTCCAGCTTGGAGTAGTCGAGGATGTCGTCGACGATGCGCAGCAGTTGCTGCGACGACGCGTAGGCGGTGCGCACCAGTTCGCGGTGGTCGGGCGCGAGGCTGGGCGCGTTGAGCAGCAGGTCCAGCATCGGCACGATGCCGTTGAGCGGCGTGCGGATCTCGTGGCTCATGGTGGCGAGGAATTCGCCCTTGGCCATCACCGCCGATTCGGCCTCCTGCTTGGCCAGCCGCAGCTGCTGCTCGAGCTGGGTGTGGCGGTCGATTTCGCGCTGCAGCTGGCCGATTTCCTCCTCGCCGCGGCGGGCCCGCTCGGCCGCCATGCGCAGCGCGTGATCGTGCCGGCGCGAGGCGAACATGACCGCGGCGAGCGCGAACATCGCCAGCAGCACCAGCACCAGCGCGACCGTCGGCCACGGCCCGGACAGGCCGAACAGGTCCAGCGCCAGCACCGTCGCCGCGCCGCCGGCGCCGCCGAGCGCCAGCCAGCGGGTGGTCGGCAACGGCGGGCCCGCCTGTTCCAGTCCCTGCATTCAGAGCACCGCGTGCTGGAAGTCGAAATCCGGCGCGTCGGCGGCGGCCTGCACCAGGTTGCCCTGGATCAGGTCGATGCCGCTCATCCACAACGTCGCCGCCCCCTGCGGATCCTCCACCTGCGGGCCGATCACCTGCAGGCCAAGCCGATGCGCGCGGTCGATGATGCCACGCAGCTCGTCCCGCAGCGCGGCATCGGCGTGGGCGGTGGCGTAGCGGCCGGACAGGCGCAGGTAGCCGAGCGGCAGCTGCGGCAGCAACGCGTCGGCGTCGGCGTCCTGCACGTACTGGCTGAGGCAGAACTGCACCCCGGCCGGCATCAGCTGCTCGCTGAACTGGCGCAGCGTCACCGCGTGCACCAGCGCGTCCTCCAGCCGCAGGTCGATCACCAGCGAGGGTCCCGCGACCTCGTGCCGCGCCAGCATCTCCAGCAGCCAGGCGGCGTGCAGGTCGCGCGCCAGGGTGCGCGGCGACTGCGACACGAACAACCGCAGCGGCCGCCCTTCCTGCTGGCGCGCGCGCAGCAGCGCGATCGCCTCGGACAGCACCCAGCCATCGATCTCCGGCATCAGGCCGGCGGCCTCGGCGGCGGGCACCAGCTCACCGGCGTTGTGCATCGTGCCGCCCTCCGCGCGCAGGCGCAGCAGCACCTGGAACTGAGCCTCCTCGCCGCCGGCGACCGCGACCACCGGCTGGAACTGCAGCTCGAAGGCGCCTTCGCGCAACGCCGCGCGCAGTTCCTCGGCGAGCCGTGCCTGGGCGTCGCTGGCGACCGGCGCGACGTAGGCGGCGAGGCCGTTGTTCGCCTTGCGCGCCGCGCGCGCGGCCTGCTCGACCGCCTCCACGACCGCACCCGCGTCGGCGAAGGAGTTGCCGGCGAACCCGCTGTGGCCGATCGCGATCCGCAGCCGCTGCGGCATCCCCGCGCAATCGAACGCGACCGCGCCGAGGTTGGCGCGCAGGCGCGCGGCGAACGCAGCCAGCGCCGCCGCGTCGCCATCGTCGACGCAGACCAGGAAGGCGTTGTCGTTGAGCCGGGCGCAGGGGCGCGGCGCGACCAGCTCGCTGGCGCGCTGGCCGACCTCCAGCATCAGCTGCTCGAACACGGCATAGCCGTAATGCTCCAGCAGCGCCGCCGCGCCCTGGATCTCGACGAACAGGGCGCCGCCGTCCGCGTCGCCAGCGACCGCGGCGGCGATCCGCTGCAGCACGTGGGCGCGGGTGTGCAGACCGGTGACCGGGTTGCGCGCCTCGGCGGCGAAACGCTGCCGCGCCTGCGCGCGCGCGCGGCGGATCCGGCTATTGACCGCGGCGACCAGGTGGCGCGGCCGGATCGGCTTGCTGAGGAAGTCGTCGGCGCCGAACTCCAGCGCCTCGTATGGGCGATCCGGATCGGGATCGCCGGTCAGGAACACGACCGGGACATGGCCGAAGGCGGGGTGGGCGCGGATCGCGGCGGTGAGCTCGATGCCGCTGGTGCCGGGCAGGTGCAGGTCCATCAGCACCAGGTCGGGGGCGAAGGCCTCCAGCGCCGGCAGCAGGCCGGCGGCCTGGGCGAGGATCTGCACCTGCAAGCCGACCCCGGCCAGCACCTGCTCGGCGAACAGCGCCTGCGCCGGATCGTCCTCGACCACCAGCACCCGGCCGGGCGGTTCATCGCTCCCATCGTGCGCCTTGCCCTCGGCGGGCGCCGGCGCCGGCGTGGGCAAGCGCGGGGGCGGCGCATCGCCGGCCCAGCGGCGCCAGTAATGCGGTGGCGGGACCTCGGCGCGCAATTCCGTGGCCCGCGCGCCCGACAGCGCTGTGGCGGGCGGCAGCGTGGATGGAACGGACATGGCACTCCTGAGCCGCAGCAAGGTGCGGACTCCCCCTGACAAGGGAATTTCACGGATTGTCGCGGTGCCAGCGGCCAGGCGCCTGTGTCTTCCGGCCCAGGCGGGGCAAGCACCGCAAAGGCCTCACGACGCTAGGCGGCGCGGCGCCGTGCCCGCCGCCGGAACAACGTGCGCCACAGCCACCACACCGCCAGCGCGATGGTAAGCCCGACCGCCACCACCAGCGACAGCGCCAGCCACGGGTGGGCGAACGCGAGGGCGAGGCCGCCGAGCACCAGCGCGTCCTCGCCGGCGGAGGCGGTCCAGTTGCTGACCGGCTCCGGCGAAGCGTTGATCAGCGCGCGCGGCCCGGCCTTCAGCGTGTGGCTCACCAGCGCCACGCCGGCGCCGGTCGCCAGCGCGCCGGCGGCGAGCTGGCCGTCGGGCGACATCGCCGAGGCGGCGAGGAATGCGCCCGCGGGCACCCGCAACAGGGTGTGCAGCAGGTCCCACAGCGAATCCACCCCGGGGATCTTGTCGGCGAAGAACTCGACCAGCGCAAGCGCGCCGGACACGCCGAGCACCCACGGCGATTCGGTCGCCTCGAGCGCGGGCGGCAGGTCGACCCAGCCGAGCACGCCGGCCAGGCCGACCCCGAACACGGTCAGGTAGACCCGCACGCCCGCCAGCCAGGCGAGCACCACGCCGAGGGCGAAAAGCTGGGGAGCGGACATGCG
Organism: Lysobacteraceae bacterium; assembly: GCA_035539135.1. GTDB lineage: Bacteria > Pseudomonadota > Gammaproteobacteria > Xanthomonadales > Xanthomonadaceae > JABFWF01. The sequence continues at coordinate 22,801 of DATLJD010000011.1, forward strand.
GCCATCCGGGTGGGGCGATGCGGCGAGGGTAGCGCGAAGCGGCCGCGGCCCGGCGCATGCGAACGCGTGGCGCTGGCAGGCAAGCCCTCCGGCGACCCGCTCACCCTGCGGCCGTTCATCCGCCCGCAAGCTTAGTGCCGCCCGGCACACGCCCGGTCGCGCACCGGCCGCGTGCGCGCCTTGACGCCCCGGCGGCGCCCTCGCTAAATGCCGGGATGGCCCCTTCCAGCGCCAGCGAGCGAACCTCGGACGCGAAGGTCCCGGCCCGTGGCCACGCGTTGGCGTGGACCACGATCGCCCTGTTCGTGCTGGCGCTCGCCTTCGGCACCTGGGGCGTGTGGAAGGTGATCGCGCCGGCGCCGGACGGCGCCGCCGCGCGCCTGCGCGCGCAGCAGGCGCGCATCGCCGAACTGGAACAGCAGGCGGTCAGCCTGCAGCGCTCCGACCAGATCAGCCGCGACGCCAACCGCGACCTGCAGCGCACCCTCGCCGAGCGCGACGAGGAGATCGCCAGCCTGCGCGCCGACATCGCCTTCTACGAGCGCTTCGTCGGCGCCACCGCGCAGCGCCACGCGCTGGGCGTGCACGCGCTGCAGCTGCGCAACGAGGGCGGCACCGCCTGGCACTTCACCGCGACCCTGACCCAGAACGCCAGCCGCGACGCGATCAACCGCGGCACGCTGGTGCTTTCGGTCGAGGGCAGCCAGGGCGGGCGCATGCGCGAGCTCGACTGGGCCGCGCTGCGCCAGCAGGCCGATCCGCCGGGCGTCGCGTATTCGTTCAAGTACTTCCAGCAGGTCGAAGGCGACATCGTGCTGCCAACGGGCCTGCAGCCGATCCGCGTCACCGCGCGCCTGCGGCCGCAGCGCGGGCAGCCGGTCGAGCAGTCCTTCACCTGGGCCGAGGCGACCGCCCCGCCGGCCGTCGACGGCCGTCGCTGAACCGGGCGCCGCCGCAGCCCGCAGCGTTGCGCGCGCACGGTTGAATCGCCGCTGCCGGCGCCCCATCCTGTCCGCATGGACAGCACGCCCGTCGACAGCACGCCCGTCGCGCCCGACTACCAGTCGCTGCAGCGCCCGCTCGACTTCACAGCCTCCGCCGCGCACAAGGTGCGCGAGCTGATCGCGGAGGAAGGCAATCCCGCGCTCAAGCTGCGCGTGTACATCCAGGGCGGGGGCTGCTCGGGTTTCCAGTACGGCTTCGAGTTCGACGAGCAGCAGGGCGAGGACGACCTCGCGATCCAGACCGAGGGCGTGACCCTGCTGGTCGATCCGCTCAGCCTGCAGTACCTGATGGGCGCCGAGGTGGACTACAGCGAAAGCCTGCACGGCGCCCAGTTCGTGATCCGCAATCCGAACGCGAAGAGCACCTGCGGCTGCGGCAGCAGCTTCACGGTCTGACGCCGGCGCCAAAGGCGCGCTTGGCGCCCGGTGTCCGTCCCGAGCACAATGACGCGCCCGGACGGAGCGCCGATGCCAGCCCCCTTCGCCTTCCTCGATGGCGCGCTCGACCGCGCCGACCAGCTGCGCGACGACACCGATGCGCTCGCCGCGCTGTGGCCGGCGGCGCGCGTGGTGCTGCTGGACGACGACGGCCGCGCGCTTGCCGATGTGGCGCGCGCCCTGCACGCACCGACCGGAGCCGACCTCGGCGGCGGACCGGGCACCGCGATCTTCCTCGGCCTGCGCGACGGCCAGGCCTGGTTCGCCCAACGCGCCGCGACGGTCGCCGAGCAGGCGCCGGAGCGAGTCGACCTGCGCAGCGCGGCGGCGCAGTGGCCGGCCTTCGACGCCACCGTGTTCGCGCAGGCGCGCGCGGTCCTGCACTGGCACGCGCGGCATCGCCATTGCGGCGTGTGCGGCGGCGAGATGGCGTACGTGCGCGCGGGCTGGCTCGGCCGCTGCCGTGCGTGCGACACGGAACACTACCCGCGCACCGACCAGGCGATCATCGCCGCGGTCACCGACGGCGAGCGCCTGCTGCTCGGCCGCCAGAAGAGCTGGGGCCGCAACCGCTGGTCGGTGCTCGCCGGCTTCGTCGAGCCCGGCGAATCGCTGGAGCAGACCGTCGCCCGCGAGGTGCTGGAGGAAAGCGGGGTGCGCGTGCTGCGCAGCCGCTACCTCGCCTCGCAGCCGTGGCCGTTTCCCGGTTCGCTGATGCTGGGTTTCCTCGCCGAGGCGGCGCCGGACGCGCCGGTGGCCGGCGACGAGCTGGAGGACGTGCGCTGGTTCGATGCCGAGGAAGTGCGCGAAGGCCTGTCGCGCGCCTGGAGCGCCGACGACGACGCGCAGGGCGGCATCGTCCTGTCCGCGCCGCTGTCGATCGCGCGCTGGCTGATCGTGCAATGGCTGGCGCTGCGTGACGCGCCGGATGCCGCCGCCTGGGGCCCGGCCGCGGACGGCTTCCGCGCCTGACGTATCCGCGTAAAGCAGAGCTTGCTCCGCTATCCCCGCTCCTTCACCCCGGCGCCAGCCACGCGAACGGCGCCCAAGGCAGGTTGCGCAGCACCCAGTAGCCGCACAGCACCAGCAGCCACGCGCGCGGATTGCCGAGCGCGCGGAACAGCGCCGTCGTGCCGCGGGGCGCCCAGCCCGCCGCGTTCAGCGCCATCGCCGCCAGCAGCGGCAACGCGAGCGGCAGCAGCGGGTTCATCGCGAAGGCGAGCGCGAACTCGCCGTGCAGCAGCGCGTGCAGGCAGCGGGTGCTGCCGCAACCGGGGCAGTACAGCCCGGTCAGCGAGTACAGCGGGCAGGGCGGCAGGCCGTTGCCGGCGGCGAACGGATCCACCCGCGCCAGCACCAGGGCGGTCGCGCCCGCCCCCGCCGCGAGCGCCGCCGAGGGCAGCGCCCGTCGCCAGCGCGCGCTGCGCGACTCAGTAGTTGCCGCCACCCAGCATCGCCCCGAGCACGCTCAGGCCGCCGAAGAACACGATCCACGCGACCACGAACACCGGCAGCGCGATCGCCGACCAGATCGCCCACATCTTCGCCTTGTGCGACAGCTCGCGCGCGGTGGCGATGTCGCCCGCGGCGCGGCGGCCGTCGACCTGCGCGGCGTACACGATCGACACGATGCCCAGCGGCAGGCAGCAGAACAGGGTGGACAGGATGGCCCACACGAGGTGGTTGGGCACGTACTCGGCGTTGGTGTTCATGGTTCCCCAGCGATGCTTCCGGCGGCTGCCGGCCCCGCGGCCATCCTAGCAAGCGGGCGGCGGATCAGGCGGCGTCGCCGCGCAGGGCGCGCACCCGCGCTTCCAGCGCCTGCGCGCTCGCCTCCGCGCCCGCCGTCGCCGGCGCCGCGACCACCTCCACGTGCGCGCGGAAACGCCGCGGCACCCGCATCCGGCCCAGCCGCCCGTCGCGGCGGCTCCACATGCTCGCCCACATCCCGCGCAGGGCCATCGGCACCACCGGCACCGCGCGCCGGGCGAGGATGCGCTCGACGCCGGACTTGAACGGGGCGATCGCGCCGTCCTTCGTCAACGCGCCCTCGGGGAAGATGCACACCAGTTCGCCCTCGGCGAGCGCGGCGTCGACCGCGTCGAACGCGCGCTGCATCAGCGCCGGATCCTCGCGCGCGCCGGCGATCGGGATCGCCTTCGCGGTGCGGAAGATCCAGCGCATCACCGGGATCTCGAAGATCCTCCAGTACATGACGAAGCGCACCGGGCGCGGGATGCTCGCGGCCAGGATCAGCGCGTCCATGTAGCTGACGTGGTTGCACACGATCAGCGCCGGGCCCTCGTCGGGCACGTGGTCCTCGACGCCGCGGATGCGCAGCCGGTACAGCGCGCGCACCAGCAGCCAGCTGAGGAAGCGCATCGCGAACTCGGGCACGATCGTGAAGATCCACAGCGCGACCAGCGCATTGGCGATCGCCAGCGCCAGGAACAGCTGCGGGATCGACCAGCCGAGCCACTGCTGCGCGGCGATGCCGGCGCCGGCGGCGAGCACGATGAAGAACGCGTTCTGGATGTTGACTCCGGCGATCACCCGCGACAGCTCGCCCCTGGGCGTGCGGCTCTGGATGAAGGCGAACAGCGGCACCAGGAAGAAGCCGGCGAACACGCCGATCCCGACCAGGTCCATCACGATCCGCCCCGCGCCCGGCTGGCGCAGGAACGCGGCCGCGTCGAGTCCGGCCACCGGCGCCAGCCCGCTGCGCGCGAAGTACAGGTCGAGCAGGAAACCGGTCATGCCGAGCGCACCGAGCGGCACCAGGCCGATCTCGACCGTGCGCGCGGACAGCTTCTCGCACAGCAGCGAACCGGCGCCGGTGCCGATCGAGAACAGGGCGAGCGCGAGGATGTACACCGACGCGTCGTCGCGCGCCGCGCCCAGCTGCAATTCGGCCCAGGTCGGCAGGTTGGAGGTGATCACGGTGCCGAAGAACCAGAACCAGGACACGCCCAGCACCGAATTGCGCACCCCCGGCTGGCGCCGGGTCAGGCGCAGGATGCGCAGCGATTCGTGCCACGGGTTCCACTCCACGCGCAGGTCCGGCGCGCCCGCGTCGGCGCGCGGGATGAAGCGGCTGGCGAGGTTGCCGGCGAGCGCCAGCAGCACGATCGCGCCGCCCGCGACCATCGGCCCGTGCGCGCCGGCGACCTGGAAGATCAGGCCGCCGAACAGCATGCCGGCGAGGATCGACACCGAGGTGCCCATCTCCACCAGGCCGTTGCCGCCGGTCAGCTCCTCCGGGCGCAGCACCGAGGGCAGGATCGAGTACTTCACCGGCCCGAACAGGGTCGACTGCACGCCGGTCGCGAACAGCGCCACCAGCAGCACCGGCAGGCTCTGCAGCAGGAAGCCGACCGCGGCCAGCGACATGATCGCGATCTCCATCGTGGTGGTGATCCGGATCAGCCGCGATTTCTCCAACTTCTCGGCGATCTGCCCGGCGGTCGCCGAGAACAGGAAGTACGGCAGGATGAAGATCGCCGGCGCGAGGTTGGTGTAGAGCGTCTTGTCCTCCGGCGCGACCGCGAGGTAGCCGAGCAGGCCGATGATCGCCAGCCGGTAGACGTTGTCGTTGAACGCGCCCAGGCACTGGGTCACGAAGAACGGCAGGAATCGCCGCTGCCGCAGCAGCTCGAACTGGTTGTGCGCCATGCGTCCCTCCCCGGATCGCGCGGAGCCTAGCAGAGGCGGCCCGGCGTTGACGCCGCCTGAACGCCGGCTCGCGCCCTTGCGGCGGCGCACACGCCCGCATCGCTACCCTGCGGACGGTCCCCACGCGAGGAGGTCGCCATGGCCGACGCCAAGACCCCGTTCGAGCAGGTCAACGATGCGGTCACCCAGCTCAAGGAGATGCGCCATTACTCCAGGCAGAACGTGGAACGCCTGACCGCGCAGTGGCTGCTGTTCGACGGCGAGCTGTCGAAGCTGAAGCAGGCGGAGCGCATCGAGGCACTGATGACGCAGCAGGGCGAGTTCTACGATGCGCTGGAGTCGGAGATCGGCGAACTCGAGGAACTGGCCACCCGCCTGCGTCCGGCGCAGGAAGGCGAGGGGGACACGCTGCACTGAACGCATGCGGCCGGCGTGCGCCTGCCTTCGCGCGGGCTTTTCGTGCGCCACGGCAAGATGGTCGGCAGGCCCGCACACGGAGAACCGCATGAAGACACTGCTCAGGATCGCCGCGGCCGCCGCCACCGGTGCGCTGGTGATGTATTTCCTGGATCCCGATCGCGGCCGCAGGCGCCGCGCGCTGGTACGCGACAGGGCGGTCTCCGCCGGCGGCGAGGTCGGCGATTTCGCGCGGGTGAAATCGCGCCGCGTCGCCGACCGCACCCGTGGCCTGGTCGCGCGCACGCGCGAGCACTTCTCGCACGAGCCCCTGTCCGACGACCGCCTGCAGGCGCGGATCCGCAGCCAGCTCGGCCGCCTGGTCGAGCATCCGCACGCGGTGGAGGTGAAGGTTCAGAACGGGCGCGTGGTGCTCAGCGGCAACGCGCACGCCGACGAGATCGATGCGCTGGTGGACGCGGTGGAGGCGATGCGCGGGGTGGAAGCGGTCGACAGCCGGCTGCATCCCGCGGAACCCGCGGCAACGACGCACTGACCGGGAGGCCCACGCGGCGCGCGGGCCGCCGGTCACCATTCCTTCCGCAGGTCGGCGTACGCCTGGTCGCGGCGCGCCCGCGCCGGCGCGGGCCTCAGTCGCGCTCGCGTGCGATCGCGCGCCAGCCGATGTCGTGGCGGTGGAACTCGCCCGGCCAGGAAATCCCGGCGACCTCGGCGTAGGCGCGCCGCTGCGCATCGGCGACGCTGTCGCCCAGCGCGCACACGCACAGCACGCGGCCGCCGGCGGTGACCGCCTGACCGTCGACCAGCCTCGTGCCCGCGTGGAAGACCTTGGTGCCTTCCACGTCCGGCGTGTCGATCGAGTTGATCGGATCGCCGGTGCGCGGGGTGCCGGGATAGCCCTCGGCCGCCATCACCACGCCCAGCGACGGGCGCGGATCCCACTGCGCCTGCGCGCCGGCGAGGCGCCCGGCGATCGCGGCTTCGACCAGGTCGACCAGGTCGGACTGCAGGCGCAGCATCACCGGCTGGGTTTCCGGATCGCCGAAGCGCACGTTGAATTCGATGACCTTGGGCGCGCCGCTGCGGTCGATCATCAGGCCGGCGTAGAGGAAGCCCATGAAGGGCACGCCATCGGCGGCCATGCCGCGCACGGTCGGCTCGACGATTTCGCGCAGGATGCGCGCGTGCACCTCGGGCGTGACCACCGGCGCCGGCGAGTACGCGCCCATGCCGCCGGTGTTGGGGCCGGTGTCGCCGTCGCCGACCCGCTTGTGGTCCTGCGAGGTCGCCATCGGCAGCGCGTGCGCGCCGTCGACCATCGAGATGAAACTCGCTTCCTCGCCGTCGAGGAATTCCTCGATCACCACCCGCGCGCCGGCGGCGCCGAAGGCGTTGCCGGCGAGCATGTCGCGCACCGCGGCTTCGGCTTCCTCCAGGGTCATGGCGACGATCACGCCCTTGCCCGCGGCCAGGCCGTCGGCCTTGACCACGATCGGCGCGCCTTTTTCGCGCAGGTACGCGAGCGCCGTCTCGACGTCGTCGTGCACCCCGTAATGCGCGGTCGGAATGCCGTGGCGCGCGAGGAAGTCCTTGGCGAAGGCCTTGCTGCCCTCCAGCTGCGCGGCGGCCGCGGTCGGGCCGAAGATGCGGTGGCCGGCGGCGCGGAAGCGGTCGACCACGCCGGCGACCAGCGGGCCCTCCGGGCCGACCACCGTCAGCGCGATGCCTTCGCGCTCCACCAGCGCGAGCAGGCCGTCGATGTCGCCGGCGGCGACGTCGACGTTGCGGCATTTCGGCTCGCTGGCGGTGCCGGCGTTGCCCGGCGCGACCAGCACCTGGCTGACCCGGCGCGACTGCGCCAGCTTCCATGCCAGGGCGTGCTCGCGACCGCCGGAACCGATGACGAGTATCTTCATGGATGCATCCCGAAGCGAAAGTCTGTCTTCCGAACCCCGCGCCTGAAGCGCGGGCCTTGCGCGGCCGCGTCAATGCCGGAAATGGCGGATGCCGGTGAACACCATCGCGATCCCGTGCTCGTCCGCGGCTGCGATCACCTCCGCGTCGCGCATCGAGCCGCCCGGCTGGATCACCGCGCGGATGCCGGCTTCCGCCGCGGCGTCGATGCCGTCGCGGAACGGGAAGAAGGCGTCGCTGGCCATCACCGAGCCCGGCACCACCAGTCCGGCGTCGGCGGCCTTGATGCCGGCGATCCGCGCCGAGTACACCCGGCTCATCTGGCCGGCGCCGACGCCGACCGTGCGGCGGTCCTTCGCGTAGACGATCGCGTTCGACTTCACGAACTTGGCCACCCGCCAGGCGAACAGCAGGTCGTCGAGCTGGGCGTCGGTCGGGGCGTGCTTCGTTACCACCTTGAGCTCGTCGCGCGTCACCTCGCGGATGTCGCTGGTCTGCATGAGCAGGCCGGAGCCCACGCGCTTGACGTCGAAATTGTTGCGGCCGTCGCCGTGCGGGATGCGGAGCACGCGCACGTTCGCCTTCTTCCTGGCGTAGGCCAGCGCCTCGTCGGCGTAGTCGGGCGCGATCAGCACCTCGACGAACTGGCGGTCGAGGATCGCTTTCGCGGTGGCGCCGTCGAGCGGCTGGTTGAAGGCGATGATGCCGCCGAACGCGGAAGTCGGGTCGGTGGCGTAGGCGGCCTCGTAGGCGTCGCCGACCGTCGCCGCCTCGGCCACGCCGCAGGGATTGGCGTGCTTGACGATCACGCAGGCGGGCGCGGCGAACTGGCGCACGCATTCCCAGGCCGCGTCGGCGTCGGCGAGGTTGTTGTAGCTCAGCTCCTTGCCCTGCAGCTGGGCGAAGGTCGCCAGCGTGCCCGGGGCCGGCCACAGGTCGCGGTAGAAGGCGGCGTGCTGGTGCGGATTCTCGCCATAGCGCAGGTCCATGACCTTGACGAAATGACTGTTCTGCTGCGCCGGAAACAGCGCGCGCGCACCGTCGTCCCGCAGCGCGGAGAGGGTGTCGCTGATGCAGCCGTCGTACTGGGCGACCCGGTTGAACGCGGCTACCGAGAGCGCGAAGCGGGTCTTGGCCGACAGCGCGCCGTCGTTGGCGTCGAGCTCGGCGATCAGTGCGGCGTACTGCGCCGGGTCGGTCGCCACCGCCACGCGCGCGAAGTTCTTCGCCGCCGAACGCAGCATCGCCGGGCCGCCGATGTCGATGTTCTCGACGATCTCGTCGAGCGTGCTGCCGGGGTCGGCCGACACCTTCTCGAACGGATACAGGTTGAGCACCAGCAGGTCGATCGGCGCGATGCCGTGCTCGGCCATCACCGCGTCGTCGGTGCCGGCGCGGCCGAGCAGGCCGCCATGCACCACGGGATGCAGGGTCTTGACCCGGCCGTCCATCATTTCGGGGAAGCCGGTGACCTCGCTCAAGTCGCGCACCGGCAGGCCGGCGTCGCGGATCGCCTTGGCGGTGCCGCCGGTGGAGACCAGCTCGACGCCGCGCGCGGCCAGCGCGCGCGCCAGTTCCAGCAGGCCGGTCTTGTCGGAAACGGACAGCAGCGCGCGCCGGATCTGCACGGCGGGCGCGGAAAGGACGTCGAAGCTCATGGGGGAAGGCGGCGCGGCGGGACAGCCCGCGATTATAGCCGCCGCCCGGGCGCGCCCCGGGGGCGCCGGCCCGTCACTCCATCCCGTAGTCGCGCAGCTTCTTGCGCAGGGTCGCGCGGTGGATGCCGAGCATGGCGGCGGCGCGGCTCTGGTTGCCGTCGCAGTGGTTGAGCACTTCGGCGAACAGCGGCAGTTCCAGTTCGCGCAGGGCGATCGCGTACAGGTCGTTGACCTCGCAGCCGTCGAGATCGCGCAGATAGCGACGCACGGAATTGGCGACGTGGTCGCGCAGTGGCGTGCGTTGCCCGCTGCGGACCGGATCGGTGCGATCGAATGCGTTCAAAAGCGATCCCCTGGAAATCCCGCCGCTGCTGCCGGCGGAAGAGTCAGTCTAGCGCGCGCGTCCCGTGGTCGTCAGTGACCGCGTACCTGGCTTCAACGGAAATCGAAGGTGAACGCGACCGCCGTCCCGGCCGGTTCGACGATGTCGAAGGCGATGCGTGCCGACTGGCCGGGTGCGAGCCCGCTTTGCGTAATGCGCGCGCCCTCGCCGGTCCGTGGGTGGTACTCGTCCGGACGCAGGGTGCGCGCGCCGACGGTGCGCCCGTCCACGTCCTGCAAGGCCAGGCGCACGGCGGGCCAGGGCTGCGGCCAGCGCGCGTCGTTGCGGAAGGTGGCTGTCACGTGCAACACGCCCTGGCGCGCCGGACGCACGTCGCGCGCGAGCAGGGTGAACGCGGTCGGTTCGCGCCACGCGGGCAGCTCGCACCGCAGGGCGCCGCACAGCGTCGACAGCAGCGGCCGCCAGCGCGCGTCGCCGGCCAGGCGCGCGCGGTCGGCGAGCAGCAACTGCAGCACCAGCAGCAGGGCGAGGCCCGCGATCGCGGCGACGGTGCGCCCGCCGGGACGCACGGCCGGCGTGCGCAGCGGATGGGCGAAGCTCGGCAGGTGGTGGCGGCGTGGGACCGGTTGCGCGTCCGGGCCGGCCGATTCCTCCGCGGGCGCCGCTTCCGTAATGTCGTCGGCGGCCACCGGCATGTCGGGAACGTCGGCGGCGGATGCCGCTTCGCCGGCCGCCGCCGGCCCCGGCATCCGCGTTTCGTCGCGACCGCTCGTCGGCGCGGTCGGCGCGTCATCGCGGGACGCGGCTTCGGCGATCGTCGGGCCGGTGGTCGCGCCGGCGTCGGTGTTTGCCGTGTCGGCAGGCGCGGCGACGGGCGCTTCTCCGCTGGCATCGGTCGCGGGCGGCGGGGCCGCGGTCGTGGTGCGGGACCTTGCGGCGCGCGCACGCCTGGGACGCGCCTCCTCGCCCACGAACGCGGAGGCGGCCGGCGGCGTCTTCGCCTCATCGCTGGTGGCAGGCGGCGCCACGTCGAGAACGGCGTCGGCCGGCGGTGCCTGCCCGTCTTGCGCGGGCATGGCCTGCGTGGCCGTCTCGTCCGCGCCGTGATCGTCCGTCGCGGGCATCGTCAGCGGCTTGCCGCAGCGCGGACAGTCGGCCGGCGCCCGGCCCGTGGCGGGGTCGAGCGCGACCAGGAACTGGCAATGCGGGCAGAGCGTGAACATGCGGCTATTGTTTCCGCAGGGTCCGGGCCGGGCGCAAGCGCGCGATCAGACGCGGCGCACGCCGCTGATGCGCAGCCAGTCGCCTTCCTGCGCGACCGTCAATGCATCGAACCAGGCGCCGTAGCGCGCCAGCAGCGATTCTTCCTGGCCGGCGAGGATGCCCGACAGCGCGATCCGTCCGCCAGGCGCGGTGCGCGCGGCCAGCGTCTCCGCCAGCGCCTCGAGCGCGGACGCGAGGATGTTGGCGACGACGACGGGATGCATGGCGACCGGCGCCTCCTGCGGCAGGAAGGCCTGCAGGCGGTCGCCCACGTCGTTGCGCTGCGCGTTGTCGCGGGTCGCCGCCAGCGCCTGTGGATCGTTGTCGATCCCGATCGCGCGCGCGGCGCCGAGCTTGAGCGCGGCCAGCGCGAGGATGCCGCTGCCGCAACCGAAGTCGAGCACGTCGGCGCCGTGCAACGTGCCCTCGGCGGCGAGCGCGTCCAGCCACTGCAGGCACAGCGCGGTGGTGGGATGAGTCCCGGAGCCGAAGGCGAGGCCCGGGTCCAGGCGCACGATCGCCGGCGCAGGCGCGCCGGCCTCTTCCGCGTCGCGCTGCTGCGCCTGCGCGACGTCGGGCAATTCCCGGTTCCACGGCACGATCCAGGTGCGCTCGCCGAAGCGCAGCGGCGCGTAGGTATCCATCCACGTGCGCTCCCAGTCCTCGTCGGCGACCTGGCGGAAGCGCACGCGCGTCCAGTCCAGGCCCGGATCGAAGGCCTCCAGCGCGGCCAGCAGCAGCAGCGGATCGGCCTCGTGCGGGAACAGCGCGCTCAACGACAGCGCCTGCCACAGCGGGGTCTCGCCGACGCCCGGCTCGAGGATGGCGCGCTCGTTGCCGGAATCGGCGTCGGCGTCGAGCAGGGTCACCGCCAGCGCGCCGACGTCCTCCAGCGCGTGCTCGTAGCGCGGCTGTTCGGCCTCGCGGCAGTGCAGGGACAGTTCGAGGAAGGGCATCGGCGGCGCGCGGGCGGGAAACGCCCATCGTAGCCGCCCCGCCGCGCTCAGTGCCCGAACAGGCCCTTGAGCAGCTTCTTCGCCTTGCTTTCCTTCTGGGCGGGCTGCTCGCCGTCTTCGGCCTGGTCCGCGTCGGCGGCGGCCACGTCCATGCCGAGCATCGCCATCGCGGTGGACTTGGTGCGCACGCGCACGTTCCACTCGGGGGACCACGCGGCCTTGGGATCGGCCGGGCGCGGCGGCCAGGCGATGTTGCTCTCCGGGCCGAACGCGATCATCTGCAGCATGCCGCCGGCGGCACCGCCGTCGTTGCCGGTGAAGATGCCCTTGGGGATCGCGCAGCGGGTGACCGACGGCGCCAGCAGCACCTTCTCGCGCACCCATTTCTCGACCGTGGCGTTGGGCAGGTAGTCGAAGATGCCCATGCCCGCGTCCGGCGTCTCCGAACTGCTCCACAGCACCAGCGCGTCGCCCTGCTGGCCCATCGCGTGCAGGTAGTAGCCGAGCGCGCGCGAGACCGGCTGCCAGCTCCAGGTCTGGCCGCTGGCGAGCTCGCCGCTGTTGGACAGGGCGATCTTCGGCAGGAAGTCCTGGCGTTCGGCGAGGTCGAACTTCAGCGATTCGGGCACCTTGTCGCCGACCACGTGGTGCGCGCCGACCAGCGAGGCGCCGTCGGGGACGTGCTTGCGGCTGCGCGGGTTCGGCCACAAGGCATAGGAGGGATCGGGCGAGATGCTGCGGTCGGGCACGTAGCGGCCCTGCATCGCGCTGGCGCCGCTGACGTCGACCTTGCCGTTCTTCGCGCTGATCGACACCACCTTCGGCTGGCCCGGGCGCACCTCGGTGCCGCAGCCCCAGTAGATCAGGATACGTGTGGTGCCGTCGGCGACGGTCTTGCCGTCCGCGCCCTGCGGCGCGCTTTCGACCCTGGGCGCCGCTTCCGGCGGCAGCAGCGGCAGGCTGTCGCCCAGGCGCAGACCGGCGGGGATTTCCTGTGCTGCTTCCTTGCCCGGGTTGAGCCGGTTGTGCAGGGCGATGTCCAGGTACTGCCCCGGCATGGCCGGAAACCGGGTCATGCCGTAGCTGTTGCCGGCGCCGCGGCCGCCGAACAGGCCCATCGCGACCCGGCCCATGCCGCCCATGCCCGGCATCCCCGCCATCGTGTGGGTGGCGACGTCCATGTAGAGGTTGGCCTTCGGCGCGTTGTCCGCCGAAAGGCCGGCGGACGAAGCGCCGAGCAGGGTGGCGGCGACGGCGAGGCTGAGGATCCGGGTGCGATGCATGGCTTCCCCTGTGGAAACGCGTGGGTCGGGTACCGGCGTTTACGCAAGGAGCGCGCGGATCAGGCCATCCATCCCGAGGGCGAAGAACGGGCGCGGCGCCGGCGCGACGCCGCACCGCGCATCACACGATGGACAGCGCCTTGTCGCGGCGCTCGGCCAGCCGCTTCTCGAGGTAGTGGATGTTCTGGCCGCCTGCCTGGAACCCGCCGTCGGCCATGATCCGCTGCTGCAGCGGGATGTTGGTCTTGATCCCGTCCACCACCATCTCGCTCAGCGCCACCCGCATGCGCGCGATCGCGGTCTCGCGGTCGGGGCCGTGCACGATCAGCTTGCCGATCATCGAATCGTAGTTCGGCGGGACCCGGTAGCCTTCGTAGATGTGGCTGTCCACCCGCACGCCGGGCCCGCCCGGCGCGTGGAAGTGCTGGATCAGGCCGGGCGATGGCAGGAAGCTTTCCGGGTCCTCGGCGTTGATCCTGCATTCGATCGCGTGCCCGCGCAGGACCACGTCCTCCTGGCGGATCGACAGCTTGTGGCCGGCGGCGATGTTGAGCTGCTCGCGCACGAGGTCGAGGCCGGTGACGAGCTCGGTCACCGGATGCTCGACCTGGATGCGGGTGTTCATCTCGATGAAATAGAAACGCCCGTTTTCGTAGAGGAACTCGAACGTGCCGGCGCCCCGGTAGCCGATGCGGATGCAGGCGTCGACGCAGACCTTGCCGATCTCCGCGCGCTGCGCCTCGCTGATGCCGGGCGCGGGCGCTTCCTCGACCACCTTCTGGTGGCGGCGCTGCATCGAGCAGTCGCGCTCGCCGAGGTGGATCGCGTTGCCCTGGCCGTCGGCGAGCACCTGGATCTCCACGTGGCGCGGGTTCTCCAGGAACTTCTCCATGTACACCATGTCGTTGCCGAACGCGGCCTTGGCTTCCGACTTGGTGGTCGCGATCGCGTTGGCGAGCGCCGCCTCGGTGTGGACGACGCGCATGCCGCGCCCGCCGCCGCCGCCGGCGGCCTTGACGATCACCGGGTAGCCGATCCCGCGGGCGATGCGGACGTTCTCCTCGACGTCGTCGCCGAGCGGGCCGCCGCTGCCGGGCACGCAGGGCACGCCGGCTTCCTTCATCGCGCGGATCGCCTCCACCTTGTCGCCCATCAGGCGGATGGTGTCGGCCTTCGGGCCGATGAAGACGAAGCCGGACTGCTCGACGCGCTCGGCGAAGTCGGCGTTCTCGGACAGGAAGCCGTAGCCGGGGTGGATCGCCTGCGCGTCGGTGACTTCCGCCGCGGCGATGATCGCCGGCATGTTCAGGTAGCTCTCCGCCGACGGCGCCGGGCCGATGCACACCGATTCATCGGCCATCGCCACGTGCTTGAGGTTGCGGTCGACGGTGGAATGCACCGCGACCGTGCGGATGCCGAGCGCATGGCAGGCGCGCAGGATGCGCAGCGCGATTTCGCCGCGGTTGGCGATGACGACTTTCTCGAGCATCGCGCGCGCCTCAGCCGATCACGAACAGCGGCTGGTCGAACTCCACCGGCTGACCGCTCTCGGCGCAGATCTTCAGCACGGTGCCGGAGACCTCGGCCTCGATCGGGTTGAACATCTTCATCGCCTCGATGATGCCGAGCGTGTCGCCGGCCTTGACCTGCTGGCCGACGGCCACGAACGGCGGCTTGTCCGGCGCCGGCGCGGCGTAGAAGGTGCCGACCATCGGCGCGCGCACGACCTCGCCGTCGGGCAGGTCGGACGCGGGCTTGGGCGCGCCGCCGGTCGCGGCCTGCACCGGCGACTGCATCGGCATCGCGGCCGGGGCGGGGGCCGCCGGGGCCGCGTGCGCGACCTGCGGCGCGGCGACCACGGCGCCGGTGACGCGCGCCAGGCGCACGGATTCCTCGCCCTCCTTGATCTCGATCTCGGCGAGGTTGGATTCCTCGAGCAGGTCGATGAGCTTCTTGATCTTGCGCAGGTCCATGGGGTGTTTTCCGGGAGAAGGGAAGAGGGAGAAGGGAGGAGGGGTGGGGCGCGGGTCGGCGGGCGAGGCGGGTCAGGAGGGAGCAGGCACGACGCGGATGTCGTCCGTCTCCCGTTTCCCGTCTCCCGTCTCCCGCGCTTCCAGGCGCGCCAGCGCCGCTTCCAGCGCATGGCGGTAGCTGTCGGCCCCGAAGCCGGCGACGATGCCGACCGCGAGGTCGCTGAAGTAGCTGGTGTGGCGGAACGGCTCGCGCGCGTGCGGATTGGACAGGTGCACCTCGACGAAGGGCACGGCCACCGCCGCCAGCGCGTCGCGGATCGCGACCGAGGTGTGGGTGAAGGCGGCGGGGTTGATCAGGATGAAGGCGGTGCCGTCGCGGCCTGCGGCCTGGATCCGGTCGATGAGGGCCAGCTCGCTGTTGGACTGCAGGCTCTCCAGCGCGTGGCCGGCGGCTTCGGCGCGCGCGGCCAGGGCGGCGTCGATCTCGGCCAGGGTCGCGCGGCCATAGACCTCCGGCTCGCGGTTGCCGAGCAGATTGAGGTTGGGACCGTGCAGGACCAGCAGCTTTGCCATGCGCCCGGGGGTGCTTTCGGGGGAGGCGAAGTCTGCGCCCGCCGGCCGGGCGCTGTCCATACCGGCGCGCGCATATCCCTGCCAGATGGGCGACGTTTCCGGCTTGAAGCGCCTGTTTGAACCGGTTGGCGGAAGTTCGGCCTAGGGCGCCGCCCAGCCCGCGATCTCGCCCGCGGCGAAGGGCCCGATCCGCTGCTTCAGCAGGCGCCCGTCGGCCGAGACCAGCACCGAATAGGGCAACACGCCCTTCGGATTGCCGAGCCGGACCCCGGCGTCGGCGGGGCCGGGGGCATCGACCAGGATCGGGTAGCCGACCGGCACGCGCTGCAGGAAGGCCCGCACCGCGTCGGCGTCATCGAGCGCGATACCCACCACCTGCACGCCCTTGTCGCCCTGTTCGCGGGAGAAGGCCTCCAGCGCCGGCATTTCCTCGATGCACGGTCCACACCAGGAGGCCCACACGTTGATCAGCAGCGGCCGCCCGGCCCATGTTCCCGGCACGGCCTGGGTGGCGCCGTCCAGGCCGGGCAGGCGGAAGGCCGGCAGCGGTTCGCCGCGGCGGGCGACGGCCACGCCGGCCGGCGGGGGCGGCGCGCTGGCGGTCGCGGCGGCGTTGAGCGCGCGCTGCCCCAGCTCGGTGCGCCACAGCGGGCCCGGGCCGGTGGTCAGCAGGCTGGCGGCGAGGCCGAGGCCGCCGGCCGCCAGCGCGAGCAGCAGGATCTTCGCGTTGGCCTTCATGGCGCCGGGCCGGCGGCGGCGCGCAGGGCGTCGCGCACCCGCTCCATGGTCAGCACGGTCGGCAGCACGATGCCCGGGCCGCCGTCGGCCGGCAGCACCACGTACAGCGGCACGCCGACCGCGTCGTAGCGCTGCAGGAAGGCGGTCAGCGCCGGATCCACGTCGGTCCAGTCGCCGACCATGTAGACCGCGTTGGCCTGGTCGAGGGCGTCGCGGAAGGCGGGCGTGCCGAGCACGGTCTTCTCGTTCGCCTTGCAGGTCACGCACCAGTCGGCGGTGACATTGACGAAGACCAGGCGGCGGGCGGCGCGCAGGTCGGCGAGGCGCTGCTCGGACCAGGCGACGTGGTCAGTCGCCTGCGCCTGTGCGGCGACCGGCGCGGCCGGGCGCGGCAGCGCGTGGATCGTGTGCAGCGGCCAGGCGATCGCGAGCACCGCCAGCGCCGCCGCGATCCCCGCCCAGCGGGCGTGCCGGTTGCGCGCATGGGTCCACGCCCAGGCGGCGAAGGCGACCGCGATCGCGGCCACCAGCCACCAGGCGATCGCGTCCACCCCACGCTGGCGGCCGAGCACCCAGGCCAGCCACGCGGCGGTGAGGTACAGCGGGAACGCCAGCACCTGCTTGAGCGTCTCCATCCACGCGCCCGGGCGCGGCAGGAAGCGGACCAGCCCCGGCACCAGCCCGATCAGCAGGAAGGGCAGGGCCAGGCCGAGGCCGAGCGCGAGGAACACCGCGATCGCCAGCGTCGCCGGCGCCGCGAACGCCCAGGCCAGCGCCGCGCCCATGAACGGCGCGGTGCAGGGCGTGGCGACGACCACCGCCAGCACGCCGGTGAAGAAATCGCCGGCCGGGCCCGAGCGGCGCGCCAGGCCGTCGCCGATCCCGGTCCAGCCGCCGCCCGCGTGCCACACGCCCGACAGGCTCAGGCCCAGCGCCAGCATTACCAGGCCGAGCACGGCGACCACCAGCGGCTGCTGCAGCTGGAAGCCCCAGCCCAGCGCCAGCCCGGCCTGGCGCAGCGCGATCGCGGCGGCACCAAGCAGGGCGAAGCTGAGCAGCACGCCGGCCGTGTACCAGAGCGCGCGGCTGCGCGCACGCTCGGGATCCTGGCCGTTGCCGACCAGCGACATCGCCTTCAGCGACAGCACCGGCAGCACGCACGGCATCAGGTTGAGCACGAGCCCGCCGAGCACCGCGGCGAGGAGCGCGGTGAACACGGTCAGGCCGGCGCCGCGCGGCGCGGCGCCGGTGCGGGGGGCGTCGGTGGGGCCCGCGGGGGGAAGTTCACCGGCAGCCGTCATGGTGTCCGCATCGGCGGAACCCGCCCCGGGCGTCGTCCCGGTCTCGCCTTGCATGGCGGCCGACGCGGGACCGGCCGTCGCCCGGCCCGCCGGCAGCGCCACGGTCACCGTGCGGGTCATCGGCGGGTAGCAGATGCCGTCGGTCTGGCAGCCCTGGAAGGTCGCGGTCAGCCGCACGCTGGCGGCCCCGGCGCGGCTGCGCGCCAGCGGCACCGGCACGTCGACCTGGTCGAAATAGACCACCACCTGGCCAAAGTGCTCGTCGAAATGTTGCTGGCCCGCGGGCCAGCGCGGCTTGCCGAGGGCGATGCCGTCCGCGTCCGCGAGTTGCAGGCGGGTGCGGTCGCGGTAGAGGTAGTAGCCGCGCGCCGGGGTGAAGCGCAGCAGCAGGGTGTTGCCGTCGCCGGCGATCGCCTCGAAGCCGAAGGCCTGCTCCGGCGGCAGCGGCAGCGGCGCCGAGCTGCCGTCGGCCCGGGTGCCCAGCAGCGGCTGGTCGCCGGCGCCACCGCCGAGCGCGCGGGCCAGGCCCGCCAGCCCGCCGGCAACAGGGCGGCCGGCTTCCGCGTCGGCGGGCGCCGGCAGGGCGACGGTGAGCGTGCGCCGCTGCGGCGGGTAGCACACGCCGACGTCGGCGCAGCCCTGGTACTTCACCTGCAGGGTGACCCGCTGCGCGCCGGCGGCGGGGGTGCCGGCCTGCACCGCGGTCACGCCGCCGCGATAGGTCTCGACGTCGCCGAAGAACTCGTCGTGGTGGCGGTCGCCCTGCGGTAGTTCCAACGCGCCGGTGGCGTACGCGCCGTCCGCGGACTGCACGCCCATCCGGTGCCGGTACAGGTAGTAGCCGTCGGCGATCTTCCAGCGCAGCTCGATGCGGTCGCGGCTGGGCGCGGTCGCGGTCAACGCGAAAGCCTGGTCGACCGGCAGCAGGTCCGATTCGTCCACCGCCTGCGCCGCGCCGATGCCGGCCGCGCAGACCACCGCCGCCGCGAATGCGCGGCGCCACCAACGTGCCATCCGATTCATGCTCCGTCCGCCGGGCGGGTTTCCGCGGCGATCCAGTCGAGGTACCCGGGCAGGCCGCCCGTGGCTTCGACCGCGATCAGCTCCGGCAGTTCATAGGGGTGCAGGGCGCGCACCCGGGCGGCGAGGGCGTCCAGCCGCGCGCGGGTGGTCTTGACCAGCAGCAGGACCTCGTCGGCCTGCTCGAGCGCGCCCTGCCAGCGATACACCGAGCGTACCCCTGGCAGCAGGCTGACGCAGGCGGCCAGCCGCTCCTCCACCAGCGCCCGCGCCAGGCGCTCGGCGCTGGCGGCGTCGGGACAGGTGCAATAGCAGGCGAGGACGGTCACGTGCGGCTCCGGCCGGGAGCCGCATAGCCTAGCCCAGCACGGTCTCCGGCAGGCGCAGGACCTCGAGCAGGTTGTGCCGCACCCGGGCGCCGACCCGCGCACCGGGCTGGGCGCTGCGACCGGAGCGCTGGCTGGCCAGCTGCTCGACCACTTCCACCAGCGACACCCGCACCTGCGGGCTGGCGTCGCGGAAGGCGCGCAGCAGGCGCAGCTCCAGCGGGTCGTCGGCAAGGATCGCCTCGGCGGCGGGGATCGAGTCCAGCCGAACGTCCTCCGGCAGCGACATGTTGCCGCGGCCGGTCACCAGCCATTCGAAATTGACCCCCGTCGCTTCCGCGATCGCCCGCATGTGCGCCACCGTCGGCGTCTTCCCCTTGGCCGATTCCCAGTGGCTCACCGCGCTGCGCTGGACCCCCACCGCCTGTCCCAGCTGCGCCTGCGACGAGCCCCCATGCCGCCGCGCGAGCCGGATCCGTTGCTGCAAAGTCATCAAACGCCCTCCCCAGGGCAAGCGTGACGCGCGGCAAAGTTAAGCCCCCGGTCCCGGCCGCGTACAGCGAAAATGTTACCACTGGTCACCTGGTGACCGATATTCAACACGATTGGTGCGCTTTCGGTAGCGGCTCGGTGCGTTTCCGGTAGCCGATCAGGCGAAGTCGCCGTGCAGCGCCTGCAGGACGGCGATCGCGGCCAGGCCGGCGGTCTCGGTGCGCAGGATGCGCGGGCCCAGGCGCAGGCCGATGAAGCCGGTGTCGCGCAGCTGGCCACGGTCGCGGGGCGACCAGCCGCCTTCCGGGCCGATCGCGAGGACGCAGGCGCCGCCGGTCAGGGCGCTGGCATCAATCGCCCGGGTGGCGGCCGGGTCCAGCAGGAAGCGCACCCCGGCCGGCAGCCCGGCCAGGGCCGCGCCCAGCGGCAGCGGCGGGGCGATCTCCGGCACCCGGGCGCGCCCGCTCTGCTCGCAGGCGGCGCGGACCACGCTGCGCCAATGGGCGAGGCGCTTGTCGACCCGGTCGGGGTCCAGCCGGACCTCGCTGCGCTCGCTGGCGACCGGCACGAACGCGGCCACCCCCAGCTCGGTCGCCTTCTGCAGGATCAGGTCCATCTTCTCACCGCGCGCGAGGCCCTGGACCAGGGTGATCCGCAATGGCGATTCGTTGTCCACCGCGACTCGGCCGTCGATGCGCACGCGCGCCTCGCGCTTGCCGACCGCCATGATCGTCGCCGGATGGTCGTGGCCGTCGCCGTTGAACAGCACGCAACCGTCGCCTTCGCGCAGGCGCAGCACCCGCACCAGGTGGGCGGCCGCGTCCTCCGGCAGCGCCAGCTCCATGCCCGGCGCCAGCGGCTGCTCGACGAAGGCGCGCATCACACGCATGCGGTGGCCTCCAGGATCGCGGCGCGGGTTACGTCGGCCAGCAGCTGCAGTTGTTCCTCGTCGATGCAGTAGGGCGGCATCCAGTAGAGGATGTCGCCGAGCGGGCGCAGCACGACGCCGCGTTCCAGCGCAGCCCGATAGGCGCGCAGGCCGACCCGCAGCGAGGGATCGAACGGGGTCGCGCGATCGCCCCCGCGGGTCAGTTCGAAGGCCAGGATCATCCCGGCCTGGCGCAGGTCGGCGACGTGCGGCAGCTGCGCCAGCGGCGCCGCCAGCTGCGCCATGCGCGCGGCGGTGGCGCGGTTGCGCGCGATCACGTCGTCGCTGGCGAAGATCGCCAGCGCCGCCAGCGCCGCCGCGCACGCGATCGGGTTGCCGGTGTAGCTGTGCGAGTGCAGGAAGGCGCGCTCGCGCGAGTCGTCGAGGAAGCCGTCGTAGATGGCCTGGGTCGCCAGCACCGCGGCCAACGGCAGGAAGCCGCCGGTCAGGCCCTTGGACAGGCACAGCAGGTCGGGCTGGATGCCGGCCTGCTCGCAGGCGAACAGGCTGCCGGTCCGGCCGAAACCGACCGCGATCTCGTCCGCGATCAGGAACACGCCGTGCGCGTCGCACAGCGCGCGCGCGCGGCGCAGGTAGGCCGGGTCGTGCATGCGCATGCCGCCGGCGCACTGCACGCGCGGCTCGAGGATGAACGCACAGACCTCGCCGGCGTGGCGTTCGAGCAGGGCGGCCAGCGCGTCGGCCGCGCGTTCGGCGCAATCCGCGGCGGATTCGCCGGGCGCGGCGAGGTAGGCGTCGGGCGACGGCGCGAACAGGCATTCGGCCAGCAGCGGCGCGTACACCCGCCGGTACAGCGGCACGTCGCCGACCGCGAGCGCGCCCAGCGTCTCGCCGTGGTAGCCGTTCTCCAGCGCGACGAACTTCGTACGCGCGGTCTCGCCGCGGTTGCGGAACCAGTGGAAGGCCATCTTCAGCGCGACCTCGACCCCGGCCGAGCCGTTGTCGGCGTAGAACACCTTGGCCAGCGGCGCGCGCCCGGGCTCGCGCGGCGCGATCGCGAGCAGCCGCTCCGCCAGTTCGACCGCGGGCTCGTGCGAGAAGCCGGCGAGGATGACCTGCTCCAATGCGTGCGCCTGGCGGCCGATCGCGGCGGCGATGCGCGGCTCGCCGTGGCCGAACAGGTTGGTCCACCAGCTGGCGACCGCGTCGAGGTAGCGGTGCCCGTCCTGGCCGACCAGCCACGCGCCTTCGCCGCGCGCGACCGGCACCAGCGGCAGCTCGTCGCGCAGGTGCTCGCGCATCTGCGTGCAGGGATGCCAGAGCACGGCGAGGTCGCGGGCGCGCCAGTCGGCGGGGTCCGATATCATCGGTTCGGGCAACGGCGGCATCTCGCGCATCCGCGGATTATCGCAAGAGCCTGCGATCCTCCGCTTTCGACACGCCGGCAAGCCGGTCCGCGCGGGCTGCGGGCCACGCGTTCACGCCCGTTCGTCCATCATCCCGAGCCAGCCCACGCCCCGTCCTCGATGCGCCGCCTTCCCACCATCCATGCGATCACCGAGCACGACGCGGGGCCGTACCGGATGGAGCGGCTCGACCTCGAGTTCGGCAACGGCGAGCGCCGGCGCTACGAGCGCCTGCACAGCCGCGGCCACGGCGCGGTGCTGGTGGTGCCGTTGCTGGACCCGGAAACGGTGCTGCTGATCCGCGAATACGCCGCCGGCGTGCACCGTTACGAGCTGGGCCTGGTCAAGGGCCGGATCGACCCCGGCGAGACGCCGCTGGAGGCGGCCAACCGCGAGCTGCAGGAAGAGGCCGGCTACGCCGCGCGCGAACTGGTGCCGCTGCGCGCGCTGACCCTCTCGCCCAGCTACATGAGCCACCAGGCGCACGTGGTCGTGGCGCGCGACCTGTATCCGCGGCGGTTGCCGGGCGACGAACCGGAGCCGCCGGAAGTCGTGCCGTGGAAGCTCGACGCGCTGCACGAGCTGGCGCTGCGCGAGGATTGTTCGGAAGGCCGCTCGCTCGCGGCCCTGTTCATCACCAGGGAGTGGTTGCGCCATGGCAGTTGACCTGCAACACCTGCGCGAAGCGATCATCGCCATAGCGCGCGACGCGGCGACGCGCATCCTTGCCGTGTACGACAGCGACTTCGCCGTGCAACACAAGGGCGACAAGTCGCCGCTGACGGAGGCCGACCTCGCCTCGCACCGCTGCATCGTCGAAGCGCTGGAAACGCTGACGCCGGACATCCCGGTACTGTCGGAGGAATCGGCCGAGGACGTGCCCGGCATGGTGCGGCGGGAATGGTCGCGGCTGTGGCTGGTCGATCCGCTCGACGGCACCCGCGAGTTCGTCAAGCGCAACGGCGAGTTCAGCGTCAACATCGCGCTGGTCGAGGACGGCGAGCCGGTGCTGGCGGTGATCCAGGCGCCGGTGACCGGGGCGCTGTGGCATGCGCAGCGCGGGGCCGGCGCGTTCCGCCGCGACGGCGAAACGGACACGCCCCTGCGCACGCGCCGGCCGGCGACCGCGCCGCTGCGGGTCGCCGCCAGCCGCTCGCACCGCGACGCGCGCACCGGGGGCTTCATCGCGCGGATGGGCGAGGTGGAGGAGGTCGGCCTCGGCTCCTCGCTGAAGTTCTGCCTGCTCGCCGAAGGCGGGCTCGACGTCTACCCGCGCTTCGGCCCGACCTGCGAATGGGACACCGGCGCCGGCCAGTGCGTGCTGGAGGCCGCGGGCGGCGCCGTGGTCGATCCGCGCGGCCGGCCGCTGCGCTACAACCAGCGCGACACCCTGCTCAACGGCGACTTCGTCGCGCTCGGCGATCCGGACCTGCCGTGGCGGGAATGGGCGGGCGGCGCCGGCCAGGGCGCGACCAGGTGATGTAGAGCGGAGCAAGCTCCGCTGGAATGCCGGCAGCGGAGCCAGCTCCGCTCCACGGAACGTTTGCGAAGGGCAGGAATGGACGGCATCGAAGGCGACCCGCGCGACATCGGCATGCTGCTCGCGATCATGGCCCGCTTGCGCGATCCCGCGGGCGGTTGCCCGTGGGACCTCGAGCAGGATTTCGCGACGATCGCGCCGTACACGATCGAGGAGGCCTACGAGGTCGCCGACGCGATCGACCGCGGCGACCTCGCCGACCTGAAGGACGAACTCGGCGACCTGCTGCTGCAGGTGGTCTTCCATGCGCGCATGGCCGAGGAGCAGGGCGCGTTCGCCTTCCCCGACGTGGTCGCGGCGATCTGCGACAAGATGCTGCGCCGGCACCCGCATGTGTTCGCCGGCGCCAGCGTCGGCGACGCGCAGGAGCAGACGCGGGCGTGGGAGGAGCACAAGCGGCGCGAGCGCGAGGCCGCCGGGCACGGGGACACCTCCGCGCTGGCCGGCGTCGCGCGCGGCCTGCCCGAGTGGCAGCGCGCGGTGAAGCTGCAGAAGAAGGCGGCGCGGGTCGGCTTCGACTGGCCCGGCCCGGAGCCGGTGATCGCCAAGCTGCACGAGGAGATCGAGGAGGTGCGCGTCGAGTTCGCCGCGCGCGCCGCCGCCCCGGACGATCCCGCCGTGCAGGCGCGGCTGGAGGACGAGATCGGCGACCTGCTGTTCGTGTGCGCCAACCTCGCCCGCCACGCGCGGGTGGACGTCGGCGCCGCGCTGCGCCGGGCCAACCTCAAGTTCGAGCGCCGCTTCCGCGCGATGGAGGCGCTGGCCGCGGCCGACGGCAAGGCGTTGCCGGAACTGCCGCTGGAAGCGCAGGATGGCTACTGGGACCGGGCCAAGGCCGCCGAACGCGCCTGATCCGGACCGCGCGCCGCAGGAGCCGCCATGAAACGCTTCGCCAGCTTCCGCGAGTTCTATCCGTTCTACCTCGGCGAGCACGCCCATCCGGTCTCGCGCCGGCTGCACTTCCTCGGCAGCTGCGGCGTGCTGGCGCTGGTCGCGGTGGCGCTGTGGCGGGGCAATCCGTGGTGGCTGCTCGCGGCGCTGTTCTGCGGCTACGGCTTCGCCTGGGCCGGCCATTTCTTCTTCGAGAAGAACCGCCCGGCGACCTTCCGCCACCCGTTCTATTCCTTCGCCGGCGACTGGGTGATGTTCGTCGACATCCTGCGCGGCCGCGTGCGGCTGTGACAGTCTAGTCGAGGAAGATCAGCCAGGCCGCGACCGCGATCAGGGCGAAGCCGGCCCAGTGGTTCCATTTCAGCGGCTGGCCGAGATACCAGGCGGAAAACCCGGCGAACACCAGCAGGGTGATCACCTCCTGCATGCCCTTGAGCTGCGGCGCCGAATAGACCGCGCTGCCGAGCCGGTTGGCCGGCACCTGCAGGGTGTACTCGAAGAACGCGATGCCCCAGCTGGCGATGATCGCCAGCCACAGCGGCGCCGCCTTGTAGCGCAGGTGGCCGTACCAGGCGAAGGTCATGAACACGTTGGAGCCGAGCAGCAGGACGACGGGGAGGAGGCGGTCGAGGGCGGCGGGCACGGGGGCGGTCGCGGCGGGGAGGGGCCGCCAGCCTACTGCCGGCGAGGTAGTCTTCACACGGCCATTACCGCCTTCCGGGCACGTTTCACAAAGCTGAAGACCCGAGGAGCACCCCATGCGCGCATCGCAAGAACCCGCCGGCCTGGTCCTCATCGTCGAGGACAACCGCAACATCTCCGAAATGGTGGGCGAATACCTGGAAGGCCGCGGTTTCGAAGTGGACTACGCCGCCGACGGCCTGGACGGCTACCGGCTCGCCTCCGAAAACAGCTACGACGTGGTCGTCCTCGACCTCATGCTGCCGCGTCTGGATGGCGTGGAGGTGTGCAAGCGCCTGCGCGAGGAAGCGCGCAAGTCCACCCCGGTGCTGATGCTGACCGCGCGCGACACCCTCGACGAGAAGCTCACGGGCCTGTCGGTGGGCGCAGACGACTACCTGACCAAGCCGTTCGCGATCCAGGAACTCGAGGCCCGCCTGCGCGCGCTGATCCGCCGCGAGCGCCGCCAGGTCGGTTCCGAAGTGCTGAAGGTCGCCGACCTCGTCCTCGATCCGGCCAGCCTGCGCGCCACCCGCGCCGGTACCGAACTGCAGCTCTCGCCGATCGGCCTGAAGCTGCTGACGATCCTGATGCGTGAGTCGCCGCGGGTGGTCAGCCGCCAGGAAATCGAGCGCGAGATCTGGGGCAACGGCCTGCCCGATTCGGACACCCTGCGCAGCCACCTGTACAACCTGCGCAAGACGATCGACAAACCCTACGAGAAGCCGCTGCTGCACACCGTGCAGAGCGCGGGGTACCGCATTGCCGACATCGAGCAGCCGCCGGCCTGAGCCGGCGGAATCCGGCCATGCGTGAGGGGCTGCCGCGCCGGCTGCGGTGGGCGGTGCTGGTGCAGCTGGCGATCGCCTGCATGGCGGTGCTCGCCGGCAGCTGGCTGATGGTGGGCGTGGCCAAGCACACGCTGGTCGAGCGCATGCTGGCCCGCAATGCGGCGTACTACTGGGCGCAGCGCGAGAGCGATCCCGATCGTTCGCCGCCCGACACCGAGGCCCTGCACGGTTACGTGGTCCAGGACGGCGGTTCGGCCGCGGGATTGCCAGAATCGCTGCGCGCGCTTGACCCGGGCCTGCACGAGGTCGACGCGCTGGTCGTGCTCGTGGAGCAGCGCGACGACACCCGCCTGTACCTGACCTATCCACGCGGACGCGCGGACGAGTTGGCGATGATGGTGGTCGTGGCGCCGATCCTGATCGCCCTGCTCGCGCTCGGGTTGAGCAGCTTTGCCACGTACCGGTTGGCGCGCGCGCTGATCGCGCCGCTGCACTGGCTCGCGCGCGAAGTGCGGCGCTGGGACCCGATGGACCCGCGCACCGCGGCGCTCGCGCCCGACAAGTTGCCGGCCGGCGCCAGCCTGGAGGTGCGCGAGCTCGCCGGCGCATTGCTGCGGATGGGCGAGCGCATGCGCGCGTTCGTGCGCCGCGAGCGCGACTTCACGCGCGACGCCAGCCACGAGCTGCGCACGCCGCTGACGGTGATCCGGGTCGCCACCGACCTGCTCGGCAACGACCCGGACCTGCCCCAGCGCGCGCAGCGCTCGCTGTCGCGCATCCAGCGCGCCGGGCGCGACATGGAAACCGTCATCGAGGCGTTCCTGGTGCTCGCCCGCGAGAGCAGCATCGAGCCGGCGCGCGAGGACTTCGCGGTGCGCGACGTGGTCGACGAGGAAGTGCAGAAGGCGCGCCCGCTGCTGGCCGGCAAGCCGGTCGAACTGACGGTCGAGGAACGCGCCTCCCCGCGCCTGCATGCCTCGCCGCGGGTGCTGGCGGTGATGCTCGGCAACCTGCTGCGCAACGCCTGCGCGTTCACCGACGAGGGGCTGATCGAGGTCGTGATCGCCGAGGACCACGTCGCGGTCGCCGACACCGGCATCGGCATGAGCGCGGAGACCCTGGAGCGCGCGTTCGAGCCGTTCTACCGGGCCAACCCCGATCTGCCGGAAGCCAAGGGCATGGGTCTGTCGATCGTGCGCCGGCTCGGCGAACGCTTCGGCTGGCCAGTCACCCTGGAGAGCTCGCCCGGGCGCGGCACCACCGCGATCATCCACTTCGTGGCCCGGCGCTGAACTCCGCGCCGCGGCGTCCGGGCGGCGGGTCAACCCGCGCCTGCCCCACGCGTTAGAGTCGTGGTTTCCCCTGCCACGTCCGCCATGCCGCCATCCCGGTCCCCGCGCACCCCGCTGCGCACCTCGCTCCTGGTCGCCATCGTCCTCGCCGCCGCGCTCGCGGCCCTGTGGTGGTGGCGCGGCCACGCCGCCGGCGAGCAGGCCGGCGGCTACCGCACCGCCCAAGTCGAACGCGGCGATATCCGCGTCGCGATCTCGGCCACCGGCACCCTCAGCGCGATCTCCACGGTCACCGTCGGCAGCCAGGTCTCCGGCCAGGTCACCGAGGTGCTGGTGGACTTCAACGACAAGGTGCGCCGCGGCCAGGTGATCGCGCGGATCGATCCGTCGACCTACGAGGCGCAGATCGCCCAGGGCAATGCCCAGATCGCGAGCGCGCAGGCGCAGCTGCGCCAGGCCGAAGCGGCCTTGCGCAACGCCGAACTCGACTACGCGCGCAAGGCCCAACTCGGCAGCCAGCAACTGGTGGCGAAGGGCGACGTCGACCAGGCGCGCGCGGCGCGCGACCAGGCGCAGGCGCAGGTCAACGCGGCGCGCGCGCAGATCCGCCAGCAGCAGGCGTCGACCCGGACCACCCGGGTCAACCTCGATCGCACCGTGATCCGCTCGCCGGTGGACGGGGTCGTGCTGACCCGCAGCGTCGAGCCGGGCCAGACCGTCGCCGCCAGCCTGCAGGCGCCCGAGCTGTTCACCATCGCCGAAGACCTGTCGAAGATGAAGATCGAGCTGGCGGTGGACGAGTCGGACATCGGCCAGGTGCGCGCCGGGCAGGCCGTCAGCTTCAGCGCGGACGCCTTCCCCAACCGGCAGTTCCGCGGCACGGTCGAGCAGGTGCGGCTGTCGGCCACCACCACCAGCAACGTCGTCACCTATCCGGTGATCGTCACCGTGGACAACACCGATGGCACCCTGTTGCCGGGGCTGACCGTCAACGCCGAGATCGAGGTGAGCAAGCGCGCGGGCGTGCTCAAGGTCGCCAATGCCGCGTTGCGCTACAAGCCGGCCGATGCCGAGGCGGCGACCGACGCGCCGTCGCGCGCCCGCGCGCCGGGCGGCGGGGTCGCCGACGATCTCGCGCGCACCGCCGCCGGCCTGCGGCTCGACGGGCGGCAACAGGCCGCGTTCGACGCCGCGCTGGCGGCGATCCGCGAGCGCCAGGCCGCGCGACAGGCGCAGCCCGGACCGCAGCAGCGCGGCATGTTCGGTGGTGGCGGGCCGCGCTTCGCGACGGGCGGCGGCGGCCCCGACCTGCAGGCGCAGGTCCGCCAGCGCATGCGCGAACGCTTCGAACAGGACTTCGCGGCGTTCCGCGCCACCCTGGGCGAAACCCAGCGCCGCGACTGGGACGCGGCGGTCACCGCCCTGGTCGGCGCGACCCGCGCGCCGGTGTACAAGCTGGTCGACGGCAAGCCGCAACGGGTGATGGTGCGGGTCGGCGCCAGCGACGGCAGCGACACCGAGATCTCCGGCGACGTCCGCGAAGGCGACCTCCTCGTGATCGGGGAGCGCGCGGCGCAATGAGCGCGCGCGCGCCGGTGATCCGGACCCGCGGGCTGGGCAAGGTGTACGCGCCCGGCACCGCCGCCGAGGTGGTCGCACTGCGCGGCGTGGACCTCGACATCGCGCGCGGCGACTTCGTCGCGATCATGGGCCCTTCGGGCTCCGGCAAGTCGACCCTGATGAACCTGCTCGGGTGCCTCGACACGCCCACCGACGGCCGTTACGAATGCGACGGCACCGACGTGTCCACGCTCGACGCCGAGGCGCTCGCCGCGCTGCGCCGCGACAAGATCGGCTTCGTGTTCCAGGGCTTCAACCTGCTGCCGCGGATGGACGCCCTGCACAACGTGGCGATGCCGCTGGGCTACGCGCGGGTGCCGCACGGCGAACGCCTGCGGCGCGCGCGCGAGGCGTTGCAGGCGGTCGGCCTCGGCGAGCGCGTCGACCATCGGCCGAGCGAACTGTCCGGCGGCCAGCAGCAGCGGGTGGCGATCGCCCGCGCACTGATCAACCGGCCGCCGATCCTGCTCGCCGACGAACCCACCGGCGCGCTCGATTCGAAGACCGGCGAGGAGATCCTGGCCCTGTTCAAGCGCCTGCGCGACGAGGACCACACCGTCGTGCTGATCACCCACGACGCCGAGGTCGCCGCGCACGCCGACCGCACCTTCGTCATGCACGACGGCGCCCTGCATCCGCAGGCGGAGGCCGCATGAGCTTCCTCGACATCCTGCGCACCGCCGTCTTCGCCCTGCGCGGCAACTGGTTGCGCAGCGCGCTGACCTCGCTGGGGGTGATCATCGGCATCGCGGCAGTGATCGTGATGGTGTCGGTCGGGCAGGGCACCCAGCAGGAGATCGACAAGCTGGTGTCGGGGCTGGGCTCGCAGCGGCTGGACGTGTCGCCGGGCTCGCAGCGCGGCCCGGGCGGCGCGCGCATGAGCGCCGGCAGCTTCTTCACCCTCACCGAGGGCGATGTCGACGCGATCCGCGACGAGATCCCGGAAGTGCAGTACGTCGCCGGCGCCCTGCGCGGCAGCACCCAGGCGGTGTTCGCGGAGAACAACACCGCGACCAGCTGGCAGGGCGTGCAGCCGGACTGGTTCGCGATCAACGACTGGAAGCTGGCCGAGGGCGCCGGGTTCCACCCGCAGTCCTATTCCGGCGCGGCCAAGGAAGTCGTGATCGGCGAGACCGTGCGGCGCACGCTGTTCGGCGACGACAGCGGCATCGGCCAGACCATCCGCCTCGGCCGGGTGCCGTTCACCGTGGTCGGCACGCTGGCGCCGAAGGGGCAGGGCGGCTTCGGCCAGGACCAGGACGACGTGGTGATGGTGCCGCTGGAAACGGCGCGCCGGCGCCTGCTCGGCAACATGGGCCTGCCGCCCGGGGCGGTGATGCAGGTCGCGCTTACCGTCGCCGACGCGCGCGACCTCGGCTACGCGCAGACCGAGGTCGAGGGCCTGTTGCGCCAGCGCCACCGGATCAAGCCGGGCGAGGACGACGACTTCCGCGTGCGCAACATCAGCGAGATCGTCGCCACCCGCACCGCGACCACCAACCTGATGTCCAAGCTGCTCGGCGCGGTGGCGACGATCTGCCTGATCATCGGCGGCATCGGCATCATGAACATCATGCTGGTGTCGGTGACCGAACGGATCCGCGAGATCGGCCTGCGCATGGCGGTCGGCGCCGGGCCGTCGGACGTGCGCCGGCAGTTTCTCGCCGAAGCGATGCTGATCTCGCTGATCGGCGGCGTCATCGGCATCGCCATCGGCGTGGTCGGCGCGCTGCTGGTCGGCAGGTTCAGCGAACTGCCGGTCGCGCTCAACGGCCAGGTCGTCGGCCTGGCGGCGGCATTCTCGATCGCGACCGGCCTGTTCTTCGGCTACTACCCGGCGCGCAAGGCGTCGCTGCTCGACCCCATCGAGGCGTTGCGGCAGCAGTAGGGTTCATCGCCTTCGCTGCAGAACAGCTGCCGCGTGGGCCCGCGCCCGGGAGGCCGGGGGTATTGCTTTTCCCTTAGCAGGACATCCTGTCCTGATGCGGGCGCGCGCCATCCATGGCGCGCTGACGCAACACCCCCCGTCCTCCCGGGCGCTCGGAAACATTCTCGCGGCTTGCCGTAGAGCGGAGCTTGCTCCGCTAAACGAGCGCGAGAGTGCTGGGGGCGCGCCGGGTGGGAGGGGTGGGCAGGACCGTATGCGCCATGGATGGCGCATCCGAGCCTCCATGGACGGATTCACGGCGTGTCCTGACTGCCTCTCCCGCCCGGCGCGCTCGCGGGGCGCTTTTCCGCGACAGCTCGGATCGGTGACTGAGTGGAGTCGCCCGCGAGCATCAACCATCGTGGCCTGCGGGAAGCCGCGTTCCGTCCTATCCTCGGCCCTCGTTCTCCGGAGCACGTTGCCGATGCGCCTCGCCATCCCCCTCCTGCTCAGCCTCGCCGCCATGACCGCCCACGCCGCCGAACCGCAGAAGACCGCCCTCGTCATCCACGGCGGCGCCGGCGTGATCGAGCGCGGCTCGCTCTCGCCGGAGGACGAGCGCGCGATCCGCGCCGACCTCGGGCGCGCGCTGGACGCCGGCAACGCGGTGCTGGCCAAGGGCGGGCCCGCGCTCGACGCCGTGCAGGCGGCGATCCAGGTGCTGGAGGACTCGCCGCGCTTCAACGCCGGCAAGGGCGCGGTCTTCAACGCCGTCGGCGGCCACGAACTCGACGCGGCGATCATGGAGGGCCATACCCGCCGCGCGGGCGCTGTGGCCGGCGTGACCACGGTCCGCCATCCGATCCAGCTCGCGCGCGCGGTGATGGAGCACAGCCCGCACGTGATGCTGGCCGGCGCGGGCGCCGAGGCCTTCGCCGACACCCGTCCGGAGATCGAGCGAGTCGCCAACACCTGGTTCGACACCGACACCCGCCGGCGCCAGCTGGAGCAGGCGCAGGCGGCGGAGCAGAAGCAGGCCGCGCTCGGCCTTCCGGCGCCCAAGGGCACCTATTTCGGCACCGTCGGCGCGGTGGCGCTGGACGCGCAGGGCCACATCGCCGCCGCGACCTCCACCGGCGGCATGACAAACAAGCGCTGGGGCCGGATCGGCGACTCGCCGGTGATCGGCGCCGGCACCTGGGCCGACGAGCGCTGCGGCGTCTCCGGCACCGGCTGGGGCGAGTACTACATCCGCAACGCCGTCGCCCACGGCATCTGCGCGCGCGTCGCCTATCGCGGCGACAGCCTGGCGGCGGCCGCGGAAGAGGTCGTCAATCGAATCGTGCCGGCGGCGGGCGGCGACGGCGGCGCGATCGCCCTCGACCGCGACGGCCACATCGCCATGCCCTTCAACACCTCCGGCATGTACCGCGGCTGGATCAATCCCGACGGCAGCCGCGGGGTGGCGATCTACCGCGACGAGCAGTAGCTCCCGCCCGGCGCCTGCAGGCCGCCGCGACGGGCCGCCTGCTACAGTCCGCCGCCTGACCCCGGAGGACGCGTGAACGCGAGCGCCAGCGAGCTGCCCGGCCACGAAGCCGTCGAACCCGCCGCCGACGAGCGCATCGTCGCGCTGCTGGTGGAGCGGGGCCGGCTGAAGGACGCCGACCTGGCCCGCGCGCGGCGCCTGCAGGAGGACAGCGGCGGCAGCCTGCTCGGCCTGCTGGCGCGGCTCGGCCTGGTGTCCGAGCGCGACCACGCGGAAGCCGCGGCCTCGGTGCTGGACCTGCCGCTGGTCAGCGCCAAGGACGCGCCGGAGCTGCCGCCGGACACCAGCGCGCTGTCGGTGAAGTTCATGAAGCAGTTCCACGTCGTGCCGGTCGCCGAGGGCGA
Organism: Lysobacteraceae bacterium; assembly: GCA_035539135.1. GTDB lineage: Bacteria > Pseudomonadota > Gammaproteobacteria > Xanthomonadales > Xanthomonadaceae > JABFWF01. Next base: position 55,042 of record DATLJD010000011.1, read on the forward strand.
GGACACGGTGGACGTGCTGGTCGCCGATCCGCAGGACGTGTACGCGCTCGACGCGGTGCGCCTGGCCACCGGCCGCGAGGTGCGCGCGGCGATCGCGTTGCGCTCGGAGATCGACGACCTGATCGAGCGCTGGCACGGCCAGGGCCGCAGCGCGATGGGCGCGATCGTGGAAACCGCGGAAGGCGAGGGCGGCGATCTCGACGACGTCGAGCACCTGCGCGACCTCGCCTCCGAGGCGCCGGTGATCCGGCTGGTCAACCTGATCATCCAGCGCGCGGTCGAGCTGCGCGCGTCAGACATCCACATCGAGCCGTTCGAGAACCGGCTGAAGGTGCGCTACCGCATCGACGGCGTGCTGGAGGAAGCCGAGGGCCCGCCGGCCAACCTGACCGCCGCGATCATCTCGCGCATCAAGATCATGGCCAAGCTCAACATCGCCGAGCGCCGCCTGCCGCAGGACGGCCGGATCATGATCCGGGTGCAGGGCAAGGAGCTGGACCTGCGCGTGTCGACGGTGCCGACCGCGCATGGCGAGAGCGTGGTGATGCGCCTGCTCGACCGCGAGACGGTGGTGTTCGACTTCCACCGGCTGGGCTTCACCGACGAGTTCCTGCCGCAGTTCCAGCGCGTGCTGGAGCAGCCGCACGGCATCCTGCTGGTGACCGGCCCGACCGGCTCGGGCAAGACCACCACGCTGTACACGGCGCTGAGCAAGCTCAACACGCCGGACGTCAAGATCATCACCGTCGAGGACCCGGTCGAGTACCAGATCGAGGGCATCAACCAGATCCAGGCGCGGCCGCAGATCGGTCTCGACTTCGCCAACGCCCTGCGCTCGATCGTGCGCCAGGACCCGGACATCATCATGATCGGCGAGATGCGCGACCTCGAGACCGCGCGCATCGCCATCCAGTCGGCGCTGACCGGCCACCTCGTGCTCTCCACCCTGCACACCAACAACGCCGCCGGCGGCATCACCCGCATGCTGGACATGGGCGTGGAGGACTACCTGCTGACCTCCACCGTCAACGGCATCCTCGCCCAGCGCCTGGTGCGGCGGCTGGAGCCGACCCACGCCGAGCGCTATCCGGCCTCGCCGGAGGAGATCGAGAAGTTCGGCCTGCGCAAGTACCAGCCCGACGGCGAGATCTTCCTGTACCGGCCGCGGGGTTCCGCGCTCGCGCCCACCGGTTACCTCGGCCGCACCACCATCGTCGAGTTCCTGGTGATGGACGATGAATTGCGGCGCGCGGTGATGCGCCATGCCGGCATGGGCGAGCTGGAGCAGCTCGCCCGCCAGGCCGGCATGCGCACCATGTACGAGGACGGCATCGCGAAGGCGCTGGCGGGGCTGACCACGATCGAGGAAGTGCTGCGCGTGACCGAGGACGCATAGGCCCGCCATGCCCCTGTACCGCTACAAGGCGCTCAATGCGCGCGGCGAAGTGCTGGACGGCCAGATGGAGGCCGGCAGCGACGCCGAGGTGGTCGCGCGCCTGCAGGAGCAGGGCAACCTGCCGATCGAGGCGAAGCCCGCCAGCGAGGCGGGCGGCGAAGCGCCGTGGCGCGCGCTGTTCAAGCCCAGGCCCTTCGCCGGCCAGCGACTGGTGCAATTCACCCAGCAGCTGGCGACGCTGCTCGGCGCCGGCCAGCCGCTGGACCGCGCGCTGACCATCCTGCTCGAGCTGCCCGAGGACGAGGCCGCGCGCCGCACCATCGCCGACATCCGCGACGCGGTGCGCGGCGGCGCAGCGCTGTCCACCGCGCTGGACCGCCAGCACGGCATCTTCGGCAAGCTCTACATCAACATGGTGCGCGCCGGCGAGGCCGGCGGCAGCCTGCACGAGACGCTGTCGCGGCTGGCCGACTACCTCGAGCGCAGCCGGGCGATGCGCGGGCGCGTGGTCAACGCGATGATCTACCCGATCATCCTGCTGGTGATGGTCGGGCTGAGCCTGATGTTCCTGCTCGGCTTCGTGGTGCCGCAGTTCGCCTCGATGTACGAGAGCCTGGACGCGCAACTGCCGTGGTTCTCGCGGATCGTGCTCGGCGTGGGCATGTTCGTGCGCGACTGGTGGATCGTGCTGCTGGCGGTGCCGGCGGCGGCGCTGTGGTGGTTCGACCGCAAGCGGCGCGAGCCGGCCTTCCGCGCCGCCTTCGACGCGTGGCTGCTGCGGCAGAAGTTCGCCGGCCCGCTGGTCGCGCGGCTGGAGACGGCGCGGCTGGCGCGCACCCTAGGCACCCTGCTGAAGAACGGCGTGCCGCTGCTCACCGCGCTCGGCATCGGCCGCAACGTGCTCGCCAACACCACCCTCGCCGACGCGGTGGACACCGCCAGTGCCGACGTCAAGAACGGCATCGGCCTGTCCACCGCGCTGGGCAAGGCCAAGGTCTTCCCGCGGCTGGCGCTGCAGATGATCCAGGTCGGCGAGGAGTCGGGCGCGCTGGACACGATGCTGCTCAAGACCGCCGACACTTTCGAGCAGGAAACCTCGCTGGCGCTGGACCGCCTGCTGGCCGCGCTGGTGCCGGTGGTGACCCTGCTGATGGCGAGCATCGTCGGCGTGGTGATCCTCGCGGTGCTGACGCCGATCTACGACCTGACCAACGTGATCGGGTGAACCAGGGCGCTCGCGCGGCCCTGCCGCGCGCCTTGGTGAACGCCGGGCCATGGACGGCCGGGCCGGGCGATCCGAAGCGATGCCGCCGCGCCATGATGGCGGCCGCGCGCGGCCCGAAGCGAACGCACGCTTACGACACTCTTCGCACCGGCTTTCCCGAAAGATGGCAGCATTGACCGGTTGCCTTCACCCAGGACCCCTCATGCGCAAGTCCCGCCCGCTCACCCGCTCGCCCCGGCCCGCGCAGGCCGGCTTCAGCCTGATCGAGATCATCCTCGTGGTGGTGCTGATCGGCGGCATCGTCGCGTTCGCCGCCAGCCGCATCCTCGGCGGTGGCGACCGCGCCCGCTTCAACCTCGCCAGGTCGCAGGTGCAGACGCTGGCCGAGAAGGTGCAGCAGTACCAGAACGACACCGGCACCCTGCCGACCACGCTCGACGAACTGGTGACCCAGCCCGGCAACGCCGCCGGCTGGCTCGGCCCCTACGCCAAGCCCGCCGAATTGAAGGATCCCTGGGGCCACGCCTTCGTCTACCGCGCGCCGGGCGAGGGCCAGGCCTTCGACCTGGTCAGCCTCGGCGCCGACGGCCAGCCCGGCGGCAGCAGCGTGGACGCCGACATCAAGTACGAATAAGGCCATGCACGCGGTCGCGCGCCGGCCGCCGCGCGCGTCCGGCTTCTCGCTGCTGGAGATGCTGCTGGTGCTGGTGCTGATCGCGGCGGCCACGGCACTCGCTGCCACCGCGATGACCGGCGGCATCACCGGCCTGCGCCTGCGCGCGAGCGCCAAGGAGATCGCCGCGCAGTTGCGCTACACCCGCGCGCAGGCGCTGGCGACCGGCGAGGCGCAGCGTTTCGTGATCGATCCGCGCGGGCACCGCTGGAGCGCGCCGCGCGGCCACCACGGCGAGGTCCCGCGCAGCCTCGGCATCGCCTTCATCGGCGCGCGCGAGACCCAGCCCAGCCGCGGCGAGGGCGCGATCGTGTTCTTCCCCGACGGCGCCTCCACCGGCGGCCGCGTGCAGCTGAGCGCGAAGCGGGCCGCCTGGAACGTCGATGTCGCCTGGCTCACCGGCGAGGTGCGCATCGCCCGCGCGGAGGCGGAGCGGTGACGCCGCGCGCGCGCGCCGCCGGCTACACCCTGATCGAGGTGATCGTCGCCTTCGCGATCCTCGCGCTGGCGCTGACCCTGCTGCTGGGCACCCTGTCGGGCGCGGCGCGGCAGGTGCGCTGGGCCGACGAGGCCGGTCGCGCGGCGCTGCACGCGCGTTCGCTGCTGGACCAGACCGGGGTCGGCGAGGCCTTGCGGCCCGGCCACAGCGAGGGCGTGTTCGAGCAGGGCCGCTATCGCTGGTCGCTGGATGTCGCGCCGTACACGGACCGCAGCCGGCCGCCGTCGCCGCTGGTCGATCCGGCCGCGCCGCGCCTGCTGCAACTGGCACTGACCGTGCAATGGGGCCGCGACAACGCGCCGCGCGACCGCCTGGTCGTGCACGGCCTGCGCCTGGTGACGCCGAACCCGCAGCAGGGTGGGGCGCCGTGAAGCGGGTCGCGGCGGAGGTTCGCGTGCGGTGCGCGAGCCCGCGCATCGCGTCCGCGCGCCGCGCCGCCGGCGGCTTCACCCTGATCGAGGTGCTGCTGGCGACGGTGCTGCTCGCGTCCGGGCTGGCGATCGCCTTCGCCACCCTGCGCGCCGCCACCGACACCGCCACCCGCGGCGAGACCCTCGCCGCGCGCAGCGAGCGCATGCGTGCGGTCGAGGGCTTCCTGCGCGCGCGCCTGACCGCGACCCGGCCGATCCCGTTCGGCTTCGACCAGGAGCGCGGGGTCGCGATCCGTTTCCTCGGCGAGCCGGACCGCATGCGCTTCGTCGCCGACCTGCCCGACTACCTCGGCCGCGGCGGACCCTACCTGCACGACATCAGCGTGGTCCGTGATGGCGGCGGGCTGCGCCTGCAGGTCGCGCTGACCATGGTGCTGGGCGGCGAGCCGGTCGAGGAGTCGCCCGCGCGCGGGCCGGAGCTGCTGGCCGACGGGCTGCGCGCGGTGCGTTTCCGCTATCGGGCGCTGGACGCCGAAGGCAGGCTCGGGCCGTGGCAGGAACGCTGGCAGACCGCCGATGCGCTGCCGCTGCAGGTCGAGGCGACCGTGACCGCGGCCGATGGACGCGACTGGCCGCCGCTGGTGGTCGCGCTGCCGCTGGCCGGCAGCTACGGCGGGGTCGGGCTGTGACACGGGCATCCGCGCGCGGCGCGGCGCTGTTGCTGGTGCTGTGGCTGGTGGCGCTGCTGACCGCGCTGGTCGGCGCGTTCGCGCTGTCGGCGCGGGTCGAGCACCTGCAGGGTCAGGTGCTTTCGCGCGGCGTGGCGGCGGCCGAGGCGGCGCGCGCCGGCGTCGAGTACGCCGTGGTGCGGGTGGGCAGCGACGACCAGCGCTGGCGCTGGCTGCCGGACGGCCGCCCGTACCGCTGGGACTTCGGCAACGCCCGGGTCGAGGTCCGGATCGTCGACGAGCAGGGCAAGGTCGACCTCAACCTCGCCTCGGCCGACCTGCTGGCGGCGCTGTTCCGCGGCGCGGGCGCCGAGCAGGCGCAGGCCGCGCGCCTGGCTGCCGCTGTGCTCGACTGGCGCGACGGCGACGACCTCGCCCAGCCCGGCGGCGGCGCCGAGGACCGCGACTACGCCGCCGCGGGACTGCCCTACGGGGCCAAGGACGAACCGTTCGAAAGCGTTGCCGAATTGCAGCAGGTGCTCGGCATGCCCAAGCCGCTGTACGCGCGGGTCGAACCCTTCCTCACCGTCTACAGCGGCCGCGCGCTCCCGGATCCCGCCTTCGCCCAGTCCGCGGTGCTGGCGGCGATGGGCTACGACGCGCAGGCCGTGCTCGCGCAACGGCGCGCGTGGAATCCCGCGTCGGGGCAGCCGGGGCCGACCCTGTCCGACGGCAGCTCGCTCGTGGGCTACAACAGCGGCACGTATAGTATCGAGAGCCGTGCGCGGCTCCGGACCGGACGCAGCGCGGTCCTGCGCGCGACCCTGCGCGTCGGAGGCAATGGCGTGCCCGGGTCCGCATGGACGCCGCTGCGCTGGGAGGAGGGAGCATCGCCACGTTGACCGCCCTGCGTGACCGTTTCGGCCGCCGCGCCCGCTGGCGCGGTGTCGGCGGCTTTTTCGCCTGGTGGTGGCGCTCGCTGGTCGCCTGGTTGCCGCCGCGCTGGCGGGTGGCGCTGGGCATCGACCGTGGCCGCGTGCTGCTGCAGGCCGACGCCGATGCGGTCCAGCTGCGCCTGCAGGACGGCGAGGGCCTGCGCGACCTCGGCCACGTGCCGGGCCTGGCGGAAGCCGGCGACGATCCGCTCGCGACCCTGCTCGCGCCGCGCCTGGCCGACCTGCCGCGCTGGCTGCTGTTGCCCGGCGCGCGCGCGCTGCGGCGGCGCCTGCAGTTGCCGGCCGCCGCGGCCGAACGCCTGCGCGACGTGGTGTCCTTCGAAATCGACCGGCAGACACCGTTCGCCGCCGACGCGGTCGCCTTCGACGCGCGCCTGCTCGGCCGCCGCGAGGGCGATGGCCAGCTCGACGTCGAGCTGGTCGCGGTGCCGCGCGCGACGCTGGACGCGCAGCTCGCGCTGCTCGGCCCGATGGCCGATGGCCTCGCCGGGGTCGACGTCGCCGGCGGCGACGGCGCGCCCTTGGGGGTGAACCTGCTGCCGCCCGCGCAGCGCAGCCGCCAGCTGGATCCGCTGCGGCGCTGGAACTGGCTGTTCGCCGGCCTCGGCCTGCTCGCGCTCGGGCTGGCGCTCTGGACGGTGCTGCAGAACCGCGAGGCGGCCGCCGCCGAACTCGAGCGCCGCGCCAACGCCGAAGCCGAATCCGCACGCGCCGTCTCGGTGCAGCGCCAGCGCCTGACCGGCCTGGTCGAGGGCCGCGTCTTCCTCGACCGTCAGCGCGCGCAGCGCCCGACCGCGGTCGAGGTGCTGGACGAACTCAGCCGCCGCCTGCCCGACGGCACCTACCTGGAAAAGCTGGCGGTGGAAGACAACCGCCTGATGCTGATCGGCCTCAGCGGCGAAGCCTCGTCGCTGGTGGCGCGGCTGGAGGGCTCGCGGCTGTGGAATTCGCCGGCGCTGACCGGCACCGTGCAGCCCGACCCGCGCACCCGGCTGGACCGCTTCACCCTCACCGCCACCCTCGCCAACGGTCCGGCGACGCCGGCCAGGAACACCGCCGATGGCAAGCCGCGCTGACCGCGACCGCTGGCTGGCGCTCGGCCTGCTGCTGGCCGCGCTCGCGCTCGCCTACCTGCTGCTGCTGCATCCGTGGTGGACCGCGCCGATGCTGGACGCGAGCGAACGGATCTCCGCGCTGCAGCAGCGCGAGCTGCGCGCGCGCATGCAATTGCAGCAGGCGCCGCAGGTCGCGCAGCGGCTGGCCGAGGCCGAGCGGCTGGAGACGCGCGCGCCCGCCTTCCTGCCGGAGGCGACCAACGAGCTCGCCACCGCCGGCCTGGTGCAGCGGCTGGAAAACGTGGTGGCGCGCGCCAGTCCCGGCAACCGCAGTTGCGCGATTACCAACCGCTCGCCCGCGACCGAGCCGCGCCAGGAACGGTTCGCGCGGGTCACCGTGCAGGTGCGCCTGCGCTGCGGCACCCCGGAACTCGCCGCGGTGCTGCACGCGCTGGAGAGCGGATCGCCGCGGCTGTTCGTCGACAACCTCAACATCCTCTCCGGGGCGACCTTCTTCACGCCGGGGCCGGGCAACGACCAGTCCGGCGGGCTGGACGTGAGCTTCGACCTGTACGGCTACCTGCGGCCCGGCGCGGCACCGCCGGCGGGAGCGTCCCGTGCGCCTTGAGCATGTCGCCACCCGCACCTGGCTGCTCGGCGCGTTCGCCGGCTGGGCGGTGGCCGCGTGGATCCTCGCGCTGGCCGGGATGGGCGGGCACGTGGCGCTGCTGCCGGCCGATCCCGCGCTGCTGCAGGCGCTGCCGCAGCCCGCCCCGTCGCCGCCGGACCGGGTGGGGCCACTCTCGCAATACGCGGAAGTGGCGGCGCGGCCGCTGTTCTCCAGCGATCGCCGGCCGCGTCCCTTCTTCCTGCAGCAGGCCACCGGCGAAGGCCCCGATGCCAACGCCTTCGACTACGTGCTCAGCAGCGTCCTCATCACGCCGAACACGAAGCTGGCGATCCTGCAGCCGAGCGCGGGCGGCGAGTCGGTGGTGGTGCGCTTCGGCGAGGCGGCGGACGCGTTGCCGGAGTGGCGGCTGGTCGAACTCGATCCGCGCAGCGCGGTGTTCGAGGGGCCCGGCGGCCGCAAGGCGCTGAACCTGCGCGTATGGGACGGCAAGGGCGGGCAGCCGCCGACCGCCGTCGACGCGGTGACCGACGCCGACGCCGCAGTGCCAGCGGACATGCCCGCGCCGCCGCCCGCCCCACCGGCGAACGCCGCGCAGGCCGGCGGGCTGGGCGAAGACAAGCCCGATCCCGAGGAAGCCGAACGCGCGCGCCAGCAGATGGAAAGCATCCGCAAGCGCATCGAGGAGCGGCGCGCGCAACTGCGCCGCGAAGCCGGCCAGCAGACGCCGCCAGGCCGCAACCCCTAGAGTGGACCCATGAACCGACGCCCGACTTCCCCCCGCGTCCGCGCACTCCTCCGCTGCATGGCCATCGCCGTGCTCGCCGGCATGCTCGCCGCCTGCGCCAGCGCGCCGGTCGCCCGCATCCAGCGCGGCGCCACGCCGGCCCCCGCCACGACCGGCGCCGACGGCGTCGACAAGGAAGCGCTGCCCGCGGAAGCGACCGGCCCGGTCCCGGTGATCCGCCGCGGCACCGGCCAGGTGATCAACCAGGCCGCCGCGAGCGCGCCGCCGCCGCGCCTGGGCGGCACCACCGGCGAGGCCACCTTCAACTTCGAGGGCGAATCGGTGCAGGCCGTGGTGAAGGCCATCCTCGGCGACATGCTGGGCCAGAACTACGTGATCGCGCCGGGCGTGCAGGGCACCGTGACCTACGTGACCTCGCGCCCGGTCAGCCCGGCCGAGGCGCTGAGCCTGCTGGAGATGGTGCTGGGCTGGAACAACGCGCGCCTGGTCTACGCCGACGGCCGCTACAACATCGTGCCCGCCGACGACGCGCTGGCCGGCACGGTCGCCCCGCGCACCGGCGGCGCGGCGATGGCGCGCGGCTTCGAGTCGCGGGTGGTGCCGCTGAAGTACGTCTCCGCGACCGAGATGAAGAAGATCCTGGAGCCGTTCGCGCGCAAGAACGCGGTGGTCAACGCGGACCCCGGCCGCAACACGATCACCGTCGCCGGCACGCGCGCCGAGCTCGAGAACTACCTGCGCACGATCCAGATCTTCGACGTCGACTGGATGTCGTCGATGTCGGTCGGCGTGTTCCCGCTGCAATCGGGCAAGGCGAGCCAGGTGGTGTCCGACCTGGAGAAGGTGTTCGGCGAGCAGAGCAAGTCGCCGGTCGCCGGCATGTTCCGCTTCATGCCGCTGGAGGCGGCGAACGCGGTGATGGTGATCACCCCGCAGCCGGACTACCTCGACGACATCCAGCAGTGGCTGGAGCGCATCGACGGCGCCGGCGGCGGCGTCCAGCTGTTCTCCTACGAGCTCAAGTACATCAAGGCCAAGGACCTGGCCGACCGCCTGGCCGAGGTGTTCGGCGGCAGCGCCGGCCGCGGCGGCGCGAGCCGCGGTCCAACCCTGATGCCGGGGCTGGAATCGACCGAGATCCGCGACAGCGGCGTGGACGACAGCAGCGGCATCAGCAGCGCCCGCATCGGTGGCGACACCCCGGGCGGCACCGGCAGCGAGACCGCCACCGGCGGCCTCGGCGAGGGCATGTCGCTCGGCCAGGCGACCAGCGGCAACGGCACGGTCACCCTGCAGGTCAACGGCGACCAGGTCGGCGTGTCGGCGGTCGGCGAGACCAACAGCCTGCTGGTGCGGGCGACGCCGCAGGCGTGGCGATCGATCCGCGAGGTGGTCGAGAAGCTCGACGTGATGCCGCTGCAGGTGCACATCGAGGCGCAGGTGGCGCAGGTGGCGCTGACCGGCGACCTGCGCTACGGCGTCAGCTGGTTCTTCGAGCAGGCGGTCAACACGCCGGTGGACCAGGGCGGCGCCGGCTTGCCCAGCGCACTCGGCCGCGACATCTGGGGCGACATCGCCGGCAGCATCAAGCCGGCGGGCGGCGTGAACCCCGGCCTCGCCTGGACCTTCCTCGGCCGCAACGCCGCCGCGGTGATCAACGCGCTGGACGAGATCACCGACGTGCGCCTGCTGCAGACGCCCTCGGTGATGGTGCGCAACAACAGCGAAGCGACGCTCAACGTCGGCACCCGCATCCCGATCGCCTCGGTGACCTTCAATCCGGGCGGCGTGCCGACCACCGGCGAAGGCACCTTCAGCCAGGTCCAGTACCTCGACACCGGCGTGATCCTGAAGGTGCGTCCCCGGGTGACCAAGGACGGGATGGTGTTCCTCGACCTCGTGCAGGAAGTCAGCCAGCCGACCGGCAATCCGGACCAGAACGGCAACGTCCGGATCAGCTCGCAGAAGCTGAAGACCGAGGCGGCCGTGCAGAGCGGCGACACGGTGATGCTGGCGGGTCTGATCAGCGATGGCACCACGCGCGGCGGCAGCGGCGTGCCCGGCCTGAGCCGGATCCCGATCCTCGGCGCGCTGTTCGGCACCCAGAGCTCGTCGAACAAGCGCGAGGAGACCATCATCCTGATTACGCCGACCGTAGTCCGCGATCCGCAGGAAGCGCGCGACCTTACCGACGAGTACGGCCGTCGCTTCCGCGCACTCGAGCCGCTGTACGCGGCGCCGAAGGAATAGCGGCATCGCGCGGACCGTGGCTTCGACCGGCGCGCCGCTGCCCGTCGTCCTGTTGCCGCTCGGCGTGGACGACGAGGCCCTGGATGCCTGCCTCGGCGCGCTCGACGCGGGCACGCCGGCGGGCGCGCGGGTGTGGCTGGTCGACGACGCACAGGCCGGGCCGCGCGCGCAGGAAGTCGTGGCGCGCTGGCTCGAACGCACGCCGCTGACGGCGGACTACAGCCGGCGCCCGCGCGCGGTCGGCGAAGTTGCGCATCTCGACCAGGCGCTGGCCGCCTGCGGAGACGCCGACGTGGTGGTGCTCGCCCCCGACGCGGTGCCGCTGCCCGGCTGGCTGCAGCAGCTCGCCGCCTGCCTCGCCCGCGACGCCGCGATCGCCACCGCCACGCCCTGGTGCAACGCCGGCGAGACCGTCGCCTGGCCGCGCGCCGGCGACGTCAACCCGCCGCCCGCGGACGGCGAGCGCCTGGCCCGCGCCTGCGCCACGCTGCCGCCGCTGCATCCGGAACTGCCGTCGGCGGTCAGCCACGCGGTCGCCCTGCGCGGCAGCGCGCGCCTGCGCGCCGGGGGGCTCGACGCCGCCAGCTACGGCTCCTGGTACGCCGCGCTGATCGACCTCTCGCTGCGCCTCGCCGGCCTCGGCTGGCGCAACGTGCTGTGCGAGACCGCGTTCGTCGCCCGCGGCGGCGAGGGCGGGCCGGCCGACGGCGACCTCGACGTGCTGGCCGCGCGCTGGCCGGCCTGGCACGCGCGCCTGGCGGGCTTCCTGATGGACGACCCGCTGCGTGGCGCGCGCGACGCGCTGGCCCGGGCGCACGCCGCCACCGGCGCGGAGTCGCCGCAGCGCGAGCTGTTCGCATGAGCGCGCCGTCCGTCACCGCCGGCGACGACATCGGCGTGGTGGTGGTGACCCACCGCAGCGCCGACAGCATCGACGACTGCATCTCGCGTTTGCGCGGCGCCGACGGCGTCGCCGCGATCCGCATCGTCGACAACGGATCCGACGACGCGACGCTGGCGCTGCTGCAGCGCCACGCCACCGCCGATCCCGCCCTGCGCTTCATCGCCAACCCGGACAACCCGGGTTTTGCCGTCGCCTGCAACCAGGGCGCGCGTGCGCTGCGCGAGGACGGCGTCGCGGTGCGCTGGCTGGCCTTCGTCAATCCGGACTGCATGGTCGCCGTCGACACCCTGGCGCGGCTGCGCGCGCACGCGCTGGCGGCGGGGTGCGAGGCGCTGGTTGGCGCCGATCTGGTCGACGAGCTGGGCGAACGCGACGCCGCCGCGCGCCGCCGCGACCCGGACTTCGCCGCGATGCTGGGCGCGCCGTCGGCGACGCGGCTGGGCGTGCCGCGCGACGCCGCGCGCGCGCTGCAGCCGGCGGACGCCGTCTCCGGCGCGCTGATGCTGATGCCGCGCGCGCTGTTCGAACGGATCGGCGGCTTCGACGAGGGTTACCGACTGCATGCCGAGGATCTCGACCTGTGCCGCCGCGCGCGCGCCGCCGGCGCGCTGGTCGCGGTCGCCAACGACGTGACCGTCGTGCACCTGCGCGGCGTGTCCTCGCGCACGCGGCCGCTGTTCGTGGAGTGGCACAAGCATCGCGGCCTGTGGCGCTATTTCCGCAAGTTCGAGGCGCCGCGGCGCGGCGCGGCCACCCGCGCCGCGGTGTGGCTCGCGATCTGGACGCACTGGGCCGCGCGGTTGCCCGCCGCGCTGCTGAAACCTCGCCCGTAGAGCGGACCTTGCTCCGCTGCCCTCACCGGGCGTAGATCGGAGCTTGCTCCGCTGCCGTGAAGCAAGCGGAGCAAGCTCTGCTCCACTGCCTGCCCATTGGTGTGTGCGGCAAGCTCCGCTGCACGTCAGCGGTAGCGGTTGATCTGGTCCCGCAGCGCGCGCGCGGCGGTCGCCGCGGCCTCGGCGAAGTCCTCGCCCCGCGAGGCGTACAGGATCGCGCGCGACGAGCTGACGATCAGTCCGGTGCCATCCGCCGCGCGGCCGTTGCGCACCACCGCCTCGACGTCGCCGCCCTGCGCGCCGACGCCAGGCACCAGCAGCGGCATGCCGTCGCCGACGATCGCGCGCACCTCGCGCAGCTGTTCCGGCCAGGTCGCGCCGACCACCAGCGCGCAGTTGCCGTGGCCGTTCCACTCGCACGCGACCTTCCGCGCCACGTGCTGGTACAGCGGCCTGCCGTCCACCACCAGGTCCTGGAAGTCGCCGGCACCCGGGTTGGACGTGCGGCACAGGACCACCACGCCCTTGTCGGCCCGGTCGAGGAACGGCTGCACCGAGTCGCGGCCGAGGTAGGGATTGGCGGTGACCGCGTCGGCGCGGTAGCGGTCGAAGGCCTCCGCGGCGTAGCGCGACGCGGTGCTGCCGATGTCGCCGCGCTTGCTGTCGAGGATGACCGGGATGCCCGGATGCGTCGACTGGATGTGCGCGACCAGCCGGTCCAGCGCGCCTTCCGCGCCGAGCGCGGCGAAATGCGCGATCTGCGGCTTGAACGCGCAGGCGTACTCCGCCGTCGCATCGGCGATCGCGCGGCAGAAGCCGAACACGGCGTCCGGATCGCCCGCGAAGCGCGCCGGGAATTTCGCCGGCTCCGGATCCAGGCCCACGCAGACCAGCGAACCGGCCCCGCTCCAGCGCGCCCGCAACATGTCCATGAAGGTCTTGGTCATCGTCGTCTCGTCCCGTCGCCGCGCCGCAAGCGGAACGCCCGCCGGGAAGGCGGGCGCTCGCGTCACTTCAGGGCCTTGAACCGCAGCCGCTGCGGCTTCGCCCCTTCCTCGCCGAGGCGGCGCTTCTTGTCCTCCTCGTACTCGCGGTAGTTGCCCTGGAAGAACTCCACGTGCGAGTCGCCCTCGAAGGCGAGGATGTGCGTGGCGATGCGGTCCAGGAACCAGCGGTCGTGCGAGATCACGAACGCGTTGCCCGGGAACTCCAGCAGCGCGTCCTCGAGCGCGCGCAGCGTCTCCACGTCGAGGTCGTTGGACGGCTCGTCGAGCAGCAGCACGTTGCCGCCCTGCAGCAGGGTCTTGGCCAGGTGCAGGCGGCCGCGCTCGCCGCCCGACAGGGAACCGACCATCTTCTGCTGGTCCTGGCCCTTGAAGTTGAAGCGGCCGATGTAGGCGCGCGACTGGATCTCGACGCCGTTGATGTTGAGGATGTCGAGGCCGCCGGACACTTCCTGGAAGACGTTGTGGTTGCCTTCCAGCTTGTCGCGGCTCTGGTCCACGTAGGCCAGCTTCACGGTGGGCCCGATGTCGATTTCGCCGGAGTCCGGCTTCTCCTGGCCGATGATCATCCGGAACAGGGTCGACTTGCCGGCGCCGTTCGGGCCGATGATGCCGACGATCGCGCCCGGCGGCACCTGGAAGCTGAGGTCGTCGATCAGCAGGCGGTCGCCGAACTTCTTGCTGACGTTCCTGAACTCGATGACCTTGTTGCCCAGGCGCTCGCCCGGCGGGATGAAGATCTCGTTGGTCTCGTTGCGGCGCTGGTACTCGACCGACTGCAGTTCCTCGATCCGGGCCAGGCGCGCCTTGCCCTTGGAGCGGCCGCCCTTGGCGTTCTGCCGCGCCCACTCCAGCTCCTTCTGGATCGCCTTCTGGCGCGCCTTTTCCTGCGACTCTTCCTGCTTCAGGCGCGCGTCCTTCTGCACCAGCCACTCGGTGTAGTTGCCCTTCCACGGGATGCCGCGGCCGCGGTCCAGCTCGAGGATCCATTCGGCGGCGTTGTCGAGGAAGTAGCGATCGTGGGTGACCGCGACCACGGTGCCGGGGAAACGCGCGAGGTACTGCTCCAGCCACTCCACCGACTCGGCGTCGAGGTGGTTGGTCGGCTCGTCCAGCAGCAGCATGTCCGGCTTCTGCAGCAGCAGGCGGCACAGCGCGACGCGGCGCTTCTCGCCGCCGGACAGCTTGCCGATCACCGCGTCCCACGGCGGCAGGCGCAGCGCGTCGGCGGCGACTTCCAGCTGGTTCTCGAGGGTGTGCGCGTCGCCGGCGGCGAGGATCGCCTCCAGCCGCTGCTGCTCGGCGGCCAGCTTGTCGAAGTCCGCGTCGGGCTCGGCGTAGGCGGCGTACACCGCATCCAGCGCGGCCTGCGCGTTGAGGATCTCGCCGACGCCTTCCTCCACCGCCTCGCGCACGGTGTGCTCGGGGTTGAGCTGCGGCTCCTGGGCCAGGTAGCCGACCTTGATGCCCGGCTGCGGGCGCGCCTCGCCGCTGAAGTCGGTATCCACGCCCGCCATGATCTTGAGCACGGTGGACTTGCCGGCGCCGTTCAGGCCGAGCAGGCCGATCTTGGCGCCCGGGAAGAACGACAGCGAGATGTCCTTGATGATCTGGCGCTTCGGCGGGACCGTCTTGGACACGCCGTTCATGGTGTAGATGTACTGCATGGGGGCTCCGTGGGCGCGGCGCGCGGGCGACGCGGGGCAGGCGGCGGCGTCCTGCGCGGGGGCAGGGGCCGGGGAACATCGGGATAGTCCGAAATTATAGAGCGCGCGCCGCCTGCCGTCCCGAACGCCAGCCACACGCCAGGCCGGCGCGGGCCGGCCCGGCCCCGGCCGGCGGGGCAGGGGCTACACTTCCGGTTCCCCCCAGACCGCCGCATCCCGGAGCGCCATGTTCCCCCGCACCGCCCGCATCGAAGGCTACGACCCCGAACTCGCCCAGGCCATCGCCGACGAGGCCCGCCGCCAGGAGGACCACGTCGAGCTGATCGCCAGCGAGAACTACGCCAGCCCGCGGGTGATGGAGGCGCAGGGCAGCGTGCTGACCAACAAGTACGCGGAAGGCTACCCGGGCAAGCGCTACTACGGCGGCTGCGAATACGTGGACGTGGCCGAGCGGCTGGCGATCGAGCGCTGCAAGCAGCTGTTCGGGGCCGACTATGCCAACGTGCAGCCGCACTCCGGCTCGCAGGCCAACCAGGCGGTGTACCTCGCGCTGCTGCAGCCGGGCGACACCATCCTGGGCATGTCGCTGGCCCACGGCGGCCACCTGACCCACGGGGCCAAGGTCAACATCAGCGGCAAGCTCTTCAACGCCGTCCAGTACGGCGTGGACGACCAGGGGCTGATCGACTACGACGCGGTCGAGCGCCTCGCCCTCGAGCACAAGCCGAAGATGGTGGTCGCAGGCTTCTCCGCCTACTCGCAGGTGGTGGACTGGGCGCGCTTCCGCGCGATCGCCGACCAGGTCGGCGCCTACCTGTTCGTGGACATGGCCCACGTCGCCGGCCTCGTAGCCGCGGGCGTGTACCCGAACCCGGTGCCGCACGCGCACGTGGTCACCTCGACCACCCACAAGACCCTGCGCGGCCCGCGCGGCGGGATCATCGTGGCCAAGGCCGACGAGGAGATCGAGAAGAAGCTGCAGTCGATCGTGTTCCCCGGCATCCAGGGCGGCCCGCTGATGCACGTGATCGCGGCCAAGGCGGTTGCGTTCAAGGAAGCGCTGGAGCCGGAGTTCACCGCCTACCAGCAGCAGGTGGTGAAGAACGCGCAGGCGATGGCGAACGCGATCATCGCGCGCGGCTACAAGATCGTCTCCGGCGGCACCCAGAACCACCTGATGCTGGTGGACATGATCGGCAAGGGCATCACCGGCAAGGACGCGGAGGCCGCGCTCGGCAAGGCGCACATCACCGTGAACAAGAACGCGGTGCCGAACGACCCGCAGAAGCCCTTCGTCACCTCCGGCCTGCGCCTGGGCACGCCCGCGGTCACCACCCGCGGCTACAGGGAACCGGATTGCGTCGCGCTCGCCAACTGGATCTGCGACGTGCTCGACCACCCGGCCGACGACAAGGTCATCGCCGGCGTGCGCGAGAACGTCACCAAGCAGTGCGCCCAGTTCCCGGTCTACGGCTGAACCGAGCGGCAGCCGACGGCGCGCCATGCACTGTCCCTTCTGCCAGCACGCCGACACCCGGGTGATCGACTCGCGGGTGTCCGAGGACGGCGCCACCATCCGCCGCCGGCGCGAGTGCGCGGCCTGCGGCGAGCGCTTTTCGACGCTGGAAACGATCGAGCTCAAGCTGCCGGCGATCATCAAGGACGACGGCCGCCGCGAGGCCTTCGACGCGCGCAAGCTGCGCCACGGCTTCGACCGCGCGCTGCACAAGCGGCCGGTGTCGGAGGAGCAGATCGAGGCGGCGGTGCGCTCGGTGGTGCACCAGTTGCGGATGACCACCGAGCGCGAACTGCCCTCCCGCCGGGTCGGCGAGTTCGTGATGGACGAGCTGCGCAAGCTCGACCACGTCGGCTACGTGCGCTTCGCCTCGGTCTACCGCAGCTTCGAGGACGTCGCCGACTTCCGCGAGGAACTCGACCGGCTCGAACGCGACCTCCCCGGCGAAGGCCAGCTGCCGCTGCTGGGCGCGGACGTGGTCCCCATCGACAAGCATGCCGAGAAGAAGAAGCGCTGATGCCAGTGTCCGACGCTCCGTCTCCCTCTTCCCCGCTCCCGTCTCCCGGCTTCTCCGCCCTCGACCACGCGATGATGGCGCGCGCGCTGCGCCTGGCCGGACAGGGCGCCTACACGACCAAGCCCAACCCGATGGTCGGCTGCGTGCTGGTGCGCGACGGCGAGGTGGTCGGCGAAGGCTGGCACCGGCGCGCCGGCGGGCCGCACGCGGAGGTGGTCGCGCTGGAGGCGGCCGGCGAGGCCGCGCGCGGCGCGACCGCCTACGTGACGCTGGAGCCCTGCGCGCATACCGGCCGCACCGGCCCCTGCGCCGACGCGCTGATCGCCGCCGGAGTGGCGCGCGTGGTCGGCGCCATGGCCGACCCGAACCCGCAGGTCGACGGCCAGGGCTACGCGCGCCTGCGCGAGGCCGGTATCGCGGTCGCCGACGGCCTGATGGAAGCGCAGGCGCGCGAACTCAATCGCGGTTTCGTGTCGCGCCTGGAGCGCGGCCGGCCGTGGCTGCGGGTCAAGCTCGCGACCAGCCTCGACGGCCGCAGCGCGCTGGCCAGCGGCGATTCGAAGTGGATCAGCGGCCTGCACGCGCGCGAGGACGTGCAGCGCTGGCGCGCCCGCGCCGGTGCGATCCTGACCGGCGCCGGCACCGTGCTGATCGACGATCCGCAGCTGACCGTGCGCTTCACCGAGGACATGCCCGAGCACGGCGCGGACTTCGTGCCGCCGCTGCGGGTGGTACTGGATCCGGGCCTGGCCACGGTCGCCCGCGGTCGCGTGCGCGAGGGCGACGCGCCGACCCTGTACCTGCACGCGCCCGACGCGCGCATGCCGCGCGGGATCGAGGCGCAGCACGCGTGGGTGCCGGTCAACGCCGGCCGCTTCGACCTCGACGCCGTGCTCGCGCTGCTGGCCGAGCGCAGGATCAACGAGGTGCAGGTGGAGGCCGGCGCGACCCTGGCCGGCGCCTTCCTCGCCCAGGGCCTGGTCGACGAGCTGCTGCTGTACGTCGCGCCGGTGATGCTGGGCGAGCGCGCGCGGCCGCTGTTCGAGGGGCTGCACATCGACGCGATGACCGAGAAGCTGAAGATGCGGCTGGTGGAAACGCGGCGGATCGGCGACGACATCCGGGTGCTGCTGCGGCCGGAGTGAGCATGGCGGCAACCGGCTTCAAGGACCATTTTTCCGCGGTCGCCGCCGACTACGCCAGCGCGCGGCCCGAATACCCGGACGCGTTGTTCACCTGGATCGCCGCGGCCGCGCCCGGCACGGAATGCGTGTGGGAAGCCGGCTGCGGCAGCGGCCAGGCCAGCCGCGGGCTGGCCGCGCACTTCGACGCGGTGCACGCGACCGATCCAAGCGCGGCGCAGCTCGCGCAGGCGCGCGCGCCGGGCAACGTTCGCTTCACGGTCGAGCCGGGCGAGCGCTGCAGCCTGGCCGACGCCAGCGCGGACGCGGTGTGCGTGGCGCAGGCGCTGCACTGGTTCGACCGCCCGGTCTTCTTCGCCGAATGCGCGCGGGTGCTGCGGCCGGGCGGGGTGCTGGTCGCCTGGGGCTACCAGGACATCGAGGTGCCGCCGGCGCTGGCCGAAGCGAACGCGGCGTTGCAGGCGGAGATCCTGCCGTACTGGCCGCCCGAGCGGGCGCTGATCGACACGGCCTACGCCGGGTTCGACTGGCCGTTCCCGGCGATCGAAGCGCCGGCCTTCGAGCTGCGGGTGGAATGGACGCTGCCACGCCTGCTCGGCTACTTCGCCAGCTACTCGGCCAGCAAGCGCTGCCGCGAGGCGACCGGCCGCGATCCGGTCGCCGCCCATGCGGACGCCTTCGCTGCCGCCTGGGGCGATCCCGGCGAAGCGCGCCCGCTGCGCTGGCCGCTGTTCCTGCACGCGCGGCGCAAGCCCGCCTGACGCTGCGTTCCAGCGCCGGGACGGTCGTCCGCCGCCGGCCTGCTAGACTGCGCGCCGCCGGTCCGCCGGCACCACAACCAGCGTCTTCAGGGCGGGGTGGAAGTCCCCACCGGCGGTAGGTGCGCCAGCACGAGCCCGCGAGCGCTTCCACGGGGCGACCCCGCGGAAGGTCAGCAGATCCGGTCGAAATCCGGAGCCGACGGTCACAGTCCGGATGCAAGAAGACGGCGACGCGCGCCCACGGCGCGCGCATGCCTGTTTCGTCCGGGACGTTTTTTCGCCACGCGCGGGAGAACGCTTGCATGTTCACGGGATTGATCGAAGGCGTCGGCCGGCTCGCCGCGCGCGAGGCGCGCGGCGGCGACGCGCGCCTGCGGATCGAGGTCGGCACGCTGCCCTTCGCCGACGTCGCGCAAGGCGAGAGCATCGCGGTCAATGGCGTGTGCCTGACCGTCATCGCTTTCGACGCGACGTCCTTCGAGGCCGACGCGTCCAACGAAACCCTGGCCCTCACCACGCTCGGCGCACTGGCGGTCGGCCGCGCGCTCAACCTCGAGCGCGCGCTGCGGCCCACCGATCGCCTCGGCGGCCACCTCGTCAGCGGCCACGTCGACGGCGTCGGCCAGGTCGAGGCAGTCGCCGAAGACGCCCGCGCGCAGCGCTGGCGCTTCGCCGCGCCGGGGCCGCTGCTGCGCTACGTCGCGCACAAGGGCTCGATCTGCGTGGACGGGGTCAGCCTGACCGTGAACGCGGTCGACGGCGACGGCTTCGAGGTCGCGCTGGTGCCGCACACGCTCGCGCACACCGCGTTCGCGCAGACCCGCGCGGGCGACCCGGTCAACCTGGAGGTGGACATGCTGGCCCGCTACGTCGAACGCCTGCTGGCGACGCGGGAGGCGCGGCCATGAGCTTCGCCACAATTCCCGAACTGCTCGACGAACTGCGCGCCGGCCGCATGGTCGTGATCGTGGACGACGAGGACCGCGAGAACGAAGGCGACCTGATCATGCCGGCGGAGCTGGTGCGCCCGCAGGACGTCAACTTCATGGTCACCCACGCGCGCGGCCTGGTCTGCCTGTCGCTCACGCGCGAGCGCTGCCGCCAGCTCGGCCTGCCCCCGATGGTGCGCGACAACACCTCGCCGCACGGCACCAACTTCACCGTCTCGATCGAAGCGGCGGAGGGCGTGACCACCGGCATCAGCGCCTACGACCGCGCGCATACCATCCGCACCGCGGTGCGCCCGGACGCGTCGCCCGCGGACCTCAGCCAGCCCGGCCACATCTTCCCGCTGATGGCGCAGCCCGGCGGCGTGCTGACCCGCGCCGGCCACACCGAGGCCGCGAGCGACCTGGCGATGCTGGCCGGCTTCGAGCCCGCCGGCGTGCTGGTCGAGATCCTCAACGCCGACGGCAGCATGGCGCGGCGGCCGCAACTGGAGGTGTTCGCGCGCGAACACGGCCTGAAGATCGGCTCGATCGAGGACCTGATCCGGCACCGGCTCGCCACCGAGCACACCATCGAGCGGGTGGACGCGCGCGAGATCGACACCGAGCACGGACCGTTCCGCCTGTTCACCTACCGCGACCGGGTCGGCCGCGGCCTGCACCACGCGCTGCTGCGCGGCGAGCCGGACCCGGAGACGCCGACCCTGGTCCGCGTGCACATGCTCAACCCGCTGGCGGACGCGCTGCACTGGCGCCGCGCCGATTTCGGGCCGGCGGTCGGCGACGTGCTGGCGATGATCGCGCGCGAAGGCCGCGGCGCGCTGGTGCTGCTGTCCGAGCCGGCGGACGCCGACGCGCTGCTGGCCCGCATCCGTGCGCCGCAGCCGGAGGTCGCGAGCGGCGGCCGCGGCAGCGCGCTGGCCGAGTGGCGACGCAACGGCGCCGGCGCCCAGATCCTCGCCGACCTCGGCCTCGGCCGGCTGCGCGTGCTCGGCACGCCGCGCCGCCAGGTGGGCCTCGCCGGCTTCGGCCTGGAGGTGGCCGAGTACCTCGAAGAGCCGCCGGCAGGAGCCGCCGCGCTAAACTGCCCGGCCCACCGATGACCGACTCCCGCATGCAGGCCGCCACCGGCCCCTTCGCAGGCGACCTGCGCGCCCCCGCCGGCGCGCGCTTCGCCATCCTCGCCAGCCGCTGGAACCCGCGCATCACCGAGGCGCTGGTCGACGGCGCGCGCCGCGCCTTCGCCGACCACGGCGTCGCCGCCGACGCGGTGGACGTGCTGCGCGTGCCCGGCGCCTGGGAGCTGCCGCTGCTGGCCGCGCGCGTCGCCGCCGCCGGCCGCCACGCGGCGATCGTCGCGCTCGGCTGCGTGGTGCGCGGCGAGACCCGCCACTACGAGCACGTCGCCGACCGCTGCGCCGAAGGCCTGATGCGGGTTTCGCTCGACCACCGCGTGCCGGTCTGCAACGGCGTGCTCGCCGTCGAGCGCCAGGCCGACGCGCAGGCGCGCGCCGGCGGCACGCACGGCAACAAGGGCGAGGAGTGCGCGCTGGTGGCGATCGAAATGGCGAACCTGCTGGAGAAATTCGCATGACCCGTGGCCGCCGCCCCGATGGCGTGGATCCCGTGCTGCGCTCGCGCGCGCGCCGTCGCGCGTTGCAGGCGGTGTACGCCTGGCAGATTTCCGGCGGCAACGCGCAGCAGGTGATCGCGCAGTTCGCCCATGAGCAGGCGCGCGAGCAGGCCGACCTGGCCTACTTCGAGGACATCGTGCGCGGCGTGCTGGAACACCACGCGGCGCTCGACGCCGCGCTCGCCGCGCACCTGGACCGCGAGGTCGGCCAGGTGGACGCGATCGAGCGCGCCGCCCTGCGGATCGCCGCCTACGAACTGCTGCACCGCCAGGACGTGCCGTACCGGGTGGTGATCAACGAGGCGATCGACTCGACCAAGCGCTTCGGGTCCGAGCACGGGCACACCTACGTCAACGGCGTGCTCGACCGCGCCGCGGCGGAGTGGCGCGCGGTCGAATTCAACGCCGGTCGCGCGCGCTAGCACCCCGCACCGGCGAGCCGTTGACGCCGCGTCCGCTACAAGGGGCGTCGCAGGAGGAGCCGCGATGGCCGAGTTCGACCTGATCGCCCGCATCCAGGCCCGCGTCCGCGGCCGCGACGACGTCGTGCTCGGCATCGGCGACGACGCCGCGCTGCTGCGGGTGCCGGCCGGCGAGCTGCTGGTGGTCGCCGCCGACACCCTCAACGCCGACGTGCACTTCCCCGAGGACACCGCGCCCAACGCGGTCGGCTGGAAGGCGCTGGCGGTGAACCTGTCCGACCTCGCCGCGATGGGCGCGCGGCCGGCCTGGTGCACGCTGTCGCTGTCGCTGCCGGGTGGCGAGCCGGCCTGGCTTGACCGCTTCCTCGACGGCTTCCTCGCGCTGGCGCAGGAGCACGGCGTCGTCCTGGTCGGCGGCGACACCACGCGCGGACCACTGTCGATCGGCGTGACCGTGCACGGTTTCGTCGGCGAGGACCGCGCCTTGCGCCGCGCCGGCGCGCGCGTGGGCGACGACCTGTGGGTCAGCGGCACCCTGGGCGACGCCGCCGGCGCGCTGTCGCAATGGCGCGCCGGCGGTGCCTGCGAACCGACGCTGCGCGCGCGCCTGGACCGCCCCGCGCCGCGGCTCGCGCTCGGCGTGCGGCTGGCGGGTGTGGCCCGCGCCTGCATCGACATTTCCGATGGCCTGCTGGCGGACGCGGGCCACCTGTGCGCGGCCTCCGGCGTCGGCGCGGAGATCGAACTCGCCGCGCTGCCGGCATCGCCCGCGCTCGCCGCGCTGTTTACCGAGGAGACGCGCCACGTACTGCAGGCCGGCGGCGGCGACGACTACGAACTGTGCTTCGCCGCCGATCCCGCGCGCCGCGATGCGGTGCTGCGCGCCGCGCAGGCCGCCGCCGTCCCGGTGACCCACGTCGGCCGCATCGTCGCGGGCACCGGCGTGCGCGCCCTGCGCGCCGACGGCAGCGCCTGGTCGCCGCCGCAACACGGCTACGAACACTTCCGCTGAGCCCCTACGGCCTCCCTCCCCGCGTGCGGGGGAGGGCTGGGGTGGGGGCGAGTCTCACGCTCGCGCATCCGGGTGCGCCCCTGCCGCATGCGGTGCCGCGCGGGCGCGCCGGGCGGGAGAGGCAGGCAGGACACGCCGTGAATCCGTCCATGGAGGCTCGGATGCGGCATCCATGCCGCATACGGTCCTGCCTGCCTCTCCCGCCCGACGCGTCCCCCATATTCCCGCGGTCCGGCTCGCGCCCTTCGTAGAGCGTGAGCTTGCTCCGCTGCGCCAGGCCCGGATTGCGTGTGAGCGGAGCAGGCTCCGCTCTACGGCAAGCAGCGATGGCCTGTCCGAGCGACCGGGAGGACGGGGGTGTTGCGTCAGCGCGCCATGGATGGCGCGCGCCCGCATCTGGGCATGGGTGAGCACGGGCCGCTTGCGCGGCATTGCCGCGCGCCCGTGCGAACGCCCGGCGCGCTGCGCCGGGCCGGGTGAGCCGCGCAGCGGCGTCCCAGCTAAGGGAAAAGCAATACCCCCGCCCTCCCGGGCGCGGGCTCAGTATCCCCACTCATCTATCGCGCGTCCGCCGACCGCCCGAGCAAGGCCGCCACCCGCGCGCGCAGCTCCGGCAGCACCTCGCCCTCGAACCAGGGATTGGCCTTGAACCAGGCGACGTTGCGCGGGCTCGGATGCGGCAGCGGCAGGTAGCGCGGCAGGTACTCGCGCCAGGCGCGCATGGTGGCGGTGAGCGAGGCCTTGCGCGCGTCGCCGAGGAAATGCGCCTGCGCGTACTGGCCGATCAGCAGGGTCAGGCTGATGTCCGGCAACAGCGGCAGCAGGCGCGGGTGCCAGGTGCGGCGGCATTCCGGGCGCGGCGGCGCGTCGCCGGAGCCGGCCTTGCCGGGATAGCAGAACGCCATCGGCACGATCGCCACCTGGCGCGCGTCGTAGAAGGTCGCCGCGTCCATCGCCAGCCACTCGCGCAGGCGCCGGCCGCTGGCGTCGTCCCAGGGCACGCCGCTGGCGTGCACGCGCGCGCCGGGCGCCTGGCCGACGACCAGCAGGCGCGCGCCGCGGCCCGCGCGCACGACCGGGCGCGGCCCGAGCGGCAGCTGCGCCTCGCACAGCCGGCAGGCTTCGATGTCGCGCAGGAGGCGGTCGAGCTTCGTCGCCGTCACGGCGCGTCGGGCAGCAGCTTGCCCGGGTTGAGGATGCCGTCCGGATCGAACGCGCGCTTGACCTCGCGCATCAGCGCGAGCGTGGGCGCGTCGTAGGCGCGTGCCATGAAGGCGCGCTTGCTGACGCCGATGCCGTGCTCGCCGGACAGCGCGCCGCCGAGCGACAGCGCGAGCTCGAACACCCGCGGCAACGCATCCCGCGCCCGCGCGGTCTCGCCGGCATCGTCGGGGTGGTACATCAGGTTGACGTGCAGGTTGCCGTTGCCGGCGTGGCCGAACACCACGATCGGCAGCGCGCAGTTGGCGGACAAGCGCTCCACGCCCGCGACCAGGTCGGGGATGCGCGACACCGGCACCACCACGTCCTCGTTGATCTTGCCGGGCGCGAGCGTGCGCAGCGCGGGCGACAGCGCGCGCCGCGCCGCCCACAGGCGGTCGCGCGCGGCGCCGTCCTGCGCCACGTCCATGTCCAGCAGGCCGTCGCCGTCGGCGGCGGCGCCGAGCGCGGCAAGCGCCTCGGGCAGCGTGTCGGCTTCGCCGTCGGCCTCCACCAGCAGCATCGCGCCGGCCTCGGGCACCTCGCTGCCGTTGGCGCGCAGCAGGGCGAGGCTGGTGCGGTCCATGAACTCCAGCATCGCCGGCACCATCGGCTGCGCCATCAGTCGCGAGACCGCGGCCGCGGCACTGGCGGCATCGCGGTAGAACACGCGCAGCCCGGCCTGCGCGCGCGGACGCGGCGCCAGCTTCAGGGTCGCCTCCACCACCAGCGCCAGGGTGCCCTCGCTGCCGACGATCAGCCGCGTCAGGTCGTAGCCGCTGGAGTTCTTGGTGTAGGCGCCGCCGCAGCGCACCAGGTCGCCGGTGCCGGTGACCGCGACCAGGCCGAGCACGTTGTCGCGGGTCGCGCCGTACTTCACCGCGCGCGGGCCGCCGGCGTTGGTGGCGAGGTTGCCGCCGACCGTGCAGTTGTCCGCGCTCGAAGGATCCGGCGGCCAGAACAGGCCTTGCGGCGCCAGCGCCTGCTGCAGGTCGGCGTTGCGCACGCCGGGCTCGACCACCACGCAACGGTCCGCCGCGCGCACTTCGAGGATGCGGTCCATGCGCGCGAACGACAGCACCACGCCGCCCGCGAGCGGCACCGCCGCGCCGGTGGTGCCGGTGCCGGCGCCGCGCGCGACGATCGGCACCCGGTGCGCGCGGCAGGCGCGGACCAGCGCGACGACCTGCTCGCGCGTGGCCGGCAGCGCGACCGCGTCGGGCAGGGCCTGGCGGCGCGAATCGTCGGCGGCGTGGGCCCCGCGCGCGGCGGCGTCGGTGCGCCAGCCGTCGCCGAGCAGGGCGGCGAGCTCGGCGGCGAGGGCGGCGGGCAAGGGCATGCCGCGATTATCGCGCGCGGGCGCGCTCAGCAGTCGTCGGCGCGGAAGGCGTCGCGCAACCAGTTCAGCGTGGGGTGGTGCGGATCGCCGCTCGCCTCGACCACGTCGAAGCGGCACGCCGCCTCGCGCAGCTTCGGATGGGTCACGAGGAACAGTTGCGCCGCGCGCACCAGCTTGCGCCGCTTGGCCGCGTCCACCGAGGCGGCGCCGCCGCCGAAACCGGTGCCGCGGCGATAGCGCACCTCGACGAAGACCACGCAGCGCGCAGCCGGATCGTGCATGACGAGGTCGAGTTCGCCGCCGCGGTAATTGGCGTTGCGCGCCAGCTCGCGCAGGCCCGCGGCGAGCAGGTGGCGGCGGGCGGCGTCCTCGACCAGCGCGCCGCGCGCGCGACGATCGATCGCGCCGCCGGCCTCAGCGGCCGGCATCGGCGATCGGCACCACGCTGGTGCCGTTCCAGCCCGACCACGCCGGCGCGCGCACCACGTTGCCGAAACCGTCCAGGCGCAGCTGGCCGGTCGCGCCCTGCAGCTTGGCGTCCGGATGCGCGGCGAGGAACTCGAGGTGGCCGGCCAGCCGCCACGCGTCGTTGCCGAAGGCGAACAGGCGCGCCGCCGGGCCGCGCGCGCTCGGCAGCAGGGTCCCGGCTTCGGTCGGCCCGGGCAAGCCGGGCGCGCCGCGGACGTTCCAGGCCTCGTTCGGGAAGGCGATGCCGTCCAGCAGGTGGTTGGCGTCGCCGCCCGCCGCCAGTTGCGAGGTGCCCACGCGCAGCTTGCCGCCCAGGCCCGCCTGCGACAGTTGCGGCGCGAGCGCGCGCGCCTGCGCCGGCTTCACCGCGAGGAAGATCGCGTCGACGCCGCCGCCCGGGGCCTGCGCCGCGGCCTGCAGCGCGCCGGCCATGTCGGCGGGCGTGGTGGCGACGGTGAGCGCGGCGACCACGCTGCCGCCGCGCGCCTGCAACTGCTCGCGGAACGCGCCGACCGCGCGCCGCATGCCGTCGTCCAGGTCCAGCAGTACCAGCACCCGCTTGCCGCCGCGGGTGGTGACGAAGTCGGCGGCGGCAGTGCCCTCGTCTTCCGGCGCCAGTGAGAAGCTCGCGCTGCCGTCCGGCGCGTCGACGTTGCCGCGGTTGAGCGCGAGCACCGGCACCGGCAACGGCTGCCGGAACAGCGCGCTCACCTCGTCGCGCCCGAGCGGGCCGACCACCAGGTCGGCCCCGTCGGCGGTCGCCCGCTGGTAGGCGGCGATCGCGCCGGCCGGAGTGCCGGCGGTGTCGTGGAAGACGATTTCCGGACGCCGCCGCGCCTCGCCGTAATAGCCGGCGAGCAGGCCGTCGCGCACCGGCACCGCGGCCCGCGAGAGGTCGCCCGACAACGGCAGCAGCACCGCGAGCTTGAGCGGCGGCCGGTAGCCGTCGGCGTCGGCGGGCGGGCGCGCGCCGGCGCCGAAGGCCGCGCCGCCGCGGTCGAACGGGCGCGGCAGCGGCAATCCGCGGTCGATCAGGGCGCGGCCGGCGAAGTTGTAGAGCGGATCGCCCGCGGGCAGTGCCGCCGCCTCGCGCGCCAGGGTGGCGTCGTCGAGGCCGGACAGCAGGGCGGCGATGCGCGCCGCGTTGTCCTGCCGCGCCGGGCCGCTGAGGCTGGCGTCCTGGCGGGCGAGTGCGGCCGCCTGCGCGATCGCTGGCGAGGGCTGGTGCGGCGCCGCCGCCGGGCCCTGCACGGACACGCTCGCGCAACCGGCGGCGCCGAACGCGAAGGCGCCGGCGACCAGCAACGCGGCCAGCGGACGGGCGAACCTGCTCGGCGGGACGAGGCGCATGGCACTCCACGGCACGATGGGGACGGTTAGGATTCTACCGGTCGCCTCCGTGGACGCACGATGTCCGATTTTTCCAGCACCGGTGCGATCGCGCCCGGCATCCTCCACGTCGTCGCCACGCCGATCGGCAACCTCGGCGACCTGTCGCCGCGCGCGCTGGCCGCGCTGAGCGGCGCCGACGCGGTATGCGCCGAGGACACCCGCCGCACGCGCCAGCTGCTCGCCCATTTCGGGCTCGATCGCCCGCTCGTCGCGCTGCACGAACACAACGAGGCGCAGCAGGCCGACGCGCTGGTCGCGCGCCTGCTCGGCGGGCAGACGCTGGCGCTGGTATCCGACGCCGGCACGCCGCTGGTCAGCGATCCCGGCTTCCGGTTGGTGCGCGCCGCGCGTGCCGCCGGCGTGCGGGTGAGCCCGCTGCCGGGGCCCTGCGCCTTCGTCGCCGCGCTGAGCGTGGCGGGACTGCCCAGCGACCGCTTCGTGTTCGAGGGCTTCCTGCCGGCGAAGGCGGCGGCGCGACGCGAGCGCCTGCAGCGCCTGGCCGGCGAGCCGCGCACGCTCGCCTTCTACGAGTCCGCGCACCGCATCGAGGAAGCGCTGGCCGACATGGCGGCCGCCTTCGGCGAGGAGCGGCCGGCGGTGCTCGCGCGCGAGCTGACCAAACTGTACGAGACGGTGCTGGACGGCCCGCTCGGCGCCTTGCGCGCGCGCGTCGCCGCCGACGCCGACCAGCGCCGCGGCGAATTCGTCGTGCTGGTGCAGGGCGCCGGCGAGGACGCGGACGCGCGCATCGCCGAAGGTCGCCGCCTGTATGCGAAGCTGTCCGCGCACCTGCCGCCGTCGACCGCGGCGAAGCTCGCCGCCGAGCTCAGCGGCGCGCCGCGCAAGGCGCTGTACGGCAGCGACTGAACGACGTTTTTCACGGCGGTGCGGCCCCGCGCGCCGCATCCGCCCGGTGATGCGACAATGGCCGCGGCGGAGCCGGCCAGACAGCCGCGTCATCGTTCCCGCAAGGGGCGGTGCCGAGGAAAGTCCGGGCTCCACAGGGCACGGTGCCAGGTAACGCCTGGGCGGCGCGAGCCGACGGAAAGTGCAACAGAAAGATACCGCCGAACGGCGTCGCGAGATGCGCGTGGCAAGGGTGAAATGGTGCGGTAAGAGCGCACCGCGAGTCGGGTAACCGACCGGCACGGCAAACCCCACCGGGAGCAAGGCCAAATAGGGATCCCATGACGCGGCCCGCGTCGGATCCGGGTAGGCCGCTCGAGCGTATCGGCGACGATGCGCCCAGAGGAATGGCTGTCCACGACAGAACCCGGCTTACAGGCCGGCTCCGCCCCTTTTCCCGCGCTGAGTGCGGAAAGAGGGGCTTGCTGTTGCCGGGCGTCGCCCGGCAACACTCGAAGTTGCTGCGCAACTCCGGGCCCTGCTCGCTTTTGCCTCCATATCTCCGCGCTGGCGCGCGCCCCCTTGACTAGAGGGGGCTTGGCTGGCGTGTCGGTGCGCGCCGGCGGGAGAGGCGTGCAGGACACGCCGTGAATCCGTCCATGCAGGCTCGGATGCGGCATCCATGCCGCATCCGGTCCTGCCCACCTCTCCCACCCGCCGCGCTCCACCACGTCCGCGGCCCTGTCCCGCTTTCCCGGCTACCGGCTACCGGCTACTGGTTCCCGTTCACGCCGCATCTGGTGCGCGTGCAGCACGCGCTCGACGACGCCCGGCGTGCGCTCCACGGCGACCGTTTGCGCGACCGGGTCGATGCGGCAGGTCAGGTAGTACAGCAGCACCGGGTCGCTGAGCGGATCCGGGCGGAACGCGGCGAGGCAGCTGCCGTCGGGCCAGCGCGCGGCGGGATAGAGCAGGCCGGGCAGGCCCTGGCCGGCGGCGTGCTTGGCGATCGCCTGGGTCGCGCCGTAGTCCTCGTCGAGCAGTTCGGGGTGCTCACGTTCCTTGCTCCGCAGTTCCAGGAACAGACCGCGCGCGCGCACGCGATAGACCGCGCGGTAGCGGGTCACCGCGTGGGTCACGCCCTCGATCGCGCGCAGCTGCTGCAGCTGGTGCCAGCAGGTTTCGGCGAGCGCGGTGTCCTCTTCCAGCGCGCCGTACCAGACGCGCACGCTGCCGTCCCCGTAGCGGCTGGCGACGGTGGCGTCGCTGGCGAAGGGATAGGCGATCGCCTCGGAATACTCGAAGCCGCGTGCGATGACGCCCGGCGCGCCGGGCCGCATGCGCAGGTCCGCCGCCAGCGCGGCGGCGCGGCCGGCGGCGTCGGGCACGAGGTCGTCGAACAGGTCCTGCGAGATTCGCAGCGAGGTGATGTTGCGGTAGACCGCGCCGTCGAATTCGGTCAGGCGGTCGTAGAGCGCCATCACTGGCCCCGCTGGAAATCCACGAAGCGGGCGATGCGGGCCAATCCGACCAGGCCGTCCTCGAGCATCACCGCCAGCGGCGTGCGGCCGTCGAGCAAGGCGTTGGCGCGGCGCACCCAGCCGTAGCGCAGCGCCTCATCCTCGGGGAACAGCAGGCGCAGGCCCTTGTGGATGCCGAGCAGGTAGCCGGCGCGGTCGAGGGCGTCGCGGGCGTTGGGCAGCGCGCGCTCGCCACGGCGGTACAGCGGCAGCAGCTTGCGGCTTTCCGGACTCAGGCCGAGCAGGGCGAGCTGGGCGTCGCCCGGCAGTTCCCACTTGCCGAGCAGGGCGGCGACCACGCGGGCGAGGTCGCGGCGCGTCGCCTCGTCGGCGAGATCGGGCAAGGCGGGTTGGGCGAGGGCGGGCATGGCGCGCTCCGCTGTGGCTATATCCCCAGTTTATGTTGACAATTCCAAAAATGCCACCAGACGCGACCGATTGCGCAGAAACTCTTGCGGCCGGCCTTGCTCCGGCAGGCGGACTGTTTGGAATGCTGGCCGGGGGTGCAAGCAACCTGTTCTCAAAAAATGAGACGAAACAGCGCCTTGTGGATAAACCTTGAACAAGACTCTGAAGTCCGTCGCAAGCCCTTGATGTGAAAGCCGAATTCACCCGAAAAAGCTGTTGACAACCCTGTGGGGCCTGCCTAAGGTGGCGACTTGTGGGGAAACCGGGTAAATCGTGGTTTTCCCGACCGCCACCGCAGCGGGGCACGGGCAGGGCATGTTCCAAGGCGAGACCGCCATCACGATCGACGACAAGGGCCGGCTGGCGGTGCCCACCGCCTACCGCGAGCTCGTCGCGCGCGCGTGCGGCAACCACCTGGTGGTGACCTACAACCCGTTCGACCAGGGCTCGCTCTACCTCTACCCGCGGCCGGCCTGGGAGCGCGTGCGCGACCAGGTCAACGGCCTGTCCCGGCTGCGCGCGACCAACCGCAACCTGCAACTGAAGCTGGTCGGCGCGGCGACCTTCGTCGAGCTCGACGGCAACGGCCGCATCGGCATCCCGCCGAGCATGCGCAGGAACGCCGACATCGAGAAGCGCGCGGTGCTGGTCGGCATGGGCGACAAGTTCGAACTGTGGAGCGAG
This sequence comes from Lysobacteraceae bacterium, assembly GCA_035539135.1. GTDB lineage: Bacteria > Pseudomonadota > Gammaproteobacteria > Xanthomonadales > Xanthomonadaceae > JABFWF01. Next base: position 85,726 of record DATLJD010000011.1, read on the forward strand.
CAGGCGCACCAGGCGCAGATGCGGCAGACCCTCGGGGACGCCGACATGGACGCCGACCTGCTCGAGCTGCAGCTATGACGGGCGGTGGCGCGGGCGACGTGCCCGGCCACCTTCCGGTGCTCTACGGCGAGGTCATGGACGGGCTCGCGGTGCAGGCGGATGGAACCTACCTGGATGGCACGTTCGGCCGTGGCGGCCATGCGCGCGGCGTGCTGGACAAGCTCGGGCCCGGAGGCCGGCTGCTGCTGATGGACAAGGATCCCGCCGCGATCGCCGTGGCCGAACGCGAGTTCGGCAGCGACCCGCGCGTCGCGATCTTCCGCGGCAGCTTCGCCGGGCTGGCGCGCTGGGACGCGACCGCCGCGGGGCTGGACGGCGTGCTGTTCGACCTCGGCGTGTCTTCGCCGCAGCTGGACGTGGCCGAGCGCGGCTTCTCCTTCGCCAAGGACGGGCCGCTGGACATGCGCATGGATCCCGAAGGCGGCGAGAGCGCGGCCCAGTGGCTGGCGCGCGCCGACGAGCGCGAGATCGCCGACGTGCTGTACACCTACGGCGAGGAGAAGCAGTCGCGGCGGATCGCCCGCGCGATCGTTGCCGCGCGCGCGCAGCAGCCGCTGCAGCGCACCGCGCAGCTGGCCGAACTGATCGCCTCGGTGCTGCCGCGCGGCGCCGGCAAGATCCATCCCGCCACGCGCAGCTTCCAGGCGATCCGCATCTTCATCAACCGCGAGCTGGCCGACCTCGAGCAGGGCCTGGACGCCGCGCTGGCGCGGCTGAAGCCCGGCGGCCGGCTGGCGGTGATCAGCTTCCACTCGCTGGAAGACCGCATCGTCAAGCAGTTCATCGCGCGCCACGCCAAGGCGCCGCCGGCCAACCGGCGGCTGCCGGAGGTCGCGGACTTCGTGCCCACGCTGCGCGCGGTCGGTGATGCGCGCAAGGCGGGCGAGGACGAGGTGGCCGGCAACCCGCGCGCGCGCAGCGCGGTGCTGCGGGTGGCGGAGAAGCTGGAGGGCGGGGCATGACCCTGCGCATCCTGCTCGCGCTGCTGCTCGCGGCCAACGTCGCCACCGCGATCGCGGTGGTGTTCGCGCGCCACGAGCACCGCCAGCTGTTCATCCGCCTGACAACGCTGGAAAAGGCGCGCGACGGGTTGAACATCGAGTTCGGCCGCCTGCAGCTGGAACAGGCGACCTGGGCGGAAAGCAACCGCATCGACCAGGTCGCGCGCACCCGGCTGGGCATGAAGTTCCCGGAAACGAGCGACATCGTCGTGGTGCGCCCATGAGGTCCTCCATGATCCCGGCGAATGCGCGCGCGCCACACCGGCGCCGTCCGGCGCCGCGCTCCGGCGGGAGGCCGCGCCCATGATCGGCCGCGCCACCGCCGCCCGCGGCAAGCTGCGCAACCGCGCCCAGTTCAGTCCGCGTCGGCGCGTCGCCGTGGTCTGCGCGTGCCTGGGGCTGTGCTCGCTGGCGCTGATCGCGCGCGCGGTCGACCTGCAGCTGATCGACAACGACTTCTACCGCCAGCAGGGCGACGCGCGCTTCCTGCGCGAGATCCCGATCCCGACCTCGCGCGGCATGATCACCGACCGCAACGGCGAGCCGCTGGCGGTGTCCACCCCGGTCGAGTCGATCTGGGGCAATCCGCAGGAACTGCTCAAGGTCCCGGATCGCCTGCCGCAGCTGGCGCAGGCGCTGGGCGTGCCGGCCGACCTGCTGGTGCGCAAGCTGACCCAGCGCAGCGACAAGGAGTTCGTCTACCTCAAGCGGCGGATGAACCCGGACGAGGCGCGCGCGATCCTCGCCCTGGAAATCCCCGGCGTGTTCTCCCAGCGCGAGTTCCGCCGCTTCTACCCGCAGGGCGACGCGCTCGCCCACGTGCTCGGCTTCACCAACATCGACGACCGCGGCCAGGAAGGCCTGGAGCTGGCCTTCGACGACTGGCTGCGCGGCACCCCGGGCGCCAAGAAGGTGATCCGCGACCGCCGCGGCCGCATCGTCGAGAACGTCGACCTGGTGCGCCCGGCGCAGCCCGGCAAGGACCTGACCCTCTCGATCGACCGCCGCATCCAGTACCTCACCTACCGCGAGCTCAAGCGCGCGCTGCTGGAGACCGGTGCCAGCAGCGCCTCGGCGGTGGTGCTGGACGTGGACACCGGCGAGGTGCTGGCGATGGCCAACCTGCCGTCGTTCAACCCGAACGCGGTGGACGGCAGCGCGCGCGACGCGCACCGCAACCGCGCGGTCACCGACGTGATCGAGCCGGGCTCGACGATGAAGCCGGTCACGGTCGCCGCCGCGCTGGCGGCCGGGGTGGTGACGCCCGGCACCCTGATCGACACCAACCCTGGCTGGATGCCGAACGGCCGCTACCGCACCACCGACACCAGCAACCACGGCGTGCTGACGGTGACGGGCGTGATCACCAAGAGCTCGAACGTGGGCGCGGCGAAGATCGCGCAGCGGCTGTCGGACGAGCAGTTCTACGAATTCATCCGCCGCTTCGGCTACGGCGTGGCGCCGCACAGCGGGTTCCCGGGCGAATCCTCGGGCGTGTTGATGGCGCCTTCGCGCTGGAGTGGCACGACCAAGCAGACCATGTCCTACGGCTACGGCCTGTCGGCGACACCGCTGCAGATCGCCGAGGCCTACGCCGCGCTGGCCAATGGCGGGCGGCTGATCGCGCCGACCTTCGTCAAGGGCCAGCGCAACGATGCGAAGCAGGTGCTCGATCCGCGGATCGCGCATGAAGTGATGAAGATGATGCAGACGGTGACCGAGCCGGGCGGGACCGCGACCACCGCGGCGATCCTCGGCTACCACGTCGCCGGCAAGACCGGCACCGCGCGCATGGCCAGCAACGGCGGCTACTCGCGGCGCTATGTTTCGGTGTTCGCCGGGGTAGTGCCGGTCGACAACCCGCGCTTCTCGATGGTGGTGGTGATCAGCGAGCCCGACCCGAGCCGCCGCGGCTACTACGGCGGCTCGGTGTCCGGTCCGGTGTTCCACGACGTGATGCAGGGGGCGCTGCGGCTGATGGACGTGCCGCCCGACGACATCCAGACCTGGCTGGCGGCACAGGCGAAGAAGCAGGGCGCCGCGAAGCCCGCGCCCACCGCCGCAACCGCCGCGTCCACCTCCGCCGCCACCTCCGCCGCGGGGGGCCAGCCGTGAGCGCGATGCGCCTCGCCGAGCTGCTGCCGGACGTGCCGGGCATCCCCGCCGGCCTCGCGATCGACGGGCTGGTGATGGACAGCCGCGCGGTCGCGCCGGGCTACGGCTTCGTCGCGATCGCCGGCTTCGGCACCCATGGCCTCGCGTTCGCGCAGCAGGCGCGCGCCGCCGGCGCCGCCGCGATCCTGTTCGAGCCGCCGGCGCCGGAGGAATACCCGGCGCCCGCCGACGCGATCCCGGTGCCCGGCCTGCGCGCGCGCCTGGGCGACATGGGCGACCGCTTCCATGGGCAGCCGTCGCGCGCGATGACCGTGGTCGGCGTCACCGGCACCAACGGCAAGACCTCGACCGTGCAGCTGCTGGCGCAGGCCTGGACCCTGCTCGGCACGCGCGCGGGCAGCATCGGCACGCTCGGCGCCGGCCTGCACGGCGCGGTCGCGCCGACCGGCTTCACCACCCCGCTGGTGCTGCAGACCCACGAGCTGTTCGCCGGCCTGCGCGCGCAGGGCGCGCAGGCGGTGGCGATGGAGGTCAGCTCGCACGCGCTCGACCAGGGCCGCGCGGCGGGCGTGCATTTCGACGTCGCGGTGTTCACCAACCTCACCCGCGACCACCTCGACTACCACGGCGACATGGCGAATTACGGCGCGGCCAAGGCCAAGCTGTTCGCCTGGCCGGGGCTGCGGGCTGCGGTGGTCAACCTCGACGACGCCTTCGGCGCGACCCTGCTGGCCGGGCTGCCGGCGAGCGTGCGCGGGGTCGGCGTCAGCTCGCGCGGCGCGCAGGCGGAAGTGCGCGCGGAGCGCGTGCGCCTGGGTCCGGACGGCATCGCCTTCGACCTGGTGCTGGGCGACGCGCGCCGCGGCCTGCAGTCGCCGCTGCTCGGCCGCTTCAACGTCGACAACCTGCTGGCGGTCGCCGGTGTGTTGCACGCGCTGGGCGAAAGCCCGGATGCGATCGCGCGGGTGCTGGCGCAGCTGCAGCCGGTGGCTGGCCGCATGAACCGGCTCGGCGGCGGCGCGCAGCCGCTGGTGGTCGTCGACTACGCGCACACGCCCGACGCGCTGGAACAGGCGCTGGCCACGCTGCGCGCGCACGCGCCGGCACGGCTGACCTGCGTGTTCGGTTGCGGCGGCGAGCGCGACCGCGGCAAGCGCCCGCAGATGGCGGCGATCGCGGAGGCCGGCGCCGACCGGGTGATCGTCACCGACGACAATCCGCGCGGCGAGGACGGCGATGCGATCGTCGCCGACATCCTGGCCGGCTTCGCCGACAAGACCGCGATCCGGGTCGAGCGCGACCGCGCCCGCGCGATCGCACTGGCGATCGGCGAGGCGAGCGCGGACGACATCGTGCTGGTCGCCGGCAAGGGCCACGAGCCCTACCAGGAAGTCGCCGGCGTGCGCCATCCCTTCGACGACCGCGAGACCGCCGCGCAGGTGCTGGCGCGGCTGCGGTCCGATCACAGCCCGCAAGGAGTGCGTGCATGAAGCCGGTCGCCCTCAGCCGCATCGCCAGCTGGACCCACGGCCGGATCGCCGGCGCCGACGCCCGCGTCGGCGAGCGGCCCGGCGTCGACGTGCCCGGCTTCGACATGCCCGGCTTCGACATGCTGATCGACGCGGTGTCCACCGACACCCGCACCCTCGACGCGCGCGACGGCCGCGCGACCCTGTTCGTCGCGCTCAAGGGCGAGCGCTTCGACGGCCACGAGCACGTCGCCACCGCGCTGGAAGCCGGCGCGCGCGCCGCGATGGTGGCGCGCCCGGTGGACGTGGCGATCCCGCAGTTGCTGGTCGCCGACACCGAGCACGCGCTGGCGGCACTGGCCGCGGGAGTCCAGCACGGCCGCGACGGCAAGGTCGTCGCGATCACCGGCAGCAACGGCAAAACCAGCGTCAAGACGCTGGCCTTGGCGATCCTCGAGCGCGCCGGTCGCGCCTACGCCAATCCGGGCAACCGCAACAACGAGATCGGCCTGCCGCTGGCGGTGATCGACGCGCCGGAAGACGCGCAGTTCTCGATCTACGAGATGGGCGCCGGCAAACCGGGCGACATCGCCTACCTGACCGCGATCGCGCGGCCCGACGTCGCCCTCGTCAACAATGTCGCGCCGGCGCACCTGGAGCGCATGGGCAGCCTGCTCGGCGTCGCCGACACCAAGGCCGCGATCTACGACGCGCTGCCGCCCGGTGGGGTCGCGGTGATCAACGCCGACGACGCCTTCGCGCCGTACTTCGCCGAGCGCGCGCACGGCCGCCGGCTGCTCCGCTTCGGGCTGGAGGCGAGCGCCGACCTCACCGCGCGCGAGCTGGTCGCCGACGCCGAGGGCTCGCGCTTCGTGCTGGTCACGCCGCAGGGCGAGGTGCCGGTGACGCTGGCGCTGCCCGGCCGCCACAACGTGCTCAACGCATTGGCCGCGGCGTCGCTGGCACTGGGCGCGGGCGCGCCGCTGCAGGCGATCGGCGAGGGCCTGGCCGCCGCGCGCGCGGTCGCCGGGCGCCTGGTCGCCCACCGCCTCACCGGCGGCGCGCTGCTGATCGACGACAGCTACAACGCCAACCCGGGTTCGCTCAACGCGGCGATCGACACCCTCGCCTCTTCGCCCGGCGCGCGCTGGCTGGTGCTCGGCGACATGCGCGAACTCGGCGCCGACGCGCAGGCGCTGCACGCCGAGGCGGGACGCCGCGCGAAGGCGGCGGGGCTCGCACGCCTGTTCACCCTCGGCCCGCTGAGCGCGGCGGCGAGCGAGGCCTTCGGCGCCGGCGCCGCCCATTTCGACAGCCACGAGGCGCTCGCCGACGCGGTGCGCGCCGAACTGGGCCCGGAGGTGCGCGTGCTGGTCAAGGGCTCGCGCGGCAGCGCGATGGATCGGGTCGTGCGCGCGCTGCTCGCGGCGGACAAGGGGGACACGCATGCTGCTTGAACTGACCCGCTGGCTGGAACAGCTGCAGGGCCTGTTCGGCCTGTTCGGCTACCTCACCTTCCGCGGCATCCTGAGCGCGCTGACCGCGCTCGCGCTGTCGCTGTGGTGGGGGCCGGCGGTGATCCGCAAGCTCGCCGAGTTCAAGGGCCAGCCGATCCGCACCGACGGCCCGCAGACCCACTTCAGCAAGGCCGGCACGCCGACCATGGGCGGCGCGCTGATCCTGGTCACGGTGCTGGCGTCGGTGCTGCTGTGGGGCGACCTGCGCAACAAGTACGTGTGGGTCGTGCTGGTGGTGATGGCGGCGTTCGGCGCGATCGGCTGGTACGACGACTGGATCAAGATCGCGCGCCGCGATCCGAACGGGCTGAAGTCGCGCTGGAAGTACCTGGCGCAGTCGCTGTTCGGGCTGGCCGCGGGCATCTACCTCTACGCCTACGCCGACGTCCCGGCGGCGACCACCTTCTACGTGCCGTTCTTCAAGTCGGTGGCGTTGCCGCTGGCCGGCGTCGGCTTCGTCGCGATCGCCTACTTCTGGATCGTCGGCTTCTCCAACGCGGTCAACCTGACCGACGGCCTCGACGGCCTGGCGATCATGCCCAGCGTGCTGGTCGCCTGCGCGCTCGGCATCTTCGCGTACGCCTCCGGCAACGCGGTGTTCTCCAGCTACCTGCAGATCCCCGCGGTGCCGGGTGCCGGCGAGCTGGTGGTCATCTGCGCGGCGATCGCCGGCGCCGGCCTCGGCTTCCTGTGGTTCAACACCTACCCGGCGATGGTCTTCATGGGCGACATCGGCGCGCTCGCGCTGGGCGCCGTGCTCGGCACCGTCGCGGTGATCGTCCGCCAGGAACTGGTGCTGGTGATCATGGGCGGCATCTTCGTGGTCGAGACGCTGTCGGTGATGATCCAGGTGGCGTCGTTCAAGCTCACCGGCAAGCGCGTGTTCCGGATGGCGCCGATCCACCACCACTTCGAGCTCAAGGGCTGGCCGGAGCCGCGCGTGATCGTGCGCTTCTGGATCATCTCGGTGGTGCTGGTGCTGGTCGGCCTGGCCACGTTGAAGGTGCGCTGATGGGCTTGTTCGGCAACCGCCAGGCCACCCGACTCGACGCCATCCCCGGGCGCTTCGACCCGTGGCTGCTGGGGGTGTCGGTCGCGCTCGCCTGCTTCGGCGTGGTGATGGTCGCGTCCAGTTCGATCGCGATCGGCGAGGGCATGGATGTCGGGCCGTTCTACTTCCTGTCGCGCCACCTGCTGTTCCTCGCGCTCGGCGCCGGCCTGGCGCTGGTGGTGATGCGGATGGAGCTGAAGGACGTCGAGCGGCTCGGCCACTGGTTGCTGCTCGGCTGCTTCGTGCTGCTGCTGCTGGTGTTCGTGCCCGGCCTGGGCGGGCGCATCAACGGCGCGCGGCGATGGCTCAACCTGGTGGTGGTGCGCTTCCAGGTGGTGGAGGCGGTCAAGGTGATGTACATCATCTGGCTCGCCGGCTACCTCAAGCGCTTCAGCGAGGAAGTGCGGGCGACCTGGCCGGCGATGCTCAAGCCGCTCGGCGTCGCCGGCGGCCTGGTCGGGCTGCTGCTGCTGCAGCCGGACTTCGGTTCCTCGTCGCTGGTGCTGGCGATCACCGCCGGCATGCTGGTGCTGGGCGGCGTGAACATGCCGCGCATGTCCGGACCGGTGCTGGGCGGACTGGTGCTGATGGCGGGCATCGCGATCGCCGAACCCTACCGCGTGCGCCGCTTCACCTCGTTCGTCGATCCGTGGGCGGACCCGTTCAACAGCGGCTACCAGCTCACCAACGCGCTGATGGCCGTCGGGCGCGGCGAATGGTTCGGGGTCGGACTGGGCGCGTCGGTGCAGAAGCTCGCCTACCTGCCGGAGGCGCACACCGACTTCATCCTCGCGGTGATCGCCGAGGAGCTCGGCTTCGTCGGCGTGTGCGCGGTGATCGGGATGTACGCGCTGCTGGCCGGGCGCGCGTTCTGGATCGGCCTGCGCTGCGCCGAGATGCGCCGCCATTTCGCCGGCTACGTCGCGTTCGGCGTCGCCCTGTGGATGAGCCTGCAGAGCTTCGTTTCGATCGGGGTCAACCTCGGCCTGCTGCCGACCAAGGGCCTGACCTTGCCGCTGATTTCCTCCGGCGGCTCCAGCGTGCTCATGACCTGCGTCGCGCTCGGCCTGCTGCTGCGCGTGTCCTACGAACTCGATCGCGCCGAACGCCAGGTCGCGCGCGTGCGCGGCGAAGCGGGGCAGGTGGCGCAGTCCGCGCCGCGCGTCGCCACCGCGGGCCCGGCGCCGGCGGCGACGCCCGCGCCGGCGTCGGCGGCGCGCGGCACCAGCCGCCTGCGCCCGCGTATCGAACCGACCCTCGGCGCCGCGCCGGGCGCGGCCTCGCTGGGCCTGAGGAAGGGCGCATGAGCGGCCTGGGCGCCCACGTCATGATCCTCGCCGGCGGCACCGGCGGGCACATCTTCCCGGGTCTCGCGGTGGCGGCGGCGTTGCGCGCGCGCGGCGCGACCGTGTCCTGGCTCGGTGCCGACGGCGCGATGGAAACGCGGCTGGTGCCGCAGCACGGGATCGCGCTCGACACCATCGCGGTGCGCGGCCTGCGCGGCAAGGGCCTGGCGGCGCTGGCGACCGCGCCGTTGCGGGTGCTGGCGGCGGTGCGTGCCGCCACCCGCGTACTGCGCGCGCGCCGGCCCGACGCGGTGATCAGCTTCGGCGGGTATGCCGCCGGCCCCGGCGGCCTCGCCGCGCGCCTGCGCGGCACGCCGCTGATCGTGCACGAGCAGAACCGCGCGCCCGGTCTCACCAACCGGGTGCTGGCGCGCTTCGCCCGCGCGGTGCTCACCGGTTTCCCGGACAGCTTCCCCGGCGTACCGGAGCAGTGGGTCGGCAACCCGGTGCGCGACGACATCGCCGCGCTGCCGCCGCCCGCCGACCGCCTCGCCCGCCGCGCCGGCGCGATGCGGGTGCTGGTGCTCGGCGGCAGCCAGGGCGCGCGCGCGCTCAACGACGCGGTGCCGCGCGCGCTGGCTGCGCTGACCGGCAGCGTCGAGGTCCGTCACCAGTGCGGCGAGAAGCTGCGCGAAGGCGCGGAACTCGCCTACGCCCAGGCCGGCGTCGCCGCCTCCGTGGAACCCTTCATCGCCGACATGGCGCAGGCCTACGCCTGGGCCGACGTCGTGGTCTGCCGTGCCGGGGCGCTGACGCTCGCCGAGATCTGCGCGGCAGGAGTCGGCAGCGTGCTGGTGCCGTTCCCGCAGGCGGTCGACGACCACCAGACCCGCAACGCCGAATACCTGGTCGAGCGCGGCGCCGCGCTGCTGCTGCCGCAGGGCGGGGCGCTGGTCGAGGAGCTGCGCTCGGTGCTGGCGATGCTCGCCAGCGATCCGGCGCGGCGCCTGCAGATGGCGCAGTCCGCGCGCGCACTGGCGAAACCCGACGCGGCCGAGCGGGTCGCGGCCATCGTCCTGGACGTCATCGGAGGACGCGCATGAGCGCGCTGCGCCGCCTGCTCGCGACCCGCGACCTGGCCCAGGCCGACGTCGCCCGCGCCGGCCCGGAGGGCCGGCCGGCGCGCGTGCACTTCGTCGGCATCGGTGGCGTGGGCATGAGCGGGATAGCAGAGGTGCTGTGCACGCTCGGCTACCAGGTTTCCGGCTCGGACAACGCCGACAACGCGACCACCCGCCGCCTGGCGAAGCTCGGCGCGACCGTGTCCCGCGGCCACGACGCCGCCCACGTGCACGGCGCCGACTGCGTCGTCGTCTCGAGCGCGATCAAGCAGGACAACCCCGAGCTGGTTGAGGCGCGCGCGCGGCGGATCCCGGTCGTGCCGCGCGCCGAGATGCTGGCCGAGCTGATGCGCTTCCGCCGCGGCATCGCGATCGCCGGCACCCACGGCAAGACCACCACCACCTCGCTCACCGCCAGCGTGCTCGGCGAGGGTGGTCTCGATCCGACCTTCGTGATCGGCGGCCAGCTGCTTGCCGCCGGCGCCAACGCGCGCCTGGGCGGCGGCGACTGGCTGGTCGCGGAGGCCGACGAGAGCGACGGCAGCTTCCTGCGCCTCAACCCGCTGGTCGCGGTGGTCACCAACATCGATGCCGACCACCTGGAGAACTACGGCGGCGACTTCGCCCGCGTGCAGGCGGCGTTCGCCGAGTTCCTGCACCGGCTGCCGTTCTACGGCCTCGCGGTGCTGTGCATCGACGATCCGGAGGTCGAGGCGCTGGCCCGGGCGACGTCCCGCCACGTGATGACCTACGGCTTCCACGCCGAAGCCGACGTGCGCGCCGACGACGTGCGCCAGGACGGCCGCTGCATGCGCTTCACCCTGTGCCTGCCGGACGGCACCCGCGTGCCGGTCGAGCTGGCGCTGCCCGGCCGCCACAACGTGCAGAACGCGCTCGCCGCCGCGACCATCGGCTGGCAGCTCGGGATCGAACCGGCGGCGATCGCGGAGGCGCTGCGCAAGTTCGCCGGCATCGGCCGCCGCTTCAACCTGCTGGCGCAACTCACCACCGCGAAGGGCGCGACGGTGCAGCTGGTGGACGACTACGGCCACCACCCGAAGGAGCTGGAGGCGGTGTTCGCCGCGGCGCGCGGCGGCTGGCCGGACAAGCGGCTGGTGGTCGCCTTCCAACCGCACCGCTACACCCGCACCCGCGACCTGTTCGACGAGTTCGCCGCGGTGCTGTCGGGCGTGGACGCGCTGGTGCTGACCGAGGTGTACCCGGCCGGCGAGGCGCCGATCGCCGGCGCCGACGCCAAGGCGCTGGCGCGCGCGATCCGCACCCGTGGCCGCGTGGATCCGGTGGTGGTCGGGGGCCCGTCCGAACTCGCCGGCGTGCTGCCCGACATCCTGCGGGACGGCGACCTGCTGCTGCTGATGGGCGCGGGCGACATCGGCCACGCGGCGCAGCAGCTGGCGCAACAGGGATTCGAAGGAGCAAGCACGTGAACGCATCGGTCTTCCCGCCGCGCCGCATCGACGATGCGAAGGCTTTCGGCCGCGTCGCCGTGCTGATGGGCGGCACCAGCGCCGAGCGCGAGGTGTCGCTGGATTCCGGGCGCAACGTGCTCGAGGCGCTGCGCTCGCGCGGCGTGGACGCGCACGCGGTGGACGGCATTCCGGCGCTGGCGGTGGCCCTGGTGCACCGCCAGTTCGACCGCGTCTTCAACATCCTGCACGGCAACAAGGGCGGCGGCGAGGACGGCGTGCTGCAGGGCCTGCTGGAGGCGCTGCGGGTACCGTACACCGGCTCCGGCGTGCTCGGCACCGCGCTTGCCATGGACAAGATCCGCAGCAAGCAGGTGTGGCTGAGCCTGGACCTGCCGACGCCGACCTACGTGCGCCTCGCCAGCTCCGAAAAGAACGCGCGCGACGACGTGCACGCGGCGGCGCGCCGGATCGGCTTGCCGGTGATCGTCAAGCCGGCCTGCGAGGGATCCAGCGTCGGCGTCTCGCGGGTGTTCACCGAAGCCGACCTCGACGACGCGGTCGCGCTCGCGGCGAAATATCCCGGCGAGCTGCTGATGGAGCAGCTGATCGAGGGCGACGAACTCACCGTCGGCATCCTCGGCGAGGTCGCGCTGCCGTCGATCCGGATCGTGCCCAAGGGCCAGTGGTACGACTACCACGCCAAGTACGTCGCCGAGGACACCCAGTACCTGTGCCCCGGCCTGGAGGGCGGCGCCGAGGACGAGATCCGCGCGCTCGCGCTGGCCGCCTTCCGGGCGCTCGACTGCCGCGGCTGGGGCCGGGTGGACGTGATGCGCGACCGCGCCAGCGGCCGCTTCTTCCTGCTCGAGGCGAACACCGCGCCGGGCATGACCAGCCACTCGCTGGTGCCCAAGGCCGCGCGCCAGCTGGGCCTGCAATTCGACGAACTGTGCTGGCGGATCCTCGAGCAGACGCTGGAGGTGCCGGCGGCATGAACGCGCTGCTGCGCCTGCTCGCCTGGACGCTCGCGGTGGCCCTGGTCGCCGCGCCGGTGGTGGCCGTGCTCAACGGCTGGATCGGCGCCGACCGCTGGCCGCTGCGCACCCTGCGCGTGCAGGGCGACCTCGCGCGGGTGGACGCGGCGCGGGTGCGCGAGACGCTGCTGCCGTACGCACGCTCCGGCTTCTTCGCGGTCGAGCTGGGCGCGGCGCAGGCGGCGGTGGCGCGGCTGCCGTGGGTCGAGCACGCGGAAGTGCGCAAGCGCTGGCCGGACGTGCTGGAGGTACGCATCGTCGAACACCGCCCGTTCGCGCGCTGGGGCGAGGACCGGCTGCTGTCCGAACACGGCCGCCTGTTCCCGTCGCGCGGCGCGGTGCCGCGCGGGCTGCCGCTGTTGGACGGGCCGGACGCGCGCGTGGCCGACGTGGTCGCGCTCTACAACGAATCGCGCGAGCTGTTCGCGCCTGGCGGCATCGGCGTGCGCGGGGTCGTGCTCGACCGTCGCGGCAGCTGGTCGCTCGAACTGGCCGACGGCACCGAGGTCGTGGTCGGCAGCCAGGAGCCACGCGCGCGGCTGGCCCGCTTCGCCCGCCTGCTGCCGCAGCTGCTGGCGCAGAAGCAGCAGCCGCTGGCGCGCGCGGACCTGCGCTACACCAATGGCTTCGCCCTGAGCTGGGCCGAACCGCAGGCCGGGGGCAAGCCCGCGCCCACTCCCGAGCGCGAGGCGCAGGGCGCCGCGCGCGCCACGCCGCTCGTCGCCGCGCCGTCCGCGCGCGCGGACGGGCGACCCGCATCCCGAATTCCGCAGCACGGCATCGCAGCATGAACCGCAAAGGCGACAAGTCCCTCATCGTCGGACTCGACATCGGCACCTCCAAGGTCGTCGCGCTGGTCGGCGAATATTCGCCGGGCAACGCGATCGAGGTGATCGGCATCGGCTCGCACGAATCGCGCGGCATGCGCCGCGGCGTGGTGGTGGACATCGACTCCACCGTGCAGTCGATCCAGCGCGCAATCGAGGAGGCCGAGCTGATGGCCGGCTGCGAGATCCGCTCGGTCTACGCCTCGATCTCCGGCAACCACATCCAGTGCCGCAACTCGCAGGGCGTGGCGCCGATCCGCGACGGCGAGGTGACCCACGCGGACCTCGACCGCGTGCTGGAGGCGGCCAAGGCGGTCGCGATCCCGGCCGACCAGCGGATCCTGCACGCGATCCCGCGCGACTACGTGCTGGACGGCTCGCAGGAGGGCATCCGCAACCCGGTCGGCATGACCGGCGTGCGCCTCGAGGTGCACGCGCACCTGGTGATCTGCGCGCAGTCGGCCGCGACCAACATCAGCAAGTGCGTGCAGAAGTGCGGGCTGCAGGTCGACGACCTGATCCTCGGCGTGCTCGCCTCCAGCCAGGCGGTGCTGACCGCCGACGAGCGCGAGCTCGGCGTGGTGCTGGTCGACATCGGCGCCGGCACCACCGACATCGCGGTGTTCGTGCAGGGCGCGATCGCGCACACCGCGTCGCTGCCGATCGCCGGCGACAAGGTCACCGAGGACATCGCGCACATGCTGCGCACGCCGACCCCGGAGGCCGAGCAGATCAAGGTCCGCTACGCCTGCGCGCTGGCGCAGCTGGCGACCTCCGAGGAATCCATCCAGGTGCCGAGCGTCGGCGACCGCCCGCCGCGGCGGCTGCCGCGGCAGTCGCTGGCGCAGGCGGTGCAGGCGCGCTACGAGGAAATCTTCGAGATGGTGCAGGCGGAACTGCGCCGCTCCGGCTTCGAGCAGCACGTGCGCGCGGGCATGGTCCTGACCGGCGGCGCCGCGAAGATGGAAGGCGTGGTGGAACTCGCCGAGGAGATGCTGCAGATGCCAGTGCGGGTGGGCATCCCGCAGCACGTGACCGGGCTCGGCGAAGTGGTCGGCAACCCGGTCCACGCGACCGGCGTCGGCCTGCTGCTGATGGGCAGCCAGATCGAATACCCGCGGCGGCCGGTGCTGCCGACCGGACGCGCGGGCAGCTTCCTCAACAAGCTCAAGAACTGGTACCGGGGCGAATTCTAGTCAATGCGAAAGATTGGGCTTCCAGCCGCAACTTTCGCGCGAACGGGTCGGGCAAAGCCTGCCCCGTTCGCCGGTCCGGACGGGGTCCGGGCCGCCGGCACATCCATGTGCCGGACACGTGGGCGGGCGGAACGGCGTAGCGATTTGCAGTAGTGCAACCCGATTGACATCCAGCAACACATAACAAGAGGACACGGACATGGCGCACTTCGAACTGGTGGAAAAGATGGCCCCGAACGCGGTCATCAAGGTGGTGGGCGTGGGCGGCGGCGGCGGCAACGCGGTCGCGCACATGGTCAACGGCAGCGTGGACGGGGTGGAGTTCATCACCGCCAACACCGACGCGCAGGCGATCAAGAACTGCGGCGCGAAGCTGCAGCTGCAGCTCGGCAGCAACGTCACCAAGGGACTTGGCGCCGGCGCCAACCCGGAAGTCGGCCGCCAGGCCGCGCTCGAGGACCGCGAGCGGATCATGGACGCGCTGCAGGGCGCGGACATGGTCTTCATCACCGCCGGGATGGGCGGCGGCACCGGCACCGGCGCGGCGCCGGTCGTGGCGCAGCTGGCCAAGGAGATGGGCATCCTCACCGTCGCGGTGGTCACCAAGCCGTTCCCGTTCGAGGGCCGCCGGCGCATGCAGGTCGCGCTCAAGGGCATCGAGGAACTGAGCCAGCACTGCGACTCGCTGATCACCATCCCCAACGAGAAGCTGATCACCGTGCTCGGCCGCAACGCGACCATGATCCAGGCCTTCCGCGCCGCCAACGACGTGCTGCTCGGCGCGGTGCAGGGCATCGCCGACCTGATCGTGCGCCCCGGCCTGATCAACGTCGACTTCGCCGACGTGCGCACCGTGATGAGCGAGATGGGCCTGGCCATGATGGGCACCGGCAGCGCCCGCGGCGACGACCGCGCGCAGGCCGCGGCCGAGGCGGCGATCCAGAACCCGCTGCTGGACGACGTCAACCTCGCCGGCGCCAACGGCATCCTGGTCAACATCACCGCCGGCCCGGACTTCACCATGGCCGAGTTCGACGAGGTCGGCCGCACGGTGGAGCACTTCGCCAGCGAGGACGCGACCGTCGTCATCGGCACCGTGCTCGACCCCGACATGCAGGACGAGGTCAAGGTCACGGTGGTCGCCACCGGCCTCAACCGCGCGGTGGGGCGGCAGACGGTGCGCACCGGCGGCGAGGGCCGCGCCGAGTTCGGCGAGGGCCGCCGCCCGCAGGTCCAGCTGATCCACAGCCAGGGCCGCCGCGACGGCACCACAGGCATGCTGATCGACGCGGTCGCCGACCCGTACCAGCCGGGCGCGAGCCTGGCCTCGGGCCTGCGCCGCGGCGCAGGCGAGGCGGCCCCGGCCCCGGCGGCGACGCCGGCGGTGGCGGATTTCGGTGGGGACAGCTACCTGGACATCCCGGCGTTTCTCCGGCGCCAGGCGGACTGACCCCGCGTCGCGCGGCGGAAGCCGGGACCCTTGGGCCCCGGCCGCCGGCGCGGCCCCGCTTCCATGTCCTTTCGCCGGGCTCCGGCCCGGCGGCTTTCTTGCCCGGTGAACCCGGCTCCGGACCCCACCCGCTTCCGTTCAGGTTCAGCCCCCCGCGTGCTACGCTTTCGCCCCTTCGCCGCCCTCACGGCCCCTGCGCGCGACTCCGCGCCCAATCCACGCCGATGCTCCAGCAGCGCACACTCAAGAACGTGATCCGCGCCACCGGCGTGGGCCTGCACAGCGGCGAGAAGGTCTACCTCACCCTGCGCCCGGCCCCCGTCGACGCCGGCATCGTGTTCCGCCGGGTGGACCTCGAGCCGGCGGTGGAGATCCCGGCCGACGCCGGCCTGGTCACCGAGACCATGCTGTGCACCGGGCTCTCGCGCGACGGCGGCAAGGTGATGACGGTCGAGCACCTGATGTCGGCGCTCGCCGGCCTCGGCATCGACAACGCCTGCATCGAGCTGTCGGCGCCGGAAGTGCCGATCATGGACGGCTCGGCCGGCCCGTTCGTGTTCCTGCTGCAGTCGGCGGGCATCGTCGAACAGGCGGCGCCCAAGCGCTTCATCCGCATCAAGCGGCCGGTCGAGGTGCGCGAGGGCGACAAGGTCGCGCGCTTCGAGCCCTTCGAGGGCTTCCGGATCGGCTTCACCGTGCAGTTCGACCATCCCGCGATCCCGCGTTCGCTGTCGCGCGCGGAGGTCGACTTCTCCACGACCTCCTACATCCGCGAGGTCAGCCGCGCGCGCACCTTCGGCTTCATGCGCGACCTGGAGTTCATGCGCGAACGCAACCTCGGCCTCGGCGGCTCGATGGACAACGCGATCGTGCTCGACGAGTTCCGCGTGCTCAACGACGACGGACTGCGCTACCAGGACGAATTCGTCCGCCACAAGATCCTGGACGCCGTCGGGGACCTGTACCTCGCCGGGCATCCGATCCTCGGCGCGTTCGAGGGCTACAAGTCCGGCCACGCGCTCAACAACAAGCTGGTGCGGGCCCTGCTGGCCGAGCGCGAGGCCTGGGACGAGGTGGTGTTCGAGGACGCCTCCGCCGCGCCGGCCGTCTACGGCCAGCTGCTGACCGCCTGAGCTGCGGGCGCCCTGGGGCAGGCCGCTTCCGGCGATCCGACGGACGGCGCCGGTTTAACGCAATCCGAACGATTTCTTAGCCGTCTGGCGGCATTGGTTAACGCGCGCGGCGGCACCCGCCGGTAGCATGCCGGGCTTCCGTCGGCGGTGCCTGCGCGCACGCGGCGGATCAGGACCCGTCCCCGTCCGGCTTTGCGACCGGCGGGGGCGCCAGGGCGGCCAGCGCATCGCGCGCGGCCGCCGGCATCGGCAGGGGAGCCGCCTGCGCCGGACGCTCCGGCCGCAGCGGCGCGGTCGTCACCTTGACGGCCACCTCGCCGACTTCGAGCCCGAGGGAGCGGGCCGCGTCGACCAGCTGGGCGGACGCGAGGCGCAGCCGCGCGTGCCACACCGGTGCATCGACGAGGAAGACCAGGCGGGACCCATCCACGTTGGCCAGCCGCGCATGCGGCGCCAGGGCTGGCGGCAGGAGGGGACGCAGGCGCTGGTCCAGCGCGTCGAGCCAGAGGGCGCGGCGGATCGGATCGGCGCCGGCGCCGGCGAGCAGCGCATCCAGCGCGGCGCGCGGCGCGGCCGGGCCCGCGGGGCGCGGCGGCAACTTACGGGAGGCGGACATCGCGATGATCTTGCAGGACTGGCTCAACGATACCCGCGCCGGCTTCGGATGGCTGCATCGGCGCATGCGCACGGCGCTCGCGCGGCAGCCAGCGCTGGCGGCGGTGGTGCTGCTGGCGGCCGGCGTGGCGGCCGGCGCCGGCGCCCGCGCCGGCGTCGCCGGGGTCGAGCTGTCGCGTTTGCGCGCGGACGCCGCGGCGCAGCGGCATGCGATCGCGGCGACCCGCGACGCCGCCCAGCGCGAGGTCAACGCGCTGGCCGCCCGGCTGGCCGAACTGCAGGCGCAGGCCAACCGGCTCAATGCGCTCGGCGAGCGCCTGACCGAGGCCGCCCAGCTCGACGATGGCGAGTTCGACTTCGACCAGCCGGTCGGCATCGGCGGCGTCGGCAAGGTGCGCGACATGCCGGCGCACGAGCTGCGCGACGGACTGGACCGGCTCGACGCGCGTTTCGCGGCGTCCGGCGAGCAGCTGTCGGTGCTGGAGTCGCTGTTGTTCACCCGCCGCCTCGACCAGGCGGCGACGCCGTCGCGAATGCCGATCGCGCAGACCTGGATCACCTCCGGCTTCGGCGGCCGCGCCGACCCGTTCGGCGGCGGCGCCGCCTTCCACAAGGGCATCGACTTCCACGCCAGCCTCGGCGACCCGGTGATGGCGGTCGCCGACGGCGTGGTGAGCTACGCCGGCACCCGCTCGGGCTACGGCAACGTCGTCGAGATCGACCACGGCAACGGCTATGTCACCCGCTACGCGCACAATTCGCGGCTGCTGGTGAAGGTGGGCGAGCTGGTCCATCGCGGCGACCAGGTCGCGCGCGCCGGCTCCACCGGCCGCTCCACCGGCGCCCACGTCCACTTCGAGGTCTGGCGCGATGGCCGGGTGGTCAACCCGAGCCGATTCCTCGGCGCCAACCGCCCGCCGAAGCGGGGCTGAGGGGACGCTTGATAAGCGGTCCGGCGTCCCTACGTTAGAATAGGCTGTTGCCACAGGGCGCCCATGCGCCCTGTTTTGCGTCAGGGGCCCCGGGTTCCGCGCGCGTCTCCATTCCCAGGGTCCGACCCATGCTCAATCGCCTGCTCACCAGCGTCTTCGGCAGCCGCAACGACCGCCTCCTGCGCCAGCTGTCCGCCATCGTCAGGAAGATCAACGCCCTCGAGCCGCAGATGCAGGCGCTCAGCGACGCCGAACTGCAGGCCAAGACCCCCGAGTTCCAGCAGCGCATCGCCAACGGCGAATCGCTGGACAAGCTGCTGCCGGAAGCCTTCGCGGTCTGCCGCGAGGCATCGGTCCGCGTGCTCGGCATGCGCCACTACGACGTGCAGCTGATCGGCGGCATGGTCCTGCACATGGGCAAGATCGCCGAGATGCGCACCGGCGAGGGCAAGACCCTGGTCGGCACCCTGCCGGTCTACCTCAACGCGCTCGCCGGCAAGGGCGTGCACGTGGTCACCGTCAACGACTACCTGGCGCGCCGCGACTCGGCCTGGATGGGCCGGCTGTACAACTGGCTGGGGCTGTCGGTGGGGGTGGTCTACCCGGGCATGCCGCACTCCGACAAGCACGCGGCGTACGGCGCCGACATCACCTACGGCACCAACAACGAGTTCGGCTTCGACTACCTGCGCGACAACATGGCGCTGTCGAAGGACGACCGCTACCAGCGCGGCCTCAACTACGCGATCGTCGACGAGGTCGACTCGATCCTGATCGACGAGGCACGCACCCCGCTGATCATCTCCGGCCCGGCCGACGAATCGCCGGAGCTGTACATCAAGGTCAACCGGGTGGTGCCGAAGCTGGTCCGCCAGCAGGAGGAGGAAGGCCCGGGCGACTACTGGGTGGACGAGAAGTCCAAGCAGGTGCACCTGTCCGAGGAAGGCCAGGAGCACGCCGAGGCGCTGCTGCGCGAGGCCGGCATCCTCGAGGGCGACGAAAGCCTGTACGCGCCGCAGAACATCCACATCGTCCACCATCTCAACGCCGGCCTGCGCGCGCACGGGATCTACCAGCGCGACGTGGACTACATCGTGCGCGACGGCGAGGTGGTGATCGTCGACGAGTTCACCGGCCGCACCCTGCCGGGCCGGCGCTGGTCCGACGGCCTGCACCAGGCGGTGGAGGCGAAGGAAGGCGTGCCGGTGCAGCGCGAGAACCAGACGCTCGCCTCGATCACCTTCCAGAACCTGTTCCGCATGTACGCCAAGCTCGCCGGCATGACCGGCACGGCGGACACCGAGGCGTTCGAGTTCCAGTCGATCTACGGGCTGGAGGTCGTGGTCATTCCGACCCACCGTCCGATGATCCGCAAGGATTACCCGGACGCCGTCTTCCTCAACCGCGCCGGCAAGTACCGCGCGGTGCTCAAGGAAATCCAGGAAGCGCACGCGCGCCAGCAGCCGGTGCTGGTCGGCACCACCTCGATCGAGGTCTCCGAGATGCTCAGCGAGCAACTCAAGGCCGCCGGCATCCCGCACGAGGTGCTCAACGCCAAGCAGCACGAGCGCGAGGCGCAGATCGTCGCCCAGGCCGGCCGCCCCGGCGCGGTGACCATCGCCACCAACATGGCCGGCCGCGGCACCGACATCGTGCTCGGCGGCTCGCTCGAGGCCGAGCTGGCCGCGATCGAGGCAGCCACCGGCGCGCCGCCGGACGAGGCGACCAAGGCGCGCCTGAAGGCGGAGTGGCAGCAGCGCCACGACGCGGTCAAGGCCGCCGGCGGCCTGCACATCGTCGGCACCGAGCGCCACGAGTCGCGCCGCATCGACAACCAGCTGCGTGGCCGTTCCGGCCGCCAGGGCGACCCCGGCTCCTCGCGCTTCTACCTGTCCCTCGAGGACAACCTGATGCGCATCTTCGCCGCCGACTGGGTGCAGAAGGTGATGGCGCGGATGGGCCTGAAGGAGGACGACATCATCGAGTCGCCGCTGGTCACCAAGCAGATCGCCAACGCGCAGCGCAAGGTCGAGGCCCACAACTTCGACATCCGCAAGAACCTGCTCGACTTCGACGACGTCAACAACGACCAGCGCAAGGTCATCTACCAGCAGCGCGACGAGCTGCTGGAGGCCGACAGCGTGCACGACAACATCGCGGGCATCCGCGAGGACGTGGTCGCCGACATGGTCGCGCGCTACGTGCCGCTCAACTCGATCGACGAGCAGTGGGACCTGCAGGGCCTGGAGGCCGAGCTCGAGAACGAGTTCGGGGTGCGGTTGCCGCTGCGCGAGATGGTCAAGCAGCGCACCGAGATCGACGCCGAGCAGATCGCCGGGGAAGTGCAGCAGGCGGTCGCGCGGATGTTCGAGGAGAAGGAGGCGCAGGTCGGCAGCGAAACCATGCGCCTGATCGAGAAGCACCTGATGCTCAACGTGCTCGACCAGAACTGGAAGGAGCACCTGGCGCGGATGGACTACCTGCGGCAGGGCATCCACCTGCGCGGCTACGCGCAGAAGCAGCCCAAGCAGGAGTACAAGAGCGAGGCGTTCCTGCTGTTCTCCGACATGCTGGAGAAGGTCAAGCGCGAGGTCGTGACAATGCTGGCGCGGGTGCGCATCCGCAGCGAGGAGGAAGTCGCCGCGGCCGAGGCGCAGGAGCGCCTGCGCGCCGAGGCGATGGCGCGGCAGATGCAGTTCCAGCACGCCGACATGGGCGGCTACGGCAGCGCCGAGGAAGCCGCCCAGTCGCCGGAAGGCGCCGCGCTTGCCGGGACCCTGCCGGGCGCCGCGCCGGGCATGCCCAAGGTCGGCCGCAACGAACCCTGCCCGTGCGGAAGCGGCAAGAAGTTCAAGCACTGCCACGGGCAGCTCGCCTGAGGGTGACGCGTGACAGGGCGGGGTGCAGCCGGGGGTAAGCCCCGAACGGCGGGACCCGGGACGGAGGACGTCCCGGCCGCTTCCGCCAGCACGATCCCGCCGATCGACGTCATCGCAGGCGTGATCGCCGATCCGCGCGGCCGCGTCCTGCTCGCGCGCCGCACCGAGGGCCGCGACCTCGCCGGCTTCTGGGAATTCCCCGGGGGCAAGCGCGAGCCCGGCGAAAGCGCGGAAGCCGCGCTGGTGCGCGAGTTGCACGAGGAACTCGGCATCGAGGCGGAGCCCGGGGAACCGCTCATCGCGGTGCCGCAGCAGTACCCGCACAAGCGCCTGCGGCTGGACGTGCGCGCGATCGCGTCCTGGCGCGGCACGCCGCGCGGACACGAAGGGCAGGCGCTGGCCTGGGTGCCGCCGCACCGGCTGCCGGACTATCCGATGCCGCCCGCCGACCGCCCGGTCGTCGCCGCGCTGCTGCAGCCGGACCGTTACCTCGTCACTCCCGCGCCCGCCGCCGACGACACGGCGTGGCTGGCCGCGCTGCAACGCGCGCTGGAGGCCGGCGTGCGCCGGGTGCAGCTGCGCGCGGCGCCGGGCGTTGAACCCTCGCGCTGGTCCGCGCTGGTGCGCGCGGCGGTGGTGCTGTGCCGCTCGGCCGACGCGCAGGCGCTGATCAACGGCGACATCGCGCTCGCCGCGGAATTGCGGGTGGGCGTGCATCTGCGCGCCACGCAACTCGCGTCGCTGCGCGAGCGGCCGCTGCCGGCGGAACTGCCGGTCGCGGCGTCGTGCCACGACGCGTCGGAACTGGAGCACGCCGCGCGGCTGGGCTGCGATTTCGCCGTGCTCGGTCCGGTCGCCGCCACCGCGTCGCATCCCGGCGCGAAGACGCTGGGCTGGACCGGCTTCGCCACGCTGCGCGAACGGACCGCGCTGCCGCTGTATGCGATCGGCGGGATGAGGCCGGACGACCTGGCGCGGGCGCGCGCCCACGGCGCGCAGGGCATCGCCGCGATCCGCGGCCTGTGGCCCGGCTGAGGCGGGCGGTCGCTAGGCGACCATGCCGCCGGCGCATGCCGGCGGGTCCGCACGCCGCGCGGCGCCGTCGCCGCGGATCAGTTCCGCCGCGCGCTCGGCGATCATGATCGTCGGCGCGTTGGTGTTGCCGCCGGGCAGCGTAGGCATCACCGACGCATCGACCACCCGCAGGCCCTCGACGCCGCGCACGCGCAGTTCCGGATCCACCACCGCGTGCGCGTCGCTGCCCATCCGGCAGGTGCCGACCGGGTGGTACACGGTTTCCGCGCGGGCGCGCACGAACTCGACCAGCTCGCGCCCGGACAGGTCGGTACGCGGCGGGTGGATCGGTGCGCCGCGATACGCGTCGAAAGCGGGTTGTGCGAGCAGCTCCAGCGACAGCTTCGCGCACTCGACCAGCATGCGCAGGTCGTGGCCGTCGGCGTCGCCGAGGTAGTTCGGGTCGATCCGCGGCTTGTCGCCGGCGCGGTTGCTCACCAGGGAAATCCGGCCGCGGCTGCGCGGGCGCAGGAAGCAGGCGTGCAGGGTGTAGCCATCGCCGGGCAGCCGGTTGCGGCCATGGTCGTCGATCATCGCCGGAATGAAATGCAGCTGGATGTCCGGCCGCGCGTCCTCCGCCAGCGGCGAGCGCACGAAGCCGCCGCCCTCGGCGATGTTGCTGGTGCCGGCGCCGCGGCGGCCGCGCAGGAAATAGTCGAAGGCGATCCGCGCCTCGCTCATGCGGTCGTAGCTCGTCCGCCGGGTTTCGTGCTGCAGGGTGCACACGTCGAGGTGGTCCTGCAGGTTGCCGCCGACCTCCGGCGCGTCGTGCACCACCTCGATGCGCAGGCGGCGCAGCGCATCCGCCGGGCCGATGCCGGACAGCATCAGCAGCTGCGGCGAGTTGATCGCGCCGCCGCACAGGAGTACCTCGCGCGCGGCCGGCTGGTGGAAGGCCTTGCCGAGGTGACCGTAGACCACGCCGGTGGCACGGCCGCGTTCGAAGGTGATGCGGCTGACCATCGCGCCCGTGTGGACGACGAGGTTGCGCCGCGCGCGCGCCGGCTGCAGGTAGGCGCACGCCGCCGAGCAGCGCGCGCCATCGCGCTGGGTGACCTGGTACAGGCCGACGCCTTCCTGCGACGGCCCGTTGAAGTCCGCGTTGCGCGGCAGGCCGAGCTGCGCGCCGGCCTCGACGAAGGCGTGGGTGAGCGGGTTGACGTGGCGCAAGTCCGACACCGCGAGCGGGCCGTCGCCGCCGTGCAGGGCGTCGCCGCCGCGCGCGTTGCCTTCGGCGCGGCGGAAGAAGGGGAGCACGCCGGCCCAGTCCCAGCCGGTCGCGCCCTGCGCGGCCCAGGCGTCGTAATCGGCGGGCACGCCGCGGATGTAGCACATCGCGTTGATCGAACTGGAACCGCCCAGCACCTTGCCGCGCGGCCACCAGATCGTGCGCCCGCCCAGGCCTGGTTGCGGCACCGTCTCGTAGTTCCAGTTGATCCGGGTGTTGCCGGCGAGGCGCGCGAGGCCGGCCGGCATGTGGATCAGCGGGTGCCAGTCGCGCGGTCCGGCCTCCAGCAGCAGCACCCGCACGTCCGGGTCTTCGGAGAGCCGGTTGGCGAGGACGCAGCCGGCCGAGCCGGCGCCGATGATGACGTAGTCGAAAACGGGCGTGGTCGGCATGGCGCGACTATGCCGCAAACCCGGCGCCGCGCGCTGGCCGTGGCCGCGGGCTTGGGCTACCGTGCGCGCTGCGACGACGGTGCGGCGGGCGATGGCGGCAGGAAATCCGGAACACGACGGCCCCGGCGGACGCATCCGTGCCGGCGAGTGGCGCGCGGCGCTGCTGTCGTTCGCGTGGTTCTTCAGCCTGCTCAGCGCCTATTACGTGATCCGGCCGGTGCGCGAGCAACTGTCGGCCGCGGTCGGCTCGACCCAGCTGCCGTGGTTCTTCGCCGCGACCTTCCTCGCCACCCTCGCGCTGACGCCGGTGTTCTCCTGGCTGGTCTCGCGCTGGCCGCGGCGGGTGGTGGTGCCGGCGGTGTACGCGTTCTTCATCGCCTGCCTGCTCGCCTTCGTGCCGCTGTTCGCGCTCCCGGGCCTGCTCGGGCCGCGCGAACTCGGCGTCGTGTTCTTCGTCTGGGTCAGCGTGTTCAACCTGTTCGTGGTGTCGGTGTTCTGGAGCGTGATGGCCGACGTCTGGGACGAGCAGCAGGCGCGCCGGCTGTTCCCGCTGATCGGCCTGGGCGGCACCGCCGGCGCGATCGCCGGGCCGGCGCTGACCCGCGCGCTGGTGGCGACCCTCGGAGTCGCGCCCCTGCTGGTGGTGTCGGCCGCGCTGCTCGGCCTGTCGCTGCTGTGCGTGCTGTGGCTGGGGCGCTGGGCGCGCCTGCACGGCAGCCAGCGCGAACGCCAGGCGCGCGAGGGCGTCGCGGTGGGCGGCGGCATGTTCGATGGCCTGCGCCAGGTGTTCGCCACGCCCTTCATCCGCAACATGGCGATCCTGATGCTGCTCGGCGACGCGATCGGCACGATCGCCTACGCGCTGGTCGCCGACTATTCCGGCGCGACCTTCCACGATGCGGTCGCGCGCACGCGCTTCGCCGCCGACGTCGACCTCGCCACCAACGTGCTGCAGATCGCGGCGCAATTGACCGTGACCCGCTGGCTGCTGGCGCGCTTCGGCGCGGCGCCGGTGTTCGCCCTGCGCGCGGCGGTCGGCATCGGCGCCTGCGTGGCGATGGCGCTGGTCGCCGACCCGTACGCGCCGGTCGTGTTTGGGCTGCCGTGGGTCGCGCTGATGCTGGTGCTGACCCGCTCGCTGGCCTACGGCATGGACTCGCCGGCGCGCGAAAGCCTGTTCACCCTGGTCCCGCGCGGGCTGCGCTACAAGGGCAAGAACGCGGTGGACACCGCGGTCTGGCGCGCCGGCGACGTCGCCAGTTCGCTGGCGATCAACGGCCTGCACGCGCTGGGGGCGACGGTCGGCGTGTTCGGCTGGCTGGGCGCGGCGGCGCTGGCGGCGTCCGGCTCGGTCGGCTGGCGGCTGGCGCGGCGGGTCGGCATGGGCGATCCGGCGATGGTCCGCGACTGACGGGACCTCTGGCCGGTTCGCGCCGCGGGACCGCGTGCCATCATGGCGGCTTCGCAAGCCTGCCCGGGAAACCCGCCATGCGCCTGTCCCTGCTGTTCGCCGCCGCGCTGACCGTGGCGGCCGCGCCCGCCCTCCGTGCCCAGCAAGCCGCGCCCGCGGCGCCGGAGCGCATCGCCCTGCACGCCGCGCGCCTGCTCGACGTCGACAGCGGGCGCATGCGGCACGACGCCTGGGTGCTGGTCGAAGGCGAGCGCATCGCCGCGATCCAGGAAGGCAGCGCGCCCGCCGGCGTGCGCGTGTTCGAGCTCGGCGACGTGACCGTGCTGCCCGGCCTGATCGACGTGCACGTCCACCTGACCGGGGACCCGACCACCGGCACCGGCAACTACTACCAGGACGCGCTGACCCTCGGCCCGATGGACGCTGCGGTGATCGCGCCCACGCTCGCCAAGCGCACCCTCGACGCCGGCTTCACCACCGTGCGCAACCTCGGCGCTGGCGACTACATCGACGTGGCCTTGCGCAACGCCATCGATCGCGGGCAGATCCCGGGACCGCGGATCCTCGCGGCGACGGTGCCGCTAGGCGCCACCGGCGGGCATGCCGACGGCAGCACCGGCTTCGCGCCGAACGTCCGCTTCGAGGGCGTGGATGGCGTCGCCGACGGCGTCGACGCGGTGCGCGCGCGGGTGCGCGAGAACGTCAAGCGCGGCGCCGACGTGATCAAGTTCATGGCCAGCGCCGGCGTGCTCAGCAACGAGGCGTCGGTCGGCGCGCCGCAGTACTCGCAGGCGGAAATGGACGCGATCGTCGACGAAGCGCACCGCTGGGGCAAGAAGGTCGCTGCCCACGCGCACGGCGCCGAGGCGATCAAGATGGCGATCCGCGCGGGCGTGGATTCGGTCGAGCACTGCAGCTTCATCGACGACGAGGGCCTCAAGCTGGCCAAGCAGCGCGGCACCTGGCTCGACTTCGACGTCTACAACGACGACTACATCCTGTCCGAGTACGCCAAGCTCGGCGTGCCGCAGGCGCAGATCGAGAAGGAGAAGCTGGTCGGCCGCACCCAGCGCGAGAACTTCCGCCGCGCGGTGCAGGCCGGCGAGAAGATGGCCTTCGCCAGCGACGCCGGCGTGTATCCGCACGGCTGGAACGCGAAGCAGTTCGCCAAGCAGGTGGAATGGGGCATGACCCCGCTGCAGGCGATCCGTTCGGCGACGGTCAACGCGGCGGACCTGCTCGGGATGTCCGCCGACGTCGGCTCCCTCGCCCCGGGGCATTACGCCGATCTCGTCGCCGTCCCCGGCGACCCGCTCGCCGACGTCACCGTGCTGGAGCGGGTGTCCTTCGTCATGAAGGGCGGCGCGGTGGTGCGTGGACCGCAGCCGGCCCCTTGACGGACGGCGCTTAAACCCGCGGCCGCGGCGGCGCATCCGAACAGGCATGCTGATGGCCACCGCGACCGACTGGCAGCCCCCCGCCGCGCAGGACGCGGCGCCGGGCGACTGCGACCAGGCGCTGGCGCGGCAGGCCGCGGCCGGCGACCTGCCCGCCTTCGAGCGCCTGTACCGCCGCCACGCCGGGCGCGTGCACGGGGCGATCGCGCGCCTGGTCGGCCACCACGGCGCGCGCGCCGAGGACCTGACCCAGGACACCTTCGTGCGCGCCTGGCAGGCGCTGCCGGGCTACCGCTTCGAGAGCGCGTTCACCACCTGGCTGCACCGGCTCGCGGTCAACACCGCGCTGATGGACCTGCGCGCGCGCCGGGCGCGGCCGCAGGCCGACGCCGGCGAGGACGCGCTGGACGAGGTCGGCACGCCGGATTCGGCCGGCCACGCGACCGCGCTCGGCCTCGACCTGGAGCGGGCGGTCGCCAGCTTGCCGCCGCGCGCCCGCGCGGTGCTGGTGCTGTACGACGTGGAAGGCTGGAAGCACGAGGAGATCGCCGACGCGCTGGGCATGGCGGTCGGCAGCTCCAAGGCGCAGTTGCACCGCGCGCGCGGGCTGCTGCGCCAGCGGCTGGGAGATTTCGCATGAACACCGGACACGACGACTTCGCCGACCAGCGCCTGCGACTGGCCCTGCGCGGGATGCGCCGCGACCTGGCGCCCGGACGCGACCTGTGGCCCGAGATCGCCGCGCGCATCGCCGACGCGCCGCGCATGCAGGCACCGCCACCGCCGGCGCGGCGCTGGATCCCGGCGCTGGCGCTGGCCGCCTCGCTGGTGCTCGCGGTCGGCGTCGCCTGGCGGCAGCAGCCGCTGCCGTCGACGGTGGCTCCGGCGCCGGCGCCGGCGCTGACGCCGGTGGCCTCGGTCGCGCCGCTGCAGGTGGAGGCGCTTGCGATGACCCGCCAGTACCAGGCGGCGCTGCTGGAACTGGAGCGCAGCGCGCCGCAGGCTGCCGCTTCGCCGCTGGCGCCGACGCTGCGCGAGCTCGACCGCAGCGCCGCGCAGATCCGCACCGCCCTCGAGCACGACCCCGGCGCGCGCTTCCTGCTCGACCAGCTGCGCCGCACCTACGCCCAGCGTCTCGCGCTCACCCAGCGCGCGGCGTTCGCCTGACCAGGAGACCTTCCATGCGCTGCCACGTCCTCGCCATCGCCCTGAGCGCCGCGCTCGCCAGCCCCGCGCTCTTCGCCGCCACCCCGATCGACCAGACCCGCCCGCTCGATGCGCGCGGGCGGGTCGAGGTCGACAACCTCAAGGGCCGCATCCAGGTGCGCGCCTGGGACCGCAACGAGGTGCGCATCACCGGCAGCCTCGGCGAGGGCGTGGAGAAGCTCGAAATCCAAGGCGGCGGCAGCCACCTCTCGGTGCGCGTGCGCTATCCGAAGCAGATGGGCGCCTGGCGCGGCGACCGCAGCGAGCCGACCACGCTGCTGCTGCAGGTGCCGCTGCAGGCCAGCCTGGACCTGGAGTCGGTGTCGGCCGACATCGACGTGGAGGGCGTGGCGCCGCCGTCGCTGTCGGTGGACACGGTCAGCGGCGAGGTCGTGATCGCCGCCGCCCCGCGCAGCGCCGAGATCGAAAGCGTGAGCGGCGATCAGCGGCTGACCCTCAACACGCGCGAAGCGCGGGTCGAGAGCGTGAGCGGCGACATCACGCTGCGCGGCCGGCTGGAAGGCGAAGTGCACGGCGAGACGGTGTCCGGCCGGCTGACCATCGACAGCCGCGGCTCGGCGGTGCGCAGCGTCTCCACCAGCACCGTCTCGGGCGACACCACCGTCAATGTCGCCCTTGCGGACGGCGGCAGGGTGTCCTCGGAAACCGTCAGCGGCGACATCCTCCTGCAGTTGCCGAAAGCGCTGTCGGCCGAGGTCTATGCGGAAACCTTCAGCGGCACGCTGTCCGCCCCGGGGGCGAAGGTGCGCAAGGAAGAGTTCGGGCCGGGCGCGAGCCTGGACCACCGCTACGGCAACGGCGCCGGCGAGATCCGGCTGGAGACCTTCTCGGGCGACGCCACGCTGCAATTGCAGTGACCGCTCCTCTCCCGCCGCGTACCATGCGCGGCACGGGGAGGAGACAGCATGGTCACGATCCTGGCGCTTGCGCTGGCGTTGTCGAATGGGGCGGGGGGCGACTCATCCGGGTCGGCGCCCGCCGGCGGGATCCCGGTGGTCATCAACGAGAAGCTGGTCCGCTACGAGATCAAGGGCGACACGTCGAGCGAACTGATTGCGCAGATGGCCAGGCTGGGGCCGATGGACGGCAACGAGCACCGCCGCTTCCAGGGCCATACCGCCTGGGCCGTGCGGTGGAGTTACAACTTCGCCGGGGAAACGTCAGGCCTGTGCCGGCTGCAGGACATCGAGGTCCAGCTCGAAGTGCTGATGACCTTGCCCGACTGGAAGCCCAGGCGACACGCCGACCAGCGGCTGGTGCAGGCCTGGCCGCACTACCTGGCCAACCTGACCGGGCATGAGATGGGCCACCGGGCGAATGGCGTGCGCGCGGCCTTCGCCGTCCGGGACGCACTGGCCGGCGTCGACCCGGCGGCGGACTGCCGGCAGCTGGGCGAGGTTGCCGGTGCCGCTGCCAGGGACGCCCTGGCCCTGCACCAGGGCGCCGACGCCGAGTACGACCGCGAAACCAGCCACGGCGCGAAGTCTGGTTTCCGCCTGCCGTAGCAGGCAGGGTCCGCGACCGGAGGGACGGATAGCGCCCCGTCCGGACGGGATCAGGCGACGGCGCGATTCCCGCGGCCGCCTTCGGCGCGCTGCTCGTCGCCGAACTCGCCGTAATACGACGCCGCGCGCAGTTCCCAGGACTCGAAGTCGTCCACGGTGATCGCATCCAGCGTCATCGCACGCAGCTCCTCGAGCTGCCTGCGTTCCTCGACGGTGATCCAGCCCTCGGCCACGCCTTCGTCGAGCTGCGCGTCGAACTCCAGCGCCTCGATGCCCTTGTGCTTGAGCGCCTTGAGGAACTTGCGCTCCACCGGCTCGGCCAGCACCACCTTCGGCAGATAGCTGTCGATGCGGCCGGCGGGGTTGTTCGGGCCCGGCGTGAGGAACACGCCCTCCGCCATCCGCGCGCGCGCGTCGCAGGGGGTCATCATCAGCGCGGCGACGCGCCGGCCGAGGCGGTCGCCCGGCGCCTGCGCGCGGCGGCCGAGCGGGAAGATCAGCGCCCACAGCAGCCAGCCGACCGGCCGGATCGGGAAGTTGCGCAACGCGCCCGACAGCGCGGTCTCGATCTTGTTGATCGCGTCGTGGAAGGCCCAGGCCAGCAGCGGCTGGTCGCCCTGCGGGCGGCCCTGGTCCTCGTAGCGCTTGAGCATCGCGCTGCAGATGTAGAGCTGGCTGAGCACGTCGCCCAGGCGACCGGACAGCGACTCCTTGAACTTGAGCTTGCCGCCCAGCAGCAGCATCGAGGTATCGGCCATCACCGACAGCGTCGCCGAGTAGCGGTTGAGCTTGCGGTAGTAGCGGCGGGTGTAGGCGTCGCCCGGCGCGCGGCCGAAGCGCGAGCCGGTGAGGCCGAACCAGACGCTGCGTACCGCGTTCGAGATGGCGTAGCCGATATGGCCGAACAGCGCCTCGTCGAAGCGGTCCACGCGCTCCTTCGGATCGTCCAGCTGCGCCGCGCGCATCTCCTTGAGCACCCACGGATGGCAGAGGATCGCGCCCTGGCCGAAGATCATCAGCGAGCGGGTCATGATGTTGGCGCCCTCGACCGTGATCATGATCGGGGTCGCCTGCCAGCTGCGGCCGGCGTAGTTGCGCGGGCCGAGGATGATGCCCTTGCCGCCGTGGATGTCCATGACGTCGCGCGCGACCTCGCGGCCCATCTCGGTGCAGTGGTACTTGGCGATGGTGGACGGCACCGCGGGGTTCTCGCCACGCGCCACCGCGGCGGCGGTCGCCTCCGACAGCGCGCTGGTCGCGTAGGCGCGGCCGGCGATCCGCGCCAGCACTTCCTCCACGCCCTCGAAGCGGCCGATCGACAGCCCGAACTGCTTGCGGATGCGGGCGTAGGCGCCGGTCACCACCGCGCCCATCTTCGCGCCGCCGCTGGCGGTGGAGGGCAGGGTGATCGAACGGCCGATCGACAGGCATTCCATCAGCATCTGCCAGCCGCGGCCGGCGTAGTCCTCGCCGCCGATCAGCTGCGAGAGCGGCACGAACACGTCGCGCCCGCGGATCGGCCCGTTGTGGAACGGCGTGTTGAGCGGGAAGTGGCGGCGTCCGATCTCCAGCCCCGGGGTATCGCGCGGCACCAGCGCCAGCGAGATGCCGATGTCGCGCTTGTCGCCCAGCAGGCCGTCCGGGTCGTACATGCGGAAGGCGACGCCGATCAGGGTCGCGACCGGCGCCAGGGTGATGTAGCGCTTGTTGAGGGTCAGGCGGATGCCGAGCACCTGCGCGCCGTTCCATTCGCCCTGGCAGACGATGCCGTAGTCGGGGATGGAGGTCGCATCCGAACCGGCAAACGGACCGGTCAGGGCGAAGCAGGGCACCTCG
Organism: Lysobacteraceae bacterium; assembly: GCA_035539135.1. GTDB lineage: Bacteria > Pseudomonadota > Gammaproteobacteria > Xanthomonadales > Xanthomonadaceae > JABFWF01. The sequence goes on from DATLJD010000011.1 coordinate 116,912, forward strand.
CGGCCGTCGGCCAGGCGCGGCAGGTAGTGCCGCTTCTGTTCGTCGGTGCCGTAGTGCATCAGCAGCTCGGCCGGGCCGAGCGAGTTGGGCACGCCGACGGTGGAGCTGACGGTGGAGGAGATCGTCGCCAGCTTCTGGATGACCTTGTGGTTCATCAGCGCCGAGAAGCCCAGGCCGCCGTACTCGGTCGGGATGTTCAGGCCGAAGAACTTGTTGCGCTTGATGTAGTCCCACAGCTCGGGCGGCAGGTCGGCGCGGACGTGCGAGATGTCCCAGTCGTCCACCATCCGGCACAGCTCCTCGCACGGTCCGTCGAGGAAGGCCTGCTCTTCCGCGGTCAGCGCTGGCTTGGGCTGCGACAGCAGCTGGTTCCAGTCCGGCCGGCCCGAGAACAGCTCGCCCTCGAAGCCGACCGTGCCGGCCTCCAGCGCGGTGCGTTCGGTGTCGCTCAGCGGCGGCAGCAGCTTCGTGTAGAACTTCAGCAGCGGCGCGGTGATCAGCGGCTTGCGGATCGCCGGGATCAGCAGCGGCAGCGCGACCACCGCCAGCAGGCCGGCGGCGACCAGGGTCGCGGTCCGATCCGCGCCGAGCAGCCAGCAGGCGACCAGGCCCGAGGCGGCGAGCGCGACCCACACCGCCAGCCGCAGCCGGTGGTACGCGGCGAAGGCCGTGACCAGCAGGAAGACCAGGAAAGGCAGGACGACGCTCATCGGACGCTCCGCAGCAGAGTGTTGGGTCGCGGGCCGCGCATCGCGCCCGCGGTGCTACCATACGCCGAAGTATGGATACGCCGTTCCCACGGTGTCAACCGATCGCGCGGACGGCGGATGCCGCCAGCGCGTACTATTACCGACCATGGCGTATGGAAGCACAGCCGGCATGACCCCCGACGCGCCCGCCCGCGCAGAACGCAACGGCCGCCTCAGCGCCGACGACTGGGCGCAGGCCGCGCTCGACCTGATCGCCGAGCAGGGCGTCGCCGCGGTCGCGGTGGAGCCGCTGGCGCGCCGCCTGGGCGTGACCAAGGGCAGCTTCTACTGGCACTTCCCCTCGCGCGACGCGCTGCTGCAGGCCGCCCTCGAGCGCTGGGAGAAGGTCGAGCAGGAGACCGTGTTCGGCTCGCTGGAGGCGGTGCCCGACCCACGCGAGCGGCTGCGCGCGCTGTTCCACCTGGTCGCCCACGAGGCCACCTCGCACATCATCTACAGCGAGCTGCTGAAGGCGCTCGACCACCCGATCGTGCAGCCGGTGATCGGCCGCGTGTCGCAGCGCCGCTTCGACTACCTGACCGCCGCCTTCCGCCAGGCCGGACTCGGCCGCACCGAGGCCCAGCACCGCGCGCGCCTGGCCTACGCGGCCTACGTGGGCTTCCTCCAGCTCAGCCTGCAGCTGACCCAGCCGCGGCTGGCGCACGAGGAGTTCGAGGCCTACGTCGAGCACGTCATGGCGACCCTCATTCCGGGCGCCGCCGGCTGACCGCCGGCCCACCAGATTCCATTGCAAGCGAGGTGACCGTTTTGAACGCAGCGATCCAGGACAAGGCATCCGGCTGGAGCGAGGAGGACGCGATGGGAAGCCGGCTCGACGCCCTCAACCAGTGGGTGCTGGAAGTCGCCCGCCACGCGCAGCCCGCCGCGATCCACTGGTGCGACGGCAGCGACAGCGAGAACGCGCAGCTGGTCGCGAAGATGGAGGCCGACGGCACCCTGGTCCGCCTCAACCAGGACACCCACCCGAACAGCTGGCTGCACCGCTCGCACCCGGACGACGTCGCGCGCGTCGAGCACCTGACCTTCGTGTGCACCAGCGAGCGCGACGACGCCGGGCCGAACAACCACTGGATGCCGCCGGCCGAGGCGCACGCGAAGATCGACGCGCTGTTCGCCGGCTGCATGCAGGGCCGCACCATGTACGTGATCCCCTACTGCATGGGGCCGATCGGCTCGCCGCTGTCGCGCTGCGGCGTGGAGATCACCGATTCGCCGTACGTGGTCGCCAACATGCGGATCATGACCCGCATGGGCGCGGCGGCGCTGGCGCGGATCGAGCGCGAGGGCGGCTTCGTGCGCGGCCTGCACTCGATCGGCGAGCTCGATCCGGAGCGCCGCTTCATCATGCATTTCCCGGAGGAGCTGACGATCAAGTCGTACGGCTCGGGCTACGGCGGCAACGCGCTGCTCGGCAAGAAGTGCCACGCGCTGCGCATCGCCTCGCACCAGGCGCGCAGCGAGGGTTGGCTGGCCGAGCACATGCTGATCCTCGGCATCGAGAACCCGCAGGGCGAGACGCACTACATCGCCGCGGCGTTCCCGTCGGCCTGCGGCAAGACCAACCTGGCCATGCTGATCCCGCCGGAGGGCTATCGCCGCGACGGCTGGAAGGTTTGGACCATCGGCGACGACATCTGCTGGATGCGCCCGGGCGCCGACGGCCGCCTGTACGCGATCAACCCGGAGGCCGGCTTCTTCGGCGTGGCGCCCGGCACCTCGAAGAAGTCGAATCCGAACGCGCTCGAGACGATCCAGAAGAACACCATCTTCACCAACGTCGGGGTGACCGCCGACGGCCAGCCGTGGTGGGAAGGCATCGACAACGGTCAGGTGCCGGTCACCGACTGGCGCGGCGAGCCCTACGATCCGGCCAAGCGCCCGGCCGCGCACCCGAATTCGCGCTTCACCGTGAGCGCGCGGCAGTGCCCGAGCTGGTCGCCGATGGCGGAGGACGCGCAGGGCGTGCCGATTTCCGCGATCGTGTTCGGCGGCCGTCGCGCGTCGCTGGTGCCGCTGGTGTTCGAGGCGCGCGACTGGACGCACGGCGTGCTGGTCGGCGCGTCGATGGGTTCGGAGACGACCGCCGCGGCAACCGGCGCGGTCGGCGTGATGCGCCGCGACCCGATGGCGATGAAGCCGTTCTGCGGCTACAACTTCGCCGACTACTTCGCGCACTGGCTGTCGTTCGACAAGCCCGGCGCGAAGCTGCCCAAGGTCTTCCACGTCAACTGGTTCCGCAAGGGCGACGACGGCAGGTTCCTGTGGCCGGGATTCGGCGACAACCTGCGCGTGCTGGAGTGGATGATCAAGCGCGCGCAAGGCGGGGTCGGCGCGGTGGAGACGCCGATCGGCAACCTGCCGCGCGAGGGCGACGTCAACCTCGACGGCGTCGCCCTGTCGGACGAGGCGCGCGCCAAGCTGTTCGGCTTCGACCGCGCCGGCTGGCAGGCGGAATTCGCCGGCATCGGCGAGTACCTCGCCGAGTACGGCCCGCGCATGCCGCAGGCGCTGAAGGACGAGCAGCAGCGCATCGCGGCGGCCCTGGCCGAGTGAACGCGACGCCGGCGGACCCGCGCGGGGAGGTGCAACGCCACCTCGCCGCCGGGGACCTGCGCCGCGCGCGCGAGGTCAGCGCGGCATTGCTAGAACGCGATCCGGCGGACACCGGCGCCCAGGTGCTGCACGCCACGGTGCTGATGGCCGGCGGCGACTGGCGGGCTGCCGCCGAACTGCTGGAATCCGGCGCGGCCCAGGACGACGCGCCGTACCCGGTCGCCGCGCGCTACGCGATCAGCCGCGCCGCGCTCGGTGACGCGCAGGCCGCGGCGCCGGCCTTCCGCAAGGCGCTGGCGGCGCGGCCCGCGGACTTCACGTTGCGCCTGGCCTACGGCGAAACCCTGGATGCGCTCGGCGAGGGCGACGCTGCCGTGCAGGCCCTGTTCCGTGCGGTCTGCGACGCGCAGAAGCAGGGCCAGTGGCTGTCGGATGCCTCCACGCCGCCCGGTCTGCGCGAGCGGGTCCGGCAGGCGATGCGCCGGATCGACGCCGGCCGGCAGGCGGCCTTCATGCAGGTGCTGGAGCCGCACGTCGCGGCGTTCGGACCCGATGCCCTGCGACGGGTGATCGAAGCGCTCGAGATCTACCTCGGCCTGCGCGCCGCGCCGCCGCGCGATCCGCGCCAACAGCCCAAGTTCTTCTGGATGCCGTCGCTGCCGCCGGTGACCTTCTTCGACCGCGCGCTGTTCCCCTGGTACGAGGCGCTGGAAGCGCGCACCGGCGAAATCCGCGCCGAGGCGCTGGCGCGCCTGCAGGAAGCACGCGGGCTGGAGCCCTTCCTCGGCACGACCGACAAGGCGGTCGAGGCGGCCTACCTCGCGGGCGACGAGAGCTCGCGCGCCTGGGACGCGTACTTCTTCTTCCGCCACGGCACGCGCTTCGACGACCACCACGCCGCCTGCCCGCGCACCTCGGCGGCGCTCGACGGCGTGCCGCTCACCCGCATCCGCGAGCACGCGCCGGAAGTGCTGTATTCGGTGCTGGCGCCGCGCTCGCACATCACCCCGCACCACGGCGTCACCAATACCCGCGTGGTCACCCACCTGCCGCTGGTGATCCCCGAGGGTGATTGCGCGATCGTGGTCGGCGGCGACACCCACCGCTGGCAGCAGGGCCGCTGCGTCACCTTCGACGACAGCATGCTGCACGAGGCATGGAACCGCAGCGACGAAACCCGCGTGGTGATGATCCTCGACACCTGGAACCCCTACCTCGAGGAACCCGAGCGGATCGCGCTGGGCGACCTGGTGGAGCGCATCGGCGACTTCAACGCAGCCGCCGGCACCCGCTGACGGTCAAAACATCAGGTAGGTCGAGAGGATGTACTTGTCGCCGCTGACCGGCGGCAGTCCGGCGTGCTGGTACATCCAGTAGGGCGGGAACACCAGCAGCCGGCCCGCGCGCGGCGCGACCTTGATGCCGAGGTCGGGGAACTCGGTCTCGCCGCCCTCGGCGACGTCGTTGAGGTACCACAGGAACACCAGGTAGCGGCCGCAGACCTCGTCCAGCGAATCGAAGTGCAGCTGGAAGCCTTCCTGGCCGCCGGGACGGTAGCACTTGAGGATCAGGCGATCGGTGCGCGGGCGCATCGGCACCGCGATGCGCAGGCCGACATCGGCGTTGTAGCGCGCCAGCGCCGCCTCGATCTTCGACAGGAAGAAGCCGCGGAACGCGTCGTCGGCCAGCCGGCCGACGTCGAGCTCGGTCCACTCGCTGTCCTCCAGCCCAGCGCGCACGCCGCGGCCGTTGCGGAAGTGCTGGGCGACGGTCTGCTCGAAATTCCCCACCAGCTGGGCGCAGAACGGCGCCGGCAACGAATCGTCGTAGACGCGGACGTAGTCGGCGAGCGCCTGCCTGCTCATGCGAAGTCGTAGCCCCAGTGGTCGGCGACCGGCTGCAGGATCGGCAGCGCCGCGTCGAAATGGCGCCGGTAGGCATGCCAGCGCGCTACCGCGCGGGTGTTGACCGGCTCGATCACCTGCGAGTAGCTCGGCGTGCTGATGTAGCCCTTGCGCGCGGCGTGCTCGGAAAAGCGGGCGAGCGGCGCGCGGTCGGCGATCCGCAGGAATTCGGCGATCCGTCCCACCTGCGCGGGGAAGTCGGCGCAGGTCTCCTCGTAGCGGAGCTGCAGCACCTCCGGGCGGAGCAGGTCCTGGTGGTGGATCCAGTTGCGCATCGCGTTGACGTAGCTCTTCGCCAGCCGCTCCAGGCTGGAGCACAGGACCATGAAGGCCGGCGAGCGGAAGTTCTGCATGTAGCAGCTCAGCACCACGTCGCAGGGATGGCGCAGCGCGAGGATAATGCGCGCGGCCGGGAACATCCGCCGGATCACCGGCAGCCGCAGCAGGTTAAGCGGGTTCTTGTCGACCAGGGTCTGCCCCGGACCGACGTCGAGGATGCGGCCGACCTCCTGCCAGTACACGGCGCGCATGCGCGCGACCTCGTCGGAGGACAGCCGGTCGAGCTGGTGCGGGTAGTCGTGCCCGAGCGCCTGCATTTCCTCGATGCAGCGCTGCAGGATCGGCTGCTCGTCCATCGAGACGAAGCCCGGGTGGGCGTCGAGCATCTGCTCCAGCATGGTGGTGCCGGAACGCGGGAAGCCGACGATGAAGACCGGCTGCGGGCCCTCGGCCTCGCGCGCCGCGGCGAAGCCGCATTCCTCCGGCTGCATCAGCCGGGTTGCGATCTGCAGCGGCTCCTCGCCGCTGTGGGCGACCGCGGGCACGATCTCCGCCGCGAGCGCGAAATGGATCGCGTGCGCCTGCGCAAGCGCTTCCATCGCAGCGTCGGGCCGGCCCTGCTTGTCGGCGATCGCGCCGAGGGTGAACAGAGCGCTCGCGCGTGCGGTGTCGGGCAACTTGCCCGCAAGCAGTTCCTCGGTGAGCGCCTGCGCCCGCGGGTAGTCCTTCGCCCGCATCGCCAGCGCGCCCTCCACGGTCAGGATGTCGCTGCGCAGGTCGGGATCGTCCGCTCCCGGCGCGGCGCGCACGCGGTCGAGCAGGGCGCGGGCCTCGTCGAGGCGGTTGGTGCGCTCGCGCAGCATCGCCAGGCGCGCCAGCGCGCGGCCGTCGCCCGGGCCCAGCGTGCGCGGATCCAGCACCTGTTCGGCGTCCTCGGTGCGGCCGACGTGGATCAGCGCCATCGCCAGGTCGTGGCGTAGTTCGCCCTCGGCCTCGGCCCAGCGTTCGCGTGGCGGGATCAATTGTTCGGCGCGGCGCAGGTCGCCGCACTCGAAACAGGCGATCGCCGCGTGGATGGCGCCGGGCAGGAAGGTTGGGTCGGCCTCCACCGCATCGAGGAAACGGTGGCGGGCCGCGCCCAGCCGGCCCATGTCCAGCATCAGCAGGCCGAGATTGGCCAGCGTGCTTGCGGCCCTGGGCGCGAGCTCCAGCGAGCGTCCGAAGGCGGCCTCGGCCTCGGCGTAGCGGCCGGCCAGGCGCAGCATGTAGCCGAGGTTGGCCCAGTATTCGGGGGTCCGCGGGTAGGCTCGGGTGAGGGCCTCGAAGGCCTCGGCCGCCTGCGTGTGGCGCCCCGCGGCGTGTTCGGCCATCGCCAGCACGGTCAGTGCGGCCTCGTCGGCCGGGCGCGATTCCAGCACCCGCCGGCAGCCCAGCGCGGCGTCGCCGAAGCGGCCGGTCCGGTAGGCGGCGATGGCATCGTCCAACGTGCTGGCCTGCATGGAAGCCCCGCAAAGAAAAGGGCCGCACGGTTTCCCGTGCGGCCCCGAAGTCTAGCAATTGCCTCGATGGATCAGAACTTGACGGTGTAACGGGCCCAGAAGTAGCGGCCGACCGCGTCGAAGCTGCTGACGTCGGTGTTGGCGTTGAGCACGTTGTTCTGGAACATCATCGGCGGCTGCTTGTCGAACACGTTGTCCACGCCGACCTCGATCCGCGAGTTGATCGAGGGCAGGGCATAACCGACGTTCAGGCTGTGCAGCGTGTAGCTGCCGTAGTTCAGCTCGACGCCCGGGATGCCGCCGTCGGCGCTGGTGCCCTGGCGGACGTCCGCGTTGCCGAGGTCGAACGGCCCGATGTAGCGCATGCGCCAGCTCGCGCTCCAGTCACCCATGGACCAGTTGGTGAACAGGCGGCCACGGATACGCGAGTACATGCCGTAATCCTTGTTGTAGTGGCCGGCGATGTGCACGATCGGATCCAGGTCGCTGCCCGTATCGACGTCGTTGTCCCAACGCGCGATGTAGGTGCTGTCCAGGCCGAAGGTCCAGCTGCCGAACGCGGTGTCGGGCAGGCGGTAGCGGAGCGCCAGGTCCCAGCCCTTCACGTCCAGGCGGCCGAGGTTGACGGTCGGCTGCGCGATGAAGTTGATCTGGCCGTCCGTGAAGCGGTTGATGAACGGGCAGAACGGGCTGTTGTTGTCGTTGTAGCAGGCGTTGAGCACGGTCTGCGCGCCGACGGTGACGATGTTGTCGTCCAGGAACATGCGCCAGTAGTCGAGGCTCGCCGAGAAGCCCGGCAGCCAGCTCGGGTCGTACACCAGGCCCCAGTCGAACGACTTGCCCTGCTCGGGCTGCAGGTCGTAACCGGCGGCGACCGAACCGGACACGACGCCGTTGGTCTGGCTCAGGCCGGTCGAGGTGATGCCACCCGCCGGGATGTTGGTGGCGCCCGTGGCCGGACCGCAGGCCGCGGCATGCGCCGGGTCGTTGGTGTAGCCCACGCACGGATCGTCCGCCGTCGGCGCGTTGCCCTGCGGACCCGCGAACAGGTCGCCGATGCTCGGCGCGCGGAAGACCTCGGCCACCGTGCCGCGCAGCAGCAGGTCGTCCATCGGACGCCATTCCACCTGCAGCTTGCTGTTGGTGGTGCCGCCGAAGTTGCTGTAGTCGGAGTAGCGGGTACCGAAGGTCACGTTCAGCGCCTTGGCGAAGGCCACGTCCTTCAGCACCGGGACGAACAGCTCGGCGTACAGCTCGCCGACGTCGAAGCCGCCGTGCAGCGGGGTCGAGCAGGCTTCCTGCGAGATCGAGCAGGTGCCGTCCGGACGCGCGATCGCGGTGTAGTCCACCTCGCTGCGCTGGTACTCCTTGCGCCACGCCGCGCCGAACGCCAGCTGGGCTGCGCCCGCCGGCAGGTCGAACAGCTCGCCCGAGGCGTTGGCCTCGAAGCCGCGCTGCACGTAGGTGGTGGAGTAGATCGGACGCGACTCGAACGCCGACAGCGTGGCGATCGTCTGCGGATCGTTGATGTTGAACACGTTGAGCGGGGTGCAGGCCGTCAGCGGGATCGGGTTGGCCGGCGTGCCGCAGGTCACGATGCCGGTGGCCGGATCGAGGAACGACGGGCCCAGCGCGTCAGCCAGACCGGCGTAGTCCATGTAGCCGTAGCTCTGGTTGTACTGCGAGATGTGGCCGTAGTTCAGCGCGAAGTCCCACTTCCAGGTCTCGCCGAGGAAGCCTTCCAGGCCGGCGACCAGCTGGTCGGTGGTGGTGCTGTACAGCGAGCGGCGCTGGCCGACCGAGGTCCAGCGGCTGCGGAAGTCCTGGCCGTTGATCGTGTCGTTGCGGCCGAAGTCGACGCCGAACGGGTTGTAGTAGTTGTCGGCCGAGATCACCACCGCGTCACCGCGGGCGTCGAACGGCAGCGCGGCGATCGCGAAGTTCGCCGAGGTCTTGTTGTGGTAGTACTCGATGAAGCCGTTGACGTCGTCGGTCATCTGGTAGTTGCCCAGGAAGAACGCGTTGGTGCGCTCCTGCGGGGTCATCACCAGGTTGACCGCCTGGTAGTTGTAGGCGTCCTCGGAACCGACGTAGCAACGGTAGTCGTTGATCGGATCGGTGCCGGCGGCGCCGGGGATCAGGGTGACGTTGTTGCAGCCCAGCGCGTCGACGGTCGGGTTGCCGTCCGGCAGCGCGATGAAGCCGCGCGGGTTGCGGCTCGAACCCAGCACGGTGACGTAGCCGCCGTACAGGTAGGTCGCGTCCTTCGAGTAATCGCGGTCGCCGGAGGAGATCGCGTCGAACTTGTTGTAGTTGACGCCGGCGATGACATTGCCGCGGTCGCCGACCTGACCGAAGGTGAGCGAACCACCCTGGCGCTGGCCGTCGTCACGGCTGGAGATGCCGTAGTCGATCGAGGCCTGCAGGCCCTCGAAGTCCTTGCGCATGATGAAGTTGACGACGCCGGCGACGGCGTCGGAGCCGTACACCGACGAAGCGCCGACGGTCAGGACTTCGATGCGCTCGACCGCGGAGGCCGGGATCGCGTTGACGTCGGCACCGCCGTCGTTGCCGCCCTGGTGGACGACGCGGCGGCCGTTGATCAGGACCAGCGTGCGCTGCGAGCCGAGGCCGCGCAGGTCGATCGTGGACGCGCCGGTACCGCCGCCGTTGTTGACCTGCGGGTTGGTCGCGGCGCCGGCGATGTTCGGCAGCTCCTGCACGAGGTCGCCGATGGTGAGCTTGCCGGTCTTCTCGATCGCGGCGCGATCGATGGTCACGACCGGGCTGGCGTTTTCGGCGTCGACGCGGCGGATGCGCGAACCGGTCACCTCGATGCGGTCGAGGGTCGCGGCCTGCTGCTCGGCGGGCGCCGTCGCCTGGTCCGCCGGAGCGGCATCCTGCGCGAAGGCGACACCCATCCCGGCCGTGGCCGTTGCGCCCACGGCGAGCGCGAAGGTGATCGCGTCGCGGAGCTTGGTGGTCTTCAAGGTCATCTCTCTCTCCAAGTCGTCTTGGGTATTTCCCATGGGAACCTCCCCGGCTGGGTCAAGGAAGACACCAACAGCGGCAAGGCCGGGGCCGATAGTAGCCCCCGCTGGAGAGAAATTAAAGTGTCGTTAAAGCGCCGGAAAACCGTGCTGCAATGCACAATCCGGGATGCCGGAAACCGGCTTGGCGCGGCGCTCTCTGAACGAGTCAGAGATCCTGTTCGTAGCGCACGTAGGGGACCGCGCCTTCCTCGTCGCCGGCGGCGGACGGGGCGAAGGGATTCTTGCCGCGGGTCACCACGTTGTCGGCGCCGACAGTGAGCTGGCCGCTCCACGGGGTGCGCCAGGTCAGGCCGAGGCCGAAGGCCTCCCACTTCTCCTGGCCGGGCGCGTCGACGACGTGGCCGACGATGCTGGCACCGAAGGCGCCGGTGCCGGCGCCGAGGGTCAGGCTGCGGCTGTTCCAGCGGTCGGCCAGGGCCGGCATCTCCTCGGCGGACACCAGCCGGGCCTTGGCCAGGGTGCCGGCGAGGGACACATAGCCCTGGGTGCCGAGGTCGCGGCGGGCGACCACGGTCAGGTCGTTGGCCTCGACCCGGGCGCCGGTGCGGCCGGGCGTCAGCCAAGCCGGCAGGGTGTCATGGCCGCTGCCGACCGACACGCCGAGGCGGTTGCCGCCGCGGCCGACGCTGGCGCCCACGCTGGCGCGGCGGCTGCCGTCGTCGCCGGCGGCGTTGTTGCCGAAGGAGGCCAGCAGGCAGTTGCTGGACAGGGTGCCGAGGCTGCTGGCAACGCCGTTGCGGCGATCGCACAGCAGGCCCAGCGAATCGCCGGCGTTCAGGCCGAAGGTGGCGTCCAGCGCGGTGCGGCCGAAGCGCCAGCGGGCGCCGGCCTGGGCCCCGCCCACCGGCTCCAGCACCAGCAGTGCCTCGACCTTGCCGCTGACGTTGTTCCACACCGGCAGCACCGTCTGGCCGTGCTTGCCCGCGGACTGTGTCGTCTGCGCGGACGCGCCCGCTGCCACGCCGAAGGCGAGCAGGAGAGCAAGTGGCGTGCGGAGCATGCGGGACAACATGGTGCGGGTCTGACCCGGAGGGCGGGCCGGAGTTCCACGGGAACGGGGAGTCACTCTAGCCGGTTTATGGTTCTTTAACAATCCGCCTGTCGGCGAAACGTGACCCAGACCGGCCCAGGCCTACTGGAGGCGGGCTGGCGGCGTGGCCTCGACCGTCCCGTGCGGAGGGCGGAACAGGGCGCCGATCTCCTCCGGCGCGAAACGGTACTGCTGGCCGCAGAACTCGCAGCGGACCTCGGCCATGCCGCCCTCGGCGGCGGCCCGCGCCTCCTCCTCGCCCAGCGATTGCAGCATGGATTCGACCCGCTCGCGCGAGCACGAGCAGGCGAAGCGCAGCGGCCGGCCGCCCAGCACCTCGACGCTGTCCTCGGGGAACAGCCGCAGCAACAGGGTTTCGGCCGGCCAGTCCAGCAGCTCGGCGGGGGTCAGGGTGTCGAACAGGGCGCAGGCGCGGGTCCAGCCGTCCTCGTCGCCGGCGTCGCCGGGAAGTTTCTGCAACATCAGGCCGGCGGCGCGGCCGCGGTCGGCGGCCAGCAGCAGGCGGGTGGGCAGTTGCTCGGACTGGCGGAAGTAGCCCTCGAAGGCGCCGGCCAGGGTGTCCGACTCCAGTGCGACCAGACCCTGGTAACGGACCGGCTCGCGCGCGCCCGTGCCCGGGTTCTCGATGGTGATCGCGAGCACGGCGTCCTCGCCGAGCTCGCGCAGGTCGCGCGAAACCGGTGCCTCCTCGTCGTACTGCGCGATCCCGCGTAGGGTGCCGGCGGCGGTGCACTCGGCGAACAGGGTGCGTAGCGGACCACTGCCGCGCAGCTGCACCGACAGCCGCCCGTCGACCTTGGCGTGGCCGGTGAACAGCGCGGCGGCGACGCAGGCCTCGCCCAACAGTTCCTCGACGGCGCTGGGGTACGCGCTGCGTGTGCGGATCTCTTCCCAGGTCGCGTCCAGGTGCACGCGCACCCCGCGCACACCGGCCTCCTGCAGCAGGAAGCGGGTCAGCTGGTCGTGGTGGGCGTTCTGGTTCATGGCGGGGAGCGCGGCCGATAATGGCGCGCGCATTGTGCGGGAGAGTGGCATGGGTGGGGGCGGTCGCGCGGCAAGGCAAGGCGGGCGCAAACGGCGCCGGTGGCGGCGGCTGCTGTGGCTGCCGGTGCTGGCGGTCGCCTTCAGCGTGCTGCAGGTGCTGGTGCTGCGCTTCGTGGATCCGCCGTGCTCGGCCTTCATGGTCGCGCGGCAGCTGGACGCCTGGCGGGCGGGCGACTGGCGCTTCCGCATCGCCCACGACTGGCGCGACCTGTCGCGGATGGCGCCGAGCCTGCCGCTGGCGCTGGTCGCCGCCGAGGACCAGAACTTCCCGCGCCACCACGGCTTCGATTTCGCCGCGATCGAAAAGGCGCGCCGCCACAACGAGCGCATGCGCGAGCGCGCCGAACGCCGCAACCGGCCGGTCAGCCGCCTGCGCGGTGCCAGCACGATCAGCCAGCAGACCGCCAAGAACCTGTTCCTGTGGCGCGGCAACGGCTGGACCCGCTGGGCGCGCAAGGGGCTGGAGGCCTGGTACACGGTGCTGATCGAGGCGTTGTGGCCGAAGACGCGCATCATCGAGGTGTATGCCAACGTCGCCGAGTTCGGCGACGGCGTCTATGGCGCGCAGGCGGCCGCGCGCAGCTTCTTCGGCAAGGACGCGGCCCGCCTCACCCCTGCCGAGAGTGCGCGCCTGGCCGCGGTGTTGCCGAACCCGCGCCGCTACGACGCCCGCCGGCCCGGCCCCTACGTGCAGCGGCGCGCCGCCGGCATCCAGCGGCAGATGCGCCACCTCGGTCCCGACGGCTGGCGCCCGCCAGCCGACTGAACCGCGCGCGCTGCGGCTACCATGCGCCGATGACCCGCGACCTGCTCACCGTGGTGGTGGCCGCCTACAACGAGGAGGCGGCGTTGCCGGCGCTGCACGCGCGCGTCGCGGCGGTGTTCGACGCGTTGCGCGTGGAGGGCGTGGACGGCCGCGTGCTGTACGTGGACGACGGCAGCCGCGACGCCACCTGGCCGGTGCTGCAGCAACTGGCGGCGGCCGATCCGCGGGTCGCGCTGCTACGGCTGTCGCGCAACTTCGGCAAGGAGGCGGCGCTGACCGCCGGCCTCGACCTCGTCGACGAGGGCGCCGCGCTGGTGCTCGACGCCGACGGCCAGGATCCGCCCGAGCTGATCCCGCGCTTCGTCGCCAAGTGGCGCGAGGGCTACGACGACGTGCACGGCACCCGCACCGTGCGCGAAGGCGAAGGCTGGCTGAAAAAAGCGACCGCGCACGGCTTCTACCGGGTGATCGGCCGCCTGTCGCGCACGCCGGTGCCGCGCGACACCGGCGACTTCCGCCTGCTCTCGCCGCGCGCGCTGGCGGCGCTGCGGCAGTTGCGCGAACGCCAGCGCTTCATGAAGGGCCTGTTCGGCTGGGTCGGTTTCCGCCAGGTCGCGATCCCCTACGAGCGCGAGCCGCGCATCGCCGGCCGCAGCAAGTTCAACTTCTGGTCGTTGTGGAACTTCGCGCTGGAAGGCATCACCAGCTTCAGTACCGCGCCGCTGCGCCTGGCGACCTACCTCGGCCTCGGCACCGCGCTGCTGGCGCTGCTGTACGCGGGCTGGGTCGTGCTCAAGGCGCTGCTGTGGGGCGACCCGGTCGCCGGCTGGCCGAGCATGATGGCGGTGGTGCTGTTGCTGGGCGGCGTGCAGCTGATCGCGCTCGGGGTGATCGGCGAATACCTCGGCCGGCTGTACATGGAGGCCAAGCAGCGTCCCCTCTACCTCGTCGACACCTGGCGGCCCGCGCCGGGAGTATGCTCGGCCGGGACCACCCCAGCCGGAGGAGAGGCCCATGCGTACGGTCCGCCAGCTGCTCGAGGCGAAAGCGCCTGAGGTCTTCGCGATCGGTCCCGACGCCCCGGTCATCGACGCGGTCGCGCTGATGGCCGAAAAACGCATCGGCGCGCTGCTGGTGATGCAGGGCGGGCGCCTGGTCGGGATCCTGTCCGAGCGCGACTACGCACGGAAGGTGGTGCTGCAGGGGCGCTCCTCGCGGGACACGGCGGTGCGCGACATCATGACCCGCGACGTGGTCAGCGTCGGGCTGGACGACAGCAGCGACCGCTGCATGCAGATCGTCACCGAGCGGCGCATCCGCCACCTGCCGGTACTCGACGGCGATGCCGTGCTCGGCGTGGTCTCGATCGGCGACCTGGTCAAGGCGGTGATCGAGGACCAGCAGATGGAGCTGGAACAGCTGCAGCGCTACATCGCGTCCTGAGGGGCCAGCGGAGCAAGCTCAGCTCCACGGTGGGTAGCGTTTCCCCCGTCTCCCGTCTCCCGTCTCCCTGCTCCACTGCGTAGCGCCATCATTTCGCGTACCTGCCGCCGCACTGCAGGTTTTCGCCCGGCCCGGTTTCGATGGTGGCCAGCAGCGCGGCCGGCGGCGCGATGCTGCCGAGGGTGAGCGCGATCGCGCCGCGCAGGCCGACGCGCTTGAGGTCCGGCCGGAAGCTCGGGTCCTTGAAGGTGCCGCCCACGAGCAGCGGTGAGCGCAGCACGAACAGGCTGCGGTCCTTGGGCCGCGGCCGCAGGGTCAGGTCGAAGGTCTCGTCGCGCAGGCTGATCGTACCGTCGCCGACGATCATCGTGTCGGTGGTGTCGAAGGCCAGTGCACGCGCGCGCATCACCCCGTCCTGCACCGCGAAGTCGCCGAACGCGCAGCGGATCGGGATCAGCTTGTCGCCGGTCACCAGGAATTTCAGCGCCTCCTCGATGTCGAGCCCGGCGAGTTCCATGACCAGGTTGCTGATTTCGCCCTTGCCCATGCCGAGCGCGATCTTGCCGTCAGCGGTGCCGAGCATCTTCGCGATCGAATTGCCGGTCCCCGCGAGCGTGACCTCGCCGCCGACGCGGCCGACCGCGTCGCGCGCGGATTCGACCTCCGGCAACAGCCGGTCGAGGTCGAGGCCGCGCAGGCTGGCCTGCGCGCTGGTGCGGATGGGGGATTCCCGGGCGTCCATGCGCACGGTGCCGCGGATGCGGCCGCCGGCAACGCCGAAGTCGGCCGGCTCCAGCCGCAGCAGGCCGTCGTCCAGCAGCAGGTGCACGTCCATGTCGTCCAGCGGCAGCTTCGGTGCGGCGAGGCGGTGGGCCTTCCAGCGCACGTCGGCGTCCATCGCGCGCAGCTTGCCCAGGTCGTAGGGGGTGTTGGGCAACACCCGCGGGCTGGCCGCCTCGCGCGCCGCCTGCGCGGCGAGTTCGGCATTGGTGGTCTCGCCCTTGCCGGCCTTCGGGGCCTTGTTGACGAACACCGCGAGGTCGTCGAAATCGAGCGTGCGCGAGACGAGATTCGCCTTCAGGAAGGGCCGTGCGCCGCCGACGGTGACGGCGGCGTCGCCGGCGAGGTCGCTGTCGCCGACCGTGCCCTTGAAGCCGTCGTAGTGCCAGGTGGTGCGCTTGCCCTCGACATCGCGGGTCAGGCGGCCGTCGAAGGCATAGGGCGGCGATTCCGGCAGGGCGAGTTGCAGCAGCGGATACAGGTCGGCCAGGCTGCGGCCGCTGAGCGCGAAACGCAGGTCGAAGTCGCGCAGGCGCAGCGGGTCGAGCAGGGTCCCGCGCGCCTGCGCGCGGGTGGCGCCCGCGGTCGCGGTCGCCTCGATGTGGAAGGGCGCGGCGCGGTCGCGCAGTGCCAGCGGCGATTCGGCCCGGCCTTCGACCTTGAAGCGCGCGCCGCGCCAGCGTCCGCCGCCGTCGACCCGCACCGGCGGCGGCGCGCCGGCGGCGTCAGGTCGCGCGCTCTGCAGGTCGACGGCGATGTCGGTGTTCTGCGCGGGGTCGCGGAAACTCAGATGGCCGGCGTCGATCCACAGCCGGCCGTAGCGCACCCGCGAGGGTTCGCCGGTGTCGGGCAGGAAGTCCCAGTTGCCTTCGCCCCGCGCATTGCGCTCGAGCAGCAGGTCGGCGCCCGTCAGGCGCAGCAGCGGCAGGCGCACCTCGCGCCGCAGCAGCGGCCAGATTTCCACGCCGATTTCCACGCGCTGCGCGGTGGCCATGCGCGGTGTCTTCGACCACGGCGCGTTGCCGAAGCGCAGGCGCTCGGCGCGAACGAGGGTGGTGCGGCCGAGGTCCACGTCGAGGTCGCCGACGATCTCGAGTCTGCGGCCGGTGCGGCCCTGGACGATGCGCTCGACCGGCCCCTTGAACCAGTTCCAGTCCCAGAACACCAGCAGCAGCACGATCGCCAGCGCGAGCAGCGCCAGTACTGCGCGCCATGGGTGGCGCGCGATGGCCTGCCACGGCGCCGGTCGGCCTGCGTGCTCGCGCGGCGCGGCGGCCATCAATCGTTCCGCGGGCGGGACGGAGCGGGGTCGGCACCCGCCGGCGGCGCGCCACGCCGAGCGCGCGCCGCATCGGGCGCGAAGGCGGGAGCGGCGGGGACGGTGCGTGGCATGCTCGGGCCCGGGGTCGTGTCGGGCCAACATCGGCAGCGAGCGGTCAAGCAGTGGTGAAACCCGTTGCGCGCGGTTCAGCCCCGCCCGCGGGCAACAAAAAAACCCCTCTTCGCGGAAGAGGGGTTTTTCGGGACCTGCCGGAACGCGCTTACTTGAGCTTCGCGTCCGCGCGCAGCTCGGCGGCCTTGTCGGTCTTTTCCCAGGAGAAGGCGGTCGCGGTCTGCTGCTTGCCGCTGGCGTCGGTGTAACGCACTTCCTGCGGCTTGCGTCCGAAGTGGCCGTAGGACGCGGTCGCCTGGTAGATCGGGTGGATCAGGTCCAGCATCTTCACGATGCCGTACGGGCGCAGGTCGAAGTGGCGGCGGATCAGCTTCTCGATCTGCGCGTCGGGCACCTTGCCGGTGCCGAAGGTGGTGACCGAGATCGAGGTCGGCTCGGCGACGCCGATCGCATAGCTCACCTGCACCTCGCACTTGTCGGCCAGGCCCGCGGCGACCACGTTCTTGGCGACGTAGCGCGCGGCGTACGCGGCCGAGCGGTCGACCTTGGACGGATCCTTGCCCGAGAACGCGCCGCCGCCGTGGCGGGCCATGCCGCCGTAGGTGTCGACGATGATCTTGCGGCCGGTCAGGCCGCAGTCGCCGACCGGACCGCCGATCACGAAGATGCCGGTCGGGTTGATGTGGATCTTCTTCTTCGACAGGCCTTCCAGCCACGCCTTGGGCAGGACCGGCTTGAGGATGTATTCGTAGACGCCCTCGACCAGGTCCTTGTGCTTCACGCCCGGATCGTGCTGGGTGGACAGCACCACCGCGTCGAGGCCGGCGACCTTGTCGTCGGCGTAGCGCAGGGTGACCTGCGACTTCGCGTCCGGGCGCAGCCACGGCAGCGGCGAATTCTTCTTCTTGCGGATCTTCGCCTGCTGCTCGACCAGGCGGTGGCTGTAGTAGATCGGCGCCGGCATGTACTCGGGCGCCTCGTTGCAGGCGTAGCCGAACATCAGGCCCTGGTCGCCCGCGCCCTGTTCCTCCGGCTTCTTGCGGTCCACGCCCGCGGCGATGTCGGGCGACTGCTTGCCGATCAGGTTGAGGATGCCGCAGGTGTGGCCGTCGAAGCCGACGTCCGAATCGGTGTAGCCGATGTCGTTGATGACGCGCCGCGCCAGGCCCTCGATGTCCACCCACGCGGAGGTGGTCACCTCGCCGGCGACGATCGCCACGCCGGTCTTGACCATGGTCTCGCAGGCCACGCGCGCGCGCTTGTCCTGGGCGACGATGGCGTCGAGCACGGCATCGGAAATCTGGTCGGCCACCTTGTCCGGATGGCCCTCGGAGACGGACTCGGAGGTGAAGAGGTAGCTGGAAGCGGTCATCGGCAACTCTCGTCGGGGGGATTCATCCGTTGATCCGGATGAAAGGATGGCCGCGCATGATACAGGCTCGGCCCGGCCGGCGCATTGTGCGCCGGTCCTGGTCCAGCCGGCGCGAGGGTTTGTCGGTCCGCCGGCGCCACGACGGTGCGATCGCGCCGGCGGCCCGTCAGTACACGACCGCGCGCGCCTGCACGAAGGCGTAGAAGAACACCGCGTCGGGATCCTTCTGCACCTGGTGCATCTCGCGCCGCAGGCCGTCGACCGTGTCGCGGTCGACCTTGCCCGCCTCCAGCAGCTGGTCGGCGGCCGACAGCAGCAGCTCCTCCCAGAACGCGATCATGCTCTTGCGCCGGGCCGGCTCGCGGTTGTCGAAGTGGAAGACCTTGATTTCGGTGGTCACGTCGTCAAAGCCGCCGGCCAGCAGCAGGTTGCCGAGCTTGGCGCCCACGAAGGGGTCGCCGCCGCTTTCGTGCTGGTAGTCGTTGAACGCCATCCAGTAGCGCCAGGTGTTGGGCGAATAGGGATCGAGCAGGAACGAGGAGTTCATCACCTCGGTGACGTAGACCGGCGCGCCCGGGGCCAGCACCCGGCGCACTTCCGCAAGCACCCGCGCGGGATCGGGCACGTGTTCGAGCACCCAGCACAGGAAGGCGCCGTCGAAGCTGCGCGGCTCGAACGGCAGGTCGGTGGCGTCGGCCTGGCGCAGGGCGTAGCGGCCCTCCAGCCACGGCATCGCGCCGAGCCTATGCGCGGCGGCGTCGAGCTGGGTCTGGCTGAGGTCGACGCCGGTGACGTGCAGGTCGGGAAAGCGCCGCAGCAGGATCTCGGTCTGCGCGCCGACGCCGCTGCCGACTTCCAGCAGCCGCTCCACGCCGTTGTAGTCGATATTGCGGAAGATGGTCGTTTCCGCCAGTCGCGCCTGCTTGACCAGGCGCGCCTGTTCGGTCGGCGAGAAACCGTGCAGGTAGGGGAATTCGTTGGGACGTTCGGTCTGCGGCATGCGGGGCTCCTTCGCCGCGAGTGTAGGCCGCCATGGCGGAGGGTGGCGTCCACGCCCGGGAGACGAATAACGGAGGAGACAGGAAGCGGAGTCGGCTTGGGAGTTCTGGTAGGGCGCGGCGGGCGGGAGAGGCAGGCAGGACACGCCGTGAATCCGTCCATGGAGGCTCGGATGCGCCATCCATGGCGCATACGGTCCTGCCCACCTCTCCCGCCCACCGCGCTCGCCGCGCCTGCCTAGCAACGCTGGCGAAGCTCAGGCCGCGGCCGGCAGCTCCGGCGCGACGCCGGCGACCAGCGCGTCGAAGTAGTCGCGGGTGAGGCGCAGCTGCGCGTCCGCGGTTTCCGCGCGGTTGACGACGTGGCGGAACGCGGCGTTCTCCGGACGGTCCTTCGCGTACCAGCCCAGGTGCTTGCGCGCGATGCGCACGCCGGCCGGCTCGCCGTAGAACGCGTGCAGGTGGGCGAGGTGCGAGAGCAGCACGTCGCGCACCTCGGTGAGCGGGGGCTCGGGCAGCAACTCGCCGGTAGCGAGGTAGTGCGCGACCTCGCGGAAGATCCACGGCCGGCCTTGCGCCGCGCGCCCGATCATCACCGCGTCGCACCCGGTGTGGCGCAGCACCGCTTCCGCCTTGCGCGGCGAATCCACGTCGCCGTTGGCGATCACCGGGATCGACAGCGCCGCCTTGACCTCGGCGATCGTGTCGTACTCGGCCATGCCGGTGTAGTGCTGGTCGCGGGTGCGGCCGTGGATCGCCAGTGCGGCGATGCCGGCGGCTTCGGCGATGCGCGCGATCGCCAGCGCGTTGCGCGCGTGCGCCGCCCAGCCGGTGCGGATCTTCAGTGTGACCGGCACGTCCACCGCCGCAACGACGGCGTCGAGGATGTGGCCGACCAGCGCCTCGTCGCGCATCAGCGCCGAGCCGGCCCAGGCGTTGCAGACCTTCTTCGCCGGGCAGCCCATGTTGATGTCGACCAGCTGCGCGCCGTGGGCGACGTTGTGGCGCGCGGCGTCGGCGAGCGTCGCCGGATCCGTGCCGGCGATCTGCACGCTGACCGGGGCCGGCTCGCCGGCGTGGTCCATCCGGCTGCGCGACTTGGCGGTGTGCCAGAAGCGCGGGTCGGAGGTGGTCATTTCCGACACGCACAGGCCCGCGCCCAGCCGCTTGCACAGGACGCGGAACGGCTTGTCGGTCACGCCCGCCATGGGCGCGAGCACGACCTGCGGAGCGATGAGGTGGGACCCGATGCGCATGCACGCATTCTACCGGCGCGCCCGTGCGCGCCCGGCGCGCGGATCAGCCGAAGCGCGCCTCGACCTCGGCGCGGGCGGGCATGGACAGCGCGGCGCCGGGCCGTTCGGTGGACAGCGCGGCGTAGCGGCCGGCGAAGCGCACGTGCTCGGCGAAGGCGCGCTGCGGCTGCATCGCCAGCGCCGCGGCCAGGGCGCCGTTGAAGGCGTCGCCGGCGCCGGTGGTGTCCACCACGCGCGCCGGCTCGGCGGCCACGCGGTAGCTCACCGCGTCGTCGCCGCGCCGCGCATCGTCCGGATGGGAGACGAAGCAACCGGACGCGCCGAGGGTGACGACGACCGTGCCGTGCGGCAACAGCGCGCGGCATGCGGCGTGCAGCGCGTCGTCGGTGCTGGCGGCGACGGCGTCGGCGGTCAGGGCGCGGTCGAGGTGGCGCTGGAGGAGCGCGGAAAGCTCGCTCTCGTTCGGCGTCAGCACCGTGCTGGCGGCGAGCAGGTCCTTGGTGGTGGCGGCGTTGGCGGGCGCGGGATTGAGCAGGGCGAGCGCGCCGTGCGCACGGGCCAGGCGCAACGCTTCGGCAATCGCGTCCATCGGCGACTCCAGCTGCGCCAGCACCACTCGCGCGTCGCCAAAAACGTCCCGCTCGCGGGCGAGAAAGCCGGCCGACAGCGCGGCGTTGGCCCCGGCGCCGATCGCGATCATGTTGCGGCCGTCGGCGTCCACGCAGATGCCTGCAGTGCCGGTTGGCGCGTCGCTGGGCTCGGCCCGCAGGTCGATGCCATCGGCGGCGGCGAGCTCGCGCGCCCAGTGGGCGCCTGCGTCATCGCCCAGCGCGCACAGGAAGGTGGTGGACGCCCCCGCGCGCGCCGCCGCGACCGCCTGGTTGAAGCCCTTGCCGCCGGGGCCGCTGGCGTAGCGCCCGGCGCGCGTCTCGCCCGGCGCGGGCAGCGCGTCCAGCGTCCACACGTGGTCGACGTTGAACGAGCCGGCGACGACGACCCGCGCCATGGCGCTACGGGCTGCCGACGTCGGCGGCGCCGTGCGCGGGCATGGCGTGCGCCGCCCCGCGCGGCGCGCGGAACAGCGGCACGAACAGCACCGCCATGCCCAGCGCGTACAGCGCGAACGTCACCCAGATTCCGTGCCAGTCCTTGCCGCCGGCGGCATCGGTGAACCAGCGGTCGATCATCCAGCCGCTGATCGCGCTGCCGAGGATCGCGCCGATGCCGTTGGTCATCAGCATGAACAGCCCCTGCGCGCTGGCGCGAATGCGCGGGTCGCTCTGCTGCTCCACGAACAGCGAACCGGAGATGTTGAAGAAGTCGAAGGCCATGCCGTAGACGATGCAGCTGAGCACGATCATCCACAGTCCGGCGCCCGGGTCGCCGTAGGCGAACAGGCCGAAGCGCAGGAACCAGGCGAGCATGCTCATCGTCATCACCGCCTTGATCCCGAAGCGCCTCAGGAAGAAGGGGATGGTGAGGATGAACAGCGTTTCCGACACCTGCGAGATCGACATGATGATCGCGGGGTAGCGCACCGCGAGCGTGTCCTGGAAGGCCGGCACGGCGGCGAAGTCGTGCAGGAATGTGTCGCCGTAGGCGTTTGTCAGCTGCAGTGCCGCGCCCAGCAGCATCGCGAACACGAAGAACACCGCCATGTTGCGGTCGCGGAACAGGCGGAAGGCCGACAGCCCCAGCACGTCCACCAGCGCGCGGCTTTCGCCACGGCCGAGTCGCGGCGGCGCCGGCGGCAGGGTGAAGGCGTACAGCCCGAGCACGATCGCCGCCGCGGCGGCGACGTAGAACTGGCCGGGCGAGGTCTCCAGCCCGAGCAGGCTGGTCGTCCACAGCGCGACGATGAAGCCGATCGTGCCCCACACCCGGATCGGCGGGTAATCGCGCACGACGTCCAGGCCTTCCTGCTTGAGCGCGTTGTAGGCCACCGCGATCGCCAGCGAGATGGTCGGCATGTAGCAGATCATCGTCGCCAGCATCACCCAGAACATGGTGTGCGGATCGTCCACCGCCGGCACCAGCGCCAGCAGCGCGCCGCCGGTCAGGTGCAGCGCGCCGTACAGCTTCTGCGCGCTGATCCACTTGTCGGCGACCACCCCCATCAGCGCCGGCATGAACAGCGCGGCGATGCCCATGGTCGAGAAGATCGCGCCGAAGCTGGTGCCCGACCACTGGCGGTTCTGGAACCAGTAGGCGCCGATCGTCAGCAGCCATGCCCCCCAGATGAAGAACTGGAGGAAATTCATCAGCACCAGGCGCAGTTTCAGGCTCACGCGGTCGTCCCCTTGCGACGCGGCCGCGGGAGCGCGGCGCTGGCGCAGCGTAGGGGCAAATGCGCGCGGAGTGAAGCGACGCCGTCGGCGTTGCCGCGTTCAGGCGTCGCGCGCGACCGCCCGGTTGCTGCCGCCGCGCTTGGCCTGGCGCAGGCGGCGGTCGGCGCTGTGCAGCAGGCCGGAGAGGTCGGCGCCGTCCTGCGGCCAGGCGGCGAGGCCGGCGCTGAAGGTGATCCGCTGCGGTTCGGCGCCATAGGCGGGCACGAACGGGCGCGCGGCCAGCCCGCGGCGCAGGCGCTCGACCCGCTCCCACGCGCTGCCCAGCGGGCAGCGCAGGAGCAGCACGAATTCCTGGCCGCCGATGCGGGCGATGTGCTCCTCCGGCTCCAGGCTCTCGGCGAGCAGGCCGACCACGTGGCGCAGGGCGCGGTCGCCGTCGCGGTGGCCGATCTCGTCGTTGATGCGGCGGAAGCGGTCGAGGTCGAGCAGGACCAGGGTCAGCGAGCCGCCCTCGGCGCGCGCCTCCTCGCAGATGCCGGGCATGCGCTGGGCCAGCCACAGGCGGTTGGGCAGGCCGGTCAGGCCGTCGCGCCCGGACAGCTGGATCAGCCGCTGCATGCGTTGCACGATCGCCAGCGTCAGCAGCCCCATCAGCAGCAGCAGGAGCAGGCGCTCGACCTGGGCGCCGGCCGACACCGTGCCGTAGTCGGCGGACACCAGCTGGTCGGGGTCGGCGCCGGCGATCAGGATCCACGCCAGCAGCGCGTACTGGACGATCGCCAGCGAGCCGAGGTACAGGGTCAGCCGGCCGTCGTTGCGCAGCGCGGTCAGCGCGATCGCGAACAGGTAGAACGCCCACACCACCATGCTGTTGAGGGCGGCGGCGCGATCGCCGAGGGCGAGCAGGGCGAGCACGCCGGTGGTCGCGCTGACGTCCCAGGTGCCGGTCGCGTAGGGCAGCCAGCCGTGCCGGCGCGGGCGCCGCGCGAGCGCCAGCCAGACCTGGGCGATCAGGTTGATCGCCACCGCCGCGCCCAGCCCGATCAGGGTCTCGACGACACGCGCGCCGCCGAGCGCATTGGCCAGCGGCAGCAGCAGCACCAGCGCCGACAGCAGGGCGCGCACCCGCGCCACCAGCAGTTCGCCGCCGGCGCCCTGCTCGAGCATGATTTCGTCGGGCCGCGCCAGCAGCGTCGCCAGCCACTCGCGCAGCCATCCCTTCGATTCGGCCACTCCGCTCCCCGTCCATGCGCGCAGGCCATGAGCATAGCGGCAGCCGGCGGCGGCGGGGCCCGGATCAGCGGACCAGCGTGGCGAAGTAGGCGTCCAGCGGTTGCGGGCGGTCGATCGCGAAACCCTGCGCGTAGTCCACCCCGAGCGCGGCCAGGGCGTCGCGCACCGACAGGCTCTCGGTGTGCTCGGCGATCGTGCGCTTGCGCAGCATGTGCGCGATGCGGGTGATGGAGCGCACCACCTCGCCGGCCAGCGGCGAGGTTTCCATGTCGCGCACGAAACTGCCGTCGATCTTGATGAAGTCCACGTCCAGCGCGCGCAGGTGGCCGAACGAGCAGAAGCCGGTGCCGAAGTCGTCGAGCGCGAACCGGCAGCCGAGCGCGCGCAGGTCGTCGATCACCCGCTGCGCGCGGTTGGGGTCGCGCATCGCGCTGGTCTCGGTGATCTCGAAGCACAGGCGGTTGGGCGGGAAGGTGCTGCGGTGCAGGCGCTCGGCGACGAAGCCGACGAAGCCCTCGTCGAGCAGGGTGCCGGCGGACAGGTTGATCCCGCACATCGCGACCTTCGCGGCCGCTTCCGGGTTCTGCTCGAGCTGGGCGATCGCCATCCGCACCACCTCGCGGTCGATGCGCACGGCGAGGCGGAAGCGCTCGGCCGCGGGGATGAAGCGGTCCGGCAGGTGCGGGGTGCCGCCGCGGGTGTCGCGCATGCGCAGCAGCAGCTCGAAGTGGGCGCCGTCCTCGCGCCGCTGCAGCGGCGCGATCGACTGCGCGTAGAGCAGGAAGCCGCCGTGCTGCACCGCCTCGCGGATGCGCACCGTCCAGCGCATGCCCGAGGTCGGGTCCGAAAGCCCGCCGCCGGCGCTGCTGCCGGCGACCACCACCCGGTCGCCGCCGAGTTCCTTGGCGCTGAAGCAGGCGGCGTCGGCCTGCGACAGGACCTCGGCGAATTCGACGTGGCCTGGCTGGAACGGCACCAGGCCGACGCTGGCGGTGGTGCCGTATTGCTCGCCGTCGAACAGGCAGCGGCACTCGTCCACCGCGTGCAGCAGGCCCTGCGCGCGCTCGCGGGCGATGGTGGGGGTGGCGTTGTGCAGCAGCACCACGAATTCGTCGCCTCCGAGGTGGCCGAGCAGGTCGCCGTCCTGCATGCGCGCGCGCAGGGCGTCGGCGACGCTGGCGATCAGCGCGTCGCCGGCGCGATGGCTGGCGGTGTCGTTGACCAGCTTGAGGTTGTCGAGGTCGATGTAGGCCAGCGCCAGCGGCACGTTGGCCGGGTCGCGCAGCACCTCGCGCACGCCGGCCTCGAAGCTGCCGCGGTTGGGCAGGCCGCTGAGCGCGTCGGTGCTGGCGCGGCGCAGCAGCCGGCGCGCGGCGGCGCGGTATTCGTTGACGGTCAGGGTCAGCACCATCGGCAGGATCGCCAGCAGGCACAGGTAGACCAGCAGGCCGGCGGTCTCGAAGGTGGACAGGCCGGGGTCGAAGCCGGCCACGCCGAGGCTGGCGAAGCTGGCGATCAACGCCACCGTCAGGGTGCTCGACACCGCGGTGCGCAGCGGTCCGAACCGCAGCGCGCTCCACAGCATCACCGCCAGCGGCAGGCTGGTCAGCCCGAGCGGGAAGTGCTGGCGCAGGCTCATGCCCCAGGCCATCAGCAGGAAGCCGGCGGCCAGCGCGATGTTCCACAGCAGGCTTTCGCCGGGTCCGCCAGGATGCGGTCGCGGGCGGCGCGGATACTGCAGGTGGTCGACGGCGAACATCACCGCCGGCGACAGCGAGGCGACCCCGAGCACGTCGCCCAGGCCCCAGCGCAACTGCGCGGCGGGCAGCGCCGCCCACTCGACCATGCCCGCGTGGTGCATGCCGTAGCCGCCGATCAGCCCGCCGACCAGGGCCATCAGCACGCCACCGCCGAGCATGCGGAAGCCGTAGCGGACGGTGCCGGGGCGCACGCCCGGGTCGCGGCGCGCCAGCCAGCCGCCGGCGAGCACGCCGGCGAAGTTCGCGCCCGCCGACCAGGGCAGGAAGGCCGGTGGCACCGGCGCCAGCCACAGGTGCACCAGGACGGTCGCGATCGGCACCAGCAGCGACCAGCGCAGCCCGCGCAGCGCCACCAGCACGAGCGCCAGGCCCGAGGCCGGCCAGTACAGCGCGACCTGCCCGGGCAGGGGCATCGACTGCAGCGCGAACCACGCGCAGCCGAGGTAGGCGGCCAGGAAGCCCAGCGCGAGCCCCGCCTGCCGCAGCGCGCGCTTCATGTCCGTTCGTCCTCGAACGGTTGCGGCCGCGAACTCAGCAACTGCAGGCGCGCGCCATGCAGCAGTGCGTGCGCGCCGGCGTGCAATTCGCGGATCAGCGCGGCGCGGTCGGTGAACTCGGTCGGGCGGAACGCCGCCCAGCCGTCGCGGCCGTGGTGCTTGACCCAGTACAGCGCGGCGTCGGCCAGTTCGACGACCTGCTCCCAGCCCAGCCCGTGCTGCGCGCCCTGGAACAGCGGGTACTCGGCCAGCCCCACCGAGCAGGTCAGCTGCAGCTGGGTGCCGTTGCCCACGTCGAAGGGGTGGCGGGCGATCGCGTCGCGCACGCGCTCGCCGATCGTCTCCAGGTGGCGCCCGGCCATCGGCCGGAACACCAGCAGGAATTCCTCGCCGCCCCAGCGCGCGAGGTAGTCGCTGCTGCGCGCCAGCGAACCGAGCACCTGCGCCACCTGCAGCAGCACCTGGTCGCCGGCGCGGTGGCCGTACTGGTCGTTGATGCGCTTGAAGTGGTCGATGTCGACCAGCGCGAACACCAGCACCTGGTCGTATTCGGAATGACGGGTGCGCTGGCGGTCGTAGTAGGCGATGTCGGTGGGGATCTGGTTGGCGAGGTAGCGGCGATTGCGCAGCCCGGTCAGCGGATCGGTCTGGCTGGCCATCTCCAGGCGCGCGTTGGCCGCGTGCAGTTCCAGGGTGCGCGCCTGCACCTGCGCCTCCAGCTGCGCGCGCTGGCGGGCGTGGCGCAGCAGCTGCCAGCGGTAGACGGCGTAGAGCAGCACCAGCAACAGCGCGCCGAGCAGGGCGCGGAACAGCCAGGTTTCCTGGAAGTACGGCGCGATCGCGAAGCGCAGCAGCGCCGGCTGCGACGCCCACACGCCGGCGTTGTTGGCGCCGGCGACCTCGAAGGTGTAGTCGCCCGGCGGCAGGTTGGTGTAGTTGGCGCTGCGCGCGGCGCCGGGTTCGATCCGGTGCCAGTCACGGTCGTAGCCGCGCAGGCGGTAGCGCAGCTGCACGCTGTGCGGATCCTGGAAGCTGAGCGCGGTGAACTCGAAGCCGAGGTCGCGGGCGTCGGCCGGCAGCGCCAGCGGTTGGCCGGGCGCCGCCGGCAGGTCCTGCCAGCCGGCGGGCGTGCGCACGCGCTCGACCACCAGGATCGGCGGCACCGGGTTCTTGCGGATCGCGCGGGTGTCCAGCGCGACCACGCCGTCGCGCGAGGGCAGCCACAGCACGTGGTCGCGCACGAAGCCCTTGGACATGCCGGCGCCGTTGCAGCAGTAGCCCTGCTGGCCGGCGTTGGCGTCGCCGCGCTCGTTGAGCAGCATTTCCCCGCGCATCGGGCGTTGGCCGTCCCGGGCGGTGCGCGGCAGGTCGGCGAGCGGCACCCGGCCGATGCCGCGGATGCCGGCGATCCACAGGTAGCGCGCGTCCTCGGTGATGAAGAACGGCGCGTTCGCCGGCACGCCCTGTGCCGGCCCGAGCATGTGCCAGCGGCCGCCGGCGCGGACGAACAGGTGCCCGTCCAGCGCGCCGACCACGATCCGGCCGTCGCCGAGGAGGTGCAGCGCGGAGACATCGAGACCGGGCGGCAAGCCGCCTTCGCCGTCCAGCGGCCAGGCGCGGTCGTCGCGCAGGCGGTACAGGCCGGTCTGGGTGCCGATCAGCAACTGGCCGTCGCGGTCGAAGGCGATCACCCGTACCCGCGGGTCGCGCAGGCCCTCGTTCTGGCCGTAACGCCGCAGCGCGCCGTCGCGCCAGTGGAACAGGCCGTCGCTGGTCGGGAACCACAGGCTGCCGTCGGCCGCGCGGACGATGCCGTTGATCTGCGCCGCCGCCATCGGCGCGAAGGCGGCGGGCGCCTCCAGCTGGCCGTCGCGCCACACCACCAGCCCGCGGCGGGTTCCGATCCAGACCCGGTCGGGTTCGGCCAGCAGGTTGTAGGCGTGCGGGTGCGGTAGCGCCGCGCCGGGCACCACCATGCGGAAACGGCCGTCCTCGAGCACGGCCAGGCCGTCGTTGGTGCCCACCCAGATGCGGCCGTCGGGATCCGGTGACAGCGACCACACGATCTGGTCCTGCAGGCCTTCGGCGACGCTGTAGCGGCGGGTCCAGCCGTTCCAGACCCGGGCGATGCCCTCCAGCTGGCTGCCCAGCCACAGGTTGCCCTCGCGGTCCTCCAGCAGCGAGATGACCTGGCGGAACGTGCCCGGCTGGCGGTCGGCGACGAACTCGGCCAGGGCCGCGTCGCGGAAGCGGGCCAGTCCGGCGTTGGCGGCCACCCACAGGTTGCCGTCGCGGTCGGCCAGCATCGCGGTGACCGGCGCGCCGTCCAGCGCGCTGCCGGTCGTCACCGCCTGCCAGCGCCCCGCCGGATCCAGCGCGAACAGGCCCTGGGTGGTGCCCGCCCACAGCCGCCCCTGGGCGGCGACCAGGCGGACCACGGCGGCGCCCGCCGCCTCCGCGGGCAGCGGCAGGCGCTGCTGGCCGTCGGGACGCACCCGTACGACCGCACCCGCGGTGCCCACCCACAGGCTGTCGCGGTGGGCCAGCAGGCTGAGCGCGGGGCGCGGGCCGGGCAGGGCATGCAGGCGTCCGCCGTCGGCCTCCACCCGGAACAGGCCGTCCGGCGTGCCTGCGACGATGCTGCCGTCCCCGCGCTCGGCGAGGGCGGTGATGTCGAGCTCGGCGATGCCCTCGGCCGCCGGCGGGATCGGCGTGAAGTGGCCGGCCTCCTCGCGCGCCAGGCCCTTGTAGGTGCCGATCCACAACCGGCCGCGGCGGTCGACCAGAAGCGTGCGGACCCACAGCCCGGCCAGCGCCGGTTCCTCGCTCGGCGTGTAGCCGACGAAGCGCGCCCCGTCGAAGCGGGCCAGCCCGCCCTGGGTGCCGATCCAGATGTAGCCGGTCCGGTCCTGGGCGATCGCGATCGCGCTGATCTGCGGGAGCCCGTCCTCGATCGACCAGCTGTCGCGCACGTAGTGGGTGAAGGCCTTGTCCGGCGCCAGCGCCAGCGCCGCAGGACAAAAGCACAGCCAGGCCAGCAGCCAGAGCGGCAGCGACCTGGCCCACAGCCAGTGCAGCGGACGACGCAGGAACCTCATGCGTGCCGGACCCCCTGCGGCCGATCCTACCCCGGTCGCGGCGTGCCGGCGCAAGTCAGCCGGAAAAAAGGCCCGGCCGGGCGCGCGGGGTCTCGCTCAGCATTCGATGACGTTGACCGCCAGGCCGCCGCGCGAGGTTTCCTTGTACTTGTCCTGCATGTCGCGGCCGGTGTCGCGCATGGTGCGGATGACCTTGTCCAGCGACACCTTGTGCTTGCCGTCGCCGCGCAGGGCCATGCGCGAGGCGTTGATCGCCTTCACCGAGCCCATCGCGTTGCGCTCGATGCAGGGGATCTGCACCAGCCCGCCGATCGGGTCGCAGGTCAGGCCGAGGTTGTGCTCCATGCCGATCTCCGCGGCGTTCTCGACCTGCCCGGGGGTGCCGCCGAGCGCGGCGGTCAGCCCGGCCGCGGCCATCGAGCAGGCGACCCCGACCTCGCCCTGGCACCCGACTTCGGCGCCGGAAATCGAGGCGTTCTCCTTGTACAGGATGCCGACCGCGGCGGCGGTGAGCAGGAAATCGAAGATGCCCTGCTCGCGCGCGGCGGCGTCCTTCTCGCTGGCGCAGAAGCGCTCGTAGTAGTGCAGCACCGCCGGCAGGATGCCGGCCGCGCCGTTGGTCGGCGCGGTGACCACGCGGCCGCCGGCGGCGTTTTCCTCGTTGACCGCGAGCGCGTACAGGTTCACCCAGTCGAGCACGGTGAGCGGATCGCGCATCGCCGCCTCCGGGCGCGCCGACAGTTCCGCGTGCAGCGCCGGCGCGCGCCGGGCGACATGCAGGCCGCCGGGCAGGGTGCCCTCGGCGCGGATCCCGCGCGCGACGCAGGCCTGCATCGCCTGCCAGATCTCGCGCAGGCCGGCGCGGATCGCGTCCTCGTCGCGCCAGGCCTTTTCGTTCTCGAACATCAGCCGCGCGATCGACAGGCCGCTGCGCTCGCATTCGGCCAGCAGCTCGGCGCCGGTGGAGAAGGGATGCGGCAGCGGCGTGGTGTCGGCGACGATGCGGTCCTCGGCCGCTTCGTCCTGGTTGACGACGAAGCCGCCGCCGACCGAGTAGTAGTCGCGCGTCGCGATCCCGTTGCCGTCGGCGTCGTAGGCGGTGAAGCGCATGCCGTTGGTGTGGAAGGGCAGCTTCTGCCGCTTGTTCATCACCAGGTCGCGCTTCTCGTCGAAGCCGATCGCGTGCACGCCGAGCAGGCGGATCCGCTTCTCGGCGCGAATCCGCTCCAGCGCGGCGGGGATGACGTCCGGGTCGATCTCGTTGGGCCAGTGGCCTTCCAGGCCCATCAGCACCGCCTTGTCGGTGCCGTGGCCGCGCCCGGTCAGCGCCAGCGAGCCGAACACCTCGGCGCGCACCCGCGCGGTGCGGCTGAGCGCGCCGTTCCCGGCCAGCCAGTGGCTGACGAAGCGCGCGGCCGCGCGCATCGGTCCGACCGTGTGCGAGGAACTCGGGCCGATGCCGATCTTGTAGAGGTCGAAGGTGCTGACGGCCATGCGGCTCGGGCGGGAAGGGCTTTCGCCGCTATTCTATCCGCGCGCCCCGCCCGCATTTTCCGTCCTGCATCCCATGCCGACGCCGCGGTTCATCCTGTTCCAGCGCGACGACTGCCACCTGTGCGACCTCGCCCTGGACGTGCTCGCGCAGGCGCGGTTGCCGGCGTTCGATTCGGTCTTCATCGACGGCGATGCCAGGCTGGAGGCGGCCTACGGCGATCGCGTGCCGGTGCTGCGGGAGACGGGCAGCGGGCGCGAGCTGGACTGGCCGTTCGGCGTCGACGCGGTGCGCGGCGCCTACGAGCGCTAGCGCACCCGGCCGGCTTCAGGGCGCGGGCACGAACCGCACCCGGGTGCTGACCGCGATCTCGTCCGGCAGCATCGCGGTGTCCGCCCAGTCGCCCGCGCCGATGCCGAAGTCGAGGCGTTTGACCGTCGCCCGCCCGGCCAGCACCGGCTGCGTGCCCGGGGTCCAGGTGAAGCTGAGCGTGACCGGCCGGCTCACGCCGTGCAGCGACAGGGTGCCGTCGGCGGCGTAGCGATCGCCGCCGAGCGCGCGGAAGCCGGTCGCGGTGTAGCGCGCGCGCGGGAAGCGGGCGACGTCGAGGAAGGCGTCGCCGCGCAGGTTCTCGTCGTAGTCGGGATTGCCGGTGCTGGCATTGGCCAGCGGAATGTCCACCTCGAGCCGCGCTTCGGCAGGCCGGGCCGGGTCGAAGCTCAGTCGCGTCTGGAAGGCGGGAAAGCGTCCTGTGAACACCTCCTCCTGGTAGCTGCCGGCGAAGGCGAGGGTGGAGCCCGGCGCCTGCACGTAGTCGGCGCCGGCGGCGGCGGGGGCGAACGCGAGCGCCGCGGCGAGCAGCAGGGTTCTGGTCATGGCGGAGACTCCCGGTCGGGCGAGGGCGGGCGCAGCCAGCGGCGCGGCAGCATCCGCGCGAGGGTGGCGTCCCGCTGGAACAGGTGATGGTAGAGCGCGGCCGCCGCGTGCACCGACGCGAGCGCGACCAGGGTCCAGAACAGCGCCTGGTGCCAGTCCTTGGCCAGCGCGTTGAGCGCGGCGTCGCGCGCGGTCAGCGCCGGCACCCGGAACAGGCCGAACCAGCGCAGCGGAAAGCCCGACGCCGAATTGATCACCCAGCCGCTGAGCGGGATCACGAACAGCAGCAGGTACAGCGCGGCGTGGGTCGCCTGCGCGATCCGTCGCTGCCAGCGCGGGGTGCCCGCGAGCTCGCGCGGCGCGCCGGCGTACAGCCGCCACCCCAGGCGCAGCACCGCGAGGGCGAGGATGGTCAGCCCGATCGACTTGTGCAGCCCGTACAGGCGCGCCTTGTGCGGCGTGTTGGGCAGGTCGGTCATGGTCAGGCCGAGCCAGGCCATCGTGATCAGCAGGATCACGATCAGCCAGTGCAGGCCCTGGCTGATCGCGCCCCAGCGGTCGGGCGGGTTACGCGCGCTCATGGGGCCTCGGGCAGGGGCTCGGGGTCGGGTTCGGCGGGCGGCGCTGCTTCTTCCGGAACCGCGGGCGGTTGCTCCGGCTGCGGCGGGGCGTGGTCCGGCGGCGGTTGCGCGGCATCCATCGTGGGCGGCGCGATCGTCTCCGCGCGCACGTTCGCATCGGCGACGGCCTCGGCCTCGATCCGCAGTTGCACCGCGTCGCCGATCACGGTCGGCCAGGTGGTGATGCCGAACGCGCTGCGGCTCAGGGTCGCCGTCGCCGAGAAGCCGGCGGTGCGGCGGAACGGCGGCAGCGGATGCCGTTTGAGCTGGTGGAAGACGACGTCCAGGCATACCTCGCGGCCGACCTCGCGCAGGGTCAGCGTGCCGCACACCCGCGCCTTGTCCGCGCCCTTCGCCTCGATGCGCGTGGACACGAAGGTGGCGACCGGGTGCGCGCCGACGTCGAGCAGGCTGCGCTTGCCGACCGCGCGGTTCCAGCCAGGATCGCCGAGATCCAAGCGCGCCACCGGTACGGTCACCGCGAGCTTGGCGCTGCTCCAGTCGTCCGGGTCGAACCACAATTGGCCGCGGCTGCCGGAGATCGTCCCCAGCGCGTCGGAAAAGCCGGCATGGCTGACCGCGAACAGCACGCGCGTGTGCACCGGATCGAGGGAGTAGCCCGCCGGTTCCGCCGTCGCGGCAAACGGCAGCAACGCGGGAAGCAGGGCAAGCGGCCAGCGCGGCTTCGGTTGCATCGCGTCGCGTCTCTCCGCAGGAGGGCGGTTCGATTCTAGGCCAGTCCGCGCCGCGGGCGCGCACTGTCCCGGAATCGCGCGGTTGCGGCCGTCGCCCGCCATTGCGACCATCCCGGCGGGGCGCGGCGCGCAGCCGCGGGGAGATCGCGCGCATGGGCAAGCAGCGCATGGGCAAGCCGCGCTTGGGCAAGCCGTGCATGGGCAAGGGAACGCCGCTGGCGCTCGCATGGGGCGTCGCGTTGCTGGCGCTCGCGTTCATCCTGCCCGCGCGGGCGGGCCTGCCGGAAACGCCGCAACCGCAGCAGCTGACCGTCGCCGACGGCCTGCCGTCCAACCGCATCAACGGCGTCGCCGAGGACCAGTTCGGCTACCTGTGGATCGCCACCAGCGACGGCCTCGCCCGTTACGACGGCCTCGGCTTCCGCGTGTGGCGGGTCGGCGAGGGCCTGCGCGACAACTTCGTATGGGCGGTGCACGTGGACGCGCGCAACCGGGTCTGGATCGGCACCAGCCGCGCCGGCCTGGCGATGCTCGACGTCGACCGCCGCGAGGTGCGCTACTTCGATCGTGCCAGCGACCCGCGCATCGGCAGCGACGAGGTGTGGACGATCGCGTCCACCTCCGACGGCGCGCTGTGGTTCGGCACCGGCGACGGTGGCCTGCACCGGCGCACGCCGGACGGCCGGATCACCCGCTTCATGCCCGAGCCGGGCAATCCGCGCAGCCTGCCCGATGCGTCGGTCGGCCAGCTCGCGGTCGCGCCCGACGGCACCCTGTGGGTCGGCACCAAGAAAGGGGTCGCGCGCTGGACCGGGCACGACTTCGCGCGCCTGCCGGCGGATGCGGCGTTGTCGCAGGCCACCAACGGCCTCGCCTTCGAGCCCGACGGCACCCTGTGGATCGGCACGCCGCGCGGGGTCAGCGCGCTGCACCGCGACGGCCGCGTCGAGCGCGCGCCGTGGCCGGGCTACGGCAAGCGGGTGTACGGCCTCCTGCTGCGCGACCGCGATGGCAACCGCTGGCTGGACACCGCCGACGGCCTCGGCCGCGACGCCGAGGGCGAGGTGCGCAACGTGCCGCTGTACAGCCAGTACTCGCACGGCATGATCCGGCCGTCGTGGTCGGGCGCGTTCGAGGACAGCGAGGGTGGGCTGTGGTTCGCCAGCAGCGACAGCGGCCTGTGGTACCTGCAGCCGGACTGGACGCGGTTCTCGGTGTTGTCGCGGCGCGCGGACGATCCGGATTCGCCCGCCAACGCCTACGTGCGCGGCGTCGCGCCGGCGCGCGGCGGCAGCATGTGGCTGGTCGGTAGCGGCGGCGTGCTCGACCTGCTGGATCCGGAGACCGGCGCGGTCGAGCACGTGGTGCAGGACATCGGTGACGGCTACATGCCGATGGCGGTGTTCGAGGATCCCCGGCGCCAGGTGTGGGTGAGCTACTACGACGGCCTCGCGCGCTACGACCCGGCGCGCGGCAGCCTGCAGCGCTGGCGCGCCGGGGAGGGCGCGGACGCGGCGTTGCCCGGCGACCGCAGCTTCGTGACCGGCACCCGCGACGGCAGCGTGTGGATCGTCTCCGAGCAGAACGGCGTGCAGCGGCGCGACGGCGACGGCCGCGTGCTCGACACCATCCGTCCCGGCGGCCGCCGCGGCCTGCGCCGGGGCGAGACCCTGCGCCAGGCGGCACGCGGCCCGGACGGCGCGCTGTGGCTGGCGGGCACCCAGGGCCTGCTGACGTGGAACGCGGGCAGCCGCCGCTTCGAACCGGTGCCCGGCGCGCCCGTGGGCGGCCTGTACGGCTTCGCCCTCGACCACGACGGCGACGTCTGGCTGGCCGGGTTCGGCAGCCTGCGCCGCACGCACTGGGACGGCGCCGCGCTGGCGCCCGCCGCGCATTACGGCCAGGCCGACGGCCTGCCGGCGATCGCGCCCAGCGGGCTCACGGTCGACCGCAACGGCATCGTCTGGATGACCAGCATGCGCGGGTTGGTGCGCTTCGATCCGGCGCGCCGCGCGGCGCGCATCTACGGTGTGCGCGACGGCCTGCCGAGCCAGGAATTCGGCGAACCGCCGGTGCCGCGGCCGGAGGACGGCCGCATCGCCGCGCCGACGCCGGAAGGGCTGGTGCTGTTCGACCCCGCGGTGGTGAGCCCGGTCGCGAGCGCGCCGCAGCTGGTGATCGAATCGCTCTCGGTACGCCGCGGCGACGCCATCGTCGAGCTGCCGACCCGCGCCCGCTTCGCGCTTGCGCCGGGCGACCGCGACCTGCGCATCGTCGCCCGCCTGCTGTCCTTCGCCAACGCGCGTTCGCACCGCTACCGTTTCCGGCTGACGCCGTTCGACCAGGAGTGGGTGGAAACCGCCACCGGCGAACGCCTGTTCTCGCAGCTGCAGGCCGGCGAATACTCCCTGGAGGTGCAGGCGCGCACCGCCGACAACGCCTGGTCGCAGGTGCGCGCGCTGCGCTTCCGGGTGGACCCCCCGTGGTGGCGCACGCCGGCGGCACTGGTGGCCGTCGCCGCGCTCGCCGCGCTGCTGATGTGGTGGGCCGCGGCGGTGTACCGCGCGCGCCTGCGCCAGCGCCACGACTGGCAACTCGCGCTGCACAAGCGCAGCCTCGCCGAGCAGGCGTCGGAGGCCAAGACCCGTTTCCTCGCCACCCTCGGCCACGAGGTGCGCACGCCGATGACCGGCGTGCTGGGCATGAGCGAGTTGCTGCTCGGCACGCCGCTGGACGCGCGCCAGCGCGGTTACGCCGAGGCGATCCGCGGCGCCGGCAACCACCTGCTGCGGCTGGTCAACGACGCGCTCGACCTCGCCCGCATCGAATCCGGGCGGCTGGAACTGGATCCACAACCGTTCCGGCTGCGCGCGCTGGTCGCCGAGGTGGTCGCGCTGAGCGCGCCGCTCGCCCGCGAACGCGGCCTGCGTTTCATCGAACAGGTGGATGCCGACGCGCCGGCGGCGCTGTGCGGCGACGCGCTGCGGATCAAGCAGATCCTGCTCAACCTGCTCGGCAACGCCGGCAAGTTCACCGAGCGCGGCGAGATCGGGCTGCGGGTGTCGGCGCTGGCCCCGTGCGGCGTGCGCTTCGCCGTGCACGACACCGGGCCCGGGCTCAACGCCGAGCAGCAGGCGCGGCTGTTCCGCCGCTTCGAGCAGGCCGAGGGCGCGCGCACCGCCGCGCGCTACGGCGGCAGCGGCCTCGGGCTGGCGATCAGCCAGGAGCTGGCGGCGGCGATGGGCGGCCGGATCGGCGTGCGCAGCGCGCCGGGACAGGGCACCTGCTTCGAGGTCGACCTGCCGCTGCCCGAGGCGACGCTCGCGCGCGACGCGGCGCCGGTGCCGGTCGCGACGGCGGCCGCCCCGCGGCGGCTGCTGCTGGTGGAAGACGACGCCACCGTCGCCGAAGTAGTCGCCGGCCTGCTGCGCGCGCAGGGGCACGACGTCGTGCACGCCGCGCATGGCCTGGCGGCGCTGGCGGAAGCGTCGCAGTCGCGGTTCGCGCTGGCCCTGCTCGACCTCGACCTGCCCGGGATGGACGGCCTCGCCCTGGCGCGGGCGTTGCGCGCGCAGGGGTTCCAGGCGCCGCTGCTGGCGGTGACCGCGCGTGCCGACGCCGAGGCGGAACCGCTCGCGCGCGAGGCCGGCTTCGACGGCTTCCTGCGCAAGCCGCTGACCGGCGCGATGCTGGCCGGGGCGATCGACGGCCTGGTCGGGGAGGCGGCCACGAGCGAGGCGTGAGCGGAGCGTCACCATGCGGCGCACCATCCGCGGCCGCCGGCCCGCGCGGAACCGCACCGCGCGCGGGCACGCGTCGCATTCAGATGGCGCGCCGGGGCGTCAAAAGGAATTTACGTCGCCGTTGCTAGCGTGCGCGCTGGTTTCACAAGGGCGGGGCACATGGCGCAGAGCGCGTTCGCACGGCAGGCCACGGTCGTCGGCGAGGCACCGGTCACGCACCTGCTGTGGACCGGCGGCTGGGACTCGACCTTCCGTCTGCTGGAGCTGCTGCTGGAACAGGGCCGGGTGGTGCAGCCGCACTATTTGGAGGACCCCTCGCGCCCGTCCACCGCGATCGAGATCGAGACGATGGCCCGGATCCGCGGCACCCTCGCGCTGCAGCATCCGGATACCCGCGCGCTGCTGCTGCCGACCCAGTTCCACCGCGTGTGGGAACTGCCGCAGGACGCCAGCCTCGACGCCGCGTTCATGCAGGCGCGCGCGTCGGCGTTCATGGGCGACCAGTACGCATGGCTGGCGCGTTTCTGCCGCGGCCAGCACCTGCCCGGGCTGGAACTGTGCATCCACCGCGACGACAAGGCGCACGCGGTGCTGGAGCGCTTCGTCGTCGCCGAGGGCGAAGGCGCGGCGCGCACCTGGCGCTGCGACCCGGCGCGCGCCGGCAGCGCCGAGCACACCCTGTTCGGGGACTTCGCCTTCCCGCTGTTCGAGTCCAGCAAGCTCGACATGGCGCGGCGCGCGCGCGAGCAGGGCTGGCACGGCCTGATGGCGATGACCTGGTTCTGCCATCGTCCGCGCGACGGCCAGCCCTGCGGCTGCTGCAACCCGTGCCTGTACACGATCGAGGAAGGCCTGGGCTGGCGCATCCCGCGCCGGCGGCGGGCGATCTCGGCGCTGTACCGGGTGTTCGTGCGCCCGCTGCGGCCGCTGGCGAAGGCGATGCTGCAGCGCTTCAACGGGCGGGCGGGAGAACGGCCGCCGGCGCCCTGACGACGCGCGTCAGCGCGCGCTGTAGGCGTGCACTTCGTCGACCAGCGCGGCGACGTGCGCCGGATCCATGTCCGGCGACATGCCGTGGCCGAGGTTGAACACGTGGCCCTCGCGCGAGCCGCCGTTGCCGTCCCGATAGCTATCGAGCACCGCGCGCGCCTGCGCGCGCACCGCGTCCGGCGTGCCGTACAGCGTCGCCGGATCGAGGTTGCCCTGCAGCGCGACCCGGCCGCCGGTGCGGCGCGCGGCCTCGGCGAGGTCGATCGTCCAGTCCACCCCGACCGCGTCGGCGCCGCTGTCGGCCAGCGCTTCCAGGTGCGCGCCGTTGCCCTTCCCGAACAGGATCAGCGGCGTGCGCGCATCGCCCGCTCCGCGCTCCAGCTCGCGCGCGATGCGGGCGAGGTAGGGCAGCGAGAATTCGCGGTACATCGCAGGCGACAGCACGCCGCCCCAGGTGTCGAACACCTGCAGCGCCTGCGCGCCCGCCGCGCGCTGCGCGGACAAGTAGGCGATCACCGCGTCGGTGTTGACCGACAACAGCGCGTGCAGCGCGTTCGGATCGTTCAGCGCCAGCGCCTTGATCCGGCCGTAGTCCTTGCTGCCGCCGCCTTCGACCATGTAGCAGGCCAGCGTCCACGGACTGCCGGAGAAGCCGATCAGCGGCACGCTGCCGTCCAGCTCGCGGCGGATCGTGCGCACCGCGTCCATCACGTAGCGCAGTTCGGTTTCCATGTCCGGCACGCCGAGCTTCGCGATCGCGGCGGCGTCGCGCAGCGGGCGCTCGAACTTCGGGCCTTCGCCCTCGGCGAAGTACAGGCCCAGGCCCATCGCGTCGGGCACGGTGAGGATGTCGGAGAACAGGATCGCCGCGTCCAGCGGGAAACGGCGCAGCGGCTGCAGGGTCACCTCGCAGGCCAGCTCCGGGTTCTTCGCCATCGCCAGGAAGCTGCCGGCCCGCGCGCGGGTCGCGCGGTACTCGGGCAGGTAGCGGCCCGCCTGACGCATCAGCCACACGGGCGTGCAATCGACGGGTTCGCGGCGCAGGGCGCGGAGGAGGCGGTCGTTCTTCAGGGGGGTTTGGGGCACGCGGGAATCTCTTCGGAATGTTTTACGAAGCCATCCATGGCGGGACTGGGCTGCCTTCGGACGGCCCGGCCCGGCCATCCGTGGCCGGGCGTTCGGCAGCGCGTGAACTGCCGATAGGGCAGTTCACGAGCGCGCTGCCTCACCCTGCGCGAACATCAGCTGGAAGCCCTTCTTCAGCTGCAGGTCGCGGGCGTGCTCGAACGCGGCCAAGGCAGCGGCCTGGTCGAGGTACTGCTCGCGGCGCACGCTGCTGCGGCCGCCGATCTGGCCGGTTTCGCGCACCAGCGTCCAGCCGCCGAGCAGGTCGGCTTCCAGCATCAGTTGCACGAAGCGGGGCGCTTCGCGGCCGTCGGGCCGTTGTTGCAGCAGCAGGCGCATCCGCCCATTGTACGGGCCGCCTGCGCGCGCGGCCCTTTCCGGCGGCGCGCTTCTCAGCCCCGCAGCACGGCCAGGACCGCGGCGTCGGGCACGTCGGCGACCACCCGCGCGGCACCCGGGCCGTCCCACAGCACGAAACGCAGGCCGGCGGTGGACGCTTTCTTGTCCAGGCGCATGCGCGCGAGCAGGGCGGCGGGGTCCAGGCCGGCCGGCAGGGCGGTCGGCAGACCGAAGCGCGCCAGCAGGGTGGACAGCGCGTCGGCGCCGGCGGCTTCCGCCAGTTCCAGCCGCGCCGCCAGCCGCGCGGCCAGCACCATGCCGACCGCGACCGCCTCGCCGTGGACCAGGCCGCCGTAGCCCTGTTCGGCCTCGATCGCGTGGGCGAAGGTGTGGCCGAAGTTGAGCAGCGCGCGCTCGCCGCGCTCCAGCGGATCGCGTTCCACGATCGCTGCCTTGTGCGCGCAACTGGTGGCGATCGCCTCGGCCAGCGCGGCATCGTCGCGCGCCAGAAGCGCGGCGGCGCTGGCGGACAGCCAGTCGAGAAAGGCGGCGTCGCGGATCGCGCCGTACTTGACCACCTCGGCGAAGCCCGCGCGCAGTTCGCGGTCGGGCAGGGTGCGCAGAGTCGTGGTGTCGGCGAACACCGCGCGCGGCGGGTGGAAGGCGCCGACCAGGTTCTTGCCCTGCGGCAGGTCGACCGCGGTCTTGCCGCCGACCGAGGAATCCACCATCGCCAGCAGCGAAGTCGGCAACTGCACGCAGTCGATGCCGCGCATCCAGCAGGCCGCGGCAAAGCCGGCGAGGTCGCCCACCACGCCGCCGCCGAGGGCGAACACGCAGCCGTCGCGGGTGGCGCCGAAGTCGGCCAGCCCGCGCATCAGTTCGCCGAACCGGTCCAGCGTCTTCGAGGCCTCGCCGGCCGGGATGCAACTGACTACGACCTCGGCCCGGGCATGCGCGCCCAGCGCAGCGGCCACCCGGTTGGCGTACAGCGGCGCGACGTTGTCGTCGCTGACCAGCAGCACGTGCCGCCCGCGCACCTGCGCGGCCAGCGCCGCGCCGTCGTCCAGCAGGCCCGGCCCGATGACGACGGAATACGGGGCGTCGCCGCCGACCGCGACCGTGCGCCTCACGCGGCCGCGCCCCGCGTCCACACCGCCTGCAGCCGGCCGGCGAGCGCGCGCGCGGCGTCGCCTGGGGTGCAGCCGGCGGTGTCGAACACCAGGTCGGCGACTTCGGCGTAGAGCGGCGCGCGCTGGGTCGCCAGCGCCCGCAGCACCTGCTCGCGGTCGGGGCGCTGCAGCAGCGGGCGCGCCCGGTCGCGGGCGAGCCGCTGCAGCTGGCCGTCCACGTCCAGCGACAGGTGCACGACGAAACCGCGCCGGCGCAGCAATGCGCGGTTGCCGGCGTCGAGCACCGCCCCGCCGCCGGTCGCGATCAGCTGGTCGCTGCCGGCGAGCAGGCGCGCCAGGGTCGCGCTTTCGCGCGCGCGGAAACCGGCCTCGCCCTCGCAGTCGAAGATCGTCGCGATGCTGGCGCCGGTGCACAGCTCGAGGTCGCGGTCGGCGTCGACGAAGGCGAGCCCGCACAGTTCCGCCAGGCGGCGCCCGATCGAGCTCTTGCCTGCGCCCATCGGACCGACCAGCACCAGGTTGGGGGCGGGGTTCATGCCGGCATGCTAGCAACGGCGCGAGGCGAAGCGTATCGCCGCTACGCCTGATCCAGCGGATGCCGGTGCGCGTCCAGCCCTATCGTGCGCTCGGCGATCGCCGGCAGGGTGCGCATCGCCTGCCGGCTGACCCGCTCGAAGAACTGGACGAAGCGCAGCACCCGTTCGTGCGACATCGCCTGCCGGCCCGGGTGCCCGGCCTGCAGGGTCTGCTCCTGCTGCCAGCGCCATTCCGGGACGATGTCGAAGCCAGGTCCTTCGAGGAACAGCATGCGGTCCAGCCGCGACCAGAGGGGCGGGTAGTCCGCGCCCAGCGCGTCGTTGCACCAGCGCCGCCAGGTGCCGTGCGGATCCTCTTCGCGCTCCAGCGCGTTGACCGGTTCCACCAGGTCAGCCGGTGCCTGCGGCGGCACCTTCAGGAACCAGCCTTCGAGGATGGTCAGGTCGGCATCGCGGGCGACCGGCCAGGCGTCGCGCGGCAGGCGGTCGTCGGCGATCTTGTCGAAGCGCGGCAACGCGACCTCGCGGCGCGCGCGCAGCGCGTCGAGCACGTCGCAGGCCAGGCCGACCTCGTGGGTGCCCGGCGGCCCGCGCGTCGCGCACAGTGGATGCACGCGCCGGCCGAGGGCCTCGCGTTCGGCATGGCCGAGGTAGAAGTCGTCGATCGACAGCGCCACGACCTCCAGCCCTCGCTGCTTCGCCAGCGCCGCCATCTGCGCGGAGAGGGTGGACTTGCCGGTGCCCTGCAGCCCGGCGATCGC
Source organism: Lysobacteraceae bacterium (assembly GCA_035539135.1). Classification (GTDB taxonomy): domain Bacteria; phylum Pseudomonadota; class Gammaproteobacteria; order Xanthomonadales; family Xanthomonadaceae; genus JABFWF01. The sequence goes on from DATLJD010000011.1 coordinate 158,259, forward strand.
GTACACCCGGCAGTCGTGGGCGAGGGCGTCGTCCAGCACGCGGGCGACGAAGGCGGGCGCATAGCCCGGGTTGCGGCCCGAATGGGCGGGGTCGGGGTGCGACGCGGAGGGCATCGCGCCACAATAGCGCAATGGACGCAGACGCCCTCTACGGCGAGGCCCTCGCCACCTTCGACGCGCTGTTCGACGAGGCGCTGGCCGCCGGCGAACCCGACCGCACCGCGATGGTCGTCGCCACCGCGACGCTGGACGCGCGCCCGTCCGCGCGCACCGTGCTGCTGAAGGCGCGCGACGCGCGCGGCTTCGTCTTCTACACCCACCTCGACGGCCGCAAGGGCCGTGAGCTGCAGGCCAACCCGCAGGCCGCGCTGCTGTTCCACTGGCCGCGGGTGCGGCTGGGCGTGCAGGTGCGGATCGAGGGGCCGGTGGAGACGGTGTCCGACCAAGAGGCCGACGCCTACTTCGCCACCCGCCCGCGCGGCAGCCAGCTGGGCGCGTGGGCCTCGCTGCAGTCGGAGACGCTGGACGCGCGCGAGACCTTCGAACAGCGCCTGGAGCAGGTCGCGCGCGAGTTCGACGGCCGCGACGTGCCGCGCCCGCCGCGCTGGACCGGGCTGCGGGTGAAGCCGGTGCGGATCGAGTTCTGGTACGCCGCCGACTACCGCCTGCACGAACGCTGCCTGTACGAGCGCGACGTCGCCGGCGGGTGGTCGAAGCGGATGCTGTATCCGTGAGCGATGCCCGGGTCGGCCCGCGCCGGATCGTCTGCCTGACCGAGGAACCGACCGAGGTCCTGTACGGCCTCGGCGAGCAGGACCGCATCGTCGGCATCAGCGGCTTCACCGTGCGCCCGCCGCGCGCGCGCCGCGAGAAGCCCAAGGTCAGCGCCTTCACCAGCGCGAAGATCGGCGAAATCCTGAAGCTCGAGCCCGACTTCGTAGTCGGTTTCTCCGACATCCAGGCCGACATCGCCGCCGCGCTGGTGCGCGAGGGCGTGGAAGTGTGGATCAGCAACCACCGCAGCGTCGACGGCATCCTCGACTACGTGCGACGGCTCGGCGCGCTGGTCGGCGCGGCGCAACGCGCGGAGGCGTGGGCAGGCGAACTGGAGGCGGGCCTGCGCGACATCGAGCGCGCCGCGTCCGCGCTGCCGCGGCGACCCAAGGTCTACTTCGAGGAATGGGACGAGCCGCCGATCACCGGCATCCGCTGGGTCGCCGAGCTGGTCCGCATCGCCGGCGGCGACGACGTCTTCCCGGAGCGTGCGCTGGAGCCGCTGGCGAAGGCGCGCATCCTCGAGGACGCGTCGGAGGTCGTGCGGCGCGCACCGGACATCATCCTCGGCTCCTGGTGCGGCAAGAAGTTCCGCCCCGACAAGGTCGCCGCACGCCCCGGCTGGGACGCGATCCCGGCGGTGCGCGACGGCGAACTGCACGAGGTCAAGTCGCCGCTGATCCTGCAGCCGGGACCCGCGGCGCTGACCGACGGGGTGGCGGAGATCGCGCGGATCATCCGCGCCTGGGGCGGGCGCGCCGACAAGGCCGTGTGAAGGCGTTCGCCTGCGCCGGCGCCCATTCAGGGGCGTGCCGCGCGATCGAAGGCTGGTTCCGCGCAAGCAGGCCGTTGAGGCCGTTAGAAGCGGCGGCATCGCCGCTTTCGACGGGCGGCAATCGCGCCCCCGCCGGTCACCGGAGATCCCCCATGCGCATCCAGCTGCTTTTCGCACTCCCGGCGTTGCTGGTCGGCGGCGTCGCCGCGGCCCAGCAGACCCTGCCCGCCATCGAGGTCCGCGGCGACACCGAAACGGTGCAGGTGTCCTGCACCGAGCCGGACACCGTGACCGCGGACGACGTGAAGCGGGTGCTGACCATCGACGACCCCGGCAGCACCCGCGTGCTGCGCAACAAGTTCATCGACGTGGTGTCCGAAGCTTGCGCGGCCGGCATCGCGCGCATCCAGGTGACGCGCGGGTCGCACGACGAGCTCAGCTGGAAGCGGATGGAGTAAGCGGCCTTCGGGCAAACCGGACGCAGCGCGGCGCGGAGGCGCCGCGTTCCCGCGCGAGCGGCGGACTACGGGTAGAAGTCCCGGCTGAGCCGCACGCTGGCGCGCGCATCGCCGCGCACGGCGGTGACGTCGAACCGCAGGGTTTCCGGCAAGGTGGTGTCCACCGTCGCGATGTAGTCGCGTACCGCGCTGCCGTCGGGGGTGTCGACGGCCAACTCGCGCAGGGCCAGGGCCTGGCGGCCTCCGCGCAGGTCGGTCACCGTCGCCTCGACCCGTACCGGCACCGTGCCGCCGCCGCCCTGCAGGTTGACCAGCAGCAGCACGCTGCGCGGCGAACGCGCGATGCCGTAGCGGCGGGCCACCGCCTCCGGCAGCTGCGAGGTTTGCACCGCGCTCACGTGCACGGTGGCGTCGCCGAGCTGCGCGCTCGCTTCGGCCTGGGCGGAGGGCGCTGCGGCGGCGGGCACGGGCGCGGCAGGGCGGCCGCCGCAGGCGGCCAGGATGAGCGCGAGCAGGGCGGCGGCGAGGCGGAGGCGGGACATGGCGGTGCTCCCTCAGTCGTTGGCGGCCGACAGTTGCCGGCCGCGTTCGGTGGCGGCACGGATCGCGCGCGCGACCAGGTCGCGGAAGCCGCCCGCCTCGAAGGTTTCGAGCGCGGCCTGGGTGGTGCCGCCGGGCGACGTCACCCGGCGGCGCAATTCGCCCGGCGGCTCTTCGCTTTCCGTCAGCATGCGCGCCGCGCCGAGGATCGTCTGCAGGGCGAGGCTGCGCGCGGCGTCGGCCGGCAGCCCTTCCGCCTCGCCCGCGGCCTGCATCGCCTCGGCCAGCAGGAACACGTAGGCCGGGCCGCTGCCGGACAACGCGGTGACCGCGTCCATCCGCGCTTCGTCGTCGATCCACACGGTGCTGCCGGCGGCCGCCAGCAGCGCTTCGGTGTCCGCGCGCTGGGCGGCGTCCACCCGCGCGTTGGCGAACAGGCCGGTGACGCCGGCGCCGAGCAGGGCGGGCGTGTTCGGCATCGTCCTAACCACCGCCAGGCCGCCGCCGAGCCAGCGTTCGAGCTGGGTCGCGGTGATGCCGGCGGCGATCGACACCACCAGCGGCCGCGCCGCCCGCGCCGCCGCCGCCAGGCCTTCGCAGACCTGGCGCATCACCTGCGGCTTGACCGCCAGCACCCAGGTGCCGGCGCCGGCGACCGCCTCCGCGTTGTCGGCGAAGACGCGCACGCCGAAGTCGCGCGCCAGCGCCTCGCGCAGGGCGGCGACCGGTTCGGCGACGCGGATGGTGTCCGCCGCCCGGCCGCGCGCGACCAGGCCACCGACCAGGCTGCGCGCCATGTTGCCGCCGCCGACGAAGGCGATCGGGGTGGGTTCAAGCGGGGAAGCGGGAGTGGTCATGCGCGCACCTGCGAAGCTGAAGGCGTCAGGATAGCGATCCGGCGGCCGCGCGGACCGTCAGCCGGGGCGGGGGCCGAACAGCGCGGTCCCGACCCGGACCAGGGTCGCGCCTTCCGCGACCGCCAGTTCCGCGTCCTCGCTCATGCCCATCGACAGCGTGTCGGCCTGCGGGTGCGCCGCGCGCAGGTCCTCGAACAGCCCGCGCATGCGCCGGAACGCCTCGCGCCGCCGCCCCAGGTCCGGGAACGGCGCCGGGATCGCCATCAGTCCGCGCAGCCGCAGCCGCGGCGCTGCCGCGACCGCCGCCGCCAGCGCCGGCACCTCGTCCGACCGGCAGCCGTGCTTGCTGGCCTCGTCGTCGACGTTCACCTGGATGAGCACGTTCAGCGGCGGCCGTGCGGGCGGGCGGTGGCGGTCCAGCGCGGCGACCAGCCGGGCGCGGTCGACCGTCTGCACCCAGTCGAAGGCGGCGGCGGCCTCGCGCGCCTTGTTCGACTGCAGGTGGCCGATCAGGTGCCAGGTGATGTCCAGGCCGGCCAGCTCGCGCTGCTTGGCGAGGGCTTCCTGGACGTAGTTCTCGCCGAACGAACGCTGGCCGGCGGCGTGCAGTTCCGCGATCGCGGTCGCGGCCTGCCGCTTGGAGACCGCCAATAATTCCGGCACTGGCCGTCCCGCCGCTCGCGCCGCGTTATCCAGTCGTTGCAGGAGTGTCTGCAGGGCATCCGCGAGCACGGCGGGAGTCCGGTGGTGGCGGGTTGACGTGCCGGTTGGGGCGCCCATACTGCCGTCGGGGTGGGTCTTTTCGCCAGTCGGCACCGCCGGCGGCCCGTCGTGTGGGGGAGCACGCAAAGTATGGATATCGCCGAACTGCTGGCGTTCTCGGTCAAGAACAAGGCCTCGGACCTGCACCTGTCCGCCGGCCTGCCGCCGATGATCCGGGTGGACGGCGACGTCCGCCGGATCAACATCCCGGCGCTGGACCACAAGCAGGTGCACGCGCTGGTGTACGACATCATGTCGGACAAGCAGCGGCGCGACTACGAGGAGTTCCTCGAGGTCGACTTCTCGTTCGAGATCCCGGGCCTGGCGCGCTTCCGCGTCAACGCCTTCAACCAGAACCGCGGCGCCGGCGCGGTGTTCCGCACCATTCCGTCCGAGGTCCTGACGCTCGAGGACCTCGGCTGCCCGCGCATCTTCAAGGAGCTGATCGACCAGCCGCAGGGCCTGATCCTGGTCACCGGCCCGACCGGCTCGGGCAAGTCCACCACGCTGGCGGCGATGCTCGACCACGTCAACAAGAACGAGTACGGCCACATCCTCTCGGTCGAGGACCCGATCGAGTTCGTGCACACCTCGCAGAAGTGCCTGATCAACCAGCGCGAGGTCCACCGCGACACCCACGGCTTCAACGAGGCACTGCGCTCGGCGCTGCGCGAGGATCCCGACTACATCCTGGTCGGCGAGATGCGCGACATCGAGACGATCCGCCTCGCGCTGACCGCGGCGGAGACCGGCCACCTGGTGTTCGCCACCCTGCACACCTCGTCGGCGGCGAAGACCATCGACCGCATCATCGACGTGTTCCCGGCCGGCGAGAAGCCGATGGTGCGCTCGATGCTGTCCGAATCGCTGCGCGCGGTGATCTCGCAGGCGCTGCTGAAGAAGACCGGCGGCGGCCGCACCGCGGCGTGGGAGATCATGGTCGGCACCCCCGCCATCCGCAACCTGATCCGCGAGGACAAGGTCGCGCAGATGTATTCGGCGATCCAGACCGGCCAGCAGTACGGGATGATGACCCTCGACCAGCATTTGCAGGACCTGGTCAAGCGCGCCGTCGTCACCAAGCAGCAGGCGCATGGGTACGCGAAGGACAAGCGGCTGTTCGAGTGATGGCAACCGGTCGCCCGTGGCCGGCGGTCGCAGCGACATCGTCCCCCATCCGGTGACCGGCGGTCCGGTCCCCGGCTTTTCATCCGGTACCCCGGAGTTGCCCCAATGAGCTCGATCGACTTCACCTCCTTCCTCAAGCTGATGGCGCACCAGAAGGCGTCCGACCTGTTCATCACCGCGGGCATGCCGCCGTCGATGAAGGTCCACGGCAAGATCGCGCCGATCACCCAGAACCCGCTGACCCCGCAGCAGAGCCGCGACCTCGTCCTCAACGTGATGACGCCGCAGCAGCGCGAGGAGTTCGAGAAGACCCACGAGTGCAACTTCGCGATCGGCGTGGCCGGGGTCGGCCGCTTCCGCGTGTCGTGCTTCTACCAGCGCAACCAGGTCGGCATGGTGCTGCGCCGGATCGAGACCAAGATCCCGACGGTGGAGGAGCTGAACCTGCCGCCGGTGATCAAGACGCTGGCGATGACCAAGCGCGGCATCATCATCTTCGTCGGCGCCACCGGCACCGGCAAGTCGACCTCGCTCGCCGCGATGATCGGCTACCGCAACCAGAACTCGACCGGCCACATCATCACGATCGAGGACCCGATCGAGTTCGTGCACAAGCACGAGGGCTGCATCATCACGCAGCGCGAGGTCGGCATCGACACCGACAGCTGGGACGCGGCGCTGAAGAACACCCTGCGCCAGGCGCCGGACGTGATCATGATCGGCGAGGTCCGCACCCGCGAGGGCATGGACCACGCGATCGCCTTCGCCGAGACCGGCCACCTGGTGCTGTGCACCCTGCACGCCAACAACGCCAACCAGGCGATGGACCGCATCATCAACTTCTTCCCGGAAGACCGCCGCGGCCAGCTGCTGATGGACCTGTCGCTCAACATCAAGGGCGTGGTCGCGCAGCAGCTGATCCCGACCCCGGACGGCAAGGGCCGCCGGGTGGCGATGGAGATCCTGCTCGGTACCCCGCTGGTGCAGGACTACATCCGCGACGGCGAGATCCACAAGCTGAAGGAAGTGATGAAGGAGTCCACCAACCTCGGCATGAAGACCTTCGATCAGAGCCTGTTCGAGCTCTACCAGGCCGGCGAGATCTCCTACGAGGACGCGCTGCGCTACGCCGACTCCGCGAACGAGGTGCGCCTGCGCATCAAGCTGGCGCAGGGCGGCGACGCGCGCACGCTGGCGCAGGGGCTGGACGGCGTCGAGGTGGCGGAAGCGCGCTGACGCTATCGCCATGCGCGCGCGGCCTCGGGCCCGCGTGCCGCTTCGGAGATGACGCAAGGGAGCGGGCGGCCGCTCCCTGTTCATTTGTCAGGGATGCGCGCGTGGCGCGTCGTCCCCGCGCGGCCGCGGGCGGCGTCGCGCTCCGGCGGGCGGGCGTGGCGTCCGCCTCGCATCGGTTTCCAACGGCTCGTCCGGCTTGTCCAGCCCGAGCCGGCGCATCAGGCCGAGCGCGTCGAACGGCGCGCGTACCTTGGCGTCGTTGTCGAAATAGCAGTGCACGTCGCGCTTCTTGCGCGCCGGCGCCTCGCCGTCGCCAGCGAGGCGCGCGTCCCGCGGCTGGCCGCCCGCCGCCCAGGCGCGGATGCGCGCGGCCCAGTCGTCCAGCGCGCGCGCGTCGTAGCCGCTGACGTACAGCTCCTCGTCGCCGTGCAGGCGGATGTAGACGAAGTCGGCGGTCACGTCCTCCAGCAGCGGCCAGCGCCCGGCGGTGTCGGCGACGACCAGGGCGATGCCGTGCGCGCGCAGCAGGTCGACGAAGGCCGGGTCGCGGAAGCTCTCGTGGCGCACCTCGAGCGCGTGGCGCAGCGGCCGGTTGGCGTCGATGGCGAGCGCGCTGCGCCCGCGCATGCGCGCGATGTCGCGCCGGCGGGCGAGGGCCAGCGCCTGTTCCAGGTCGCGCGGCAGCAGCTCGAAGAAGGCCCCCAGCCGCGCCGCGTCGAACCGCAGGAACGGCGGCAGCTGCCACAGGATCGGCCCGAGCCGGTCGCCCAGCCGGAGCAGGCCGGAGGCGAGGAAGTTCGCGAGCGGCTTCTCCACCTCGCGCAGCTTGAGCATGTGGGTGAGGTAGCGCGGCCCCTTCACCGAGAACACGAAGCCGGGCGGCGTCGCCTCGCGCCAGGCCGCGTAGCTGACCGGCGTCTGCAGCGAGTAGAACGAGCCGTTGATCTCGACGCTGTCGAAGCGCCGCGCCGCGTACTCCAGCTCGCGCCGCTGCGGCAGGCCTCGCGGGTAGAACACGCCGCGCCACGGCGCGTAGCGCCAGCCGGAGATGCCGATGCGGATCGCCATGCGGCGATGCTGGCGCCGGCGCGGTGGAAGCGATGTGACCCGAGGCGTCGCCGCCAGCGCGGGAAGACCGAAGGCGGGGATGCGAGAGCGCCGCGGCGACAGACTCGCCGCTTGCGCTTTCGTTTCAGCGCGCGCCTAGCGCGCCTTCGCCGCGTACTCTTCCAGCCCCAGCGTGTCCAATCCCTGCTCGAAGCGGATGTCGATCGGGATGCGGGCTTCCTGCAGGCGCGCCAGGTCGGCCTCGAGTTCGGGGCGGATCACGCCCAGCGTCTCGGTCATCCGCTTCGCCTCGGCGTAGTCGCCGTCGCCCTGCACGGTGAGCAGCTTGGCGCTGAGCGCGTTCATGGCTTCGCGCATCTTCGCGAAATCGACGCGGTAGCGGCCGCTGTCCGGGTCGCGGCTGAAGGCGCCGCGGTCGGCGAAGAAGTTGAAGCGGACCATGTTCGCCTTGCCGTGCGCGTCCGCGGCGCCGAAGCGCACCGAGCGCAGGATGCCGGCGAGGAAGGTGACGTAGCTGTCCATCAGCTTGGACTCGTCGAGTTCGCCGCGGCGGCTGAGCGCGTCCACCATGTACAGGCCGAGCACGTCGGCCTTGCCTTCCTCGAAACTGGACGCGTACTCCTTCAGCGCCTGGGTCACCGTGCCCTTGCCGTCCAGCGTGTTCTTGATGCCGAGGCCGTGCGCGACCTCGTGGAACATGGTGTCCTCGAAGAACGCGTCGAAGGTGACGTGCCGAAGCTGGTCCCGCGCGATCAGCTCGTTGGCGATCGGCACCAGGATGGTGTCGAACTTCGCCTTCATCACGTTCTCGAGCTGCAGCCGGCGGGTGCCCTTCTTCAGTTGCACAACCTCGTCGTTGGGCAGGTTGATGGCGATGGTCTTGGCGCCGACGTTGGCGTTGCCGCCGTAGAAGACCGCGACGTAGGCGTTGAGGTCGGCGTCGGTGCCGGGCGTCTCGGCGCGATAGCGGGCCGGCACCGGCAGGCCCTGCTGCAGCGAGGGCAGGAACCGGGCGAAGCGCGCCAGCTTCGCGCTCCAGGCCTGATCCTTGACCAGCACCAGGCCCTCGTAGGCGGCCTTGTAGCCGAACAGCTGGTCCTCGTAGGTCTCGATCGGCCCGATCACGACGTCCACGGGATTGGTCTTCATGTCCATCCAGGCGAGGTCGCTGGGCTGGAAGTCGTCGTCGAGCAGCGCGTCCGCGCGCATGCGCAGGTAGGCGGCGAACGCCTGGTCGGCGCTGTAGCCAGCGGCGTCTCGCAGCAGCGCCGCGGCGCGTTCGAGGTCGGTCCTGTACGCGACGTGGTACGGGACGGTGACCAGCTTGCCGGCGTCGTCGCGGCGCAGCAGGGTGTACCAGGACGCCTTGTCGGGCAGCGCCGCCCGTTCGAACTCCGCCTTGTCCATGTCGGCCGGGTAGAAGGTCGCGCCGGGCGGGCGCGGGCCGACGTCGGGCAGCAGCGGCGTGTCCTCGTTGAGCCGGTCCCAGGGGCCGTAGTTGAGCGCGATCAGCGCCCGGGTCGCCGGATCCGGCGCGCGCGCCAGCAGCGCCTCGCGGTCGCCGTCCCAGGACTGCCGCCAGTACAGGTCGTCCATCACCTGCGAGGCCTGCACCAGGCGCGCGAGCATGCGCTTGCCGTCGTCGTCGAAGGCGGACAGGTCGGCGGTGAGCGGGACCGTCGCGTAGTCGCCGGCGTGGCATTGCGCGTAGGAGGCGGCGGGGGCGGGCGCGGATGCTCCGGCGGACACGGAGGCCGGCGCCGCATCGGCGCGCGGCGCGGCGTGCTGGCAGGCCGCCAGCGCGGCGCCGGCGAGGCAGGCGAGGAACGGGCGGGACAGGCGCATGCGGACGGCTCCGTCGAGGCAGGGCGCCCATCCTACGCCGGCCGCCCGCACGGCCGCCGTGCCGGAGGACAGGGGTGCCCGCTGCTAGAATCCGCGCCATGTCCGGCGCCTACACGCCCCTCGCCAACCAGCTGCTGGTCGCCCTGCCGACGCTGGCGGATCCGAACTTCTCGCGCAGCGTCACCCTGCTGTGCCAGCACGACGAGCAGGGCGCGCTCGGGGTCATGGTCAACCGTCCTTCCGAGTACACGCTGGGCGAGGTCTTCGCGCAGATGGGCATCGGCAGCGACGACCGTGCATTGTGTTCGCAGCGGGTGCTTGCCGGCGGCCCGGTCCATCCGGAGCGCGGCTTCGTCCTGCACGACGGCCGCGCCTGGGATTCCAGCCTGGCGATCGCCGACGACCTGTACCTGACCACCTCGCGCGACGTGCTGGAGGCGATGGCCGCCGGCGAGGGCCCGCGCGCGGCGACCATCGCGCTCGGCTGCGCCGGCTGGGGCGCGGGCCAGCTCGAATTCGAACTCGCCGAAAACAGCTGGCTGACCGCGCCCGCCGACCGCGAACTGCTGTTCGCGCTGCCGCTGGAGGAGCGCTGGCAGGCCGCGGCCTCGCGCATCGGCGTGGACTTCGCACGCATGGCCGACTACAGCGGGCATGCCTGAGTCGCCGGCCAGCGACGCGCCGCAATTGCCGCGCGACGGCACGGTGCTCGGCTTCGACGTCGGCGCGCGCCGGATCGGCGTGGCGGTCGGCAGCGCCTTCGGCCACGGCGCGCGCGCGCTGGCCGTGGTGGACGTGCGCGAAGGCCAGCCCGACTGGCCGCTGGTCGACCGCCTGCAGCGCGAATGGCGGCCGCACGGCTTCGTCGTCGGCGACCCGATGACGCTGGACGGCGGCGACCAGCCGATCCGTCAGTTCGCCCACGCCTTCGCCCGCCAGTTGCGCGAGCGTTTCCGGCTGCCGGTGGCGCTGGTGGACGAGCGCTCCAGCTCGATCGAGGCCGCGCAGCGCTTCGCCGCCGACCGCGCCGAAGGCCGGCGAAAGCGCCGCGACGCGGCGGTGCTCGACGCGGTCGCCGCGGCGGTCATCGTCGAGCGCTGGCTCGCCGCGCCGCAGGACGCGCAACCGCTTCCCTGATCCTTCCTTCTACATCCCCGGACCATGCAACTCGACCCACACGGACGCCTGCGCCACCTGCTCACCCTCGAGGGCCTGCCGCGCGCGGTACTGGTGCGTCTGCTCGAGCGCGCGCAGGAACTGCTGCCGCACGCGCACGGCGGCAGCGATCTGCGCGAGGTCCTCGCCGGCAAGGCGGTGTGCACGCTGTTCTTCGAGCCGTCCACCCGCACCCGCTCGAGCTTCCTGCTGGCGGCGCAGCGGCTCGGCGCGGACACGCTGGTGTTCGACGCCTCCACCTCCTCGACCAGCAAGGGCGAGACCGCGACCGACACGCTCAAGACGATCGAGGCGATGGGCGTGCACGGCTTCGTCGTCCGCCACAAGGTCGATGGCGCGGTCGCGGCGCTGGCCGAGGTCGCGGCGCCCGGTACCGCGCTGCTCAACGCCGGCGACGGCCGCAGCGCGCACCCGACCCAGGGCCTGCTCGACATGCTCACGCTGCGCCAGGCCAAGGGCGAGGATTTTTCCCGCCTGAAGGTGCTGATCGTCGGCGACGTGCGCCATTCGCGGGTCGCGCGCTCGGACCTGCACGCGTTGCGCACGCTGGGCGTGGGGGAGATCCGCGTATGCGGGCCGGAGTCGCTGCTGCCGCAGGACGACACCCTGGCGGGCTGCGTGGTCGGCGACGACTTCGATGCGGCGCTGGAGGGCGTGGACGCGGTGATGATGCTGCGCCTGCAGCGCGAGCGGATGGTCGAGGGCCTCGTGAGTTCGCTCGACGGCTACCACGCCGACTACGGTCTGACCGCGGCGCGCCTGCGCCGCGCCGCGCCGGACGCAGTGGTACTGCATCCGGGGCCGATGAACCGCGGGGTGGAGATCACCGACGAGGTCGCCGATGGCCCGCAGTCGCTGGTCCTGCGCCAGGTGGCGAACGGGGTCGCGGTGCGGATGGCCGTGCTGGAGGCGCTGCTGGCCTGAGCGGCGGCGCCGGCGGGGTTGCCGGCGCCGCGTGCGGACGTCAGCCCGCGTCGGCCTGCATGGCCTTGATCTTCGCGCCGATCTCGTCCTTGTGCTCCTGCACGAAGCGGACGTGCTGGTTGTCCTTCAGCTCCGGCGGCAGCTCCTTGATCGCACCGGCCTCGAGCATGCCGACGGCGAACAGCGCGCCCGTGACCGCCTCGGAGGTCATCGCGTAATCGCGCGTGGACAGGCCCGCCTCGTCGATCGCGGCGACGACCTTGGGCAGCGAATCGAGCCGCGCCACGTAGGCGTCGGTGCTTTCGCTGGCGTCCATCGCGGTCGCGTCTTCCAGCGCCGGATCCTGCTTGACCAGGTCGGCGATGTTGCGGGTCGCCTCCAGCCAGCGGTCCACGCCGTCCATGGTCAGCTCGAAGCTGGCGGTGTCGGACGCGGGTGCCGCTTCCTTCTGTTCCGTCTCGGCGGCCGCCGCCGGTGCCTCGACCGCGGGCGTGGTCGCGGCGGCGGGGTCGGTGGAGGGCGCGTCCTGGCCGTTGCAGGCGGCGAGGGCGAGGGCGAGGAGCGGCGAGGCGAGGCGTGCGATGCGCATGGATTCTTCCGGTCGGGAGGAAAGGGCGGCTCTTGGCCGTGCGGGAAAGCGACGCGAAAAGCGCTTCCATCAGGACGCCCGATGCGCGTGTGGAATGGTGCGCGCTAACGGAGCAGCAACAGCGTGGCCAGCCCGAGGAAGGTGAAGAACCCCATCACGTCGGTCACCGTGGTGAGGAAGATGCTGCTGGCCAGCGCCGGATCGTAGCCGAAGCGCTTGATCGTCACCGGCACCAGCACCCCGGCCAGCGCGGCGAACAGCAGGTTGAGGGTGAGCGCGGTCGCGATCACCAGCGACAGGCCGATGTTGTGGAACCAGACCAGCACGATCGCCGCCAGCACCAGCCCCAGCGCGAGGCCGTTGAGCAGGGCGACGCGCACTTCCTTCCACAGCAGGGTGCGGATGTTGGACGCGCCGACCTGGCCGAGCGCGAGGCCGCGCACCATCAGCGCCAGCACCTGGGTGCCGGCGTTGCCGCCCATCCCGGCGACGATCGGCATCAGCACCGCGAGCGCGACCAGCTGCTCGATCGTGCCCTCGAACTCGCCGACGACCTTGGCGGCGAGGAAGGCGGTGGCGAGGTTGATCGACAGCCAGATCAGCCGCCGCCGCATCGCGCGCCAGACCGGGCTGAACAGGTCTTCCTCCTCGTCCAGGCCGGCCGCGCCCAACGCCTGGTGCTCGGCCTGCTCGCGGATGATGTCGACCACGTCGTCGATGGTGATGCGGCCGAGCAGGATGTTGCTCTCGTCCACCACCGGCGCGCTGATCCAGTCGTGGTCGGAGAACTGGCGGGCGACGCTGCCCTCGGTCTCCTCGACCCGGATCGCCGGCTGCTCGTCGTCCATCAGCTGGTTGACCGGCGTGTTCGGCTCGCTGGTCAGCAGCGCCTGCAGCGCGATCCGGCCGAGGTACTGGTGGCGGCGGCTGACCACGTACAGGTGGTCGGTGTGGTCGGGCAGCTCGCCGCGCAGGCGCAGGTAGCGGAGCACGACGTCGACGGTGGTGTCGGCGCGCACCGTCACCACGTCCGGGTTCATCAGGCGGCCGGCGGTGTCCTCGTCGTACGACAGCACCTGCTCCAGGCGCTCGCGGTTGTCGCGGTCCATCGACTTGAGGACTTCGTCGAGCACCGTGTCCGGCAGGTCCTCGACCAGGTCCGCGAGGTCGTCGATGTCGAGGTCCTCGACCGCGGCGACGATCTCGTCCGGGTCCATGTCCGCGAGCAGGCCCTCGCGCACCTCGTCGCCGACGTGCAGCAGCACCTCGCCGTCGTCCTCGGGATCGACCAGGCCCCAGACCACCGTGCGCTGCGCGGGCGGCAGCGATTCGAGCAGGTTGCCGATCTCGGCGGGCGCGAGCGTGTTGACCAGCCGCCGCACGGGGCCGAGGCGGCCGCTGTCGAGCGCGTCGGAGAGCAGACGCAGCTGGCGCGCGGTCTTGTCGTGGCGGACGGCTTCGGCCATGCCGGATTCCCGGTTTGCGGGTCGCGGCCACGAATGGCGCGACAGGGTCAGGCGTTCATCCGCGCATTATCGCCCGCGTCGCGCGTGTTTGCCCACCCTGGCCGAGCGCACCGTGGCGGTCGCGTGATCGGATGCCGGTCCGGGCGCGACGGATTCGCTCAGCCGGCCGCGGCCAGGCGGGCGAGCTCGTCGGCCTGCTGCTCGCGCGCGAGCCGCTCGACCAGCGCGTCGAGGTTGCCTTCCAGCACGTTCGGCAGGTCGTACAGGGTCAGCCCCTCGACCCGGTGGTCGGTGATCCGGCCCTGCGGGTAGTTGTAGGTGCGGATGCGCTGGCTGCGGTCGCCGCTGCCGACCTGCAGCTTGCGGTCGGCGGCCTGCGCGGCGGCGCGGCGCTCGATCTCGGCCTCGACCAGCATCGCGCGCAGGCGCTTCATCGCCTTGTCGCGGTTGGCGTGCTGGCTGCGCTCGGTCTGCGATTCGACCACGATGCCGCTGGGCAGGTGGGTGATGCGGATCGCCGATTCGGTCTTGTTGACGTGCTGGCCGCCGGCGCCGGAGGAACGGTAGGTGTCGACCTTGAGGTCGGCGGGATTGATCTCGACGGCGACGTCGCTCGCGTCCTCGGCGATGATCGCCACGGTCGCGGCGGAGGTGTGGATGCGGCCCTGCGACTCGGTCTCCGGGACGCGCTGCACGCGGTGGGTGCCCGACTCGAACTTCAGCTTCGAATACGCGCCGCGGCCCTCGACCCTGGCGACGACCTCCTTGTAGCCGCCGTGCTCGCCGGGGCTGGCCGACTCGACCTCGACCCGCCAGCCCTGCCGTTCGGCGTAGCGCGAATACATGCGGAACAGGTCGCCGGCGAAGATCGCCGCCTCGTCGCCGCCGGTGCCGGCGCGCACTTCCAGGTAGAGGTTGCCGTCGTCGCGCGGGTCCTTCGGCACGAGGCCGGCCAGCAGTTCCGTTTCCAGGTCGGCAAGCCGAGCCTGCGCGGCGGCGATCTCCTCCTCGGCCAGTTCGCGCAACTCGGGATCGGCGCGCATCGCTTCGGCGGCGGCCAGGTCACGGCGTGCCCGCGCCTCCTCGGCGAAGGCGCGCGCGACCGGCTCGAGCTGGGCGAATTCGCGCGAGAGGTTGCGGAAACGTTCGTTGTCGGCGAGCACCGCGGGATCGGCGAGCAGCCGCTCGAGTTCCTCGCGGCGTTCGACCAGCGCTTCCAGCTTGCGGCGCAGGGCAGGGGTCATGGACTGGACTCGCGAAAACGAAACGAAGGGACGGAACAGCAGGCTTGGCGCGCGAGCGTCGCTAAGGATGCCTCGCCGTGTCGTCCGCCTCGTCGCCGGTCGCCTGCGCCCGGCCGGCGTCGTCCGCCGGGAACAGCTTCTCCGCCGCGCGCACCAGGTCCGCGTCGCCCTGCATCGCGGCCTGCCGCAACGCGGCCGTCGGTGCGTGCAGCAGGCGGTTGGTCAGGGTGTGGGCGAGGAAATCGAGCACGGCCTGCGGGTCGTGGCCGCGGGCGAGCTGCTGGCGCGCGCGTGCCAGCACGGTGTCGCGCGCGTGCTCGCCGTGCGCGCGCAGGCGGCGCAGCGGTTCGGCGTGGCGGCTGGCGAGCAGCGACTCGCGGAAGCGCGCGACCTGCAGGTCGACGATGGCTTCCGCGGCGTCGGCGGCCTCGCGCCGGCTGCGGCGGTTGTCCTCGACCACCTTCTCGAGGTCGTCGACGGTATACAGGAAGGCGTCGCCGAGTTGGGCCACGTCAGGCGCGATGTCGCGCGGCACCGCGAGGTCCAGCAGCAGCATCGGCCGGTGCTTGCGGCTGGCGAGCGCGGCGGCGACCTGCGCGCGGCGCAGGATCGGCTCGCGGCTCGCGGTCGCCGAGAACACGATGTCGGCCTCGCCGAGATGGCGGTCGAGTTCGGTCAGCGGCAGGGCGACGCCGCCGTGGCGGCTGGCGAGGTCCTGCGCGTGGCTCAGGGTGCGGTTGGCGATCAGCAGGCGCTTGACCTGCGCCTGCACGAGGTGGCGCGCCACCAATTCGATGGTCTCGCCGGCGCCGACCAGCAACACCACCGAATCCTGCGGGCGGGCGAAGGATTCCTGCGCCAGCCGCACCGCCGCCGAGGCGACCGAGACCGGATTGGCGCCGATGCGGGTGTCGGTGCGGGCGCGCTTGGCGGTGACGAAGGCCTGCTGGAACAACCGGTCGAGCTGGTTGCCGAGCGCGCCGGCACCGCGCGCCGCCGCCCACGCCTGCTTCACCTGGCCGAGGATCTGCGGCTCCCCGAGCACCAGCGAATCAAGCCCCGTCGCCACCCGGAACAGGTGGCGCGCGGCATCCTCGTCGCGGTGGTGGTAGAGGTAGGCGTGCAGGTCGTCGCCGGCGTCGGCATGCGCGGCCAGCCACTCGGCCAGCGCGCGGCCGTCGCCGTCGGCGATCGCGTACAGCTCGGTGCGGTTGCAGGTGGACAGCAGCGCCGCTTCCTGCACGCCGGGCAGGGCGCGGATCGCCGCCAGCGCCTGCGGCAGCGCCGGTTCGGCGAACGCCACCCGTTCGCGCAGGTGGACCGGCGCGGTCTGGTGGTTGAGGCCGAGGGCGAACAGGCTCATGGCGACGGGCGCGCAGGGTGCGTGCGCTAAGCTTCCGGACGCGAAGGGCCGCCATTTTACGGCCCGGTGGCGGACGATGCCCGAACGGCTGCGTTCAGTGTTGCATGCATTCATCGGCGCGGGCCTGCTGGCCTGCCTGCCGGCGTGGGCGGGCGCGGCGGCGCGCGCCACCGCGGCGCCGGCGGACGGCACCATGACCGCGGCCCTCGCCGGGGAGTTCGCGCTGCAGGCGGGCAAGCTCGACGAGGCCGCGCGCTGGTACCTGGAGGCCGCGCGCGCGACCCGGGGCGACGCCGGCCTGGCCGAACGGGCGACCCGGATCGCCCTGCTCGCCGGCGACGAGGACCGCGCCGCGGACGCGCTCGCGCTATGGCGCCAGCGCGCGCCGGAAGCGCCAGCGATGCGTGGCGCGGAAGTCGCCCTGGCGCTGCGCGAGGGCGACGCGCGCACCGCCCGCCGTGGCCTGCGCGCGCTGCTGGCGCAGGGCGGTGCGGGTCGCGATGCCGGCTGGCGCCACGCGCTGGTCGCGCTCGGCAGCGGCGGCAAGGATCCGAAGCTGGCCGCGCGCCTGCTCGGCGAGATCATCGAGCGCGGGGAGATCCCGCCAGACCTGCAGGCGTGGCTGGCGTTCGGCGGCCTCGCCCAGCGGCTCGACCAGCCCGACCTCGCGGCGCGCGTGGTTGCCGCGATCGTCGAGCGCTTCCCGGGCGAACCGCGGGTAGCGCTGCTGCGGGTGGGCCAGCTGCGCGGGGTGGGCAAGCTCGACGAGGCCAAGGCGGCGCTGGACGCGCTGGCGCCGCCGCCGGCCGACGACACCGACCTGCGGCTGGCGATCGCCGGCGAGTACGACGCCCTCGGCGAACCGGCGCGCGCGGCGCAGGTGCTCGCGCGCGGGCCGCAGGACGACCAGAGCTACAGCCTGCGCGCCGCGCTGCTGGCCAAGGCTGGGGACAAGGCCGCGCTGACCGCGCTGTACGAGGAACTGCGCGGCGATTCCACCACGCCGGACCCGCAGCGCCGCCTTCTGCTCGGTCAGGTCAGCGAGTTCCTGGAGCGCAACGAGGAGGCGCTGCAGTGGTACCGCAGCGTCCCCGGCGGCCCGCAGCGCTGGCAGGCGCGCCTGCGCGCGGCCAACGTGCTGCACGCGCTGGCGCGCACGGACGAGGCCTACGACGCGCTGCGCAAGCTGCAGGCGGAAGCCGACGCCGACGAGGACGCACGGCGCGACGCCTATCTGCTGGAGGCCGAGCTGCGCCACGGGGACGGCGACGCCGCCGGCGAACTTGACGCCTTCGCGCGCGGACTGGCCGCCTTCCCCGACGACGACGCCTTGCTGTACGCGCGCGCGCTGGCCTGGGAGCGACGCGACGACATCGCCCGCGCCGAGGCGGACTTCCGCCGCATCCTGGTCGCCGACCCGGACAACGTCGCCACCCTCAATGCGCTCGGCTACACCCTGGCCGACCGCACGACCCGCTACCAGGAGGCGCTGCAGCTGATCGACCGCGCGCGCGTCGCCGAGCCGGACAACCCGGCGATCATCGACAGCTACGGCTGGGTGCTCTACCGCCTCGGTCGCCCGCGCGACGCCCTGCCGCAGCTGCGCCGCGCCTACGCCCTGCAGAAGGACGCGGAGATCGGCGCGCACCTGGCCGAGGTGCTGTGGACGATGGGCAGGAAGGCCGAGGCGCGCCGCTACTTCGAGGAAGCGCGCAAGCTCGACCCGGACAACCGCGCGCTGCAGCGCGCGCTGCGCGAGACCGGAGCATGAGGCGGTTGCGCGGGTGGGCGACAGCGGCGATCGCGACCTGCCTGCTGGCGGCCTGCGCCGGCCGGCCGCTGCGCGCGCCGGGCCCGGCGTTGCCGGCCGAGGTTGCGCAGGCGCGCCAGGCCGAGCGCGAGGCCGCGCTGGCGGCGCAGCCGCACTGGTCGCTGCAGGGCAGGGTCGCGGTGTCCACCGCCGGCAGGGGCGGCAGCGGCCGGCTCGACTGGAACCAGGACGGTGCCGACTACGTCATCGCCCTCAGCGCCCCGGTCACCCGCCAGAGCTGGCGCCTGCGCGGCAGCCCCGGCCATGCCCGGCTGGAAGGCCTGGACGGCGGTCCGCGGGAAGGCGACGACGCGACCGCGCTGCTGCTGGAGGCGACCGGCTGGCTGGTGCCGGTGGACGCGCTGGCGGCCTGGGTGCGCGGCGCCCGCGCCGCCGGCCATGGGCCCGCCGCCGTTGACTACGGCGCCGACGGCCAGCTCGCCGCCCTGCGCCAGGACGGCTGGTCGCTGCGCTATGCGGACTGGCGGCCGGCCGCCGGCCTGGCCATCGCCCTGCCGTACCGGGTCGAGGCGACCCGCGGCGACGCCCGGGTGCGGCTGGTGGTGGACGCCTGGGACGAGGGCCCGTGACCGAGGCTGCGGTGGCGTCCGGCTGGTCGGCCTGGCCGGCGCCGGCGAAGCTCAACCTGTGCCTGCGCATCCCCGGGCGCCGCGCCGACGGCTACCACCTGCTGCAGACCGTGTTCCGCCTGCTGGAGTGGGGCGACACGATCCGCCTGCGGCCACGCGCGGAC
This sequence comes from Lysobacteraceae bacterium, assembly GCA_035539135.1. Lineage (GTDB taxonomy): Bacteria > Pseudomonadota > Gammaproteobacteria > Xanthomonadales > Xanthomonadaceae > JABFWF01. Next base: position 177,028 of record DATLJD010000011.1, read on the forward strand.
GGCGCGATCGTCCGCCACGGGCCCGGCGCACCCGGCGTGGCGGCCACCGAGGATCTCGTCGTGCGCGCCGCGCGTCTGCTGCAAGAGGCGGCCAACGGCAGCCAAGGCGCGGACATCATCGTCGATAAACGCATACCGACCGGGGGCGGCTTCGGCGGCGGCTCGTCCGACGCGGCGACCGTGCTGCTAGCCCTGGACGCGCTCTGGGACACCCGGCTGGGGCTGGATTCGCTCGCCGACCTCGGCCTGCGCCTGGGCGCCGACGTGCCGGTCTTCGTGCGCGGCGACAACGCCTGGGCCGAGGGCGTGGGCGAGCGGCTGACCCCGATCGCGCTGCCGCCCGCCTGGTACGTGCTCGCCGATCCGGGCGTCCACGTGCCGACCGCATCACTCTTCCAAGCCCCTGAATTGACGCGGGATGCGGCCCCCGCGACAATAGCCGACTTCGTTTCGGGAACCCCGCTCGGCAACTGCTTCGAGCCGGTGTTGCGCCGCCGCGAGCCGGCCGTCGAGGCCGCCTTCGCCGCGCTGGCGCGGATCGGCACGCCGCGGTTGACCGGGACGGGCAGCGGCTGTTTCGTCGAATTCGCCGACCGCGAGTCCGCCGAAGCCGCGCTGGCGCAGCTGCCGCCGGGCCTGAAGGCCTGGGTCGCGGCGGGCGCCGCGCGCTCGCCGCTGCACCGGATGCTCGAGGCGGGGACCGGAGAGCGCGCGCCGCAAGCGTCGCCGCGCTGACCGGCCCGGACCTGCAACAACAGGGGCGTCGCCAAGTGGCCCAAGGCACCGGGTTTTGATCCCGGCATTCGCAGGTTCGAATCCTGCCGCCCCTGCCATTCGCGCGTTGTTCCGCTCCACCCTCGGCCACCGACGACCGCCGCCATGACTGTGCAAGACGATCGCAACCTGCTTGTCTTCACCGGCAACGCCAACCGGCCGCTGGCCGAGGCGGTGTGCAGGGAACTGGGCATCCGCCCGGGCAAGGCCCTGGTCGGCTGCTTTTCCGACGGCGAGGTGCAGGTCGAGATCGAGGAGAACGTCCGCGGCCAGGACACTTTCGTGATCCAGCCGACCTGCGCGCCGAGCGCCGAGAACCTGGTCGAGCTGCTGGTGTTGATCGACGCGCTCAAGCGCGCCTCGGCCAGCAGCGTGACCGCGGTGGTGCCCTATTTCGGTTACGCCCGGCAGGACCGCCGCCCGCGCTCGGCGCGGGTGCCGATCACCGCCAAGGTCGCGGCGCAGATGTTCTCCACCGTGCACACCGACCGCGTGCTGACGGTGGACCTGCACGCCGACCAGATCCAGGGCTTCTTCGACATCCCGGTCGACAACGTGTACGCCTCGCCGCTGCTGCTCGCCGACATCTGGCGCGCGCACGGCACCGACAACGTGATCGTGGTGTCGCCCGACGTCGGCGGCGTGGTGCGCGCCCGCGCGATCGCCAAGCGCCTGGACGACGCGGACCTGGCGATCATCGACAAGCGCCGCCCGAAGGCCAACGTCGCCACGGTGATGAACATCATCGGCGACGTCGCCGGCAAGGTCTGCGTGCTGGTCGACGACATCGTCGACACCGCCGGCACCCTGTGCGCCGCCGCCGCCGCGCTCAAGGCGCAGGGCGCGGTCAAGGTCGTCGCCTACTGCACCCACCCGGTGCTGTCGGGCGCGGCGATCGACAACCTGACCAAGTCGCAGCTCGACGAGCTGGTGGTCACCGACACCATCCCGCTGTCGCAGGCGGCGAAGGCCTGCGGCCGGATCCGCCAGCTCAGCGTGGCGGAGCTGCTGGCCGAGACGGTGCGCCGCATCGCCTTCGGAGAATCCGTCAGTTCGCTCTACGTGGACTGACTCCCCACTCACCTGGTCGCGGGTGAGTATCCAGGCCGCCGCGAGGCGGTTCATCGCAACGAAGTGAGAACGCAACAATGGCTACCGAACACACCATCCGGGCCACCGCCCGCAACGACGGGGGGAAGGGTGCGAGCCGCCGCCTGCGTCGTTCGGCGCAGATCCCGGCGATCGTCTACGGCGGCAGCGCCGCGCCGCAGCCGATCCAGCTCGAGCACGAGAAGACCTGGCTGGCCAGCCAGAACGAGTGGTTCTACTCGTCCATCCTCAGCCTCGATGTCGACGGCAAGGTGGAGAGCGTGCTGCTGCGCGACATCCAGCGCCACCCGTACAAGCAGATCATCATGCACCTGGACTTCCAGCGCGTGGACGCCAACCAGGCGCTGCGCGCCTCGGTGCCGCTGCACTTCGTCAACGGCGAAAGCTCGCCGGCCGGCAAGACCGCGGGCGTGGTGATCATGCACGAGCTGACCCAGATCGAGATCAGCTGCCTGCCGAAGGACCTGCCCGCGGCGATCCAGGTCGACCTGTCCGAACTGAAGCCGGGCGACACCATCCACCTGTCCGGCGTGAAGCTGCCGGCCGGCGTGGAAGTGCCGCAGCTCAAGCTCGGTCCGGACCACGACATCGCGGTGGTCGTCGCCCGCCACGCGCGTGGCGAAGCCGAGGAAACGCCCGCCGCCGAGGGCGGCGAGACCCCGGCGGCCTGAGCCTGACCGGCCGCCGCGCCCTTCGCGGGCGCGGCGGCCCTCGCATGCATGGCGGGCCTGCGCCTGATCGCGGGGCTGGGCAATCCCGGCCCCCAGCACCTCATGGACCGGCACAACGCCGGCTTCTGGTTCGTGGACGCCCTGGCCGCGCGGCTCGGCGCGCGCTTCTCGCTGGAAGCGAAGCTGTTCGGCGAGGTCGCGAAGGCCGACATCGGCGGCCGCCCGGTCTGGTTGCTCAAGCCGGCCACCTACATGAACGCCAGCGGCAAGTCGGTCACCGCGGCGCTGCGCTTCTGGAAGATCGAGCCGGAGGAGGCGCTGCTGGCGCACGACGAGCTCGACCTGCCGCCTGGCACGGCGCGGTTGAAGTTCGACGGCGGCCACGGCGGCCAGAACGGCCTGCGCGACGTGATGCGCCTGCTCGGCCACGGCCGCTTCCACCGGCTGCGCCTGGGCATCGGCCATCCCGGCCACAAGGACAAGGTCACCCCCTGGGTGCTCGGCCGCCCCGGCCGCGACGACGAGGCCGCGCTGCTGCGCGCGATCGACGATGCGATCGAGGTGCTGCCGCTGGCCGTGGCGGGTGACGTCAACGAGGCGATGAAGCGCCTGCATACCAACAGCGGGAATCGGTAACCGGGAGCCGGCAGCCGGAGGCATGGATCCTCCGGTTTCCTGCTCCCGGCTACCGGTTCCCGGTTACCGGAGTACCCATGGGCATCAAATGCGGCATCGTCGGCCTGCCCAACGTCGGCAAGTCGACCCTGTTCAACGCGCTGACCAAGGCGGGCATCGCCGCGGCCAATTTCCCCTTCTGCACGATCGAGCCCAACGTCGGCGTGGTGCCGGTCCCGGACGAGCGCCTGAACGCGCTGGCGGAAATCGTCAAGCCGCAGAAGGTGATCCCGACCGCGGTCGAGTTCGTGGACATCGCCGGCCTGGTCGCCGGCGCTGCCAAGGGTGAGGGCCTGGGCAACAAGTTCCTGGCCCACATCCGCGAGGTGGACGCGATCGCCCACGTGGTGCGCTGCTTCGAGCACCCGGACGTGATCCACGTCGCCAACCGGGTCGACCCGATCGCCGACATCGAGACGATCGACACCGAGCTGGCGCTGGCCGACCTGGAGTCGGTCGACAAGGCCCTGCAGCGCGCCGAGCGCTCGGCCAAGGCCGGCGACAAGGACGCCAAGGCGCGGGTGGAGGTGCTCGGCCGCCTGCGCGCCGGCCTGGACGAAGGCCGGCCGGCGCGCGCCCTGGGCCTGTCCGACGAGGACCGGGCGCTGGTCCGCGACCTGTTCCTGCTGACCCTCAAGCCGGTGATGTACGTGGCCAACGTGCTGGAGGACGGCTTCGAGGGCAATCCGCACCTGGATGCTGTGCGCGCGCGGGCGGCGGGCGAGGGCTCGGAGGTGGTGCCGGTCTCGGCGGCGATCGAGGAGGAACTCAGCCAGCTCGACGACGCCGACCGCGACGCCTTCCTGGCCGACCTCGGCCTCGGCGAGCCGGGCCTGAACCGGGTCATCCGCGCCGCCTACAGGCTGCTCGGCCTGCAGACCTATTTCACCGCCGGGGTGAAGGAGGTCCGCGCCTGGACCGTGAAGGCCGGCGCCACCGCCCCGCAGGCGGCGGCGGTCATCCATACCGACTTCGAGAAGGGCTTCATCCGCGCCGAGACCATCGGCTACGAGGATTTCCTGAAGTACCGCGGCGAGGCCGGCGCCCGCGACGCCGGCCGGCTGCGCCTGGAAGGCAAGGACTACCGAGTGCAGGAGGGCGACGTCCTCCACTTCCGCTTCAACGTCTGAAAACGCGCCGGCGCGTTGACAGCGCCAGCGGTCCGCGTCAAAATCGCGGGCTGTTTCGCAGAGTCCGGGCGCAGCATTCCGGAGGGATACCCAAGCGGCCAACGGGGGCAGACTGTAAATCTGCTGGCTTACGCCTTCGGTGGTTCGAATCCACCTCCCTCCACCAGTCGCCCTGGCTTTGCAAGACGGTCTCCCGGCGCGGGAGTAGTTCAATGGTAGAACCTCAGCCTTCCAAGCTGATGGTGCGGGTTCGATTCCCGTCTCCCGCTCCATTGAGTCTCGCCAGGGTGACCCGAACAACCAGTTTCACGCTCACGTAGCTCAGTCGGTAGAGCACCTCCTTGGTAAGGAGGAGGTCGATGGTTCGATTCCATTCGTGAGCACCAATTCGCAGCGTCCGGCCCCCCGGGGCCGGGCGTTTTCCCCGCAAGACAGCACGTCCCAAACAAGTCAGCGAGAGACGCAGCCATGGCAAAGGGCAAGTTCGAGCGCACCAAGCCCCACGTGAACGTGGGCACGATCGGTCACGTGGACCACGGCAAGACGACGCTGACGGCGGCGCTGACGAAGGTGGGCGCGGAGCGGTTCGGCGGCGAGTTCAAGGACTACAGCGCGATCGAC
>DATLJD010000012.1:0-168253 GCA_035539135.1 Lysobacteraceae bacterium
ACATCCTTGCCACTGTGGCTCAGAGAGCAAAGCTTTGTGCCACTAGGCCGCGCCCTTACTGCGGTCACTGTTGGACTCACCTGGGTCTATCAGGCACGCAAACGTGACGCCGCATAAGCCTAACAATTCATTCAAGCCGAACCCGCTTCGCGGGTCGGCTTAATTCAGGTGTTAGGCCTCTTTCTTGCTGATCCATAGCAAAAAACCACAGGGGGAACAATGAGCGCTGTCCTAATGATCTTGGCAATCCTCGCCGGCGTTGTCGGAGTTTTTTCCTTGAGTCAGGCAACGATGGGCGTCGGCATCATTGCTCTCGGTTGTCTGCTTGGCATTCTGGCTAGGCTTGCCCAAGCAGAGGCGCATCAACGCGCACTCATGCGGGCCAAGGCCTAACAATTCATTCAAGCCAAACACCCTTCGCGGCTCGTCTTAATTCAGGTATTACATCTCACGCGAGTCCTCCGGTGAACGACTACATCTTTTTGATGTATCAAGCACCAGAACCGATCAACCTGGATTGGTCGTCCTACTTCGCGCAACTCAGGAGCACTGGGCAATTCGCCGGCGGTAGCTCCATCGGCGATGGACTTACCGTCTCCAAGAGCGGCGCGAGCCAGGCGACTTCCAAACAACTGGTTGGTTACATCAGGGTGAGTGCCGACTCACTCGAGAACGCACGCGCTCTGCTTGTTGGCAATCCAGTGTATGAGGCGGGAGGCGTTGTAGAGATCCGTGAGCTACCCAAGAGCGGGTGACATCTAACAATCCATTCAAGCCGAAGCCGCTTCGCGACTCGGCATACCGCACGCGCAGTGCGCCGCCAACCACCGTATGGCCCCGGGGTGTCGCTCGAGCCGCACCACGCCTGCGATTCACCTGAACCCGCTCCGCGGGCCGGCCCGATCCTTGCATTGACCACCCGGGACAAGCATGGCGACCGTTTACCACTCGAAGATCGACACCTGGCTTCTGGCAGTTCTGGCGGTCTGCCTGATCCACGTGCCGGCGGCCGCCGCGCCCATCGCGACAGCTGGCGTTTCATCCCGTGTTCCAGCCGGTTCGTCGCATCGGCTTGCCAGGCGCCTTGGGGGGCGCCACCTTTGGCCGTTCTTCCGGTTCGACGCGCAGGAGCCTGCCATGAAGACGCTCACCGTCATCGCTGTCTGGTGCCTTCTCTTCGTCCTGTGCTGGCCCCTGGGCCTGCTCGCCCTGGGCCTGTGGCCCATCATCTGGCTGTTGACCCTGCCGTTCCGCCTGGTGGGGATCACGTTCTCCGCGATGTTCGCGCTGCTGCAGGCCATCCTGTTTCTTCCCGCGCGGCTGCTCGGTTGGCGGCCCGGTCGCGTTGCGGCGGCCTGACGATTCCTCCAGGCGGGACTCGCTTCGCGCATGGGCTCACTGCCGGGATTGCCAGGAAAGGGGCAAGCTGGGCTCGAGGTTTTTCGAACGCGCTTCGTTCCGAATGGGGGCACCATGCACAAGGCTGTGCTGTTCGCGATTCTGCTGTTTTCGGCCGCTGGGGCACGAGGCCAGGAGGCCCTGCCGGTTGCGGTGGGCAGCGCCGCTTCGACCGCGCCGGGCGAGGCAGACGCCGTTCACGTCCTCAGCGGAGACGACCTCGCCTTCAGGCCGCCGCTCGGCGAGTTGGTCCGCGCTTTGCACGGTTCCGGTCTGAGCAGCGCTTCGACCAGCGTGCTGGTGGCGCACGACGAATCGGGCAAGGTGGTGGCGCTCAAGCTCGACCGGACGACCGGCTCGAAATTGCTCGACGCAGCTGTTCTTGGCTGGGCGGCCAAGCTACGGCTCAAGCCGGGGCCAGCCGGAATCGGCTCCCTGCCGATCACCTTCGAGCTTCGCTAGCAAGCGAGTGAGCGGTGCCTGCGAAGCGGCCGCTACCCGGGGGCGCAGCTTCTCCTTCCTGCTCGGCTGGCACGACCACATGCCCTTTTTGCCGGTGCCGTCGCTGTTGGACCAACTGGGGCGATGAGGCGGCCCCTGCGGCCCAGGCGCCCGGCCTAGCCGGTTCTCCCGGCTTTTTCCGTTTACGTCTCGCAAGGGGCGCCCGGCGTTAAGCTGGCGCGCGGGGGTGGCGATGCAGCGGAACGACAGCCAGGCGTGGCGGCAGGCGGGCGGCGCACGGGAGGCGCTGTGCCGGTCCCTGCTCGAGGCGCGCACGCCGGCCGACGTCGCCGCCCTGCTGCAGGCGGCGCACCCCTGGCTGGCGGCGCGGCTGCGCGGCGTGCTGTGGTCCGCGCACTGGCCGCGGGACATGCGCGGCTGGCCGCGGGATCCCACTCCCGACGCGGCCGACCGCGCCACCCGCGAGCTGTCCGCGCGGCGCGCCGGCGCCCGCGCGGATCCCCACTACACCGTGCTGTGCGACGACCAGGCGGGCGACGCGTCCCTGCTCCTGCTGCCCTGCCCGCCACCCGCCGATCCCGACCTGGCCGATGTGCTCGCGCTGTGCGGCGGGCGCATGGCCGGGCTGCTGGAACGCGAGCGCCTGCACGAGAGCGTCAGCCGGCTCGAGGAGGCCGAGCGCCTGCAGCGCGCGCTGTACGCGATCGCCGACATGGCCGGGTCGGACTTCGACATGCCCGACCTGCTGCATGGGCTGCACCGGATCGTCTCCGACCTGATGTACGCGGAGAACTTCTACATCGCGCTGTACGACGAGGAGCGCGACAGCCTCCGCTTCGTCTACTTCGCCGATAGCGTGGATACGATGGGCCCGGCGCCGACCGACGAGGTGCCGATGGCGGAACTCGAGCGCGGCCTGACCTGGTACCTGATCCGCGACGCGCGCCCGCTGATGGGCGACGCCGCGCAGCTGCAGCGGCAGGTGTCCGGGCCGCTGGCGCTGCACGGCGCCGACAGCGTGGACTGGCTGGGCGTGCCGATGCTGCGCGAGGGCAAGGTGATCGGCGCGCTGGTGGTGCAGAGCTACCTGGAGGGCGTGCGTTACTCGCACCAGGACATGAGCCTGCTCGCCTTCGTCGCCGAGCACGTGCTGACCGCGCTCGAGCGCAAGCGCTCGCAGGAGGAACTGGAGCAGCGGGTCGCCGAGCGGACCCACGCGCTGGCCGAGGCGAACGCGGAGCTGAGCCGCGAGGTCGCCGAGCGCCAGCGCGGCGAACGCCTGCAGGCCGCGCTGTACCGGATCGCGGCACTGGCCAGCAGCGAGGAGTCGGCCGACTTGTTCTTCCGGCACCTCCACGAGATCGTGGGCGAGCTCATCGCGGCGGACAACTTCTACGTCGCGCTCGTTTCCGCCGACGGCACGCAGGTGGAATTCCCTTATTCCGTCGACCAGGTGGACGCGCCGCGCCAGACCCGCCCCTTCGGCCGCGGCCTGACCGAATACGTGCTGCGCACCGGTCGCACCCAGCTGGTCGACCTGGCGCGCGAGCGCGAACTGGTCGCCGCCGGCGAGCTGGCGCCCGACTACCTGCAGTCGGCATCGGCGCAATGGATCGGCGCGCCGCTGATGGACGTGGACCGGCCGATCGGCGTGGTCGCGGTGCAGTCCTACGCCGACCACTTCGTCTACGACGAACGCGACGCGGAGCTGCTCACCTTCGTCTCCTACCAGATCGCCAGCAGCCTGCAGCGGCGGCGCGCCGCCGAGGCGCTGCGCGCGGCCAACGCACGGCTGGAGGAACGGGTGGAGCAGCGCACCCGCGAGCTGCGCGAGCAGATCGCCCAGCGCGAGCTGGCCGAGGCGCAACTCAAGCACCAGGTCATGCACGACCCGCTGACCGGGCTGCCCAACCGCGTCTACCTGCGCGACCGCATCGCGCGCGCGATCGCCCAGGTCCGGCGCGATCCGCAGCGCAGCTTCGCCCTGCTCTACATCGACGTCGACCGCTTCAAGCAGATCAACGACAGCCTCGGCCACCTCGCCGGCGACGAGGTGCTGAAGGAGGTCGCGCGCCGGCTCGGCGACGTGGTGCGCGAGCCGGACGTGGTCGCGCGGCTGTCGGGCGACGAGTTCGCGGTGCTGCTGGAGCAGGTGGACCTGCCCGAGACCGCGACCAAGGTCGCGCAGCGGATCATCGCCCTGCAGCAGGCGCCGATCGAGCTCGGCGAGCACGTGCTGCAGGCCGGCGCCAGCATCGGCGTGGCGATCGGCGACCGCCGCTACCACAGCGTGGACGCGATCCTGCGCGACGCCGACATCGCGCTCTACCGCGCCAAGCAGCACGGCCGCAACCGCTTCGTGCTGTTCGACGAGCAGCTGCACCGCGCGGCGATGGACGACCTGGCGCTGGAGGACGAACTGCGCGCGGCCGGCGGCGGCGAGGACTTCGTTCCCTGGTTCCAGCCGCTGGTGCGGCTGGACGACGCCGGAGTGTGCGGCTACGAGGCGCTGCTGCGCTGGCGGCACCCGCGCCGCGGCGTGCTCGCGCCCGGCGACTTCCTGCAGGTCGCCGAGGACAGCGGGGTGATCGAGCAGATCGACTGGCAGGTGTTCCGCCAGGCCTGCGCGGCGGCGCGCACGCTGCTGATGCCGGGGCAGTTCGTCGCGCTCAACGTGACGCCGCGGCTGCTGCGCCTGCGCGACTTCGACCGGCGGCTGCTGCGCCTGCTGGAGGACAGCGGGCTGGCGCCGTCCGCGCTGCGGATCGAGGTCACCGAAGACGCGCTGTTCGGCGATCCGGAATCGGTTACCGCGATCCTGCGCCGGCTGCGCGCGGCCGGCGTCGAGGCGGTGCTGGACGATTTCGGCAGCGGGACCTCGGCGCTGGGCTCGGTGCGCGAATTCCCGCTGCGCATGGTGAAGATCGACCGCGAGGTCGTCGCCCAGCTCGACGATCCGCACGCGCGGCGCGGCCGCGCCACCGTGGGCGCGGTGCTGGCGCTGACCCAGGCGCTCGGGCTGGACGCGGTCGCCGAGGGCGTGGAGACCGACGCCCAGCGCGACTTCCTCCTGCGCATGGGCTGCCGCTACGGGCAGGGCCATCTGTTCGGGCGCGCGCAGCCGCTGGCGTTCTGGACGCAGGGGCGCTGACGCGGGCGGCGCCCGGCGCCGTTACTCCTCCTTCTTTTCCTGCTTCACCGGCGCCAGGCGCAGGTCCTGGAAGTCGAAGCTGAAGTCGGTCAGCGGCGAGATCGGTTCCATCCGCGCCTCGCGTACCTTGCCGTCCGGCGTCAGCGCGAAGCTGAGGAAGGCGTCGGCGTTGAGCTCGCGCTGGCGCCAGCGCACGATGAAGGTGTCGTGCTGCCAGTGTTCGAGGTCGCCGACCAGCTCGGGCGTGTGGCTGAAGCGGAGTACCGGCTTGCCGGCTTCCAGCGCGACCGTGACGTCGCCGTACCACGGATCGCGGTAGGTCTGCGCGTAGCCCGCCAGCGGCAGCGACGGCTTCGACGTCGCGTCGCGCGCGGCGAGGTGCTTGCGCCAGTCCTCGTCGGCCTTGCCGCGCTGCTTCGCCAGCGCGGCGGCGTAGGCGGCGGTCCAGTCGGTCTTCGGGGCGCCGAGGAAGGCGTCGAGCGCGCGCATGGTCACCGCGTTGAACGCGGAGCCGACTTCCTGGCTGGTCAGCACGATCACGCCGAGCTTCGCCTCGGGCACCAGGGTGAGCCGCGAGACCATGCCGGGCCAGCCGCCGGTATGCCAGACCAGCTTGCGGCCACGGTAGTCGGACAGGTTCCAGCCCTCACCATAGCCATGGAAGTTGGGCGTGGCCGCGGCGAGTTCCGGCACCGCCGGCGGGCGCACCGGGATCGGCGTCAGCACGCTCCACATTTCCTGCTGGCGCTTCTCGCTGAAGAGGCGCTGCTCGCGGCCCTGCGCGTCGGTGTAGCGGCCGCCCGCCAGCTGCATGCGCATCCATTTCGTCATGTCATGGACGCTGGAATACAGGCCGCCGGCGCCGGACACGTTGTGCCAGGTCAGCAGCGGCGCGGGCTTGAGTTCCCTGAAGTCGGCCTTGGCGTAGCCGGTGGCGACGTCGTCGCCGGGGCGCAGGCGGTCGGCGTTGAAGCGGGTCTCGTGCATGCCGAGCGGGTCGAGGATGCGCTCCTGCAGGAAACGTTCGAACGGCATGCCGCTGGCCTGCTCGACCACCAGCTGGGCGACGCCGAACAGGATGTTGTCGTAGGCGTACTGGCCGCGGAACTGGCCGGTGAGCGGCACGTCCTTGAGCCGGCGCGCGACCTCCCCGGTGCTGTAGTCGGTGGTCGGCCAGTACAGCAGGTCGCCGGCGCCGAGGCTGAGGCCGCTGCGGTGCGCGAGCAGGTCGCGGATGCGCATCTCGCGGGTGACGTAGGCGTCGGCCATGCGGAACCACGGCAGGTGGTCGATCACCCGGTCGTCGAGCGCGAGCTTGCCCTCGTCGGCGAGGATGGACAGCGCGGCGGCGGTGAAGGCCTTGGTGTTGGAGGCGATCGCGAACAGGGTGTGCGCGTCCACCGGCTGCGGCTGGCCGAGCGTGCGCGGGCCGTAGCCGCGCTCGAACACGACCTCGCCGTCCTTGACGATCGCGACCGCGATACCCGGGACGTCGAACTCCTTGCGCACGCCTTCGACGTAGGCGTCGAAGTCGGCCAGCTGCGCGGGCAGCGCCGCAGATGCGCTCGCCTGCGCCGGCGCGGGCGGCGCGGCGGTCTCCTGCGCATGCAGCGGCCAGGCCAGGGCCAGGCACAGCCCGGCGGCGAGCAGGGAAAGACGCGGCTGCGACATGCGGTGCTCCTGTGCGAAGGCGTTCCCGTGCGCGGGTAGGCCGTGGATCGGGTCCGGCGACGCGGGTCCCCTGTCGCGCGGCCTCCGAGTATCCCATCCGCCGCGCGCCCCGCGACGTGCCGTTGGGCACGCCCGCGCTAAGCTCGGCGCATGGACCTGTACGACGCCCCGCCCCCCGCCGTCGACGGCATCCGCGTCGGCATCGGCGGCTGGACCTTCGCGCCGTGGCGCGACAACTTCTACCCGAAGGGCCTGGTGCAGCGGCGCGAGCTGGAATATGCCAGCCGCCACCTCAGCGCGATCGAGGTCAACGGCACCTGGTATGGCGCGCAGAAGCCGGCGACCTACGCCAAATGGCGCGACGAGACGCCGGAAGGCTTCGTGTTCTCGGCGAAGGCGCCGCAGCGGATCACCATGGCGCGCGCGCTGGCGAAGACCGGGGCGCAGGTCGAGGACTTCCTCGCCGGGATCGCCGAGCTCGGCGACCGGCTGGGGCCGATCGTGTGGCAGTTCGAGCGCGGGCGGCGGGTGGACCGCGGCGAGCTGGCGGAGTTCGCCGCGCTGCTGCCGCGCGACGTGGGCGGCTGCGCACTGCGTCATGTACTCGACGTGCGCGATCCGGACTGCGTGGATGCGGACTACCTGGACCTCGCGCGCCGGCACGGGCTGGCGACGGTGTTCACCGACTCGCCCGAGCATCCGTCCTTCGCCGACGTCACCGCCGACTTCGTGTACGCGCGGCTGATGCGCGCGCGCAGCGAAATCGCCACTGGCTATACCGACGACGAGCTCGACCGCTGGGCCGCACGCGCGCGCGAATGGGCCGCCGGCGGCGATCCCGCCGACCTGCCGCGGATCGCCGCGCCCGCGGGCGGCGGCGCGCCGCGCGAGGTGTTCGTCTACTTCATCAGCGCCGCCAAGGAGCGCAACCCGCACGCGGCGATGGCGCTGCTGCGGCGGCTGGGTGCGCTGCGCTGAGGCGCCGCGCGCCGCCCGCGCTCACCGCGCCGCCCGCTGGCTGAGGGCGACGCTGCCGAGGATTAGCAGCGCGCTCGCCGCCATCGTCGGGGTCAGCGGTTCGCCCAGCAGCAGCCACGCCCACGCGACGCCGAACACCGGGATCAGGTAGGTCACGGTGGACGCGCGGCTGGCGCCGACGCGGCCGATCAGGCGGTAGTAGAAGACGAAGGCGGCGCCGGTGCACAGCACGCCGAGGGTCGCCGCGGAGGCCCACGACGCCAGCGGCACCGCGCGCGCGGGCCACTGCGCGAGCGCGAACGGCAGGGTCAGCAGCGCCGCGCTGCCGAGCGTGGCCGCGGCGACCGCCGCCGGCGGCAGCCCGGTCAGGTGGCGGCGCACCAGGTTGATGCCGACGCCGTACAAGAAGGAGGCCCCCGCGCCCGCGGCGACGGCCGCGCCGATCGCGGCGCCCTCGGTCTTGCCGCTGGCCAGCACCACCACGCCGAGGAAGCCGACCAGCAACGCGATCGCGCGCGTGCGCCCGATCTTCTCGCCGAAGAACAGGAAGCCGACCAGCGCGGTGAACAGCACCGTCATCGCGTTGGCGATCGCGCCGATGCCGGCCGGCGCGCGCTCGGCCGCCCACGCGAACAGCAGGAACGGCGCGGCCGAGTTGATCGCGCCGATCAGCGCCAGCTTCGGCCACAGCCGCGCCGGGAACTGCGCGCGCGCCTTCCACAGGAACGGCAGCAGCACCAGCGCGCCGAGTCCGAGGCGCACCTCGACCAGCGCGGACGGGCCGAAGTCGGAAGCGGCCACGCGCATGAACAGGAAGGACGCGCCCCAGATCGCGCCGAGCACGCCGAGTTCGAGCGGAGTGAGCCAGGCGCGCGAGCGGGCGGCGGCACCAGGGGTGGCGGCAACGGTACTCATGTCGTCGCCTCGGCCAAGGCCCGCGGCCCGTACTCAGGAATCACGAAGCGCATTTGCGTCTGTCCGGTGGCTCGCGAAGGGAGGCGCGCAGCATCGGCTCCAGCCGCCGGCCGGACAAGCGCATACTTTGGCCGTCAGCCACAAATATCGCTTGAGGCTCGGATGGCACTGCGCTCCGACTGGCTGCCCGCCCTCGCCGCCTTCGAGGCCGCGGCGCGCCACCAGAACTTCGCCCACGCCGCGGAGGAGTTGCACCTCACCGCCAGCGCGATCAGCCACCACGTGCGCCGGCTGGAGGCGCGGCTGGGCACGCCGCTGTTCCTGCGCCACGCGCGCGGCGTCGCCCTGACCGCGCCCGGGCGCCAGCTGGCCGACGCCGCCGGCAGCGCCCTGGCCGACGTCGAGTCCACCCTGCGCGGCCTGCGCGCGGGGCGCGACGGCGAGCCGCCGGTGCGGATCGCGGCCCTGCATTCGTGGACCTGCAGCTGGCTGCTGCCGCGACTGCCGTCGTTCAGCGCCGCGCACCCGGACATCGCGGTGAGCATCGAGACCGGTTTCGCGCTGGCGCGCTTCGACGACGGCGGGCCGGACCTCGGCATCCGCCACGGCGGCGGCGAGTGGCCGGGACTGGCGGCGCAACTGCTGTTCCACGAGGAGATGTTCCCGGTGGCGTCGCCATCGCTGCCCGGCGTCGATGCATTGCGCACGCCCGAGGACATCGCGCGTGCGCCCTTGATCGGCGATGCCGCGCGGCAGGGCTGGCCGGACTGGTTCCGGCACGCGGGAGTACGCGCGACCACGGTGCGCGAGCGCTTCCGTTTCAGTGATTCGAACGCGGGGCTGATCGCCGCCTCGCTCGGCCTCGGCGTGGCGCTGGCGCGCGAGCGGATCGTCGCGCCCTTCCTGGCGGACGGCCGCCTGCGGCGGCTGCCGGGCCCGGCGCTGCGCGGGCGCTTCAGCTACTACCTGATCCACCCGACCCATCGCCGGCTGCGGCCGCCGGCGCAGGCGTTCGCGGACTGGTTGCTGGCCCAGCCGCGGGAGTAGCCGGACTCACCCCCACCCCAACCCTCCCCCGCTTTGCGGGGGAGGGGGCGAAGCAAAAGCTTGCCCTCACCCCGGCCCTCTCCCGCAGGCGGGAGAGGGGGAACTGCGGAGCCTTTGCCGTCACCTCTCCCGCTTGCGGGAGAGGTCGAGTGCGCAGCGCGAGGGTGAGGGGCGCCGCTGTTGGCGAAAGAATCACCCACACCCTGGCTCCTCCCCCGCTTCGCGGGGAGGAGAGAGCGCGCGTCACTCGTAGCGCAGCGCTTCGATCGGATCCAGGCTCGCGGCCTTGGACGCCGGCATCAGGCCGAACACCACGCCTACCAGCGCCGAGAACCCGGCGGCCGCCAGCACCACCCACAACGGCACGCTGGCCGGCGGGAAGTTCGGGATCAGCGCGGCGATGCCGGCGCCGGTCGCGTAGCCGAGCACGATGCCGATCACGCCGCCGAGCAGCGCCAGCAGCGCGGCCTCCAGCAGGAACTGCACGAGGATGTCGCGGCGGGTCGCGCCAAGCGCCTTGAGGATGCCGATCTCGCGGGTGCGTTCGGTCACCGACACCAGCATGATGTTCATGATCCCGATGCCGCCCACCAGCAGCGAGATGCCGACGATGCCGCCGACCACCGCGGTGATCGTGCCGCTGATCTGGTCGAGCTTCTCCATGATCGAATCGGCGGCCTCGATCTCGAAGTCGTCGCCCTCGCCCGCCTTCAGCCCGCGGCTGGTGCGCAGCGCGCGGCGCGCGCGCTCGCGCACCGTCTCCACCTGGGTGGGATCGGCGACGGTGAACGAGGCGACCACCATCGGCGTCACCGCGTTGCCGGTCATGCTGCGCGCGACCTCGAACGGGATCACCGCGTTGTTGTCCTGGCTGAAGCCGAAGATCTCGCCCTGCGGCTCCATTACCCCGACCACCTTGAACCAGTCGCCGCCGAGCATGAAGTACTCGCCGATCGGGTCCTTGGGCAGCTTCAGCTCGTCGCGCAACTCCGCGCCGATCACCGCGACCCGGCGCCGGCCCTCGTCGTCACCGGGCACCAGGAAGCGCCCGCGCGCGGGATAGCGCGCGCGCACCGCCTGGTAGGACGAGGTCGTGCCGCGCACGTCGGGGGTGGTGGTGCGGCCCTTGTACGTTGCCTTCGCCGGCACCTGCAGGATCGGCGCGATCTCGGCGATGCCGGGCACGCGGTGGCGCAGCACCTCGATGTCCTCCGGCGTGATCGTGTTGATCTTGCCGGTGCGGAAGTTCTCGGTGTCGTTCTTCGCGTTGACGCTCAGGGTGCTGCCGCCGATGTCGGCGAACTGGCCCTTGATCGACTCCGACATGCCCTGCACCAGCGACACCACCGCGATCACGCTGGCGGTGCCGATCAGGATGCCGAGCGTGGTCAGGAAGCTGCGCATCCGGTGCGCGGCGAGGCTGGCCAGCGCCGCGCGCAGGGCTTCGGTCCAGGCGTGCATCAGTGCACCGCGGGCGCGCGCCGCGCCGGGTTGGCGTCGTCGCCGACGATGCGGCCGTCCATCACCCGCAACACGCGGTGGGCGTGCGCGGCGATGTCCGGCTCGTGGGTGACCAGGACCACGGTCTGGCCCTGCGCGTGCAGGGCGTCGAACAGCGCCATGATGTCGCGCGAGGTCGCCGAGTCGAGGTTGCCGGTGGGTTCGTCGGCGAGCAGCAGCGACGGCTCGCCGACCAGCGCGCGGGCGACCGCGACGCGCTGGCGCTGGCCGCCCGAGAGCTGGTTCGGCCGGTGCGACAAGCGCGTCCCCAGGCCGACCTTCTCCAGCGCCTCGGTCGCGCGGCGCACGCGTTCGCGGTGCGGCAGGCCGCGGTAGACCAGCGGCTGCATCACGTTCTGCAGCACCGTCTGCCGCGGAAGCAGGTGGAAGCTCTGGAATACGAAGCCGATCTCGCGGTTGCGCACCTGTGCGAGCGCGTCGTCGTCCATGTGGGCGACGTCCTGGCCGTTGAGCACGTATTGGCCCGAACTCGGCGTGTCCAGGCAGCCGAGCAGGTTCATCAGGGTCGACTTGCCCGATCCCGAGGGGCCGGTCAGCGCGACGTACTCGTTGCGGGCGATGCGCAGGTCGACGCCGGCCAGCGCGTGCACCGTCTCGTCGCCCATCGTGTAGTGCTTGGTGATGCCCGACAGCTCGATCACGCGGCGTCCCCGTCGCGCTTGTCGTCGCGCTTGTCGTCGCGCTTGCCGCCGGCGTCTTCGCCGTCCTTCGCGCCGTCCTTGCCGTCGTCCTTTTCCTGCATGACCGCCTCGCCCTCGGCGAGCCGGCGCAGGGTGCGCGCGGGACCGGTAATGACGTGGTCGCCCGCCGCGAGGCCCTTGGTGATGGCCTGCCAGCGGTCGTCGGACGGACCGGTCTCGACCGCGACCTTGCGCGCCTTGCCGTCGCGCTCGACCCAGACGAAATGCTTCGCGCCCTCGCCGGCGTCGCCGCCCTCGCCCGCCTCCTCGACCACCGCTTCCACCGGCACCGCGAGCTGCGACTTGCCGTCGCCGAGATAGAGCTCGGCGCGCGCGCTCATGCCCGAGCGCAGGTTGAGCTTGTGCGCGTTGTCCAGCTGCACGCGCACCACGTAGGCCCGCGCCTGGCCCTCGATGGTCGGCGCCAGCGCGATCTTCTCCACCTTGCCGTGCAGCGCGGTGTCCGGGTACGCGACCGGGTAGACATCGACCTTCTGGCCGACCGCGACCTTGGCGATGTCGGCCTCGTCCACCTTCAGTTCCGCCAGCAGCGCGGAGGTGTCGGCGAGCTTCATCAGCTTGGCGCCGGCGAGCGCGTTGGTGGACGGGATCGCGGTCTCGCCGACCTTGATCGGCAGGTCGACGATGCGGCCGGCGATCGGCGCGCGGATCTCGGTCTTGCCGAGCTGGTCGAAGGCCTCGCCGAGCACCGCCTGCGAGCGGCGCAGCGTTTCGTTGCTGCTGGCCAGCGCCGCGCGCGCCTGCTCCAGCGCGAGGCGGTCCTCCTCCAGCCGGTTGCGGTCGATCAGCTGGTCCCGCGCCAGCGCCTGGCTGCGCGCGTACTGCGCCTCGCGCAGCTTCAGCGTGGCGCGCTGGCGCTCGATGTCGATCGTCGCCTGGCGCCGGCCGGCGGTCTCGCGGTCGATCGCGTTGCGGTAGGTCTCAGGGTCCAGCCGCAGCAGCAGCTGGCCCTTGGCGACGGTATCGCCTTCCTGCACCAGGATCTCGGTAACCTTGGCCACGACCTCGGCGGTGAGGTTGACCTCGGTGCCGTAGGCCAGGATGCCGGACGCGAGGATGGTCGGCCGCACCGGGTGCACGGCCGCGGCCTGGATCTGGACCGGCGTGCCCTGCTCACCGCGCAGCGCGCGCACCGCGAACGGCAGCACGAGCACCGCCACGACCAGCCCTGCGGCCAGCCACTTCTTGGTCTTCGGGCTCATCGGATCAGCCGGAGACGAGCGCGATCACGCCGAGCACGACCGCGGACGGGATGATCGCGACCACGATCGCCTGTGCCCAGCTGCTGCGGGCGAAGGTCTTCCAGCCGAGCGCGAGCAGGAAGATGCTCCACAGCGACAGCAGGTCGAAACTTTCGGCGAGGCGGTTCCAGCGGTGGTCGGCGGGCAGTTGCACCAGCAGCGGATCGGCGTGGGTGAGCATCAGCGATTCCAGGGCGGTCTGCGGCGACATCGTCAGCGCGCCGACCAGTGCCACCAGCAGGCCGAGCACGCCCGGCATCGCCGACCACAGGCCCAGGCTCAGCCCCTGCCGGTAGCCGACGTCCTTGCCCGTGGCCTTGCCGGCGATCCACAGGTACAGCGCGGTCAGCGCGGAGACGACGGCGATGCCGAGCACGCCGCCGATCGCGCCGAACACGGCCATGGTGGTGGTGCCGGGCATCGCCGACTTCAGCTTCTCCAGGTCCTGCGCGCTCACGTCCGCGTTGGCGGAGGCGAACATGTGGCCGGTGTACCAGGCCGCATCCACGCGCAGGAAGTAGGCGAGGGTCAGGGCCACGCTGAGGCCGGCGAGCACCAGGAACGGCACCAGGAAGGTCGGGCGCTCGCGCAGGTCGGCGAAGGCCTTGGCCGGCTGCAGGAAGATGTCGACGAGGGTGGTCACGGGCGGGTTCTTCCCTGAATGGTGGATGACCGCAGTGTGACCGAAGTCAAGATCGCGTGTACAGGTCGAAGGTCACGCCTGACGGGGGCAAGGCGGGCGGTGCCCCGGTGCGGAGCCCGCGCCCGGCGATAATCCCGCGATGCCGATGACCGACACCCGCAGGGCCTTCCTGCAGATCCATTTCTGCGTGCTGCTGTGGGGCTTCACCGCCATCCTCGGCAAGCTGATCTCGCTGCCGGCGCTGCCGCTGGTGTGGTGGCGGATGCTGCTGGTGGTGGCGGCGCTGGCGCTGTTCCCGCGGGTCTGGCGCGGGCTGCGCGCGATGCCGGTGCGGCTGCGCCTGGCGTACGCCGGGATCGGCGTGCTGGTGTCGCTGCACTGGCTGACCTTCTACGGCGCGATCAAGCTGGCCAACGCCTCGGTGGGCGCGACCTGCATGGCCCTGGCGACGGTATTCACCGCGTTGGTGGAACCGCGGCTCGCGCAGCGGCGCTTCTCGCGCGGCGAACTCGCGCTCGGGATCGCGGTGTTGCCGGGCGTCGCGCTGGTGGTCG
Organism: Lysobacteraceae bacterium; assembly: GCA_035539135.1. Classification (GTDB taxonomy): domain Bacteria; phylum Pseudomonadota; class Gammaproteobacteria; order Xanthomonadales; family Xanthomonadaceae; genus JABFWF01. The sequence goes on from DATLJD010000012.1 coordinate 14,283, forward strand.
GCGGGGTGCCGCCGGGCATGCGCGCGGGCATCGCGGTGGGCACCCTGTCGGCGATGCTGGTGGCGCTGTTCTCCTCGCTCAACAAGCGCCTGGTCGCGCACGGCGAACCGCTGGCGATCACCGCGCTCGAACTGGGCGCCGGCACCCTGGCGCTGAGCCTGCTGGCGCCGCTGATGCCGTGGATCTTCCCCTCCTTCGCCGGAACGCTGCTGGCGATGCCGGACGCGCGCGACCTGCTCTACCTGCTGGCGCTGTCGCTGGCCTGCACGCTGCTGCCGTTCACCCTGTCGCTGGTCGCGCTGCGGCACATGAGCGCGTTCGCCGCGCAGCTCGCGGTGAACCTCGAGCCGGTGTACGCGATCGTGCTGGCGATGCTGCTGCTGGGCGAACAGCGCGAACTGACCCTGCCCTTCTACGCGGGCGTGGCGATCATCCTCGGCGCGGTGCTGCTGTATCCGCTGCTGCTGCGGCCGCGGCGGGTCGCGCACACCGAGGTGCTGGCGACCGCGGAGGCGAAGGATTTTTCGGATTGAGGCTTCGCCTGCGGCGGGCGCGCGCGGATGCGATCAGCCCTTGCCCGGTCCGACCGGGTCGCCGTCGCGGTCGAACGCCGGCGGGTAATAGAAGTTGAGCGTGCGCAGCGGGGCATCGCCGTCGTTGCGGATCTCGTGGCGCTCGCCGTGCTCGATCACCAGCAGCGTGCCGGCGCGCAGGGACACTTCGTTGTCCTCCACGATCGCCGTGCCCTCGCCCTCCACCACGTACAGCCACTGGTCCGCGCCGCGATGGCGGTTGTCCGGTCCACCCTCACGGTCGCCAGGCGCGATCGTCATCACCGCGGCCTGGCCCTCGCGCACCGTGCAGGCGACGCGGAAGCCTTCGGCGAAATCGAGCTGGTGCTGGCGCATGCCGGCCTCCTTGCGCCCCACCGTGCGCGGCGCGGCGTCAACGCCGCATGCAGGCGACAGCCGGCGGGTCCCCCGGCTATGCTCGCGCCGACCTTCGCCGGCCGGGGAGCCGCCATGAACCAGAACGCCCAGAACGACTTCGCCCGCTTCGTGCTGCGCATCGCGCTCGGCGCGCTGGTGCTGCTGCACGGCATCGCCAAGCTGCGCGGCGGCATGGGCTACATCGAGGAGACGGTGGTCGCGCACGGCCTGCCCGCCTTCCTCGCCTACGGCGTGCTGCTGGGCGAGGTGCTCGGCCCGCTGATGCTGCTGCTCGGCCTGTACGCGCGGGTCGGCGCGGTGCTGATCGCGGTCAACATGCTGTTCGCGATCGCGCTGGTGCACATGGGCCAGCTCGGTCAGCTGGGCGAACAGGGCGGCTGGGCGCTGGAACTGCAGGGCATGTTCCTCGCCAGCGCGGTCGCGCTGGCGTTGCTGGGGCCGGGACGCTACAGCCTCAACGGGCGCTGACGCGTCATCGAACCCCGGAAAGCACAAGCCCCGCGCAGGCGGGGCTTGTCGCATCGGATTGCGCCGTCGCCGGCGCGCGCCGCTTATTCCTTCGCCGCTTTCTTCGCGACGACCTTCTTCGCCGGGGCCTTGGCCACGGTGCGGGTCGCGGCCTTCTTCACCACCGGCGCGCGGCTGGTGCCGGTCGCCTTGGCTTCGGCCTTCGGGCGCGCGTTGCCATAGCTGGCGTTGTAGCGCTTGCCCTTGGCGGTCTTGCGGTCGCCCTTGCCCATCGAGTTGCTCCTGAGTCTGCGTGAGTCCGCGGCGCGGACGAAGTGCGGCATTTTACATGCGAAAGCCATCGCTGGCCGGCCGCCGCCGCATCCCGCGTGGAAAGGGATGGCCGCGCACGAAGCGCGGTCCCGCGCGGACGCGCGGGGGCTCCACCGGAACACGGAACCGCGCGAACGAATCGCCTTTCAGGACACCCGGCCACGGACGGCCGGCCCCGGGCCGCTCAGGGCGCGGCCGGCTGCAGGCCGCTCAGGCGCAGGTTGGTCAGGTGCGCGACGCCCACCAGGGTGCCGCCGAGCGTCATCGTCACCGCATGCGCGATGGTCTGGGTGTGCAACGGCGCCGCCAGCAGTCCCAACCACAGCACCGCCAGGCCGGGCAGCAGCAGCGCCAGCGCGCGCCCGACCCGGTGCCGGCGGTAGCCGAGCACCAAGGTCACCACGCCGAGCAGGGTCGCGAAGACCACGAAGCCGAGTTCGAACGCCTCGCTGCTCCACAGCGCGATCCCGAGCGCGGGCAGCACCGCGATCGCCAGCGGCAGCAGCGCGCAGTGCAGCGCGCAGAGCAGCGAGCCGGCCGCGCCGAGGCGGTCGAGCAGGGGCGACGGCTTCGGGCGGGCGCAGGCGTGCGGCATTCGTTACATTGTAACAATCCGCGGGAACGGCGCCAGTGCCACGCGCGGCCGTTCACGCCGCGCGGCCTAGGCTGGGACCCGAAATCCCAGCGGAGGCCGCCATGACCCGTGCCTTCACCCGCCAGAGCCACCCCGACATGGGGCAGCCGTTGCCCACCACGCAGCCCCTGCCGGCGGGACCGCCGCCCGCCGATCTCGGCAGCGCGCGGCTGGCCGCGCTGCGCGACCGGCTCACCGCGACGGAGCGGCAGCTGCAGGCGATCGCGCCTGGAGCGCCGGGCGCGCGCGATGAGCGCGCCGCGCTGGAGACGGAAATCCGGGAGTTGCAGGCGCGGATCGCGCAGGCCGGCAGCGGAGAGAAGGGGGCGGACTGACGCCGGGCGCTTGCCCTCACCCCAGCCCTCTCCCGCAAGCGGGAGAGGGGGAACGACCCGGACGCGCTTGCCCTCACCCCAGCCCTCTCCCGCAAGCGGGAGAGGGGGCACGTATGTCAGTGCTGGTGACCGCCGTCGCCGTGCACGTGGCCGTGCTCGAGTTCCTCGGCGCTGGCTTCGCGCACGTCGACGATCTCGATGTCGAAGCTGAGATCCTTGCCCGCCATCGGATGGTTGAGGTCGACGTCGACCACGCTCATGCCGACCTTCTCGATGGTCACCGCGCGCGGGCCGAAGTTGGTGTTGAGCACCACCTGCATGCCCGGTTGCAGGCGCTGCTCGCCGAAATGCTTCTTCGGCACGCGCTGGGTCAGGCCCTCGCGGCGCTCGCCGTAGGCCTCGGCGGCCGGCACGTTCGCGTCGAAGCGGTCGCCGGCCTCGTGGCCTTCCATCGCCTTCTCCAGGCCCGGGATGATGTTGCCGTGGCCGAACAGGATCGCCAGCGGCTCGCGGTCGCGCGACGTCTCCATCGGCTCGGCGCCCTGCTCGGCGACGCTGTAGTGGAAGCGGACGACGCGGTCTTTCTCGATCTTCATGGGGCCTCGGGGAAGAGCCGGCGCCGGCCGGCGAGCGGGCGCGCTTGTGCACGCTGGGTGAAAGCGGCCACACTGCGCCGCGATGGAAGCTATCCCGGGCAGCGCCGCGGAAGCCGCGCATTATCGAGGCTCCCGCCACCACATGCCAGCCGCGCCCAGGCCGGCGGCGGCGCCGGTCGCCGCACTCGTCCTCGTCCTCGCGCTCGCGGGCTGCGGCCACGCGCCGGTGCGCCAGGCGACCGGCCACGCCGCGCCGTCGCGGCATTGGGCCGATCCGCCGCCCGCCGATGCGGCCCGCGCCAACGCGGTGCTGATGCGCGCGATCAGCCTGGTCGGCACGCCCTACCGCTACGGCGGCAACACGCCGGAGGGCGGCTTCGACTGCAGCGGCCTGGTCAACTACGTCTACCGCGACATGCTCGACCTGCGCCTGCCGCGCACCTCGCGCGAGCTCGCCGCCTGGCAGGGACCGCGCATCCCGGAGGACCGGCTGAGCACCGCGGACCTGGTCTTCTTCGGCCAGGGCGGGCAGGTCTCGCACGTCGGCATCTACGTCGGCGAGGGCCGTTTCGTGCACGCGCCCAGCACCGGCGGCACGGTTCGCCTCGACCGGCTCGACGGCCCCTATTGGCGCGAGCACTACACGGGCGCGCGCCGGGTCCTGAACTGATCGGCGCCTGCGGCGGCCGACGGAAACGTGACCGGCGTCTCTCTTCTTCACCCCGCCCTAACGGAATTTGAACCCGCGCGGCGCGGCCCTCGGGCACCATCGCCCCCTTGTTCGCCTGGTGAAACCCGCGTGACGACGACCAACCAGCCCCTTGGCCGCCCCGCCGCCAGCCGCTTCCCGGCTTTCCTGCGCCTGACCTGCGCCATCCTGTTCGGACTGGCCGCGCTGCCCGCGTGCGCGCAACAGGCCCCGGCCGCCGCCACCGACGCCCCGGCGGCGCAGCCCGCCCCATTGCCGATGCCGCCCGCGCTGGACGCCAGCCTGGCATTGTCGCCGCGCGCCCCGGTCAGCGAGGCCCGCAAGCTCGTCGCCGCCGCGCAGCCGGCCGCCGACGCCGGCGCCGACGACGACAAGCGCGCCCTCGGCAGCCGCATCCAGAGCGTGCTGCAGCGCGCGCTGACCCTGCTCGGCACGCCGTACCGCTGGGGCGGCACCACCACCGACGGCTTCGACTGCAGCGGCCTGGTCGGCTACGTCTTCCGCACCACCCTCGGCATCGAGCTGCCGCGCGTCTCGCGCGACATGGCCCGCAGCGGCCAGCTGATCGCCGACCGCGCTCTGCTCGCCCCCGGCGACCTGGTGTTCTTCGCCCGCCGCGCCGGCGGCAAGGTCGACCACGTCGGCATCTATCTCGGCGAGGGCCAGTTCGTGCACGCGCCACGCACCGGCAAGGCGGTCGAGGTCTCCAGCCTCGACAACAATTACTGGAACCGTCGCTACATCCAGGCGCGCCGCGTCGCCCAGCTCTGAGCGCGCCGATGCGCGACGGAAAGGCCGGGTTCGCCCGGCCTTTTTGTTGGCGCCGTGCCGTCGCCGGAGGCCCCATGATCGCCGCACGGAGGATCCCATGAGCGGTCGCCAGCGCACCTTGCAGTTCCGCTTCCTCGCCGAGCCCACCGACGTCAACTACGGCGGCAAGGTGCACGGCGGCGCGGTGATGAAGTGGATCGACCAGGCCGGCTACGCCGCCGCGGTCGGCTGGAGCGGCCGCTACTGCGTCACCGTGGCGGTGGACGGGATCCGCTTCCTCGCGCCGATCCGGATCGGCGAGCTGGTCACCGTCGCCGCCACCCTGCTGCGCACCGGCACCAGCAGCATGCAGTTCGCGGTCGAGGTGCGCGCGCGGGCGCCTGCCGGGGAGGAAGCCGACGCGCGTCTGTGCGTGCGCTGCGTGATCGCCTTCGTCGCGCTGGACGCGGTCGAAGGCAAGCCCGCGCCGGTGCCGCCGCTGGCCGGCGCCGACCCGCGGCTCGCGGAGCAGGCGGCGCGGGTGATGGCGCTCGGCCGGGACATCGAACAGGCGATCGCCGCGCTGGACCCCGTGGCCGCGCCGCCGGTCGCCGGCTGATCCATCCTTTCATCGCGAGAAAGCGATAGAATGCGCGGCCGCCGAGGGGCGTTGCGACCGCTGCGCTGTCACCAGGACAGCCACGGCCAGGCTCGGCGCGGTCAGCAAGCAGCAACGGCGCCCGGTTACCCTTGTCCGTTTTTCGAGACATGCCTCCCGCCCCGCGGGAGCGGACGCAACCGGAGCCCGCCATGAACGCAGCCACCCATTCCCCCCGCGCCCACGACTACCGGGTCGCCGACATCGCCCTCGCCGACTGGGGCCGCAAGGAAATCGACATCGCCGAGCACGAGATGCCCGGCCTGATGTCGATCCGCCGCAAGCATGCGTCAGCGCAGCCGCTCAAGGGCGTGCGCGTCACCGGCTCGCTGCACATGACGATCCAGACCGCGGTGCTGATCGAGACGCTCAAGGACATCGGCGCCGACGTGCGCTGGGCGTCCTGCAACATCTTCTCGACCCAGGACCACGCCGCCGCCGCGATCGCCGCGACCGGCACCCCGGTGTTCGCCTGGAAGGGCGAGACCCTGGAGGAGTACTGGGACTGCACGCTCGACGCGCTGAGCTTTCCCGACGGCCAGGGCGGCTTCCTCGGCCCGCAGCTGGTGGTGGACGACGGCGGCGACGTGACCCTGCTGATCCACAAGGGCTACGAACTCGAGCAGGGCGACGACAGCTGGGTGAACTCGGCGTCGGGCAGCCACGAGGAGCAGGTGATCAAGAACCTGCTCAAGCGCGTCGCGCAGGAGCGCCCGGGCTACTGGACGCGCGTCGTCGCCGACTGGCGCGGCGTCTCCGAGGAGACCACCACCGGCGTGCACCGCCTGTATCAGCTCGCCGAGGCCGGCAAGCTGCTGGTGCCGGCGATCAACGTCAACGACTCGGTCACCAAGTCGAAGTTCGACAACCTGTACGGCTGCCGCGAGTCGCTGGCCGACGGTCTCAAGCGCGCGATGGACGTGATGCTGGCCGGCAAGGTCGCGGTGGTGTGCGGCTACGGCGACGTCGGCAAGGGCTCGGCGCACTCGCTGCGCGCCTACGGCGCGCGCGTGATCGTCACCGAGATCGACCCGATCTGCGCGCTGCAGGCGGCGATGGAGGGCTTCGAGGTCGCGACCGTCGAGGACACGCTCGGCCGCGCCGACATCTACGTCACCACCACCGGCAACAAGGACGTCATCCGCCTGGAGCACATGCAGGCGATGAAGGACCAGGCGATCGTCTGCAACATCGGCCACTTCGACAACGAGATCCAGGTCGACGCGCTGAACGCTTCCGGCGCGCAGCGGATCAACATCAAGCCGCAGGTCGACAAGTACGTGATCGCGCCCGGCCGCGAAATCTTCCTGCTCGCCGAAGGCCGGCTGGTGAACCTCGGCTGCGCCACCGGCCACCCGAGCTTCGTCATGTCCAACTCGTTCTCCAACCAGACGCTGGCGCAGATCGACCTGTGGCAGCACAAGGACGCGTACGAGAAGACCGTGTACCGCCTGCCCAAGCACCTGGACGAGGAAGTCGCGCGCCTGCACCTGGAGAAGATCGGGGTGAAGCTGACCAGGCTGACGCCCGAGCAAGCGGACTATCTCGGCGTATCCGCTGACGGCCCCTACAAGCCCGAGCATTACCGCTACTGAGTGCGCGAGCGGGCGGCTCCGGTCGCCCGCTCCGTTTCGCCCGGCGACGGAACAGCCCATGCCCCGCGTCCCAATTTCCTTCGAGTTCTATCCGCCGAAGACCGACGACCAGCGCCTGCAGCTGGACCGCACCGCGAAGCGGCTGAAGGCCGAGGCGCCGGAGTACGTGTCCTGCACCTTCGGCGCCGGCGGCTCGACCCTGTCGTACACGCCGGAGACGGTGCGCCGGCTGCGCGAACGGCACGCGCTGGAGGCCGCGCCGCACCTGTCGTGCATGGGCGGCACCCGCGACGAGATCCGCCAGTTGCTCAAGCTCTACCGCGCGCTCGGCTGCAGGCGGGTGGTCGCGCTGCGCGGCGACCTGCCGTCGGGCATGGCGCGCATGGGCGACTTCCGCTTCGCGTCCGAGCTGGTCGCCTTCATCCGCGAGGAGCACGACGGCTGGTTCCGGATCGAGGTCGGCTGCTACCCGGAGATGCACCCGCAGGCCGAGGACGCGTTCGCCGACCTGCGGCACTTCAAGGCCAAGGTCGATGCCGGCGCGGACGGCGCGATCACCCAGTACTTCTACAACGCCGATGCCTACTTCCGCTTCGTGGACGACGCGCGCGCGCTCGGCATCGAGGCGCCGATCGTGCCGGGCATCATGCCGATCTCCAATTTCGCGCAGCTGCGGCGCTTCTCGGAGGCCTGCGGCGCGGAGATCCCGCGCTGGATCGGCAAGCGCATGCAGGCCTTCGGCGACGACGTCGGCGCGATCCGGGATTTCGCCGCCGACTGCGTCGCGGCGCTGTGCCGGCGGCTGGTCGAGGGCGGCGCGCCGGCGCTGCACTTCTACACGCTCAACCTGTCCAAACCGACACTGAACGTCCTCGAACGCCTGCGCTGAGGTTCCGGCGCCGTTTACCCTGAACGGGTAGGTGCCCACGTGTCCTCGACCGTGGGCGCCACAGCATCGGACCATGCGTTCGCCGTGGTCCATCCGCGTTGCCCGGATCCTTCGCCGCATGGTGCTGCCCTCCTGCGCGACGCTCCTGCTCGGCGCGGCGGGCGTGGTCGTCCCGCTCTCGCCGGCGCGTTCGGCGATCGTGCAGCGGTGCACGAACGACGCCGGCAGCGTCATCTACACCGACGGGGCCTGCGCGGCGATCGGCGCGGTGCCGGCGCCGATGCGGATCGACCTCGTGAAGCGCCTCGCCAGCGAGGCGCGCAGGGAAGGTGCCGAATCGCACCTGGTGACGCAGGATCCGGCGCTCGCCGCGATCGCCCCCGTCGAAGGCCGGCTGGCGCGACGCGCCGCCGCCGACGGTTGCGCCCGCACGCCGCAGCAGCTGGTGCGCGACCTCCGCGGCGCGTTCGCGCTGGGCGACGTCAACCGCCTCGCCGAAAGCTACCACTGGGCCGGCATGTCCAACCGCGAAGGCCAGCGCACGCTCGACCGCCTCGGCCACCTGCTCGGCCGCCGCGCGGTCGCCAGCCGCTACTACGCAGCGCAGATCGCGTCGCTCGGCGATGACGGCTGGGACGGCGGCCTGCGCGGCGGCGACGCCGGCATCCTGCAGGTGGTGTTCGCCGATGACGGCGTGCAGCAGGCGCTGGAGTTCGACGTGCACCGCTACAGCGGCTGCTACTTCGTCAGTTTCTGACCCGCGCACGGATGCGTGCCGTCGCGTGCGCGCCGGCCGGGCGCTACCCTGCACCGATGCCCAGCGCGCGACCGTTCCGCCTCGCCCTCGCCGCCCTGCTCCTGTTCGCCGCCGGCGGCGCCTGCGCGCAGGTGCGCCACTGCGTGACCGCGGCGGGCGGGAACGTCTACACCGACAAGCGTTGCGAGGAGCTCGACGCGGTGCCGGCGCCGCCGCCAGCGGCGACGCTGGTGCCTGGCGCCGCGGTGCGCCGTCCGGCCTGCGCGCGCACGCTGCGCGACCTCAGCTTCGAGCTGCAGGCGGCGATCGACGCGCAGGACGTCAACCGCCTCGCCGCCAGCTACGACTGGGCCGGCATGTCCACGCGCGCCGGCTTCGCCGTGCTCGACCGGCTCGCCGCGATCGCGCGCCGGCCACTGCTCGACATCGTGCCGGTGTACGCGGGCGTCGACGACGGCTTCCTGGCCGACCACCCCGCCCAGCCGCCGCTCGCGCTGCGGCTCGAGCAGACCCTGGACGACAGCGCCACCCCGGCGCCGACCGTGCTGTCCCTGCGTCGCACGCTCGGCTGCTGGTGGGTTCGCTTCTGACAAGCCGCCAGGCCCGGTGCTGGTGGGCGCTCGGCGCTTGGTGGGACAATGGCGTTTTCCCCCACGGACACCGGCATGCGCTACCCCGACTGGATCTGGCACAACGGCGCGATCAAGCCGTGGGCCGAAGCGACCACCCACGTCATGGCGCACGCGGTGCACTACGGCTCCTCGGTGTTCGAGGGCCTGCGCAGCTACGAGACACCGAACGGCGCGGCGATCTTCCGCCTGAGCGACCACAACCGCCGCCTGCTCGCCTCGGCGAAGATCTACGACATGCCGATGCCCTACGGCGTCGACGAGATCAACGCCGCCTGCCGCGAGGTGCTGAAGGCGAACGCGCTGACCGCGGCCTACCTGCGGCCGGTCGCGTTCCGCGGGCTCGGCGGCTTCGGGCTGTCGGCCGACACGCCGACCGACGTCGCCGTCGCCGCGTGGCAGATGGGGCCGTATCTCGGCGCCGACGTGCTCGAGCGCGGCATCGACGCCTGCGTGTCGAGTTGGCAGCGCTTCGCCCCGAACACCATCCCGGCCGGCGCCAAGGCCGGCGGCAACTACCTGTCCGGCCAGCTGGTCGCGCGCGAGGCGCGCCGGCTCGGCTTCGGCGAGGGCATCGCGCTGGCCTCCACCGGCCTGCTCAGCGAGGGCGCCGGCGAGAACCTGTTCCTGGTGTTCGACGGCGCGCTCCACACCACTCCGGTGAGCGCGGCGCTGCTCAACGGCATCACCCGCAACACGCTGATGATGCTGGCGCGCGATGCCGGCATCGCGGTGGTCGAACGCGACCTGCCGCGCGAATACCTGTACCTGTGCGACGAACTGTTCATGTGTGGCACCGCCGCCGAGATCACCCCGATCCGCTCGGTCGACGGCCGCCAGGTCGGCAGCGGCCAGCCGGGGCCGGTGACGCGGCGCATGCAGGAACTGTTCTTCGGCCTGTTCGACGGCCGCACGCCGGACCGGTACGGCTGGCTGGAGTACGTGTAAGGCGACAGCGGCGCCGAGCGCTCAGGCGCCGGTGCCGCCCTGCCCGAAGGTCAGCGTCGCCACCACGCCGCGCTCGCGGCCCGGCACCACCCGCACGTCCCAGCCGTACAGCGCGCACAGGCGGCGCACGATCGACAGGCCGATGCCGCCGCCCTGCGAATGCTCGGCGTGGGTGCCCCGGTAGCCGCGCTCGAACAGCCGCGCAGCGTCCTCCGCGCTGAGTCCCGGGCCGGTGTCGGTCACCTCGACCGCCTGCGGCAGCAGCCGCACCACGACCTCGCCCTCGGTCGTGTATTTCACGGCGTTGCCGATCAGGTTGCCGAGCGCGACCGCGACCGCCGCCTCCGGCGCGTCCACCAGCAGGCGGTGTTCGCCTTCCAGGCGCAGGTCGAGCGGCTTGCCGGCCAGCTGCGCCCGGTGCGCGTCCAGCAGTTGCCCGGCGATCTTCGCCACGTCGGCCGCGCCGTGGCCGCGCTCGTTGCGCGACAGCAGCAGCAGCGCGCTGATCAGGTCGGTGCACTGCTGCTCGGCGCGCTGGATGCGCAGCAGGCGCGCGCGGGTCTTGTCGTCGACGTCCGGGCGCGAGAGCAGCAGTTCCACCGCACCCTTGATCACCGCCAGCGGCGTGCGCAGTTCGTGGCTGACGTCGGCGTTGAACTCGCGGTCGCGCTTGACCACCTCGGTCAGGCGCGCGGCGTAATCGTCCAGCGCGCCGGCGAGCTGGCCGACCTCGTCGTCCGGGAAGTGCGCCGCCAGCTTTTCCGGCTGCGCGCTGCGCCCGGACTCGCGCAGGCGCTGCGCCAGCTCCGACACCGGGCTCATCACCCGCGACGCCGCCCACCAGCCGACCAGCAGCGACAGCCCGGTGAACACGATCACCACGCCGATCAGCGCGTTGTTGAACTGCTGTTCGCCGCGCGCCGACTGCGACATGTCGTAGGCGATGAAGAACCAGGTATCCGGCGTCTTGCGCACCGCCAGCTTGTAGGTGAACGGCGTGCCGTCCTCGCTCACGCCATTCATGCCGTAGATGCCGTCGGCCAGGGGCTTCCAGTCGGGGAAGTCGCGCTGCAGCCGCTCGCTGTCCGGCGAGAAGGCGTACGCGCGCATCTGCTGGAAGGCGAGCTCCGGCGTGCTGCCCGGGTTCGCATAGAAGCGGCGGGCGAGCTCGTCGATATTGCGGTTCATCACGTCCTCGACCAACTGGTTCTCGACGCGGTTGCGCGCCCAGTTGGTGGCGAACGCGAGCAGCAGCGTCAGGCCGAAGCCGAGCAGCAGGAAGGACAGGATGATGCGGCTGCGCAGGCGCCGCCGGTAGCGCGTGGGCCTGCGGCGGACGTGCGCCGCCCCGTTGGACTGGGTCATGCGGGGGCCGCAGGCCTCGTCAATTGCCTTCCGGCGCGGCGATGCGGTAGCCGATGCCGTGGCGGGTCTGGATCAGCTGGGTCGGGAACGGCTTGTCCACCACCGCGCGCAGGCCGTGGATGTGCACGCGCAGCGAGTCGGAGTCGGGCAGTTCCTCGCCCCACACCCGGGTCTCCAGCTCCTGCCGTGTCACCACCGCCGGCGCGGCCTCCATCAGCGCCTGCAGGATCTTCAGCGCGGTCGGGTTGAGCTGCAGCAGCTTGCCGCCGCGGCGCACTTCCAGGGTGTCGAGGTTGTACTCGAGGTCGGCGACCTCCAGCACGCGGGTCTGCAGGCCCTTGCCGCGGCGCGCCAGCGCGTTCAGCCGCACCTCCACTTCCTGCAGCGCGAACGGCTTGATCAGGTAGTCGTCGGCGCCCGAGTCGAAGCCGGCGAGCTTGTTCTCGAGCGAGTCGCGCGCGGTCAGCATCAGCACCGGGGTCTGCTTGCGCGCCTCGTTGCGCAGCTTGCGGCAGACCTCCAGGCCGTCCATGCCCGGCAGGTTGAGGTCGAGCACCACCGCGTCGAAGTCGTTGACCACCGCCAGGTGCAGGCCGGTGATGCCGTCGGCGGCGAAGTCCACGGTGTGGCCGCGGTCCTCGAGGTAGTCGCCGAGGTTGGCGGCGATGTCGCTGTTGTCTTCGATGACGAGGATGCGCATCGGCTGCTCCTGCAGGTGTCGGCGACGCGGGGCCTTCCGATTCTGGCACGCGCCGCCGTGAACGCGTTCCCGATGCCGCCCAAACAAAGGCCCAGGAGCGTGGACCGCGCCTGGGCCAAGGAGTGCCCCGATACCGTCATCCACGACTGGAGGAGGAGCCGCCTCCCGGCGGGGATGCTGGTCCGGACAGGCTAGCGGCCGGCCGATTAAAGGGCCGTTAAACCCGGGCGGCCGGGGGCCGGGCGGCCGGCGGCCGGGGTCCCGGGGGCCGGCCGGCGCGCCGGGCGGGCGGCGGCAGGGCCGGCAGCGGCCGGCCGGCGCGGGCCCGGGCCTCCGCCGCGGCGGCCTCGGCGCAGGCGGCGACGTGGTCGACGATGCGGCCGGCGATGTCCACCCCGGTCGCGTCCTCGATGCCCTCCAGACCGGGCGAGGAGTTGACCTCCAGCACCAGCGGGCCGCGCCGGGAGCGGATCAGGTCCACCCCGGCCACCCCCAACCCCAGCACCGCCGCGGCCCGGTTCGCGACCACCACCTCGGCCGGCGAGGGCTGGACCGGGCGGGCCGAGCCGCCGCGGTGCAGGTTGGACCGGAAGTCGCCCTTGGCGGCCTGCCGGCGCATCGCGGCCACCACCTGGCCGCCGACCACGAAGCAGCGCAGGTCCGCGCCCTTCGCCTCGCCGATGAACTCCTGCACCAGGAAGTTGGCGTACAGCCCGCGCAGCGCCTCGATGACGCTGCGCGAGGCCGACGGCTTCTCGGTCAGCATCACGCCGTTGCCCTGGGTGCCCTCGTTGAGCTTGATCACGTGCGGCGGCGGCCCGAGCATCGACAGCAGGTCGGCGGTGTCGTCGGGGTTGTCGCCGAACACCGTCACCGGCAGGCCGATCCCCTGCGCCGCCAGCAGCTGGTGGCAGCGCAGCTTGTCGCGCGCCTTCAGGATCGCGTCGGACGAATTCGGGGTGACGCTGCCCATCAGCTCGAACTGGCGCAGCACCGCGGTGCCGTAGCGCGTGATCGACGCGCCGATGCGCGGCACCACCGCGCCGTAGCCCGCCAGCGGCCGGCCCTTGTAGTGGATGCGGAAGCCGTCGGTGCCGATGCGCAGGTAGCAGCGCAGCGGATCCAGCACGCGCACGCTGTGGCGCCGCTCGCGCGCGGCCTCGACCAGGCGTCGCGTGGAGTAGAGCTTGCCGTTGCGGGACAGGATCGCGAGTTTCATGAGGGGAACCGGGAGACGGGAAGCGGGAGCCGCGGCGCACCTGCGGCCATGATCGGAACGACGGACGAAGCCAGGCCATCGACGGGCATCGAGGCCGCGACCGGCAGGCGACGCGCGCCCGGCGGCCGCCCGTGCGCGAACGAGCGCGCCGGATCCACCGCGTACGCGCCGGCCAGCGCGCTGCGGCCGAGCAGCATCGGGAACGCCATGCCGCCGCGGTCGCACAGGTTCAGTTCGATCTCGCGGGTCGCGCCGGCCAGCCACAGCCGCGTGCGCAGGAACACCCGCAGGCTGCGGTGCCCGCCCGAATCGACCACCTCGCGCTCGTCGTGCACCGGCGCGAACGCCTCGACGTGCTCGCGCCCGTCGCTGACCCGGAACCCGACCCAGGGCGCGCCCGCCTCGATGAAGCGCCACTGCGCGTCCACGTGCAGCGCCGAGCTGCGCGCGCCGGTGTCGACCTTGGCGCGCAGCCGCCGCACCCGCAGGTCGGGCAGCGCCACCCACTCCCGCCAGCCGAGCACGACCACGTCCGACATCGAGCGTTCCCCCGCGGCGTGGAACGGAAAACGGCGGCCAGTGTGCACGGGCCGCCGTTTCCGGAATGTGGAGCGGGTGATGGGAATCGAACCCACGCTAGCAGCTTGGGAAGCTGCAGTTCTACCATTGAACTACACCCGCGCGAGGGCAAGTCTATGCCCGCCCGCGCCGCGCTGGCAACGGCGCGGGGCGGCCTGCGCGGCACGCCCCGCGCGTTGCGTTCAGAAGCCCTTGCCCAGGCTCAGGAACGCACTGGTGTCGTTGCCGCCGGCCTGGCCCACCGTCAGGCTCACGCCGACGTTGGCGTCCAGCCCGAACACGCTGGTGCGCGCGCCGAGCAGCGCGGTGCCGTAGTTGCGGTCGAACTGGATCCCCGGCACCGCGTACGGCAGCGAGGACGGGATCGACTGCGCCTGCGCGAAGGCCTCCTCCGGCATGTCCTTGAACTCGCGGTCCCAGGTCAGGCGCGCGTACGGCTGCACGTGGCCGCCGGTCCAGGCGAACTGCCAGCCGAGGCTGCCGATCAGCGAGCGGAAATCCTGGTCGGGATAGGCCAGCGAGGTGGACAGCGCCGGGTCGCTTTCGGCGAAGCCGTCGATGTCGATCTTCTGCCACAACACCGACGCCACCGGCCCGTGCTGCCAGTTGCCGCTGGTGAAGGTCCAGCCGCCGCTGACGCCGGCGCTGAGGTTGCTGCCGTCGGTGGAGCCATGGTGGGTGCGGGTCGCCGGGCCGAGCACGACGTCGCGGTCCAGGTCGAAGTCCAGGCGGCTGTAGCTGAGCTGGCCGTTCACCCACGCGCCATCGTCGCCGTACCAGCCGACGAAGCCGCCGAGGGTCGCGTCCTCCTGGCGGAAGTCGCCGCGGCGCATGCCCCAGTCCAGGTTCTGCCGGCCCCAGCCGCCGAAGCCGCCATAGACCAGGTTGCCGCTGGTCCAGTCGAGGCCGAAGCCCAGGCTCGCGCCCTGGCCGTCGTAGACCTCGCCGTCGCCGTAGCGCTGGAAGTCGCCGCGCACGTCGCTCCACCAGCGCATGCCGTCGCCCGCCGGGCGGCCGGCGAGGTGACCGGCGACGCGCTCGGCGCGGGCACGGCCGACCACCGCCTCCGAGTGCGGCAACACCGCGATCTGGTTCGGCGCCTCCAGCAGCGACACCGCGTACTGGGCGAGGATCTCGTGCGCGCGGCCGGACGGGTGCACGCCGTCGGCGAACAGGTAGCCATCGGCGGCGCCGGGCGCGACGTAGGAGCCCGGGCTGCAGAACAGCGCGCTTCCGCCGCCCGGCCCCAGCGGCGAGCAGGCGGTGCCGGTGACGTTGGTGAAGCCGTACAGGCCGGGATCGGCGACGATCTCGTGCAGCAGGCTGTAGGCGTCCACCGGGATCACCCGCAGGCCCTGCGACGCGAGGCCGCCGAACAGCGCGCTGTTGTAGGCGTCCGACAGCTGGGTGCCCTGCGCCGACATCAGCGGGTTGCCGGAGAACGCCGGGGTCATGCCGAGGTCCGGGATGTTCGCGACCATGATGTAGCGCGCACCGGCGGCCTGCAGCGCGCCGACGATGCCGATCTCGGCGGTGACCGCGCCGCCGATGGTCGCCGGCGCGGTGGCCGGATCGGTGATCGAGAACAGGTCGTTGGCGCCGCCCCACACGGTGTACAGCGCGTTGGGGTCGGCCTGGCCACCGGTCGCGGCGAGGTAGGCCTCGACCTGGCTGGTCAGCGAGGCGGTCGGGCCAAGCGTGCCGACCGTGTCCACGTCCACGCGCGCGCCGCCGACCGCGTAGTCGGTGCCGCCCTGGTTGTCGCTGGCGGGATTGCCGCCGTAGTAGTCGGCCAGCCACTCGGTCCAGACCAGGCCCGGGTTGGTGGTGAAGCGGCCGAGGACGGCGCCGTCGGGGCCGACCAGGGTGATGATGACCGGGCGGAAGTGGCCGCTGTCGCTCAGGCTGTCGCCGAAGAACACGGTGTTGGAGAACTCGGTCGCCAGGACGGGCGAGGACGCCAGCGCCAGCGCGGCGGCCAGGGCGGCGGTGCGGAAAGGCCGGAAGGACGACATGCGGTTGTGCTCCTTGTGGTCGAGCCGGTCGCGTGGATACGCCGCCGGATGGCGCCGATCCTTTCATGAACCCCGGCCGCCGCTCAAGCGGCCTGGCGCTCCGCGGCGGCTGGCCCACCGCGGCGGGCGCGGCGAGAATGGCCGCATGGAAATCCGCTTGAACGGGGCGCCGCGCGCGGTGCCCGCACGCTGCAGCATCGCCGACCTGCTGGAGGACGCCGGCCTGGCCGGGCGCCGGGTCGCGGTCGAGGTCAACGGCGAGATCGTGCCGCGCGGCCAGCACGGCGAGCGCTTGCTGGCCGAGGGCGACCACGTGGAGATCGTGCACGCGCTGGGCGGGGGCTGAGGCCGGGCGGGCGAAGAGCGCCCTCACCCCAGCCCTCTCCGGTGAACGGGAGAGGGGGAACAGCGGGCGGCTCCGCCTCGGTGCGTTGCTACCCTCTCCCGCAGGCGGCTGTTGCCGTCACCTCTCCCGTTACGGGAGAGGTCGAGCGCGCAGCGCGAGGGTGAGGGTGCGGCTTTTCGCGAAAGACTCACCCCCACCCCAACCCTCCCCCGCTGCGCGGGGGAGGGGGCAAAGGCAAGAGCGCCCTCACCCCGACCCTCTCCCGTAAACGGGAGAGGGGGACAGCGTGGCGCGCCGCTGCGCGTTGCTGTCACCTCTCCCGCCTGCGGGAGAGGTCGAGCGCGCAGCGCGAGGGTGAGGGTGCGGCTTTTCGCGAAGGACTCACCCCCACCCCAACCCTCCCCCGCTGCGCGGGGGAGGGGGCAAAGGCAAGAGCGCCCTCACCCCGACCCTCTTCCGCAAGCGGGAGAGGAGGAATAGCCACGAGCGGAGAGGGGGAACAGCCGCGAGCGGAGAGGGGAACAGTCGCGAGCGGGAGAGGGGAATCGCGGGGAGCCGCGGAGCGCGGCGGTGCGATAATTCCCCCATGAACGCCCCCACTCCCTTCGTCCCGGCCGCCGATCCGCTGGTGATCGCCGGCCGCGGTTACCGCTCGCGCCTGCTCACCGGCACCGGCAAGTTCAAGGACCTCGACGAGACGCGCCGCGCCACCGAGGCGGCCGCCGCCGAGATCGTCACGGTCGCGATCCGCCGCACCAACATCGGCCAGACCCCCGGCGAGCCCAACCTGCTCGACGTGCTGCCGCCGGACCGCTACACGATCCTGCCCAACACCGCCGGCTGCTACACCGCCGCCGACGCGGTGCGTACCTGCCGGCTCGCGCGCGAGCTGCTCGACGGCCACAAGCTGGTCAAGCTCGAGGTGCTCGGCGACCAGAAGACGCTGTTCCCCGACGTCGTGCAGACCCTCGCCGCCGCCGAGCAGCTGGTCGCCGACGGCTTCGACGTGATGGTCTACACCAGCGACGACCCCATCCTCGCCAAGCGCCTGGAGGAGATCGGCTGCGTCGCGGTGATGCCGCTCGCGGCGCCGATCGGCTCCGGCCTCGGCATCCAGAACCGCTGGAACCTGCTGGAGATCGTCGAGAACGCGAAGGTGCCGATCATCGTCGACGCCGGCGTCGGCACCGCCTCGGATGCCGCGATCGCGATGGAGCTCGGCTGCGACGGCGTGCTGATGAACACTGCGATCGCCGGGGCGAAGGATCCGGTGCTGATGGCGCACGCGATGAAGCTGGCGGTGGAGGCCGGGCGCGCCGCGTTCAAGGCCGGGCGCATCCCGCGCAAGCGCTTCGCCAGCGCATCCTCGCCGGTCGACGGCCTGATCGCCTGAGGCAGGCCCGGCGGACCCGCCCGCCGCACGGAACCACGAGATGACCGATCCCTTCTCCAGCGACGGCGCCAAGGCGCCGCCCAAGCCCTTCACCGTGACCGAGGGCCGGCGCGAGGTGCGCAGCTTCGTGCTGCGCCAGGGCCGCTTCACCCCGGCGCAGCAGCGCGCGTTCGACGAACTGTGGCCGCGCTACGGGCTCGACTACGCGGGCAAGCCGCGCGACTTCGACGCGGTGTTCGGCCGCAACGCGCCGCGGGTGCTGGAGATCGGCTTCGGCAACGGCGAGGCGCTGCGCTTCGCCGCCGCGCACGAGCCGCAGCACGACCTGATCGGGATCGAGGTGCACGCGCCCGGCGTCGGCCGCCTGCTCAACGCGCTCGCCGCCGACGATGCGACCAACGTGCGCGTCTACCACCACGACGCGGTCGAGGTGCTGCGCCACGAGATCGCCGACGGCGCGCTCGCCCAGGTGCGCATCTACTTCCCCGATCCGTGGCACAAGAAGCGCCACCACAAGCGGCGGCTGGTGCAGCCGGCGTTCGCCGCGCTGCTGGCGCGCAAGCTCGCGCCCGGCGGGCTGCTGCACCTGGCCACCGACTGGCAGGCCTACGCCGAGCACATGTGGGACGTGCTCGAAGCGACCGACGGCCTCGCCAACGTCGCCGGCCCGCGCGGCGCGGTGCCGCGCCCGGACTGGCGCCCGCAGACCCACTTCGAGACGCGCGGGCAGAAGCTCGGCCACGGGGTCTGGGACCTGCTCTACCGACGGACCGGCTGAATCGCCGTTCGCCCGCGTTCGCTGCCGGGCGCCCCGGTGCTGTTACGCTCGCGGTCGCCGCCCATGGCGCCGGATGGCGCCTGCCCACGACCCGCCAGGCCCGCAGCCCCGAATGGACACCGCGCTGACGCTCACCACCGACATGAAGCTCGTGCTCGGGCTGGTGGGCTTCACGATGGTGATGTTCGTTTTCGAGCGCATCCGCGCCGACATCGTCGCGCTGGTGGTGCTGGTGCTGCTCGGGCTGACCCGGCTGGTCGCGCCCGAGGACCTGTTCCGCGGCTTCTCCTCCGACGCGGTCATCAACGTCATGGCGACGATGATCCTGGGCATGGGCCTGGACCGCACCGGCGCGCTCAACCGCCTCGCCGGCTGGCTGCTGCGGCGCGCGAACGGCATCGAGAGCCGATTGCTGCTGCTGACCTCGGCGATCGCCGGCCTCAACTCCTCGATCATGCAGAACACGTCGGTCACGGCGCTGTACCTGCCGATCGTCTCGCGGCTGTCCGCGCGCACCGGCCTCACCCTCTCGCGCCTGCTGATGCCGGTCTCGGCGGCGATCATCATGGGCGGCGGCCTGACCATGGTCGGCAACTCGCCGCTGATCCTGCTCAACGACCTGCTGGTCTCGGCCAACGCCAACCTGCCCTCCGGCGTGGCCACGCTCAAGCCGCTGCACATGTTCGCGCCGATGCCGATCGGCCTCGCCCTGCTCGCCGCCGGCCTGCTGTACTTCCACTTCTTCGGCGGCAAGCTGCTGCGCGAGGACAGCGACAAGGGCGTGACGCCCGCGCGCACCCAGAGCTACTTCGCCCGCACCTACGGTATCGAGGGCGACGTCTACGAGCTGACCGTGAGCGCCGACAGCCCGTTGGTCGGCATGTCGCTGCTGGAAGCGGAGATGCTGCACGGCGCGCCGCTGCTGCTGGCGCTCAAGACCGGCAACGAATCCCGGCTGGCGCCGCCGGGCGATGCCCGTATCTGGGTCGGCAGCGTGCTCGGCGCGATGGGGCCCAAGCAGGAGGTCGCCGACTTCGCGCAGAACAACTTCCTGCGCATGTCCAGCCGCCTGCGCGAGTTCGGCGACCTGTTCAACCCCAGCCGCGCCGGCATCTCCGAGGCGGTGGTGCCGCCGACCTCGCACTACATCGGCAAGAAGGTGTCCAGCCTGCAGTTGCGCAAGCAGTACGGCATCAGCCTGCTGGCGATCAACCGCGACAAGCAGGTGATCACCGAGAACATCCGCGAGCAGACCCTGCGCTCGGGGGACATGCTGGTGCTGCACGGGATCTGGACCGACCTCGGCGACGTGGCCAAGACCCGCGACATCGTCGTCGTTACCGACTACCCGAAGGGCGAGCAGCGGCCGCACAAGTTCCGCGCGGCGATGATCATCTTCGGCGTGACCATCGCGATCGCGCTGTCGTCGCGGATCCCGGCCTCGATCGCGCTGATGACCGGCGTCGCCGGCATGCTGGTCACCGGCGTGCTGAAGATGGACGAGGCCTACGCCGCGATCAACTGGAAGACCGTGTTCCTGATGGCCTGCCTGATCCCGCTCGGCTGGGCGATGGACAGCAGCGGCGCCGCGGCCTGGGTCGCCGGCCACACCATCGAGCGCCTGCCCGAGGGCGTGCCGAACTGGGTCGTGCAGCTGATGGTCGGGCTGCTGACCACCGTCTTCTCGCTGGTGATCAGCCACGTCGGCGCGACCATCGTGATGGTGCCGCTGGCGATCAACCTGGCGCTGGCGATGAGCGGCGACCCGACCGCCTACGCGCTGATCGTCGCGCTGTCGGCGTCGAACAACTTCATGACCGCGTCCAACCCGTCGGTGTCGATGATCACCGGCCCGGCCAACTACACCGCGCGCGACCTGTGGCGCGCCGGCGCGCCGCTGTCGCTGGTCTACACCGCGATCGTGGTGCTGATGGTGAACCTGCTGTTCTGACCGTGTCCCGCTCAGGCGGGCGCGTCGCCATCGCCGAGCAGCACCTCGCCGTCGCGCACCGTCACCGGCACCGCGCGCAGGTGCGCGCCGACGCAGGGCCCGGCGACGCAGCGGCCGTCGCCCAGCGCGAAGGTTGCGCCGTGGACCGCGCACACCAGTTCGCCGGCCTTGCTGCGCAGGAACTCGCCCGGCGCCCAGTCCAGCCGCCGGCCCGCGTGCGGACACACGTTGAGCCAGGCGCGCACGCTGTCGCCCGCGCGATGCAGGATCAGCGATTCCTCGTCGCCGTCCACGCGCGCGGTGCGCTCGGCCAGCGCGCCGTCGGGAAGCTCCGCGAGCCGCGCGATCGGCGCATCCTGTTTATCCATGCGATCAACCTCTTGCGCCCGCAATGTGACGGGCGACCTGGCTTCTTAACGAAGTCCTCACACCTTGCGCGGAAGGCCGGCCGATACTCCAACCCCCGTGCATAGTGTGTCATGACGGCCGTGTCCGCTTTCCGCCATCGCTTCGCCTTTTTCGCCAATGTCCTGCGCGCGCCGCGCAAGCCGCGCCATCCGCTCGCGCGCGTCGCGCTCGGCCTGCTCGGGCTGGGCGTGCTCGCGGTGCTGGTGTTCTTCAGCGTGTTCGTCGGCGCGGCGATGCTCGGCGCCGGCCTGGTCGTGCGGCTGCTGCGCGCGCGCAAGCCGGCCGCGCCGCGCGCGCGTGTGATCGAAGGCGAATACCGCGCGGTACGTCCGCGCGCCCTGCCCTCCGCATGACCCCGTGCCGTCCGGCGCCGCGCGCATGAGCGGCGCGGACCTAGTGCCTGCCCTGCTGCCCGCGCGCCTGCCGGTGCGCGGTGGCGGCCTGTTCCCGGTGCACCGCGTCTATTGCGTCGGCCGCAACTTCGCCGAACACGCGCGCGAGATGGGCGCGCAGGTGCCCGCCGAGCGCGGCACGCCGGTGTTCTTCCTCAAGCCCGCCGACGCCCTGGTCACCGACGGCGTCGTGCCGTATCCGCCGGGCACGCGCGAGCTCCACCACGAGGTCGAGCTGGTCGTCGCGCTCGGCCGCGACGCGCCCCCAGGCGTGCTCGATCCGCGCGATGCGGCGGCGCTGCCCTGCGCCTATGGCGTCGGCCTCGACCTGACCCGCCGCGACCTGCAGGCCGCGGCCAAGGCCAGGGGCCTGCCCTGGGACACCGGCAAGGCCTTCGACGCCAGCGCGCCGGTCAGCGAGCTGGTCCGCGCCGACGAGGTCGGCGCGCTCGACGGCCTGAGCCTCAGCCTCGCCGTCAACGGCGAACGCCGCCAGCACGGCGCGCTCGCCGACCTGATCTGGAACGTGCCGGAGATCCTGCACGAGCTGTCGCGGCTGTACGCGCTGCGCGCCGGCGACCTGGTGTTCATGGGCACGCCGGCCGGGGTCGGCCCGCTGCAGCCGGGCGACGCCTTCGTCGCCAGCCTGGACGGCGTGGTCGCCTTGCACGGCCGGATCGCGCCGGGGCGGACGCTGCGCTAGGCTGGCCCGGCAGGGGCAGCGCTGGAGGATCGCGCATGGGCATGGTCAGCGAATTCCGGGAATTCATCGCCAAGGGCAACGTCGTCGACCTCGCGGTCGGCGTGGTGATCGGCGCCGCGTTCGGCAAGATCGTCACCGCGCTGGTGGACGGCATCGTGATGCCGCTGGTCGGCGTGCTCACCGGCGGGGTCAGCGTGTCCGACTGGAAGTACGTGGTCCATCCCGCGGTGCTCGACGCCACCGGCAAGGTCACCACGCCCGAAGTCGCGATCGCCTACGGCAACCTGATCCAGACGGTGGTCGACTTCCTGATCATCGCCTTCGTCATCTTCCTGCTGATCCGCGCCTACAACCGCGTGCGTCGCCCGGCCCGGGAAGCGCCCGCGGCGCCGGCGGAAGAGGTGCTGCTGCTGCGCGAGATCCGCGACAGCCTGCGCCAGCGCACTTAGCGCGGAAAAGCGGCGCAAGCTCCGCCCTGCGTGCGCGCGGGGCCGGCATTTGGCGCGCGCGGGAAGGCGCGTGACCTGCGACACGCCGCCATGGCCCGCCCCGGCTGCTACGCTCGCGGCTTGTGCCCGTGACCTGGAGCCCCGATGCGCGTCCTGCCCCTGCTGCTCGCCCTCGCCGTCACCCTGCCCGGCGGACTGCACGCGCAAACGCGCATCGCCAACGCCGACCTCGCGGCCGCCGCGCAGCTGCGCACGCGCGCGCTGGCCGACGACACCGGCTGGAAGATCGTCGAGTCGCTGACCACCGAAGTCGGCCCGCGCCTGGCCGGCAGCGAGGCGGACGCGCGCGCGGTGGCGTGGGCGCAGGCCAAGTTCGAGGAGCTCGGCTTCGACAGGGTCTGGACCGAGCCGGTCACCTTCCCCAAGTGGGAGCGACGCGGCGAGCGCGCCGAAGTGCTCGGCGCGCACGCGCAGCCGCTGGTCCTGACCGCGCTCGGCGGCAGCCCCGGCGGCACGGTCGAGGGCGAGGTCGTGCGCTTCCCCGACCTCGCGTCGCTGGAGGCGGTGCCGGCAGGCTCGCTGGCCGGCAAGATCGCCTTCATCGACTATCGCATGGAGCGCGCGCGCGACGGCAGCGGCTACGGCATGGGCTCGCGCGTGCGCGGGCGCGGGCCGTCGGCGGCGGTGCGCGCGGGCGCGGCGGCCTACCTGATGCGCTCGGCGGGCACCGGCAACCACCGCTTCGCGCACACCGGCGTCACCCGCTTCGACGAAGGGCTCACCCCGATCCCCGCCGCCGCGCTCGCCAATCCGGACGCCGAGCAGCTCGCGCGCCTGGTCGCGCTCGGTCCCACGCGCGTGCGGGTCGCGCTCGACTGCGGCTGGAATGGCGAGTACACCTCGCACAACGTGATCGGCGAGATCCGCGGCAGCACCCACCCCGACGAGATCGTCCTGCTCGGCGGCCACCTGGACTCGTGGGATCCGGGCACCGGCGCGATCGACGATGCGGCCGGCATCGGCATCACCATGGCCGCGGCGAAGCTGGTCGCCTCCATGCCGAAGAAGCCTGCGCGCACGATCCGGGTGGTCGCCTTCGCCAACGAGGAGCAGGGCCTGTACGGCGGCCGCGCCTATGCCGAGGCGCACGCCGACGAGGTCGCCCGCCACGTGATCGCCGCCGAAAGCGACTTCGGCGCCGGCCGCATCTACGGCTTCCGCGCACAGGCATCCGACGACGCGCAGGACGCCGTGCGCAAGATCGCGCAGGCGCTGGCGCCGCTCGGCATCGCCTACCTGCCGGACAAGGGCGATCCGGAATCCGACATCGGCCCCTTCACCCAGCACGGCGTGGCCTGGGCCTGGCTCGGCCACGACGGCAGCGAGTACTTCGACCTGCACCACACCGCCGACGACACCCTCGACAAGATCGACCCCGCGGCGCTGGCGCAGAACGTCGCCGCCTACGCGGTGTTCGCGTGGCTGGCGGCGCAGGCGGACGGCGGCTTCGGCAGCGCCCCGCGCGCGCCGGAGCCCGCGGCGCGCTGAGGCCGCCATGGTGCAGCGCTACGACGAGTTCGGCGGGGTCCCGGTCGATCCGCTGACCTCGTTGTACCGGCTCGGCGCCGGCGGCCCGAACCTGACCACCGCGCTGGCGGCGGCCGCCGCCACCGGGCGCAAGGTCGCGCTGCTGCACCTCGACGTCGACGGTTTCGCCGCGATCAATCGCAACCTCGGCGACAGCATCGGCGACCAAGCGCTGGCCGCGATCGCGCAGCGCCTGCACAAGGCGATGCCGCCCGGCGGCTGGCTGTGGCGGATCGGCGGCGACGCCTTCCTGGCCGGGATCGGCTACCGGCGCGACGAGCCCGACGCCGCCGCGCTCGCCGAGCGCCTGCGCGACGCCTTCGAGACGCCGCTGACGATCCCGCCCTACACGCTGCCGATCACCCTCACGATGGGCGTGGCGATCTACCCCGACCATGCCGACAACGCCGCCGCCCTGCTCGCCTGCGCCGAGGAATCGCTGCGCCACGCGCGCCGCGACGCACGCCACGACGCCAACCTGTTCCCCGTCGCCGCCACCAGCGGCGAATCCACCGAGGTGCTCTCGCGCACGCTGCGGGTGGCGATGGAGCGCGGCGAGTTCCAGCTGTTCTACCAGCCCACCGTCAACGGCCACGACGGCAGCATCGACGGCATGAACGCGCTGCTGCGCTGGCACAACCGCGAGCACGGACTGGTGCGGCCGAGCCGCTTCCTCGAGCTGGTGGAGCGCGCCGGCCTGTCCGCGCCGCTCGGCTACTGGGTGGTGCGCAAGGCCGCCGAGCAGCTCGCCGACTGGCGCATGGACGGGCTCGACTACCTCAACATGTCGGTGCACCTGCCCCACCCGATGCTGGCGCGGCAGGACTGCGTGGACCTGATCGGCGAGCTGCTGCACAGGCTGGACCTGCCGCCGCAGGCGCTGGAATTCGAGGTGCCCGAGAGCGCGCTGGCGCTGGACGCGCGCAACGTCTACGACACCCTCGGCGGCCTGCGCGCGCTGGGGGCGACCCTGACCGTGCAGGATTTCGGCGTCGGCGGCCTCAGCTTCGCCGCGCTCGCCCAGTACCCGCTCGACCGCCTCAAGATCGACCGCAGCTTCATCCGCAACGTCGCCAGCGACCCGCGCAGCGCCGCGATCGTGCGCGGCATCATCGCGATGGGTCACCGCCTGGGCATGAAGGTGGTCGCCAAGGGCGTGGAGAACGAGGCCGAGCTCGGCTTCCTGCGCCGCAACCACTGCGACTTCTTCCAGGGCTACCTGTTCTGCCCGCCGCTGCCGGTGGAAGGCCTGGACGAACTGATCCGCAAGCGCTTCCTGCTGCCGCAGGTGTTCGCCACCACCAGCCCGGAGCGGATCCTGCTGCTGGTGGACGACGAGGAGAACGTGCTGCGCTCGCTGGCGCGCCTGTTCCGCCGCGACGGCTACCAGATCCTCACCGCCAGCAGCGTGCGCGAGGCCTTCGACCTGCTGGCCAGCCGCAGCGTGCAGGTGATCGTCTCCGACCAGCGCATGGCCGAGATGAACGGCACCGAGTTCCTGACCCGCGTGCGCGACCTCTATCCGGACACCATCCGCATGGTGCTGTCCGGCTACACCGACCTCGCCACGATCACGGAGGCGATCAACCGCGGCGCGATCTACCGCTTCCTGACCAAGCCGTGGAACGACGACGAGCTGCGCGAGCACATCCGCGACGCCTTCCGCGCGCACGAGCAGCGCGGTGCGGTCGACGACGGCTATTGACCCCCGCGCTTCACGCGAGCGGGGTGCCCGACGCGAGGCTCAGGGAATGCGCGGGTACTGCGGCAGCCCGTCCGCGATGTCGTAGTAGTCGCCCTTCTCTTCGACGAAGACGTGCAGTTCGGTGTGGGTGCCGGTGGGGCCGTCGAACGCGCCCATGCAGACCCCGATCCAGTCGCGCGCCGGCGGATCGAAGAACAGCTGGCTGCCGCAGATCGCGCAAAAGCCGCGCCGCACCTTCGGCGAGGACTGGTACCAGGTGACGTGTTCGCCGCCGCTCACCGTCAGCGCGGCGCGCGGCACGTCGGTGCTGACCGTGTGGTGCCCGGAGGACTTGCGACACTGCACGCAATGGCAGGCGTCGGGCGGCTTCAGTTCGCCCGACACGGTGAAGCGCACCGCGCCGCACAGGCAGGATCCGTGCTTCGTGGCCACGACGTTCTCCCGGTTCCGCGCGGCGGGGCTACTGTCCTTCCAGCGGCTGCCAGAGCTCGACCTTGTTGCCTTCCGGATCGATCACCCAGCCGAACCTGCCGTGCTCCGAGGTCTCCGTCCTGTCGACCACGTTGCAGCCCTCGGCGCGCAGCGCCGCCAGCAGCGCCTCCAGGTCGGCGACCCGGAAGTTGACCATGAAGGACGCCGCGCTCGGCGCCATGTAGTCGGTGTCCGCGGCGAACGGGCTCCAGATCGTCATGCCCGGCGCGCTGTCCGCGCCGCCCCACTGGAACACCGCGCCGCCCCAGTCGGTGACGTCCAGGCCGAGGTGGTCGCGGTACCAGGCGCCCAGCGCCTTCGGGTCGTTCGCCTTGAAGAAGATGCCGCCGATGCCGGTGACGCGTTGCATGTCGAACTCCTGTGGGTCGGGAGCGCGGCGATCAACCTCCGCCGAGCGCGTAGACGTAGGCATCGACCGTGGTGCCGTCCGCAAGCCGCGCGGGGGCCAGTATCCGCCGGTAGTCGTCGCCCTCGAACGCGTCGAGCCGCGGCCAGTGCGCCGCCAGCTCGGGCGAGGTGAACACGAAGCCCGGCACCTCGACGCCGTCCTCCGCGGGCACGATCGCCGGATAGCCGGTCGCCGCGCCCCAGCCCGCCTGCACCAGCCGCCCGCGCACCGTCGCCGGCTCCCAGCGGCCCGGGACATCGGCGAGGACATGCGCGTTGGGCTTGCCCGGCGCGAGGGTGCCGTAGACGAACAGGCGGTCGGTCACGCGGGCTCCTGGATCGACGTGGCGAGGGAAGCGACTGTAGTGCGCCGGGGCGTTCGCGCCAAGCCGGCGATTACGCCTTGGATCAATCGGCGGCCTTGCGCATCTCGCCGGAGAATTCCCACGCGAAGTGGTGGTCGGGATGCTCCTGCGGAAGGTCCAGGTTGTTGACCGTGCGCAGCCAGTAGGCGACGACGGCGTCGGGCGAAGTGCGCACGAGGGTGAACGACGAACCCTCGACCCAGGTGCCGTCCTCGTCCTGCCCGGAGGTGAGCGAGTAGAGCACCGCCTGCGATCCCCAGGCGCTGACGGTGAAGGTGCCGGGTTTCATCTCGCTCCACTGCCCGCGGAGCTGCTGGAAGACGCGGGCCTGGCCCGCGCCCACCTCGATGCGGAAGGCGCGCTGCATGCCTGCCCCGTCGACCAGGTCCGGCCCGCCGTGGCCCGTCAGGACGCCCTCCCAGGCGCCGTCGAACCGGAACATCGGATCGTCCGATGCGCGCCCGCCCGGCACCGGCGCGCCCGCGAACGCGGCAGGTGCCGGGTCGACGGCGGACGGGATGCTCTTGCAGCCGGTGAGCGTGGCCACCAGCACGAGCAGCAGGATCGGTCTCATCGCAACACCTTGGGTGGTCATGCGCGCCCAGTCAACGCCTCGCCGCGAGGGAATCGTCAGCCTTCATCGCGCGCCTTCTTTACTGCAGACCCGATGAGTTGGCGACACCCGAACCAGCCCCAGTAGATGCGGTGGTGCTGGATCTTCCCCTGCACGATCTGCATGACCTCGAGGATGTCGATCTGCTCCCCGTCCGGCGTTGCCCGCGGGTACTCCCAGACGAGCGTGTCATCGCTGGTGAAATACCGGCCCGTGCGATACCAGCGGACCAGGTCGTTGGGCCTGCGCCGGGTGCCTTCCTCCAGGAACCGGAGGATCTCGGAACGTCCGTGCAGCACGCCCGACGGCTGATCCAGGATGGCCGGCACCAGGGGGCTTTCGAAGACGGCATCGTCCGCATAAAGCGCGATGAGCGCAGCGACATTCCGCTCCTTGGCGTGGTGGTGCCATTTCTCGTAGATGTCCTGGAAGTCGTTCATTGCCTCCAATGCCTCATTTGGGCCGAGCTCAGAAGCGGCTTCGGCTCGAACGAATCGTCAGGCCGCGTGGGGAAAGACATAGACCTGCGCTGCAACCAGGATGACAGCGGCTGCGCCGAATACCAGCGAGACGATTGTCTTTTCAAGGCGGTCGGCCGAGGGCTTGATCGTGGGAATGAGCAATCGATGCGAGTGCAATCCAGCACTCAACCATGCATTTGGCCAGCTACTCCTTGCATATCGTTGGCCCCTCTTTTCTAACCGGCTCAGCGGCGGCCAATTCAACCCAAGCAACAGCAGCATCCACTGCGGCTCGGGCGGCGACATAGTTGGCAGCCTCGGCAGCATCAACATTGGCTCGTGTGGGCTCTTTCCGTGCCAACTCCGTCGCCGCCTTGGCAGCGGCTTGTGCTATATCAGACTTTGAGTAGAGAGCATTCATTGCATCGCACTTGGCCTTTGTCGTGACTCTTGTGCTGGCGCATGCGGTCATGAGGAGCACCAAGGAGAGGGCAAGTATCTTCATAGCGCGCTTTAACATTGCGAATAAGCCGACCCGCGAAGCGGGTTCGGCTTGAATGAATTGTTAGGCGCTCTCGCTGCCTGCTTTTCCAAACTGAAGCTCCAGATCCTCGCGGTTGGCCCCATCCAAATGCCAGTGAAGAGCGGCCGCTAGCACTCGTGCCTCCTCCAGACTCAAGATTAAATTTGCCCCAGAGACGAAGCCCTTGTTAGACCAGTTGGCACCTCGGCCAGCCTGAGGTCGGACAAAGATGAGCTCTAGGTTAACTCCATCGGTGAAAGGATTGCGCTTCACGTGAGCAGTGAAGTCAGGGGCCGGAAAATCGTTCCCAAACCAGCGATCTCCGTATTTTACCGTGATCTTCATGCGATCCCGCCTAACGCTTGAGTTAAGCCGAACTGCGAAGCGGTTTCGACTGAACGTATCATCAGGGCGCACTATCTAATCTGTGCGAGTGCCCATTGAATGTACTGATAAGCTTCGTCAAAGCCATGCAGGTCAAATGAATCATCAACAGCTGACCTGTAAGGCCAGTCAATGTAGCGTGTTGCTACACGTGCGCCTGAACGCAGCTGCTGAAGAATTTGCTTGCTCTGAGCGGCTGTAAAAACACCTTCGCTATCTGACGGAGATCGGATTGCCTGATTGGAGTCAATACGAACCGAGGCGCTAGTGCCGGGATACTGGTCACCGCCGATAAAGATCTTTAGCCGGCCACCCGGGTAGAGCCAAACCCAAAGGTCTTTGCGTTGGATGTAACAGGACTTTGTATCGTCCATGGGGTCTTTCTTACAGGAGGTACTCCAGTCTTCTCCGAGGCGGAAACCGGTTGTAAGTGACCCATCCGGCGCCCCCGAAAAGGTGCCACTACCATCCGTGTAATAGATGCGGTAATGGATTCCGTTTAGGGATCCTTCCTCGATCTTGTTGATCTCGACACGGGACAGTAGCTCCAGTTCCTTTTCGGAGACAACGCCATCCGGCGTGAATGGAACCGTTGGCTTTAACAGCGTAGGTTTCTCTATACGGTCCTTCGCGATAGATGGCAGCGACATAGCCAGAAGAGTGAGGAAAAGCAGGGACTTCATACAAACTCCATGTGCGCCCTAAGGCCAATTACATCCCAATCCCTTTTACACCCCATTTCCGCGATGTAACAAAGTCATTCCCCGCCGGAACCGGCCAGCCCGTCCCCCGGCTGCACCACCGGCAACACCACCCGGAACGTGGTACCGAAACCGACCCGGCTCTGCACCTCGATGCGGCCGTGGTGCTTGGCGATGATGCGGTAGGCGATGGCCAGGCCGAGGCCGGTGCCGCGGCCGATCGGCTTGGTGGTGAAGAAGGGATCGAAGATGCGCTGCAGGGCGTCCTCGGGGATGCCGCAGCCGCTGTCGGAAATGCTGACCCAGACGTGGCCTTCGTCGAGGCCGGTCGCGAGCACGATCGTGCCGCGTTCGGCGATCGCCTGTCCGGCGTTGATCAGCAGGTTCATGAAGACCTGGTTGAGCTCGGAGGCGTGGCACTCCACCAGCGGCAGCTCGCCGTAATGCTTCTCCAGCTGGACCTTGTACTTGAGTTCGTTCCAGACGATGTTGAGGGTGGAGTCCAGGCCCTTGTGCAGGTCCGCCGGGCGCATGCGCTCGTCGCGGCCGACGTGGGAGAACTCCTTGAGGTCCTGCACGATCTTGGTGACGCGCTCGATGCCCTCGCGCGATTCGTCCAGCAGTTGCGGCAGGTCGCCGAGCAGGAAGTCGATGTCCAGGCGTTCGCGCAGCTGGCGCAGCGGGGAATCGGCGTCGTCGGGCACTTGCGCGGCATACGCTTCGATCAGCGCGATCAGCGAGCCGCAGTATTCGCGCAGGGTGCCGAGGTTGGAGTGGACGTAGCCGATCGGGTTGTTGATCTCGTGGGCGACGCCGGCGGCGAGCTGGCCGATCGACGCCATCTTCTCGGACTGCAGCAGCTGCTCCTGCGCGCTGGCGAGGCGGTGGTAGGTGCGCTGCAGTTCCTCGTGGCGGCGGGTGAGTTCGGCCTCGCGGCCGGCGCGCACGGTGACGTCGTCGAACAGGGCGAAGCGGCGCCACGCGCCTTCGTGCACGCCGGCGTAGAGGGCGATCTCCACCGCCAGCGCGCCGTCGGCGGCGACCACGCTGCCGCGCCAGCGGCCGTCGCGCTCGGCTTGGGCCCAGGCGTCGTCGGGCAGCAGCTCCAGCAGGGCGCCCGGCGGCGGGGCCTCGCGGCCGGGGAAGGCGCGCCGCACGAGGTCGCACGCGGCGGCGTTGGCCTGGTTGACGCGCGCGTTGCCGTCCAGCAGCAGCGCGGCGCGGTCGACGACCGACAGCGCCCAGAGCGTGTCGCTGCTCCAGGACGCCGTGTCGATCGGACTGGAATCGGTTCCGGTGTCTGCGCTCATCCCACCCCGAGACAGCGCGCCTGCGGACGGACGCCTGACTGCCCCGAAGCATCGTACACGCCGGCCGACTCCACGCGCCCGAGATGGCGCAGCGCCCAGCCCACCTCGCGGCGGCGGCGGGCGAGCAGGACGTGGTTGGCCTGGTTAAGTTCGCTCAGCGCGCGCACGCGCTCGGGCGCCACCGCGTCGGCAGGCAGCGCCTGCAGCGCACGCACGGCGGCGAGCTTGCCCTGGGTGGATTGCAGCAACGCCTCGACGTCGTGCTCGACCAGCGCGCGGCGTTCGGCCGCGAGCGCCTCCTCGAGCGCGACGAGGGCGTCGGCGGCGCTCATCGCGCCAGATCGCGCTCGAGGCCGAGCAACCCGTCGGCGATGCGCGCCGGGTCGATCTGGTAGGTCCCCGCGGCCAGCGCTGCGCGGACCGCTTCCACCTTGGCCTGGTCGATGTCGGCCGGGCCGGCGGCCAGCTTGTGCGCCATCGCCTGCAGGCCGGCGGCCTCGCCGGTCAGGCGCAGGCTGTCGCCCTCGGGGGCGGCGACCGGCTGCATGCGGTCGGTGCCGGCGCGCGCCGAGCTCGTGGCCGGGGTGGCCACGCCATCGAGCGGCCGGGACAGGCCGGCGCCGTCGATCTTCTGGGTCATTCGCCTGCTCCTGAGGCTTGCTTCGAGCCCGGTAACGGCACCCGGCGGGGGAACTTTAGCGCGATGTCACACATCGGCCGGACCCGGGTTCACTGCAGGACCTCGACCACGCCCGGCGCGGTCAGGCGGCCCCTGACCACGCGTCGGGATTCGACGTTCTCGGCGCGGACCACGCGTCCGGGGGCGGCGCCACCGAGGGCGCGGCCGGCCATCCGGACCTCGATCCCGCCGACCCGGCTGACCAGCACCACCGGGTCGCCGCGGCGCAGCGGCGGGCCGAGGGCGAGGTCGTCCTCGCCGACCACGCTGCCGTCGGCCAGCGCGCGGGCGGGGATGCGGCCGACCAGGGCGGCGGGGTCGGCCGGCGGCAGCGGTTTGCCGACCGGGACCTCGCGGCGCTGCACGACCAGCTGTTCGGCGGCCAGCGGTTGGCCGGCCCGGGCCGGGGTGCGCAGGACCACGACGTCGGCCTCGCGGTGGGCCTCGACCGGGACGTAGAGCTTCCAGCCGGGTTCGTCCGGGCAGCGCACCAGCGCGGTGCGCGGGCCGGAGGCGACCGCCTGCAGCGGCTGGGCGCAGGCGGCCAGGCGGACGTGGGCGGCGAGCGTGGCCTCGGCGCGCGCCGGGTCGGCGCCCAGCGCCTGGATCGCGGCGGCGCGGATGCTGTCCGGCGATTGCCAGTCGCCCGCGCGCGCGAGCAGCGGCAGCGCGAGGCTGGCGAGCAGGCCGGACAACAGCAGCGGCGGGAGCGGCGACGGGCGCAAGGACGCGTTCCGGAGGCGGATCTGGCTGGAACAGAGGCAACGGGCGTGCCAGCGACGGCGGCGGAGCAAGCTCCGCCTTACGGGGGGCCTCAACTTCGGCGGGGCGCGGCCGACAACGCGGGCATGGGACACGCCCTCCTCGACCGCATCGACCAGCGCATCCGCCTGGCCGGCCACAACCGGCTGGCGCTGCTGCTGTTCCGCCTCGGCTCGCGTCAGCTTTTTGGCGTGAACGTGTTCAAGGTGCAGGAGGTGCTGCCGCGGCCGCCGCTGTTCCGGCTGCCGCAGCTGCCGCGCGCCTTCGCCGGCGCGGCCGACGTGCGCGGGCGCACGGTGCCGGTGCTGGACCTCGGCCGGGCGATCGACCAGGAGCCCGGCGATCCGCCGCAGTACCTGGTGGTGACCGAGTTCAACCGCAGCGTGCAGGGTTTCCTGGTCTCGGCGGTGGAGCGGATCGTCAACATTGCGGTCGAGGACATCCAGCCGCCGCCCGAGTGGGGCGGCGGCGCCAGCCCGCACCTGACCGGCATCACCCGCCACAACGGCGAGCTGATCCAGCTGCTGGACGTGGAAAGCGTGCTGGCCGAATCCGCCCCGCGCGAGCGCGACACCCAGCCGCTGGCGCCGCTGGAAGTCGCGCCCAGCGTGCCGCGCCAGGTGCTGGTGGTGGACGACTCTCGGGTCGCCCGCAACCAGATCCGCGGGGTGCTGGAGCAGCTCGGGCTGGAGTCCACCCAGCTCTCCGACGGCCGCCAGGCACTGGACCACCTGCTGCAGCTGGTGGCCGCCGGCCAGGCCCCCGGCGAGCGCTACGCCATGGTCATTTCCGACATCGAGATGCCGGCCATGGACGGCTACACCCTGACGACGGAAATCCGTCGCAATCCCGCGCTGTCGGACCTGTACGTGCTGCTGCACACCTCGCTGTCGGGCGTGTTCAACCAGGCGATGGTGGAGCGGGTGGGCGCGGACGACTTCGTCGCCAAGTACTCCGAACACGACCTCGCCGAGCACATCGGCCGGCGCCTGATGGCGCTGGCGTAGCGGCAAGCGGGTTGCTGGTTCCCCCTCTCCCGCTTGCGGGAGAGGGTCGGGGTGAGGGTGAGTCTTCGCCTACAGCGGCACCCTCACCCTCGCGCTGACGCGCTCGACCTCTCCCGCCAGCGGGAGAGGTGAAGGCACCGGCGCCGCGCCTCGCGCCGCTTCCTTGCAGGGCCTGCCCGCCGCTGGCACGCCGCTTGCACCGCCTTCCGTGCATTCGTCCGGAGGCGGCCATGTCCGATCCGATCCAGCCAGGCGCCGAGTCCTTCCTCGGCATCCACGGGACCGCGCTCGCGCTGCGCGAGCGGCGGCTGCAGCTGCTCGCCGCCAACCTCGCCAACGCGGACACGCCGGGCTTCAAGGCCCAGGACCTCGACTTCAATACCGCGCTCGGCGCCGCGCTGCAGCCGGCCGCCGGCGCCGCGGGGACCGATCCGCTGGACGCGGCCGTCGCCGCGGCCCGTTACGCGCGCACCCCGACCCAGCCCAGCCTCGACGGCAACACCGTCGAGGGCGAGCAGGAGAAGGCGCGCTTCGCCCAGGCCGCGCTCGAATACCGCGCCTCGCTCGCCTTCGTCGAGTCGAAGGTGCGCTCGATGCTGACCGCCATCACCGGCCAGTAAGGAGACCCGTCGTGAGCAATCTTCCGATCTTCGACGTCGCCGGGAGCGCGATGACCGCGCAGTCGGTGCGCCTGAGCACGGTGGCCAGCAACCTCGCCAACGCGGACACCGTCGCCGGCTCGCCGGACGCGGTGTATCGCGCCAGGCAGCCGGTGTTCTCCGCCGAGCCAATCGCCGGCGACCCGGCGCTCGCCGGCGTGCGGGTGACCGCCGTCAACGAGAGCACCGCCGCCCCGATCAAGCGCTACGAGCCCAACCACCCGCTCGCCGACGCGCAGGGCTACGTGTACGCGCCCGACGTGGATCCGGTCGCGCAGATGGTCGACATGATTTCCGCCTCGCGCAGCTACCAGGCCGACGTCGAGGTGCTCAACACCGCCAAGGAACTGGCCAACGCCACGCTGATGCTCGGCAAGTGATGCGACCGCATCGCGCCGGACGGAGACCCGACACCCCATGACCACCATTCCCGGCACCAGCGACAACCCCTACGCGGGCTACGGCCTCGGCGTGCAGTCGCCTTCGCGCGCCGACTCGATGGGCCAGGCCGACTTCCTGCGCCTGATGACCGAGCAGCTGAAGAACCAGGATCCGCTCAAGCCGCTCGAGGGTTCGCAGTTCCTCGGCCAGCTCGCGCAGTTCTCCACCGTGCAGGGCATCGAACAGATGAACGGCGCGATGGGCGCGATGGCCAGCGTGATGGAGAACGACCAGGCGCTGCGCGCCGCCGCGCTGGTCGGCCACGACGCGCTGGTGGACGCCGACGGCCTCACCCTCGCCGAGGGCAAGGGCCTGAGCGGCGAGATCGTCGCCACCTCCGCCGGCCCCCTGCAGGTGGAGATCGTGGACGGCGCCGGCCAGGTCGTGCGCCGCATGGACGTCGAGGCCGGCGCCGCCGGCGCCGTGCCCTTCGCCTGGGACGGCCGCACCGACGGCGGCGACGCCGCGCCGGCCGGCACCTACACCGTGCGCGCGCGCGCCGGCGCCGGCGAGGACGCGCGGGCGCTGGACGTGCGCGTGGCCGCCCACATCGACAGCGTTTCGATCGAGGCCACCGGCCTCGTCCTCAACCTCGCGGGGCTGGGCAGCGTGCCGCTGTCCGGCATCCGCCGCATCGGCTGACCGCCGCGTCTTCCCTGGAGAGCCCGCAATGAGTTTCCGCATCTCGCTCAGCGGCATGAACGCCGCTTCCGCCGACCTCAACGTCACGTCCAACAACATCGCCAACGTCAACACGACCGGCTTCAAGGAGTCGCGCGCGGAGTTCGGCGACGTGTTCGCCGCATCGGCCTACGGGCTGGCCAAGAACGCGATCGGCGCCGGCGTGCGCCTGCAGGCGGTGGCCCAGCAGTTCGGCCAGGGCAACATCGACTTCACCGGCCGCAACCTCGACCTCGCGATCAACGGCCAGGGTTTCTTCACCCTGTCCGACGGCGGCTCCATGGTCTATTCGCGCGCCGGCAACTTCGGCGCCGACAAGGACGGCTTCGTGGTCAACGCCTCCGGCCAGCGCCTGCAGGTGTACCTGCCGAACGCCGCCGGCAACGGCTTCGACACCGGCCGCCTGTCCGACCTGCAGCTGTCGATCGGCGACTCCGCGCCGCAGCCCACCGGCACCGTCACCGTGCAGAGCAACCTGCCGGCGAACGCGACCGCGCCGGCGGTCGCGCCCTTCGACCCGACCGACCCGAACACCTACAACCGCACCACTTCGCTGACGGTGTACGACTCGCTCGGCGCCGCGCACAGCCAGTCGCTGTACTTCGTCAAGACCGCCAACCCGAACGAGTGGCAGGTCCACACCTACATCGACGGCACCGCGGTCGGCGGCGCGCAGACGCTGCAGTACTCCGACACCGGCACCCTGACCTCGCCCTCGCCCGGCCAGATCGCGCTGCCGGCGTACACGCCGGCCACCGGCGCGGCGGACATGGCGATCACCCTCGACCTCGGCGCATCCACCCAGTACGGCGAGAGCTTCAGCCTGGCCGCGCTGACCCAGGACGGCTACACCACCGGCCGCCTGACCGGCATCGACGTGACCTCCGACGGCGTGGTCCAGGCGCGCTACACCAACGGCGTGTCGACCCCGCTCGGCCAGGTCGCGATGACCAACTTCGCCAACCCGCAGGGTCTGCAGCCGCTCGGCGACAACGGCTGGGCGGAAACCTCCGAGTCGGGCCAGCCGCGCCGCGGCCAGGCCGGCACCTCGGAGTTCGGCGCGATCAACGGCGGCGCGCTGGAATCGTCCAACGTCGACCTGACCGCGCAGCTGGTGAACATGATCACCGCGCAGCGCAACTTCCAGGCCAACGCGCAGATGATCCAGACCCAGGACCAGGTGACGCAGACCGTCATCAACATCCGCTGACGATGACTCCCTCTCCCGCTCGCGGGAGAGGGCCGGGGTGAGGGCGCGAGGCGCGCAGCGCCGAGCCGGCTTCGCCACTCACCCCCTCCCCGGCCCTCCCCCGCACGCGGGGGAGGGAGAAGAGAAAACGCCATGACCGATCGCGCGCTCTACATCGCGATGACCGGCGCCAGCGCCAACCTGCAGGCGCAGGCGTCGGTGTCGCACAACCTCGCGAACGCCGACACCACCGGTTTCCAGGCCACCCTGGACGGCACCGTCGCCGCGCCCGTCACGGGGCCGGGGCTCGCTTCGCGCGTCGCGGTCGAACACCGCGTGCTCGGCGTCAACGGCGCCCAGGGCACGTTGCAGCAGACCGGCAACCCGCTCGACGTCGCATTGCACGCCGACCGCTGGCTGGCGGTGCAGGCCAGCGACGGCAGCACCGCCTACACCCGCGCCGGCGACCTCAAGCTCACGCCCAACGGCCTGTTGACCACCGCGTCCGGCCTGCCGGTGCTCGGCGCCGACGGCGCGCCGCTGGCGATCCCGCCGTTCCAGTCGTTGCACATCGGCGGCGACGGCACGATCTCGGTGGTGCCGCAAGGCCAGCCCGCGTCCACGATTTCCGAAGCCGGGCGCCTGCAGCTCGTTCAGGCCGACGCGCGCACCCTGGTGCGCGGCGACGACGGCCTGATGCGGGCGCCGCCCGGGGTGGAACTGCCGCGCGCGACCGGCAACGCGCTGACCACCGGCGCGCTCGAGGGCAGCAACGTGGACGCCACCGGCGCGCTGGTCTCGATGATCCAGCTCGCGCGCGCCTTCGAGATGCAGGTACGGGTCTTGCATACCACCGACGAGAACGCCCGTTCCGCCAATTCGCTGCTTTCCGCGCGCTGACCGCGCGCCGTAGGACCAGGAGACCGCCATGAACCCCGCCCTGTGGATCGCCAAGACCGGCCTGGATGCGCAGCAGACGCGCATGTCGGTGATCTCCAACAACCTCGCGAACGTGAACACGGCAGGCTTCAAGCGCGATCGCGCCAGCTTCGAGGACCTGCTCTACCAGACCGTGCGTCAGCCCGGCGGCGCGACCAGCGAGCAGACCCAGCTGCCGACCGGCCTGCAGCTCGGTACCGGCGTGCGGGTGGTCGCCACCGCCAAGAACTTCAGCCAGGGCAACCTCAACCAGACCGGCAACGCGCTCGACGTCGCGATCAACGGCCGCGGCTTCTTCGAGGTGCTGATGCCCGACGGCAGCACCGCCTACACGCGCGACGGTGGTTTCCAGATCAACGCCCAGGGCGAGGTCGTCACCAACGCCGGCTACCCGGTGCAGCCGGGGCTGCAACTGCCGGAGGGCGCGCAGAGCGTGACCATCGGCGCCGACGGCACGGTCAGCGTGCAGGTGGCCGGCCAGGCCGAGGCGGTGCAGATCGGCCAGCTGACCCTGTCGGACTTCGTCAATCCCGCCGGCCTCGAAGCCAAGGGCGAGAACCTCTACGTCGAGACCGGCGCCAGCGGCCCCGCGCAGAGCGGCGCGCCCGGCCAGAACGGCGTCGGCGTGCTGGTGCAGGGCGCGCTGGAAAGCTCCAACGTCAACGTGGTCGAGGAACTGGTGTCGATGATCGAGACCCAGCGCGCGTACGAAACCAACGCGAAGGCGATCTCGACCACCGACGGCATGCTCGGCTTCCTCAACAACACGCTGTGAGACCCGCGATGAAGACGCTGCGCTCCAGAAGCTTCGTCATCCCTGCGAATTCAGGGATCCAGCGTCTTGCGCGTCGTGCAAGGACACTGGCTTCCCGCTTTCGCGGGACGGACGGTGCTGCCGGGCGTGCCGTTCTGATCGCCGGCCTCGCGCTGGCCGCCCTCGCCCTGTCGTCCTGCGCGACGGTCGGCCGGATGTCGGGCGACGTGCGTCCGTTCGCGCCGACCGCCAACTACGCGGCGGTGCCGAATGCCCCGGCCGGCTACGCGCCGGCGGGTTACGCCGCGCCCGGCCTTGCCGGTGCACCGGCTTACGCGCAGGCCGCGCCCGCGGCCGGCGGCGGCTCGATCTACGCCAACGCGGGCGGCGGCGGCATGCGCCTGTTCGAGGACGACAAGGCACGCAACGTCGGCGACCTGCTGACCATCGTGCTGGTCGAGAACACCGCCGCGCGCACCAATGCGAAGACCTCCGTCACCAAGGACAGCGGCCTGGGCATGGGCGCGCCGACCCTGTTCGGCCAGCAGGTCACCCTCAACGGCAAGAACCTGCTGGAGGCCGAGGTCGAGGGCAGCCGCAGCTTCGCCGGCAAGGGCGACTCGACCCAGAGCAACCAGCTCAACGGCCAGATCACCGTGCGCGTGATCCAGGACCTCGGCAACGGCAACCTGCTGGTGCGCGGCGACAAGCAGCTGCGCCTGAACCAGGGCGACGAGCTGGTGCAGATCCAGGGCATCGTCCGGGTCAGCGACATCGGTCCGGACAACCGCATCACCTCCGACCGCGTCGGCGACGCGCAGATCGTCTACGGCGGCCGCGGCACGCTCGCGCGTTCCAACGCGATGGGCTGGCTGGGGCGCTTCTTCAACTCCGCGCTGTTCCCCTACTGAGGTCCCGCCCGTGAAGCGTCTGCTGCTCGCCACCGCCGCCCTGCTCGCCTGCGCGCTCGCGCCGGCGCACGCCGAGCGCATCAAGGACCTGGCGCAGGTCGCCGGCGTGCGCGGCAACCCGCTGGTCGGCTACGGCCTGGTGGTCGGCCTGGACGGCAGCGGCGACCGCACCTCGCAGACGCCCTTTACCGTGCAGAGCCTGAAGTCGCTGCTGGCGCAGCTCGGCGTCACCATCCCGCCGGGCGTCAACCCGCAGCTGAAGAACGTGGCCGCGGTCGCGATCAACGCCGAGCTGCCGGCCTTCGCCAAGCCCGGCCAGAGCATCGACGTCACCGTGTCCTCGATCGGCAACGCCGGCTCGCTGCGCGGCGGCACCCTGCTGATGACCCCGCTCAAGGGCGTGGACGGGCAGGTCTACGCGATCGCGCAGGGCAACCTGATCGTCGGCGGCTTCGGCGCGTCCGGGCGCGACGGTTCGCGGATCTCGGTCAACGCGCCCAACGGCGGCAGCATTCCCAACGGCGCGATCGTCGAGCGCGCGGTGGCGGCGATCCCGCCCGGCGCGCAGACCGGCAACGTCACCCTCAACCTCAACGAGGCCGACTTCACCACCGCCGCGCGCATCGTCGCCGCGATCGACCGCGCCTTCGGCGCGGGCCGCGCGCGCGCGCTGGACGGCGTGACGATCGAGGTGTCGCCGCCGGCGGGCGACCGCATCGGCTTCCTCGCCGCGCTGGAGTCGCTGGAAGTCGACCCGGGCGCCGCCGCCGCCAAGGTGATCGTCAACGCGCGCACCGGCACCGTGGTGATGGGCGGCCAGGTCACCGTGCTGCCGGCCGCGGTCGCGCACGGCTCGCTCACCGTCACCATCACCGAAAGCGCGCAGGTCAGCCAGCCGGAGGCCTTCGGCCGCGGGCAGACCGTGGTCGCGCCGCAGTCCGAGATCAGCGCCAGCACCGACGGCAGCCACATGGTCATGTTCCGCGGCGGCACCTCGCTGGAGGACATCGTGCGCGCGGTCAACGCGGTGGGCGCGGCGCCGGGCGACATCGTCGCGATCCTGGAGGCGCTCAAGCAGGCCGGCGCGCTGCGCGCCGAGCTGCAGGTGATCTGACCGGGCTTCAGGCCCGCCGCGCCCGGCCGTTAACCGACAGGAACCAGACCGCAGGGAGGCGTCCGGCCGCCGCGTGCCATCCGTGGCACATCGCTTGCATGGAGTCCGACATGCGCCTTCCCGCCGCCAATCCGCTGCCGCTGGCCCCGAACACCGCGACGCCGCCCGCGCGGATCGAGGAAGCCGCGCGCGGGCTGGAGGAACAGTTCGCGCGGATGCTGATCAAGTCCATGCGCAGCGCGTCGATGGGCGATCCGCTGCTGGGCGACAACGGCACCTACCGCGACATGTACGACCAGCAGCTGGCGAAGGAACTGACCCGCGGCCGCGGCCTCGGGCTGGCGCCGATCATCGCCCGCCAGCTCGCGCGCGGCACCACGCCCGCGCCGGCGCAGGCCGCGCCTGCCGGGCCCCTGTCGCTGCGGCAGGCGCCGGTGGCGATGGCATTGCCGGTCGCGTCCACGCCCTCCGGCCTGCCGCTGCCCGCCGGCCTGCGCGTCGCCGCGCCGACGCTGGCGCCCACCGACCACGGCGTCTCGCTCGGCGGTTTCGCCGCCACGGCGGCTCCGCCGCAACTGGCCGACGCGCCGGCCGCCTGCGATCCGGACGCGCCGCTGGACTGCAGCTCGCCCGAAGCCTTCGTCCGCTCGCTGTGGCCGCACGCGCAGAAAACCGCCGCCGCGCTCGGCGTGCCGGCGAAGGCGCTGGTCGCCCAGGCCGCGCTGGAAACCGGCTGGGGCCGGCGCCTGGCCGGCGGCGACTCGCACAACCTGTTCGGGATCAAGGCCGGCGGCCGCTGGCACGGCGGGCGCGTGCGCGCCGGCACCCATGAATTCGTCAACGGCGTGCGGGTCGGCCAGCAGGCCGAGTTCCGCGCCTACGGTTCGCCGGCGGAAAGCTTCGCCGACTACGCGCAGCTGCTGTCCAGGCCGCGCTACGCCGCCGCCCGCAACACCAGCGACACCCGCGCGTTCGCGCAAGCGCTGCAGCGCGCGGGTTACGCCACCGACCCGTCCTACGCCGCCAAGATCGCCGCGATCGCGGACGGCCCCACCATCCGCCGCGCGCTGGCCGCGTTGCCGGGCGACGGCTCCGTCGCCATGGCGACGCCACGCGCGGGCCACCAGGGATAAGCGATGGCCGACCTCCTCGCCACCGGAAGCTCGGCGCTGCTCGCGTTCCAGCGCGCGCTGGCGACCGTCAGCCACAACGTCGCCAACGTCAACACCGCGGGCTACAGCCGCCAGCGCGTGGACCTCGCCACCCGCCCGGGCAGCGGCACCAGCCAGACCTACGTCGGCGCGGGCGTGTACGCGCAGAACCTCGAGCGCCTGGCCGACGGGCTGGTGTTCGCCCGCCAGGTCGACAGCAGCGGCGAACTCGGCCGGCTCAAGCAGCTGTCGAGCCTGAGCGACCGCGTGGATGCGCTGCTGTCGGACGGTTCCACCTCGCTGACCCAGCCGCTGTCCGAGTTCTTCACCGCGATGGACGGGGTCGCCTCCGAGCCGACCTCGCGCACCGCGCGCAGCCAGCTGCTGTCGGCGGCGACCCGCCTGGCCGACCGCTGGCAGACGCTCGACGGCCGCCTCGCCCAGCTCGACCGCGAGACCGACCAGCGCATCACCGGCGCGGTCTCGGACGTCAACCGGCTGGCCACCGAGATCGCCAACCTCAACCGCGACATCGTCGCCGCGGGCAGCAACGCCTCGCCCGACCTGCTGGACGCGCGCGCGCTGCGCGTGGACCAGCTCGCCGGCCTGGTCGGCGCCAGCACGGTGGCGCAGGACGACGGCGCGCTCAACGTGTTCACCGCCGGTGGCCAGGCGCTGGTGCTCGGCCAGCGATCGCAGGCGCTGTCCACTGTCGCCGACCCTTACCGGCCGGACCGCCTGCAGCTGGCGATCGCCTCGCCGACCGGCGCGGTCGCGCTGGGGTCCGGCAGCGTCGCCGGCGAGCTCGGCGGCCTGCTCGAATTCCGCGGCAGCGTGCTCGACCCGGCGCGCGCCGAACTCGGCCGCGTGGCCACCGCCTTCGCCGCCAGCCTCAACGCGCAGCAGGCGGCGGGCGTGGATTACAACGGCAACGCCGGCGCGCCGCTGTTCACCACCGCCGCGCCGCGCACCGCAGCGCATCCGGGCAACAGCGGCGGCGCTTCGGTCAGCGCCAGCGTCGCCGATCTCGGCGCGCTGCAGGGCGCCGACCTGGTGCTGCGCTACGACGGCAGCGCCTGGAGCGCGACCCGCGGCGACAGCGGCGAGGCCGTGGCGATGACCGGCACCGGCACCGCGGCCGATCCGTTCCTGGTCAATGGCCTGTCGCTGGTCGTGTCGGGCACCCCCGGCAGCGGCGACCGCGTGCTGGTCAGCCCGACCACCGGCGCGCCCGCCGGCCTGCAGGTCGCGCTCAGCGACCCGTGGGCGATCGCCGCCGCCGCGCCGCTGCAGGTCGGCGCCGACAACGGCAACGTCGGCACCGCGCAACCGGCGGCCACCGCGATCACCGATCCGGCCGCGTTCGCATCCTTCGCCGGCGCGACCATCGACTTCCTCGACAGCACCAGCTACACCATCGACGGCGCCGGCCCCTACGCCTACACGCCGGGCACGCCGATCGCCGCCGGCGGCTGGTCGCTCACCCTCGACGGCACGCCCGCGGCCGGCGATAGCTTCACCCTCTCGCGGACGCCGCCGCGTTCCGCCGATAACGCCAACGCGCGCGCGCTGGCCGCGCTGGATGCGCAGGGCGTGCTCGACGGCGGCCTGACCAGCGTCACCACCGGCCTGTCGCAGCTCACCGCGCAGGCGGGCGGCCAGGCCCGCCACGCGGAGCTCTCGCTCGAGGCGCAGCAGACGATCCACGACCAGATCGGCGCCGAGCGCGACGCGCTGTCGGGCGTCAACCTCGACGAGGAGGCCGCCGACATGCTGCGTTTCCAGCAGGCCTACCAGGCCGCGGCGCAGGTGATGGCGACCGCCGACACCCTGTTCCAGACCCTGCTCGCCGCCGTGCGCCGCTGAGGAGCCGACACGATGACCAACCTGCGCGTGTCCACCA
Source organism: Lysobacteraceae bacterium (assembly GCA_035539135.1). GTDB lineage: Bacteria > Pseudomonadota > Gammaproteobacteria > Xanthomonadales > Xanthomonadaceae > JABFWF01. The sequence goes on from DATLJD010000012.1 coordinate 57,529, forward strand.
GCGGGCTGTTCGCCCAGGGCCTGTCCAACATGCAGCTGCGCCAGGCCGAGATCGCCAGGCTGCAGCAGCAGATCAGCAGCGGCGTGCGCCTGACCCGCGCCGCCGACGACCCGGCCGGGATGGCGGCCTCGCAACAGCTCGACCACCTGCTCGCCCGGCTCGCCCAGTACGGCAGCAACGCCACCGTCGCCGACAGCCGCCTGCGCCAGCAGGAAGGCGCGCTCAGCGATGCCGGCGACATCCTGCTGCGCGCGCGCGACCTCGCGATCCAGGCCAACAGCGACACCCTGTCCGACGGCGACCGCCACGCGATCGCGCTGGAGCTGCGCAGCCTGCGCGCCGGCCTGCTGCAGATCGGCAACCGCGACGACGGCGCCGGCCGCCGCCTGTTCGCCGGCACCCGCGACGGCGTGGTGCCGTTCACCGACAACGCCGGCAGCGTCAGCTACAGCGGCGACGAAGGCCAGAACGTCATCGACATCGCGCCCGACGCCAGCGTGCGCGACAGCAATCCCGGCAGCGAGGTCTTCCTGCGCGTGCCCACCGGCGACGGCACCAGCCGCGCGCGCGCCGCCGCCGGCAACGCAGGCACCGGCGTGCTGGAAACCGCGCAGGTCACCGATCCGGCCGCCTGGAACGGCGCGACCCTGACCCTGCGCTTCACCGGCGCCAACGCCTACGAAGTCGTCGACGGCAGCGGCAATCCGCTGTCGCCGCCGGTGTCGGGCACCTACACCCCGGGCCAGTCGATCACCGCGCAGGGCGCGCAGTTCCAGGTCTCCGGCACGCCCGCGGCCGGCGACAGCTTCACCCTGCAACGCGCGCCCAACCAGGACGTGTTCGCCACCCTGCAGCAACTGGCCGACGCGCTCGACGCGCCGGCATTGACCGACGCCGACCGCGTGCGCCGCCGCAACGCGATCACCGTCGGCCTGAAGGACATCGACCAGGCCCAGCAGCACTTCCTCGACCTGCGCGCCGACACCGGCGTGCGCCGCAAGGACCTCGACCAGGCCGCCGACCGCCGCCTCGCCGACAACGAAAGCTTCAGCAAGACCCTCTCCGACCTGCGCGAGACCGACCTGACCGAGGCGATCAGCCAGCTGAACCTGAAGATGGTCGCCCTGGAGGCGGCGCAGCAGCTGATGGTGCGGATGCAGGCGGGCTCGCTGTTCGACCGGCTGTAACGGGGAGACAGACCGCCGGCAGGGGCCGGCCGCCGCTGGAACGCGGATTGCATGGAAGGCCACGTCCCTTCCGCAGCGCGTGCCGATGACCGCCTTCAGCCCCCTGGAAATCCCCGCCGAGGACACGGTGTCCGTGCGCGCGCTGCCGCGCCTGCTGGACGACCATCCGGACGTCAAAGTCCTGTCGCTGGACTGCTTCGACACCCTGCTGTGGCGGCGGGTGCACAAGCCGACCGACGTCTTCTTCAGCCTGCAGCAGCGCCCCGCGTTCGCCCGCGCCGGGCTGGACGCCGGCCAGCGGATGCGCGCCGAACAGCTGGCGCGACGCCTCGCCTTCATCCGCGGCGGCAACTGGGAAGTGACCCTGCGCGACATCCTGGCCACCGCCGCGCCCGGCATCGACGACGCGCTGGCCGCCGCCATCGAGGAAGAAGAAGTGCAGGCCGAATGCGAGGCCTGCTTCCCGCTGCCCGCGGCGGTCGCGCTGGTGCGCGAAGCGGCCGCGCGCGGGATTCCCGTCGTCATCGTCAGCGACACCTACCTGCGCGAGGCGCAGCTGCGGCGGCTGCTCGCGCATTGCCTGCCGGCGGATGCCTACGCCGCGATCGACCGCGTGTTCGTCTCCTGCGAGCACGGCGCCAGCAAGGGCACCGGCCTGTTCGAGCGCCTGTGCCGCGCGGGCGCGCTGTCCGCCGCCGACACCCTGCACGTCGGCGACAACCCGAACGCGGACCTGCAGGCGCCACTGCAGGCCGGCCTGCGCGCGCGCGTCCTGCACCGCTTCCCGAAACACGTCGCGCACCGGATGGAGGATCAGGGCACCGCATTGCGGCTGGTCGATCCGGAAGTGGAGCGCAGCCGCGGCATGCCCTCGCCCTGGCACGCGGTGCTCGCGCAGCTGGATCTCGACGGCGAGGACGCCGCGCGCGACCTCGGCCAGGCGAGCCTCGGTCCGATGATGCACGGCTTCGCCAGCTGGATCCTGGCGCGCCGGCGCGAGGCGCTCGCCGCCGGCCGGCGCCTGAAGATCGCCTTCCTGATGCGCGACGGCCACCTGCCCTGGCGCGCCTGCACCGCGCTCGCCGGCGAGGAGGTCGGCGCGCCGGTCTACATCTCGCGCTTCACCGCCTTCGCCGCCGGCTTCCGCGCGCAGGAGGACATCGACCGCTACCTGGCGATGCACTCGCGCAGCCGGCAGTACGCGACCCTCCTCAAGCAGCTCGGCATCACCGGCGCGGCCGCGGACGAGATCCTGCGCAAGGTCGAGCGCGCCGGCGGCGGCCACGACACGTTCGTGGCGCAGGTGCGCGCGCCGGCGATCGCGCAGCGCATCCTGCGCTGGTCGGCCGGCTTCCGCGAGCGCATGCGCCGGCACCTGGCCGCCACCCTGGACCTGCAGCCCGACGACACCCTGGCGATGGTCGACCTCGGCTACTTCGGCAACATCCAGCGCGCGCTGGCGCCGGTGATGCGCGAGGAGTGGAACGTCGACCTGCTCGGCTGGTACCTCATGTGCTACCCGCAGGCCGGCGACGGCGGCGAGCGCACCGCGCTGATCGACCGCGCCCGCCACGGCGAGCAGACCATCCGCACCCTGATTCCGTTCATGGCGACGCTGGAGACGCTGTGCACCGTCGACAGCGGCTCGGTGCGCGACTACGCCGAGGACGGCGCGCCGGTGCTGGAGGCGCAGGTGATCGCGCCGCAGCAGGCGCAGGCCGTCGCCCGCATCCAGGAGCACGCGATCGCCTTCGTGCGCGCGGCGGCGGCGCACGCCCCGCCCTGCGCGGAAGAGGCGCTGCGCGATGCCACCCTCGCCGAACTGGTGCGCCTGCTGTACCTGCCCACCCGCGGCGAGCTGTCGCTGTTCCAGTCCTTCTCGATGGACGAGAACATGGGCTCGGACACCGCGGTGCAGATCGCCGACCCCGAGCAGGCGATCGCCGACCTGCGCCGCGACGGCATCTTCTTCTCCACCCGCATGCGGCCCAAGCTGCGCCGGAACATGGCCCACGAGCTGCGCCATTGCGGGGTGGAACTGAGCCTGGCGACCCTTGCCGTGCACCGCGACCGCCTCAGCCTGCGCTCCTCCGACTGGAGCCTGCGCGAGGACGTGCTGCCGGTGCTCTATACCGATGCGCGCAACGCCAGCCGCCAGGCGGTCGCCGCGCAGTACACCTACGACGGCTTCTGCCGGGCACGGGTGCCGCTCGGCACGGGCAACGCGCACGTCGGCCTGCTGTTCGGCGAGCGCCACCGCTGGCTGCAGGTGCTGGAGGCGCGGGTGCTGCCGGTGGAACTGCTGGCTAGCGACCAGGACGGCTTCGACGTGCGCGACCGACTGATCCACGACCAGCTCATCGACCATGGCGACGGCGTGCTCGAGTGCGCTTCCGCCGGGGCCTTCGGCATGTTGCCCGCCGGCAGCGTGCCGCTGGCCGGCCCGCTGGTGCTGGAACTCGTCTACCGCCCGATCGTCGCACGCACGGCCGCACTGGCCGAAGGCCACGCCGCATGAACACCGGACACGACCAGATCTGCGTCGCCAGTTGCTTCGCGCTCAGCGACCCGCGTTGCGCGGCCTTCCTCAACCGGCTCGGCGACGCCCTGGCCGAGCGCGGCACCCAACTCGTCGTGCTCGCCACCCGGCACGCGCCGGAGCTGGAATACCCGCAGGTCCAGATCCCCTATTCGATCCTCGGTTTCGACCGCGAGATCCAGCTGCAGGACCTTGCGCCCTTCCACGCGATCGCGCCGGTGGCGCTGGCCGAGCGCGCCTGGTCGGGCAGCGTCGCCGGGCCCGACACCTATGCGCGCGCCACCGCCAAGTGCGAGTGGTTCTACCAGGCGGTCGCCGAGGAGCTGCGCCCGGCCGGCGCGTTGTTGTGGAACACGACCCACCCGCACAGCCGGGTCGCGCGCAACGTGCTGCAGGCCAGCGATGTGCCGGCCTGGTGCTTCGAGCGCGGCCAGCTGGCGGGCACCTACCAGGTGCAGGCCGGCGAGGTGAACGCCTGGGACGACAGCCGGGTCGCCTTCGCGGTGCACGCCGGCTTGCGCATGGATCTCGCGCGCCAGACCGGCGAGGCCTTCGAGGCCGCGCGCGCGCTGTCGCTGTCGGCGCCGGTCGACCGCCATCCGCTGCGCGAGGCCGCCGACATCGCCGGCCTGCCGCGCGGCGATGGCCCGACCGTGCTCGTGCTCACCAGCGCGGTCGGTTCGTCGATCGAGCCCACCGCGCTGCGCACGATCGGTCTCAGCCAACCGCTGTGGCCGGACCTGCAGGCGATCGTCGCCGCGCTCGACGCGGTGCTGCCGGCGAATGCGACCGTGCTGTTTCGCGACCACCCGATCAACCGCGAGGTGCTCGGCCACCCGCTGCGCCTGCCGGCGCGCTTCGTCGAGGCGCACGGCGTGCCAATCGCCGAGCTGATCGCGCGCGCCGACCGGGTCGCCTGCATCGGTACCACCACCCTGCAGTACGAAGCGCTGCTGCGCGACAAGCCCCTGCTCGTCCTCGGCCGCAGCCCCGCCACCGCGGCGGAGGCGGCCTACGCGCCGGCGCGCGCCGCCGAGCTCGACGATTGCGTCGCCGCCTGGCTTGACGACCGCGATGGCGCGCGCCGCCGCGCCAACGCGCGCGCCCTCGTCGGCCTGCTGTGCGAGCGCCACCTGATCCGCGAGGACGAGCGCGCGCTGCACGTGCGCAACGGCGTCGCCGAACTCGCCGACTTCATCGCCGCGCAGGCGGTGCCCCAGGCCGAGCCGGTCGCCGACCGCATCGACCGCTTCGCGCAGCGGGTCCTCGCCGCCTGCGCCATCGGAGAACCCGCATGAAGACCGTCGCCTTCCTCCCCGCCAAGGGCAACAGCGACCGCATCGGCAACAAGAACGTGCGCCTGCTCGACGGCAAGCCGCTGTTCCTGCACACCCTCGACAAGCTGCTCGCCTGCGACTTCATCGACGAGGTCTGCCTGGACACCGAGTCGGAGGAGATCGCGGCGATGGCCGCCGAGCGCGACTGCCGGGTGCTGATGCGCGATCCCAAGCTGGCCAGCAACGCCACCGACGGCAACCGCCTGTTCATGAACCAGGTGCGCCAGGTCGAGGCGGACATCTACATCCAGGCGCTGTGCACCAGCCCGTTCATCGAGCCGGACACCATGCGCCGCGGCGTGGAAGCGCTGGCCCAGCCCGGCACCGCGCACGACTCGGCGGTGCTGGTGCGCAAGGAGCGCCTGTACACCTGGCGCGACGGCCGCCCGACCTACGACATCGCCAACATCCCCAACAGCTTCACCCTCGACGAAACGGTGATCGAGACGATGGGCCTGTACATCGTCCGCCGCGACGCCGCGCTGCGCCTGGAGCGCCGCATCGGCGATCAGCCGCTGCTGCTGGAGGCGAGCCCGCTGGAGGCGGTCGACGTCAACTGGCCGGAGGACTTCGCGCTGGCCGAGCTGATCGAGGCCGGCCGCCGCGAACGCGACCGCTGCCTGCTCAACAACCTCAAGGCCCTGCTGTCGAGCCCGATGCTGTCGGACATCCTCGACGACCATGGCTATCCGGACCAGGTGATCCGCGGCCTCGCGCCCAACCTGCCGGACGTGCGCATGCTCGGCCGCGCCAAGACCCTGCGCCTGCGCAAGCTCGAGGACGGCGAGGACTTCCGCGGCATCTACAAGGCGCTGGACAGCTACGCCACGGTGGTGCCCAACGACGTGATCGTGGTCGAGAACGAGATCGGCCAGTACGCCTACTTCGGCGAGCTCAACGCCAACCTCGCGATCCGCCGCGGCGCCGCCGGCGTGGTGGTCGGCGGCATGACCCGCGACAGCGCGGACGTGGTGCGGCTCGGTCTGCCGGTGTTCGCGCAGGGCTATTCCTGCCAGGACGTGCGCAAGCGCGCGACGCTGGACAGCGTCAACAAGCCGGTGACCATCAACGGCGTGCGGGTCGCGCCGGAAGACCTGGTGTTCGGCGACCGCGAAGGCCTCGTCGTGATCCCGCGCCGGGTGGAAGCCTCGGTGCTGGACGCCGCGCTGCGGGTGGCGACCAACGAGAAGCGCATCCTGATCGACATCTCCGAAGGCGCGGAAGTCGAGCGCCTCACCCGCGAGTACGGGTTCTTCTGAGCTAGCCCGGCTCCCACCGTGGAGCCGAGCTTGCTTCGCTGCCTCTCGAACCGGCCGCCGACGCAGCGAAGCAAGCTCCGCTCCACGGCCCCGCAGGCGGCGCGCAAGGCACCTCTCCGGCCGTTCGCCGGGAATTTCCCTGCACCCCATCACGAAAATCGCACGACAGGCGCTAAAGCCCGCGCCGGCCTGGCCGTTATCTGGCACAGCAGAGGACGGGGCCACCATCGGCATCTTCTGCGGTAACCCCGGCCGTGGCCCTGCCCGCCGGCAACCAGTCCAGGAGACCCAACATGTCTGTCGTCAATACGAACGTGATGTCGCTGAACGCTCAGCGCAACCTCTACACCAACAACCTGGGCCTGGCGACCTCGATCCAGCGCCTGTCGTCGGGCCTGCGCGTGAACAGCGCGAAGGACGACGCGGCCGGCCTCGCCATCGCCGAGCGCATGAACGCCCAGATCCGCGGCTCCAACGTCGCCATCCGCAACGCCAACGACGGCATCTCGCTGGCGCAGACCGCCGAAGGCGCGCTGGGCAAGATCGGCGACGCCCTGCAGCGCATGCGCGAGCTGGCGGTGCAGTCGGCCAACGCCACCAACAGCGACGGCGACCGCAGCAACCTCGACCTCGAGTTCGCCCAGCTGCAGTCGGAGATCTCGCGCGTCGTCGACGGCACCACCTTCAACGGCACCTCGCTGTTCACCGGCTCCTCGTCCTTCGCCTTCCAGGTCGGCGCCGGCACCACCACCAACGACGTGGTCTCGGTCACCCGCAACCAGCTGTCGGGCGGCACCGCCGGCACCAGCGGCGCGCTGACCGCGAGCTCGACCGCCCAGGACACGCTCAAGACCGTGACCTCGGCCTCGGACATCGGCGCCAGCGCCGAAGCGGCCACCAACGCGATCAAGGACATCGACGTCGCGCTGGACAAGGTCAACGCCGAGCGCGCCACCTACGGTGCGGCGCAGAACCGCTTCGAGTCGGTCATCGCCAGCCTGCAGATCTCGGTCGAGAACGTGTCCGCCGCGCGCAGCCGCATCATGGACGCCGACTTCGCCAAGGAAACCGCGGAGCTGACCCGCACGCAGATCCTGACCCAGGCCGGCACCGCGATGCTCGCCCAGGCGAACCAGGCGCCGCAGAGCGTGCTCAGCCTGCTGCGCTGATGACATCGCACCCGCGGTGACACCCGGGGAGGCCGCGCACGCGGCCTCCCCTTCCGCGTTTCCGGCAGGCCGCCATGTCCGACATCGCGCCCCTCGCTGCACTCCCCGCCCACGCCGCGCAGGCGCGGGCGTCCGCGTCCACGCCGCGGCCGGCCGACGCGGTCGCGATGCCCGGCGACGCCCACGGCGCGCCCGCGGCGCACGCCGTCCCGTCCACCCCGCACGCGCTGCAGCGGCAGCTCGAAGCCCTGGTCGAACCCAGCCGCACCCGCCTGCGCTTCAAGGTCGAGGAGGACCTCGGCCAGGTCGCGGTCAGCGTGATCGACGAACGCACCGGCGACGTGATCCTGCAGGTCCCCAGCGAAACCGCGCTGCGCATCGCCCGCCGCCTGCGCGAGCACGGCCGCCTGCTCGACGAGCGCGCCTGAACGCCATCGCCCGGCGCTGGCACGCCGCTTGCACGCCTCAAGATCGCGACGGCCGCGCCGTTACTCCCTTCGAAGCAACACGTTCCGCGCCGCAGGAGGCTCCGTGGCCAGCATCGTCAGTGCAGGAATCGGCTCCGGCCTGGACGTCAACGCCCTGGTGTCGGGCCTCGTCTCGGCCGAGCGCGCGCCGACGGAAAACCGGCTGAAGGCCACCGAGTCCGGCACCCGCGCGCAGATCTCCGCGTTCGGCGCGCTCAGCGGCGCCCTGTCCGGCCTGCAGACCGCGCTCGACGCCTTCAAGGGCATCGGCGCCGATCCGGGCCGCAAGGCCACCGTCGGCGAAGGCGCGGGCTTCACCGCCAGCGCCGGCACCACCGCGCCGCTCGGGAGCTACGCCGTGCGGGTCGAAAAGCTGGCGACCACCCACAAGCTGCAATCGGCCGCGCTCGCCGCCGACGCACAGGTCGGCTACGGCAAACTGACCCTGCAGGTGGGCAGCGACGACCCGATCGAGGTCGACATCGCCGACGGCGACGGCACCCTCGCCGACATCCGCGACGCGATCAACGCCAAGGCCGGCAGCCAGGGCATCGCCGCCAGCATCGTCCACGGCGACGCCGGCGACGTGCTGGTGCTGACCTCCCCCCGCAGCGGCGCCGACGGCGCGATCACCGTCGGCGCCAGCGGCGGCGACGGCGGCCTGGCCGCGCTCACCAATGCGTCGCTGACCGAGGTGACCGCCGCGCAGGACGCGGAGGTCTGGGTCGACGGGGTCAAGCGCACCAGCGCCTCCAACCACATCACCGACCTGCTCGACGGCGTCACCCTCGACCTGACCAAGGCCCAGCCGGGCCAGTCCTTCGACCTGGCGATCGCCGGCGACGGCGGCGCGCTGCGCACGCGGATGGAAGCGTTCGTCAAGGCCTACAACACCGCGATCAACGCGTTGCGCACGCAGAGCGCGGCGGGCGACAAGGACACCCCGGGCGCCGCGCTCAGCGGCGACGCCGCCCCGCGCGCGCTGACCCAGGCGCTGCGCACGGCGATGGGCAGCGCCTACGCGGACATGTCGACGCTGGGCCTGAGCACCAGCAAGGAAGGCACGCTCACCCTCGACGGCGCCAAGTTCGACGCCGCCGTCGCCGCCGACAGCGGCGCGGTGCGCGCCGTGCTCGGCGACGGCGCCGACTACGCGACCAGCCTGCGCGCGACCTTCACCGCCTATCTCGGCGACGAGGGCCTGATCAGCAGCCGCACCGAGGCGCTGAACGATCGCCTCGACGCCATCGCCGACCAGCGCGAGGCGCTGAACCGCCGCATGGCCGCGATGGAAGCCAACTACCGCCGCCAGTTCACCGCGCTCGACGCGATGATGGCGCAGATGCAGTCCACCTCCTCCTTCCTCACCCAGCAGCTCGCTGGCCTGAGCCGCTGAGCACACCGCCATGAACGCCCGCGCCTACGCCGCCCAGTACCGCCAGACCGCCGTTTCCAGCGCCGTGCTGGAAGCCAGCCCGCACCAGCTCGTCGCGCTGATGTTCGCCGGCTTCCGCGACCGCGTGCAGCTCGCGATCGCCAGCCTCGAACGCGGCGACGTCGCGCGCAAGGGCCAGGCGGTGAACGAGGCGATCGCGATCATCGGCGGCCTCGAAAGCGCGCTCGACATGGAGGCCGGCGGCAACATCGCCAGCGGCCTGCAGTCGCTGTACGACTACCTGCAGCGGCGCCTGAGCGAGGCGCACGTGCGCAACGACGTCGCCGCCTTCCGCGAGGCCGACGCGCTGGTCGCCGAGCTGCAGTCCGCCTGGAACGCCATCGCGCCGGCCGCACCGGCGCCGTAGGAGAAGACCATGAGCCGACGCGCCATCGCCCTGCCCATCCTGCCGGCCGAAGAGATCCGCGCCGCGGCCGCCACCGGCGACTGGGTGCGCGCCACCGAGCTCGTGCGCGGCCACGACCACGCGGTGCGCGCCGCCTGGATCGACCCGCCGCCGGAAGAACAACTGCCGGCTTGGCGCGACCTGCTCGCCGAACAGCAGGCGCTGATGCTGGAACTGCAGCAGCGCCGCGACGAGTCCGCCGACGCCATCGCCCGCCTGCAACGCGAACGCCGCGCCGCGCACCGCTACCTCAGCCAGGCCGCGGACGCCGGCGAGTGAACCCCGCCGACGCCGACGCCGCGCTGTTCGGCGAAGCGCTGGCCTGCGAGGAACGCCGTCCCGCCGGCTTCGCCGCGGGCCCGCGCGCGGCGGCCGACCTGCAGGCCGAACGCCTGCGCGCCGAGGCCTTCCTGCAGGCGCTGGCGCTGGTCGAGGACAGCCGCAGCGAGGAGCCCGAGGAACACGGCACGACCGGCCTCGCGCTGCAGCGGATCGAGGCCCGCCTCGACCTGTTGACGACCCTGGTCGGTAGCCTGCTGCGCGGCCACGACCACGACCCGGTGCGCGCGTTGCGCTGGTCGGCGCTCGGCGCCTGCCTGCAGGTCGCCGCCACCGAGGTCGCCGCCGGCGCCAGCGGCTGGCTGCGCGTGCAGCCCTCGGACTGGCTGCCGCAGGTGCTGCGCCTGCCGGTGGAGGTGCTGGCGACCGAAGCGGACGGCGACGGCCTCCGGCTGTGGCTGCGCTTCGACGGCCTCGGGCCGGGCCTGTCCGCGGCGCTGGAGCGGCACCTGTTCCGGATGCACCGGCGCGAGATCGCCGAGCGCCGGCGCAGCCAGTAGCGGGGCGAAGACGAAGACGGCGGCGGCTCGCCCCGTCGTCCCTCACGCAACGGCCAACGCGCCCATTTCCGTCCGTTGCCGGGATTCGGCGCGCCGGTGTCCTGGTTGAGACCGGTCACCCCGCCACCGCATTCACCCCCACGTGGAAACACGCGGTGGCGGCGTCCGGCGCGGCGCGCATTGCTGGCACCCCGCGCCGCATCCGGCTAAGGTGACGGCGGGGATCCACGGACCACGGCCTTGCGCGTACTGATCTGCGACGACCACACCCTCGTCCGGGCCGGCCTGCGCCGGCTGCTGGAGGGCTTCGACGGGGTCGAGGTCGTGGCGGAGGCGGCGAGCGCGGACGAGGCGGTGGCGCGGGCCCGGCAATGCCTGCCCGACGCGGTCCTGCTCGACCTGTCGATGCCCGGCCGCAACGGCTTCGAGGCGCTGGACGAGCTGCGCCAGGTGGTGCCCGGCAGCGCCGTGGTGATCATGTCCATGCACGACGATCCGGCCCACGTGCGCGCCGCGCTGGCGCGCGGGGCGAGCGGGTTCGTGGTCAAGGAAGGCGCGCCGGCCGAACTCGAGATCGCCCTGCGCGCCGCGGTCAACGGCCGCACCTTCCTCAGCCCGCAGGTGTCCGGGCCGCAGTTGCGCGCGCAGCCGGCGGCGAAGGGCGACGTCGACGCGCTGCCGCCACGCCAGCGGCAGATCCTCGCCGCACTCGGCGAGGGCCGCACCACCAAGCAGATCGCCGCCGACCTCGGCATCAGCGTGAAGACGGTCGAGACCCACCGCGCCCGGATCATGGAGGCGCTGGGCTGCCGCAACGCGGTGGAACTGCTGCGGGTGGCGGTGCGCCTGCACGACCGCGTCGCGCCGCTGGGCAACGGCAAGCTCGGCGGCGGGATGCCCTGACGACGGAATCACGTCGCGTTGTCGGGGATTCCCCGACATCCCTCAGGTCCTTCCCGACCGCACCAGGGGAACGCCCCGATTCGGATTCCGTCAGGTGCTGTTCATCCTCTTCCCCGGGGACATCACGGCGGAGGGGACGCATGAAACAGGCATTGCAGGCGCGCCAGGCGCAGACGCTCAACCTGACGCCGCAGCTGCTGCAGACCATCCGCCTGCTGCAGCTGACCGCGCCGCAGCTGGAAATGGAATTGCGCCAGGCGCTGGAGCGCAACCCGCTGCTGGAATCGGCGATCGCCGAGGACGAAGCCGAGGACGACGCGCCCGCCGCCGATGCCGCCGCGCAGGACTGCGCCGCCTGGGACGAACTCCCCGAACCGATGTTCCTGTCCGGCGGCGGCCACGCCGGATCCGGCGACGAGGACGCGACCGCGCGCATCGCCGCCGGTGAATCCAGCGACTGGCGCCAGCGCCTGCTCGCCCTGCTCGCCCTCCAGTGGCGGCCGCACGCGCTGGCGATGGCGGCGTTCTGGCTGGACCACTGCGACGACCGCGGTTACCTCGAGCACGACCTGCAAGCGCTGGGCCAGCGCGGCGCGACGGAACTCGGCGTCGGTGCCGACGACCTCGAGGTCGCGCGCCAGCGCCTGCTGCACGGCGAATGGCCCGGCGTCGCCGCGACCGATCCGGCCGAATGCCTGCGCGCGCAGCTCGCGCTGCAACCCGAAGGCCCGGCGCGCGCGCTCGCCGCGCGCATCCTCGCCGACCACCTCGACCTGCTCGCCGCGCACGACACCGCGGCGCTGGCCCGCGCGCTCGGCGCCGGCGAGGACGGCACCCACGCCGCGATCGCGCTGGTGCTGTCGCTGCGGCCGCATCCGGTCGAGGCGGTCGCCGCCGACAGCGGCCACATCGTTCCCGACGTGGTCGCCTGGCACGCCGGCGGCACCTGGCGGGTCGCGCTCAACGACGCCGCGCTGCCGCGCGTGCGCATCGCCCCGCACTGCGAGCAGGCGCTGGCCGACGCGCCCGGCCAGTACGCCGCCCTGCGCGGCCTGCTGGAGGAAGCGCGCTGGCTGGTGCGCGGCGTGGCGATGCGCAACGAGACCCTGCTGCGCACGACCCAGGTGCTGGTCGAGCGCCAGCGCGCGTTCCTGGAGCGCGGCGAGGAAGCGATCGCGCCGCTGACGCTGAAGGAAGTCGCCGACGCGATCGGCATGCACGAATCCACCGTCTCGCGGATCACCACCGGCAAGTACCTCCAGACCCCCCGCGGTACCTTCGAACTCAAGCGGCTGTTCGCGGTGCGGCTGGAAGGCGCAAACGTCGGCGCGACCGCGGTGAAGGCGATGGTGCGCCGCCTGATCGAGACCGAGCCGGCCAATGCCCCGCTTGCCGACGACGTGATCGCCGGCCTGCTGGCGCGCCAGGGCGTGCGCATCGCGCGCCGCACCGTGGCGAAGTATCGTGACCAGCTGCACATCCCGTCGGCGCTGGCCCGCCGCGCCCGGCCCCGCCTGGCCACGGCCTGAGGAGAGACGACATGCGCAAGCTCCGCATCCTGCTGGTCGACGACCACCCGGGCTTCATCAACGCCGCCGTGCGCCACCTGCGCAAGCTCGACTGGGTCGAGATCGCCGGCATGGCCGGCAACGGGATCGAGGCGATCACCCAGTGCGAGGCGCTGCGTCCCGACGTGGTGCTGATGGACCTGGCCATGCCCGAGATGGGCGGCCTGCAGGCGACCCGCCTGATCAAGGCCCAGGACAGCGCGCCCTTCATCGTCATCGCCAGCCACTTCGACGACGCCGAGCATCGCGAGCACACGCTGCGCGCCGGCGCCGACGCCTTCGTCAGCAAGCTCGCCTACATCCACGACGTGATGCCGATCCTCGAGCGCGTCGCCGGCCGCACGCCGGAGGCCGCGCCATGAGCGAGTCGCGCATCCTGCTGCTGGACGCCGACATGGCGCGCGCCGAACGCCTGGCCACCCTGCTCGAGTTCATGGACTTCACCCCGCGCCTGGCGACCGAGGTCTCCGACCTCGACCTCGCGCGCGCCAAGGCCAGCGACTGGGTCGCGGTGATCGCCGGCGACATCGGCGGCGATCCGCAGTGGCCGGCGTTCGTGCGCTGGCTGGCCAGCCAGGCGCTGCATCCGCCGGTGCTGGAACTGCCGGGCCACGCCGACGACGCCGCATGGCGGCGCGATATCCACCCGGACACGGTGTGGCCGATGGCGTGGCCGGCACGCCGCGACCAGCTGCAGGAGTTGCTGCGCCGCGCCAGCCTCAAGCGCATCGACGACGATGCCCGCCGCGAGGAGCCGGCGTTCGGCCCGACCGGGCGCAGCCCGGCGGTGCTGCGGCTGAGCCGGATGATCGACCAGGTCGCCGCGTTCGACACCACCGTGCTGATCCTCGGCGAGTCCGGCACCGGCAAGGAGGTCGCCGCGCGCGCGATCCACGCGCGCTCGCCGCGCAAGGACAAGCCGTTCGTCGCGATCAACTGCGGCGCGATCCCGCCGGACCTGCTGGAAAGCGAGCTGTTCGGGCACGAGAAGGGCGCCTTCACCGGCGCGCTCACCCAGCGCAAGGGCCGCTTCGAGATGGCCGAGGGCGGCACCCTGCTGCTCGACGAGATCGGCGACATGCCGATGGCGATGCAGGTCAAGCTGCTGCGGGTGCTGCAGGAGCGCGTGTTCGAGCGCGTCGGCGGCGGCGGCGAGATCCAGTGCAACGTGCGGGTGATCGCCGCGACCCATCGCAACCTCGAGGCGCAGATTGCCGAGGGCAAGTTCCGCGAGGACCTGTTCTACCGGCTCAACGTGTTCCCGATCGAGATGCCGGCGCTGCGCGAGCGCGGCGACGACCTGCCCGACCTGATCGAGGCGATCACCCGCCAGCTGGCCGAAGGCGGCCGCGGCCAGGTGCGGCTGGCGAAGGACGCGGTCGCCGCGCTGCAGCACTACCCCTGGCCGGGCAACGTGCGCGAACTCGCCAACCTGCTCGAGCGCCTGGCCGTGCTGCACCCCGGCGCGACCGTGCGCGCGGCGGACCTGCCGGGCCGCTACCGCGCCGCCCTGCCGGAGCCTACCGAGGCGGCCCCGGCCGCCGGGCCGGCCGCCGCGGTGGATCCGGCGACCCTGTCGCCGACCACCAGCCTGCCGCCGCAGGGCATCGACCTGCGCAGCCACATCGCCAACGTCGAACTCGAACTGATCCGCGCCGCGCTGGCCCAGGCCGGCGGCGTCGTCGCGCACGCCGCGCCGCTGCTCGGCCTGCGCCGCACCACCTTGGTCGAGAAGCTGCGCAAGTACGGCATCGACCGCGAGGGCGACGACGTGGAGCCGGCGAGGCAGGCGGCGGAAGCCTGACGCCGGCGTGGCACGCGGCTTGCACGCACCGGACAGGCACCCCGGCTCGTGACGAACCGCCGACATGACCGACGCGATTTCCTCGATCCTCTCGCAGATCCGCGCGCACGAGATGCGCATGCGCGACATCTCGGCCGATGCCGCGCCGTCCAATGCCCTCCCCGGCCTGCAGGGCGGCGGCGGCCCGGCGCAGGCGCCCGGCGCGGCCGGCGGCTTCTCGCAGACCCTGTCGCACGCGATCGACAACGTCAGCCGCGCCCAGCGGACCGCGAGCGAACTGCAGCAAGCCTTCGAACTCGGCGATCCCAAGGCGGACCTCGCCCGCGTCATGGTCGCCATGCAGCAGTCCCAGGTCGCCTTCCGCGCCACCGTCGAGGTGCGCAACAAGCTGGTCCAGGCGTACCAGGAAGTCATGAACATGCCGATCTGACCCGGACCGCCCACGCCTCCCTTCCTCCGACCGACCCCCGACAGCAGCCTTGCCCATGAGCGTCATCGCCCTCCCCAAGACTCCCGGCGGCCTGAAGGACATCGGCCGGCTGCAGGACATCCCCGCGGTGCGGCAGCTGGCCCTGCTGGTGGTCGCGGCGGCCGCGATCGCCCTCGGCCTGTGGCTGTTCTTCTGGACCCAGAAGCCGAGCTTCGTGCCGGTCTACGCGGGGGTCGACGCCAAGGCCACGGCCGACGCGTCCGACCTGCTGCGCGGCAAGCAGATCCCGTTCCGCCTGGACGGCGGCAGCGGCGCGCTGGCGGTGCCGGCCGACCGCGTCGGCGACGCGCGCCTGGCGCTGGCGGCCGCCGGCCTGGGCGGCAACGAGGGCGGCGGCTTCGCCACGATGGAAGGCGACCAGGGCTTCGGCACCAGCCAGTTCATCGAGAACGCGCGCTACCAGCACGCGCTGGAAACCGAACTCGCGCGCACCATCGCCAACCTGCGCCCGGTGCGCGAGGCGCGGGTGCACCTGGCCCTGCCCAAGCCGAGCGCCTTCACCCGCCAGAAGACCGAGGCCAGCGCGTCGGTGGTGCTCCAGTTGCAGAGCGGCGCCAGCCTGGAACAGGGCCAGGTCGACGCGATCGAGCGCCTGGTCGCGTCCAGCATCCCCGACCTGACCCCCGACCGGGTCACCGTGGTCGACCAGTTCGGCCGCCTGCTGTCGCTGCCCGAGCGCGACAGCGAGGCCGCGATCGGCGCCGAGCGCTTCGACCAGCAGCGCCGCCAGGAGGCGGTCTACGTGCAGCGCATCCAGCAGCTGCTGGAACCGATGACCGGCCCCGGCCGGGTCAGCGCGCAGGTCAGCGTGGACATGGACTTCGCCCAGACCGAGGAAGCACGCGAAACCTACGGCCCGCAGGCCGGCATGGTCCGCAGCGAGCAGATCGCCGAATCCGGCAACGCGACCCCGGCCGGCGGCGCGAACGCAACGGCCCAGGGCGTGCCCGGCAGCGCCAGCAACACCCCCGCCGCCGCGGCGGACGCCAAGCCCGCCGCGAACGCCAACCCCGCGCAGGCGGCGCAGGCCTCGAACGACGACGGCACCGTGCTCACCGGCCCGACCTCGCGCACCGCCGTGCGCAACTACGAGATCGACCGCACCCTGACCCACACCCGCCGCGCGCCCGGCCGCATCCAGCGCATCACCGCCGCGGTGCTGGTCGACAACCTGCCGCAGGGCGCGCCCGACGCCGACGGCCACCGCAAGACCCGCGCGCTGACCCCGGCCGAACTCAAGCGCATCGAGACCCTGGTGCAGCAGGCGATCGGCTACGACGCGCAGCGCGGCGACGCGGTGTCGGTGGTCAACCAGCCGTTCGCCACCGGCGCCGCCCTCGACCTCGAGGACAGCGGCCCGCCGGCGTGGCAGGACCCGCGCGCGCGCGACCTGTTGCGCACCGTGCTCGGCGGCCTCGCTTTGCTGCTGGTGGTGTGGTTCGTGCTGCGTCCCGCCTTCCGCCAGCTGCTGCAGCCGCGCGCGCAGGCGCAAGCGACGGTGCGCGCCGAACTGCTCGACGACGAGGAAGTCCCGGTCGCGATCAGCCCCGGCGCCAGCCGCGGGGCGAGCCCGGCCCAGGCGATGAGCCTGGACGACAAGCTGCAGGTCGCGCGCACCGCGGTCAGCAACGATCCCAAGCGGGTCGCGCAGGTGGTGCGCGACTGGGTCGGCGAGGAGGCCTGAGCATGGCCGCCGACACCCTGACCGGCGTGCAGCGGGCCGCGGTGGTCCTGCTGTCGCTCGGCGAGCAGCAGGCCGCCGAAGTGCTCAAGCACATGAGCGCCAAGGAAGTGCAGAAGCTCGGCCTGGCGATGACCTCGGTCGGCAACGTCACGCGCGATGCGGTCACCCGCGTCTTCGACGAGTTCGTCGACGTGCTGGCGCAGCCGAGCCTCGGCGCCGGCGCCGACGAATACGTGCGCGCGGTGCTGGTGCAGGCGCTGGGCGAGGAGCGCGCCAACAGCCTGATCGACCGCATCCTGATGGGTCGCAACACCTCCGGCCTCGACACCTTGAAGTGGATGGAGCCGCGCGCGATCGCCGAGCTGGTGCGCGACGAGCACCCGCAGATCATCGCGATCGTGATGGCCCACCTCGACCCGGACCAGGCCGCCGACGTGCTCAAGTGCCTGCCCGAACGCACCCGCGCGGACGTGCTGCTGCGCATCGCGACGCTGGACGGCATCCCGCCCAACGCGCTCAACGAACTCAACGACGTGATGGCACGCCAGTTCGCCGGCAACCAGAACCTGAAGTCCTCGTCGGTGGGCGGGGTCAAGGTCGCCGCCAACATCCTCAACTTCATGGACGGCGGCCAGGACGAAACCCTGCTCAAGGCGATCGGCGAGATCGACGACGCGCTCGGCGTGCAGATCCGCGACCTGATGTTCGTGTTCGACAACCTCGCCGAAATCGACGACCGCGCGATGCAGGCGGTACTGCGCGACGTGCCCAGCGACAAGCTGGCGATCGCCCTGCGCGGCGCCGATCCGAAGGTGAAGGACAAGATCACCTCCAACATGTCGCAGCGCGCGGCCGAGATCCTGGTCGAGGACATGGAGGCGCGCGGCCCGGTGCGATTGGCCGAGGTGGAATCCGCGCAGAAGGAGATCCTGGCGATCGTGCGCAAGATGGCCGAGAGCGGCGAGATCGTGCTGTCGGCCAAGGCGGAGACCTTCGTATGAGCGCGCAGCTCGAGGTCGTGCGCTGGACCGCGCCCGGGCTGGAAGCGCGCGCGCGCGCCGGCGACGGCGAGGCGGTCGCGCCGCACAGCGTGGAGGAACTGCAGGCGATCGAGCAGGCGGCCTACGAGGAAGGCTTCGCGCGCGGCCACGCCGAGGGCCTGGCCAGCGGCCAGACCGAGGTGCGGCGCATGGTCGCGCAGATGGAAGGCATCCTCGACGGCTTCACCCGCCCCCTGGCCCGGCTCGACGCGGAAGTGGCCGACGCGCTGGCCGAGCTCGCGGTGCGCGTCGCCGGTGCGCTGATCGGCCGCGCGTACGTGGCCGACCCGGCGCTGCTGGCCGAACTCGTGCAGCAGGCGCTGGACACCCTCGGCGGCACCACCCGCGAGGTGGAACTGCGCCTGCACCCGGACGACCTCGGCGTGCTCGCCCCGCACCTGGCCGCGCTGGACGGCGTGCGCCTGGTTGCCGACACCAGCCTCGCCCGCGGCGAACTGCGCCTGCACGGCGAGAGCGTGCGCATCGACGGCACCCTCGCCGCGCGCCTGCAGTCGGCGCTGCAGGCGATCCTCGACGCCGGCGAGGTCGCGAAATGAACGCACTGCGCGCGCCACTGGCCCCCGCCCCGGCCCTCCCCCGCCAACGGGGGAGGGAGCACGCCGCGCCGGGTCCCGACCACGGATGTGAGCAGCCCTTCCGCCCCGGCGCGGCGGGGGGGAGCCGCGAGGGAGCCGTGCGCCGCTTCGTTCCCCCTCTCCCGCTCGCGGGAGAGGGCTGGGGTGAGGGCGCGCCGCGCCAGCGACGCATCGGAGCGCGCGCATGAGCCTGCCCGCCGAACACTGGCGCGAGGCGCGCAACCTGCGCCTGGCCGCGCGCCTGCGGGGCTCCGATCCGCGCCCGGATGCGCTCGGCCTCGCCCGCGAGGGCGTGCTGCGGCGCGCGGTCGGCCTGACCCTGGAAGCTTCCGGCTGCAGCGCCCCGCTCGGCGCGCGCTGCAAGGTGGAAACCTCCGGCGGCCGCTGGGTCGACACCGAGGTGGTCGGCTTCGCCGGCGACCGTACCTATTTGATGCCCACCGCCGACCTCGAGGGCCTGCTGCCGAATGCGCGCGTGGTCGCGAGCCGCCGGCGCGGCGAGGTCGCGGTCGGCGATGGCCTGCTCGGCCGCGTCGTCGACAGCGACGGCGTCGCCCTCGACGGCCGCGGTCCGGTGCGGCCGGAGAACTGGGTGGGCCTGGCCGGCACCGCGATCAATCCGCTGATGCGCGAGCCGATCAGCCGCTCGCTCGACGTCGGCGTGCGCGCGATCAACGCCCTGTTGCCGATCGGCCGCGGCCAGCGCATCGGCCTGTTCGCGGGCTCGGGCGTCGGCAAGTCCACCCTGCTCGGGATGATGACCCGCTACACCGCCGCCGACGTGATCGTGGTCGGCCTGATCGGCGAGCGCGGCCGCGAGGTGCGCGACTTCGTCGAGACCACGCTCGGCGCCGAAGGCCTGCGCCGTTCGGTCGTCGTCGCAACCCCCGCCGACCGCCCGCCGCTGGCGCGCCTGCACGGCGCGCTGCGCGCGACCGCGATCGCCGAATGGTTCCGCGACCAGGGCCTGCACGTGCTGCTGCTGATGGATTCGCTGACCCGCTTCGCCCACGCGCAGCGCGAGATCGGCCTGTCGGTGGGCGAGCCGCCGACCACCCGCGGCTATCCGCCGTCGGTCTTCGCCCGGCTGCCGCAGCTGGTCGAGCGCGCCGGCAACGGCGCCGACGGCCGCGGCTCGATCACCGCGTTCTACACCGTGCTGACCGAGGGCGACGACCAGCAGGAACCGATCGCCGACGCCGCGCGCGCGATCCTCGACGGCCACATCGTGCTGACCCGCCGCATCGCCGACGCCGGCCTGTATCCGGCGATCGACGTCGAGGTCTCGGTCAGCCGCGTCATGCAGGACATCACCGACGCGCCGTGGCGCGCGCGGATCCGCAAGCTCAAGCAGCTGATCGCGGCCTACAACGCGCAGCGCGACCTGATCGCGATCGGCGCCTACCAGCGCGGCAGCGACCCGCTGGTCGACGAGGCGCTGGCGCGCTGGCCGGCGATCCAGCAGTTCCTCGGCCAGGACGTGTCCGAGGCCTCCGACATCCAGGCCAGCCGCGCCGCGCTCGCGCGCGTGCTCGACGACGCCGCGCCGACCCCCGACACCCCCTCCGCGAGACCGTCCGCATGACCCGCTCCGACCGCCTCGACCCGCTGCTGCGCGTGGTCCAGCAACGCCAGGACGCCGCCGCCCGCCAGCTCGCGGAGCGCGACCGTGCCAAGGCCGAGCAGGAGGCGCGGCTGGATGCGCTGCGCCAGTACGCCGAGGAATACGCGGCGGCGCCCGCCGGCGGAGGCACGATCGCGCCGGCGCTGCTCGCCAACCGCATCGCCTTCCGCGCCAAGCTCGATGCCGCGGTCGCGCAGCAGACCCGGGTCGTGGACAGCGCGCGTCAGCAGACCGAGGTCGAGCGCGTGCGCCTGATGCTGGCCAGCCGCGACACCAAGGTGCTGGAGAAGCTCGCCGCCAGCTACCGCGCCGAGGAGGCCAAGGTCGCCGAGCAGCGCAGCCAGCGCGAGCTCGACGACATCGGCGCGCGCCGCGTGCGCGAGGCGCACGCCAAGGACGGCGAGGACGTCGGCGCATGATCGGCGCCGCGCTGCCCACGCCCGCCCTGCCGGCCCAGGCGTCTTCGCCCGCCGACGGCGCGCCGCAGGACGCCGCGGCCACCGGACGCGGCGACGCCCGCAAGTCCGGCCAGGCCGGCGCGGCGAACGGTGGTGGCGCGGCGGCGAACGCCCACGCACCGCACGACGCGCAGACCGCCCGCGACGACCGCCACTTCGCGCGCCTGCTCGCCCCGGATCCGGCGCCCGCAGCCGGCGCGCCCACCGCCATGCCGGCGGCGCCGACCGCGCCGGAGCAGTCCGCGGGCGACCCCCGATCGGGCCAGCTGCCGGACCAACAGTCCGACCAGCTGCCCGACCAGCTGCTCGACCTGTTCGCCCTGCTTGTCCCGAATGCGGCCCCGGCTACGGCCGCGACCGCCCCGGCTACCGGTGCGCAAACCGGCGCCGGCGGATCGCCCGCGCCGACCGGCGCGGTTCCGCAATCCGCCGCCGTCCTCGCCGGCCGCGCGGTGGCGACCGAGCCCGGCGCGGCCGCGGTCGCCGGCGCACCGGCGGCTGCGGCCCACGCTGCCCTGGCGCATGGGCCCGGCACCCCTGCCCCGGCGGCGGATGCCGCCGGGCCCTCGCCGCTGGCCCTGCCTGCCGGTACGCCGCCAAGTGCCGATGGCGCCACTGGCACGGACGCCTTCACCCGTCTGGTCGCCGAAGCCGTCACCGGCCACGAGCGCCTGCAGGCCGATCCCGCGGCGGCGCAGCCTTTGTCGCCGACCGCACCGGCCGCGTCCGCCGCCGCCCGCCCGGCGGTGCCACCGCACGCCCCGCTGCCGCAACCCGCCGACCCCGGTGCCGGCTACGGCGACGACTTCGGCAAGGGCGTGCTGTGGATGACCGAGAAGGCGCTCGGCCATGCCCAGCTGCGGGTCACACCGGACCACCTCGGGCCGATCGACGTGCGCCTGCAGCTGGACGGCGCGCGCGTGCACGCCGAGTTCTCCAGCGCGCAACCGGAGGTCCGGCAGGCGCTGGAAGCCAGCCTGCCGCGGCTGCGCGAGATGCTCGGCCAGCACGGCCTGGAACTGGCCCAGGCCGATGTCGGCCAGCGCCAGCAGGACCCGCGTCCGCGCCCGGGGGCCGGCCGTGAGGCCGGCGGTCCCGAATCCGGGATCGAGACGCAGCCGATCGCCCTGCCGCCGCGGCGGCTGGCGCGCGGCCTGCTCGACGAGTACGCGTGACGGCGTAGCGGCAAGGGCAACGGAGCAAGCTCCGCTACGGTCTCCAGCTAACCGCTAATCGCTGCCCGCTGCCCGTCTCCCGCCTCCCGTCTCCCGCTTCCCGTCTCCCGTCTCCCGTCTCCCGTCTCCCGTCTCCCGCTCCCGGCTCCCGTCTTCCGTCTCCCGTCTCCCGCTCCCGGCTCCCGGCTCCCGGCTCCCGGCTCCCGTCCCCGCCCCGTCGACCGACCGACACCAGCCCGTTCAGGCCGCCGCCAATTCCCCGTCACCCCGCGCTCCGCCGCCGGCTCCGCCCGCGGCACGCCGCTTGCACGGACAGGGCATCCCGCTTGGAGCCCGCCCGTGCCCGCCCCCGCCGCACCCGACGCAGCCCCCACCCCTGCCGCCAGCAAGAAGCCCGCGCCGCGCCGCTCGCGCAAGGCGGCCTGGCTCCTCGTCGCCATCGTCCTGCTCGGCGGCGGCGCGGGCGGCGGCTGGTGGATGTGGCACGCGCGCGCCGAGGCCGCCGCGGCGAAGAAGAAGCCGGCCGCGCCGGTCAAGGCGCAGGCGCAGTACTACGCGCTGGAGCCGGCCTTCGTGGTCAACCTCGCGGACGCCGACGCGGTGCGCTACCTGCAGGTCGACGTGCAGCTGATGACCCGCGACGCCGCCACCCGGGCCGCGATGGAGCAGCACGCGCCGGCGCTGCGCAACCGCCTGCTGCTGCTGTTCGGGCAGCAGACCTCGCAGTCGCTGGCCGAGCGCCGCGGCAAGGAACGTCTGCAGCAGCAGGCCCTGGCCGAGGTGCGCGCGGTGCTCAAGGGCGAGGCCGCGGCCGACAAGGTCGAGGCCGTCTACTTCACCAGCCTGGTCACCCAGTGAGGCGATGACGATGGGCGCTGACCTGCTTTCCCAGGACGAGATCGACGCACTGTTGCACGGCGTCGATTCCGGCGCGGTGCCGACCGAGGCGCCGCCGGCGCCGGGCGAGGCGCGCGCGTTCGACTTCGCCACCCAGGACCGGATCGTCCGCGGCAAGCTGCCGACCCTGGAGATGATCAACGAGCGCTTCGCGCGCACCTGGCGGATCGGCCTGTTCAACCTGCTGCGGCGCGCCGCCGACCTGTCGGTGCGCGGCATCGACCTGATGCGCTTCGGCGAGTACATGCACTCGCTGCAGGTGCCCAACAACCTCAACCTGGTGAAGATGAAGCCGCTGCGCGGCACCGCGCTGGTCGTGTACGAACCGCGGCTGGTGTTCACCATGGTGGACAACTTCTTCGGCGGCAACGGCAAGTACCACACGCGCATCGAGGGCCGCGAGTTCACCCCCACCGAGATGCGGGTGATCCAGCTGCTGCTCAAGCAGACCTTCGCCGACCTGGTCGAGGCGTGGGCGCCGGTGATGCCGGTGGAGTTCGAATACATGAACTCCGAGGTCAACCCGCACTTCGCCAACATCATCTCGCCGCGCGAGTACATCGTGGTCAGCCGGTTCCACGTCGAACTGGAGGGCGGCGGCGGCGAGCTCCACATCGCCCTGCCCTACGCGATGATCGAACCGATCCGCGAACAGCTCGACGCCGGCGTGCAGAGCGACCGCGTCGAGCGCGACGAGAGCTGGACGCGCGCCCTGCAGACCCAGCTGCAGGACGCCGAGGTCGAGCTGAGCACGACCCTCGCGCAGCGCCAGATCAGCCTGCGCGCGCTGAGCCGGCTCAAGGTCGGCGACATCATCCCGATCGACCTGCCGCGCAGCGTGGTCCTCAAGGTCGAGGACCTGCCGCTGTTCACCGGCGAATTCGGCACCCACAACGGCCGCAACGCGGTCAAGGTCACCGCGGTCAACCGGCCGCGCACTTCTTCCATGGACCCAGCGAGCACGCCATGAGCACCACCGACACCGCGGCCCGTGCCGCCTTCGACGCCCTCTCCGCCGACGCCAGCGCCGGCGGCAGCGACCTCAACCTCGACGTCATCCTCGACGTGCCGGTGTCGCTGTCGCTGGAAGTCGGCCGCGCGCGCATCCCGATCCGCAACCTGCTGCAGCTCAACCAGGGCTCGGTGGTGGAGCTGGAACGCGCCGCGGGCGAGCCGCTCGACCTCTACGTCAACGGCACCCTGATCGCGCAGGGCGAGGTGGTGGTGATCAACGATCGCTTCGGCGTGCGCCTGACCGACGTGGTCAGCCCGGCCGAGCGCATCAAGCGCCTGCGGTGAGCGACGTGGCGGCGGCGGGCCTCGCCCTCGACGGCATCCTCGCGCCCGCGGCGGCAG
Organism: Lysobacteraceae bacterium; assembly: GCA_035539135.1. GTDB lineage: Bacteria > Pseudomonadota > Gammaproteobacteria > Xanthomonadales > Xanthomonadaceae > JABFWF01. Next base: position 81,762 of record DATLJD010000012.1, read on the forward strand.
CGGCAGGCATCGCCACGGCGACGCAGCCGGCGGCCGCGCAGGCGCAGCCGGCGACGCCGGCGCCGGATGCCGCCAACACGACGACGACGCAAGCCGGCGCGGGCTCCGACGCGACGCAAGGGAAGCCGGCCACCGCATGGCTGCCCGCGCAGCCCGCGCGCACCGGCACCACCCTGCACGCCGGCACCACCCAGCCCGCGCACGTGCCCGCGACATCGGCGCCGGGCACCGCCGGCACGATCGGCGGCACCCTGTTCGCGCTGCTGTTCGTGCTCGCCCTGATCTTCGCGCTGGCCTGGCTGGCCAAGCGCCTGCCCGGCGTCGCCGGCTCCAGTCATCGCGCGCTGCGCGTGGTCGCGTCGCTGTCGCTCGGCCCGCGCGAGCGGGTGGTCGTGGTCGACGTCGGCGGCACCCAGCTGCTGCTCGGCGTGGGCGCCGGCGGCACCCGCGCGCTGCACACCCTCGACGCGCCGCTGCCGGACGCCGAAGCGCCGCGCGCGCCGGCCTTCGCCCAGTTGCTGGCGCAGCATTTCGGAAAGAAGCCGTGACCCGCACTTCGCGCACCGCCCTCGCCTGGCTCGGCGCCTTCGCCCTGCTGTTGCTCGCCGGCGATGCTTTCGCCCAGGCCGCGCCCGCCGCGGCGGCGGCCGCGCCGCAGGCCTTGCCGTCGGTCAACGTCGGCCAGATCGGCGGGCAGCCGGTGAGCATGCCGCTGCAGGTGCTGCTGCTGATGACCGGCATCACCCTGCTGCCGGCCGCGCTGCTGGGCGTCACCGCCTTCACCCGCATCATCATCGTGCTCGGCCTGCTGCGGCAGGCGCTCGGCACCGGGCAGACGCCGTCCAACCAGGTGCTGCTCGCGCTCGCGCTGTTCCTCACCGCGATGGTGATGATGCCGGTGTTCGACCAGGCCTGGGCCAACGGGATCGCGCCGTACCTGAACCACACGATGGACTTCAAGTCGGCCTGGGCGGCGGCGTCCGAGCCGTTCCGCGGCTTCATGCTGGCGCAGGTGCGCACCAGCGACCTGATGACCTTCGCCGGCCTGTCCAACACCGGGCCGTACGCGACGCCGCAGGACGTGCCGTTCGGCGTGCTCGCCGCGTCCTTCCTCACCAGCGAGCTGAAGACCGCGTTCGAGATCGCGTTCCTGATCTACATCCCGTTCGTGATCATCGACCTGGTCGTCGCCAGCGTGCTGATGTCGATGGGCATGATGATGCTCTCGCCGATGCTGATCTCGGCGCCCTTCAAGATCCTGCTGTTCGTGCTGGTCGACGGCTGGGTGCTCGTCGTCGGCTCGCTGGCCGGCAGCTTCAACGGAATCTGACGACCATGACCCCCGAGATCGCGCTCACCGAGATCGCCGGCGGCCTGCAGCTGGCGATGCTGCTGGCCGCGCCGCCGCTGCTGGCCGTGCTGGTGGTCGGCGTGGTGGTCGGCGTGCTGCAGGCGGCGACCCAGATCAACGAGCCGACCATCGCGTTCGTGGTCAAGGCGATTGCGCTGGCGTCGACGCTGGCGCTGACCGGGCATTTCCTGCTCGGCCGCCTGGTCGGCTTCACCCTCGACCTGTTCCACCGCATCCCGCAGGTCATCGGCTAGCGCGGCGCCGCGCGGCGTTCGCCCGCGGGCAAGGCAGATGGACACCGTCACCCTCACCACCGTCGACGGCCTCAACCTGTTCGCCATGCTCGGCACGGTGCTGTGGCATGCGCTGCGGATCGGCGCCGCGTTCCAGGTGCTGCCGGTGCTGGGCGGGCGTTCGCTGCCGGTGCGCGCGCGGCTGATCGTGACGATCGCGCTGGCCGCCGCGATCTCCACCGTGCTGCCGGCGCCGCCACCCGCCGCGGTCGACGCGGTCACCGTGCTCAACGTCGTGCGCGAATTCGCGATCGGGGTCGCGATCGGGATGATGCTGCGGCTCGCGTTCGAGGCCGGCCGGCTGGCCGGCGAGATGGTTTCGCAGGGCATGGGCCTGGCCTTCGCGACCCTCGCCGACCCGCTCAGCGGCGCCTCCTCGCAGGTCCTGGCGCAGTGGTTCTACCTGGTGTTCGCGCTGCTGTTCTTCACCCTCGACGCGCACCTCGCGCTGGTCCAAGTGCTGGCCGACAGCTACCGCGCGCTGCCGATCGGGACGCCGATCGCGGACCTGCACGCGTTCGCGGCGTCGGTGCCGCTGTTCTTCAACACGGTGCTGAAGGCGGGCGTGCTGCTGGCATTGCCAGTGACGATCGCGCTGCTCGCGGTCAACCTCGCCTTCGGCGTGCTGGCGCGGGCGGCGGCGCAGCTGCACCCGATGGCGCTTGGCCTGCCGGTGGCGCTGCTGGCCGGGCTGATGCTGATGGCGGTGCTGGCACGCGGATTGCAAGCCCCGGTGGAGGCGTTGTTCGAGCAGGCCTTCACGGCCGCCCGCGCCATCACCGGGTGAACCCATGAGCGAAACCGCCGATCGCGAAGACCGCACCCTCCCGCCATCGGAAAAGCGCCTGCGCGAGGCCCGCGAACGCGGCGACGTGCCGCGCTCGCGCGAACTCGCCAACGTCGCCGTGCTCGGCTGCGCGTCGCTCGCCCTGCTGGCGACCGGCGGCCGCGTCGGCGCCTCGGCGCAGGGCTGGATGCGCGAGGCGCTGACCCTGGATCCCGGCATCGTCGGCCACCAGGACCGGTTGATCCCGCACGCGGTGGAGTTGCTGTTCGGCCTGTTCGCGCCGCTGCTGCCGGTGCTGGCGGTGGCCCTGCTCGCCTGCCTGATCGCGCCGGCGGTGACCTCCGGCCTGCGCTTCTCCGGCAAGGCATTGCGCTTCGACCTGCTCAAGCTCAACCCGATGACCGGCCTGGCGCGCATGTACGGGCGCGATGGCTGGGTCGAACTGCTGCGCTCGCTGCTGCGGGTCGCGCTGGTCGGCGCGATCGGCGCCTGGGTCGTGCACCGGATCTTCCTGCAGGTGCTGGGGATGATGCGCCAGGACCTCGCGGTGGCCGCGGCGGAAGGCGTGTCGCTGCTGTTCCACTGCTTCCTCGCCACCCTCGGCGGGCTCGCCCTGCTGGCGGCGATCGACGTGCCCTACCAGCGCTGGAACTGGCGCAGCAAGCTCAAGATGACCAAGCAGGAAGCGCGCGACGAGGCCAAGGAAAGCGAAGGCAACCCCGAGGTCAAGGCCAAGGTCCGCCGGCTGGCGATGCAGCTGTCGCAGCGGCGGATGATGGAGGCGGTGCCGACCGCCGACGTGGTGGTCACCAACCCGACCCATTACGCGGTCGCCCTCAAGTACGAGGCTGGGAAGATGCGCGCGCCCAAGGTGGTCGCCAAGGGCACCGACGAGATCGCGCTGAAGATCCGCGAGGTCGCGAACGCGCACAAGGTCAGCATCGTCGAGGCGCCGCCGCTGGCGCGCGCGCTGTACCGCCACGCCGAGCTCGAACGCGAGATCCCGGTCAAGCTCTACGCCGCGGTCGCGCAGGTGCTGTCCTACGTCTACCAGCTCAAGCGCTGGCATCCGGCGCACGGGCCGATGCCGGTGCTGGCCGAGGTCCCGGTTGACCGCGCGCTGTCCGACGGCGCTGTGCCGGGCGGGGAGGCGCCGCGATGAGCCGCTTCGCTTCCGTCGCGTCCGCGGTGCGCTCCGGCGCGGCCGCGCCGGTGGTGGTGATGGCCATGCTGGCGATGGTCATCGTGCCGCTGGCGCCGCTGGTGCTGGACGCGATGTTCACCCTCAACATCGCGCTGTCGCTGGTGGTGCTGCTGGCGGTGGTGTACGTGCGGCGGCCGCTGGAATTCTCGGTGTTCCCGAGCGTGCTGCTGATGGTGACCCTGCTGCGGCTGGCGCTGAACGTCGCCTCCACCCGCGTCGTGCTGCTGCACGGCCACGAGGGCCCGGGCGCGGCCGGCAAGGTGATCGAGTCGTTCGGCCACTTCGTGATCGGCGGCAACTATGCGGTCGGCTTCGTGGTGTTCGCGATCCTGACCGTGATCAACTTCGTGGTCATCACCAAGGGCTCGGGCCGCATCTCCGAGGTGTCGGCGCGCTTCATCCTCGACGCCCTGCCCGGCAAGCAGATGGCGATCGACGCCGACCTCAACGCCGGCCTGCTGACCCGCGAGGAGGCCAAGGCGCGGCGCGAGGAAGTGCGCGAGGAGGCCGACTTCTACGGCGCGATGGACGGCGCCAGCAAGTTCGTGCGCGGCGACGCGATCGCCGGCCTGCTGATCCTCGCGATCAACCTGGTCGGCGGCCTGCTGATCGGCGTGCTGCAGCACGACCTGCCGTTCGGCGAGGCCGCGAAGATCTATTCGCTGCTGACCATCGGCGACGGCCTGGTCGCCCAGCTGCCGGCGCTGCTGGTCTCCACCGCGGTGGCGATGCTGGTCACCCGCGCGACCCGCGCGCAGGAGATGGGCGAGGCGGTCGGCAAGCAGGTGTTCGGCCAGCAGCGCGCGCTGACCGTGGCGGCCACCCTGCTCGGCGTGATCGGCCTGGTGCCGGGCATGCCCAACATCCCCTTCCTCGCCCTGGCCGCGGTGTTCGGCTACGCGGCGTGGCAGATGCACAAGCGCGACGCGGCCGCGGCCGACGCGCCGGCGGAAGGCACCGAGGCCGCGGCGAGTTCGCCCGCGCAGGCCGAGCTGACCTGGGACGAGGTGCGCCCGGTCGAGCCGCTCGGGCTGGAGGTCGGCTACAAGCTGATCGCGCTGGTGGACAAGGCGCAGGGCGGCGAGCTGCTCGGCCGGCTGAAGGGCGTGCGCCGCAAGCTGACCCAGGAGCTCGGCTTCCTGATCCCGGCGGTGCACGTGCGCGACAACCTCGAGCTCGCGCCCGGCCAGTACCGGGTGCTGCTGCACGGCGTGCCGATCGCGACCGGCGAACTGCACGCCGAACGCCTGCTCGCGCTCGATCCCGGCCGCGTGTTCGGCCCGCTCGAGGGCCTGCCCGGCAAGGATCCCGCCTTCGGCCTGGAAGCGGTGTGGATCCTGCCGACCCAGCGCGCGCACGCCGAGTCGCTGGGTTACACCGTGGTCGACGCCGCCACCGTGGTCGCCACCCACCTGTCGCACCTGGTCCGCGAGCGCGCGTCCGAGCTGCTCGGGCACGACGAGGTCCAGCAGCTGCTGGCCGCCGTCGGCAAGCAGACGCCCAAGCTCGTCGAGGATTTGACGCCCAAGCTGCTGCCGCTGTCGGTGGTGGTGCGGGTGCTGCAGTCGCTGCTGGCCGAGCGGGTGCCGATCCGCCAGCTGCGGCAGATCGTCGAGGCCCTGCTCGAGCACGGCGGGCACACCCAGGATCCGGCGGTGCTGACCGCCGCGGTGCGCACCGCGCTGGGCCGCTTCATCGTCCAGGAGCTCAACGGGATGAACCCCGAGCTCCCCGTCTTCACCCTGGCGCCGGCGCTGGAACGGGTCTTGCAGGACTCGGTCAGCGGCGCAGGCGCCGCGCTGGAACCGGGGCTCGCCGAGCGGCTGCACGCCAACCTCAGCGAGTGCGTCACCCGCCAGGAGGGCCGCGGCGAACCCGCGGTGCTGCTGGTCCCCGGCCAGATCCGCGCCTCGATCGCCCGCCTGGTGCGGCACAGCGTGCCGCAACTGGCGGTGCTGGCCTACGGCGAGGTGCCGGAGGACAAGCGCCTGCGGCTGGTCGGCGCGGTGGGTTGATGACGGACGGGCGGCGCCGGTGACCGGCGCGCCGGGAGGAAGCAGTGAAGATCAAGCGTTTCGTGGCACCGGACATGCGCACCGCCCTGCGGCTGGTGCGGGAGGAACAGGGGCCCGACGCGGTCATCCTGTCCAACCGCCCGACCGAGGGCGGCATCGAGGTCGTCGCCGCCACCGATTACGACGAGGCGCTGGTGCAGCAGGCGCTGCGCGCGGCGACGCCGACGGAAGCGGCGCCGGTGGTGCCGCTGCGCCAGGCACGCACCGCCGCGCCGCGCACCGCGCTGGACGACCTGGCCGAGGCCGCGCCCTCATCGCGCGCCGACGCGATGATCGCCGCGCTCGCCGGCGGCACGCGCCCGGCGCAGCCCGCGCGCGACGCCCGCGTGGACGCGCCGCAGCCGCCGCGCACGCAGGCGGCCGAAGCCCCGCCCGCGCGCGCCGCCACCCCCGCCGTACACAGTGGCGACGACTTCCGCGCCCTGCTCGCGCGCCTGGTCGAGGCCGAAGGCCGCGAGGGCATCGTGCTGCCGGCCGCGGCGATGCCCGTCACGGAACCGCAGCCCGCGCCCGCGCCGCAGCCCGCGTCGGTCGCGTCGCCGGTGGCGCAGGCCGCCACCCCCGAACCCGCCGCGCGCCTCGCCGACGTGCTGCGCCTGGATCGCGACGCCGCCGACGCCGCCGAAGCGCCTGTCGCCGCGCGGGTGATCGAAGCGCCGGCCCAGCCGAAGTCCATCGATGCACGGCCCGAGCCCGCCCCGGTCGCGCCGGTGCAGGTGGCCGCGGTCGCCGCCGCCAACGAAACCGACATCGCCGAGGCGGATGAGCGCGCACCCGTCCTGCGCGCCGTCCCCGCCGAGGACCCCGCGCTGCTCGCCATGCGCGCCGAGCTCGCCGCGATGCGCTCGCTGATCGAAAAGCAGATGGGCGAACTCGCGATCGAGCGCCTGCGCGGCTCGCCCGCGCGCGCCGCGGTGTTCGACGCCCTGCTCGGCTATGGCTGCGACGACGCCTTCGCCGAGACCATCGCCAGCCGCATCGACGCGCGCATGGACCCGGCGCAGGCGCGCACCGCGATGCTCGACGAATTCGCGCGGATGATCGCCGTGCAGCGCGCCGAACCGATCGACGACGGCGGCGTGATCGCCCTGGTCGGCCCCACCGGCGCGGGCAAGACCACCACCGCGGCCAAGCTCGCCGCGCGCTTCGCCGAACGCCACCGCGCGCGCGACGTCGCCCTGGTCACCACCGACACCGAACGCCCCGGCGCGCGCGAGCAGCTGCATTCGCTCGGCCGCAAGCTCGGCATCACCGTGTGCGAGGCGGAAGGGCCGGAGGGCATCAACGCCGCGCTCGCGCAGCTGGTCGACTACCCGCTGGTGCTGGTGGACACCGCCGGCTACGCGATGCGCGACCGCGCCCTGCTCGGCCAGATCCTGTGGCTGCGCACCGCACGGCGCGTGCGCAGCCTGCTGGTGCTGCCGGCGAACGCGCACCCGCAGGACCTCGCCGAAGTCGCGCGCCGCTACCGCCCGGCCTCGCCGGAAGGCGTGGTGCTGACCAAGACCGACGAGACCGGGCGCCTGGGCGCCGCGCTCTCGCTGCTGGCGAAACAGAACCTCAGCCTCGCCTACACCACCTGCGGCCAGCAGGTGCCGGGCGACCTCGATGCCGCCGATCCGGCACGCCTGGTGCAGGCGCTGGAAAAGCTCCGCCGTGCCGCCGACAACCCCCTTGCCACCGAGGACCGCCATGCCGTCGCCTGACGCCGCCGCCAGCACCGAGATGCCGCGCAACGCCACCAAGCCGGTCCGGGTGATCGCCGTCGCCAGCGGCAAGGGCGGGGTCGGCAAGACCTCGGTCTCGGTCAACCTGTCGCTGGCGCTGGCCAACGCCGGCCAGCGCACCCTGCTGCTGGACACCGACCTCGGCCTCGCCAACGTCGACGTGATGCTCGGCCTGTCGCCGCGCTTCACCCTCGCCGACGTGATGGCCGGCCGCTGCGAACTCGCCGACACCGTGCTGGAAGGCCCGAACGGGCTGTGGGTGGTGCCGTCCGCGTCCGGCAAGCGGCACATGGCCGAACTGAGCGCGCGCGAGCACGTCGGCCTGGTGCACGCGATCTCGCAGCTCGACCTGCCGATCGACACCATGGTGGTGGACACCGCCGCCGGCATCGCCGACGGCGTGCTGACCTTCTGCCAGGCCGCGCAGGACGTGATCGTGGTCGTGTGCGACGAGCCCGCATCGGTGACCGACGCCTACGCGCTGATCAAGGTGCTCAGCCGCGAGCGCGGGGTGAGCCGGGTGCAGGTGCTGTCCAACCAGGTCACCCATCCGGCCGAGGGTCGCCAGCTGTTTGACAAGCTGGAGCGGGTCACGTCGCGCTTCCTCGACGTCACCCTGTCCTACCTCGGCGCGATCCCGCGCGACGAATGGCTGCGCCGCGCGGTGCAGCGCCAGGAGGCGGTGGTCGAGGCCTTCCCGTCGAGCCCGTCCGCGCTGGCCTTCCGCGAGATCGCGCGGCGCGCGGCGCAGTGGCAGGCGCCGGCCGGCCCGCGCGGCCACGTCGAATTCTTCCTCGAGCGGCTGGTGGCAGCGCCGGCCAGGAGCGCGGCGGCATGAACGCGTCCGCTGCCGCGGCCTATCGCGCGCAGAGCAACGCCGACGCGGCGCAGATCGTCGAGCGCCACGCCGAGCTGGTGCGCCGCATCGCCCACCACCTCGCCGCGCGCCTGCCCTCCAGCGTGGAGGTCGACGACCTGATCCAGGCCGGCATGCTCGGCCTGATCGAGGCCGCGCGCAATTTCCAGGCCGACCAGGGCGCGTCGTTCGAGACCTACGCCTCGATCCGCATCCGCGGCGCGATGATCGACGAGATCCGGCGCGGCGACTGGGTGCCGCGCTCGGTGCACCGGCGCTACCGCGACGTGGTCGCCGCGACCCGCGCGGTCGAGCAGCGCACCGGCCGCGCCGCGACCGCGCAGGAAGTCGCGACCGCGCTCGGGGTGTCGCTGGCCGACTACCACGCCATGCTGGAGGACGCCGCGCGCGGCCAGCTGCTGAGCCTGGATGAACAGATCGAGGACCACGACGGCGAGCCGCGCCTGGCCCGCGACGACGGCATGACCCCGCAACGCGCGTTCGAGGACCTCGCCTTCCGCGGCGCCCTCGGCGAGGCGATCGGCAACCTGCCCGAGCGCGAGCAGCTGGTGCTGTCGCTGTACTACGAGCAGGAGATGAACCTGCGCGAGATCGGCGCGGTGCTCGGTGTCAGCGAATCGCGCGTGTGCCAGATCCACGGCCAGGCCATGCTCCGCCTGCGCGCCCGCCTCGGCGAGTGGCGCGGCGACGCCCTCGACGACGACTGACCCCCAAGCAGAAAGAACCCCAAGCCTTCCTCCCCCTCCCCCGCCTGCGGGGGGTGAAGCGGCGCGCTGATGCGCCGCTGGCGCATGCGCCGCTGAACGCCCGAGGGCTATGCCCGAGGGCCGGACGGGCCGGGGTGGGGGCGCGAAGGCGCGCAGCGTCGAGCCCCCCGCGACAACACCCCGCCCCGCCGCCTCAAGTTCCCCCATCGCCGGCCGATAGCCCCTCCGACGAACCCATGACTTCGCCAATGGACAAGAACATCCGCATCCTGATCGTCGACGACTTCTCGACCATGCGCCGCATCGTCAAGAACCTGCTCAACGATCTCGGATTCTTCAACACCGCCGAGGCGGATGACGGCACCACCGCGCTCGCCGAGCTGCGCAAGGGCCCGTACGACCTCGTCATCACCGACTGGAACATGCCGGGCATGCCCGGCATCGACCTGCTGCGGCAGATCCGCGCCGACGCGACGCTGGCGAAGATCCCGGTGCTGATGGTCACCGCCGAGGCCAAGCGCGAGCAGATCATCGAGGCCGCGCAGGCCGGCGTGAACGGCTACGTGATCAAGCCCTTCACCGCGGCGACCCTCAACGACAAGCTTGCCAAGATCTTCGAGCGGCTGGAGAACGCCGCGTGAGCGACGCCCCGGCCCGCGAAGCGCGCCAGCAGATGGTCCGCCGCGTGCGCGCGGCGCTGTGGGCGATCGAACACGACGACGAGGCGGCCTGGCGCGCGCACGTCGACGCCCTGATCGAATGGCGCAACCAGCCGCTGGTGCAGGGCCTGGCGCGGCTCGCGCAGGAACTGTCGCAGGCGCTCGGCGACGGCGCCCCGTCCGGCATGGGCCAGGCGCTGCCCGACGCCTGCGCGCGGCTGGAGCACGTGGTCTGCGTCAGCGAGGATGCCAGCCACCGCACCCTCGGCATGATCGAGGAATGCCGCGCCCTGCTCGGCTGCCTGCCGCCGCCGCAGAGCGCACAGCAGGCCGAGGCGCTGGCCGGGATCCGCAGCCGCCTCGCCGAGATGACCGCCGCGCAGGGCTACCAGGACCTCAACGGCCAGATCCTGCTGCGCGTGGTCGACCTCGTGCGCCAGGTCCACGCCGGCCTCGGCGGCGCGCTGGCGGAGGCACGCCCGCTGCAGTTGCGCGCGCCGGGCCACGGCCACGGCCCGGCGGTCGCCGGGCTCGACGCGACGCCCGCCACCCAGGACGAGGCCAACCAGCTGCTGTCCTCGCTGGGGCTGTAGCGATGACCGCCGCGGTATCGGAAATCTGCGCCGACTTCCTGGTCGAGGCGCGCGAGATCCTCGCCCAGCTCGGCGAGCAGATGGTCATGCTCGAACACGCGCCGGACGACCGCGACTGCCTCAACACGGTCTTCCGCGGCTTCCACACGATCAAGGGCGGCGCCGGCTTCCTCGACTTCCCGCAGATGGTCGGCGTCTGCCACGCGGTCGAGGACCGCCTCAACGCCGCGCGCAGCGGCGAGCGCGCGCTCGACGACGGCGCCTTCGACGCGACCCAGCAGGCGATCGACCTGCTCGCCGACATGCTCGACGCGGTCGCGATGGGCGCGCCCCTGGATCCGCCGCCGGCCTGGCTGCTGGATGCGTTGCGCCTGCCAGGCTCCGAAGCGGCCGCCACGGCTGCCGCCACGGTGCCGGTACCGACGCCGGTCGCGGTGGCGGCGGCGGTCGAGCGCGCGGCCGATCCGGTCGAGGACGACTTCGATTTCGAGGCGCTGCTCGACAGCCTGCACGGCAAGGGCGGCGTGCCCGGCACCACGCCGGGGCCGGGAGCGACGGCGGTTCCGCCGCCGCCCGTGCCGCCCGCGCCGCCCGCGCCAACGCCGCCTTCGGTGCCCGCCGCCCCCGCGTCGCGCATGGCAGCGCGCCCTGCCGCGCGCCCGGCGCGCGCCGCCGCCGGCGAGGCCGACACCACCGTGCGCGTGGACGTGCGCCGGCTGGACGCGATGATCAACCTGGTCGGCGAACTGGTGCTCGCGCGCAACCGGCTGAAGACGATCCGCCCGCGCCTGCGCGACGAGCAGCTGGACCGCGCCGTCACTTCGCTCGACGTCGCCACCTCGCGCCTGCAGTCGGCGGTGATGATGGCGCGCATGCAGCCGGTCGGGCGGGTCTTCTCGCGCTTCCCCAAGCTGGCGCGCGACGTCGCGCGGCAACTGGAAAAATCCGTCGAACTCGAGATCGAGGGTGCTGACACCGAACTCGACCGCAACCTGGTCGAGGCGTTGTCCGATCCGCTGGTGCACCTGGTCCGCAACGCGATCGACCATGGCATCGAGGCGCCCGCGCGGCGCATCGCCGCCGGCAAGCCGGAGACCGGCACCGTGCGGCTGTCGGCGCAGCAGGAGGGCGACCACGTCTCCATCGTCGTGCGCGACGACGGCGCCGGCATCGACCCGGAGAAGCTGCGCCGCAGCGCCTGCGACAAGGGCTTGATCGACCACGAGAGCGCGGCGCGGCTGTCGCCGGAGGAATGCCTGCAGCTGATCTTCCTGCCGGGTTTCTCGACCCGCACCCAGGTCAGCGACCTGTCCGGCCGCGGCGTCGGCATGGACGTGGTGCAGTCGAAGATCCGCGAGCTCAGCGGCACCGTGCAGATCCAGTCCGAGGTCGGCCACGGCAGCTGCTTCACCATCCGCGTGCCGCTCACCCTGGCGATCCTGCCGACCCTGCTGGTCGAGCTGGAGGACGACGTCTACGCGCTGCCGCTGGTGCGGGTGGTCGAGGTGCTGTCGTCGGATCCCGGCCGGCCGACCATGCTCGATGGCCACCGCACGCTCGACCTGCGCCAGCGCCCGCTGCCGCTGCTCAGCCTGCGCGCCTGGCTGGGCCTGCCGGAGGCGCCGCTGTCGGCGCAGACCTGCGTGGTGCTGCAGTCGGGCGAGCAGCGCTACTGCCTGGCGGTGGATCGCGTGCGCGGCCGCGAGGAAGTGGTGATCAAGGCGCTGCCGCGCACCCTGCGCGGCCTGCCCGGCTACGCCGGCGCCAGCCTGGTCGGCGACGGCCGGATGGCGCTGATCCTGGACGTGGACGGCCTGCTGCGCACGGGACTGGGCCGGGAACGCTGAGTCTCCGCCGTGCGCTCCGTGATGCCGGCGCCGGCCGGGATTGCCGCTGAAATTCCCGCTCCGAGGCGCACCCGCGCGGCGCGACGCCCGTCGCCTCCGCGCGGTCGCGCCCACCGTCCCACCGCTCAAGTCCCCCCGCCCTGCGACCGATAACCCAAGCAATGGACCGACTCAGCATCATCGGCGTCGTGCTCGCGATCGGGGCACTGATGGGGGGCAGCGTGCTCAAGGGCGCCGGGCTGGCCAGCCTGTGGTCGCCTGCCGCGTTCGTGATCGTGATCCTCGGCACCGTCGCCGCGATCCTCTTGCAGACCCCGCTGGACACCTTCCGGCGCGCGCTGAAGATCGTGCGCTGGGTGTTCCAGCCGCCGGCGCAGGACCGCACCGCGGTGATCCGCCAGATCGTCGAATGGAGCACGGTGGCGCGCAAGCAGGGCCTGCTCGCGCTGGAAGCGCAGGTCGAGTCGCAGCCCGATCCGTTCCTGAAGAAGGGCCTGCAGATGGTCGTGGACGGCGTCGAGCCGGAGGCGATCCGGCAGATGCTGGAAATCGAGCTGCACGGACAGGGCCAGCGCGACCTCGCGGCGGCCAAGGTGTTCGAGGGCATGGGCATCTATTCGCCGACGCTGGGCATCATCGGCGCGGTGCTCGGCCTGATCGCGGTGATGAAGAACCTCGCCGATCCGACCAAGCTCGGCCACGGCATCGCCGCCGCGTTCACCGCGACGATCTACGGCATCGGCGCGGCCAACCTGATGCTGCTGCCGATGGCGAGCAAGCTCAAGGGCGTGATCCACGGCCAGACCGCGGAGCGCGAGATGATCGTCGAGGGGCTGATCGCGATCGCCCAGGGCGAGAACCCGCGCAACATCGAAACGCGGCTCAACGGGTTCGTGCACTGACATGGCGCGCCGGCACCAGCAGCACGAGGAGCACCTCAACCACGAGGCGTGGGCGATCCCCTACGGCGACCTCGTCACCCTGCTGCTGGCGTTCTTCGTGGTGATGTACGCGGTATCGTCGATCAACGAAGGCAAGTACCGCGTGCTCGCCGACGCGATGTCCGCGGCGTTCGGCGGCACCCCGCGCACGATCGCGCCGATCCAGCTCGGCCATGAGCAGTTGCGCGGCTCCGCGTTCGACCGCCCCTCGATCGCGACGCCCGGCGCCAAGGCCGCGGGCCCTGCCGCGCCGCCGCCGGTGGAAGTGAAGACCGTGCGCCAGGTCCTGGACCTGCCGACCTTCGCCCACGCCTGGCGCAAGGCCTCGCAGGGCAAGGGCAGCGGCGCCAGCGGCGACAGCGAGGGACGCGGCGAGCAACTGCGCATCCTCGGCGACCGCCTGCAACAGGCCCTGTCCGGACTGGTGCGGCGCAAGCTGGTCACCGTGCGTCGCGCGCGCACCTACCTCGAGGTGGAGATCCAGAGCGACGTGCTGTTCGCCAGCGGCGTCGCGGTGCCGGACGCGAAGGCGCGCGCGACCATCGCCGAAATCGCGAAGATCCTGCGCGGCGAGCCCAACGCGGTGCGCGTGGAGGGCTACACCGACAACAAGCCGATCCACACCTGGCAGTTCAACTCCAACTGGGAGCTGTCGGCCGCGCGCGCGGCCAGCGTGGTGCACGAGATGATCGCGCACGGCGTCGCCCCGGACCGGCTGGCGGTGGTCGGCTACGGCGAGCAGCAACCGGTCGCCGACAACGCCACGGCGGAAGGCCGCAACGCCAACCGGCGCGTGCTGCTGGTGATCCTGGCCGCGCCGGACGGCGTGGACACGATCGGCCCGGAGACCGTGGTGGCCTACGCCGGCGACGAAGGCGAAGACGCGACCCGCCCCGCCGCCGCGCCAGCAATGGCCGCGGCGACGAAGGTGGCGACCCCGGCGCGGGCCGGAAAGCCGGCAGCGCAGGCCAGCGCGCTCGCCCACGATGCACCCTCGTCGCACCATCGGTCGGCTGGCGCGGAAGCGTTGTCCGATGGCGACCCGCGAGACATCGGCGGCGCGCCGCGCGCGGGGGTGCAGTGATGCAAACCTGGGCGATCGCGAACCAGAAGGGCGGCGTGGGCAAGACCACGACCTCGCTGTGCCTGGCGCGCGGGCTGGCCACCGACGGCGCGCGGGTGTTGCTGCTCGACCTCGACCCGCACGCCTCGCTGACCCGCGCCTTCGGCATCCCGTCCGACCCGCCGCCCGCCGGCAGCCACGACCTGTTCGCCGCGCACGGGCCCGGCATCGCCGCGGTGCGGCGCGACAGCGCCGTGCACAACCTGCAGGTGGTCGCCGCGCAGCCCGCGCTGGCCACCCTGGAACGCCGCGGCGCGACCCAGCCCGGGCTCGGCCTCGCCCTCGGCCGCGCGCTGCACGGCGTGCGCAACGAGTACGACTACGCCTTGCTCGACTGTCCCCCCACCCTCGGCCTGCTGATGGTCAACGCGCTCGCCGCCGCCGACCGCCTGGTGATCCCGACCCAGACCGACCCGCTCGCCCTGCACGGCCTCGCCGACATGCTGCGCACCGCCGACATGGTCGAACGCTCGCGCCGGCGCGCGCTGCCGCGCCACATCCTGCCGACCCTGTTCGACCGCCGCACCCGCTCCGGCGTGCAGAGCCTTGAGGAACTGCGCGAGCGCCACGGCGAGCGCGTCTGGCCCGGCGTGGTGCCGATTGACACGCGCCTGCGCGACGCGCACGCGCTGACCGCCGCCGAACTCCCCGAGTCGCGCGGACTGGAAGCGTATGCGCGCGCGCTGGCCTGGCTGCTGCGCGACGAAGCCGAACGGCAGGAGGCGGCATGAACGCGACCGATCGCCTCGCAACTCCTCATCCGCACGACGTCGAAGTGAACGACTACATCGATGCCCTGCTCGCGCCGGTGGAGGACGCCGCGCGCACCGCCGCCGCGGCCGCGCCGTCCGCCGCCGACCACGCCGCCGCACGCCACGCCGAGCCGGTGCCGCCGTCCGCGCCCGCCATGCCGACCATGCCGCCCATGCCGCCCGCGACACCCGTCGCCCGCGCGCGCCCGGCTCCGTCGCCGGCCCCTGCTGCAACGCCCGATGCGCGCCCCGCCGCCGGCCACGACGCCGCGGAACCGGGGCCGCAGGCGCAACCCGCGCGCTGGCTGCGCGTGTCGGTGGACGGCGACCGCTACGCACTCGAACTGTTGCGCGTCCAGGAAGTGGTGCGGCTGGCGCCGATCATCGCCATGCGTGGCGCCGACGACGCCGTGCTCGGCGTGATGAACCTGCGCGGGCGGATCGTCCCGGTCTGGGACCTCGGCCGCTGGCTGCATGCCGGCGAGGTCCGCCCGGACGAACGCGCGCGCATCGTCGTGGTCGAGCACGACGACGAACTGATCGGCCTGCTGGTGACCAGCGTCGACGACGTCGTCAGCCTCACCCCCGACATGGTCGAACCTCCCTACCGCCCTGGCACCCATCGCCGCCGCGCCGCCGACCGCGCCACCATCGGCGTCGCCCGCCCCGGCGCGGTGCCGACCGTGCTGCTGGATGCGAACGCGTTGTTCGAGTGAGGGACCGACCGGTAACCGGGAGCCGGGAGCCGGGAGCCGGAAACACCCTCCCGTGTCCCCACGCTCGCGGCCAGCGCCAGGCCGTAGAGCGGAGCTTGCTCCGCTGCTTGCAACCCGGCAGGCAACGCAGCGGAGCAAGCTCCGCTCTACGACATGCAGGAACCGCCTCACACGCATCGCGGCGCTCAATGCGCGCGCTTCTCGTACGTCCCCACCAGCTCCGCCTGCGCCAGCACGTGGCCTTCCATTGCCGCCAGCAGGCGCGCCTTGTCCGGCTCGTGCAGGTCCGGCAGTTGCGTGTCCAGCGCGTACAGCCGGTGCACGTAGCGGTGCCGCCCGATCGGCGGACAGGCCGCGCCGAAGCCCGTTCGCTCCCAGTCGTTGCGACCCTGCCGCGTGCCCGCCGGCAGCTGCGCGGCGGCGACGCTCTCGGGCAGGCCGTCGCTGTCCGGCGGCAGGTCGTACAGCACCCAGTGCACGAACACCCGCTGCGGCGCCGCCGGATCGGGCGCGTCCGGATCCTCGACGATCAGCGCCAGGCTGCGCGCTCCCTCCGGCACGCCGCTCCACTGCAGCGGCGGCGACACGCCCTCCGCTTCGCAGGTGAAGCGCATCGGCAGCGGTTACCCGGGCGCGAACGCGGGCGAGCGCAGCGCCAGCGACGAATCGCCGGCGGCGGTGTGGGACGTGGACGACGAAGCGGGCATGGCGGCCTCCCCGGCCCAGCCGCAGGCGGCGGCGCCCGCCAGCCCCAGCAGGCTGGCGGCGAGCAGCAGGGCGCGCGCATGCCGCATGGCCGGACTCCGTGACAAGGCCGCGAGTGTAGGCCGTGCCGCGTCGCCGCCACGTCGCCGCTGGCTCCACCCGTCCTGCACCCGCGTCGCGCCACCATCGGGTTCGCCAAACCATCGAGGATCGGACCATGGGCGACCGCGACCGCAAGCAGCACGACATCGGCAAGAACCTAGGCCAGGGCCTGGGCAACGTCACCGACGAGCAGCGCAGCGACCTCGCCGGCAGCGGCGACAAGGCGCCGACCAGGGACCAGGCCGCGCGCCAGACCTCGGGTGAGCGCGGCGCGGCAGGAGGCGAGGATGATCGTTCTTCGTGACGGCGCCGGGTTATTTCGAATCCGCTCATCAGCGCCGTTCTGCCTGCAGCGGAGATCCACGCACGCCATCGCCGAACAAAAAAAGAACGCTACGCCGTTGCTTGACGCGGTCGGCTCGTCTTTACAAAAAGACCTACCCGAAATTTATTTCGAAACTGACTCCACTGACGAACTGGCTATGTTGAATCGCCTCTCGATAATCGTCAGTCGAGAGTACCCCTTCGGAAAATCTGCGGAAGAAGCTTTCCACGTCGGCCCTAGGTACTTTGTAGCAATCTAGCTGAATTACTATATGTCCTCCCAATGAATCGGGAAAGCTCGCCGCCAATTGCCCATCAACTGCAGCATCCAAACATCCATATAGTCGGCCCTGAATTCGGCGCAGTTCGTCAGCAGTAGAGCCCGCCCAAGGCCCCTCCTCTACGATGACCAATTTCCACTGACCCGGACAATCCCCTCGGGCAACAAAGTCAATTGTGACGTGATCAGGATTCATTTACTGCCTCAGCATCGATCAACTTCGCAAGATGTCATTTTAGTCGGCACTCCTGGCTGAAGGCCCGCTCTTTCAGCGTTTTTACCCACGGGAGTAACTTCCCTACCCGCATCAACATCAGCTTTCAACTTGGCTTGGCCGGTTGTCAACTGAGCGCCCCCGCTCTTCGACTCTACGATACCCTTTTCTTTGGTAACGAAGTCTGGTCTTGTCCGAGTTCCATCACTAGTTTTGAAGGTTACCTGTTCCCCGGCAATTCTCTCCCCTAGCTTCGCACGGGTTGCTGCCTCGCCAGCTTTCCCTGCCACTCTATTCGCCCTCAGTACATCCCGAGCTTTATCTAGACCCCTAGCAGCCTTAATAGCCGCCCCTGCGCCTCCAGGAACCCCAGGTACTACTGTTGCTGCCGCATCGACGATCAGCCCACCAGTATCTAATGCCGCGCCTGCGTAGTTTCCAGCAGCCAAATTACCGCTAAGACTCGCCACATCCATGACGACATTGGCGACGTCCCAAACTGTTTCGATGATTCGACCATCAGGGTCCTTAAACTTGTATGGATTGTTAGCAGCGTAGCTGTATCGATCAAAATTCCAGGCCGTGTAAGTATCTGCAGCAATTGGATCCGCACTCAGGAACCTTCCGATTCCCGGATCGTAGTACCGCTGCTGCATATAACTCAGCCCGGTGGCGGCATCGCTGACGTGCCCCGTGTATCCCGGTCCGTCCTGGACCGGCGCCCCCAGCACCTTGCCGTACGGTTCGTACTCGGTCCGCTCGACGACTCGGCGACTCTGGTCGGTGATCGCCACCGGGCTGCCTAGTGCATCGGTATGGACATACTGGACGTATTGCGCATGGGCGCGGCCCGCGATGAGCTGGGCCAGGCCGATCAGCGCCGCCAACCCGGCGCGGAACGCCCACGTGGTCGTGCACAGGCTCATGGCGCGTCCTCCAGCTCGGCGTCCGCTTCAACACTCCCGGCCGGCGCGATGCACATGCGGCAAGGCTCCCAGTCCACCGTGATCGTGCGAATCGCGGAATACGCCCCGCAGCCGTACCCGTTGCAGGCCTGTACCCGGTACCGGTAAGTCGCATTGGGCCTTCCCAGTGAGACGCTCAATGCGGTGCCGCTGTACGCCACCGTCCACGCTCCGCCATCGGCGCTTTGTTCCAGACGATAGCTGGTGGCCGTCGCGCTGCTGGTCCATTTCACAGGAAAGCTGTGCGAGGTCGTCGACGAGGGCAGCGTCAGCGTCGGCGCAGCCGGGCGGAAGTCGACCACCATGGTCCTGGTGGCGGAGTTCGGAGAACAGCCCGCCGCGTTGCAGGCGCGCAACCGGTAGGCGTACGTGCCCTGGCTCCTGCCCGATAGCGCCTTGCTCAGGGCGCTGCCGCTGTAGACGCCGGTCCAGCTTCCGCTATTGAAGCGTTCCTCAAGGGCGTAGCTGCTGGCTCCGGCGACCGCGGCCCAGCTGACGGTGTAGCTGCCCGTGCTGCTGAGCGCAGGCGCCGACGGAACAGGAGCGCTTGCGGGCGGCAAGGTGACCTGTACCGTTTTCGCCGCGGAGGCCGGTCCGCACCCGGCGGCATTGCAGGCCTTCGCCCGATAGGCATAGCCACCGCTGGACTTGCCGGAGAACGTCTTGGTGACGGCGCCACCGCTGTAGGCCGTGCGCCAGGTTCCGCCATTGACGCCCTCTTCCAGGCTATAGCTGGAGGCGCCATTGACCGCTGCCCAGGACACCGTGTACGCGCCGTCGTAATCCGACGCCGGGGCGCTCAGGGCGGGCGCTGTCGCAGGCGGATAGAACACCTGCACGGTGGCCATCGCCGACCAGGGGCCGCACCCGTTGGCATTGCAGCCCTGCGCGCGATACGACCAGCTTCCGGCGGCATGGCCTGCGAATGCTTTCTGTCGAGCGCTCCCCGAATAGGCAGTCGCCCAGCTGCCGCCCGCGTTGCCGCTCTCCTGCAACACATACCGGTCAGCCAGCGGAACCGCGGTCCAGCTGATCGTGTAACTTCCGTTGAGGCCGCTCGCGGGCGCCGTGATCCCCGGGCCCTCCGTCGGCGCCCGGGTCACCAATACGGTCGCGGTGGCGCTCCAGTTGCCGCAGCCGGCCGTCGTGCACGCGCGCACCCGATAGCCATAGGTCCCGTCCGGGTTGCTGCGGGCGACGCTCAGTCCCGTTCCGGAGTAGATCCCCGCGAAGCTTCCGCCGTCGGCCTGCTCTTGGACCTCGTAGCGCTCGGCGTTCGTCGCTGCGGTCCACTGCACCGTGTAGGCGCCAGTCGTGCTACTCGCGGGCACGCTCAACTGGGGCATGCCGACCGGCGGCACGTTCGAGTCCTGGGCGACCAGGCTGCCGCCGAGGTAGATGTAGCTCGTCCTCGAGCCTGTCCTGTCGTCCTCGACATACAGGAGCTGACCCGCATTGCTGTAGAGGCTCCATTTCGGGCCGGTGGTGATATCCCGCACGCGCCGGCCATGGGCGTCGTAGATGTAGCTCGCGGACGCGGTGCCGCTCACCCCGCGGAGCCGGTTGCCCAGGTCGAAGTCGAACAGCATGCCCTTCTTGTTGTTGACGTTCCCCTGCTCGTCGTACCCAAGACCGACCACCGTGCTGCCCGATGCTGCGTCGACCACGTTGGTCAGCCGCCAGTGGGCGTCGTAGATGTATTCCTGGTCGCGACCCGGCGCCTTCACGGCCGTGAGGTTGTCCAAGGCGTCGTAGCGGTACGTGGCGACCGCGCCGGCGAACATCGGCGACGCCGTCGTCAGCAACCGATCCAGGCCATCGTAGGTCATGGTGCGGTCGCCGCGGTGCCCGGTCAGTCCGTCGCTGATGGCGGCCACGTTCCCGTTGCCGTCGTAGTCGTAGCTGTCGTCCAGATAGGCCGTCGAACCATAGGCGTCACGGCTCCGCTCCGGCAAGCCACGCTCGTTCTGCGCCAGGGTGTGGACGATGCCGTTCCCATAGGTGAACTGGCGGATTCCGCCATTGGGGTAATAGGTCACGCCCGTGGCATAGGTGCCGGCGCGACCCGGTTGGCCCAGTCCATTAGGATCGAAGGGAACCACCAACCCGGACGGATAGGCCAGCGAGGACAGATTGCCGTTGCTGTCATAGCCGTAGCCGATCCGCAGGTCCTTGCTGCCGGCCACCATTCGCTCTCCCGTCATCAGGCGGCGGCGGTTGTATGTGTAGGTGGTGGTGACGACATCGGTTCCACCGTTATAGGCCGCCGCCGTCTCCAGCTTCCCATCAGGCGTATAGGAGAAGGCGACGTCCGCCCGGTGGTCGGCATAGCTGATCCCGAGCAGGCGATCGCGCGGGTCGTAGGAGCGCACGGCCTTGCGCGCCAGGATGGCAGCGGTGTTGCCCGTTGCCGAACAGACGGTCCCCGGAGGCAGCCCCGCGGCGCTCCACTGGAGGTTGCCTGCCCCGTCGTAACCCATCAGTGTCGCGTCGGTTTCCGGCTCGACGGTTTTGCAGAGCTCCTGCGCCGCGTTATAGTCGTATGCCCGGGTGGCAGCGACGGTCCCCGCCGCATTGCGGCGTGTCAGGGAAAGCGGCTTGCCGAAGACATCGCGTTCGATCAGCGTCTGGGTTTCCTCGGGTCGGCCGTCCGCGGCGACGATCGAAACCGGCCACTCGGTCGTCGGCTGGTCGAAGGCCTGGTAGGCGGTGATCGTCCGGTTGTTGCGCGGATCGGTGACCTGCGCCTGGAATCCCGAGAGGTACCGCGTCGTCCAGTGCAGGCTGCCGATCTCGGAGTCCTTTGCGACCAGGACCGGACGATCAAGCGAGTCGTAGGAGGTGTGGACGCCCCTCAATCCGGTGTCGGAATAGGCCGCCGCTCCTCCAGTGTTCATGGGATAGGACTCGAAAACCATCCTTCCCGTTCCGTCGTAGCGTTTGATCGTCTCGCTGTCCGTTCCGGGCACGTCGTCGAGGTCCAGCGCCTGCTCGACGACCGGACGCCATAGGGCATCCAGGATCAGCAACTTGCGCCCACGCCCGGTATAGGTGATCTGGCGCCAATGGCCTGCTGGCACGCCGTAGGCGGCCTGGTAGCCGTCCTGGAAGGTGATCTTGGTGGGAGCCCAGCGGGACGTATCGCAAATCCCCATCTGGGTTTCCGATGGATAGGTGATCTGCTTCACCCGTCCCATCGCGTCATAGGCGTAGCAGGTCTTGTAGCCATTCTCGTCCGTTACCGAGGCGATCCAGCCCGTATCGAGTACCTGCGCCGATATGGTCCTGTTGTCCGCAAAGGTGATCTTCCGGGGGACGCCGCGATGCCAATCCTCCACGCGGGTGACGTGTCCGTTGCCGTCTTTGACCGTGGCGATCGTGCCGTCCTGGGTTCCCGTCGTGAGGTTGTAGGTGAGGCTTTGCTGGGGTTTCCCGAATCTGGCGTAGGCCGTCGGGAGTGCGGTGGCCGGGTCGAAAGTGGCTTCGGACACTTCCACGCCATCGGTTTCCCGGCGCGCGATCTGGCCCAATATCCAGAGTGACGCGTTGTCGTAATAGCTCGTCTTGTCCGTCCTGGTGTAACCGAGCGAGCTGTGCTTCGTGGAGCTCAGTGGCCTGGCCCACTTGTCGAAGGCTGTGGTGGACGCGGAGAACGTGACGCCATCCTGCGTCGTATCCCTCTCCTTCTGCGGCCGCAGGCATCCGAGAATGATGTTCTCCAGACTCCAGGAACCAGGCGATCCAACGCAGTCCGGAAACGGCTGCGTGCTCAGGTCGTCGGCCGTGATGTAGCTGTTGACCTTGCTCCGCTGAATCACGACCTGGACATCGGGCGCCGCGCCCGTCTCGTATCCCTCGTCAATTCTCAGCAGTTGCCCCGAGTTGACGTTGTAGAGGTTCCCGAAGGTGTAGCGCTTGTACGACCGGTCGGGCC
The DNA here is from genome assembly GCA_035539135.1 of Lysobacteraceae bacterium. Lineage (GTDB taxonomy): Bacteria > Pseudomonadota > Gammaproteobacteria > Xanthomonadales > Xanthomonadaceae > JABFWF01. The sequence continues at coordinate 103,938 of DATLJD010000012.1, forward strand.
CCCTGACGACCGTCGTCTTGTTCGGCGGGCAAGCGTACGGCGTGGGTGGATTGCTGCAGACGTCCTCGAACGCGAAGGGGCCTCCTCCGGTGTAGCTGTACGTCCACTGCATGGCCGGAAGGGCAATGCCCGTGACGGTCTTGGAGACCAGCGTGAACGTGTCACTGAAATTGGGAATGGTCAGGTACTTGTAGCTCGTCAGCCCCCCGTCGATGAAGCTGTTGCACATCTCCGGGACGTTGTTCTTGAAATGGCGTTTGACCTGGAAGTGGAAGGTCGCGGTGGCGCCCGAAGGATGGGTGACCGCCAGGCTGTACGTCCCGGTCGACAGATCGGGAAGCGGGCAGCGTGGCGTGGGGTCGTAGACCGGGAGATCCTGGGAAGGTTCGATCTCCATCAGCCCGCCCTGGACATAGACCCAACGGTTGCCATCCGGCGGGGTCACGGTGAATCCTTCGCGGGTGGAGGCGTAGGTCCAGGTGCCCAGGTTCGACTGCGCGGAGATCACCTGCCCGCCGCTCCACGTCAGCGTGATGAACCTGCCGTCGCTCGCAGTAATCTTGCGAAGGTTGGATCCGTCATAGTCGTACGTGACCCAGTTGCCGAAACGGTCTTCGATCCGGGTCACCAAGAAGAAGACGGTTTCACGCGCCATCGAGGCAACGAAGGCGCCCGTCTTGCCGTCCCCATAGTTTCCGAGTCGCTTGGTGAGCGCTCCGAAGGGCCGCGTCACCACCCAGTCGAAGTAATACTTCTCGCCGCTGGGCGACCGTGCAATGAACCCTTCGCCGGGATACTGGTTTTTCGTGGACGGCAGGCATTGGAACACCCAGAAGTTGCGCGTGATCAGTGAGGCGCTGCCGGCCGGTCTCGGAATCTCGGCGGCCGGGTTCTGGAGGATGGCCTGATCGCCCTCCCACGGGATGTGCAGCCAGTTGCCGCTCCAGTAGTCCGACGCGCCAAGCTTCCCGCCCGCCATCGGCGGGGGCGCAGAAGGGTGGGAGCAGCGCGCGTTAGGGTCCGAGCCGGTCACCTGCCAGCCGTAGGTGGAAAAAACTCCCTTCAGGTAGGGGATGTCCAAACTCCCCATCGACCCGAAGCCGTGCAACTGGCCGTCGCCGTGGCGCTTGTCCTCGACCACCAGCGACCGCTGCAGGCGAACCGGTAGCGCGTTGTTGCCGGGAACGTCGATATCGGTCCAGCGGAAAGTCGCGCCGCCGGTCGCCAGGTCGATCTGGTCGCCGAAGGCGTCCATCGCGACGGGGCTGATACCTGAACTTTTCTTGATCGCTTCGATGTACTTCTGGTCGAAGCGCAAAGTCTCTTGGGCGTGCGCAGGCAAGAGACGACACAGGCCGATCCCGAACATGAGGGCCATTGCGACCACCCTGCGGTAGGGCATCGACCTCGAGATGCGGGCAAATTGCGGGCGGAACGCAGCCCATCCCGGCCGCCGTGCGATCCTTCGCAACATGGATCCTCTCCTTGGTGGCACTCCGCAGGCACCCCTGCTGGCCCGACGGTAATCGGCACAAGCCCCGCGCCACAAGACGGGAGACCGATATTCACCTCGGTTACTGGCAGTCACCCCCTAAAGCCCCGCCCCGCCCCGCCGTTAATGGTTCCGACCCACCCGCCAAGGCGCCGGCCGGAGCCCTATCCATGAGCGAGATCCCGCTGCAACCCGATCTCGGCATCGAGCACGTCGCCGACCTGCACGCGGCGCTGCTGCCGCACCTGGAGGACGCCGAGCCGCTGGCGCTGGGCGGCGGCGAGGTGCGCCGCGTGCACACCGCCGGGCTGCAGCTGCTGCATGCGTTCGTGCGCGACCGCGCCGCGGCCGGCCGCGCGACCACCATCACCGAACCCTCGCCCGCGCTGGCGCAGGCCGCGCGCGACCTCGCGCTGGCCGCCAGCCTGGGCCTGCCATCCGAAGAAGACCCCGGAGAGACCGAGTGAGTGCCCGTTTGCTGATCGTCGACGATTCCACCTCCATGCGGCAGATGGTGAGCTTCGCGCTCACTTCCGGCGGCTATTCCGTCGAACAGGCGGAGGACGGGCAGGCGGCGCTGGACATCGCCCGCGATCAGCGCTTCGACGCGGTCGTGACCGACGTCAACATGCCGCGCATGGACGGCATCGAGCTGATCCGCCAGTTGCGCGCGCTGCCCAACTACAAGTTCACCCCGCTGCTGATGCTGACGACCGAGTCCGGCAGCGACAAGAAGCAGGAAGGCAAGGCGGCCGGCGCGACCGGCTGGCTGGTCAAGCCGTTCGATCCGGAACAGCTGCTGGCCACCGTGCGCAAGGTGCTCGGCTAGGCCCGATGGACATCCGCCAGTTCCACGCCGCGTTCTTCGAGGAGAGCCGCGAGAACCTCGCGGCGATGGAGCGCGGCCTGCTCGCGCTGGAGTCGGCGCAGGGCGACGGCGAGACCATCCACGTGGTGTTCCGCGCCGCGCACTCGATCAAGGGCGGCGCGGCGACCTTCGGCTTCTCCGCGATCACCGACCTCACCCACCTGCTGGAAACCCTGCTGGACGAGGCCCGCGGCGGCAAACGAGCGCTCGCCGGCGAGGCGATCGGCGCGCTGCTGGCGGCGGTGGACGTGCTGCACGGCCTGCTGGCCGCGGCCGAGCACGGCGAGGCGATCGACGAGGTCGCGCTGGCGCGCGCGCGCGCCGGGCTGGAGCGCATGCTCGGCAGCGAGGCCGGCGCGGTCGCCGCCGCGGCGAAGGCCGCGGACGCGGCGCCGGAGCGCTGGACCGTCGGCTTCACGCCCGCGCCGTCGCTGTTCCTGAGCGGCAACGACCCGCTGCGGATCCTGCGCGAACTCGCCGAGCACGGCCCGGTCACCGCGCGCTGCCGCGACGAGCGGCTGCCGCCGTTCGCCGAACTGGACCCGCATACCGCCTACCTCGCCTGGGACCTGGAGTTGCCGGGCGCGGTGCCGCGCAAGGCGATCGCCGAGGCCTTCGCCTGGGTCGAGGACGAGTGCGAACTGTCCATCGACGCGGTCGCGCCGGAGGCCCCACCGGCGGCGGCCGAGGCCGAGGCCGAGATCGGCAACGTCGCCCAGTTTTCGCGGCGCGCGTCCGACAGCGACGGTTCCATCCGCGTCGCGGTGACCAAAGTCGACGCGTTGATCAACCTGGTCGGCGAACTGGTCATCACCCAGGCGATGTTGCGCCAGCGTTCGGCCGGACTCGATCCGGTCGCGCACGAGCCGCTGCTGGCCGGCCTCGAGCAGCTTGAACGCAACACCCGCGACCTGCAGGAAGCGGTGATGGGCGTGCGCATGCTGCCGGTCGAATTCGCCTTCAGCCGCTTCCCGCGGATGGTGCGCGACCTCGCCTCGCGGCTGGACAAGAAGGTGCGCCTGCGCACCGCCGGCGAAGGCACCGAGCTCGACAAGGGCATGATCGAGAAGATCGTGGACCCGCTGGTGCACCTGGTGCGCAATGCGATCGACCACGGCCTGGAAGCGCCGGCCGAGCGCCGCGCCGCCGGCAAGGACGAGACCGGCACCCTGAGCCTGTCGGCCGCGCACCAGGGCGGCCACATCGTCATCGAGATCAGCGACGACGGCCGCGGCCTGGATCGCGCGCGGATCCTGCGCAAGGCGCTCGAGCGCAACATCCCGGTGCCGGAGAACCCGACCGACGCGCAGGTCTGGGACCTGGTGTTCGCGCCCGGCTTCTCCACCGCCGAACAGCTCACCGAGCTGTCCGGCCGCGGCGTCGGCATGGACGTGGTGCGCAAGAACATCCAGTCGCTCGGCGGCCAGGTCGAGATCCGCAGCCGCCAGGGCGCCGGCACCACCGTCGCGATCCGGCTGCCGCTGACCCTGGCGATCCTCGACGGGATGTCGGTCGCGGTCGGCGGCGAGGTCTTCATCGTGCCGCTCAACACCGTGGTCGAATCGCTGCAGCCCGCGCCCGGCGATGTCCACGCGATCGCCGGCAACGGCCGCGTGCTGCGCCTGCGCGAGGAATGCATGCCGCTGGTGGACCTGGCCGCGTTCTACGGCCTGCCCGCGCGCCCGCGCGAGGGCGACGCCATCGCGGTGGTGGTCGAGAGCGGCGAGCGCCGGATGGCGCTGGAGGTCGACGCCCTGCTCGGCCAGCAGCAGGTGGTGGTCAAGAACCTGGAGGCGAACTACCGGCGCGTGGCCGGCGTCTCCGGCGCGACCATCCTCGGCGACGGCCGGGTCGCGCTGATCGTGGACGCGGGCGGCCTGGGCGCCGCGCTGCGGCTGCCGGCGGCGGCGTGAGCGCCGCGCGCCGGTTCAAGAATCCCGCGCCACGGCCGTTGTCGTGGCTGTCACTGCGTCGAACGTTCCCATGAGCACGCCTGCCGATACCGCCCCCGCCTGCGAATACCTGACCTTCACCCTCGGCGCCGAGGAATACGGCGTGGACATCCTGAAGGTGCAGGAGATCCGCGGCTACGACGCGGTCACCCGGCTGCCGGAGGCGCCCGACTACATCAAGGGCGTGATCAACCTGCGCGGCCTGATCGTGCCGGTGGTGGACATGCGGGTGAAGTTCGGCCTCGCGCACGCCGAGTACGGCCCGACCACGGTGATGATCGTGCTCAACGTCGGCCAGCGCGTGGTCGGGATGGTGGTGGATGCCGTCTCCGACGTGCTCCAGCTCGACGCCGCCCAGATCAGCGCCGTGCCGGACCTGGCCGGCAGCGCGATCGACCGCAAGTTCCTCACTGGCATCGGCCTGGTGGACGAGCGCATGCTGGTGCTGATCGACATCGAGCGGCTGATGACCAGCGCCGAGATGGGCCTGGTCGCCGAGGCGGTGGATGCGCTGGAGGCCGAGGCGGCCTGAGCGCCCGGCGGGGGCGCGGCCCTCGCCCTTCGAGACTGACTCGCCCTCACCCCGGCCCGCTCGCGCAAGCGGGAGAGGGGGAACGGCCGAGACCTTCGCAGCGCTGCTGTTGCATATCACCTCTCCCGCTTGCGGGAGAGGTCGAGCGCGCCAGCGCGAGGGTGAGGGTGCGGCTTTTAAGCCGGGACTCACCCCCACCCCAGCCCGTCCGGCCCTCGGGCATAGCCCTCGGGCGTTCGGCGGCGCATGTGCCAGTGGCACATGAGCGCGCCGCCTCACCCCCCGCAAGCGGGGGAGGGAGCAGCCTGCGCGGAGAAGGCGCAGCTTTCGCTGCCGCAAAAAGAAAACGCACCAGAAGGTGCGTTCCCTTTCCCCTGTAAGCCGGTCAGCTCACAGCTTGAAGTCGAGGCGGACCTTGCCGCGGCCGCCGCCGGGGGCGAACTGCCACTGCTTGACCGCGCTCACCGCGGCCTTCTCGAAGGTGCGCGCCGGGCGGGCGTTGACCACCGAGACGCTGGTGACCTTGCCGTTGGCGTCGACGGTGAATTCGAGCTCGACGAAGCCCTGGGTGCCGGAACGCACCGCGTCGATGGGGTATTCGGGCTCGACCCGCTTGATCGGCTTGAGGTCGGCGGAGGCGGGAGTCGCGAAGGACACCGCGAGCAGCAACAGGCCGGTGGCGGCGATGAGGTGGCGCATGGGAAGCTCCGGGGCTTGCAGATGCCCCGGGAATCGGCCCGTTCGCGCAAAGCTTGAGCGCGCGTGCGCGAAAGCGTGACGCAGTGCCCGCATCGCGCGCCCGGCTAAAGTTCGCGGGGCGCGGGCCGATGCTGCAGGAGTGACCCGATCCGGGTGTTCCTCGCCGTCAGAGGCCCGCATGCTCCGTTCCGCTTCCCCCCTCTTCGACCGCCTGCTGGCGCCCTCCACCCGGCTGATGGCGCGTTTGCGCTTCAGCCACAAGGCGATGGTGATCGGCGCGGCCTTCCTGGTCAGCTGCGCCGTGCTGGCCGGGATCATCGAGGTGCGCGCCAGCGCGGAGCTCGCCGACGCCCGCCTGCAGCGCACCGGCATCACCGGCCTGGCCCAGTTGCAGCAGACGATGCTGGCGATGCAGCGGCACTCGCAGCTGGTGGTGCGGCGTGCGGCCAAGGAAGAGGTGGCACCGGCCGCGATCCAGGCCGCCGGCGCCGAAGTCGCGAAGCAGCTCGATGCCTTCGACGCATGGCAGAAGGAGTCCATGGCCGGCAAGGGCCTGGACAAGCCGCTGGCGACGGTCCGCGTCGCGTGGTCCAAGGCCGCCGCGGCGCACGACGACGCGATGCAGGCGATCGCCGACCACGATGCGGCGATCCGCCGCGTCGGCGAAGCCATGAGCCACCTGTCCGAAGCCAGCCGGCTGTCGCTGGCGACCGATCCCGGCGTGTCCTACATGGGTCGCGCCGCCGCCGAATGGGTGCCCGCGCTCGGCGAATACGCCGCCCAGCAGGGCCTGATCGGCGTGCGCGTGCTCGGCGAGGGCGCGATCTGGGTGGACGACCGCACCGGCCTCGCGGTCGCCCGCAACATGGAGGACTACGTCCACGCGCGGATCGCCCTGGAACAGAAGAACGCCGCCGCCGCGGCCCCCGCGGTCGCCGCGGTGCTGGCCAAGCCGCTGGACGCCGCCCTGGCCGCGGTGCGCCGGCAGAACGCCGCGCTGCAGACCCACGTGCTGGACGCGGAAACCCCGGACCTGCCGGTGGCGAAGATGGGCGCGCAGGTCGAGCAGACCCGGCAGGCCGTGGCCGCCGCGCTGGTCGCCGCCAATCGCGCGCTGGACAAGGCCGCGGCGCTGCAGATCGCCGCGCTGGAGCGGCGCCAGGCGATGACCCTGGCGATCGTGCTGTGCGTGCTGCTGCTGACCGGTTACCTGTTCCTCGGCTTCACCCGCAACACCCGGCGCTCGCTGCACGAGATCGAGGACGCCGCCGGCCTGCTCGCCCGCGGTCAGTTCCCGCAGGCGGTCGCCGTGCGCAGCCGCGACGAGCTGCGTGGCATCGCCGACAGCCTGGAATCCGCCATCCGCACCCTGCGCAGCTTCGAGCAGGGGCAGCGCAAGCTGTTCGAGGCGCACCAGGCCGGCCAGATCGGCGAGCGCCTGGACACCGATTCGTTCGAGGGCGCGTTCGGGGTGATGGCCGACGAGATCAACACCCTGGTCGGCTCGCACATCGACATGAACATGCGCGTGATCGAGGTGGTCAGCGCCTACGCGCAGGGCGACCTGTCGCAGGACATCGAGCGCTATCCCGGCGAGAAGGCGCGCGTCACCGAGGCGGTGGACGCGGTCAAGGCCGGCATGCTGGCGGTCAACGCCGAGATCAAGGCGCTGGTCGACGCTGCGGTCGCCGGTGACTTCAGCCGCCGCGGCGACGCCCAGCGCTTCGCCTTCGTCTACCGCGAGCTGGTCGAGGCGCTCAACACCCTGATGGCGACCGCCGACGGCGGCCTCGCCGAGGTCGGCGCGCTGCTCTCGGCGATCGCCGACGGCGACCTCAACCGCCGCATCGAGACCGACCTGCCCGGCCAGTTCGGCCGCCTCGCCGCCGACGCCAACCGCACGGTCGAGCAGCTGACCCAGATCGTCGCCCAGATCCGCATCGGCAGCGACGCGATCAACGCCGCCGCCGGCGAGATCGCCGCCGGCAACAACGACCTGTCGCAGCGCACCGAGCAGCAGGCCGCGTCGCTGGAGGAGACCGCGTCCTCGATGGAGGAGCTCACCTCCACCGTGCGCCAGAACGCCGACAACGCGCGCCAGGCCAACCAGCTCGCGCTGGGCGCCGCTGACGTCGCCGAGCAGGGCGGCGCGGTGGTCGGCCAGGTGGTCGACACCATGAGCGCGATCAGCCATTCGTCGAAGAAGATCGCCGACATCATCGGCGTGATCGACGGCATCGCCTTCCAGACCAACATCCTCGCGCTGAACGCGGCGGTCGAGGCCGCGCGCGCCGGCGAGCAGGGCCGCGGCTTCGCGGTGGTCGCCTCCGAGGTGCGCTCGCTGGCGCAGCGCTCGGCCAACGCCGCCAAGGAGATCAAGGCGCTGATCACCGATTCGGTCGGCAAGGTCGAGGAAGGTTCGGCGCTGGTCGACCGCGCCGGCCGCACCATGGGCGAGATCGTGCAGAGCGTGAAGCGCGTGACCGACATCATCGCCGACATCGCCGCCGCCTCCGCCGAGCAGAGTGCCGGCATCGAGCAGGTCAACCAGGCGATCACGTCGATGGACGAGGGCACCCAGCAGAACGCGGCCCTGGTCGAGGAAGCATCGGCCTCCGCGCGCGCCCTGGAGCAGCAGGCCGAACAGCTGGTCGACACGGTGGCGGTGTTCCGGGTCGATGCGGCGCGCCTGGCCGAGGTGGAACGCCCGCAGGCCGCGGTGGTGGAGATGCCGGCGCCGCGATCGCGTCGCGCCGCCACGCCGCCGGCGCCGACCCGTGCCGCCACCCGCGCGCGGCGTCCGCAACCGGTGATGGCCGGCACCGAGGACAACGCCTGGCAGGAATTCTGATCCACCGCAATTTCGCGGCGGCGCCGGCGACGGCGTCGCCCGTTCCCCCTCACGGATGATGTCCATGGCGCACGCCTCCACGCCCGACCCCGACCATGCGCCAGCGCCCGGCGCCGACGACAGCGCATCCGCCGCGCCGCAGCCGCCCGACGAGCTGGACGACCTGGTGGGCATGGCGGCGCGGCTGCTGGACACGCCCTTCGCCATCATCGCGATCGCCGCCGGCGACCACTTCCGGATCGTCGCCCAGCGCGGCATGGAGGGCGCGGTCGCGCTCCCGCGCGAGCACGCGATCTGCCGCGCGCTCGGCCCGCGCACGCCGCTGCTTCAGATCGGCGACGCCCGCCTCGACGCGCGCTTCCGCAACGACGCGATGGTGCTGCGCGAGGACGGCGTGCGCTTCTACCTGGGCGCGGCCCTGCTCGACGGCCAGGGCCGCACGCTCGGCGTGCTCAACGTCGCCGACCGGCAGCCGCGGGCGGCGGTCGGCGGCGACGCCCTTACCGGCATCCAGCAGCTGGCACGGATCGCCGCGCGGCTGGTCGAGCAACGCCTGCTGCAGCGCCACCAGCGGATCGCCGAGCGGCTGGCGCGCGACGACTATCGCGCGGTGGTGGTCGCCGACTCCGAGGGCCTGATCTGCCACGCCAACGCCGCCGCGAGCGACCTGTTCGACGGCGCGGTGGCGCCCGGCATGGCGCTGGCGTCGCTGTTTCCGCTGGACCTGCAACGCGATGCCGACGGCCTGCCGGACTGGCTGGCGGCGCCGCTGCGCACCGGCGTGGGCGCCGCCCTGCCGGATACCCGCGACCTGCGCATCGCCGGCCGCGACGGCGGCGTGCGCACGCTGGAGGTCGCGCGCCGGCCCTGGCACGCGGACGACGAGCGCGGCATGGCGCTGCTGCTGCGCGACGTCACCGGGCGCCGCCTGCTGCGCGCGCGCCAGGAGCGCATGGCGCAGAAGGACGAACTGACCGGGCTGGCGCGGCGCGGCGCGTTCCTGTCGGCGCTGACCGCGCTGCTGGCCGAGGGCGCGCACCCGCTCGGCGTGGCCCTGGTCGGCCTGGACAGTTTCCGCACCATCAACGACACCCTCGGCCACACCATCGGCGACGCCGTGCTGCAGGTCGTCGCCGCGCGCCTGCAGGCCGGGCTGCCGGCGGGCGCGCAGCTCGCGCGCTTCGGCGGCGACGAGTTCGCCCTGCTCTACCCGCGCACCGACGGCGAGGCGATCGACGCCCAGTTGCGCTCGGTGCTGCTCGACCTCGCCCGTCCCTGCCAGGTCGACCAGCACCTGGTCCACATCGAGGCCAGCGTCGGCGCGGCGATGGCCGACGCCACCGCCGGCAGCGACGAGCTGATCGCGCGCGCCGACCTCGCCATGCAGCGCGCCAAGCGCAACGGCGGCCGCCAGCTGCGCTACTTCGAGCCGGGCATGCGCACCGAGGCGCTGGACCGGCGGCAACTCGACCTCGAGCTGCGCCGCGCCTGCCGCGACGAGGAGTTCGAGCTGCACTACCAGCCGCAGGTCTGCCTCACCACCGGCGTGCCGACCGGCGCCGAGGCGCTGCTGCGCTGGCGCCATCCGCAGCGCGGCCTGCTGACCCCGGACAAGTTCATCGACGCGCTCGCGGAAAGTTCGGTCGGTCCCGCGGTCGGCCGCTGGATCCTCGAGCGCGCCTGCCAGGACGCGGCGACCTGGCCGATCGTGGACGGCCGCCGGCTCGCGGTCGGCGTCAACCTGTTCCCGGTCCAGCTGGACCACGAGCGGCTGCCCAACGAGGTCGAGCACGCGCTCAACCGCAGCGGCCTGACCGCCGCGCACCTGGAACTGGAACTGACCGAAAAGATCGCGCTCGGCGACGACGACGGCAGCGCCGCCGACGCGCTGGCGGCGCTGCGCGCGCGCGGCATCCGGGTCGCCTACGACGACTTCGGCACCGGTTACGCCTCGCTGTCGATCCTGCGCCGGCTGCCGGTGGACCGGGTCAAGATCGACCGCTCCTTCGTCCGCGACGTCCTCGCCAACCGCGGCGACGCGGCGATCGTGCGCTCGATCCTGCTGATCGCGCGCAACTTCGACCTGCGGGTGATCGCCGAGGGCGTGGAGACGCCGGAACAGGCCGAGCTGCTGCAGGGCCTCGGCTGCCAGGAGGCGCAGGGCTACCTGTATTCCCCGGCGCTGCCGCCGCGCGAGTTCTCCCGCTGGCTGGCCGCGCGGCTGCGCAGCACCTCGCTGCAGCAGATGTCCGTGGCGGGCCATGCCTGAGGTCACCGCCGGCGCGCGCGCGGAACAGGTGGCGCAGGCGCGGGACCAGCGCGCCTTCGCCTTCCACGAGCGCGACTTCCGTCGCATCGCGGCCCTGATCCGCGCCCGCGCCGGCATCCACCTCGGCGACCACAAGCGCGACATGGTCTACAGCCGGCTGGCGCGCCGCCTGCGCACGCTGGGCCTGGCCGACTTCCGCGCCTACCTCGACCTGGTGGAGGCCGACGAGGCGGAGGCGCAGGCCTTCGTCAACGCGCTGACCACCAACCTCACCTCGTTCTTCCGCGAACCGCACCACTTCGACGCGCTGGCCGACCTGCTGCGCGCAGGCGTGCGCACGCCGGCGACGATCTGGTGCTGCGCCGCGTCCACCGGCGAGGAACCCTACTCGATCGCGATGACCGCCTGCGAGGCCTTCGCCAGCGACGCGCCGCCGGTGCGCATCCTCGCCACCGACATCGACACCCAGGTGCTGGAGACCGCGGCCGCCGGCGTGTACCCGATCGAGCGGATCGCCTCGCTGTCGCCCGCGCGGCGGCGCCGCTTCTTCCTGCAGGGCACGGGCGCCAACGCCGGCCTGTGCAAGGTCAAGCCGGAGCTGCGCGCGCTGGTCGAGTTCCGCCCGCTGAACCTGCTCGACGGCGACTACGGGCTGCGCGGCGGCTTCGCCGCGGTGTTCTGCCGCAACGTGATGATCTACTTCGACAAGCCGACCCAGCGCGCGGTGCTGGCGCGGATCGTGCCGCTGCTGGCGCCGGGCGCGCCGCTGTTCGCCGGCCACTCGGAGAGCTTCACCCACGCGGCCGACCTGGTCGCGTCCTGCGGCCGCACCACCTACCGCGCGGTACCGGCGCGATGAGCGCCCTCGCCGCCAGGACCGCGCCGGGCCGCTACTTCGACAGCGCCCTCGGGACCGAAGCGATCAAGCTGCTGCCGGCCGACTACGCGGTCAGCGACGAGCCGCTCGCCCTGGTCACCCTGCTCGGCTCCTGCGTCGCGGCGTGCCTGTACGACCCGCTGCTGGGAGTCGGCGGCATGAACCACTTCATGCTCCCCGACGGCGGCAACGGCAACCGGGTCGCCGACGGCAGCGCGCGCTACGGCGCGCATGCGATGGAACTGCTGATCAACGACCTGCTCAAGCGCGGCGCGCGGCGCTCGCGGTTGCAGGCCAAGGCCTTCGGCGGCGGCAACGTGCTGCGCGGGATGCAGGATCCGATCGGCTCGCGCAATGCGCGCTTCGTGCTGGACTACCTCGCCGCCGAGCGGATCCCGCTGCTGGCGCAGGACCTCGGCGACATCCATCCGCGCAAGGTCGCGTTCTTCCCGCAGACCGGGCGCGCGCTGGTGCGGCGGCTGCCGGCGACCCGCCAGCACGAGCTGGTGGACATCGAGCGCGCCTACCGCGAACGCCTGTCGCGCACGCCGGCGGCGGGCAGCGTGGAACTGTTCTGAACCGGCTTCCGTCCGCCGTGCCCATGCCCGATCCCGTCAGCGCCCCGGTCCGTGTCCTCATCGTCGACGATTCGCTGCTGATGCGGCAGTTGCTGGCGGAGATCCTGGGCGCAGACCCCGGGATCGAGGTGGTCGGCGCCGCCGCCGACGCCTACGCCGCGCGCGAGGCGATCAAGCGCCTCGCGCCAGACGTGATCACCCTCGACATCGCCATGCCCGGCATGGACGGGCTGACCTTCCTGCGCAACCTGATGCGGTTGCGGCCGATGCCGGTGGTGATGGTGTCGACCCTGACCGCGCAGGGCGCGCCGGCGGGACTGGAGGCGCTGGCGCTGGGCGCGGTGGACGTGATGGCCAAGCCGCAGCCGCTGGGCGAGCGCGGCCTCGGCGACTATGCCGGCGCCCTGCGCGCGAAGATCCGCGCGGCGGCGCGCGCCCACGTGCAACCGGTGGGCGGCACCCTGCGCTGTGCACCGCTGCCCGCCGGCGGCGCGCGCGCCGACCGCAAGCTGATCGCGATCGGCGGTTCGGCCGGCGGCACCGAGGCGATCCGCGCGGTGCTCGCGGCGATGCCCGCCGACGCCCCGCCGACGGTGATCGTGCAGCACATCCCCGCCAGCTTCAGCGCCGCCTTCGCCGAACGCCTGGACCGCCACAGTCCGATGCGGGTCGTGCACCTGGAGGCCGACCGCACGCTGCAGCCCGGCCACGCCTACGTCGCGCCCGGCGGCCGCCACCTGCGGGTGGTGCGCAGCGGCGGCCAGTGGTGGGGGCGGCTCGGCGACGACCCGCCGCAGCGCCGGCACCGGCCGAGCGTGGACGTGCTGTTCGAGTCGGTCGCGCGCTGCGCCGGCGCGCAGGCCGCCGCCGCCCTGCTCACCGGGATGGGCGACGACGGCGCGCGCGGCCTGCTGGCGCTGCGCGCGGCCGGCGCGCTGACCATCGCCCAGGACGAGGACAGCAGCCTGATCTGGGGCATGCCCGGCGCCGCCGTGGCGCTGGACGCGGCGTGCGAAGTGTTGCCGCTGTCGCAGATCGCGCAGCGCCTGCTCGGCGCCGTCGCGGAACGCTAAAGAAGCCCGTGCCGCCCGCCGTTACCAAGACCAAGCCCCGCGCAAGAGACGCCATGGACCGCCGCACGCTGCTGCATCTCGCCGCCCCCCTCGCCCTGACCGTGCTGTTCGTGCTCGCCCAGGCCCTCGGCTGGCCCGCGGGCGTGCAGTGGGGCGCCCTGGCTGCGATGACCCTGGCCTGGCTGGCCTTCGCCTGGCACGCGCTGCATCCGGTCGGCCGCGACGCGCTGCGCGAGCAGACGCGCCTGCTCGACGAACTGCGCAACTTCGTCTCCAGCGAGGTGCAGGGCTCGCGCACCGAAATCGAGCGCACCCGCGAGCTGGTGCGCGAGGCGGTCGCCAAGCTCGGCGGCAGCTTCGATACCCTGAACCGCAAGTCCCGCGAGCAGGCCGAGGTGGTCGCGCGCCTGCTCGACCGCAGCGGCGACGAGCGCGGCATGGACGTGTCGCGCTTCGCCCAGCACGCCAGCCAGCAGATGGAGCAGCTGGTCGACGCGCTGGAAGCGGTCAGCGGCCAGAGCACGACCACCGTCACCCACATCGACGCGATGGCCGAGCACCTGGACGGCATCTTCGCCCTGCTCGAGGACGTCAAGTCGATCGCCGACCAGACCAACCTGCTGGCGCTGAACGCCGCGATCGAGGCGGCGCGCGCCGGCGAGGCCGGCCGCGGCTTCGCCGTGGTCGCCGACGAGGTGCGCAACCTGTCCGAGCGCTCGACCGCCTTCAACGACCAGATCCGGCGCCTCGCGCACAGCTCCAAGGACGCCATCGCGCGGGTGCGCGAAACGGTCAGCACGATGGCCTCGCGCGACCTCGACCGCGCCCGCGACGCGCGCGCCGAAGCCGCCTCGATGCTGGAGCGGGTCGAGGACATCAACCGCGGCCTCGGCCAGGGCATGCGCCAGATCGCGGCCTGCGGCAGCAGCATCGACAGCTCGGTCGCAGAGGCGGTGCGCTCGCTGCAGTTCGAGGACATCGCCACCCAGGCCCTGACCGCCGCCAACGTGCACCTGGAACGGCTGTCCGCGATCAACCGCGAGGCGACCGCGCTCAACGAACTGCTGCACCGCGGCGGTCCGCACGACGCCGAGCGCCAGCAGGCGATCGTCCGCCTGGTCAAGCGGATCGGCGAACTGCGCAACGAATGGGAGCGGCCACCGCACAAGCCGGTGATGCAGCAGTCGCTGGACGCCGGCAGCGTGGAACTGTTCTGACGCAGCCGCATCGCCCGCCTGCGATGACTGACACCCCGGGGCCGCTCCACCACGTGGAGCGGCCCCGTCGCTTGTGCGGTCGAGGGCGAAGTCCAATCGCGAGAGGGGTGGGGCGCGCCGGGTGGGAGAGGTGGGCAGGACCGTGTGCGCCATGGATGGCGCATCCGAGCCTCCAGGGACGGATTTCACGGCGCGTCCTGACCACCTCTCCGGCCCGGCGCGCTTTTTGCACTGGCCGCGCCCGTGCCCGCTGCGGCACACTGCCGGCATGCCGACGCCCGCAGGCCAGGATCCCGCAGCCCCCGACGCCGACGCGCTGCGCACCCTCCTCGCCCGCGTGACCGCGGCGCAGGAAGCCGAACGGCACGCACTCGCGCGCGCCCTGCACGACGACATCGGCCAGCAACTGGCGGCGATCAAGCTGGGCGCGATGGCGCTGCAGGACGAAGACGACGCCGAAGCGCGCGCCGAGCTGGCGGCGGAAATCATCGCCACCGCCGAGCAGACCGTCGTCGCGCTGCGCGAACTGTCCGCGCGCCTGCGGCCGTCGCCGCTGGAAGCGCTGGGGCTGGAAGCCGCGCTGCGCTGGCAGGCCGAGCGCCTGTTCCGCGACGGACCACGGCTGGTACTGGCGCTGTCGCCGTTGCCGCGCCGCGCCGCGCCCGTGGTCGAGCTCGCCTGCGCGCGCATCGCCGAGGAGGCGATGGGCAATGCGCTGCGGCATGCGCAGGCGCGCGAAGTCGTGGTCTCGCTTTCCCACGACGACGACGAACTGCTGCTCGAAGTCGCCGACGACGGCACCGGATTCGCAGCAGACCAGATCGCGGGCACCGGCCTGCTCGCCATGCGCGAGCGCGCCATGCACGTCGGCGGTCGCGTCGCGATCGACGCGGCGCCCGGCGAAGGCACCCGCGTGCGCGCCTGGATGCCGCTCTGCGCGTAAGCATCCTGGTCGCGCACGCTACGCCGCGGGCGCGCGCCCGCCGACCAGCGCGGCCAGTCCCTGCATGCGCGGCAGCGGCCGCGCCCATGCGTGCGGCCGTCCGCTGTCGGCCAGCACCTGCTCGGCGGCAAGCCAGCCGCTGCGCGTCGCGCTTTCCATCGAGGCGGGCAGGCCGGTGGCGGTCCAGTCGCCGGCGAGGTAGAGGCCGGGCACCGGCGCGCGCGGGCCGGGGCGCAGGCGCTCGCTGCCGGGATGCGGCGCGGGGATCGCCATCGGGATGCGGTGCACCGCCGCATGGCGGACGTCCGCGCGCAGCGCCTGCGGCAGGTATGCGCCTATCTCGCGCCGCGCCGCCTCGATGATCCGCGCGTCGTCGAGGTGGGCCGCGCGGTCGCTGTGGATCAGGTTGCAGGCGATCACCGACCCGCGCGTCGACCATCCGGCGCGCAGGTTCGACAGGTCGTAGAAGTCGTAGTGCAACGCATCCGGGGACCATACCTTCGCCCAGAAGCGCTCGCGCGTCAGCTTGCGGTCGAACCACAGGTAGGTGCTGACGTAGGGGCTCGGCGCGAAGGCGGGCAGGTCGCGGAAGACGGGTATGCCGCGCAAGGCCTCCGGCAGGAGCGCGAGCAGGCTGGGTGGCGGCAACGCCGCGACGACATGGCGCGCGCGCAGTTCCGTGCCGTCCACCAGGACCACGCCGCATGGCCCGCCGCCGGGGTCCGGCGAGAGGCGCTCGGCCTGCACGCCCGGCAGCACGCGACCACCGACCGCCTCGATCCGCTCCCTCGCTTCCCGCGCGAACAAGTCGCCGAGACCGACCGTGGGCAGGCCGACCTGGTAGCCGCCGCGTCCGACCATGTAGCGGAAGAACCCGAACAGCGCACCGGCCGAACAGTCCTGCAGCGGCACGTTCATGATCGCCATCGAGACGGTCCGCCAGTACCAGTCCAGGAAGCGCTCGCTGACGCCGAGGTCGCGCAAGCAGGTCTCCGCGTCGACCGCATCGAGCGCCAGCCGCCGCGCCTGGTCCAGGCGCAGGACCCGCCACAGCAGCCGCGCGTTGGAGGCGACGTCCGCGAGCGACAGTTGCGGGACGCGCAGCAGGTCGGGCAGGAAGTGCAGCGGCGGCGGCAACGGATAGACGTGCAGCGTCATCGCGCACGGCGCGTCGACCAGGGTGATGAAGCGCCGCCCCTGCCAGGCAATCCGGTCGCGCGTGCCGAGCATGTCCAGCAGCGCCAGCAGGTTGCGGTATTCCGACAGCAGGATGTGCGGGCCGAGGTCCAGGCGGTCGCCGGTGGCCGGATCGGTCAGGCTCCGCGCGCGTCCGCCGAGCTCCTGCTCGCGCTCCAACACCGTGACCCGAATGCCGCCGTCGGCGAGCGCGATCGCGCAGGCGAGTCCCGCCAGCCCGCCGCCGATGACGATCGCGTCGCAGTCCGCCATGCGCCCACCGTGCGGGACGGCCCGCGAATGCGGCGTGTCCGCGTTTTGCGGAACCTCGCGCGAGAGCGCCGCCGGTCGCGACGCGGTGCCGCTAGCCCGCCAGCCGCTGCCGCCAGGCCGCCAGCAGCACCGCGGTGGCGGCGGCGACGTTGAGGCTCTCGACCGCGCCGCTGCCGGGGATCGACAGGCGCAGGTCGCAGGCGGCGGCGAGCCCGCGATCCATGCCTTCGCCTTCGGCGCCGAGCACGTAGACCAAGCGCTCGGGCAGGCGCGCCGCGAACAGGTCGTCGCCGCCGGACACCACGGTCGCGGCCAGCGCGAAGCCGGCGCCGCGCAGTTGCGCCAGCGCGTTGTCCTCGCGGCCGAGGCGAACGAACGGCACTGCCTCGGCCCCGCCCTCCGCCACCCGCGCGGCGGCGCCGGACAGCGCCAGCGTGGACGCCTTCGGCAGTAGCACCGCCGACACGCCGAAGTGCGCGGCCGAGCGCAGGATCGCACCGAGGTTGTGCGGGTTGCCCACGCCGTCCAGCCACAGCGCGCAGTGCGGGCCGGGGGCCAGGTCGCGCAGCCACGGCGACAGCGGCAGCGTTTCCTCGCGCAGGACGTCGGCGACCACGCCTTCGTGGTGGGCGCTGGCGGCGAGCTTGTGCAGGTCCGCCTCTTCCACTACGCGATAGCCGATGCGATGCGCCACGCACCACTTCAGCAGCGGCTGCAGTTGCGGGATGCGCGCCTCGGCCAGGTACAACTTGCGCAGCGCCTGCGGCCGCCGCGCGAACGCCGCGCGCACGGCGTTGAGGCCATACAGGCGCAATTCGGCGTCGCGCTGCGGACGCGGCGTGCCGCCGGCCTCGCCGCCGGCGCCGGCCGGGCGCGCCGCCGACGGCGCGCGCGGCTTCCAGGGCGAGCGTTCGCTCACGCCTCGCCCTCGACCGGCCGCACCTGGCCGTCCAGTTCGCGCACCTGGTGCGCGATCGCCTTCGGCGAGCGGGTGTACGGCGCTAGCAGCGCGTAGAACGCCGGCACCACGAACAGCGACAACAGCGTCGAGAAGCCGACGCCGAAGATCACCACCACACCGATCGTCGCGCGACTGGCGGAGCCCGGCCCGCCCGCCGCGACCAGCGGCACCGCGCCGACCATGGTCGCGATCGAGGTCATCAGGATCGGCCGCAGGCGCACACCGGCCGACTCGACGATCGCCTCGCGCACGCTGCGCCCGGCGTCGCGCAGCTGGTTGGCGAACTCGACGATCAGGATGCCGTTCTTCGCGGCGAGGCCGACCAGCATGACGATGCCGATCTGCGAGAACAGGTTGAGCGTGCCGCCGGTAAGCCATAGGCCGATCAGCGCGCCGAGCACGCCCAGCGGCACGGTCAGCATGATCACCAGCGGGTGGATGAAGCTCTCGAACTGCGCGGCCAGCACCAGGTACACCACCAGCAGCGCCAGCGCGAAGGTCAGCAGCACCGCGCCGCCGGCCTTCTGGTATTCGCGCGATTCGCCCTTCCAGTCCACCTGCGCGTAGTCGGGCAGCTCGGTGCGGACCACGCCATCGAGGAACGCGAGCGCCTCGCCCATCGTGTAGCCCGGCGCCAGGCCCGCGCTGATGGTGATCGCGCGCAGGCGGTTGAAGCGGTTGAGCGTGCCGGGCTCGGCCAGCTCGCTCAGCGTCACCAGGTTCGATAGCGGGACCAGCTCGCCGTTGCGCGCGCGCACCTGGATCGCCTCGAGGTCGGCCGGCGCGGCGCGACCGGCGCGGCCGGCCTGGACCAGCACGTCGTACTCCTCGCCTTCCTGCACGAAGGTGGTGACCTGGCGGCTGCCCATCATGGTCTCCAGCGTGCGCCCGATCTCGGACACGCTGACGCCGAGGTCGGCGGCGCGCTGGCGGTCGATCCGCACGCGCATCTGCGGGCGGGTTTCCTTGTAGTCCGAATCCACCGAGAAGAAGCCGGGATTGGCCTCCATCTTCTGCATCACGATGTCGCGCCAGCGCGCGATCTCGCCGTACTCCGGGCCGCCCAGCACGATCTGGATCGGCTGGCCGCGGCTGCCGACCAGGCCGCCGCCCACCCGCGGCTGC
Source organism: Lysobacteraceae bacterium (assembly GCA_035539135.1). Lineage (GTDB taxonomy): Bacteria > Pseudomonadota > Gammaproteobacteria > Xanthomonadales > Xanthomonadaceae > JABFWF01. Next base: position 122,824 of record DATLJD010000012.1, read on the forward strand.
GCGCGCACGCCGGGCAGCTGGTCGAGGTCGCGGCGCAGCGATTCGGCGACTTCCGCCGTGCTTTGCTCGCGCTGCTTCCAGTCCTTCAGGAACACGGTGACGTTGCCGGTGTGCATCTCCTCGCTGGCCCCCCAGCCGCCCGGCACGCGGCTGTTGTAGCGCAGGATCGGCCCGCCCTCGCCCACCCGCTGGGCGAAGATCCGCTCGACCTGCTTCACCTGGCCGACGGTGTAGTCGTAGCCGGCGCCTTCCGGCCCCATGATCGAGACGAAGAACACGCCGCGGTCCTCGGCCGGCGCCAGCTCGGACGGCACCACGCGGAACAGCACCACGCTGGCGACGCCGGCCGCGAGCATCAGCGCGCCGACCAGCCAGACCTTGCCGATCGCGCGCTGCAGCGCGCCGCGGTAGCGCGTCGCCAGCCAGTCCAGGCGGCCGTTGATCCAGCGGTGCAGGCGGGTCGCCTTCTCGTCCTTGTGCGGTCGCAGCAGCTTGGACGACATCATCGGCGTCAGCGTCAGCGCGACGAAGGCCGACAGCGCGACCGCGCCGGCCAGTGCCACCGACAGCTCGCGGAACAGGCGCCCGGTGTTGCCTTCCATGAAGCCGACCGGCAGGAACACCGCCACCAGCACCGTGGTCGTCGCGATCACCGCGAACGCGACCTGGCGGGTACCGCGCACCGCCGCCAGCAGCCGCGGCTCGCCGAGGTCGACCCGGCGCTGGATGTTCTCCAGCACCACGATCGCGTCGTCCACCACCAGGCCGATCGACAGCACCAGCGCCAGCAGGGTGAGCAGGTTGATCGAATAGCCGAACAGGTACAGCGGGATGAACGCGGCCAGCAGGCACACCGGCACCGTCAGCGCCGGGATCATCGCCGCGCGGAAGCTGCCGAGGAACAGCCAGATCACCAGCAGCACCAGTGCGATCGCTTCCAGCAGCGTCGCCTGCACGCGCTCGATCGAGGCTTCGATGAACACGGTGTCGTCGAAGGCGACAAAGATGCTGGTGCCTTCCGGGAGCGACTTCTGGATCTCGGTCGCCATCGCCCGCGCCGCGCGCGCGACGTCCAGCGCGTTGGCAGTCGAAGTCTTGATGATGCCGAGGCCGATGTTGGGCGTGCCGTTGCTGTGGTAGTAGGCGCGCCGCTCGGCGGAGGCGAGTTCGACCTGGGCGACGTCGCCCAGGCGCACGACGTAGCCGTCGTCGCCCTTGCGCAGCGGGATCGCGGCGAAGTCGCGCGGCGACTGGTAGCCGCGCTCCACGCGCAGGGTGAAGTCGCGGTCCTGCGATTCGATGCGGCCGGCCGGCAGTTCGACGTTCTCCGCGCGCAGCGCGTCCTCGATGTCGCCGGCGGTGATGCCGCGCGCGGCCATCGCGTCGCGGTCCAGCCAGATCCGCATCGCGTAGCGCTGGCGGCCGCCGATCCGCACCTGGGCCACGCCGTCCATGCTCGACAGGCGGTCCACGATGTAGCGGTCGGCGTAGTCCGACAGCTGCAGCGTGTCCATCGTGGTCGAGCTCATGTTGAGCCAGATGATGGTGTCCGAGTCGCTGTCGGCCTTCTCGACCTCGGGCGGGTCGGCCTCGTCGGGCAGGCGGTCGGCGACGCCGCTGATCGCGTCGCGGACGTCGTTGACCGCGGCCTCGATGTCCCGGTTGAGGGTGAATTCCAGCGTCACCGACGAACGCCCGTTGACGCTGCGCGACTGCAGGGTCTCGATGCCCTCGATGCCGGCCAGCGCGTCTTCCAGCACCTGGGTGATGCGGGTCTCGACCACCGCGGCCGAGGCGCCCGGGTAGCTGACGTCCACCGACACGATCGGCGGGTCGATCGCCGGCAGCTCGCGCAAGGTCAGCCGCGAATAGGCCATCACCCCGAGCACGATCAGCAGCAGGCTCATCACCGTCGCGAAGACGGGCCGTTCGATCGAAATGTCGGACAGCTTCATCGCGCTACTCCGCGCCGGCGCCCGCGTGCGCGGCCGGCTGGGCGGCGGCGGTCGCGGCCGGCGCCGCCTCGACGATCTTCGCGCCCGGGCGCAGCTTGCCGGTGCCGTCGACCACGATGCGGTCGCCGGCGCGCAGGCCCTCGAGGATCTCGACCTGGCCGTCGCGGCGCGCGCCCGCGCGCACGTTGGCCTGCTCGACGCTGCCGTCGTCCTTCACCCGCCAGGCGAAGCTGGTCTGGCCGACCTGGACCACCGCGATCTCCGGCGCCAGCAACGCCTGCCGCGCCGGCAGCAGCGCGCGCACCTCGACCAGCATGCCGGGCCGCAGTGCGTGGTCGGGGTTGGCGAAGGCGGCACGCACGGTGGCCGCGCGCGTGCCCGGATCGATGCGCGCGTCAACCGTCTCGACGGTGCCGGCGAAGACCCGGCCGCGGAAGGCGACCACCCGCCCCTCGACCTGCTGGCCGCGGGCCACGTCGCCCAGCCGGGTTTCCGGGACCGGGAAGTCGACGTACATGCGGTCGAGGTCGTCCAGCGTCGCGATCGCCGTGCCCGGCGTGACCAGCGCGCCCGGGCTGACCTGGCGGATGCCGAGCACGCCGGAAAACGGCGCGCGGATCACCCGGTCGCCCAGTTGCGCGCGCACCTGGGCGACGCGTGCGTTGGCGGCGTCGCGGGTCGCGCGCTGCGCGTCCAGCGCCGAGCGCGCGATCAGCTGCTGCGCGGCCAGCTCCTGCTGGCGCTTGTACAGGCGCTCGGCCTCGTTCGCCGCGGCCTGCGCCTCGGCCAGCGCGGCCTGCTGCTGCTGGCCGCTGAGGGTGACCAGCGGCGCGCCCGCCTTCACCGTGTCGCCGCTGTCGAAGTGGACCTGCTGCACGGTCTCGCTGACCTTGGCGGTGACCGTCACCGACTCGCGCGCGCGCGCCGTGCCCAACGCCTGCAGGTTGTCCTGGAAGGGCTTCAGCGCCAGCCGCGTGGTGGTGACCACGACCGCCTCCGCGCCGCCGCCGGCCGCATCGCGCTGGCCGCCGCAGGCGGCGAGCAGGAGGACGGACAGGACGCAGGCGACGGGCAGCAGTCTGGGCATCGGGCGGGAACGCTCGCGGACAGGCGGGGAAACGCCCGAGTGTACGGGCTGGCGGCCGGGGCCACCCCTGCCGTTGGGCCCACGCCACCGTGGTCAACCGCGCGCTTCGTGATGCGTTGCCGGCTTTTTCGCGCGGCCGGCCAGCGTGCACGCGACGGCGGCTTCAGCTCGTGACGGCACGACGCCGCTCGATCCAGGTCGGCGGCCGCGGCCAGGCCGGCTCGGCGTGGCCGGCGAGCGCGCGGCGCAGGTCGTGGCGGTCCAGCTGCGGCGCCAGTTCCTGCAGCAGCTGCACCGCATAGTCGCGCAGCACCCGCTCGCGCGGCAGCACCGCCCAGGTCGTGCATTCCGGCACCGCCGCCGGCGCCGGCAGCGCGTGCAGGTCCGGATCTTCGCTGGCGCCGACCGCCATCTCGGCGAGCAGGCCGACGCCGAGGCCGGCGCGCACGTAGGTCTTGAGCAGGTCGGCGGCGTGCGCGGTCATCGCCAGTTGCGGCTGCAGGCCGCGCGCGGCGAAGGCGGCGCGCAGCGAGGATTCCGGCCGCTGCGAGGAGTCGTAGCTGAGCAGCGGCAGCGCCGCCAGTTCCTCCAGCGTCGGTGCGCGCCGCAGCGCGGCCAGCGGATGCGAGCGCGGCACCACCACCACCCGCCGCCAGCGGAACAGCGGTATCGCCAGCCCGCCTTCCGGGATGCCGTCGGCGGTGCTGATCACGGCGAGGTCGGCGTGACCGCTGGCCAGGCGCGCGAGCACTTCGCGCTCGGCGGCCGGCTGCATGTGCACGCTGACCTGCGGGAACGCGCGCATCACCGCGGCGACCGCCGACGGCAACACGTAGCGCGCCTGGGTGTGGGTGGTGACCAGGGTCAGCGCGCCCTGGGTCTCGCCGCGCTGGTTGGCGGCGAGCGCGCGGATGTTGGCCGCCTCGGCGACCGCGCGGCGGGCATGGGCGAGGACCTGTTCGCCGGCCGGGGTGATCGCCTCCAGGCTGCGGCCCTTGCGCGAGAACAGCAGGAAGCCCAGCTCGTCCTCGAGCTGCTTGAGCTGCTTGGAGATGCCGGGCTGGGTGGCGTGCACGCGCTCGGCGGCGAGGGTGATGCTGAGGCCGGAGTCGGCGATGGCGATCAGGTAGCGCAGTTGGGTCAGGGTCATGGTTCGGCCGAAGGTGGTCGCGGGGGCACGGGCGGGCGACGACGTTCGGGGGAGGCGGACAGGGACACGGGCTGCTCCGGCCGCGGGGGCGGCAGGCCGGCAAACATACCAGCGCCGGGGCCGGCGGGGGCTGATGACCGGCAGCGATGACGGTCGCGCGTTTGCTCATTTCCGCCTCACCAGCCTCCGGGCCAGCATTGCCGTGGCCCGGCCGGCGCGCCCGGTGCGTTAGCCCGGAAGTGCGCCACGCCGCCCGCACGCGGCCGCGGACACGCTGCCGACCTCCCCTCCCCCACGAGCACCCCCATGGCCCTGTACGACAGCATCCTCGACACCATCGGCCACACCCCGGTCGTGCGCCTGCACCGCGTCGCGCCGCCGAACGTGCAGCTGTACGCCAAGGTCGAGTCCTTCAACCCCGGCGGCTCGGTCAAGGACCGCCTGGCGATCGCGATCATCCTCGACGCCGAGGCCCGCGGCCTGCTCAAGCCGGGCGACACCGTGGTCGAAGCGACTTCCGGCAACACCGGCATCGCCCTGGCGATGGTGTGTGCGGCGCGCGGCTACAAGTTCGTCGCGACCATGGCCGAAACCTTCTCGATCGAGCGCCGCAAGCTGATGCGCGCGTACGGCGCGAAGGTGATCCTGACGCCGGCCGCCGAGCGCGGCCAGGGCATGGTCCGGCGCGCCGAGGAACTGGCGAAGCAGCACGGCTGGTTCCTCGCCCGCCAGTTCGACAACCCGGCCAACCCGGCCTACCACCGGCAGACGACGGCGGCGGAGATCCTGCGCGACTTCGCCGGCCGCCGGCTCGACCACTTCGTCAGCGGCTGGGGCACCGGCGGCACCCTGACCGGCGTCGGCGAGGTGCTGCGCGCGGCGCGGCCGGAGGTGAAGGTCACGACGCTGGAACCGGCGAGCGCGTCGCTGCTCAACGGCGAGGAGTTCGTGCCGCACAAGATCCAGGGCTGGACGCCGGACTTCATCCCCGGCGTGCTCAACCGCGAGGTGGTCGGCGACATCCTGAAGATCGACGACGTCCTCGCGCGCGACACCGCGCGCCGGCTGGCCAGGGAAGAAGGCCTCTTCGTCGGCCTGTCGGCCGGCGCGACCGTGGCGGGCGCACTGGAGGTGGCGAAGCGGGCGAAGGACGGCGACGTGATCCTGGCGATGCTGCCCGACACCGGCGAGCGCTACCTGTCCACCTTCCTGTTCGAGGACGTCCTCGAAGGCTCCGACGACGACTGGCTCGCCGGCCTGTAACCGCCGGCCATGAAAAAAAGCGCCCGGTCGGGCGCTTTTTTTTTTGCCGGCTACCGGCCCGGTTCCCGGTTTCCGTCGCTCACGCCACCAGCGTCCCGTCCTCGCCCGCCTGCAGGTCCAGCCGGCTGAAGCAGATCTGCATGATCCGGCTGTGCAGGCGGCGTGGATTGTCGAAGGACTGGATCGCCAGCGCGGCGGCGCTGAGCATCACGGTGAGGTTGGCCAGCGCGGTCTCGCCGAGCGAGGCGAGCATGCTCGGGCACAACGCGACCGCGAGGGTCAGCACCACCGACACGATGACGTAGCTGCGCACCGCGCTCCACGCGCTGTGGTCGCTGCCCTGGCTGCTGGCGCCGCGGCGGTACGGCATCGCCATGATCCGGCCGAGCAGGCCGGCAAGGCGGATCTCGCGGCGGGTCGCCAAGGCCTTGCAGGCGAACGCGAGCAGGGTCGCGGCCATGCCCGCCTGCGGCAGCCACACCGGCATCTGCGCGCGCGGCCAGGTGACCAGCACGCAGGCGGCGATGAACAGCAGGAGGCCGATCCGGTGCAGGCGCGCGGCCGCGTCCACCGCGGCCTGCAGCTTGTCGACATTGGCGAGGGTGATGCGTGGTTTCATGAGCGTGGCCCGGCACGCCGCGGTGATGCCGCGCATGCACGAAATTCGGATGTGAGTGCCCCTGCCGTGGATAACGGCGCCGGCGGCGGGCCCTGAAGCCTCGCGCCTGCCGGTTGCCGCGCGCGCGTACCCTGTGCGCGGGAACGATTGTCGGCGCTGGCCGAAGCCGGCGTCCAGCGCTGCATCACGCTTTCTTCACCGGGCATTTGGCTGGGAGCCGCATGTCGCGCATTCAGGTTGTCCTCGCCGACATCACCACGCTGGACGTGGACGCGATCGTGAATGCCGCGGCGCCGGCGCTGCTCGGCGGCGGCGGCGTCGACGGCGCGATCCACCGCGCCGCCGGGCCCGGCCTGCTGGCCGAGTGCCGCGCCCTGCCCGAGGTCCGCCCGGGCGTGCGCTGCCCGACCGGCGAGGCGCGCATCACCGGCGGCCATCGCCTGCCGGCGGCGCGGGTCATCCACACGGTCGGCCCGGTGTGGCGCGGCGGCGACGCCGGCGAATCCGCCCTGCTCGCGGCCTGCTACCGCAACACGCTGGCGCTGGCCGCGCTGCACGACATCGATTCGCTCGCCTTTCCGGCGATCAGCTGCGGCGTGTACGGCTACCCCGCGGACGCGGCGGCGCCGCTCGCGGTGGCGACGGTGCGCACGGCGTTGCCCGGCCAGGCGGCGCCGTCGCGGGTGATTTTCTGCTGCCACGACGCGGCGATGGCGTCGCGCTACGCCGCGCTTCTCGCTGCGTGAAGCGCGGGAACGAAGAAGCCGGCTTGCGCCGGCTTCTCCATGCAGCGCATCGGACCTCTTGGCTCAGGCCGCGCGCTTCCACTGGCCGAGCGCGGCCAGGCCGTTGTCCTTCGCGCGCTCGTAGACCATCGCCTGCGCCTTGGCGACGTTGGCGTTGATGTCCTGCGCCCAGATCTTCAGCGCCGCCGCCTGCATCGCGCGGCCGTAGGAGAACGACAGCGGCCACGGGTTCGGGCCCATGCGGTTCATCGCGTCCAGGTGCGCGGTCGCGTCCTCGTCGCTCTGGCCGCCGGACAGGAACACGATGCCCGGCAGGATCGCCGGCACCGCCGACTTCAGGCACATCAGGGTGGATTCGGCGACTTCCTCGACCGAGGCGCGCTCGCCGCTGTCCTTGCCCGGCAGCACCATCGACGCCTTCAGGATCGTGCCCTCCAGCATCACGTTGTGCTGGTACAGCGCGTCGAACAGCGAGCGCAGCACGACCTCGGTGACCTCGTAGCAGGTCGAGATGTCGTGGTTGCCGTCCATCAGCACCTCCGGCTCGACCATCGGCACCAGGCCCTGCTCCTGGCACAGCGCGGCGTAGCGCGCCAGCGCGTGGCTGTTGGCCTCGATGCAGGTGCCCGACGGGATGTCGTCGCCGATGTTGATCACCGCGCGCCACTTGGCGAAGCGCGCGCCCAGCTGCGCGTACTCCTTGAGGCGGTCGCGCAGGCCGTCCAGGCCCTCGGTGACCAGCTCGCCGGGGAAGCCGGCCAGCGGCTGGGTGCCCTTGTCGACCTTGATGCCAGGGATCACGCCGTTGTCCATCATCACCTTGGTGAAGGGCACGCCGGACTTCGTGGACTGGCGGATGGTCTCGTCGTACAGGATCGCGCCGGAGATGTAGTCGCCGAGCCTGGGCGTGGTCAGCAGCATCTCGCGGTAGGCGCGGCGGTGCTCCTCGGTGTTCTCCACGCCGACGCCGGCGAAGCGCTTGGCAATCGTGCCGGTGGATTCGTCGATCGCGATGATGCCCTTGCCCCGGGCGACCATGGCCTGGGCGGTCTCGGCAAGCTGTTCGATGCTCATTGGCGTCCTGCTGCTGGCGGCTGGAAGGAACCCGGGAGTATAGCCGCTCCCCGGGTAAAAAGCCCGGAAAACAGGGGCTTGCGGCCGCCGTGGCGGGCTTCCGGCCGGCCGCCTAGAGCTCGCCCAGGCCCTCGGCCGCGCCGGCCGGCCCGACCTGCAGCAGGCGCAGGGTGTTGGTCGCGCCGTGCTGCTCCATGTGGTCGCCGCTGGTGACCACGACCCGGTCGCCTTCGGCCAGCAGGCCGGCCTCGAACAGGCGCCGGATCGCCTCGCGCGCGGCGTCGCGCGAGGCCAGGCCGCGGCTGTCGAAGGCGATCGGGAAGACGTCGCGCATCAGCGCCATCCGCCGGCGCGCGCCTGGGTGGCGCGACAACGCGTAGATGGGCGCGTTTGAGCGGAAGCGGGACAGGAAGCGAGCGGTGCCGCCGGACTCGGTCATGGCGACGATCGCACGCACGCCGATGTGCTCGGTGAGGAACATGGTCGCCATCGCGATCGCCTGGTCGGGCCGCTGCAGGTTGCGCTGCGCCTTCTCGAAGTCGGTGTCCATCTCGAACTGGCGTTCGGCGCCGACGCAGATGCGTGCCATCGCCTCGACCGCCTTCAGCGGATGGTGGCCGGCGGCGGTTTCCTGCGACAGCATCACGGCGTCGGTGCCGTCGATCACCGCGTTGGCGACGTCCAGCACTTCCGCGCGCGTGGGGATCGGGTTGTCGACCATCGACTGCAGCATCTGGGTCGCGGTGATGACGACCTTGTTGCAGGCGAGCGACTCGCGGATGATCTTCTTCTGCAGGCCGGGCAGTTCGGCGTCGCCGATCTCCACGCCGAGGTCGCCGCGCGCGACCATCACCGCGTCGCTGGCCATCACGATCCCGGTCAGGTTCTCGATCGCCTCCGCGCGTTCGATCTTGGCGACCAGGGCCGCGTCGCTGCCGTGCGCGCGTGCGATCGCCCGCGCCTCCTCCATGTCCTGCGCGTTGCGGCAGAACGACACCGCGATGAAATCGACGTCGGCGCCGGCGACGATCGCGATCAATTCGCGGTCGCGCTCGGTCAGCGCGCCCAGCGACAGGCCGCCGCCGAGCCGGTTCAGGCCCTTGCGGTCGGACAGCACGCCGTCGTTGAGGACCTCGGTGACGATGCGGTCGCCGTCCACGCGCTCGACCCGCAACTGCACCAGGCCGTCGTCCAGCAGCAGGATGTCGTCGGCGCGCACGTCGCCGGGCAGGCCGAGGTAGCTGATGCCGACGCCGCCGGGGCCGCCGGGCGGCGCGTCGGTGCGCGCGAGCAGGTCGAAGCGCTGGCCCGCGCGCAAGGCCACGCGGCCCTCGGCGAAGGTCTCGATGCGCAGCTTGGGCCCCGGCAGGTCGGCCAGGATGCCGACTTCCCGCTTCAGCCGCGCGGCGGCGGCGCGCACCGCCTGCGCGCGCTCCAGCTGGGCGGCGGGATCGCCGTGCGAGAAGTTCAGGCGCACCACGTCCACGCCCGCCTTGAGCAGGGCGTCGAGCATGCCCGGGCCGTCGGTCGCGGGGCCGAGCGTGGCGAGGATCCTGGTACGGCGGCGGTGTCCGGTCATGGCAAGCTGTCTCCCTCGCCGGAACGCTAGCACAGCCCCATGACCGTGCAGATCGAGACCGCGGATTCCACCCGCGTGGACATCGCCGCGGCGCTCGCCGCGCTGGCGGCGCCCCCTACCCTGCACGGCAGCCGGGTGCGCCTGCGCGCGCCGCGCGCGGACGACGCCGACGCGCTGTTCGCGCTGTTTTCCGATCCGGCGGTGATGCGCTACTGGAGCCGCCCGCCGATGACCGAACGCGCGGAAGCCGAAGCGCAGCTGGCGCGCTGGGCCGACGGCTTCGCCAGCCGCGGCGGGATCAGCTGGGCGATCACGCCGGGCGGTACGGACGAAGCGATCGGCAGCTGCTCGCTGTTCCGCATCGATCCCGACCACCGTCGCGCCGAGATCGGTTACGCGCTGCGCGCCGACCAATGGGGGCGCGGCATCGCGCGCGAAGCCACCTCGCTGCTGCTGGACTGGGGGTTCCGCACGCTCGGGCTGCACCGCGTGGAGGCCGACATCGATCCGCGCAATGCCGCCTCGCGCGGGCTGCTGCTGCGCCTCGGCTTCGCCAGCGAGGGCCTGCTGCGCGAGCGCTACTTCGTCGCCGGCGAGGTCACCGACACCGAGCTGTTCGGCCTGCTCGCGCGCGACTGGCGGGGCCAACGCGCCCGCTGACACGGGCGCCGTTTCGCGCCGGTCAGCGCGAGGCCGCTTCCAGCGCCGCCACCGCCGGCAGGGTCTTGCCTTCGACGAACTCGAGGAAGGCGCCGCCGCCGGTGGAGATGTAGGACACGTCGCCGGCGATGCCGTACTTGTCGACCGCGGCGAGGGTGTCGCCGCCGCCCGCGATCGAGAACGCGTCCGAGGATGCGATCGCGCGCGCCAACGTCTCGGTGCCCTGGCCGAAGGCGTCGAACTCGAACACGCCGACCGGACCGTTCCACACCACCGTGCCGGCGTCCTTGACCAGCGCGGCGTAGCGCGCGGCGGTTTCCGGGCCGATATCGAGGATCATGTCGTCCTCGCCGACCGCGCCCACGGACTTGACCGTCGCGGGCGCGTCGGCCGCGAAGCGCGGCGCCACCACGACGTCGCTCGGCACCGGCACCTCGGCGCCGCGTTCGCGCGCCTGCGCCATGATCTGGCGCGCGGCATCGACGAGGTCGGCCTCGTACAGCGACTTGCCGACCGCGTGGCCCGCGGCGGCGATGAAGGTGTTGGCGATGCCGCCGCCGACGATCAGGCGATCGACCTTGCCCAGCAGCGAGGACAGCAGCTCCAGCTTGGTGCTGACCTTGCTGCCGCCGACGATCGCGAGCAGCGGCCGCGCCGGGTCGTCGAGGGCGCGCGCGAGCGCGTCGAGCTCGGCCATCAGCAGTGGGCCGCCGCACGACAGCCTGGCCGCGCGGATCACGCCGTGGGTCGAGGCCTGCGCGCGGTGCGCGGTGCCGAACGCGTCCATCACGAACACGTCGCACAGGGCGGCGTACTTCGCCGCGAGCGCCGCGTCGTCGGTCTTCTCGCCGACGTTCATCCGGCAGTTCTCCAGCAGCACCAGCTGGCCGGGTCGCACGTCCACGCCGTCGAGGTAGTCGCGCACCAGCGGCACCTCGCGACCGAGCAGTTCCGACAGCCGGCGGGCGACCGGCGCCAGCGAATCGGCTTCGCTCCACTGCCCTTCCTTCGGCCGGCCGAGGTGCGAGAGCACCATCACCGCCGCGCCCTGCTGCAGCGCGCTGCGCAGGGTCGGCAGGGCCGCGGTCAGGCGCTGGTCGGAGGTGACGCGACCGTCCTCGACGGGGACGTTGAAGTCTTCGCGGATCAGCACGCGCTTGCCGGCGAGGTCGACGTCGGTCATGCGGAGGATGGCCATGGCGCTTCCTTGGGGCGTTGGAGCCCGCTATTGTCCCGGCCGGCCGGCGCGGGAGGCAAATCGCGGACGGCTCAGCCGCCGGCGATCGGCAGGCCCAGCGGGCGCGGGCCGTCGATGCCCAGGCCGTAGCGCAGGCTGCGGGCGATGCGGCGCGCGTAGTCGTGCATGAGTTCGGCCTGCGCCGGCGCCAGCACCTCGTCGGCGGTCGCCCGCCACAGCGCCAGCCAGTGCTCGAAGTGGGCCGCGGAAACCGGCAGCGGACGGTGCGCGGCCATCGGGTTGCCGCGGTAGCTGCCGGCGCGCAGGGCGACCGAGCACCAGAACGAGGTCAGCAGGCGCTTGTGCTCCGGCCAGTCGTGCACGACCGGGTTGAACACCGGGCCCAGCACCGGGTCGGCGGTGACCTTGTCGTAGAAGCGGTCGACCAGGCGCGCGATCGCGTCGGCGTCGGGCGGCGCGGCTTCGCGGGTGTCTGGAGCGGCTTGCATGCGCGTCTGGGTGGTTTGCTGCGGACGGCCGCCGATTCTCGCGCAACACGCGGCACGGCGCCTTGACGCAGGTCATGCGCTGTTCGTCGGAGAGGGCGCATACTGGCACGGTTCATGACCCACGTCGTCACCGAAAACTGCATCAACTGCAAGCACACCGATTGCGTCGAGGTGTGCCCGGTCGACTGTTTCCACGAGGGGCCGAACTTCCTGGTGATCGATCCGGTCGAGTGCATCGACTGCACGCTATGCGTGGACGAATGCCCGGTCGGCGCAATCTTCGCCGAGGACGACGTCCCGGCCGGCCAGGAGGGATTCCTGGCGATCAACGCGGAACTGGCGCCGCTGTGGCCGGTGCTCACCCACAAGAAGCCGGCGCTGCCCGACGCCGGGAAGTGGGACGGGGTGCCTGACAAGCTGCCGCTGCTGGTGCGCACTTCACCGGGGGCCGACGCGGCGGACTGAGTCGGCGAATCCGTCAGATGCGGCTGTCAAACAACTCGCGCAAGCCTGCCGACAAGCGAGAGCCACCAGAAGCAACTCCGCGAGCGCGCCGGGCGGGAGAGGCAGGCAGGACACGCCGTGAATCCATCCATGGAGGCTCGGATGCGCCATCCATGGCGCATACGGTCCTGCCCACCTCTCCCACCCGACGCGCCCCGACCTCTCTCGCGTTCGGTCAAGCGGAGCAAGGCTCCGCTCAGGCGAGCCGCCAAGATCTGTCCGAGCGACCGGGAGGGCGGGGGTATTGCGTCAAGCGCGCCATGGATGGCGCGCGCCCGCATAAGGGCAGGATTGCCCTTCTAAGGGAAAAGCAATACCCCCGGCCTCCCGGGCGCGGGCCCACGATGCTTCCTTTTTTCAGCAACCAAGTCCGCCTGCGCGTCGCAAAAAAAGCCCCGCCGAGGCGGGGCTTCGTCTGCGCGGTCGTCGGGCTCAGCCGGCGATGACGCGGACCATCTCCAGGCACTTGTTGGAGTAGCCCCACTCGTTGTCGTACCAGCTGACCAGCTTGACGAAGGTCGGGTCGAGCGCGATGCCGGCCTCGGCGTCGAAGATCGAGGTGCGCGCGTCGCCGCGGAAGTCGGTGGCGACGACCTTGTCCTCGGTGTAGCCGAGGATGCCCTTCAGCGCGCCCTCCGACTGCGCCTTCATCTCCGCGCAGATCTCGGCGTAGGTCGCCGGCTTCTCCAGCTCGACCGTCAGGTCGACCACGGACACGTCCGAGGTCGGCACCCGGAACGACATGCCGGTCAGCTTCTTGTTGAGTTCGGGGATCACCACGCCCACGGCCTTGGCCGCGCCGGTGGAGGACGGGATGATGTTCTCGAGGATGCCGCGGCCGCCGCGCCAGTCCTTGTTGGACGGGCCGTCCACGGTCTTCTGGGTCGCGGTGGCGGCGTGCACGGTGGTCATCAGGCCGCGCTTGATGCCCCACTTGTCGTTCAGCACCTTGGCGATCGGCGCCAGGCAGTTGGTGGTGCACGACGCGTTGGAGACGATCGCCTCGCCCTTGTAGGCCCGGTGGTTCACGCCGTACACGAACATCGGCGTGTCGTCCTTGGACGGCGCCGACAGCAGCACCTTCTTCGCGCCCGCGTCGAGGTGCTTCTGCGCCGCTTCCTTGGTCAGGAACAGGCCGGTGGACTCGATCACCACGTCCGCGCCGACCTCGCCCCACTTCAGGTTGGCAGGATCGCGCTCCTGGGTCAGGCGAATGCGCTTGCCGTTGACGACCAGGGTGCTGCCCTCGACCGCGATCGTGCCCTGGAAGCGGCCGTGCACGGAGTCGTACTGCAGCATGTAGGCCAGGTAGTCCGGCTCGAGCAGGTCGTTGATGGCGACGATCTCGATGTCGTCGCCGAAATTCTGCACCGCCGAACGCAGCACGTTGCGGCCGATGCGGCCGAAACCGTTGATACCCACCTTGATCGCCATTGCCGACTCCTGAAGGGGAAATGTGCACGGGCGCGCCGGAAACGCGCCGAAAGGAGAAACATCCCGGTAAGAACGGGTATTTTAGCCGTTTCCCCGCCGCGCTTCCCCGCCCATGGTCCGTATCGCCCTGCTCGTCCTTCTGCTCGCCGCCAGCCAGCCGGTGCTGGCCTGGAGCGGCCTCGGCCACCGCCTCGTCGCCGCCCTGGCCGAACGCCACCTGACTCCCGAAGCACGGCGCCAGGTCCAGTCCCTGCTGCAGGGCGAGGCCGACCCGACCCTGGCCGGGATCGCGACCTGGGCCGACGCCCTGCGCGACCAGGACCCGGACCGCTTCCGGGCCACCTCGCGCTGGCACTACGTCAACAGCCCGGGCTGCGACTACGTGCCGGCGCGCGACTGCCCGGACGGCAACTGCGTGATCGCCGCGATCGAGAGCCAGCGCGCCATCCTCGCCGACCCGTCCCAGCCGCTGGCCGCGCGCCGCGACGCGCTCAAGTTCGTCGTCCACTTCACCGGCGACGTGCACGAGCCGATGCACGCCAGCTCGCGCGACGACAAGGGCGGCAACGACTACCAGATCAGCCTGCGCACCGACCTGCAGCCGGAGGCCTACGCGCGCAAGCACTACGTCGATGGCGTGATGGCGACCAACCTGCACTCGATCTGGGACTACTACATCCTCGGCACGCTCGGCCTGGACCTGGCCGCCTACACCAACCGGCTGGACGCGCTGCCGTGGCCGCCGGCCACCACCCCGCTGAGCGGCCCCACCGCGTGGGCCGGCGAGTCCTGCCGGCTGATCGAAACCCGCCACCTGTATCCCGAAGGCCACAAGCTCGACCGGACCTACCTCGACGCGATGCGCCCGCTCGCGGAGCAGCGCGTGCGCCAGGCGGCCTGGCGGCTGGCGGAACTGCTCAACACCACCCTGCGCTGAGCCATCGCGCAACGGGCAACGGCTTGCCTTGCTCCGGGATGGCACACATCCCGCAGAGCGCAGCTTGCTCCGCTGCACCGCCGCCCGCACGGAAAGCTCGCTCCGCGCCGACTAGGCCCCGCAGCGGAGCAAGCGCCGCCCTACGACCCGGGGCCCAACTGCGCGCGGGTCCAGCGCACGATGTCGGCCGCGCCCATCGCGCCCGGCTGGCGCGCGACCTCGCGCCCGCCGCGGAACAGCACCAGGGTCGGGATGCTGCGGATGCCGTAACGGCTGCCGAGCGCCGGTTCCGCCTCGGTGTCGACCTTGGCCAGGCGCACCTGCGGCTCCAGCTGCGCCGCGGCCTGTTCGAACTGCGGCGCCATCATCCGGCACGGCCCGCACCACGGCGCCCAGAAATCTACCAGCACCGGCACCTGGCCGCGCTCGACCTGCGCGGCGAAGCCGGCGGCATCCAGGGCCACCGGCTCCCCGGCGAACAGCCGCTGGTGGCAGCGGCCGCACTCGGGGTGTTCGCCCAGGCGCCCGGGCGGCACGCGGTTCAGCGCCCGGCAGTGCGGGCAGGCGACGAGCAGCGGATCGGCCATGGCGCCATGCAAGCACGGCGCGCGTGAGTGCCGCGCCGTGGGCGCCTCATCCGCCAGACCGGAAGGGTCTGCCACGACCGGACGGTCATTCTCGGCGCCGCACGGGGTTCAGCTTAACGCCAAGCGGCCGTTATTCCTGTTGGAATGCACGAGACGCCGTGCCCGTTTGCCATGTGGCGCGCGTTCCCGCCGTACAGGGCAGGCATGGGCTACGAAGAGCGCCAAATCGAGGTCGCGGAACTGGAGACCGGCATGTACGTCTGCCGGCTCGACCGCTCGTGGGAGGGCACGCCTTTCCCGCTGCAGGGGTTCCTGCTGCAGGACGAGGACCAGTTCGCGTGGCTGCGGGCGCACTGCTGCAGCGTGCACATCGACATCGAACGCGGGCGGGCCCCGCGCGAACGCCGCCGGCCGGACACCGTCGCACCGGAAACCCTGCTCGGCAGCGTGCGCCACGAGAACAGCCCCTTCGACGCCGCGTTGCCCGGGGCGCGCCGCGCGCACGAGACCGCCTCGCAGCTGGCCGCGCGCATCCTCGACGACGTGCGCGCGGGCCACAAGCTCGCGTGGAACGACGTCGAGGCGGCCGCCGCGCCCATCGTCGAAAGCGTGTTGCGCAATGCCGACACCCTGCTCTGGGTGCACGCGTTGCAGCGTCGCGGCGCGTACGCCTACGGCCACGCGATCCACTGCAGCGCGCTCGCCGCCGCCTTCGGCCGCCACCTCGGCCTGCCCGCCGCGTTGCTGGTCGACCTCGCCGCCGGCGGCCTGTTGCTCGACGTCGGCAAGGCGCGCATCGACGAAGGCCTGCTGCTGCACCCCGGCCCGCTCGACGCGGCGCAGACGCAGGAGGTGCGCGGCCATGTCGCGCTCGGCCAGCGGATGCTCGAGGATGCCGGCCAGCACGCTCCGGCCGTGCTGGACATGCTGCGTACCCATCACGAACGCTGGGACGGTTCGGGTTACCCGCTCGGCCTGCAGGGCACCGCCATCCCGCTGTTCGGGCGCATGGCCGGCCTGGTCGACAGCTTCGACGCGATGACCAGCGTCCGTCCCTACGCGAAGACGCTGGCCCGGCACGAGGCGCTGCAGGAGATCTACCGCGCGCGCGATTCGCTTTACCAGGGTGAGCTGGTCGAACAGTTCATTGGCTGCCTCGGGGTCTACCCGACCGGTTCGCTGGTCGAATTGAGCACCGGCGAGGTCGCGGTCGTCATGGCGCAGAACACCGCGCGGCGCCTGCGTCCGCTGGTGATGCTGCTGACCGGGCCGGACAAGCGCCTGCGCGGGGGATTCCTGCCGCTCGACCTGATGGCGCAGCCCGACGACGGCCCGGACTGCATCCGCATCGCCCATCCCCTCCCGGTCGGCGCCTTCGGGCTCGACCCGGCCGAGCTGTACCTGTGACGCGGCGCGAGCTGGCGCGTTGCCTGCAGGACCTGCTCGCGGCGCATCCGGACGCGCCCTGCGGCGTGCTGTTGGTGCGCCTGCAGCGCCTGCGCGACTTCCGCCAGGTGCACGGCTTCAGCGCCGGCGACCTGCTGGCCGAGGCGGCCTGCGCGCGGATCGGGGCGGCGCTGCGGCCGGGCGACGTGCTGCACCGGCTGGGCGAGCATGAATTCGCGCTGCTGCTGCCGAAGTTGCACGATCACAACCACGCCCTGCTCGCCGCGACCCGGATCGCGCGCTGCTTCGAGGACCCGATGCAGCTGGAGGCGAGTTCGGTGCTGGCCTCGGTCGCGGTGGGCGTGAGCGTCCACCCACGGCATGGCGACGACGCCGAGACCCTGTTGCGCCGCGCCGAGCTGGCGCTGGGCGCGGCCGAACGCTCCCACGACCGTACCGCGCTCTACGTCGCCGGCAGCGAACGCGAGCTGGTGCCCTACGAATGGTTGCAACGCGCGATCGCCGAGAACCGCCTGGAGATCTTCCTGCAGCCGATTCTGGACCTCCGCAACGACGTCATCATCGGCGCCGAGGCCCTGACCCGCTGGCGCGAGCCCGAGCGCGGCCTGATCCCGCCCGACGTCTTCATTCCGCTGGCCGAAGAGACCGGGCTGATCTCCGGCCTGACCCGCTGGTGCATCCATGCCGCGCTGCGCCACGCCGCGCAGGCGCAGCGCGTCGTCCCCGGCTTCGACATCGCGATCAACCTTTCGCCACGGGTGTTCGGCGAACGCGACCTGGTCGGCCACATCGAATCCGCCCTCAGCGTCTGGGACGTCGCACCGTCCGCGGTGACGCTGGAAGTGACGGAAAGCGCGCTGATGGACGATCCAGGGATCGGCCTGCGCCTGCTGCAGCGCCTGCGCGACCTCGGTTTGCAGATTTCGATCGACGACTTCGGCGCCGGCTATTCGTCGTTCGCCTACCTGCGCAACTTCCCGGCCACCCAGCTCAAGATCGACCGCAGCTTCGTGGTCGACATGCGCAGCGATCCGCGCTCGGTGAAGCTGGTGCGTTCGATCATCGACCTCGGCCATCACCTGGGCCTGGCGGTGGTCGCCGAGGGCGTGGAGGACGCGACGACGCTGGCGCTGTTGCGCGGACTCGATTGCGACCGGGCGCAGGGATGGCACATTCGCCGGCCGGCGCCCGCCACGGAGCTGATCGCCTCGCTGCCGCCGCCGGCGGGCGACGTTCGCGGCTGAGGCTCGGCATCCTCGCGGGAACAATTCGCGCCGGACGGCGATCGCCCCGTGCTCAGGGCCGGGACACGTGCGGATTGCCCCGCACGTACCAGCGCCACGGCAGGTCGGCGGCGTGGCGGATGCCGATGCGCGGGCCGACCACCGGGTCGTCCGGCGGCGGCGTGCCGTCGTCGGCGATGGCCAGGCCGCGGTCGGCGCTGACCAGGTCGGCGCCGTCCTGCGCGCGGGCGATGCCGAAGGCCTGGCACAGGCGGGCCGGGCCGCTGCAGAGGTCGCGATCGCGTTTCGCCGCCGGCCGGGCGGCGCGCATCAGGTCGAGGCCGGCCACGGGTTCGGCCGCGCGCAGCAGCACCGCGACGCCCTCGCCTTCCTCGCCGCACACCGCGTTGCCGCACCAGTGCATGCCGTAGGTGAAGTAGACGTACAGCAGGCCGGGCTTTCCGAACATCACCGCGTTGCGCGGCGTCTGCCCACGGTAGCTGTGGGCGGCAGCGTCGAGCGGGCCGCAATAGGCCTCGGTCTCGACGATGCGCGCGATCCGGCCGTCGGCGGCGACCAGCAGCTTGTTGAGCAACTCGGGCGCGACCACGCGCGGATCGCGCCGGTAGAAGGCGCGCGGCAGGCGCCTGCCGGCCGTGCGCGTCCGTCGGACTGCCGCCACGCGATCAGCGCAGCGCGCGCGCCGCTTCCACGATGCGCTCGACGGTGAAGCCGAAGTGCGGGAACAGCACGTCCGCCGGCGCGCTGGCGCCGAAGCGGTCGATGCCGATCACCGCGCCGTCGAGGCCGACGTACTTGCGCCAGAAGTCGGTGATACCGGCCTCGATCGCGACGCGCCTGCGGCAGGCATCCGGCAGCACCGCGTCGCGGTAGGCGGCGTCCTGGCGGTCGAACACGTCGGTGCTCGGCATCGAGACGACCCGCACCTTGTCGCCCAGTTGCTCCGCCGCCTGCATCGCCAGCCCGACCTCGGAGCCGGTCGCGATGAGGATCAGGTCCGGCGCGCCCGCGCTGTCGCGCAGCACGTAGCCGCCGCGCGCGATGTCGCGCACCTGCGCGTCGGTGCGCGCCTGGTGGGCGAGGTTCTGGCGCGAGAACACCAGGCACGACGGGCCGTCCCTGCGCGCGATCGCCGCCTTCCAGGCCGCCGCCGACTCGACCGCGTCGCACGGGCGCCAGACGTCGTTGCCGGGGATGTGGCGCAGGGCGGCGAGATGCTCGACCGGCTGGTGGGTGGGGCCGTCCTCGCCGAGGCCGATCGAGTCGTGGGTGTAGACGTGGATCGCGTGCGCGTCCATCAGCGCGCTCATGCGCACGGCGTTGCGCGCGTAGTCGCTGAACACCAGGAAGGTCGCGTCGTAGGGGATGAAGCAGCCGTGCAGCGCGAGGCCATTGGAGATCGCGGTCATCGCGAACTCGCGCACGCCGTAGTAGACGTAGTTGGCGTCGGCATCGTCGCCGGCGACCGACTTGCTGCCCTTCCACAAGGTCAGGTTGGAATGCGCGAGGTCGGCCGAGCCGCCGACCAGTTCCGGCAGCAGCGGCGCGAACGCCTCGATCGCCATCTGCGAGGCCTTGCGCGAGGCCACGGTCGGACCCTCGGCCTGCAGCTTCGCGATGTACGCGTCGGCGGCGTCGAGGAAGCCGTCCGGCAGCTCGCCGCGCGAGCGGCGCACCAGCTCGTCGGCGAGCTGCGGGTACTGCGCGGCGTAGCGGTCGAACAGCTGGTTCCACTGCTCCTCGCGCACCAGCCCGGCATTCCCGGCGCGCCAGCCGGCGCGGATCTCCTCCGGGATCTCGAACGGCGCGTGCGGCCAGCCCAGCGCCTCGCGCGTCGCCGCGACCTCGTCCTTGCCCAGCGGCGCGCCGTGCGAGGACTCCTTGCCGGCCTTGCCGGGCGAGCCGAAGCCGATCGTGGTGCGACAGCAGACCAGCGTGGGCCGCGCCTGCTCCTGCATCGCCGCGTCGATCGCCGCCTTGATCGCGACGGCGTCGTGGCCGTCCACGCCGCGGATCACGTTCCAGCCGTAGGCCTCGAAGCGCGCCGGCGTGTCGTCGGTGAACCAGCCCTCGACCTTGCCGTCGATCGAGATGCCGTTGTCGTCCCAGAACGCGACCAGCTTGTTGAGGCCCCAGGTGCCGGCCAGCGAAGCCGCCTCGTGCGAGATGCCTTCCATCAGGCAGCCATCGCCCATGAACACCCAGGTGCGGTGGTCGACCACCGCGTACTCGGGCCGGTTGAAGCGCTGCGCCAGCAGCTTCTCGGCGAGCGCGAAACCGACCGCGTTGGCGAAGCCCTGGCCGAGCGGGCCGGTGGTGGTCTCGACGCCGCCGGTCACGAAGTTCTCCGGATGGCCCGGGGTCTTCGAACCGAGCTGGCGGAAGTGCTTGAGCTCCTCGATCGGCAGGTCGTAGCCGGACAGGTGCAGCAGCGCGTACTGCAGCATCGAGCCGTGCCCGTTGGACAGCACGAAGCGGTCGCGGTTGAACCACTTCGGGTTGTTGGGGTTGTGCTGGAGGACGTCGTTCCACAGCACCTCGGCGATGTCGGCCATGCCCATCGGCATGCCCGGGTGGCCGGATTTCGCCGCTTCGACGGCATCGATGGCGAGGAAACGGACGGCGTTGGCGAGGTCGCGGCGGCTGGGCGTCGGCATGGGGAGTCCCGGAGGCTGGTCGGCAGGCATCCGCGGCGTGCCGCGGGGCCGCCATTGTCCCATCCCCGACCGGTGCTGTCGTCCGCGCCGCGGTCACGCGCCGGGCGCTGGGACAGCACCGACGACCCGTGGACGCATCCGGGGTCCGCACGCAGCGCGGCCCAGGCACGGCCGACGCGTCGCCGACCGATCGGTGCATGGCCGGTGAATGCATGGGAATCGCGCCCGCGCGTCTACCAGAATCCGGCCGCGCCGACCGTGTCCGTTTCCTCTTACGCCGCTCTTACACCCGCCCCCTAAGGTCGCTCCCGCTGCCCCCCGCACGCGGACCATGCCGCCCGGGCCAGCCTCTTCGCTCCAGGGGACAACTCATGCACGCATACGGTAAAGGCGGCCGCAAGGCCGGCCAGGGCGGTTTCACGCTGGTCGAGATGGCGGTGGTGCTGGTCATCATCGGCGTCATCCTCGGCGCGGTGATGATCGGCCGCGACGTCCAGCGCAACGCCGAATACACCCGCATCAAGCAGAAGTTCATCGACCAGTGGGTGGTCGCCTACAACACCTACAACCAGCGCTACGGCGCGCCGGTGGGCGACAACCAGAGCGCGCCGCGCCTGATGGTCAACGGCTTCAACTTCTCCGGCAACGGCGACACGCTGTCCGGCGGAGACATGGCCAACGCCACGCCGCCCGACGCGATCTGCCGCGGCAACGCGGCGCGCGGCATGGCCCGCGCGATGCAGAGCGGGCCGCAGTTCAACCTGCGCGACATGATGCGGCAGGCCGGCATCACCCTCCCGCCCGGTCGCGGCGAGGGCATGGAAGACCGCTACGTCTACCTGGATACCAACGGCAACCCGCAGGAAATCCAGGTCTGCTTCCAGTGGAACCCGCCCGGCACCGCGTCCGGCTCGGGCAACGTCATGGTCATCGCCGGGCTCACCCCGGACCTGGCGCGCGCGCTCGACCAGATGGTGGACGGCAAGCCGGACGCGCAGGCCGGCGCCTTCCGCCAGGAGGGCGTGATCCGCGTCGCCGGCGGCCAGGCCAACAACCCCGGCGTGCAGTGGGCCGGCAACAACACCCAGACCATCAACGGCACCGGCAACGCCGAGAACATCGGCGACGCGACCGACGCCGACCAGGTCATCACGCTGGTCGCCCACCTCAAGATGAACCAGTAAGGACCGGCCATGCGCGCGTCCCGTCCGTCCCTGCTCCTTCGCCTGCGCGAGTCGCGCCGGACCTCGCTGACCGTGTTCGGCGTCAGCCTGGGCGCGCTGCTGGTGGCCGCGGTCTGGTTCACCAGCGCGCGCAGCGACCTCGCCGAGGCCTACGGCCTGGTCGGCAGCCGCCAGCAGGCGCTGGCGGCCGCCAACCAGCGGATGCAGGAAGCGCAACTGCGGGTGAAGCTGGCCGATGGCGCGGGCGAACTGCTCGCCCGCGCGGAAGGCGAGGGCCTGGTCGAACAGGCCTGGGGCGAGCGCCTGATCAACGTCGGCCAGGCGCCGCTCACCCGCCAGGAGGTCAACGACCTGCTCGCCGGGGTGGCGCGCAGCGAGGGACGGATCTTCGGCGCCGAGGCGTTCGAGCTCTCGGTGACCCGCGCCGACGAAGGCCTGTTCGACATGCCCGGCCAGCGCACCCCGCCGCTGCTGCTGACCCTGCGCGGGACGCTGCTGTTCCGCACCCAGGTTCCGGGCATCGCCGGAGGCGCGCCGTGAGCGCCCTGGCCCTGATCCACATGGACGGCCACTGGCTGTCCTTCGACGGCGCCCGGGCCGCGCCGTTGCCGGCGCGCCCCAAGCTCGATCGCGCCGCCATCGCGATCACCGACTTCGACGGCGCGGTCACCCAGGTGATCGCGCTGGAGGGCAGCCCGTCGCACGCGATCGCCCTGATCGAGAAGCGGCTGCGCTCCGAGGGCCTGGTGGACAACGAGGTGAAGATCCTCATCCACCAGATCAAGCGGGTCGGCAACGGCTACCAGGCGCTGTTCACCGCGGTGCCACTGGATCGCTGGCAGCAGCTGTTCGCCTGGGCCGAGGGCCAGCCGGACCACTGCCTGCTGGTGCCGGCCGCGGGGCTGCTGTGGAGCATGCTCAAGCCGGGCCGCGGGGTGCTGTTGCACGCGGGCCGCCAGTTCCTCTTCATGGCGTCGCTGCGCAACCGCATCGTGTTCTCTTCCGCGCTGGCGTTCAGCGAATCGGACTCCGACCTCGCGATGACGGTCGCGTCCCTCGGCGAACGGGCCGGGCGCGAACTGGCCGACGAGGACAGCGGCCTGGAGCCGCTCACGGTCGAATGGCTGAGCGTGCTGGAGCCGGCGGCGGCCTCCGCCCCGGCCCAGCCGCCCGTCGTCGCGATCCCCGGCGCGCGCGCCGCGCAGGCGGTCGAGGAGCAGCCGATCACCGAGCGCATCGCGGCCGACGAGGACGCGTTCACCTACGACGGCCAGTTCGACCGCGACCCGGACATGTTCCCGGACGAGGGCGGCGATGCGGTCGCCGCGCCGCCGCGCGCATCGGCGACCACCATCGCGGGCACGCTCGCGGGGACGCTGCCGCTGCACGAAATCTTCGCCGCCCACAGCGGCGCGACGGTGCAGGCGGGCGCGCAGACGACCGTCCTCGACGCGGGCGGCAAGCCGCGGCGCACCGGCGCGCCGCGCCTGGCCGCGGCGGCCAACGCGATGGTCGCGGTCAACCCGGTGGCCAGCCGCTGCATGTACGTGGCCGAGCGCCTGCTGCCGTGGGCGAGCGCCGCGTCGCTGGTGGTTGCGCTCGGCCTCGCCGGCCTCGGCGGGCGCTGGGCGCTGGCCGCGCACAACGCGCAGCAGCGCGCCGCCGGGATCGACACCGACGTCGCGCAGATCGAGGCCCGCATCGCCAGCCTGCAGACCCGGCAGCGCCTGCCCGCCGCCTATGCGCGGCAACTCCGCTTCATCGCGCGCGCGGGCGGCCTGGGCGAAGCGCTCGATCCGGTCGTCGCGCTCGCCACCATCCGCGACGCCGCCGGCGACGAGGTCCGCATCCTGCGCGTGCGTCTGGCGCCGCCGCCGGCCGGTCCGCGGCCGCCGGGCGCGATGCCCGCGCCGATGCCGGCCGGGGGTCCCGCCGCCGGCGCGGCCCAGCCTGCGCACGAGGACGTCCTCCGGGTGGACGGCATGGTCAAACACGGCGCCGGCAGCGATGCCCAGGGCATGCAGGTCGCGCGCTTCGTCGAGCGCCTGCGCGCCGCCGGCTACGAGCCGGTCGCCGTGGACCCGCAGTCGAGCACGTCGCGCGCGCAGTCGCCCGGCGGCTCCTTCTCCTACGAACTGCGGCGCGCGCCGGCGCAGGCCGCGGGAGGTGCGCCGTGAAGCTGAAGTACTCCGCATCGCTGGCGATCGCGCTGTGGCTGTGCGTCGTGGCGTGGGTCGGCGCAATGATCGCGAGCAAGCCGCGCGTCGGCGCCGGCTACGACGATGGCGATTCCTCGGCGAGCATCGCCCAGCTGCAGCAGGACCTGCGTCGCAACCAGGTCGCGCTGGCCGCGCTGGACACCCTCGCGGGCAACCGCGGGACCGGCCTGTCCGGCCCGCTGGTCGCGCCCGCCCCGGAGCCGCCGCCGGGCGCCGACGGCAGCGTCATCGGCGATCCGAACCTGGTCGCGCCCGCACCGCACCGGCTCAGCATGATCCTGTGGACCGACGGCCACCGGCGCGCGGTGATCGACGGGGAGACGGTGCGCGTGGGCACCCGCCTCGCCGACGGCAGCCGGGTGCGCGCGATCGGACGCGACCGGGTGCAGCTGGAAAACCCGGCTGGCGAACGCGTCTTCGCGCGCCTGCCCGCGCCTTACTCCACGCCCGCGCCCACGGAGGCGGGGCCGTGAGCAATCGCAACGGCTTCCTGCTCGCCATGCTCATGCTGGTCGCGACCGGCGCGATCGTGGGCTACACGGCGCATCGCCTGCGCGCGCCCGACGTGCCACGCCCGCCCCGCGCGGCTGCGGCACCGGCCGCGGCGCCGGTTGCGGCGCCGGCGAACGCGGCGACCACCGCCGCCAGCGACGACTCGGCACCGCCCCCCTGGGCAGGCACCGAGGCCTCCCCGCCGGCGCCGGACAGCGCGACCGTCGCCGGCGCGCAAGCGCGTCGCGAGCAGCACATGCAGGAACTGCAGCGCACGATGCAGGCGTTGATGGCCGACGTCTCCAGCCGCTCGCAGGCCACCAACGCGCACCTGCGCCAGGCCCTGGACACCCTCGAGCAGATGGACGATCCGCAGGTGAACGCGCGGGTCAACCTGCCCGCCGTGCGCCACAACCTGGATGTCGCGATCCGCATGCAGCAGACCGCCGCCGAACTGCAGCGGCTGATGCTCGAGCCCGACAGTCCCGCGCGCCGCCAGCGGCTGGATGCGCGCATGGCCGAGTTCCGCCAGTTGCGCGCGCAGCTGCGCGATGACGTGCAACTCACGCCGCCGCCCGCGCCGGCGTCGAGCACCGCCAAGGACGAGGGAACGCAGCCGTGATCGTGCGACGTCCCCCGGCCTGCGCGGGCTTCACCATCCTCGAGCTGGCGATCGCCGTCAGCATCGTCGGCCTGCTCGGCGCGATCGTCTCGTCGGCCTATTTCCGCCTCGCCGACGTGCGCGCCCGCGCCGCCGCCCAGGCCCAGGCCGAACAGGCGCGGCAGGCGGTGCGCCTGTTCGCCTTGCGTAACCGGCGCCTGCCCTGTCCCGACCTGAGCGCCGGCGGCAACGGCGCGCGCGAAGGCATCGGCGGCAGCTGCGCCACCGGCGCGCAGGTCGGCTGGCTGCCGTACGAAAGCCTCGGCCTGGCGCGCCCCGAACCGGGCGCGCGCCTGCGCTACGCGGTCAGCCGCGCCGCGGGCGCGGACCTGGTCGCGCCCGCCGCCGCCACCGACATCGGCGAACCGGATTTCGATGGCGACGCGCGCCTGCGCGCGGCGCTGGCGCTGAGCGCCAACCTGCCGGCTTCGACCGCGCGCCCGTTCGTCACCGGGCGCGGCACGCCGGCCGATCCGGCCAGTTGCACCCGCGTCGTCGCCAACCCCGCGTTCGCGATCGTCGCGCCCGTGCGCGACCGCGATGCCGACGGCACCGGCTTCGACGGCCAGAACCTGCAGATGGCCGCGACCGGCAGTACCTGCATGGCCGCCCCGGCGCGCGCCATGGACGACCGCTACGACGACGTCGTCGTGGCGGAAAGCGCGAGCGCGCTGCTCGGCTGGCTCGCCGCCAACACCCGCTGATCCACAAGGGCCCTTCCATGAACCGCCAACGTCCCGATTCACCCGCCCGTCGAACCCCCGCGGCCGCTGCCCTCGCCTGCGCCGTCGTCGTGCTCGCCGGCTGCGGCGCCACGCCGCGCAGCGTGAAGAGCCTGCCACCCACCGAGTACGTGGCGCTGCAGGAGATGGGCACCAAGGTCGGCGAGGAGTCCGCCAAGCTCGCGGCCGAGCACGATCGCCTGCGCAAGGAGCTCGAGCGCGCGGCGCCGCGCGCGGCCGACGTCGCCCCGGTGGCGCCCGAGTACGACCCGCTCGAGAACCGCATCGTCACCATCAACATGAGCGATGCGAGCGTCGGCAGCCTGCTGTGGGCGCTGGCCGAGCAGCTGGGCATGAACCTGATCGTGGACCCCGACGTGCTCGCCCGCGACCAGCGCGCCAGCCTGTACCTGAAGAACGTCACCGCGCGCGAGGTCTACAACCACATCCTCACCGCCTTCGACCTCAACGGCGAGATCCGCGGCGACGCGCTGGTGGTCAGCCCGATGGCCGAGCGCATCTTCCACGTGGACATGCTCAACAGCGTGACCTCGCTGGACATGAGCACCGGCGGCGACGTGTTCGGCGCCGGCGCCAGCGGCGCGGGCGGCGGCAACTCGCTGCGCGGCAAGCTGATCCTCGACGGTGCGGTCGGCAAGCAGAACGATCCGTACAAGCAACTCGCCGCCTCGGTGGAGGCGATCCTCAAGGAGGACACCAACACCCGCGGCAACGGCCCGCCGCGCGAGGCCTCGCGCTTCAGCCTGGATCCGCTCACCGGTTCGCTGTTCGTGCGCGCGCGGCCTTCGCAGCTGCGCGCGGTGGCGGAACTGATCGAGCGCAACCGCGCGATGCTCGGCCGCCAGGTGCTGGTCGAGGCGCAGCTGCTGGACGTGCAGCTCAACGACCAGTTCCAGTTCGGCGTGGACTGGAACCTGCTGCGCAACCACGTCGCCGGCCTGGTCGGCGACACCCCCGCGCAGTTCGACCCGGTGACCGGCACGCTGCCGACCACGCTCGGCAACACGCTGGACCGCGTGCTGACCTTCCCGCGCCAGATCCTCGGCACCGAGGGAGGCCGCGGCACCGGCATCGCCTACACCGGCAACACCTTTTCCGCGGCGCTCAACATGCTCCGCGACTTCGGCAACGTGAAGGTGCTGTCCAACCCGAGCGTGCGGGTGCGCAACGGGACGCCGGCCTACCTGAGCGTCGGCCGCAACATCCGTTACGTCAGCAAGTCCACCACCAGCTTCAGCAATCCGGGCGGCGGCGCCACCAACACCTCCTCCGACGTGCAGACCGAGTCGCTGTTCGCCGGTGTGGTGATCGGCGTCGCGCCGCTGATCCACGACGACGGCAAGGTAGAACTGCTGGTGCATCCGATGCAGACGGACGTCGCGCCGGGAAGCCTCGCGCTGGTCCCGGTCGGCAACGGCAACGCGGTGACCCTGCCGGTCATCAGCTTCAAGGGCATGACCACCACGCTCAACCTCAACGACGGCGACACCGTGCTGATGGGCGGCCTGATCGACCAGCAGATGCAGAACGCCGACACCGGCGTGCCCGGCCTGTCCGACGTGCCGGGCGTGGGCAACCTGTTCGGCGCCAAGGACAAGTCGCACAACAGCCGCGAGCTGGTCATGGTGCTGCGGGTGACGGTGATATGAGCCTGATGTTCGCGGCGTTGCGCAGGCTGGACGCGCCGGCCCAGGCGCCGCGCGCGCCGGCACCCGCGCGCGCCGGCCGGCGCTGGCCCGCGATGGCCTTGCCGGCGGGCCTGGTGGCCTGCGCGTTCGCCGCCGGCTGGTGGCTGGCGCCGGCGCACGAGGCCGCCGCGCCGCGGCAGGTCGCGCAGGCCGTGCCGGCGCGGCCTTCGCGCGCAGTGACGCCCGCGGCCCCGGCGTCGATGCCGGTCGTTGCAGCGCCCGCGACACGTCCAGTGCCGGCACCGACCCCGCTGCAGGCGCAGGCGCGCGACGTGCGTGTCGCGCAGCCCTCCGAAGACCTGGCGCACGCGCCGTCGGGCGCGCGCGCGGCCGGCACGGAAACGGAGATGCCGCGCGTTGCCGCGGCGGCCGCCAGACCGCATCCGATCCCGGCACGTTCCGCCGGCGAGCCCGCCGGCGCGCCCGCGGCCCCGCAACCGGCGGCGCCAGCGCGTCCGTCCGCGCTCGCCGACGCTCCATCGCCCGCACCGCTGCCGCAGGACGGTCTGGTCGTCCGCGACGCATCGTCCACCGGCGAAGGCGGCGAAGGCCGCGCCATCGCCCGCGAGGTCGCGGCGATCGGCGATGCGATCAACGGTGGCGACTTCGACGCGGCCCGGGCCCGCCTGCAGGCGCTGGCCGGCCAGCTCCCGCCGCGCAGCCTGACCCTGATGCGCATGCAGGCCTGGCTGGCGCACGAATCCGGGGACACCGCCGCGGCGCTCGCGCTCTACCGCGAGATCGTCGCGCGGGTGCCGGGCGACCGCACCTCGGTGGTCAACCTCGCCATCCTGGAAGCCGCGAACGGCGAAACCGACAAGGCGCGCGAACGCCTGCGCCGCCTGCGCGAGGTGGATTCCGGCTCGCTGGAAGTCCAGCGCGCGATCGCCAGGGTCGAGGCCGAACTGCGATGAACGCAGGCGCGGCCAACGCCTACCTGGCCGGGCTCGGGCTGAGCCGGTCGCCGTTCCCGCCGACACCCGACGCGGACGCCTATTTCCACACCGCGGCGTTGCAGCGCGACCTCGCCGAGGCCGCGCATTGCCTGCTCGCGCGCAAGGGCTTCGTGCTGCTGACCGGCGAGGTCGGCACCGGCAAGAGCACCTTCGTGCGCAAGCTGCTGGACGAGGTCACCGGCCAGGGCGCGATCGCGTCGCTGGTGTTCAATACCTTCCTGCAGGGCGACGAGCTGCTCGCCGCGGTGCTGCGCGACTTCGGCATCAAGCCGGGCACCGGCGCCGCCGACAACATCGACCGGCTCAACACCTTCCTGGTGCGCCGCTGGGAAGCCGGCAGCACCTGCGTGCTGGTGATCGACGACGCGCAGAATCTCGGCCTCGACAGCCTGGAGCTGCTGCGCCTGCTGAGCAATCTCGAAAGCGGGCAGGAAAAGCTCCTGCAGATCGTGCTCGCCGGGCAGCCCGAGCTGGAAGCGCAGCTCGGCCGCCACGAGATCCGCCAGCTGACCAGCCGCATCGTCAAGCACATCCGCATGCCGGCGCTCGACTCGGGCGATTGCGCGCGCTACGTCGAGTTCCGCCTCGCCCTGGCCGGCGCCGCCGGCCGCATCCGGATGACGCCGCGCGCGCACGCCGCGGTCTTCCGCGACAGCGCGGGCAACCCGCGCCGCATCCACCTGATCATGGACCGTTGCCTGTACGGCGTGCTCGCGAGCGGCGACCCGGTGATCGACGCGGGGCTGGTGCGGACCGCCGCCGCGGAAGCCGGCTTCAGCCGCGCGCGACGTCGCCGGCGCGCTCCGTTCGCCGCGATCGCGCTGCTCGCCGCGACCGGAATCGCCGCCGCGGCGGGCTTCGCCTGGCACGCGGCCACGCCGGCCGCGCCAGCGACGGCTCCGCCCGTCGCCGTCACCCACGTCGCCACCCGGCAGGCGACGCCCGCCGATCCGCTGGACGCCTGCCTCGCCCGCCAAGGCGCCGGCGGTGCTCGCGAAGACGGCGGCTTGCAGGTGCTCGCCGTGCCGGAGGCGCAACTCGCGTTCCTGCGCGAGCGGGGCGACGTCTGCCTCGCCCGCCGCGGCGACGGCTCGGTGGCGGCGTGGCGTCCGCACTGGCGCGTCGAGCGCCTGATCGCCGGCGAGCGCAGCGACGAGGTGCGCGCACTGCAGTCTGCGCTCGCCGCGCTCGGCGCCTTCCCGCGCGACCTGCCGGCGGACGCCGAGAGCGCAGACGGCCTGTTCGGCCCGCGCACCCGCGCCGCCCTGATGACCTTCCAGCAGCGCCATGGCCTGGCGGCCAGCGGACGCTGCGACCCGCTCACCCTGTTGCTGCTTCCGCGGCCCGCGGACGCAACCCCCACGGAGACCGCGCATGGCCGCCACGGCTGACGCCCTCGCCCGCCGCCCGGAACTCGCCGACGCCGATGGCGAGGCGCGCCGGCTCGGCACCATCCTGCTCGAGCGGGGCATGCTCAATCCCGCCCAGCTGCAGTACGCGGTGCAGAAGCACGCGGTCGAGGAGCAACGCTTCGGCCGGGTGCTGATCCGCCACGGCCTCGCCAACGAGTCCGACATCGTGCGGGTGATGGCCGAGCTGCAGGGCATCACCTACGTCCAGGTCGAGACCCTGCCCGAGCCCGATCCGCAGGTACTGGCGCTGTTCAACCGCGAGTTGTGCCTGCTGCGCGCGTTCCTGCCGCTGCGGCGGGTGGACAACGCGCTGGAGGTGGTGCTCGGCGACGCCGACCGCGACGCCGTCGCCCAGCTGGTGCTGCAGCGCTGCGGCATGCGCTGCCGCTTCCTGCAGGGCGAGTTCACCCGCGTCACCCAGCTGATCCGGCACACGTACTACTTCGCGCAGAACCCGGTCGAGCAGCTCCTGCACCGCGAAATCCGCCGGATCGCCTCCGACGCGGACCACGCCTACAGCCCGGAGAAGCTGCTCGACTACCTGCTTCACCTGGCGGTGCGCGAGCG
This sequence comes from Lysobacteraceae bacterium, assembly GCA_035539135.1. Classification (GTDB taxonomy): domain Bacteria; phylum Pseudomonadota; class Gammaproteobacteria; order Xanthomonadales; family Xanthomonadaceae; genus JABFWF01. The sequence continues at coordinate 153,335 of DATLJD010000012.1, forward strand.
CACCACCGACATCCACATCGCGCCGGCCGAAGGCAGCATCCACGTGCTGTTCCGCGTGGACGGCGTGCTGCGGCCGATGCTGGCGATGCAGTCCTCGCTGCACCGCCTGCTGGGCTTCATCAAGCTGGCCGCCGAAATGGACATCTCCGAGCAGCGGCGGCCGCAGGACGGCAGCTTTCGCGCCACCGTGCTCGATGCCCCGCTCACCGTCCGCGTCTCGACCCTGATCAGCGAGATGGGCGAGCGCATGGTGCTGCGCCTGCTGCCCGAGCACAGCGACCTCTCCGGGCTGGGCGAACTCGGTTTCTTCCCGGAGGACGTCGCCGCGCTGGAGCGCATGTTCGCCAAGCCGGCCGGCCTGATCCTGATCACCGGCCCGACCGGCTCGGGCAAGAGCAGCTCGCTGCACGCGGCACTGCGCATGCAGTCGCTGATCGAGCGCAACGTGCTCACGGTCGAGGACCCGATCGAATACCGCGTGCCGGGCGCCTGCCAGACCGAGGTCAACCGCCGCGCCGGCTACGAGTTCAGCTCGGCCTTGCGCCACTTCCTCCGCCACGACCCCGACGTGATCCTGCTCGGCGAGATGCGCGACGGCGAGACCGCGCAGGCCGCGATCGAGGCCGCCGCCACCGGCCACCTGGTGCTCTCGACCCTGCACGTGTCGGGCGTGTTCGGCGTGGTCCCGCGCCTGCGCCCGCTCGGCCTCGAGGCGCAGGTCATCGCCGACAACCTGCTGGCGGTGGTCAACCAGCGCCTGGTGCGCCAGAACTGCCCGTTCTGCAGCGAGGAAGTGCCCTTCACCGAGGCCGAACGCGCATGGCTCGGCCTCCAGGATCCGCATGCTTGCGGCCGGCGCGGCACCGGCTGCGAACGCTGCCGCGGCAGCGGCTACTACGGCCGGCTCCCGGTGTACGAACTGCTCTTCCTCGACGACGCGATCGCCAACGCGATCGCGGACGATGCCGGCCGCGAGGCGGTGCGCAAACTCGCCTACGACAACGGCTTCGTGGACATGGTGCAGATCGCCAAGCGCCGCGTGGCGATGGGCCAGACCACGCCGGCGGAGGTGCTGCGCGTGGTCGGCGACGGACCGGCGCCGGAGAAGCCCGCCGCATGAACGTCTACTACTACCGCCTGCTGCTCTCCAGCGGACGCGTGAAGGCGGGCGTCGCCCAGCTCGCGGTCGAGCACGACGCATCCGCGCGCATCTGGCTGGAGAAGAACTTCGACGCGACGGTGCTGCTGCTGCACCGCCTGCCCGGCTGGCTGGCGGAGATGCAGCGCAGCCTCGCGCACCTGTTCCGCCCGAGCATCCGGCCGCCGGAACTCGCCGGCATGCTGCGCGACATGGCGGTGATGACCGGCAGCGGCATTCCCGTGCTGGAGGCGTTGAAGGCGGTCTCGCAGGAAGTCGGCACCGGGCGCGCGTCCAACGCCGCGCGCGTCGCCCGCAACCTGCTCGACGAGCTGGACGCCGGCGCGACGATGAGCGAGGCCTTCGGACGCTACCCGGACACCTTTCCGGAAACCGTCCGCAACCTGGTCATGATCGGCGACGAGACCGGCAGCATGGACCACATGCTGGCCGAGGCCGCCGACCACGTCGAGCGCGTCTCGCGCATGAGCGCCGATACCCGCCAGGCGCTGATCTACCCCGCCTTCGTGTTCACCGCGATCTTCGCCGCGGGCGGGTTCTGGATCTACTACGTGGTGCCCAACCTCACCGGGCTGTTCAAGCAGATGAACGCCAAGCTGCCGGCGCTGACGGTCGCGGTCATCGGCTTCTCGGAGTGGTTCACCGGGCACGTCGGCGCAATCCTGGCGGGCCTGGCCGCGGCGGTGTTCGCCACCTGGGTGACCTGGCGCTACAGCCGCCCGTTCCGCCGCACCACCCATTACACGCTGCACCGGCTGCCGATCGCGCGGACGATCATGAACTCCGCCGGCCTCGCCTTCCTCACCGAATACCTCTCGCTGCTGATCAAGGCCGGCGTGGACATGGTCAGCAGCCTGAAGGTGATGGAACGGGCGATCCGCGACGAGTACTACCGCGACCGCGTGATCGCGATCCGCCAGGTGCTCGAACGCGGCGACCGCGTGTCCTCGGCGATGCGCCAGGTGGGCGGCTTCCCGCCGATGATGGTGCGGATGGTCTCGGTCGGCGAGGACACCGGCACCCTCGATCGCCAGCTCGCGCGCCTGTCGGCGGAATACAGCCTGCGCCTGCAGCGCCTGATCGCCAACCTCTCGGAAATCATCAAGCCGCTGGTCGTGGTGCTGGCCGGCGGCATGTTCATCCTGCTCATCGTCGCCCTGCTGCTGCCGGTCTACGACCTGGTCAAGCAGGCGATGTCCTCGCCGCAGTTCTGACGACGGAGGCCGCCGTGCAACCGCCCGCTGGATCGCGCAGTTCCCGAGGTGCTCCCCCGCCCACGCCGCCCGGCCATCCGCGCCAGCGCGGCTTCGGCCTGCTGGAGACGGCCCTGCTCGTGCTGCTGGTCGGCGCGATCATCGCCGCCAGCTTCATCGTCCTGCAGTCGAGCCCGCCGGTGCGCGCGGTCGAGGACCAGGAACGCGCATTGCAGTGGGCCGACCAGGCGCTGGTCGCCTACGCCGCGAAATACGCGCAACTGCCTTGCCCCGTGACGACTCCCGACGGCAGCGCGTGCGCGGCCCCCGGCGACAAGGGATGGCTGCCGGTGCGGGCGCTCGCCGCCGTGCATCCGGAGGGCACCGGCCCCGGCCGCCCGCTGCGCTACATGGTCTACCGCGGCGCCGGCGCCGACTCCGACCTCGCGGCCGCCGGCAACCAGTTCAGTCCGCACAAGTGGGACGGCTCCTCGCACGATTTCGTGGCGGTCAACGGCCTCGACCTGTGCGCCAGGCTGGCCAACGCCGCGCGCGAGACCGCCGCCGGCCTCCGCGCCGACCGCGCGCGCACCACCGACATCGACGCGCACGCGCTCAACGTCGCCTACGGACTGAGCGCGGCCGGCGCGGCGCCGGGCGAGAGCGGCCGGTTCGACGGCCTCAACCAGGGCGCGGCGGCGCAGATGGAATCGCCCGCGCGCGCCGCCAGCGCGTCCTACGACGACCGCGTCCGCGTGCGCGACTTCAACTCGCTGGCGCAGACGCTGGGCTGCGCCTACGCCGACGCCGGCGAGCCCGACGGCGTGGCGCTGGCCTCGCTCGACATGATGGCCCTGTCGGTGGACGTCAACGACGAAGTGGCCGAGCAGCGCGAAGGCAACCTCGAGGACACCGAGCTGGCCGTGAGCATGGCCTCGGTGGCGCTGGTGTTCGCCAGCCTCGACGTCGCCCTCGCCGGCGCCAACATCTCCAACTCGGCGAGCACCCTGGCGACGGCGTCCTCGCAGCTCGCCTCGGCGATCGCCTCCTGCGTGGTGCTGGTGGGTTGCGCGCTGATCCCGCCCTATACCGCGGCGGTGGTGGCCGGCGGCATCGCGGTCGGCCTGGCGACCGCGGCCACCGTGCTCGCCGCGGCCGCGCTGGTGCCGACCTCGACCGCGCTCGCCAAGACGATCGTCGCCCGCGACATGGCCAAGGCCTCGGCCAGCACCGCGCCGCCCGACTTCAGCGGCCTCGCCCGCCAGGCCTGCGAGGCGGCCGACGGCCTGCTCGAGCAGCAGCAGGAAATCGAGGACGACATCGCCATGATCGAGGACAAGAAGGCGCAGGTGCAGGCACGCCTCGATGCGATCGAAGGCGGCTTGATCCCCGGCACGAACGATCCGCTCATCTGGTCCGACTACAACAAGCCGCAGCGCTCCGACTACAAGACCGACGAGGACTACGACAAGGCGCTCGCCGACTGGCAGGCCGGCAGCAACGACCGGCTGCGGGCCTGGAAGTCGCGCCTGACGGCGAAGCTGGCCGCGATCCGCGACACCGAGGACGCCTTCCTGCGCTACGAGGACGCCAAGGCCGAGCGCAAGGCGGTGGAGGAAGACCTGCAGGACATCCGGCTGGCGATCCTGGGCGACGGCACCGACGCGCAACCCGGTTTCGCCAGGATCGTGGCCGAATGCAAGGCGAACCCGCCGGCCCGCATCGACGAGCAGCAGACCTGCCTCAACAGCGAGAACGCGCTGACCGCGCTGCTGGAGTGCAGGACCGACCTCATGAGCAGCCAGCAGGTCGCCGACCGCCAGTGCCTGCCCTGGAAGGAGGCCGACCTCGCCGACGCACGCGAGAAGGAGAACGCGGCCCTCGGCGAATACAACGCGCTCGCGGCGGCGATCCCGGGCGTCAACAACCCGTGGGATCCGCCGGTCAACGCCTACATCGAGGACAAGGACTTCGCGTGCATCTTCTTCGACGGCTGCCGCTGGCTGTTCATCCCGGGCCAGGACACCAACCTGGACAGCGACGGCAATCCGCGCGACAAGCGCGAGACCTACGGACGCATCTACTACCAGCGCGCGCACCTGGAAGTCTCGCTGCGGCTCAAGCAGCAGGAACTGGCCGACAAGCAGGCCGCCCACGCCAAGGCGCAGGCCCAGTGCGACACGCTGAAGGAACTCGCGGGCCAGGGGGCGAGCGGCCTGGAGATCCCGGTGTGGTCGGGCGCCGACACCATCCTCGAGGCGGCCAACTGCAAGGGGACCTCCGGTCCGGTGCAGCCCGCTGATTGCGGAGGCCACTGATGAACGCACGCTCCTTCCCCCGCGGTCGTCGCGCCGGCGGCTGGTCGCTGGTCGAGCTGGCGGTGGTGCTGGCGGTGATGGGCCTGCTCGGCGTCGCCCTGTGGCAGGTGCTGCCGCTCGGCAAGCGCCTGCAGGACACGGATGCCGCGCAGCGGGACCTGGCCCAGGGCGAGCAGGCGCTGATCGGCTATGCGCTCGCCCATCATCGTTTCCCGGCGCCGGCGATCCGCCACGGGCAGCAGGTGCTGCCGGTCGGCGAACTCGGCCTGCCCTCCTACATGGTGCTGCGCTACGAGGTGCAGCCGGCGCTGACCACGCCGGCCTCCAACCAGTTTTCGCCGTTGCTGCCCCCCACCACCAGCGGCGTGCCGACGGTGTCCAGCGTCGTCAACGGCCTCGACCTGTGCATGCGGCTCAAGACGGCGGGCACGGGCACGCTGATCGGCATGCAGGGCGTGCCCACCGCGTTCGCGCTGATGCACACCGAAACCGCCGGCACCGATCGCCCGAGCGACGCCGGCTTCGTGCTGCCCGGCACGCCCGGGGTCGGCGGACGCGCGGTGCTCGCGGTCGGACCGGGGGAACTGGCAAGCCGCATCGCCTGCCCCGACCGCGTCGCCCGCGTGCACGGGTCCGCGCGCGCGGCGTACGCCGCGTACGACCTCGCCAGGCTGGCGGTGGATTACCGCAAGTTCCGCACCTTCGCGATCCAGGTCGCGGAGATGAACAAGAAGAACGCCGACACCGGCGTCGCCTTCGCGTCCTTCGACCTGGTCTACGGCGTGTGCATCGAGGCGATCGCGATCCTCCAGGAAGCGGCCGGCTGGCCGCCCGACGCGCTCGGCATCGCCACCGGCATCGCCTCGCACGTGGAGGCGACCGCGCAGATCGCGATCGCCATCTACAACGTGGTCGCGGCCGCCGAGGACCTCGAGGACGCCAAGGACGACCTCGCCGTCGCCCGCCAGCAGGAGACGGCGGCCTACGCGAACGAGACCCGCATGCAGGCGCTCGCCGCCGCCACGCTGGCGCGCGCGCTCGCCCTCGACCGCGCGGGGTTGCAGCCATGAGCGCGCGGGCAAGACAGCGCGGCTTCTCGCTGGTGGAGCTCGCGGTGGCGCTCGCGATCCTCGGCCTGGTCGCGGTGGTGCTGGTCAAGTTCCTCGGCGCGTCCGCCGAACGGCGGCGCGAGGTGGTCGGCCGCGACCTGCTCACCCGCGCCGACGATGCGCTGCTGGCGTTCGCCATGGTGCACAGCCGCCTGCCCTGCCCCGCCAGCGATACCGGCGGCGACGAGGACTGCGCCGGCGCGCAGGTGGGGCGCCTGCCGTGGCGGACGCTGGGATTGCCGGACGCCCGCGCCCGCCTGGTCCGCTACGGCGTGCAACGGCGGCCGTCCGCCGACCCGCGCGCGGACGCGGACCTGGCGGTCGCGAAGGACCGCTTCCGCCCGCTGGTGGTGGTCGCCGGCCTCACCGCGACGGAGTATCCGCTCGGCGTGGTCAACGGCCTCGACCTGTGCTGGGCGCTGCGCAGCGCGCGCCTGGCGGCGCCGGATGCCGGCTTCCTGCATGTCACCCGGCCGCAAGCGCCGACGAGCCTGGACGCCAACGTCGCCTACGCGCTGGCGCTGCCGCGCGGTACCGACGGGTTCACCGGGCGCCAGGCGACCAGCGCCCCGTCGTTCGACTCGCCGCGGCGGTTGAGCGACAGCGCCTTCCACGACCGCGTGGTGGCGGTCGGCGCCGACCAGCTGTGGGGACGCATGCGGTGCGGCGACCACCTCTCCGGCGCGGGCCACGCCCACTTCAACGCGGCGGTCGCCAGCGCCGTGATGCAGCAGTCGCTGATCGACTACAAGAAGCAACTGGAGATCGCCCAGCAGCTCGCCGACGCCAACGTCGACAGCGGCGCCGCGGCGATCCTCTCCGGCACCGCCGCGGTGGCCGGTGCCGGCGGCGGCATCGCCGACACCGTGTCCGAAGGCCTGGCGAGCACCGGCGCGGTGTCCTACCGCGTCGCGCTCGCCGCCGCCGCCACCGCGGCCGCCGCCGCGGTGCTGGTCACCGCGACCGCGATGACCGTGGTCGCCGCGGACGCGAAGGAGGCCGCGGACGACGCCGTCGACGATTCGCAGACGCACATCGACCGTGCCAACACCCTGCAGCCCCTGATTCGCGCCGACGCCGAGGCGGCCGACGCCGCCGGCATGTACTGAGCCACGAGGACCCCATGCGCCGTTCACGCCCCGCCCGCGGCTTCACCCTGGTCGAACTTTCCGTCGTGCTGGTCGTGATCGGCCTGCTGGTGGGCGCGGTCGCGATCGGCCGCGACGTCTACCGCAGCGCCGCAGCGGAACGCCTGGCCACCGACTTCGTGCAGGCCTGGGTGCTCGCCTACGACCAGTTCGTCGCCGGCACCGGCATGGTGCCGGGCGACGACTTCGACAATCCGGCCGGCACCATCAACGCCTCGGTCAACGACTTCCTGTGCGACGACGAGCTGCTCAACGCGATGCTGGCGCGCGGCGTGACCCTGCCAGACGGGCGCGGCGAAGGCGCCGCGGACCGCTACGTCTACCAGGACAGCCGCGGGCAGCCGCACGAGGTGCGCGCCTGCTTCGGCGCGGTGCAGTGGGCCGAGCCTTCCGGTGCGGTCGGCAATTACGCCGCGCGGCCGCGCAACGTGCTGCGGCTGACGGGGCTGACGCCGGAGCTCGCCAACATGCTCGACAGCCGGGTGGACGGACGCGTGGACGCCCGCCACGGCCGCGTCCGCGAGATCGGCCAGCAGGCCGTCAACAGCCCCACCGGCGCGCCCTGGAGCCTGCAGGACGACGACAGCATGAGCGGCAGCGCGAATCCGGACGAACAGGTGGCCGAGGTCGATGCCTACCTGCAGATGAGCCACTAGCGCCCCGGATCAGCCCTCCCCGCGGCAGAAGCGCAGCACCGCGTCGCCGAGCACGATGCGGTCGCCGTCGGCCAGTTCGGCCTCCTCGACGATCGCGTCGTTGACCCGGGTGCGGTTGGTCGCGCCGAGATCCCGGATGCGGTAGCCCTGGCCCTCGCGCCAGATCGTGCAATGGTGGCGCGACACGGTGTTGTGGGCCACGCACAGGTCGGCATCCCGCGACCGGCCGATCAGGACCGCCGCGGTCTCCAGGCGCAGCCGCGTGCCGGGCGCGCCGCCGTGTTCGATTTCGATCCAGACCACCTCGCCGCCCGCCTCCTGCACGTCCATCTGCACCGTGCGCTGGGTGGCCGGCGCCGGCTCCGCGCCGGCGCGCGCGGCGCGGGGCCGCATGGCCGGCCCGCCATCATGCGGCGCGCCGCGCCGCAGGTCGGCTTCGATCCGCAGCCGCAACGCCTGGGTCTGCGGTTCGAGTTCGCTGTCCAGCTCGCGCCGCAGGCTGGCCTGCAGCGCATCGCATTCCTCCAGCGCCTGCCGGTGCAGCCCGCCCTCGGCGAGCAGCTCCATCAGCAGGCGCACGTGCCCCTCGTTCCAGGGATCGCCGGCGACGAGGCGACGCATAGTCGCGATCGCGCCGGGCAGGTTGCCGGCCACGCGCTGCAGGCCGCAGACGCGCTGCAGCGTGGCGGCGGTCCGCTTGCCGATCGCGCGGCGCGTGGTCTCCAGCCACGCCTCGAACTCGTTGCAGCCGGGCAGCTCGAGTCCCTCCAGGAACGCACCGCCGACGCAGGCGGCGTCCTGCTCGATGCCGCGCAGGCCAGCGCCGTCATCCGCGGCGGCGGACGCCAGGGCCGCCTCCAGGCCGTCCAGCGCATGCACGTCGAAGCGCAACCGCGGCGGCGGGAACAGCCCGACGCTGTCGGGCCCCGCGTCCAGCGCATCGCCCTGCGGGCCGAGCGCCTGGTTGAGGTCGGCCAGCACCTGGCGCAGGTTGGTCCGCGCCGCGGCGGGCGCCAGGCGCGGCCACAGCAATTCGGCAAGGCGACTGCGCGGGTGGCGGCGGCCATGCTCCACCGCGAGGTAGCCGAGCAGCGCCCAGCCCTTGCGGTAGTGGATGGTGCCCGCGCCGTTGCCATGCAGGCCCCGCTCGCCGAGCAGGCTCACCCTCAGCATCGCGGCCTCTCCGCGCGGGCCGGACGACTCAGCGCGCATCGGGCGCCTTTCCGAGGCGGGCCTGCAGCCCATGGATCGCCGTCCACAGCGGCGCGCCATCGGCCAGCCGCGGCGCGAGCACCGGCACGGCCAACTGCAGTTGCATGCGCGCGCCCGCGTCGTCGCCGGCATCCGCCAGGCCCTGCGCGTACTCGACGCGACGGCGCGCGGTCTCGACGTGAGCCGCGCCGAACGCCGCGGCCAGGATGTCGACCGCGCGCCGGCGCGCGTCGACCACGCCGCGGCGGTCGCCGGCGCGCGCCGCCAGATCGGCCTGCAGGCTGGCCAGCCAGGCCGCGCGGCGCGGCCGCCCGAGCGGCTGCGCCGCGAGCGCGCGCAGCTCGTCGGCGGCCTGCCCGCGCTGGCCGGTCGCCAGCAGCCATTCGGCGAACAGCAGGCGATGGCCGCGGCTGGCCGGCCCATCCCCTTGGGTCGCTCGCCACGTGGTCCAGGCCGGCGCGATCAGGCCGCCGGCCTCCGCGGCGCGGCCACTGCGTAGCAACAGGCGACCGAGGTTGAGCCTGGCGCGCAGCACGCTCGGGTCGCTCTCGCCGAGTTTCGCGGTGCGGATCGCGAGCGAGCGGCGGAAGCCGCGCTCGGCCTCCGCGATCGCGCCGCGATCCTCGTCCAGCGAGGCCAGGTTGTTGAGTTGGACCGCGTAGTCCACGCTGTCGGCGCCGGCCGATGCGGCCGACAGGCGGGCCGCCTCCTTGTAGTGCGCGGCGGCCTCCGGCCATGCGCCGAGATCGTGCAGCGTCGATGCCAGTTCGTTGTGGGCGGTGGCCACGCCGGTGCCGTCGCCGTACAGGTGGCGGGACAAGGCCAGCACCCGCCGCTGCAACTGGGCCGCTTCGACCAGCCGGTCCTGGCCCGCGAGCGATTGCGCCAGGCCCGACAGGCTGTGCTCGTACGACGCGTTTTCGCCGCCCCCGAGCGCCTCCTTCATCGCCAGCGCCTGCCGGTACCAGCGCTCGGCGGCGATGAAGTCGCCGCGCTTGCGCGCGAGCATCCCGAGGTTGTGCAGGGTGGAGGCGACGGGGACGGAAGGCGTGCCGGCGTGGCGCAGTCGCAAGGCCAGCGCGCGGTTGAGCACCGTTTCCGCTTCCCGCGCATCCATCTTGACCAGGGCGATGCCCAGCGAGTTGAGCGAATCGGCGACCTCCAGCGGCCCCGCATGCACCTGCTCGCGCAGGGCGAGCGAACGCCTGCCCGCCGCGACCGCCGACGCGCCCATGCCACTGTTCGCGCGCAGCACCGCCAGCTCGCTGTACACCTCCGCGGCCTTGCCGGGTGCGCCGACCGACGGCTGCTGGAAGGCGTCGGCCGACGCGAGCAGCAGCGGCTCGGCCAGTTCCGGGTGGCCGAGGTTGCCGTAGGCCTTGCCCAGCGCCTGCTGCAGCGGCGCCAGCAGCCCCGGGTCGCGAATGCTGCCGTCGTCGATCTTCGCGGCCGCGGCGTCCAGCACGTCGCGCGCGCTCAGGTCCACGCTGCCCTTTCCGATCTTGGGGTCGGCGACGGTGAACGCGTCGACCAGCAACTGCTGCACCTGCTCCGACGTCGCGGCCGCATGGCGGGCGGCATCGCGCTCACGCTGCAGGCCCCACACGAACCCGGTGCTGAGCAAGGCGACCAGGCCGACGAAGCTGGCCTCCACCCAGCGCCTGCGCAGCAGCCGCCGCAGGCGGTAGCCGGGCGTGGCCGGACGCGCGCGGACGGGATGCCGGCGGAGGTAGCGGTCCAGGTCCTCGCGCAACTCGGTGACCGTCTGGTAGCGGCGCGCGGGCTCCGCGGCGCTGGCGCGCGCCGCGATCGCGTCGAGGTCCCCGCGCAGGCGCGCGCGCCACGGCAGGTCGGGCGCGGCCAGCGCGCTGGGCAAAGGCAACTGCGCCCCCGGCGCGCGCGAGGCGCGTTGGCCGGCGAGCAGCTCGGTCAGCAGCACGCCGAGGCTGAAAATGTCGCTGCCGGTGCTGACCACCCGGTTGGAAAGCAGTTCCGGGCTTGCGTAGGCCGGCGTGCAATAGCTGCCGCCGGCGGTGGCGCGCGCGCTGCCGGCCGCGCGCGCGACGCCGAAGTCGAGCAGCACCGGCTCTCCGTCCGGACGCACGACCACGTTGGCCGGCTTCAGGTCGCAGTGCACGACCAGGTGCCGGTGCGCCGCCTCGACCGCTTCGCAGATGCGCTGGAACAGGCGGATGCGCGCGGCCAGCCCGGGGCGCTGCTCCGCGCAGTAGCGATCCAGCGGCAGGCCCTCCACGTACTCCATGACGAGGTAGGGGTGGCCCGCCGGCGTGCTGCCGCCGTCGTACAGGCGGGCGATGCCGCCATGCTGCAGGCGGGCGAGGATCTGCCGCTCCAGCGACATGCGCTCGACCGTCGTGGCATCGGCCGTCCCGCGCAGCAGCTTGATCGCGACCCGGCGCGAATAGGCGCGGTCGATGCGCTCGGCGAGGAAAACCGTGCCCATCCCGCCGCTGGCGATGCGCTCGACCAGCTTCCAGGCGCCGAGCACGTCGCCGATATCGAGCTCGGTGTCCTCGCCGTCGTCGCCCGCGCGGGCCGTGTCATCCGCCGCCGCGGACGGCCCGGCGCCGGCCTCGGCGCCATCCAGCCAGTGTTCGACCAGCGCGATCGTGTCCGGATCGCTGGTCAGTTCGCGCAGCCGGCCATGCCGTTGCCCGGAGGGCAACGTCTCGATCGATGCGAGCAGCCGTCGCGCCTGCTGCCGCGTCTCCGCGGCGGTGCGGTCTTCCAACAGGTCCATCGGTCCCCTCCCCGGGCCCATGCGGGCGAGCGCGTCCGGCGTGCTTCGCCCCCGCGCCTCGACCCCTCGCCTCCCCAGGCGGGTGCCGCCCATCTTCCTGCCCGACGATGCACCGATGCACGGCACGCCGCAACGCCGGGCCCCTGGATTCTAGGATGAACGCGCCAAGGGCGCGCACCCGGCCGTCAGTGCGCCGCGACGTCTTCCTCCCCGCGCGACACCACCGTCGCCAGCATCAGGTCGCCGGTGACGTTGAGCGTGGTCCGGCACATGTCGAGGAAACGGTCGACGCCGAGGATCAGGCCGATGCCTTCCGGCGGTACTCCGACCATGCCGCAGATCAGCGCGACCACCGGCAGCGAGCCGGCCGGCACGCCGGCGGTGCCGATGCCGCCGAGGATGCACACGAACATCACCGTCGCCTGCTGCGCCAGCGACAGGTCGACGCCGAAGAACTGGGCGAGGAACAGCACGGTCACACCCTCGAACAGCGCGGTGCCGTTCTGGTTGGCGGTGGCGCCGACGGTCAGCACGAAGCGCGAGACCCGGGTCGGCAGGCGCAGTTCCTCGTCGGCGACGGTGAGCGCGGTCGGCAGGGTCGCGTTCGACGAGGCGGTCGAGAAGGCCATCACCATCGCCTCCTGCACGCCGCGGAAGAAGCGCAGCGGCGAGGTCCGGCCGACCACCCGCAGCATCGCCGAATAGACCACGACCATGTGGATCGCCAGCGCCAGCACCACCACCCCGACGTAGGCGCCCAGCCGCACCAGCAAATCCCAGCCGAACAGCGCGGCCAGGTTGAACATGAAGCAGAACACGGCGTAGGGCGCGAGCCGGATCACCAGCCCGATCAGGGTCATCGAGACCTCGAACAGGCCCTCGATGCCGCGCTTGAGCACGTCGGCCTTGCCGGCGGGGGTCAGCACCAGGCCGATGCCCAGCATCAGCGCGAAGAACATCACCGCGAGGATCGTGTTCTCGGCCGCCGCCCTGACCACGTTGTCGGGCACGATCGACAGCAGCATGTCCAGCCCGCGCGGCTGGCTGCCGGTCGAACTGACGATCGCCTGCGCGCGCTCGGAGCCCGCGCTGAGCAGTTGCTGCGCCGCGGCCGGGTCGACGCCGGCGCCGGGCTTGAGCCAGTTCACCAGCACCAGGCCCAGCACCACCGCGATGCCGGAGACCAGCACGGTGTAGCCCAGGGTCTTCCAGCCGATCCGGCCGAGCGCGCGGATGTCGCCCATCTCGGCCACGCCGACCACCAGCGCCGAGAACAGCAGCGGGATCACCAGCATGAAGATCAGGCGCAGGAACAGCGACGCGAACGGCTGGGTGACCCAATGGGTCAGCCCCTGCACCCAGCCCGCCTCCGCCCCCGCCGTGTAGTAGGCGACCAGGCCCAGCAGCAGGCCGGCGACGAAGCCGATCGCCATCTTCCAGTGCAGCGGCAGGCGCCTGCGCGCCGGGGGGGCGGTATCCGTCATCTGCGCGTGTGTCCCCGAAAACGAAGGGGTCGACTTTACACGACCCCCGCCGCCGCCCGGCCCGTGTGAAGACGGCGTGGAGGGTTCCACGGCGGGCATCGGTTAGCGTCTGCCGGTTACGTCGCAACAGGGGGAGCGCGTGAGCGCCCAGAGCACCGCCAGTCCCGCCCGCCGTCGCCGCAACGGCGCCGCCGCCGCGCCCGCCGTTCCGGCCGTCCCGGCCGATGCCGACCCGCTGCTGCAGCTGCTCGCGGCGATGCAGGCGGCACGCGCCGGCGACTTCTCCACGCAGCTGCCCGCGCACTGGGACGGCATCGCCGGCAAGCTCGCCGAGAGCTTCAACGACATCGTCGCCAGCAACCGGCGGCTGGCCAACGAGCTGGCGCGGGTCGGCCAGAAGGTCGGCCGCGAGGGCCACACCCGCCAGCGCATCGCGCCCGCCAACCGGCAGGGCGCGTGGGCGGAGATGGAACAGTCGGTCAACCAGTTGATCGACGACCTGGTGCGCCCGGTCGAGACCATGACCGAGGCGATGGCCGGCGTGGCCAAGGGCGACCTCACCCGCACCGTGCCGCTGGAGGCCGACGGCCGCCCGCTGCAGGGCGAGTTCCTGCGCTCGGCCAACATCGTCAACCGCATGATCGAGCAGATGGGCGAGTTCTCGTCCGAGGTCACCCGCGTGGCGATCGAGGTCGGCACCGCCGGCCTGCTCGGCGGCCAGGCCAAGGTCAAGGGCGTGTCCGGCGTGTGGAAGGACCTGACCGACTCGGTCAACCAGATGGCGTCCAACTTGACCGCGCAGGTGCGCAACATCGCCGAGGTCACCATCGCGGTGGCCAACGGCGACCTCTCGCGCAAGATCACGGTGGACGTGCGCGGCGAGATCCTGCAGCTGAAGGAGGCCATCAACACGATGGTGGACCAGCTGCGCGGCTTCGCCTCGGAGGTGACGCGCGTGGCGCGCGAGGTGGGCACCGAGGGCAAGCTCGGCGGCCAGGCGATCGTGCCGGGCGTCGCCGGCACCTGGAAGGACCTCACCGACAACGTCAACGCGATGGCGTCCAACCTCACCGCGCAGGTGCGCAACATCGCCGAGGTCACCACCGCGGTGGCCAAGGGCGACCTGTCGCGCAAGATCACGGTGGACGTGCGCGGCGAGATCCTCGAGCTGAAGAACACCGTCAACACCATGGTGGACCAGCTCAACGGCTTCGCAGCCGAGGTGACCCGCGTGGCGCGCGAAGTGGGCACCGAGGGCAAGCTCGGCGGCCAGGCCGAGGTGCCCGGCGTCGCCGGCACCTGGAAGGACCTCACCGACCACGTCAACTCGATGGCGTCCAACCTGACCCTGCAGGTGCGCAACATCGCCGACGTGACCACCGCGGTGGCCAAGGGCGACCTCTCGCGCAAGATCACCGTGGACGTGCGCGGCGAGATCCTGCAGCTGAAGGAAACCATCAACACGATGGTGGACCAGCTCAACGGCTTCGCCGCCGAGGTGACCCGCGTCGCGCGCGAGGTCGGCACCGAGGGCAAGCTCGGTGGCCAGGCCCAGGTGCCCGGCGTCGCCGGCACCTGGAAGGACCTCACCGACAACGTCAACTCGCTGGCGTCCAACCTCACCTCCCAGGTGCGCAACATCGCCGAAGTCACCACGGCGGTGGCGAAGGGCGACCTGTCGCGCAAGATCACCGTGGAAGTGCGGGGCGAGGTGCTGCAGCTGAAGGAAACCGTCAATACGATGGTGGACCAGCTCAACGGCTTCGCCGCGGAGGTGACCCGCGTCGCGCGCGAGGTCGGCACCGAGGGCAAGCTCGGCGGCCAGGCGCAGGTCCCCGGCGTCGCCGGCACCTGGAAGGACCTCACCGACAACGTCAAC
>DATLJD010000013.1:0-275488 GCA_035539135.1 Lysobacteraceae bacterium
GTTGCCGCCGTTCGCCACGGCCACGTCCACGCCCGAGGCGAAAATGCCGTCCGCGAGCCCGTAGGCCGAGTACGCCAGCACGTCGCCGTCGTTGGTGATGCTGATGTCGCCGGTGGTCGAATAGCCGTAGACGCCGATCGCGTCGCCGCCGCCCAGCGCGATGGCGCTGATGACGCCGCCTGCCTCGTTGTCCACCGTGACTTCGCAGCCGCAGCCGTCGCTCTCGACCCGCACGGCCGTGACGTCGTAGGCGGCGTACCCGTAAGCCTGGACGTCACCGGTGTTGGTGAAGCTCGCATTGCCGCCGGCGACGATGTCGACCGCCTGCACGCCGTCGACCCCGACGTAGGTCGTGACGCTGCCGTGGTTGGTGATGTGCGCGGCACCGCTGCTGTCGGCGTGGATGCCGTCGGCACTGTCCGTGATGATGTCGGCGTAGCTGACGACCGTCGCCCGGCCCGGCCAGGACGCATCGACGCCCATGTCGCCGACGGCGGGCGTCACGCTGGTCGGCACGCCGTCGCCGAGCACCAGGGTCAGGTCGGCATCCGGGAAGGTCACCGTGTCGGTGAAGCTGCCGGTGCACTCGATCGTGTTCGTGCCCGCGCTTGCGCAGGTGCCGGCGAACGCCGCGCCGGTCCCGGCGAAGGCAAGGGTCGTTGCCGCGAGCGCCATGCGCACCGCACGGGTGACCGGGGTAACCTTGAGGACGCGCGTCTTTGCTGCCTGGGCCGGGACGGCCCGGTGCCTGGTGTCGATCATTAACGTCTTCCGTTCCCTGCGGGTTGCGTTTCCCGAATCCGCCGCTGCGGATCCCCCTGATTCCCTGTGCGGGCGTGCGCCTCGTCACACTCGAAGTATAAACAGAACATTAAGGGAAACCGCAACCAGGTCACATTGCGGCTCCCAGGTACTTGACCTGAATACGATTCCCCGTGCGGCGGCAGCGTGAAATGCGGCTGGGCGCCGCTGGCCGGGAGACCGGCGCGCGGGCGGCACCGGGAACCAAAAAAAACGCCGACCCGGCAAGCCGGATCGGCGTCTTCCTGGATTGGTCGGGGTAGCCGGATTTGAACCGACGACCACTTGTCCCCCAGACAAGTGCGCTACCAGGCTGCGCTATACCCCGATGGGATGCGGATTATAGCCGCAGCCGCGTGGCTTTGAGGCGGATCGCTCAGCGCCGCAGCAGCTGCAGCACTTCCTCCAGTTCCATCCGCACCTGCTTCACGATCTGCGAGCTCAGCGTCGCCTCCTGCTTCGCGCCCTCGCCTTCCAGGCGCAGGCGGGCGCCGCCGATGGTGTAGCCCTGTTCGTACAGAAGGGCGCGGATCTGGCGCACCATCATCACGTCGTGGCGCTGGTAGTACCGCCGGTTGCCGCGGCGCTTGACCGGCGTGAGCGAGGGAAACTCGGTCTCCCAGTAGCGCAGCACGTGCGGCTTGACGTCGCACAGCTCGCTGACCTCGCCGATGGTGAAGTAGCGCTTGGCCGGGATCGGCGGCAATTCCTTGTTGCTGCCCGGGTCAAGCATGGCCGCCTCCGAAGGCTTCCACGCGCTCCTTGAGCTTCTGCCCCGGGCGGAAGGTCACCACCGTGCGCGCGGAGATCGGGATCTCCTCGCCGGTCTTCGGGTTGCGGCCGGGGCGCTCGTTCTTGCGGCGCAGGTCGAAGTTGCCGAAGCCCGACAGCTTCACCTGCCTGCCGGCCTCCAGCGCCTCGCGCAGCGCGTCGAAGAACGCGTCCACGAATTCCTTCGCCTCGCGCTTGTTCAAGCCGACCTCCTCGAACAGGCGTTCGGCCATTTCAGCCTTAGTCAAGGCCATCCTCATCGTCCCCCTGAACGAATCAACCGCGGATGACCGCGCCGTGTTCGCGCTCCAGGGCGGCCGTCACGGCGGCCACCACGGCGTCCACGTCGCGGTCGGTCAGGGTGCGCGATTCATCCTGCAGAATCAAGCCCATAGCCAGACTCTTGCATCCCGTTTCCACCCCCTTGCCGGCGTAGCGGTCGAACAGCACCAGGTCGCGCAGGATCGGGCCCGCGGCGGCCTTCACGCTGGCGGCGACGGCCGCCCATGGCAGCGCCTCCGGGACGACGAACGCGAGATCGCGGCGGACGGACGGATAACGCGACAGCGCCCGCGCGCGCGGGACGGCGCGCGCCAGCAGCGGCTCGAGGTCGAGTTCGAAGGCGACCACGTCCACCTCCAGGTCCAGCGCCTGCTGCAGGCGCGGGTGCAGCTGGCCGATCCAGCCCAGCGGCCGGCCGTCGCGGAAGACTTCCGCCGAGCGGCCCGGGTGCGCCCACGCGGCGGCGGCCGGGCGGTATTCCAGGGTCGCCCCGGACAGGGCGGCGAGGCTGTCGAGGTCGCCCTTCAGGTCATGGAAGTCGACCGGGCGCGCCGGCACGCCCCACTGCTCCGCTGCGGCCGGGCCGCAGGCCACCGCGGCCAGCCGCAACGTCTCCACGGGCGCACCCGGCTCCCGGTTTCCGGTTCCCGGCTCCCGAAACACGTTGCCCAGCTCGAACAGGCGCACCCGCGCCTGCTGGCGCGCGGCGTTGCGGCCGAGCGCGGCGACCAGCCCCGGCAGCAGCAAGGTGCGCATCACCGCCAGCTCGGCACTGAGCGGGTTGGCCAGCGCAACCGCACCCTCGTCGGCGCGCCAGCGCGCGAGCAGGTCAGCGTCGACGAAGGCGTAGTCGATCGCCTCGAGGAAATCGCGCGCGGCCAGCTGGCGGCGCATGTCGGCCTCGTCGACGCGGGTCTCGGACGGCGCGCGCAGCACGGTCGCGCCGCCCGGCAACCGCGCCGGGATCGTGTCGTAGCCATGGATGCGGGCGATCTCCTCGATCAGGTCCTCCTCCAGCGCGAGGTCGAAGCGGCGCGCGGGGGGTGTCACCTGCCAGCCGTCCGCGACGTCCTCCACCGCCAGCCCCAGCGCGCGCAGGATGCGTTCCACCTCGGCATCGGCGATGGCCAGGCCGAGCACCCGGGGGAGCCGCGCGCGGCGCAGCAGGATCGGCCCCGGCGCTGGCAGGTGCTCCGGCAGCACCGCCTCGACCACCGGACCCGGCGTGCCGCCGGCGAGGTCCAGCAGCAGGCGCGTGGCGTACTCGATCGCCTGCCGCGGCAGCTCGGGGTCCACGCCGCGCTCGAAGCGGTGGCCGGCGTCGGTGTGCAGGCCGAGCCGGCGGCCGCGGCCGATGATCGCGGCCGGCGCGAAGTGCGCGGCCTCGAGGAACACGTTGCGGGTGGCGGCGCCCACCTTGGTGTCCTCGCCGCCCATGATGCCGGCCAGGCCGACCACGCGGTCGGCGTCGGTGATGGCGAGGAAGCCGTCGTCCAGCGCCACCTCGCTGCCGTTGAGCAGCTTCAGCCGCTCGCCCGCGCGCGCCGCGCGCACGCCGAGCGGGCCGCGCAGCAGGTCGCGGTCGTAGGCATGCATTGGCTGGCCGAGTTCGAGCATCACGTACTGGGTGATGTCCACCAGCAGGCTGACCGGGCGGATGCCGCTGCGGCGCAGGCGCTCGGCCATCCACGCCGGCGTGCGCCGGCCGGCGTCCACGCCTTCGACGACGCGGCCGACGAAGCGCGGCGCGTCCGCGCCGGCGTGGAGCTCGACCGCCAGCGTCGCGTCGCCGGCAGCGGCCACCGGCACGATCTCGAACGGCGCCACCGCGCTGCCGCAGGCGGCGGCGACGTCGTAGGCGATGCCGCGCACGCCGAAGCAGTCGGCGCGATTGGGGGTGAGCTTGAGCTCGATCGCGGCGTCCGGCAGGCCGAGGTAGTCGGCCAGGGGCGCGCCGACCGGCGCGTCGTCCGCCAGCTCGAGCAGGCCCGACGCGTCGCTGTCGAGCCCGAGCTCTTTCGCCGAGCACAGCATGCCGCTGGACTCCACCCCGCGCAGCTTCGCCGCCTTGATCGCGATGTCGCCGGGCAGCGTCGCGCCGACCATCGCCAGCGGCGCGACCAGGCCCGGCCGCGCGTTCGGCGCGCCGCAGACGATCTGCAGCGGGGCGCCGGTGCCGGCGTCGACCTGGCAGACCTGCAGGCGGTCTGCCTCGGGATGCTTCGCGCAGCCGACGATGCGCGCGACCACCACGCCGTCCGGCGCGGGAAGCGGCGTGACCTCCTCGACCTCGAGGCCGATCGCGGTCAGCGTCGCGACCAGGTCCTCGCGCGAGGCGTCGGTGGACACGTGCTGGCGCAGCCAGTTCTCGCTGAATTTCATGCGGCGGCCCTCAGGCGAACTGGCGCAGGAAGCGCACGTCGTTGTCGAAGAAGCTGCGCAGGTCGTCGACCCCGTAGCGCAGCATCGCGAAGCGCTCGACGCCGAGGCCGAACGCGAAGCCGGTGTAGCGCTCCGGATCGATGCCGACGTTGCGCAGCACGTTCGGATGGACCATGCCGCAGCCCAGCACTTCCAGCCAGCGGGTGCTGCCGTCGGGCTGCTGCCAGGCGATGTCGACCTCGGCCGAAGGCTCGGTGAAGGGGAAATAGCTCGGGCGGAAGCGCATTTCGAAGTCGCGCTCGAAGAACGCGCGCACGAACTCCGCGAGCGTGCCCTTGAGGTCGGCGAAGCTGGCGTGCTCGTCCACCAGCAGGCCCTCGCACTGGTGGAACATCGGCGTGTGGGTCTGGTCGGAGTCGCTGCGGTAGACCTTGCCGAGCGCGATCATCCGCAGCGGCGGTTTGTTGCCCAGCATGTAGCGCACCTGCACCCCCGAGGTGTGCGTGCGCAGCAGGCGGGCGGCGCCATTGCCGTCCGGCGGGAAGTAGAAGGTGTCATGCATCGCCCGCGCCGGGTGGTGCGGCGGGAAGTTCAGCGCCTCGAAGTTGTGCCAGTCGTCCTCGATCTCCGGGCCGTCGGCGCGCACGTAGCCGAGCCGGCCGAAGATCTCCGCGATCCGCTCCATCGTGCGGCTGACCGGATGCAGGCCGCCGCGCGACGCGTCGCGGCCCGGCAGGGTGACGTCGATCGTCTCGGTGGCCAGGCGCGCGTCGAGCGCGGCTTCCTCGAGCACGGCCTTGCGCGCGGCCAGCGCCGCGCTGACGGCGTCGCGCGCGCGATTGATCGCCTCGCCGGCGGCCTTGCGCTCGCCGGCCGGCAGCGCGCCGAGCGCCTTCAGCTGGGCGGTGACGCTGCCCTGCTTGCCGAGCAGGGCGACGCGCAGCGCCTCGAGCGCGTCGGGCGTGGCCGCCGCCGCGATGTCGGCGAGGGCCTGCTGGGTCAACGACTCGATGTCGCTCATACGCGCGAATGCTCCATTGTGCCGTCGTCGCACGCCCCGGGCCTGATGCCCCGGCGCACCGCGCCTTCGCGGTCCGCCTGCGCGGGGACGACGAGCAGGGAAATCCGACCCCCGAAACGCAACATGGGGAAGAGCTCGCGCCCTTCCCCATGCGTATTACCGCGTTGTGCGCGCCGCGGTGCAGCATGCTGCACCTGCCGGCGAGCGACAACTTACGCCGCGAGCGCGCCCTTCGCCTTCTCGGCCAGCGCGGCAAACCCCGCCGCGTCGTGCACGGCGATGTCCGCCAGCACCTTGCGGTCGAGGGTGATGCCGGCCTTCATCAGGCCGTTCATGAAGCGGCTGTAGCTCATGCCGTTGATGCGGGCCGCCGCGTTGATGCGGGCGATCCACAGGGTGCGGAACTGGCGCTTCTTCTGCTTGCGGCCGATGTAGGCGTACTGCAGCGCCTTGGTGACCGCCTGCTTGGCGACGCGGAAGACCTTGCGGCGGGCGTTGTAGTAGCCCTTCGCCTGCTTGAGGATCTTCTTGTGACGGCGGCGCGCCTGCACGCCACGCTTGACTCGTGCCATGGTCTAGCCCTCCTCAGAGATACGGAAGCATGCGGTCCAGACGGCCCGCGTCCTCGGCACGAACGTGGTTCGTCTGCCGCAGGTTGCGCTTCCGCTTGGTCGCCTTCTTGGTGAGGATGTGGCTCTTGTTGGCGTGGCCGCACTTGTACTTGCCGGAAGCGGTCTTCCGGAAGCGCTTGGCCGCCGCCCGATTGGTCTTGATCTTGGGCATTGGGGTGTCCTTGCGAAATCAGTCACTGGCCCGGGCGGTGGCTGCTGACGACGCCACGCTTTCCATCCTGCCCCTGCCGGTCGTAAGTCGCTGATCCGCAAGGGATCGTCGACGGGTCCTGGGTACAACATTCCCCGGATGGCCCGGGGAGCCGTGCATTATGCAGGGCGCGGCGCCGGCGCGCAAATCTTTTCCTTGGAAATCAGCGGGTTCTGCCGACCCCTGTCCCGCGCTCCCCGTTGCGGCATTGGGCCCGCTCGCTGCGGGAGAGGTCGGGGGCGAGGCTTCCGGAAAGCGAAGGGCGCCTGACGGCGCCCTTCCCTCACCCCTGACCCTCTCCCGCACGCGGGAGAGGGGAACGGGCGGCGATCGCGCGTGCGCGATCAGGTCTTCTTCTTGGGCGCGATCATCATCACCATCTGCCGGCCCTCCAGGCGCGGCCGCGACTCGATCACGATGTCCTCGCCCAGGTCGGCCTCGATCCGGCTGGCCATCGCCCGGCCCAGCTCCTGGTGGCTCATCTCGCGGCCACGGAAGCGGATGTTGACCTTGATCTTGTCGCCCTCTTCCAGGAAGCGGCGCATGTTGCGCAGCTTGATCTGGTAGTCGCCCTCGTCGGTGACGGGGCGGAACTTCATTTCCTTGATCTCGACCTGCTTGGACTTCTTCTTGGCCTCGTTGGCCTTCTTCTGCATCTCGAACTTGAACTTGCCGAAGTCCATGATCTTGCAGACCGGCGGATCCGCGTTGGGCTGGATCTCGACGAGGTCGAGGCCCTCTTCCTCGGCCATGCGCAGCGCGTCGTCGCGCGACAGCACGCCGACCATTTCGCCGTCGCTGCCGATCACGCGCACGCGCGGCACGCGGATCTCGTTGTTCCTGCGGTTCTGCTTACTGTCGGGGGCGCTGATGTTGCGATCTCCGTTGCATGGAAGAGTCCGGCCGGGGGCAGGCGGGCGGGGTCGCGAACGACCCGCAGGGATCCGCTGTCCCGTGGCCGGGCCGGGTCACGGCTGCGGCTGGTAATTAAGCATGTTCCTGACGTAAACGCGCGGCGAAATCGGCGACGGACATGGTCCCCAGGTCCTCCCCCGTGCGCGTGCGCACCGCCACCGCGCCATTGTCCTTCTCGCGGTCCCCGACCACCAGCAGGTACGGCACGCGCTGCAGCGTGTGCTCGCGGATCTTAAAGCCGATCTTCTCGTTGCGCAAATCGGCTTCGGCCCGTAGGCCTTGATTCCTAAGGGTTTTCCGGACCTCGGCGGCCCAGTCGGCCTGGGCGTCGGTGATGTTCATGACCACCGCCTGGACCGGTGCCAGCCAGGCGGGCAGGGCCCCGGCATGGTGCTCGATCAGGATGCCGATGAAGCGCTCCATCGAGCCCACGATGGCGCGGTGCAGCATGACCGGCTGGCGGCGCTGGCTCTTCTCGTCCACGTATTCGGCGCCGAGGCGGCCAGGCATCATGAAGTCGACCTGCATGGTGCCGAGCTGCCAGGTGCGGCCGATCGCGTCGCGCAGGTGGTATTCGATCTTGGGCCCGTAGAAGGCGCCCTCGCCCGGCAGTTCCTCCCACTCCACCCCGGCCTTGCGCAGGGCGGCGCGCAACGCGTCCTCGGCCTTGTCCCAGGTCGCATCGTCGCCGAGGCGCGGCTCCGGCCGCAGCGCCAGCTTGACCTGCACGTCGGCGAAGCCGAAGTCCGCGTAGACCTTCATCGCCTGCGCGTGGAACGCGGTCACCTCGGACTCGATCTGGTCCTCGGTGCAGAACACGTGGCCGTCGTCCTGGGTGAAGCCGCGCACGCGCAGGATGCCGTGCAGCGCGCCGGAGGGCTCGTTGCGGTGGCAGGCGCCGAACTCGCCGTAGCGGATCGGCAGGTCCCGGTAGCTGTGCAGGCCCTGCTTGAACACCTGCACGTGGCCCGGGCAGTTCATCGGCTTGAGCGCGTAGGTGCGCTTCTCCGACTCGGTGAAGAACATGTTGTCCTGGTAGTTGTCCCAGTGCCCGGACTTCTTCCACAGCTCCACGTCGAGGATCTGCGGGCAGCGCACCTCGCCGTAGCCGGTGTCGCGGTAGACCTGGCGCATGTACTGCTCGACGACCTGCCAGACCGCCCAGCCCTTCGGGTGCCAGAACACCAGGCCCGGCGCCTCTTCCTGCAGGTGGAACAGGTCCTGCTGCTTGCCGATCCGGCGGTGGTCGCGCTTCTCGGCCTCCTCCAGCATGTGCAGGTAGGCCTTGAGGTCCTTGTCGTTGAGCCAGGCGGTGCCGTAGATGCGGCTGAGCATCTGGTTGTTGCTGTCGCCGCGCCAGTACGCGCCCGCGACCTTCATCAGCTTGAACGCGCGGAGCTTGTCGGTGGACGGGACGTGCGGCCCGCGGCACAGGTCGGTGAACTCGCCCTGCGAGTACAACGACAAATCTTCGTCGGACGGGATGCTCTCGATGATCTCGGCCTTGTACTCCTCGCCGAGGTCGCGGAAGAACCGGGTCGCCTCGTCGCGCGACTTGACGCTGCGCGCGACCGGCAGCGCTTCCTTGACGATCTTCTGCATCTCCGCCTCGATCGCCGGCAGGTCCTCCGGCGTGAACGGGCGCTCGTAGGCGAAGTCGTAGTAGAAGCCGTTCTCCACCACCGGCCCGATCGTCACCTGCGCGCCCGGGTACAGGCGCTGCACCGCCTGCGCGAGCAGGTGCGCGGTGGAATGGCGCAGCACGTCGAGCGCGTCGGGGTGCTTGTCGGTGACGATTTCCAGCGCGGCGTCATGGTCGATCCGATGGCTGGTGTCGACCAGCCTGCCGTCGACCTTGCCGGCCAGCGCGGCCTTGGCCAGGCCGGGGCCGATCGAGGCGGCGACCTCGGCGACGGAGACGGGGCCTTCGAATTCGCGGCGGGAGCCGTCGGGGAGCGTGATCGCGATCATGGCGTTGGGCAGCGTTCGGGTGGACGGGCGGACAACAAAAAAGCGCCACGAGGGCGCTGGTTGTTCCGCGGCGTGCGGCGACCGGGCCTCGTGGGATCAGCGGTGGGCGCCGGTAGTCTCCATGTCGCACGCTCGGCCGGCGTTGCCGCGGGCCACCTCTGGCTGGTTGTTGCGGATGTCGGCCACGCCGGCCTTCCCGGAGGAAGCGCGTGGTGGGCGGTACAGGGTTCGAACCTGTGACCCCTACCATGTCAAGGTAGTGCTCTACCGCTGAGCTAACCGCCCGACGACCCCGCAGGGGCCGCGCAGTTTAACGTGCCCGGGCGCCCCGCGACAACCGATTCCCTAGGCCCCCAGGCTCGCCTCCTTCAGCCGCCGGATCTGGTCGCGCACTCGGGCCGCGTCCTCGAACTCGAGGTCGCGCGCGTGCTGGTACATCTTCTGCTCCAGTTCCTTGATCCGGGCGGCGGCCTGGGCGGGCGACAGGCGGCCGTAGTCCTCGCCGAGCTCGGCCACGCGGCGGCCCTTGCCGCGGCCCTTCGCGGTGCCGGGCTCGTCGCGTGCGCCCTCCATGACGTCCATCACCGCGCGGCTGACGCTCTGCGGCGTGATCCCGTGCGCGGCGTTGTATTCGACCTGCTTCTGCCGGCGGCGGTCGGTCTCCTCCAGCGCCGCCTTCATCGAGCGCGTCACCGTGTCGGCGTACAGGATCGCCTTGCCGCGCAGGTTGCGGGCGGCGCGGCCGATCGTCTGGATCAGCGAGCCGGTGGAGCGCAGGAAGCCTTCTTTGTCGGCATCGAGGATCGCCACCAGCGACACCTCGGGCATGTCCAGGCCCTCGCGCAACAGGTTGATGCCGACCAGGACGTCGAACTTGCCCAGCCGCAGGTCGCGGATGATCTCCACGCGCTCGACCGTGTCGATGTCCGAGTGCAGGTAGCGCACGCGCACGCCGTGGTCGCCGAGGTACTCGGTCAGGTTCTCGGCCATGCGCTTGGTGAGGGTGGTGACCAGCACGCGATCGCCCATCGCGGTGCGCTTGTTGATCTCGCCGAGCAGGTCGTCGACCTGGGTCGCGACCGGGCGGATCTCCACCTCGGGATCCACGAGGCCGGTCGGGCGCACCACCAGTTCGGTGATCTCGCCCGCCGACTCGCGCAGCTCGTACGGACCGGGCGTCGCCGACACGAAGATCGCGCGCGGCGCCCTGCCCTCCCATTCCTCGAATTTCAGCGGCCGGTTGTCCAGCGCCGACGGCAGCCGGAAGCCGAACTCCACCAGCGTCTCCTTGCGCGAGCGATCGCCCTTGAACATCGCGCCGATCTGCGGGACGGTGACGTGCGACTCGTCGACCACCAGCAGCGCGTCCGGCGGCAGGTAGTCGAACAGGCAGGGCGGCGGCTCACCGGGCATGTAGCCGGTGAGGTGCCGCGAATAGTTCTCGATGCCGTTGCAGTAGCCGACCTCGGCCAGCATCTCCAGGTCGAACTGGGTGCGCTGCGCCAGTCGCTGCGCCTCCACCAGCTTGTTCTGCGCGTACAGCTGCTCCAGCCGCTCCTTCAGCTCGACCTTGATCGTCTCCACCGCGTCGAGCACGGTGCGCCGGCTGGTGACGTAGTGCGAGCCCGGGTAGATCGTGTAGCGCGGCAGCTTGCGCAGGGTCTCGCCGGTGAGCGGGTCGAACAGGGTCAGGTTCTCGATCTCGCCGTCGAACAGCTCGATGCGCAGCGCCTCGGCGTCGGATTCGGCCGGGTGCACGTCGATCACCTCGCCGCGTACCCGGTAGGTGCCGCGGGTGAGGTCCATCTCGTTGCGGGTGTACTGCATCTCGGTCAGGCGGCGGATCAGCTCGCGCTGGTCGATCCGCTCGTTGCGGACCATGTGCAGCACCATCTTGTGGTACTCGCCGGGATCGCCGAGGCCGTAGATCGCCGAGACGGTGCAGACGATGATCGCGTCGCGCCGCTCCAGCAGCGCCTTGGTGGCGGACAGCCGCATCTGCTCGATGTGCTCGTTCACCGAGCTGTCCTTCTCGATGTAGGTGTCGGAGGACGGGACGTAGGCCTCGGGCTGGTAGTAGTCGTAGTAGCTGACGAAGTACTCGACCGCGTTGTGCGGGAAGAACGCCTTGAACTCGCCGTACAGCTGTGCCGCCAGGGTCTTGTTCGGCGCCATCACCAGGGTCGGCTTCTGCACGCGCTGGATGACGTTGGCGATCGTGTAGGTCTTGCCCGAGCCGGTGACGCCGAGCAGGGTCTGCTTCGCCAGCCCGGCCTCGAAGCCGGCGCTGAGCTTGTCGATCGCCTGCGGCTGGTCGCCGGCCGGGGAATACGGGGCGACGAGCTGGAAGCCGGCGGGATGGATGGCGTCGTTCATGCGGCAGCGGAGAGCGGGAGGGCGATCGGCCAGTATCGCGGAGATGGGGGCGATGCGGCGTTTTCCTACACGTCGGCAGGCGTCGCGCCGATGCGGGCCGGCGCCAGGCCCCCTAGCCTGCGGCGGTTCCCGGACGAACGGATACCGACATGGAGTCGCCCGCCGCTGTTTGCCGTGGATTCACCCTGATCGAGGCCTCGATCTCGCTGTGCGTCACCGCCTTGCTCGTCGGCCTCGCCGTGCCCGCCTGGAGCAACGCGGTTTCCGCGGCGCATGCCGCGCAGGCGCAGGCCGAGCTGTTCCAGACCCTGACCACCGCCCTCACCCACGCCACCGCGACCGGCGCGGAGGTCGTGGTCTGCCCGAGCCGCGATGGCCGCGGCTGCACCGGCGGCAGCGACTGGAGCGGCGGCTGGGTCGCTTTCGCCGATCTCGACGGCGATCGCCAGCGCGACGCGCGGGATACCCTGCTGCGGCAGCATGGCCCACTCACCGGCGGCGTCCACCTGCGGACGAGCGCGGGCCGCCCGCGCATCGTGTTCCAGCCGCACGGCGGCGCCGCTGCCGGCTACAACGCCACCTTCACGCTGTGCGACCGCCGCGGCCCCGGGAAGGCGACCGCGCTGGTGCTGGCCAACAGCGGGCGGCTGCGCCAGGACCGCCCCGGCGAAGACGCCGTCCGCGCCTGCCTGTGGGGCGGTTGACGGCACGGTGTTGCGCGGTTCCGCCGCCGACGGCACAATGGCGCCCCCGCCCGAATAGCTCAGCCGGTTAGAGCACTTGACTGTTAATCAGGGGGTCGTTGGTTCGAGTCCAACTTCGGGCGCCAGATAAAAGAAGGCCGCGCACTCGCGCGGCCTTTTCGTTTTCGTGCGCGGGCACGCGGTCACCAGCAGCCGGCCACGCCGGCCGAACCGGTCGCTCCCTTCTGCCCCTTGTGGTCCAGGGTCAAGGTGCCGCAGCGGCTGTCGTTCTGCGCCGAGGTGGGCACCGCCTGGAACTTGTAGGTGGTCGCGGTCGGCTCGCCCGCCGCCGGCCCGACTGTGTAGTACGGCGTGACGTCTTGGGAGCAGGTCGGCGCAGTGACCGCGTTGCCCGCACGGTCCTTGTCGTACGCGAGGTTGGTTGTATAGAACCGCTCCATGTACTGCGCCATCTCCGACAGGCAGCCTTCCGCCGCGCCCCGGCGCGCCTTCACCATCGCGAAGTCGTAGCCCGCGGTGGCCAGCGCCGCGAGGATGCCGATGATCGCGACGACGATCATCAGCTCGATCAACGTGAAGCCGCGCTGGCGGGCTTCGCCGGCCGGAATCGACCTGGGTCGGGATTGCCGCATGTTCAGTCCTCCAGGATTTCGCGCCAGGAGACGCGGCTTGCCGAACCTCCCTGCGGATTGACATTCAGGGATGCGAGCGAACCGGTGGAACCGCCGACGACCAGCAGCTTGTCGATGATCGTCGGCAGGGTCGGCATGCCGACGCCCAGGTCGATGGATCCGATCGGAACGCTGGTGTCGCCGGACGTGACGTGGTCGTTGGCGTCGAACTTGCCGTCGCGGTTCATGTCGAAATACGGTGCCTTGAGGCTGGTGCCGCTGAAGGCGTCGAGCGCGTTGACGTAACCGCTGCCGCCGGCCTCGCAGCTGTTGTCGGTCGGCGGGATGATGCTGGCGGTGACCAGCACGCCACCCTTCACCTGCGGCCGGCTGACGATGCGCTCGCCGGCCGTCGGGTCGTCGAGGTCGATGTACCAGCCCTTCTTGTCGCTCGCGAGCGCACTGTTGGCGACGAAGCCGCGCACCGAGGTGCCGTTCTGCGTGGTGGTCACGAGGATGTCACGCGCTGCCAGGTCGGAACGCGACAGGCCGGTCGATCCGTCGTCGATGATGCCGTACATCGACTGCACCGTGGCGTCGTTCACGTCGCCGTTCTCGATGAACTTGCCGGTGCCGACGAATACCCAGCGCTTGCTCGTGGCCGGATCGCGGGCGAGCGCGAGCCCGGCGGTGATCGGCTGGCCGGATGCGGTCTGGAACAACTTCGTGCCGCTGGTCGGCAACGTGGACGTCGAGAAATCGAACTTCCACAGGTTGCCCTTCAGGTCCCCCGCGTAGACGTAGTCGACGGTGCCGTCGCCGTTGTCGTCCCAGCCGCGCGGCGCCGACATCCCGTTGTCGTCGCCGACGCCGGTGTCGATCTCGGTGATCAGCGCACCCGTGGCGATGTTGATCACGAACAGCGCGGCGTGCCCGCTGCTGCTGTTGATGCCGTTGCCGACGATCACCGCCTTGGTCTTGCTGGCATCGTTGAGGGTCACGATCACCGGTTCGCCGAGCACGTAGCCCATGTTGCTGCCGCCGGTGTACTCCCACTTGACGTTGGTCTTGGCGAACGTCGACGGGGAGGTGACGTCCAGGCCGAACAGCCCCTTGCCGCCGCGCCCGAGCGCGCCCACCAGGTAGTTCTTGCCCGGGGTCTGGGCCTGGGTGGACACGACCACCGGCCCGTCGACGAAGTACTTGTGGGTGTACTGCGGATCGCTGAGCGAGGCCAGGTCGCTGAAGTTGACACCCGCCGGCACGTAGGCGAACAGCTCGGCGCCGTTGGATGCGTTGAACGCATGCAGCATGCCGTCGTTGGCGCCGACGTAAATGGTGTTGGTTTCCTTCACGTAGATCGGCGAGGAATTGACGATGTCGCCGAGCAGCGAATCGCGGTCGCGCAGCACGCCGTCGGTGAAGCGCTTTTCCTTCGAGCTGTCGCCCTTGATGTAGGCCGCGTTGTCGGCGCCCGTCACCGGCGAAAGCAGACGCGTGCTCCGGTCCAGGGCGGTGATCTGGGAGGATGTCGGGAAGGTGTCCCCGGCGCTGCCGGTCCAGGTGAAGACCTTGCGGTTGGTGGGGCTGATCTGGCTTGCCGCGGTCCACGCCGGGGTCGAGGCCACGCCGGACGCGGAGGCGGCGTAGGCGGTGAGCTCGCCCGTCCACTTGCCGGAGACGTAGCTCGCCTGGTACACGCGGGTGTCCGCGACGAACGAGGTGCTGTTCGCGGTCACGTTGGACGCCGAGCCGAGCCGGGCTTCCACCGTCTTCAGCGCGGTCAGCAGGCCCTCCACGAATTCCGTCGGGTTGCTGGCGGAGACGAACGCGCCATGGCCGTTCACCGACGCGTGCCAGAGGTCGTCGATGCGGTCGAGGTCCTCGACGTCCATCGGATCGCGCCAGGACTTGGTCCCGTTGGTGAGGTACGGCAGGTCGGTCTGCGGATCGAGCCGTCCCTTCAGGCCGATCGACACGCCGAACGTCACCATGTGCTGCCAGAACGCGGGGTCCGCGGTGGAAGTCGGGACGTTGTTCTCCAGGCCGCTGACCAGGTCGTTCTTCCAGTACTTCATCGCGACGTCCGCGAGCGTGCTGGTGAAGCTGTCCTTGTACGGATTGGCCCGCGCGTAGGTGTAGGTCCTGCCCTTGGAGTCGGTGATCGTCGGACCGTTGGTGTTGTCCACGTTGCCGACGTCGTCGTCACCGCCGCCGACGTAGTTGCCCCGCCAGTCCTGGAAGCTCGCGGAATTCCAGTAGCCGTCGGTGGTCAGGATCGCGAAGTTCTGCCGGCAACTGAGCTGGTTCGCGCCGGTTTCCGGACCCCAGGGGCCTTCGGCCGAGGCATCCTTGAAGTACTCGCCGGCACGCCGGAGCGCGGCGTGCAGCGGGGTGCCATTGCTCGCCCCGGCCGCGTACAGGCGCGAATACCAGGTGTCACGATTGGTGCCGGTGAACACGCCGCCGTCGGTCCCGACCGGGATCTTGAATTCGTTCCGGTTCCAGATCGTGTCGAACCCGACCCGGACATTGGACCCCATGTTGCTGAAGGCCTCGCCGGCGCCGGCCTTCGCCACCTTGGTGCGGGTGCGGTGGTAGGTGTACCAGTTGGCGAAGTTCTTCAGCTCGTTGGCCTGAGTGCGACCGGTGGGCGTGGCGGCTTCGACCCCGTACGCGAGGACCGTCAGCACGCTGCCATTGACGTTGCGGTTTCCGCTCCCCGAGTCCGCATTGTAGACGCCAATCCGCCAGTTGCCCGACTGCGGGTTGTTGATCGTCAGCGATTCGGTATTGCTGCTGCCTGCGCTCCGGTAATCCCAGTTGTTGGTGGTGGGATTCGCCGTTCTCCGCACGTAGAGGTCCGCGTCGCCCCGGTTGTTGGTATTGCCCGCGATCCGGACCACGAGCTGCAGGGTGCCTGCCGGCACGTTCACCGTCTGGTAGGCCCAGCTTGCTTCCGAAATGTTCTGGGTCCAGCTGCCGAGGGAACTCTGGGTGATGCGAACAACCTCGGCGGAGCCGCCGTTGTTCCGTATCCAGTACTTGTCGAAGTCGTCCCGATCGGTCGAGGCCGTGACGCCGCTCTTCGGCACGTAGAAGATCGACTCGTCGTTGTCGCGCAGGTCGCGGCAACCGCCCGTGTCGGAAGTGAGCGAGGTCGTCACGCAGGTGACGTTGGTGGCGTCGCTGTAACGGGTCCCGTCCGCCTTGATCCAGGGCCGATAATTGATGGCCGGGTTGTAATAGATCGTGTTGTTCAGGTAGGACCGGTCCGTCGGATCATCGTCCAGATCCCCCGACTCGAGGTCACGCGGCATGGCGACGAACGCCATGGAGCCCGAATCGTCGAGGATGAAGCGGATGTTCGCGGGCGGATAGGCCGCTCCGGACTGCAGCGGCACGCCGGGCACGTCGATCGCCAGGCCGGGGGACGACGCCAGGGTCGCGAGGAAGGCGACGGCGCAGGGCAGCAGTCGCCGCAGCACGCTGGCGGGACGGGAAGGACGGGCGCGGGTGCTCATGGCAGGCTCCCTCACGGCACGGAGTAGACGGACTGCAGCATCACCCGCGAGCGGCCGTTGCCGGCGCTCAGGGCGGTGATGC
The DNA here is from genome assembly GCA_035539135.1 of Lysobacteraceae bacterium. GTDB lineage: Bacteria > Pseudomonadota > Gammaproteobacteria > Xanthomonadales > Xanthomonadaceae > JABFWF01. The sequence continues at coordinate 16,263 of DATLJD010000013.1, forward strand.
GATAGCGGCTTTCGCTGCCGCTGCAGGAGGTTTCGGACACGTCGCCACTGGTGGTGCAGCTGCCGGCGGGCGGCACGTTGTCGGCCAGCTTTTCGATCAGGTATTTCGCGCCGCTGCTCGCCGTCGGCGCCTTGCTGTCCCAGTTCGCGGACACCGTCCAGACCGGGGTCGCGGACGGGTCGTACACGCAGATGCCGTTGCTGTCGCAGCCGGCCGAGGTCGACGGCGACGGCTTTCCGGATGCGGTCACCTCGCCTTGGCGCAGGGCCGCCTCCGCGGCCTGGAACGCCGCGCTGCGGTCCGCCATGTTGGCGGTCATCCGCTCTTCCAGCAGCGTGCCGCGCAGGCTCGCCAGCGCGATCAGGGTCATGACGACCAGCAGGATCAGGACCACCGCCAGCGCGGCGCCGCGCTGGCGGGAACGGGGGCGAATGGCGGGCATCGGACTCATGGCAGCCGGTTCCGGATGGCGACGGTGTGCTCGAGCAGGCGGGTCAGGGGCTGGCCGTCGGTCCCCTTCTGCTGGTCGTTGACGGTGAGCTCGATCCTGATCCCGACCACGTTGCCATTGGCCCAGTCGGCCGCGCTGACCGCGCTCGCGTCCTTGTAGGTGCTGTCGCCGGCGACCAGGTATTTCAGCTGCATGTCCTGCACGCCCTCCGCGATCTCGTCGGCGCGCGTGCCCGCGACGCCTCCGGAGTTGGTCGAGACCACGTGGAAGAGGGAACGCGTGCCGTCGCCGTTGTAGCCCACGTACCAGCGGCTCGCCTTCATCTTGGCGAGGATGGCCGGCCACTGCCGGCCGGAACCGCAGTCGGTCTCGTCGCCATTGAAGCAGCCGAACTTGTAGGCGTCGCCATTGGTGGTGCAGACCGGCAACCCGTCCTTGTTGGCGTCACCGAGGCCCTTGCTGCAGTTGCCTGGGGTGACGCTGCTTCCCGTGTTGTGGACGACGGTGACGTTGGATGCATTGGCGCCGGTGACCTGGAACACCGCCATGTGCGCGGGATCGCAAGCCACCACGACATCGCCGACGGCAAGACCGTGGGCATTGGTGCTGACCTTGATCTCGGCGGGGTTGCCGCCCGGGTCCGGGACGATGTTGACGTCGGTGCTGGTCGAGGAGCGGATGTCGATCACGTCGGTGCCGGCGACGCGGTTGCCCTCGGCGGTGCCGTCGGTCAGCCCGGGCGCCGTGCCGTCGAAGCCCTGGATGCCGGCCGTCCAGTCGGTGTACCAGTTGGAGGTGGCATTGACCAACACGTTGACCTTGGTCATCTGCCCGGTGTTGCCGCAGGCGTTGCCGGCCGCCTCGCGCAGGTCGCGCGCCATCAGCTCGAAGGCGGTGCGCGCGTTCTCCTGGATGCGCCCGAGGCTCTCGGTCGCCGCGTAGGTCTGGCGGTTGCTGATGAAGACGGTCAGCGTGGCGCCGGTCACGATCAGGCCGAGGACCATCGCGACCATCAGCTCGATCAGGCTGAAGCCCGTCATGCGATTGGAGGCATGCAGATTCATAGGCGGCTCACCGTCTCGAACTTGTCCTCGGTCGCCTGCGACGTCTTGGTTACGTTGCCCCGCGAGTTGTCCCAGCGGATCGTGATCCTGAAGGTGTCGTCGAGCCCTGGTTCGAAGGCGATGCCGACGCAGGCCGTACCACCGAGCCCGTCCGGGGACTGCACCGTCTCGATCCAGTTGCGCAGGTCCTTGCGGGCCAGGCTGCCGTCGTCATCGGGCTGGGCGCAGGTCGGGAACGTCAGGTTGTACCTGCCGATCAACGCGTCGTTGCGGTTGGCCCGCATCGCGTCGAGGATGGCGTAGCTCTGCACCAGCGCCTCGTTGCGTTCGATCGCGCTCTGGCTGGTGCGCAGCGCGGTGGCCTGCAGCGCGGCGATGCCGAGCAGGCCGAAGGCGAGGATCACCACCGCGACCAGGATCTCGATCAGGCCGACGCCGGCGCTGGCCTTGCGCGATGGCGGCAGCGGGTGCGCGCTTCGCTGGATTCGCATCATGGGTCGTTCACCACGCTGGAGGGACATGCACCGTTGGCCCCGGTGGCCTTTTCGATCGCGACCCGGCTGCCGGTCTTGAGGGTGACGTAGCGGATGTTCTCGGGCGGCTGCCGGCCGGGGATGCAGAAGGCGATCGCGCCGGTCAGCGGCGCGGTGCCGTTGTAGGCCATGCCGTCCGGGCGGAACACGATCGTGTTGCCGAAATTCCCGCTCGACAGCATCCGGACCTGCGACGGGATCGTGGCCATGCGCAGGACCTCCGCGGCCGCCGGAGTCGCATTCTTGTCGGCATCGGTGAAGACGATCCAGCCACGAGCCGAGGCCGCCGCGGCGCAGGCCGGCGTCGCGGCCTGTGGATCGGCGCTGAGGCACATCGCGGTGCGGCCGTTCCGGCGCACGGACTCCATGCGCGCGGTCTGCAGCGCCGCCATCATCTCGTTGGAGGCGGTGGCCAGGCGGTTGCTGTTGAAGACGCTCTCGAAGCTCGGGATCGCGACGGCGAGGAGGATGGCCGCGACCGCGATCGTGACCATCAACTCCACCATCGTGAAACCCCGGATCCGCCGGCGTCGGTCGGGCATCCCCATGCGCGCTCCGCTTCCCCAGGATAGTCGCGGGCCACTGTCCGGCACGCATCCGGGGCTTGCAAGCCCGGGCGGACGGGCGGCCGGCTGGAGCGGACGGGCGCGCGCCCGGCCTCCCACGCGCCGCCACGGAATGGGACCTAGGCCACGATTTCGTAGCAGGGCCGGTATTCGCCCGCGATCTTCATCCGGCGCTGGGCGACGAAGGCGCGCAGCAGCGCGTCCAGCGCGCGGGCGATGTCGGGATCGCCGTGGATGCGGTACGGGCCGTACTGCTCGACGCGGCGCACGCCCTCCTCCTTGACGTTGCCGGCGACGATGCCGGAGAACGCGCGCCGCAGGTCGGCGGCGAGGTCCTGCGGGCGGCGGCCGTGGTGCAGGTCGAGCGCGGCCATCGCCTCGTGGGTCGGCACGAACGGCGTCTGGAACGACAGCGGCACGTCCAGCGACCAGTTGAAGAAGAACGAATCCTGCTGGGCCAGCCGGTACTCGCGCACCTTCTCGATGCCCTCGGCCATGCGCCGGGCGACCTCGGCGCTGTCGCCGACGATGATCCGGTAGCGGTTGGTCGCGGCCTCGCCGAGGGTCAGGCGCAGGAAGGTGTCGATCTGCTCGAAGTACGGGGCCGCCGCCGCCGGGCCGGTGAAGATCAGCGGGAACGGCAGCTTCGCGTTCTCCTCGCGCAGGAGGATGCCGAGCAGGTAGAGGATCTCCTCGCAGGTGCCGACGCCGCCCGGGAACACGATGATGCCGTGGCCGAGGCGCACGAACGACTCCAGGCGCTTCTCGATGTCCGGCATGATCACCAGGTGGTTGACGATCGGGTTCGGCGACTCGGCGGCGATGATCCCCGGCTCGGTGATGCCGATGTAGCGCGGGTGCCGGTGGCGCTGCTTGGCGTGGGCGATCGTCGCGCCCTTCATCGGCCCCTTCATCGCGCCCGGGCCGCAGCCGGTGCAGATGTCCAGGCCGCGCAGGCCGAGCTCGTAGCCGACCTGCTTGGTGTATTCGTATTCGTCGCGGTTGATCGAGTGGCCGCCCCAGCACACCACCAGGTTGGGATCGCCCGGGTGCAGGGTCCGCGCATTGCGCAGCAGGCGGAACACCGCGTCGGTGATGCCGGGCGAGGTGCACAGCTCGTCGGCGAACTCGGGGGTCAGTTCGACCGAGGTATAGACCAGGTCGCGTACCACGGCCGCCAGCAGTTCGGCGACGCCGCGGATGATCTGGCCGTCGACGAAGGCCATCGCCGGCGCGTTCTTCAGCTCCAGGCGCAAGCCGCGGTCCTGTTGCAGGACCTGGATGTCGAAGTCCGGGTACAGCTCGCGCGCCGCGCGCGGATCGTCGGACGTGCTGCCGGTGGTCAGCACCGCCAGCGCGCAGCGGCGCAGCAGTTCGTGCATGCCGCCGACGGAGGCGTCGCGCAGGCGGGCGACTTCCTCGCGGGACAGGACGTCCAGGCCGCCGCGCGGGTAGATGCGGGCGTTGACGGTGGGCAGTTTCGGCGTCGCGACTTCGTCCATCGGGGCTTCCATCGGGGAATCGCGCGACTGTAGCGCGCGGGACCGGAAACGGAAACGGCCGGGTCGCCCCGGCCGTTCCGCGTGCTTCGCGATCGCAGGGCGATCAGAACTGGTAGCGCAGGGTCACCAGCACCGACCAGCGGGAGACCGCCTTGTCGTCGTAGGTGACCAGCTGGCCCGGCTGGTAGTTGCCGTCGCTGTCGGTCGGCAGCGAGTAGATGTACTTGCCGTCGGCGCCCACGCCCTCGTAGTTGGCGAGCGAGCGGACGAACGGATAGCCCACGCGCTGCTCCACGCCCCAGTCGGAGTTGAGCATGTTGAGGAAGTTGTAGATGTCCAGGCGCACTTCGGCCTTGTGGCCCTCCATGAAGCCCGGCAGCTCCTGGCGGAACGACAGGTCGACCTGGTTCACCCACGGCGAGTTGGCGCCGTTGCGGCGGGCGATGCCGCCCTGGTGCGAGTTGAGGTAGTCGTCGCCCTCGATGAACGCGTAGAACTGGTCGATCGCCGTCTGGCTGGTGCCGGCGGTGAAGTTCACGTCGCCCGGGTTCGGGATGTAGACCAGGTCGCGGAAGTACGAGTCGCCGTTGGCGTCGTTGTCGAACACCCAGCTGTACGGCTGGCCGGTGTGCCCGTCGTAGAACGCCGAGATGCTGGTCGCGTAGTCGCCGAACAGGTTCTTGCTCCACGACAGCGACGCGGTGACGCGCTCGTGCAGCGAGTAGTTCGAGATGTTGGCGACTTCCTCGTTCGGGTTCAGGAAGACGTTGTCGCGGAAGTTCGAGCTCGCCTGCGAGGACGTGCCGGCGTTGACCTCGGTGGCCGCGCCGCGGGTATAGCTCAGGCCGGCGGCCCAGTTGTCGGCGAAGGGCTTCTTCAGCGAGAAGGTCAGCCAGTGCGCGCCGCCCTTGCTGGTGTTGTCCAGCACGGTGATGGCCTGGCCGAAGTCGCCGTTGGCGTTGCAGCGGTTGCCGTTGGTGCGCACCGCCGGGCCGTTCGGATCGCAGTAGAACGACAGGCGCCCGTCCGGCAGCACGCCGGTGGCCTCGCCGATGTTGAGGTTGCGGTAGAAGAAGCCGTCCTTGACGTTCAGCCACTGGTACTCGACCGACGCCACCAGCCCGTACCACGGCAGCTGGCGGTCGAGGGCGAGGCTGCCCTTCCACACGGTCGGCTGCTTGAAGTCGGGCGCCAGGGTGTCGACCACCATCTGGCTGCTGCTCGCCGGCGGCGTGTTCTGGTTGTACGGGTCGGCCGAGAACTCCGGCGGCATGGTGCAGGTGGTGTTGCTGGCGAACGGCTGGCAGCTGAAGGTGGCGATGGTCAGGCCGTTGTTCTGGTACGGGTTGGTCAGCCACACGCCCAGGGTGTTGGCCTGGAACAGGCCGATGCCGCCGCGCAGCTGCATCAGCTGGTCGCCGTCGAAGGTGTACTTGAACGAGGCGCGCGGCTGCAGCACGCCGTTGCCGTCGATGGTGTTGTCGTTGCGGAAGCCGAAGGCCTCCTCGAAGTCCGCGTTGTAGATCGGCTTGTCCGAGGTCTTGGGCAGGTCGTAGCGCAGGCCGTACTGGACCGACAGGTTGTCGTTGACCTGCCAGGTGTCCTGGGCGAAGAAGCCGTACTGGCGCAGCGTCCAGCGCGCGGCGACGTCGCCGAGGGTGAAGCCCGGCGCCGGCTGGTACAGGTCGAAGCGGGTGTACTCGCCCGCCTCGAAGGCGTCGATGCCGTCGAAGGTGTAGGCGCCGAACTGGGTGCGGCCGAACAGGTTGTAGAACTTGTCCTGCTGGTAGTCGAAGCCGCCCTTGAACTCGTGGTCGCCCACGTACCAGGTGCCGGCCAGGAAGGTCTTCCAGGTCTTCACGCCGAGATCGTTGTAGTGCGAGAACTGCTCCTCGCCCAGGTCGACGTACGGGTTGCGGCCGTTCGGCAGCCCGGTGACGGGATCGGTGCCGAGGTTGATGACGATCTGCGGCTGGTCGCCGCTCAGGCCGTTGCGGCCGACGAAGTAGTCGGTGTAGGAGATCGACGCCTCGGTCGAGAAGTTCTCGGTCCAGTCGTCGTACAGGTTCAGCACGTAGTTGTCGTTCTCGCGCTCGCGGGCGTACCAGTAGCTGGACAGGGCGACGCCGTTGTTGGAGAAGCCGTTGAGCACCGGCTCGGTCTCGCGGACCTGGTTGTAGCGGAAGCTCAGGCGGTGGAAGTCGTTGATGTTCCAGTCGATCTTGCCGAGGAAGCGCTTGGAGTCGGTGTTGACGCTGGACGAGCTCAGGCTGCCCGGGCGCAGGCCCAGTCCCTCGGCGACCGAGATGATGCGGTCGATGTCGGCCTGGGTCAGGCCGTTGATCTCGGTGCTGGCGCCCGAGCCCATCGGGCCGAAGTCCGGACCCGGCGCGATGATCTTGCTTTCTTCGTAGCTGCCGAAGAAGAACAGCTTGTCCTTGATGATCGGCCCGCCGAAGGTGACGCCGGCGGTCCAGTTCTTGTCGTAGCCGTTGAACGGGCGGTCGTCGCCCATGATCTTGTCGCCGGTCAGGTTGTCGGCGTCGGTGTAGGCGTAGTAGACCGAACCGTGGAACTCGTTGGTGCCGGACTTGGTGACCGCGTTGATGTTGGCGCCGACCGAACGCGCGTTGGTGACGTCGTAGTTCGCGGTCGAGATGCTGTATTCCTCGATCGAGTCCTGCGAGATCGGCGTGCCCACGTACGGCAGGCCGTTGGCCTCCAGGCCGAACGGATCGTTCACGCCGACCGCGTCGACGCTGATGTTGTTCATGCGGCTGTTCTGGCCGAGGGCCGAGATCTCGCCGCGGGCGCGGTCGGTGATGTTGACGCGCGGATCGAGGCGGGCGACGTTCTGGATGGAACGGCCCGGGGTCGGGGTCGCGTCCAGCTCCTGGCGGCTGAGGTTGGTGCCCAGGCCGTGGCTGTCGGAGGCGAACACCTCGGGGATGCGGGTGCCGACGACGGTGACGGTCTCCAGCGAGGTCACGTCGGGGTTCAGGCGCGCGTCCACCTCGGCGACCTTGTCCAGGCCCAGGTAGACCGCGTCCTCGGTGCTGGCGCCGGTGCCTTCCTTGCTGATGGTGATCGTGTACGGACCACCCACGCGCAGGCCGCGCGCGCTGTAGTTGCCGCTGGCGTCGGTGGTCGCGCGGCTGATGGTGCCGGACTCGACGTGGGTGATGGTCACCTCGGCGCCGGCGACCGGCTGGCCCTCGGCGTTGACGACGTGGCCGGCGACGCCGGCGGACGTGCTCTGCGCGAACACGGGGGCGGCGGCGAGCGCGGCGATCAGGGCCAGCGACAGCCGGGACAGGCGGGCGCGATGCGGATGCGACATGACAGGACCTCGGTGCGGAAGGACGGCAGTCGGCCGGGACGCCTTGCGGTGTCCGGCCTCTGAGAACGCGGGTGATTCCCCGACCCGAACGGCGGCGTACGGGTTAACTACAGTTTAACAGCATGCCGGTCGCCGATGGCGGCCCCGTGACGGGAACGTGACGAAACGGCCGCCGGGAGCTTGCCTGATCCGGCCTGCTGTACGCCCACGGCCGGATCCAACCCTTTGCCAGAATTGGCATTTTGCCCATTGGCACACCCTGCCGGGGCCCGCCTCAGGCCCCCGGCAGGCCGCCACGCAGGTAGGCGCCGATGCCGTCCAGCAGCATCTGCACCGAGATCGCCACCAGCAGCATGCCCATCAGCCGCTCGACCGCGGTCAGCACCCGCGCGCCCAGCCACTTGTAGAGGTAGGTCGCCGAGAACAGGATCGCCGCGGCCGCGCCCCAGGCGATCAGCAGGGCCAGGCTCCAGTCGGCCAGCCGGCCCGGCTCGTTGCTGCCCATCAGCATCACCGCGGCCATGCCCGAGGGGCCGGCGATCAGCGGCACGGCCATCGGCACGATGAAGGGCTCGCCCTCCGGCAGTTCGCCCATCAGTCCTTCCGGCGGCGGGAAGATCATGCGGATGCCGATCAGGAACAGCACGATGCCGCCGGCGATCGACACCGATTCCTGCTGCAGGTGCATCAGCTCCAGCACGTACTTGCCGCCCCACAGGAACAGCATCAGCACGCCGAGCGCGATCGCCAGTTCGCGCGCCAGCACCGCGCGCTGGCGGCGCTGCGGCAGGTGGCGCAGCAGGCCGAGGAACACCGGGATGTTGCCGAGCGGATCGAGGATCAGGAACAGCAGCAGCGCGGCGGAAGCGATGGTCATGGGGTTGCCCGGGCGGCGGGCGGTCCCCGCCTCTGTGGAACGAGCCTAGCGGAGCGCCGCCGTTTCGCGAAGGCGGGCCGGGTGCTGCGCGGCTCGCCGGCGGCGCCTCATCCCGCGCGCGACGGCAGCGTCGGCAAGCCGGTCGCGCCGATGGCGGGTGCCCACACGGTGCCGCGGTGCGCGGCGCCCGCGGGCGACAGCAAGGTCACGCACGCGTCGGCGTACGACGCCGGGTCGCGCGCCAGCACGTCGTCCTCTTCGACGTAGGCCAGCGCACGCAGCGCGGTGCGCATCGGCCCGGGCTGCAGCGCCGACACCCGCACCGGGCCGCCGGCGAGTTCGGCATGCAGGCTGTGCATCAGGCCGATGCGGCCGTGCTGGGCGGCGCCGTAGCCGCCCCAGTAGGCCTGGCCGACGCGTTCCGGATCGTCGACCACGAACACCACGGCCGCGTCCGGCGCGCGCAGCAGCAGCGGCAGGCAAGCCTGGGTCAGCCACGCGGGCGCGGTCAGGTTGACGTGCACCGCGCGGGCGAAGGCGGCCGGGTCGGTGTGGAGCAGCGGGGTCAGGCCGCGGAATTCGGCGGCGCAGTGCAGCAGACCGTCGAGGCGGCCGAGTTCGCCGTCCAGGCGCGCGGCGAGTTCGGCGTAGTCGTCAGGAGCGGCGCCTTCGAGGTCGAGCGGGTACAGCAACGCCTCGCCGCCGTCGTCGGCGATCGCGTCGTACAGGCGGTTCAACTTCGGCACCCGCCGGCCGAGCAGGACCACGGTCGCGCCGGCGCGCGCGCAGGCGCGCGCGGCCACGCTGCCGAGGCCGCCGTGCGCGCCGGCGACGAGCACCACGCGCCCGGCCAGCGCCCGTGCTTCGCTCACGCCTTGTGCACCTCGGCGAGCATGCGCGCCAGCTCGCCGGACTCCGCGAGCTCGAGGGTGATGTCGCAGCCGCCGATCAGCTCGCCGTTGATGAACAGCTGCGGGAAGGTCGGCCAGTTGGAGTAGCGCGGCAGGTTGGCGCGGATCTCCGGCTCCTCGAGCACGTTGATGGTGTGCAGCCCGGTCGCGCCGGCGCCCTTGAGCGCCTGCACGGTGCGGCTGGAAAAGCCGCACATCGGGAACTGCGGCGTGCCCTTCATGAACAACACGACCGGGTGGCCTTCGACCTCGGCCCGGATCCGTTCCAGCACGGACATGGACTGCTTCTCCTGCGGGACCGCCGCCGCGCGCTGACGGCCGGCGACGGGGGTGGGGGTAGAATCGCGATTGTAAGCCTTCACGCGGCGGCGCACGCCCCGCCCCTTCCCCGACAGGAGTCCTCCATGGCCATCGAACTGCCTCCCCTGCCCTTCGAGCGCACCGCGCTGGAACCGCACATCTCCGGCGAAACGATCGACTACCACTACGGCAAGCACCACAAGGCCTACGTGGACAACCTCAACAAGATGATCGCCGGCACCGAGTTCGAGGCGATGCCGCTGGAGGAGATCGTCCGCAAGTCGCAGGGCGGCATGTTCAACAACGCCGCGCAGGTGTGGAACCACACCTTCTACTGGAACTGCCTGTCGCCCAAGGGCGGCGGCGAGCCCACCGGCAAGGTCGCCGACGCGATCGCCAGGGCGTTCGGCGGCTTCGACAAGTTCAAGGAGCAGTTCAGCGACACCGCGGTCAAGACCTTCGGCTCCGGCTGGGCCTGGCTGGTGCAGCGCCCGGACGGCGCGCTGGCGCTGGCGTCCACGCCCAACGCGGTCACCCCGCTCACCGGCGAGGACACCGCGCTGCTGACCTGCGACGTGTGGGAGCACGCCTACTACATCGACTACCGCAACGCGCGGCCGAAGTACGTCGAGGCGTTCTGGAACCTGGTCAACTGGGACTTCGTCGCCGCGAACATGCGCTGAGCGGGCTCATCGAAACGGAAACGGCCGGGCATGTCCCGGCCGTTTTCTTTTTCGCGGCAGCGCGCCGGAACGCGACGGCTCCCCGGGATCAGTCCCCGCGCAGGCGCGCGACGACCGGCGCGACCTGTGCTTCGCGCCCGAGCGCGGCGCCGACCCGCGCGAGCGCATCGGCGAGCGCGGCCGGATCGTCCGCGCGCAGGGTGGCGTGGCCGACCTTGCGGCCGGCGCGCGGCGACTTGCCGTAGTCGTGCCAGTGGCCGCCCGCTTCGGCCAGCACCGGCACGGCCGGCGGCAGTTCGCCGATCCAGTTGAGCATGCACGCGGTGCCGACCATGCGCGTGTCGCCCAGCGGCAGGCCGAGCACCGCGCGCAGGTGGTTCTGGAACTGCGACGTCTCGCTGCCCTCGATGGTCCAGTGGCCGGAGTTGTGCACGCGCGGCGCGAGTTCGTTGGCAAGCAACTCGCCGTCGCGCAGGAACAGCTCGAGCGCGAACACGCCGACGTAGTCGAGCGCCTCCGCCAGCCGCCGCGCGTAGTCCCGGGCCGTCGCCTGCAACGCCGGGTCCGCGCTGGCGGGCGCGAGGCTGGCCGACAGGATGCCGTCCACATGCCGGTTCTCGGTCAGCGGCCAGGTGCGCAGCTCGCCGTCGCGGCCGCGCACGGCGATCACCGACAGCTCGCGTTCGAACGGCACGAAGGCCTCGAGAATCAGCCCGACCGTGTCCGCCTGCGCGCCGAGCGCGGCCCAGGCGTCGTCGGCGCCCGCGCCTGAACGCTCCGGACGGATACGGAACTGGCCCTTGCCGTCGTAGCCGAGGCGGCGGGTCTTGAGGATGCACGGCGTGCCGATGCGCGCGATCGCGGCGTCGAGGTCGGCGCGGGAGGCCACCGCGGCGAATTCCGGCACCGGGATGCCGAGCTCGCGGAACAGGGTCTTCTCCGCCAGCCGGTCCTGCACGGTACCGAGCGCGCGCGGATTGGGGAACACCGGCACCCGCGCCGCCAGCCACTGCGCCGACTCGGCCGGCACGTTCTCGAAGTCGAAGGTGGCGACGTCGACCCGGGACGCGAACTCCGCCAGCGCGCGCTCGTCGCGGTAATCGCCGACCACCATCGGCGCGAACTGCCCGGCGCAGGCGTCGGCGGCGGTGTCCATCACCAGGAAGCGCAGGCCGAGCGGCGCGCCCGAAAGCGCGAGCATGCGGGCCAGCTGCCCGCCGCCGAGGATGCCGACGGTGGTCATCGGCGGGGATCGTCGTTGCCGACGACCTCCTCGGTCTGGCGCGCCCGGAACGCGGCCAGCGCGTCGCGGATGTCGGGGAATTCCGCCGCCAGCATCGCCGCCGCGAACAGCGCCGCGTTGGCGGCGCCGGCGTTGCCGATCGCGAAGGTCGCGACCGGGATCCCGGCCGGCATCTGCACGATCGACAGCAGCGAGTCCAGGCCGTTCAGCGCGCGGCTCTGGACCGGCACGCCCAGCACCGGCACCGGCGTCTTCGCCGCCAGCATGCCGGGCAGGTGGGCCGCGCCGCCGGCACCGGCGACGATCGCGCGCAGGCCGCGCGCCTGCGCGGTGGCGGCGTATTCGAACAGCACGTCGGGCGTGCGGTGCGCCGACACCACGCGCACCTCGTGCGGCACGCCGAGCGCGGCGAGGCGTTCGGCCGCGTGCTGCATCGTCTCCCAGTCGGAGCGCGAGCCCATCACGACGCCGACCAGCGGGTCGGCCTGGCGAGTCGCATTGGCGGGCATGGTCGTCCCCTGTCGCAAAGACGTATTCTACCGGGCCCGCGCGCACGAAAGGGACGCCATGGACCGCAAGCTGCTCGACATCCTCGCCTGCCCGGCGACGCGCCAGCCGCTGGCGCTGCTGGAGGCGCGCGGCCTCGAGCTGCTGAACCAGGCGGTCGCCGCCGGCGCCCTGAAGCGGGTGGACGGCACGCCGCAGGCCGAGCCGCTGCGCGAGGCCCTGATCACCCGCGACCGCCGTCTGGCCTACCGCATCGACGACGGCATCCCGGTGCTGCTGGCCGAGGAAGGCATCGCCACCGGCCAAGTCGCCGACTTCCCGCGCGAATGAGCGCGGTGCTCCCGGACGTCGCGCCGCCGCCGGCCGAGGTCATCGCCGCCGACATCGCCCGCGCCCTGGCCGAGGACCTCGGCAGCGGCGACGTCACCGCGCAGCTGCTGCCGGACGGCGCCGCCGACGCCTACCTGCTGTGCAAGGAGGACGCGGTCGTGTGCGGGCGGCCGTGGTTCGACGCCTGCCATCGCGCGCTGGACCCGGACGTGCGCATCCGCTGGCGCGTGCGCGAGGGCGAGCGGGTCGCCGCCGGCACCGTCATCGCCACCCTCGCCGGCCGCGTCCACACCCTGGTCAGCGCCGAGCGCACCGCGCTCAATTTCCTGCAGACCCTGAGCGGCACCGCGACCACCACCGCGCATTACGTCGAGGCGGTGCGCGGGACCGGCACCCGCATCCTCGACACCCGCAAGACGCTCCCCGGCCTGCGCCTCGCGCAGAAGTACGCGGTGCGGGTGGGCGGCGGCTGCAACCACCGCATCGGCCTGTTCGACGCGGTGATGCTGAAGGAGAACCACGTGCGCGCCGCCGGGTCGATCGAGGCCGCGGTCGCCGCCGCCCGCGCGCTGCACCCGCAGTTGCCGTTGATCGTCGAGGTGGAATCGCTGGAAGAACTGGTGCAGGCGCTGCGCGCCGGCTGCACCCGCGTGCTGATCGACGACTTCAGCCCGGAGATGCGGCGCGAGGCGGTGCGGATCGCGCGGGCGGCGCCGTTCGACGGCCGCATCCCGCTGGAAGCCTCCGGCAGCGTCGACCTCGCCGGCCTGCGCGCGGTCGCCGCCGACGGCGTGGACTACGTTTCGATCGGCGCGCTGACCAAGCACGTGCGGGCGATCGACCTGTCGATGAAGCTGGGGCCGGCGCCGTAGAGGAGCTTGCTCCGCTGCGATGAGCCGATCCCGCCTCGCGGCAAGGGGAGCAAGCTCTGCTCTACGCACCGGCGCAGCAATCCCGCCTCGGGGAAGCGAAGCAAGCTCCGCTCTGCGCACCGGCGCAGCAATCCCGCCTCGGGCAAGCGGAGCAAGCTCCGCTCTGCGTATCGGCGCAGGGATCCGGCCTGCGCGGCCGACGCGCGGGCCGTCGGGGTCAGCGCAGCAGCGCCGCGCCCCAGATCGCCGCCAGGCCGAGCGCCGCCAGGCCCACCCACCACCACGGCGAGATCCCACCGCGCACCGCGGCCGGCTCGACCTTGGCGGCCGGCGGCTGCAGCGGTTCGCCCTGACCCGGCGCGACCACGCGGAAACGCAGGGTGTCGAAACCGACCTCGTCGCCCGGCCGCGCGAGCCCGCGCTGGATCCGGCGACCATTGAGGAAGCTGCCGTTGGTCGAGCCCAGGTCCTCGATCTGCAGGCCGTCGTTGGTCGGCACCAGGCGCGCGTGCTGGCGCGACAGCCCGGCCTCGTCCAGGTGCAGCGCGCACTCGCTGGAGCGGCCGATCACGGTCGGCCCGACCAGCGGATAGCTGCGGCCGAAACCTTCGCCCGACACCCCGCGCAGCACGTACTTCGGTAGCACCGGCCGCACCGCGGTCGCGCCCGGATCGTCGTTGGCCGGCGGCGGCAGGTGGCCGGCGTGCGGCTGCCGGGCCGGGGACGGCGTGTCGATCGCGGCCAGGCGGGCCTGGATCCGGTCGAAGCTGACGCTGTCGCCGGGGCGCAGCGCGATCAGGCCGTCCACCGCGCGGCCGTTGACGCTGACCGTGGTGCCGTGCGGCACCTGCAGCATCACCCCGTTGGCGGTGACGTGCAACTCGCAATGCTGCGGCAGCACGCCGGGGCGGTCGATGACGATGTTGGCGCCCGGATCGGAACCGACCCGGTTGATGCCGGGGCCAAGCAGGACCTGCGGGTGCTCGCCGCCAGGGAACACGAGTTTCATGCCGTCACCGGATGCTGCTGGGAAAGCGGAAAGGTTGATCACGCGGCCGTGAAGCCGGCGCCAAGTCTAGCTTGCCGACCGCCGCCCGGAACCCCACAGTAGTCGCATGCCGAGCCTGTTGCTTTTGATGATCGCGCTGGCGATCGGAGTCCTCGCCTGGACCAGCGCCCGCGCCGCCGCCGAGCGCGCCGGCGAGGTCGGCCGCGCCGCCTGCGAGGCGGCTGGGGTGCAGTGGCTGGACCAGACCGTGCACGCCAGTGGCGTGCGCCTGTGCCGCGGCGAGGACGGGCGGCTGGGGCTGGAGCGCAGCTTCCGGTTCGAATATTCCGAGGACGGCGCGGACCGCCACGTCGGCCGGCTGGTCCTGCGCGGGACCCGGCTGGTGTCGTTCAGCGGGCCGGCCCGGGGGACCTCGGTGCTGCGGATGCACTAGCCGCGGCGTCCCCTACTTCACCACCCGAAGGTGCGGCGCGCCGCGGCGCGGCGGCGCGGGTGCGTCGCCGCCGTCCTCCGGCGGCGCCGGCGGCTCGTCGTCCGGGCCGGTGGCGAGCCCATCGTCGGGCAGCGCCATGCCCTGCCCGGTTTCGCGCGCGTAGATCGCCAGGATCGCGCCGACCGGCACCACCACCGGGTAGCTGACGCCGCCGAAGCGGGCGGTGAAGCTGACCGCGTCGTTGCCCATTTCCAGGGTGGCCACCGCGCGCGCCGCGATGTTGAGCACGACCTTGCCGTCGTTGACCGCGTGCGCCGGTACCTGCACGCCCGGCTGGCTGGCGTCCACCAGCAGGTGCGGGGTCATGCCGTTGTCGGCAATCCATTCGTACAGCGCCCGCAGCAGGTACGGACGATGGCTGGTCATCGCGTGGGCGGCATCCGTCATGCCGGCAGTGTAGCGGCTCGGGGCGCGACGGGCCGCGCCGGCCGCGGGACACGCGTCAGCGGACGCGGTCCCAGCCAACCTGCCGGCGCCGGTCCTGGCCGCCGCGACGGTCGTTCCGGTCCAGTTCGAAGCGGATTTCCTCGCGGCGGTCGTGCCCCTGCCGGCGGTCCCTGCCCGAGCGCCGCTCCCGTCCACGCGGGCCGCCGGGTGTCTGCTCGCTGGCCATGCCTGCCTCCCGCGGCCGAAGGGCCGCCGGCGCAGCGTCACGCGCCGGACAGCCGCCGTCAAGCGGCCGTCCGGGCGGCGTGTCCGGCGGCGCTCAGTCGCCGATGTGCGCCCTCAGCCAGTCGTTGACCGTCTCGTGCCAAAGCACGCTGTTGCGCGGCTTCAGCACCCAGTGGTTCTCGTCCGGGAAATACAGGAACTTCGATTCGATGCCCTTGCGCTGCAGCGCGGTGAACGCCGCGATGCCCTGCTCGACCGGGATGCGGAAGTCCTGCTGGCCGTGGATCACCAGCATCGGCACCCGCCAGTCCTTGACGTGGTTGATCGGATTGAACCGCTCGTACGCGTCCGGATGCTCCCAGGGCGTGCCGCCGTTCTCCCATTCGCTGAACCACAGCTCCTCGGTGCTGTAGCCCATCATCCGCGCGTCGAACACGCCGTCGTGGTCGACCAGGCACTTCCATGGCTGGTTCCACACGCCGGCGATCCAGTACACCATGTAGCCGCCGTAGCTCGCGCCCAGCGCGCAGGCCTTGTCGCCGTCGAGGAACGCATACCGCTGCTGCGCCGCGGCCCAGCCCTTCTGCAGGTCCTCGAGCGGACGGTCGCCCCAGTGCCGGCTGATCGCGTCGGTGAAGGCCTGGCCGTAGCCGGTCGAACCGTGGAAGTCGATCATCACCACCGCGTAGCCCTGCCCCGCGTAGGTCTGCGGGTTCCAGCGGTAGCTCCAGCCGTTGCCGAAGCTGCCCTGCGGGCCGCCGTGGATCAGGAATGCGACCGGGTAGGTCTTGCCCTCCTGCCAGTTCCACGGTTTGACCACGTAGCCGTGCACGGTCTCGTCGTTCCAGCCCTTGAAGGTGAACTGCTCGTAGTCGCCGAAGCGCACGTCCGGCAGCAGCTCGCCCGCGCTCGGCGTGATCGCGCGTTCGGGCGCGCCGCCGATGCCGCCGACGAAGACCTGGTCGCCGCTCTTGAGGCTGTTGCGCGTCCATGCCGCGGTCGCGCCGGCGAGGCCGAAGCTGCCGATGCTGCCGTCGCCGATCGCCTTGGTCGCCTCGCCGCTGGCCACGTCCACCGCGAACAGCGGGTGCTCGCCCAGGTCCTGCGCGGTGGTGTAGAGCGTGCGGCCGTCGGCTGACAGGGTGATCCCGTCCGCGGAGCGGTCCCACTGCGGCGCGATCTCCCGCAGCTGGCCGCTGGCCAGGTCCATCGCCATCAGCGCGAAGCGGTCGGCCTCGAAGCCCGGTCGCTTCATCGCGCGGTAGTACAGCGTCTTGCCGTCGGCGCTGAACACCGGGCCGGCGTCCCAGGCCTTGTTGGCCTCGGTCAGGTTGCGCGCCGCGCCCTTGCCGCCTGCGTCGAGCCGGTACAGGTCGAAGTTGGTGGACCAGGGCTCGCCATGGTCGGACTTGCGCGCGCTGACGACCAGCGACTTGCCGTCCGGCGACCAGGCGACATCGCCCATGTCGCCGAAGGGCTTGGACGGCACGTCGGCGATCAGGTCGGCGCCGACCAGGGTCGCGGACTTCGCCGCGCCCTCGCCCGCCGGCAGGTCGACCACGAACAGGCGGTTGAGGCGGCCGTCCGCCCACGTATCCCAGTGGCGGATGAAGAGGCGATCGAACAGCACGCCGCTGGAGGACGGCTTCGCCTCGAGCTTCTGCTTCGTGCAGGCGAGGTCGCCCTTGCAGTCGGGGAACGCGCCGATGCTGACCACCACGCGCTTGCCGTCGGGCGACAGCTTGTAGGCGTCCACGTCCACCGGCAGGTCGGTGAGCTGGCGCGGCGCGCCGCCTTCGACCGGGATCGCGTAAAGCTGCGAGCTGCCCGACTTGCCGCTGAGGAAATACACGCTACGTCCGTCCGGCGCGAACGACGGCGAATTGACGTTCCAGCCTTCCGGGGTCAGCCGCACCGGCGGCGCGGCGTCTCGCGCGACCAGGTTCTCGATCCACAGCGAGGTAGCCGCCTTGTTGGCGTCGTAGTCGACCACGCGCTTCGCGAACACCAGCTGGCGGCCATCGGGCGACAGCGTGGGCGCGGAAAAGCGGTCGAGGGTGGCGAGCTCGCGCGGCTGCAGGCCGTGCGGCGCGGCCGCCAGCGCGGGCAGCGCGGCGGCGAGCAGCAACGGCAGGAAGGCATGGCGTGGGGACATGGCGAAGGCTCCGGCTTGCGAAGAAGGAGACGGCCGGTGGCGAGCGCCACCGGCTGGAAGGCGCCGCGGCCTAGCGCGGGCCGGGTTCGACGTCGCCCAGCGCGTTGCGGCGCGCGCCGGTGCGGTACAGCAGCCAGGCGACCACGGCGAGCACGCCGAGGCCGACCCACTGGCCGAACTGCAGCTGCGCCGGCGCCGCCAGCACGTCCGCGCGCCCGGAGGCGACGATCGGGATCGCGATCAGGATCCCGGTCAGCGCCTCGCCGGTGATCAGGCCGGCGGAGAACAGCGTGCCCGGGCGGTGGATGCGGTCGCGCTCGGCCTCGTCGTGCGGCGCGACCTTGTGCCGGCGCTCGACGAAATGCGCGAGCAGGCCGCCGAGGAAGATCGGCACCATCAGCTCCAGCGGCAGGTAGATGCCGATCGCCGCGGCCAGCACCGGCACCCGGAAGTGCGCGCCGCGCGCCTTGAGCAGCTCGTCCAGCGCGATGATCGCGGCGCCGACGGCGGCACCGACGCCGATCATGCCCCACGGCAGGTGGCCGCCGAACAGGCCCTGCGCGACCGACGCCATCAGCGTCGCCTGCGGCGCGGCCAGCGAATTGGGATGCTCCGGCGTCGGCGCGCCGATCCCGTAGGCCGCGGCCAGCAGGTTCAGCACCGGCGCCATGATCAGCGCGCAGGAAAACGCGCCGATGCCGAGCATCAGCTGTTGCTTCCACGGGGTCGCGCCGACCAGGTAGCCGGCCTTGAGGTCCTGCAGGTTGTCGCCGCCGACCGCCGCCGCGCAGCACACGACCGCCCCAATCATGATCGCGGCCACCGCGCCGATCTTCGAATCCGCGCCGAGCAGCAGCATCAGCACCACCGACGCGAACAGGATCGTGGCGATGGTGATGCCCGACACCGGGTTGTTGGAGCTGCCGACCAGGCCGGCGAGGTACGCCGACACCGACACGAACAGGAAGCCGGCGACGACCATGATGATCGCCATCGGCACGCTGACCGCCCAGTTGCCGACGATCGCCTGGTACAGCGCCAGCAGCGGCAGCACGAACAGCACCAGCGCGATCAGCATCCACTTCATCGGCAGGTCGCGCTCGGTCTCCGCGACCGGACCGCCGCTGCCCTTGCGCGCCGCCGCGATGCCGCTGCGGATGCCCGACACCAGCGACTTGCGCAGCGAGAACAGGGTCCACACGCCGCCGATCAGCATCGCGCCGACACCGAGGTAGCGGATCTTCGCCGACCAGATCGCGTACGCCGCGTCGGCCGCGCTGGCGCCGGCGACCTGCGCGGCCAGCGCCGGATCGCCGCCGAGGAAGAAGGCGTGGTAGAGCGGAATGCCAATATGCCAGGACAGGATGCTGCCCGACACCACCACGATGCCGATGTTGAGGCCCACGATGTAGCCGACGCCGAGCAGCGCGGGCGACAGGTTGGTGCCGATGTAGCCGAGGTACTTGCCGAGGAAACCGGCCTCGGCCCAGGTGTCCGGGATCATCCGGAAGCCGCTCGCGGCCGCCGCCTTCACCACCGAACCGACGATCGCCGAGAAGGCGAGGATCTTCAGCCCGGGGCCCGGATTCTCGCCCGCCTTGAGCACCTCCGCCGCGGCCTTGCCCTCCGGGAACGGCAGCGGCTCGTCGACGATCATCGAGCGCCGCAGCGGCACCGAGAACAGCACGCCGAGCAGGCCGCCGAGGCCGGCGATCGCCAGCACCCACGAATAACGGAAGTCCTGCCAGTAGCCGAGGATGATCAGCGCCGGGATGGTGAAGATCACGCCGGCCGCGATCGAGGAACCGGCGGAGGCGCCGGTCTGCACGATGTTGTTCTCGAGGATGGTGCCGCCGCCGAGCAGGCGCAGCACGCCCATCGACACCACCGCCGCGGGGATCGCGGTGGCGATGGTCAACCCGGCGAACAGGCCGAGGTAGGCATTCGCGGCGGACAGGATCACCGCCAGCACCATCGACAGCAGGATGGCGCGGAGGGTCAGTTGCGGCACGGCGGGCTGGCTCATCGCGTCCCCAGGCGAATGGAATCCGCGCACCGTACGGCGAAAACCGCGTGCAAGTCCAGTGCGCGGCGACCGCGGGCGGGCCGCCGCGCACCGCCCGTCAAGGGCGGCCGACCGCCTTGGCGCCGCCGCCGATGTACTTGTCGAAGAAGGCCAGCATCTTCGTGTACAGGTTGAGGTTGGCCTCCTCGCCGTAGAAACCGTGCATCTCGTCGGGCTGCAGGATCACGACCTCCGGCGGGTGCCCGGCGCCCTTGAGGGCGTCGCGCATTTCCTCGGTGTGCTCGTGCGGCGCGCGCACGTCCTTCAGGCCTGCCGCGAGGAAGACCGGCGCGGTGATCCTGCCCGCGAGCGAAACGGGCGAGCGCCGCTCCAACTCGGCCGGGTCGGTGCCGATCGTCCGCCGCAGGTAACGCTGGCCTGATTCGCGCGCGGCGATGTCGCCTTTCTTGTACAGCATGTCGAGGTCGTAAACGCCGACGTAGCCGACCGCGCACTGGTACAGGTCCGGCTGCGTGGCCACCCCCATCAGCGAGGCGTAGCCGCCGTAGCTACCGCCGTAGATGCAGATGCGGTTGGGGTCCGCATAGCCCTGCTCGACGACCCAGCGGGTGACGTCGGTCAGGTCGTCCTGCATCTTCTCGCCCCATTCGCCGTGGCCGCTGTCCTCGAACGCCTGGCCGTAGCCACCCGATCCACGGAAGTTGAGTTGCACCACGAGGTAGCCGCGGTTGGCCAGCATCTGCGCTTCCGGGTTGAAGCCCCACTCGTCGCGGACGCCGATCGGGCCGCCATGCGGATTGATGATGGTCGGCAGTCCCTTGGCTCCGCCGCGCGGGATGGTGAGGTAGCCGTATTCGGTCACGCCGTCGCGCGTCTTGAAGGAGAACGGACGCACTTCCGCCATCAGCGCCGGGTCGAGCGACGGGCGGCTCTTCATCAGGAAGCGCACGGACCCGGTATCGCGGTCGAACAGGTAGAGCTGACCCGGATCGGTCGCGCTGCGCACCGACACCACGACCTTCTTGCCATCGACCGTCGCGCTGGTGAAGTCCACCAGCCGGCCGGGGAAGGCGCTGGACAGGGCGGCGTAGACCTTGGCGTCGGGATGGTCGCGATCGATCATCTCCACGTGCGGCGCGCCGGCGGTAGTGACCACGCCGAGCAGGGTGTGGCGGTCGGACGCGACCAGGAACCCGGAAGGGTCCGCCGCGGGATCCTGGTAGAGGGTGTGGAAGCTGTCGTCGGCCGGATCCAGCAGGCCGAACGCGGCCGGCCCCTTGCCGTCGTCCGCGAGGACGTAGATGCGCCCGTCGGCACCCGTGCCTATCACGTGCAGCTGCCTTCCCTTCTCGAGCGAACGATTGACCAGGGTCCAGCTGTCGTCCTCCTCCCGGCGATACAGCTCGGAATGCTGGTCGTAGCTGCCGTCGGGCGCCTTGTCGAAATAGCAGTTCGCGTAGCGCGGCTCGCGCTTCGCATCGAGGATCAGCTGGCAGTCCTCGCGCGGCGCGCGCGCCAGCACGCGGCGGCGGCCGGTGACGGTGTCGATCGAGATCACCTGGTTGCGCCCGCCCGGGGCGCTGTCGGTGATCGTCATGATCGCCCGGGCTTCGTCGCCCGGCATCGGGTCGAGCATTTCGTAATGCTCGTTGAAGTGCACGACCTTGTCGCGGCCCTGCAGGCTCTGCGCGCTGTAGGACACCAGGCTGCGCGGACGGCTCCCGTCGGCGTCCATCGCGTACCACTCGCCGGTACCGAACGGCGAGGCGTAGGTGCCGAAATTCTTCTGCGAGGTGTACATCAGCCGGTTCGGGCCCACCCAGTAGAAGCTGCCGACGCTCTCATTGTTGGTCAGGCTGGTGACCCGGACGAACTTCATGTCCTCCAGCCGGAGCACGGCCAGCGACATCGTGTCGTCCTGCTGGACGGTGAGCGCCAGGTAGCGGCCATCCGGCGAGATCTTGGTCGCGCTGTACTGCGCGTGCTTCACGAATTCCTCGATTGGGATCCGGTCCGCCGCCCCTGCCATCGCCGGCGCCATCCCCGACGCGAGCGCCATCATCCCGATCAACATTCCGAATCGCATTTTTTCCATTCCCCGTTTATCGAAAAGCCCGACGGGACAAGCCGCTGGGCGGTCATTCCAGCCCTGCCGGTCAGGGCGCCGCGGTGGTCGAGGCGGCCGCGGCGGCGGAAGCCGCGCCCGACGCGCCGATGTTGCGGTCGAGGAACGCCAGCAGCCGCGCATAGAACTGCGCACGGTGCTCCTCGGTGAAGAACCCGTGGCCCTCGGTGCGCACGAACAGCGTCTCGACCGGCACTCCGGCCGCGCGCAGCGCCTTCTCCATGCGCTCGCTGTGCTCGATGGGCGCCCGTTCGTCCTTGCCGCCGGCGGCGAGGAAAACCGGGACCTTGATGCTGCCGGCCAGGTTGACCGGCGAAACCTTGCCCAGCTCGGCCGGGTCGCCGACCCACTCGCGCAGGTAGGTACGGCCCGACTCCAGCTGGCGCGTGTCGCCTTCGCGGAACATCAGCGGCAGGTCGTAGACCCCGACGTAGCCGGCGGCGCAACGGTACAGCGACGGCTCCCTGGCCGCGCCCATCAGCGCCGCATAGCCCCCGTAGCTGGCGCCGTAGATGCAGATGCGGGCCGGATCGGCGATGCCCTCGGCCACCGCCCAGCGGGTACCGTCCGTGACGTCGTCCTGCATGCGGCCACCCCATTCGCGGCCACCCGCCTGTTCGAACGCGCGGCCGTGGGCGCCGGAACCGCGGAAATTGATCTGGAGGACGGCGTATCCGGCGGCGGCGAGCACCTGCGGGTCGGTATCGTAGCCCCACGAATCGAAGATTCCGAAAGGCCCGCCGTGCGGCAGCACGACCATGGGCAACCGCTTGCCGTCGCTGCCGCGCGGCAGCGTGACGTAACCGTGGATGCGCTGGCCGTCACGCGCCGCGAACTCGATCGGCCGCATCGTCGCCATCGCTTCCGGGTCCTGCCACTCCCGGCGCGCGAGCATAAAGCCCGCCTTCTTGGCGACGGTGTCGAAGAGATAGAAGGATCCCGGGTCGCGATCGCTGCTGACCTCGACCATGGCCAGCCTGCCGTCGGCGGTCTTCGAGGTGATCCGCACCGTGTGGCCGGCGAATGCCGCTTCCAGGCTGCGGTACAGCTTCGCCTCGGCCGAGGCCTCGTCGAAGAACAATGTCCGCGGCTTGCCGTCGGCGACGAACGCGCCCACCGGAGCCGGATACGGCGTGCCGAGCGCACGGATCACCTCGACCGGGTCGCTGTCGTCGTCGCGCAGCACCTGGCGCCGGCTGCCGTCGCGCGGATCGAAGGCCACGATCGCGTCCGGGCCCTGCGCCTGCTCGACGCGCAGGTAGGCGATCCGGCCATCGGCGGAGAAGCCGAGCGGCACCTCGACGTGGCCGCTGGAGGCTTCGTTGTTGAGCTCGCGCCATGCCGAGGTGTCGGTCCAGTCGGAGTCGGCCGCGTCGCGGTAGAACAGCTTGTTGCTGTTGTCGGTGTTGCTGCCCCAGGCGAAGCGCACCACGCCGGCGGGGTCCGTCGCGTACCACGCGTTGCGCACCGGCGAGCGCGCTACCGGACTGCGGCGCCCGGTGTAGGCGTCCATCCGCTCGACCCGGTTGTAGCTGTCGCCGCTGAAGCCGGACACCGCGATCAGGACATCGCGGTCGTCGCCCGGCAACGTGTCCAGCAGGAAGGCCGCGACCATTTCGACCTTCTTCTGCTGGATATGGGTGCCCGTGCTCATGACGTTGACGTCCTGGCCGACCAGGATTTCCTTGCCGCTGCCGTCGGCGTTCATGCCGTACAGGTTGCCGGTCAGCTGGGGCTCCTCGAGGGCGCCGAATTTGCGCTTGGTGCCGAACACCACGCGCTCGTCGTTCACCCAGGCGAAATCCGCGATGTAGGTATTCCGGCCGAGACCGAAGCCGGCGATCGGCTTGTTGGTCGCGCGGTCGAGGATGACCAGCACCGAATTGTCTTCTCCCGGGACCGACGCGGCGTAATAGGCGCCGGTCGGGGAGATCAGGATGTCCTCGAAGGAATCGTTGCGCAGGTACGGCGCGAGATCGACGCGGGTCTCCGCGTGGGCGACGCCCGCGCACAGCACCAGCATCCATGCCAGGATCAGGTGTCGCATTCCGTTGTTCCCCGTTTTGCCGCGGCCTTGCGCCGCGCTTGCTTCTATGCGACGCGCCCGGCCAGCCGGTCGAGCACGCCCCCCAGTCCATCCTGCCATGACGGCGGCAGGATTTCGAACTCGCGCTGCAACTTTCCGGTATCCAGCACCGACCACGCCGGGCGCGCGGCCGGGGTCGGATAGTCGGCGGTGGCAATCGGCGCGACCCGCGGGACGGCGGCCAGCAGGCCGCGCGCATGGGCGCCGGCGACAATCGCCTCGGCGAAGCCGTGCCAGCTGGTCTGGCCGGTCGCGGTCAGGTGCCAGGTGCCCGCCTCCGGCAGCGGCCGGCGCAGCACCTGCGCGGTGATGTCGGCGATCAGCGCGGCGGGCGTCGGCGTGCCGACCTGGTCGGCGACCACGCGCAATTCGTCGCGCTCGGCGGCCAGGCGCAGCATCGTGCGCAGGAAGTTCCTGCCATGGTCTGCGTACACCCAGGCGGTGCGGAAGATCAGGTGGCGCGCGCCGCTGGCGCGGATCGCGTGCTCGCCGGCCAGCTTGCTGGCACCGTAGACGCCGAGCGGCGCGGTGGGGTCGTCCTCGCGGTACGGGCGCGCGCCGCGGCCGTCGAAGACGTAGTCGGTCGAATAGTGCACCAGCGTCGCGCCGCACGCGGCGCAGGCGGCGGCGATGGTCGCGGGTGCTTCCGCGTTCGCGCGGAACGCGGCATCGGGCTCGCTTTCCGCACGATCGACCGCGGTGTGCGCGGCGGCGTTGACGACCAGGTCCGGTGCCAGCCGGGCCACCAGCGGCGCCAGCGTCTGCGGCGCGTCGAAGTCGGCCACCTCGCACGGCGTGCCGTCGTCGAGCCGGCCGCCGCGGCTGGTCGCGACCACCTCGCCGAGCGGCGCCAGGCTGCGCCGCAGCTCGGTGCCGACCTGGCCGTTGGCGCCGAACAGGAGGATGCGCATGGCTCAGCCCGGGTAGGTCGGCAGGCGCTCCGGCGGCACCTCGTCGAGGAAGGGCGCGCGCGCGTCCTTGCCGGACAGCAGCGGCTCGGCGACCGGCCAGTCGATCGCCAGCGCGGCGTCGTTCCAGCGGATGCCGGCGTCGGCGTCGCGGTCGTAGGACGCGGTGCACAGGTAGGTGAACAGCGCCCGCTCGCTGAGCACGGCGAAGCCGTGGGCGAAGCCTTCCGGAACCCAGAAGTGGCGCTTGTTTTCCGCCGACAGCACCGTGGCCTCCCAGCGGCCGAAGGTCGGCGAACCGCGGCGGATGTCCACCGCCACGTCCCAGACCTCGCCTTCCAGCACGCTGACCAGCTTGCCCTGCGGGTTCGGCCACTGGTAGTGCAGCCCGCGCAGCACGCCGCGCGCCGACGACGACACGTTGCCCTGCACGAAGGCCACGTCGAGCCCGGCGGCGCGGAGCTTGTCGCGGTTGAAGGATTCGTAGAAGAACCCGCGGTCGTCGCCGAATACCTGCGGTTCCAGCACGAGGCAGCCAGGCAGGCCGGTTTCGATGATCTTCATGGCGGTTCGTTCAGGCCACGTGGCCGTGGTCGAGCAGGCCGAGCAGGTACTGCCCGTAGCCGTTCTTGGCAAGCGGGCGCGCCAGTTCGCGCAGCCGGGCGCCGTCGATCCAGCCGCTGGAATAGGCGATTTCCTCCGGGCAGCACACGCGCAGGCCCTGGCGCTTCTCGATCGTCTCGATGTAGGTCGAGGCCTCGACCAGCGACTCATGGGTGCCGGTGTCGAGCCAGGCGAAACCGCGGCCCATCTTCTCCAGGTGCAACGAACCGTCCTCGAGGTAGCAGCGGTTGAGGTCGGTGATTTCCAGCTCGCCGCGCGGCGAGGGATGGAGCCCGGCCGCGTAGTCGCTGGCACGCCCGTCGTAGAAGTACAGCCCCGTCACCGCGTAGCTGGACTTCGGTTGCGCCGGCTTCTCCTCGAGGCCGACGACGCGGCCGTCGGCGTCGAATTCGGCGACGCCGTAGCGCTCCGGATCGCGCACCCGGTACCCGAACACGGTCGCGCCCTGCGCGCGCGCATCGGCGCGCCGCAGCAGGTCGGTCAGGCCCTGGCCGTAGAAAATGTTGTCGCCGAGCACCAGGCAGCTCGGCTGGCCGGCCAGGAACTCGCGCGCGATCAGGAAGGCCTGGGCCAGGCCGTCTGGGCTGGGCTGCACCGCGTACTCGATGCGCATGCCCCACTGCGAGCCGTCGCCGAGCAGGTTGCGGAACAGCGCCTGCTCGTGCGGCGTGTTGATGACCAGCACGTCGCGGATGCCCGCCAGCATCAGCACGCTGAGCGGGTAGTAGATCATCGGCTTGTCGTAGACCGGCAGCAGCTGCTTGCTGATCGCCTGGGTGATCGGGTACAGCCGGGTGCCGGAGCCGCCGGCCAGGATGATGCCCTTGCGAGCGCTGTGCGCGGCGCTCATGCCGCGGTTCCGATCCGCTCGAGGCGGTAGCTGCCGTCGAGCACGCGCCGCACCCACTGCTGGTGGCCGAGGTACCAGTCGACGGTGTCGGCGATGCCCTGCTCGAAGCTGTGCGCGGGCTTCCAGCCCAGCTCGCGCTGCAGCTTGCCGGCGTCGATCGCGTAGCGGCGGTCGTGGCCCGGCCGGTCGGCGACGAAGGTGATCTGGCTGCTGCGCGGCTGGCCGTCGGCGCGCGGGCGGCGCTCGTCCAGCAGGCGGCAGATGGTGTGCACGACCTCGATGTTCTCGCGCTCGGCGTCGCCGCCGACGTTGTAGGTCTCGCCGACCCGGCCGCCGGCGAGCACGGCGCGGATCGCCGCGCAGTGGTCGCCCACGTACAGCCAGTCGCGCACGTTGCGGCCGTCCCCGTAGATCGGCAGCGGCTCGCCCGCCAGGGCGCGGGCGATGATCAGCGGGATGAGCTTTTCCGGGAACTGGTACGGCCCGTAGTTGTTCGAGCAGTTCGTGGTCAGCACCGGCAGCCCGTAGGTGTGGTGGAACGCACGCACCAGGTGGTCCGACGCCGCCTTCGATGCCGAGTACGGCGAATTGGGCGCGTAAGGCGTCGTTTCGATGAACTTGCCGGTCTCGCCCAGCGAGCCGTACACCTCGTCGGTGGACACGTGCAGGAAACGGAACCCCTCGCGCGCCGGGCCGTCCAGCGACTTCCAGTAGTCGCGCGCGCATTCCAGCAGCGCCAGCGTGCCGACCACGTTGGTCTGCACGAATGCGGCGGGACCGTCGATCGAGCGATCGACGTGGCTCTCGGCTGCGAAATTGACGATCGCGTCCGGCCGGTGTTCGGCCAGCAGGCGCATGACCAGCGCGCGGTCGCCGATGTCGCCGTGGACGAACACGTGGTTGGGGTCGCCGTCCACGGCGCCCAGGGTGTCCAGGTTGCCCGCGTAGGTCAGCGCATCGAGGTTGATCACGCGCTTGCCGCGCGCGACCGCCTCGAGCACGAAATTGCCGCCAATGAATCCGGCGCCGCCGGTCACCAGCCAGGTGTCCATCCGTTCCTCTTCAATCGTTCGCCGGGCGCCCGCGCGCCTGCGCTTCCATGCTGTCGGCCACATCACGCCCGTCCGACTCAGAACGGGATGTCATCGTCGCTGAAGTCCTCGGCGAAGTCCTGCTTCGGTGCCGGGCGCTGGGCGTCGGCCTCGCGGCGCGGCGGGGCGCTGCGCTGCGGCCGGTCGCCGCGGTCCGCGCGGGGCTCGCCGCGCCCCTCGCCACCGCCGCCGAGCATCTGCATCTCGTCGGCGATGATGTCGGTGTAATAGCGCTCCTGCCCGTCCTGCCCGGTGAACTTGTCGTAGCGGATCGAACCCTCGACGTACACCTGGCGGCCCTTGCGCAGGTATTCGCCGGCGATCTCGCCGAGCTTGCCGAAGAACTTCACCCGGTGCCACTCGGTGCGTTCCTGGGTCTGGCCGTCGCGATCCTTGCGCACGCTGGTGGTGGCCAGGCGGATGGTGGTCACCGCCATGCCGCCCTGGGTGTACTTGGTTTCGGGGTCGTCACCGAGGTTGCCGACCAGGATGACCTTGTTGATGCCGCGTGCCATGTGGGATTTCCTGCGGGACCGCCCGGAGCGGGCGTCATCATTGCAGTATACCCGGCGCCGCCGGGACACCCGGCCGCGCCGCGGCCGCATGTGGGACTTTTCCGGCGGAAGACGGCCGCCTCCGTATAATTCCGCGCCCCCGTCGCGGAACCGCCATGGACTCCTCCGTCGCCCCGCCCACGCTGCCGGACCTGGCGGCGATCCAGCGCCTGGCCGCCGCCGACATGGCCGCGGTCGACGACCTCATCCGCCGCCGGCTGGCGTCGGACGTGGTGCTGATCAACCAGGTCGCCGAGTACATCGTCGGCGCCGGCGGCAAGCGCCTGCGACCGATGCTGCTGCTGCTGGCGGCCGGCGCGCTGGGCCACCGGGGACCGGACGCGCACCAGCTCGCGGCGGTGGTCGAGTTCATCCACACCGCGACGCTGCTGCACGACGACGTGGTCGACGAATCGGACCTGCGCCGCGGCCGCCGCACCGCGAACGCCGTGTGGGGCAACGCCGCCAGCGTGCTGGTCGGCGACTTCCTGTATTCGCGCAGCTTCCAGCTGATGGTCGAGCTCGACCGCATGCCGGTGATGCAACTCCTCGCCGACACCACCAACCGGATCGCCGAAGGCGAGGTCCTGCAGCTGTTGCACGTGCGCAACCCGGACACCGACGAGGCCGCCTACCTGCGGGTGATCGAGCGCAAGACGGCGGTGCTGTTCGCCGCCGCGACCCGGCTGGGCGCCCTGCTCGCCGGCGCCGACCCCGGCACCCAGCAGCGCCTGCACGACTACGGGCTCAATCTCGGTTACGCCTTCCAGATCGCCGACGACGTGCTCGACTACGCCGCCGACGCCGACGCGCTGGGCAAGAACCTCGGCGACGACCTCGCCGAGGGCAAGGCCACGCTGCCGTTGATCCACGCGATCGCGCACAGCCAAGGCGCGACCCGCCAGCGCCTGCGCGACGCGCTCGAGCACGGCGAGGCGGACGCGATGCCGGAGGTGCTGGCGGCGATCCGCGCGACCGGCGGCCTCGACTACAGCCGCCGGCGCGCGGCCGGCTACGCGCAGGCGGCGCAGCTGGCGCTCGACGGCCTGGCCGACAACGCCTGCGGCGCGGCCCTGCGCGGACTGGCGCGCTACGCGGTGGAACGCGATCGCTGAGTCGCCGCGGCAACTCGGTCCAAGCAATCCGCAGCGCGACTGCCAGACAAAGGCACGGAATCGCGAGCACGCCGGGCGGGAGAGGCAGTCAGGACACGCCGTGGATCCGTCCCTGGAGGCTCGGATGCGCCATCCATGGCGCATACGGTCCTGCCTGCCTCTCCCACCCGGCGCCCCGCACTCTCGCGATCGTGTAGGGCGGAGCAGACTCCGCTACGGCGCGGAGGTTTCCTTCGCGAACCGCTCGCCGAGGAAGCCGTGCATCATCCGCTCGCCGCGGCGCGTGGCGCGCTCGTCGTAGACGCAGCCCGGCGGCTTGTTGGCCTCGGGCAGCGCGAAGCAGTGCACCGCGCCGCCGAAGTCGACGAAGGTCCAGTCGGCGCCGGCCACGTCCATCTCCTGCTGGAAGCCGGCGACGTCGCCGGCGGTGCCCTTGTCGTCGGCGCCGTTGAGCACCAGCAGGCTGGCCTTCACCGCGCCGGGCTTCGCCGGCATGTCGGTGTTCAGGCCGCCGTGGAAGGTGACCACGGCGGCCAGGTCGGCGCCGGCGCGGGCCAGTTCCAGCACCGTCGCGCCGCCGAAGCAGTAGCCGATCGCGCCCAGTTTCGCCGGATCGAGCGGCGCCGAATCCGCCTGCGCTTTCAGCACCTCCAGCGCCTTCGCCGCCCGGGCGCGCAGGGTGCCGCGGTCGGCGTACAGCTTTTTCACCTGGGCCATCGCCTCCGCGTCGTCGCGCGGGCGCACGCCCTTGCCGTACACGTCGGCGACCAGCACCACGTAGTCGTCGCCGGCGACGTGCCGGGCCTTGGCGATCGCGTTGTCGGTCACGCCCTTCCAGTCCGGCACCATCACCAGGCCCGGGCGCTTGGCGCCGGCGTCGTCGTAAACCAGGACACCCTGGAAGGTGGCGCCGTCCAGCGTCCATTCCACGGGCCTGGCCTGCATCGCGGCCAGCGCGGGCGCGCTGGCGAGCAACAGGGCGAAGGTGGCGGCGATGCGCTTCATGGCGGTCCTCCTTGCTGCGTGCGGCCGAGAAGAAGAAGCGCTGATTATCGGCCGGCGGCCGTGGTCCGGCGTCAAGCCTGCGGCCGGCGCGGATCAGGCGATACCGAGGCCCGGGATCGCGCTGATCGCGGCCGGGTCGAAGCCCGCCAGCTCGGCGAAATGGCGCCCGCGGGCGACGTAGTCCCGGTAGGGTCCGAAGCTGGGCGCACCCGGCGAAAGCAGCACCACGCCCTCGCCCGCCAGCGCGGCGCGGGCCTGGCGCAGGGCGTCGGCGAGGTCGTCCGCGGCGCCCAACACGAAGCCCGCCTGCGCGGCGACCGGCGCCAGCAATCCGTGGATGCGCGGGCCGTTCTGGCCCATCGTCACGATCGCCCCGGGCGCGCGTGCGTGCATCGCTTCGGCGAAGCCGCGCCAGTCCACGCCGCGGTCGTGGCCACCGACCAGCACCGCGACGCGGCGGTCGCGAAAGCAGTCCAGCGCCGCGAGGGTGGCGTGCGGCGTGGTGCTGATCGAATCGTTGACGTACGCGACGCCGTCGCGTTCGCCCAGCGCCTGCAGCCGGTGCGGCAGCGGCCGGAAGCTGGCCGCGTGCGGCGCGAGTGCGCGCGCATCCAGGCCGAGCGCCTCGATCGCGGCCAGCACCGCGCACAGGTTGCCGCGATTGTGGTGCCCGGGCAGCGGCAGCGCCGCGGTGTCCATCACGAATGCGTCGCCGCGGTACAGCGCATCGCCGCGCAGGTGCCAGCCGTCGGCGCGCCCGAAGCAGCGCACCTCGCTGTCCGGCAACTCCAGCGCGGCAAGGCGCGGGTCCGCCGCGTTGAGCACGGCGATGCGCGGCTTCGCGTCGGTCAGCAGGCGCAGCTTGTCCTCGACGTAGCGCGCTTCCGAGCCGTGCCAGTCGAGATGCTCGGGAAACAGGTTGAGCGCCACCGCGACTTCGGGCCGCGCGCCGCTGTCGGCGACGTCGCCGGTCTGGTAGCTCGACAGCTCGATCGCCCAGAACGCCGGCGCCGGCTTCGGGTCCAGCAGTTCCAGTAGCGGCAGGCCGATGTTGCCGGCGAGCGCGGTGCGCTGGCCGCCCGCGCGCAGCAGGTGGGCGAGCAGCGCGGTGGTGGTGCTCTTGCCCTTGGTGCCGGTGACGCAGACCGCGCGCGCGTCGGCATGCTCGGCGAACCACAGCGCGGTGCCGCCGAGGAACCGCGTGCCGCGCGCGGCGGCCTTGGCCGCCTCGTCGCGGTAGGGGCTGATGCCCGGCGACTTGACCACCAGTTCGAAGGCGGACAGGCGATCGGCGCTGGCGTCGGTTTCCACCCGCAGGGCGGCGTCGCCCAGGGCCTGTGCGTCCTCCCATTCCGTGTCGTGGCAGAACAGCGTCAGCGGCAGCGCCGGCAGGCGCGCGCGGATCGCGCGCCAGGCGGCACGGCCCTCGCGGCCCCAGCCCCAGAGCGCGACCCGGCGCCCGGCGAGCGACGCGATGTCAGGCGGAGAATCGGGCACGGACCGCCTCCCACACCGGCGTCGGAATGCGGTGCTCGTCGGCCGGCTGCAGCAGCGGCGCGAGCGCCAGGTCGCCGGCATCCAGCTGCGGGCGGATCTCGCGGCGGTAACGCTTCACCAGCGCGTCCTCGCGCCACTCCGGCCGCGCCGCCAGCGCTTCCATCGCCGCGCGCGATTCGCGCCCCTCGCCCACGCATTCGAACGGCTTGTGGTCGCGGAACTCGAGCAGCGCGTCGTAGCCCGGCGCCTGCGCCTCGTCGTCGAGCAGGTTGCGGCCGAAGATCGCGGTCAGCCGCGGCTTGGGCATGAATGGCGCCAGCGCCAGGAACACGAAGTGGCACTTCGGGCACACGCCGCACCAGCGGTTGACCGGGCGCTCGCCGAGGATGTGGAAGTTGCGGTTGCAGCTCGAGAACCAGCCGTCGTAGTGATCGCTCCTCGCGAACTGGCGCGCGACCGCGAGCTCGCTCAGCGGGCGCAGCAGCGAGTAGTACGACAGGTCGGCGGCGACATGGCGCCGCAGATGCTCGCCGAATGCCTGCTCGAAGGCCCAGCCTTTCGACCACTGGTGGTTCACCTCGCCGGTGCCGGCGATCAGGCTGCCGTAGCTGGCCGAGCGCTCGTTGGAGAACACCACCTGGTCCATGCCCAGCACGATCGCGGCGAAGGCGAGGATCGCCGAATTCACCGCGGTCACCGGGATGTGGCCGTTCCAGGCGCCCTGGCGGTTGTACTCGAACAGCTCCGGCGCCAGCGTGCGGCCGATGTTGAGCGTCGCCAGCCCGGTGCGCTCGGCGCAGGCGCGGATCAGCTGCGAGCCGCCGATCCAGGCCACCGTCTGTTCGATGCCGGCCTCGCGCAGCGCCTCGATCGTGACCAGCGAATCCTTGCCGCCGCCGATCGCGACCAGCGCGTGCGGGCGCAGGCCGAGCGCCGGCGCCCTGTCGCCGGGTGCCGCGGCGTGCGGGAAGCGCAGCCGGCCGCGCAGGTCCAACCCGTTGCGGTAGGCGAATTCGCCCAGGCCGTTGAGGTAGATCGTCTCCAGCAGCGCGGCGGTGTCCGCGTCGATGGGCTCGCCCTCAATGCGGATCTCCGGCGGCACCGCGGCCTTGTAGTAGCTGACGCCGGCGACCAGGTGCAGCAGCCGCAACGCGCGCCCGGCGGCCGCGGCGCGCGCACCGTCCAGCGCGAACGGCGCGCCCGGCAGCGTGACCGTCTCGACCAGTTCCGGGCCGTCGTCGAAGGCGTACGCCAGCCGCGCGACGCCGGTCGCGGGGTCGAAGCCGCAACGCACGAAACGGAACCCCCGGACCGCGTCGCGCTGGAACATCCACTCACCCATGTCGTCCTGCCCTCGCGGCGGCACGCATGGCGGCCGCCGGTAAGAATGAAAACGGCGTGCCTAGCCGACCACGTCCTCGGCCGGCAGCGCGCGCTTGTTGTAGGTGTTGGCCATGACCATGCCGTAGGCGCCGGCGTCGGCGACCAGCAGCACGTCGCCCTCGGCGGTCGCGCGCGGCAGCGGGCGGGCCTGGCCGAGCACGTCGCCGCTCTCGCAGATCGGGCCAACCACGTCGCACAGCACCACGTCCGCGTCGTCGGCGCGGCTGAGGTTGACGATGCGGTGGTAGGCCTCGTACATGGCGGGGCGCACCAGCGCGTTCATGCCGCCATCGCAACCGACCCGGCGCACGCCGTCCTTCTCCACCACCTGGGTCACGCCGAGCAGCAGCACGCCGCACTCGGCGACCAGGAACCGGCCGGGCTCGATCGCCAGCGCGAAGCGCGGCGAGGCGGCGCGGATCTCCGCCAGCCCCTCGCCCCAGGCGACCACGTCGAACGCCGCCGCGTCGTCGCCGTAGGGCACCGGCAGGCCGCCGCCGATGTCGATCGTCTGCACGTCGGGCAGCGCCTCGGCGAGGCTCGCCACCTCGCCGTACACCACCCGCCAGTGGTCGACGTTCTCGATGCCGCTGCCGAGGTGCGCGTGCAGGCCGGTGATGCGCGCGCCCAGGGCCTGCGCCTCGGCGACGAACGCGTCAAAGCGCGCCAGCGGCAGGCCGAACTTGGAGGCGACGCCGCCGGTGCGCACCTTGGCGTGGTGGCCGTCGCCGCGGCCGAGGTCGAGCCGCAGCCACAGGTCGCGGCCACGGAACAGCGCCGGCCAGCGCTGCAGCGCCTCGACGTTGTCCACGGTGACGGTGACCCCGCGCGCGAATGCCGCCTCGTACTCGTGCCGCGGCGCGAAGCTCGGGGTGAACAGCACCCGCTGCGGCGACAGCTCCGGCAGGGTCGCGAACACGTGCTCCATCTCGCCCAGCGACACGCATTCCAGGCCAAAGCCCTCCTCCGCGAGCGTGCGCAGGATCGCCGGGTGCGGGTTGGCCTTGATCGCGAAGAAGCGGCGGTCGATCGCGTCCACCGCCGACAGCTGGCGGGCGCGCTCGCGCACGGTGGCGAGGTCGTAGACGTAGCGCGGGGTGCCGTCGCGCGCGCGCTCCAGCAACGCGGCGCGCGCGTCCTGCCACCAGCGCCGCGTGCGCGCGCGACGCGTTTCCGCCGCCTGTGCGTCGGCGATGTCGCGCCAGCTCGGGCCGAATACCACGGGGTCCTGTACGGGCATCGCGCCACTCCGGATCAGTTCCGCATGAAGGTGGGGAATGAGGCCGTCCGCCTCTGCTTCGTCCACCACGAAGGTCAGGTTGAGGTCGTTGGACGACTGCGAGATCAGGTGCACCCGCTCCTGGCCGAAGGTCGCCCAGACATCGGACAGCTTGTGCAGCAGCGAGCGCATGCCGCGCCCGACCAGGGTGATCGCGGCGCAGGGCGCGATCACCTTCACCCGGCACACCTCGGCGAGGTCGGCCGAGAGCGCCTCCAGCACGTTGGTGGTGACCAGGTTTTCGCTCGGGTCGAGCGAGACGGTGACGTTGGTCTCCGAGGAGCCGATCAGGTCCACCGACAGGCCGTGGCGGCGGAAGCGTTCGAACACGTCGGCGAGGAAGCCGACCTGCTGCCACATGCCGATCGACTCCATCGACACCAGCACGATGCCATTGCGGCGGCTGATCGCCTTGACCCCGGGCACGGTGGCCGCGCCGGCTTCGATGCGGGTGCCGGGCAGGTCGGGGCGTTCCGTGTCGAGGATCAGCAAAGGCACGCGCGCGTCGCGGCAGGGCGCGATCGCGCGCGGGTGCAGGACCTTGGCGCCGGTGGTGGCGATTTCCTGCGCCTCGGCGTAGTCGAGCCGGGTCAGCAGGCGCGCCTGCGGCACCACCCGCGGGTTGGTGCTGAACATGCCGGGCACGTCGGTCCAGATCTCCACGCGGCGGGCGCCGAGCAGCGCGCCGAAATAGGCCGCCGAGGTGTCCGAGCCGCCGCGGCCGAGGATCGCGGTGCCGCCGTCGCCGTGGCGGGCGATGAAGCCCTGGGTGAGCAGCATCGGCGCGGCTTGGCCAGCGAAGCGTTCGCGCAGGGCGTCGTCGCCGTCGTGCCGGCAGTTGGCCGCCAGCCGCTGCGCCCAGGCGCTGGCGTGCGGCAACTCCACCGCGGCCAGCCACGCGCGCGCGTCGCACCAGCCGATGTCGAGGCCCTGGCTGCGCAGGTAGGCCGCGCCCAGGGTCGACGACAGCAGCTCGCCCTGCGCCAGCAGCTCGGCCTGCCAGGCGAGCGCGCCCGTCGCCGCGCGCGGGTCGGAGACGGCCAGCGCGTGCAGCGCCGCCAGGCGTTCGCCGAGCACCGCCTCGGGGTCGAGGCCGAGTTCGGCGCAGAAGGCGCGGTGGCGATCGACCAGCGCGTCCGCGCGCGCGGCGGGTTCGCGGCCTTCCGCGATCGCCAGCAACTCGTTGGTGACGCCCGACAGCGCGGACACCACCACCAGCACCCGCGCGCCTTCCTCGCGCGTGCGTTGGGCGGCCAGGCGTCCGATCGTGTCCCACCGGTGGCGCCGCGACACCGAAGTCCCGCCGAACTTGAGTACGACCCACCGCTGCGTGTCCGCCACCGCGTTTCCTCTGCAGGAGCAACCCGTTGCGCCCGGGCGACCGGCGGGCGCCTAGAATGCGCGTCCGCGCCGGTGCTCGGCCGGCGCGGACATCGCGATTCTATCGGCTGCGCGAGCGCGCGCGGCGCCCCTCCGTCACGGACCGCACCGCATGTCGCGCCGCTACCTGCAACTGGACGTCTTCGCCGACCGCCCCGGCGCCGGCAACCCGCTCGGCGTCGTGCTCGATCCGGCCGGCATGGACACGGCGGCGATGCAGGCCTTCGCTGCCTGGACCAACCTGTCGGAAACCATCTTCCTGCTGCCGCCGGGCGCCGGCGCCGACTACCGCGTGCGCATCTTCACCCCGCGCCGCGAGCTGCCCTTCGCCGGCCACCCGAGCGTGGGGGCGGCGTGGGCGGCGCTGGACGCGGGCCTGGCGCGGCCGCGCGACGGAGGGCTGGTGCAGGAGTGTGGCGCCGGCCTGCTGCCGGTGCGGGTCGAGGGCGACGGCGACGATCGATACGTGCACGTGCGCGCGCCGCGGGCGCGCGCAGTCGCCGGTGGCGTGGCGCCCGCGCTGGTCGACGCCGCGCTGGGCGGCCTGCCGCGCGGCGGCCTCACGCCCGCGCTATGGGACAACGGCCCGCGCTGGTGGCTGGTCGAACTGGCCGACGCGGATACGGTGCGCGCGATGCGACCCGACCTC
Source organism: Lysobacteraceae bacterium (assembly GCA_035539135.1). Classification (GTDB taxonomy): domain Bacteria; phylum Pseudomonadota; class Gammaproteobacteria; order Xanthomonadales; family Xanthomonadaceae; genus JABFWF01. The sequence continues at coordinate 52,283 of DATLJD010000013.1, forward strand.
GGCGCGATCGCCGCGCTGACCCGCGCCAGCGGCGCGGTCGGGCTGGCGGTGTTCGGGCGCGCGGAAGCCGGCGCCGACCACCAGCTCGCGGTGCGCGCATTCTGCCCCGCCGACAACATCCCCGAGGATCCGGTCACCGGCAGCGCCAACGCCGCGATCGCCGCACTGCTGGCGCAGGCCGGCGCGCTGCCCGGCGGTGCGCCGCGTTACGTCGCCAGCCAGGGGCGAGAACTTGGCCGCGATGGCCGCCTGCTGGTCGAGGTCGACGCCGACGGCGAGGTCTGGATCGGCGGCCAGGTGCAACGTGTGATCGCCGGCAGCCTGGACTGGAATACGGCCGGAGCGGCGCCGTGATCCGCCGCTACCTCCAGCTGGACGTGTTCGCCGACCATCCCGGCGCCGGCAACCCGCTGGCGGTGGTGCTCGACGCCGAGGGCCTGGACGACACCGCGATGCAGGGAATCGCGCGCTGGACGCGGCTGCCGGAAACGACATTCGTGTTCCCGCCGACGACGCCGGACGCGAGCTACCGGCTGCGCATCTTCAGCCCGCGTCGCGAGGTGCCCTTCGCCGGCCATCCGAGCGTCGGCACCGCCCACGTCGCGCTGGACGCCGGCATCGCCACGCCGCGCGACGGCCTGCTGGCGCAGGAAGGCGTGGCCGGCCTGCTGCCGCTGCGCGTCCACGGGGAAGGCATCGCGCGCACCGTCGCGGTGCGCACGCCGCGCGCGCGCACCGCCGAGATCGCCGCGCCCGACGACCCGCGCCTGGCCGACGCCCTCGCCGGGCTGCCGCGCGGCGCGCTGCCGCCGGCGCTGATGGACGGCGGCCGCCGCTGGTGGCTGGCCGAGGTCGCCGACGAGGCGTCGCTGCGCGCGGCGACGCCCGAGTGGGCCGCGGTCGAACGCCTCGCGCACGCCACCGGCACCATGGGCCTGTGCGTGTTCGCGCGCAGCGACGACCCGGTGTACTACCTCGCGGTGCGCGCCTGGGTCGGCGCGCCGGCGCCGTTCGAGGACGCCGCCTCCGGCGCCGCCAACGCGACCCTGGCCGCGTGGCTGGCGTCTCAGGACGCGCTGCCGGGCGACGGCGGCTTCTACCGCATCAGCCAGGGCCGCGAGGTCGGCCACGACGCGATCATCGAACTGACGGTGGACGCCGCCGGCGACGTCTGGTCCGGCGGCCGCGCGCGCACCATCGTGCGAGGCGAAATCGACTGGTGAAGCAGGCGCGCTCCCCGTAGAGCGGAGCTTGCTCCGCTTGTTCCTTGCGAGACGCAGCGGAGTTGGCGGAGCAAGCACCGCTCTACGGTGGCCGGATGCGGAAACCCGCTACGCCAGTTCCGCGTCGAGGGTGACCGGCACCGCGCTGAGCGCCTTCGAGACCGGACAGTTGCGCTTGGCATCGTCGGCCAGCGCGCGGAACTGCGCCGCCTCGATCCCGGGCACCCTCGCCTTCACCGACAGCCGGATGCCGCTGATCGTCGGCCCGCCCTCCATCGACAACGACACTTCCGCGCGCGCATCCACCGCCTCCGGCGCGTGGCCCGCCTCGGCCAGCGCGTTGGACAGCGCCATCGCGAAGCAGCCCGCGTGCGCGGCGGCGATCAGTTCCTCCGGATTGGTGCCCTTCGCGTCGCCGAAGCGCGTCTTGAAGCCGTAGGGCGTGTCGGCCAGCAGGCCGCTGGCCGGCGTGCTGATGCGTCCCTGCCCCGACTTGAGGTCGCCTTCCCAGTGGGCGGTCGCGCTGCGCTGGATGGCCATGGCGGAGTCCTTGGCGTGCGGTTCGAAAGGGGGCGACAGCCTACGCAGCGGGGCGTTAGCCGCGCATCACGAAGGCCGGCTTGACCCGCCTGCCGCCCTGCGGGACGCTTGCCCTCCGGCTCCGAAGCCGGATCCGCCATGACCGCCCGCCGAGCGCAGCGCTCGGACGGAGAGCGCCTTTCGCGGACAGCCATGACGGCAGCGCGGCACTCCCGCGCCTGGCCCGGCCGCGCGCCGGACTTTCCACCCGCATGGAGAGTCGTCATGCCCCACAGCACGGAACAGATCCGCAACGTGGCCCTCGCAGGCCACCCCGGCGCCGGCAAAACCACGCTGTTCGAAGCCCTGCTGCATGCCGGCGGCGCCCTCACCACGGCAGGCACGATCGAGCGCGGCACCACCGTGTCCGACTTCGATCCGATCGAGAAGGCACGCGGGCATTCCATCGACGCGGCGATCGCCGACATCGACCACGGTGGCCTCCACGTCAACCTGGTCGACACGCCCGGCTATCCCGATTTCCGCGGCCCCACCCTGTCCGCGCTGGCCGCGGTGGAAACCGTGCTGCTGGTGGTCGATGCCGCCACCGGCGTCGAGTACGGCACCCGGCGGATGATGGAGTACGCGAAGGCGCGCGGGCTGTGCCGCGCGGTCGTCATCAACAAGATCGACCATGCCGACGCCGATCCCGCGCGTGTCCTGCAGCAGTTGCGCGACACCTTCGGCGCCGAGCTGCTGCCGCTCAACCTGCCGGCCGACGGCGGCCGGCGCGTAGTGGACTGCTTCGGCGCGCAGGACGGCGAATCGGACCTCGGCCCGGTCGCCGACTGGCACCGGCAGATCCTCGACCAGGTGGTTGAGGTCAACGAGACGGTGATGGACCACTACCTCGACCGCGGCGAGGGCGGCCTGTCGGGCGAGGAGTTGCACGACGCCTTCGAGCAGTGCCTGCGCGAAGGCCACCTGGTGCCGGTGTGCTTCTGTTCGGCGCGCGCGAACGTCGGCGTGCGCAAGCTGCTCGATGTGGCCGAACGCCTGTTCCCGCATCCGGGCGAGGCCAACCCGCCGCCCTTCGTCAGGGGCCGCGACGGCACGCCGGTCGCCGCCAGACCGGATCCGGACGCGCACGTCATCGCGAACGTGTTCCGCGTCGTCAACGATCCTTTCGTCGGCAAGCTCGCGGTGTTCCGCGTCTACCAGGGCACGGTGCGCCCGGGCAGCCAGTTGTTCGTGGACGACGGGCGCAAGCCGTTCCGGGTCGGCCACCTGTTCAAGCTGCGCGGCAAGGACCACGTCGAGATCGAGCAGGCCATCCCCGGCGACATCGCCGCGGTCGCCAAGGTCGAGGAACTGCACTTCGACGCGGTGCTGCACGACAGCCACGACGAGGACGAGATCCGGCTGGCGCCGCTCGCCTTCCCCAAGCCGATGTTCGGGCTGGCGGTTGAGGCCGCGCACAAGGGCCAGGAGCAGAAGCTCGCCACCGCGCTGCACAAGTTGGCCGAGGAGGACCCGGCGTTCGCCGTGGAGCACAACGCCGAGCTCAACGAGACCGTGCTGCGCGGCCTGTCCGACCTGCACCTGCGGGTGATGCTGGAGCGGCTGAAGGAACGCTTCGGCGTGGAAGTGAAGACCCGGCCGCCGCGGATCGCCTACCGCGAAACGATCTCCGCGAAGGCCGAGGGCCACCACCGCCACAAGAAGCAGACCGGCGGCGCCGGCCAGTTCGGCGAGGTGTTCCTGCGCATCGAACCGCTGGCGCGCGGCGCCGGCTTCGAGTTCGTGGACGAGGTCAAGGGCGGCACCATCCCCGGCCAGTTCCTGCCGGCGGTCGAGAAGGGCGTGCGCCAGGTGCTGGCCGGCGGCGCGGTCGCCGGCTACCCGCTGCAGGACGTGCGCGTGGTCGTCTACGACGGCAAGTCGCACCCGGTCGACAGCAAGGAAGTGGCGTTCGTCGCCGCCGGCAAGAAGGCCTTCCTGGACGCGATCGGCAAGGCCCAGCCGCAGGTGCTGGAGCCGATCGTGGAGCTGGAGGTCAGCGCGCCGGAGCAGTACATGGGCGACATCAGCGGCGGCCTGGCGGCCAAGCGCGCGCGCATCAGCGGCACCGACTCGGTACGCGACGGCGAAATCTCGGTGCGCGCGCAGGTGCCGCTGTCGGAGCTGGAGGGCTACGCCGCCGAGCTCAAGTCGGCCACCGCCGGGCGCGGCCGCTACGCGATGGACTTCAGCCACTACGAGCCGGTGCCGGCGCAGGTGCAGGCGAAGCTGGTGGAGGCATACCGGCCCCGGCACGAGGAAGACTGACCCGCCGCACGCCCCCGACGTCGAAAAAAACCGGAAAAAAAGGCCGCTCCGGTACTTGGCGGCGGATGGCGCATGCCCTACATTCCGCGTGCCGAGGGGGAAATCCTGGCGACCATCCATTCCATCGAGTACCACAGGACACATATGGCGACGAAGAAGAAGACCGCGGCGAAGAAGGCCGCCCCGAAGGCTGCGTCCAAGCCGGCCGCGCCGAAGCCGATCAAGGAAGCCCTGGGCAAGTCCGGGCTGGTGAGCTACATCTCCGAGAGCAGCGGCGTGGCGCCGCGCGACGTGCGCGCCGTGCTGTCCTCGCTGGAGAACGCGGTGCACGGCTCGGTCAGCAAGAAGGGCGCCGGTACCTTCACCCTGCCCGGCCTGCTGAAGATCACCGCCGTCAACGTGCCGGCCAAGCCGCGCCGCAAGGGCATCAACCCCTTCACCAAGGAAGAGCAGTGGTTCGCCGCCAAGCCCGCCTCGGTCAAGCTCAAGGTGCGCCCGCTCAAGAAGCTCAAGGACGCCGCGGCCTGAGCCACGGTTCTCCGTTGCAAAGAAAAAGCGCCGCGCATGCGGCGCTTTTTTTTATTGCGCGCCAGTCGCGTCGCCCACGCTCAGGGCGTCTCTTCCTCCGGTTCCGCCGGCATGTCGCGCAGGCGCACCGGTTGCGGTTGCAGCTGGCCACGGATTGCGCCGCCCGGATGGTCGGCGGTGGTGACCTCGAGATAGGTCTCGCCGGCGCGCATGCGCGCGGCCACCGAGTCCTCCAGCGTCAGCGTCTGTTCGACGCGGCGGCGGCCGTCCTGCTCGCGCCCGGTGTCCAGCGTCTCCGCGATCGGGCCGTTGGCCGAGCTGTCGCCGACGTGCAGGGCGACGCCGGTGACCTCCGAGGTGGTGCCGCCGAAGACCAGGGTGAGCCGCAGGCGGTTGTCGTCGTCGAGGGTGGCGCGCGCCTCGCCGGTCGCCGGCGAATCGGTCGACGACACCACGTTGGCGCCGTTGAGGGTGGCGCGCAGCTCGAGGGTGGCGGCACTGGCGGCGCCGGCCGCCAAGGCCAGCAGCGCGCCGAGGATCAGGGACCTGGGCATGGGCGTGCTCCGACGTCGGAGGGCCATGCTCGCCAGCGGCACGACGGGCGGGCGTGAAGGCGGCGGCGCGCTGGGCTAGCATCGGCGGGCCGCATTCCGCGGCGCGGGGGACCGGCATGGACAAGCGCTTCTGGGTCTGCAGCCTGGTGGTGGCGGCGGCTGCGCTGCTGCTCGATTTCCTGATCCACGGCGTGCTGCTCCGGGGCGACTACCAGGCCCTGATCGCACAGGGCGTCATGCGCACGGAGCAGGACCAGGCGGGCTACATGCCGTGGATGCTCGGCGCGCACCTGCTGATCGGCTACGGCCTGACCTGGCTGTATCGCCAGCGCGGCGACCGCGGCCGCCCGGACCTCGTGCACGGCCTGCGCTTCGGCGCCGGCTTCGCGCTCGCGGCGATCATTCCCGGCTACCTGATCCATTACGCCGTGCAGCCGCTGCCGGCGGCGCTGGTCGGCCGGCAGGTGCTGTACGCCACGATCGCGACGTTGCTGCTCGGCCTGCTGCTGGCCTGGCTGCAACCGGGACGCAAGGCGCTGTAGGCGCGTAACCCGGCATTCACCGCCACGGCGCGATGGTGGGCGCGATTTCGGGAGACACGCCATGCCGCGCCCATCGTCGTCGCTGCGCCTGTTCGCCCTGCTGCTGTCGATCGCCTGCCTCGCGGCCTGCGCATCCCTGGGTGCCCTGCTCGGCGACCAGCTGGTGTTCACGGCGCCGCAGCTGCAACAGCAACTCGACCGACGCTTCCCGCGCGACTACGACAAGCTGGGCGGCATAGTGACCCTCGCCGTGCGCAATCCGCGCCTGAGCATTCCGCCCGGCAACAGCCGCCTGCGCCTGGATTTCGACGTCGGCATCGGCGCATTGGGACGGGCAGCGACCGGCGCGCCGGGCCACATCGCGATCGCCAGCGGCCTGCGCTTCGACCCGGGCACGCGCGGCCTGCACCTGGACCGGCCGACGCTGGAAAGCGCCGACCTGCCGGCCGCCGGCGGCGCGCTCGGCGGCACCGGGCGCGAACTGGTCAACCGCTGGCTGGCCGACTACGCACGCAACGAACCCGTCTACACTTTCGACCACGGCCTGCTGGAGCGGCTCGGCGCGCGCCGGATCGGCGCCACCACCATCGAGCAGGGCCGGATCGTCGTGCACCTCGACCAGTGACCACCGACCGATGAACGCTCGCCTCGCCTTCGCCAGCTTCCTGCTCGTCCTGCCGCTCGCCGCCTGCGGCGACCGCGACGCAGGGGACGCGGCGGCCGCGGCCCAGGCGCCGGCGCAGGACGAAGCCCTGCCCAGGCCGGATGCCGACGCCGGCGCGGTCACCGGCATGCCAGCCAAACCCGGCCCCGGCCCGATCGGCCCGCCGACGCCGCCCGAGGTCGAAGGCGAGCCGGTGCTGCCGCCGGAAACGATTCCCGACGCGATGCTGGCGGAGGACGGCGCGGTCGCTTCCACCGCGACGAATGCCGCGCAACCGGCCGGCCAGACGACCGCATCCGCCGGTCCGGCCGCGCCGGAACCGACGCCCGACGACGCGGTCGCCGTGGTGCGCGACTACTACGCCGCGCTCGCCGTCGGCGACTTCGCGCGTGCCCGCTCGTTGTGGTCCGAAGGCGGCGCCGCCAGCGGCCACAGCGCGCAGGAACTGGCGGAACGGTATGCCGGCACCGTCGCGCTGACCGTCGACACCGGCGCGCCCGGCCGGGTGGATCCGGCTGCGGGCTCGCGCTACATCAAGGTGCCGGTCAACATCACCCGCACCCTCGCCGACGGCGGCGTGCAGCGCAGCACCGGGATCGTCGCCCTGCGCCGCTCGGTGGTCGATGGCGCGACCGCGGAACAGCGCGCCTGGCGCATCGCCTGGGCCGAGCTGCGCACCGCGTCGACGCCCTGACGCCGCAACGCCCGCCTACAGTTCGAAGCGGTAGCTCAGCTTGACCAGCAGCTGCTCGCTGTCGCGTAGCGCGAAGGCATCGCCGAACAACGGACCGACGTCCTGCGAGAACGGCGCGAACGCCGCCCCGCCGCGCACGTAGGCGATGTACAGGTTGGACAACGGCGCGAGCTCGTAGCGGTAGCGCACCTGGAAGCCGAGATTGCGCAGGCTGATGTCGGGGACGGGCTCGTCCACCGGCACCGGCGTGCCGTCGGCCGCCACCCGCCAGGCCTGGCGCAGGCGCGCGTCCAGCGCGATTGCCTCCAGCTTCACCCGCAGGTCCTGCTTCGCGCTGATCGTCCACTGCATGCCGGTGTTGAGCTGCAGGGTGTCGGCGCGGAAGCTGCCGAGCAGGCGGCCGTCCTGCGGGATCCAGTCCGGCCAGAGCAGCCAGTCCGGGTTGTGCTGTGCGAACACCTCCGCGTAGAAGCTGAGGTTGTCGTTGACGAAGTAGGTCGGGTTGAAGTCGATCTCGAAGGCGCCCTGCCCGCGCCCGCCGAGGCCCTCGGCCGCGTAGCGGGCGTGCCAGTACAGCGACCAGTGCTCCTTGCGCGGGGTGAAGCGCTCGTAGAACAGGAAGAAGCGCGCCGGTACCCGGACCGCGCCGTGGCCGCGGGTGATGCGGTCATCGTGCCCGGGGCTGTAGCCAGCGATCTCGAAGAAGTCGTTGCCGCCGTTGCGCAGCTCGCCGGCCATGTCGATCGCCCACGCATCCGCGATGTGCAGGCCGTGGTCGTTCATCCGCCGCGACACCGCGTAGCGCCATTCGCGCGAGGCCCACTGCGATTCGGCGGGCAGCGCGGTGTTGCGGTGGTTCACCTCGTAGCGCGCGTAGTTGAAGTCGTTGCGCTCGAGATAGCCGAAGTCGTTGAGCTGCAGCTGGTCGCCCAGGTGCACGGCGTACAGGTTCTGCCGCCAGCCGTGGCCGAGGTCGTGGTCCAGGCGCAGCTGGCCGCCGCTGTCGCGGCTGCGGGTGCCGGCCTGCTCGACGTCGCTGGCGACCAGGGTCGTGCGCAGGTTGAGGCGCGGGGTCACCGCCCAGCGGTGGTCGAACTCGGACACGGTCGCGCTGCGGTCGAGGAAGGGCCGCTCGACCCGGGTCAGCATCGCGCCGACGCCCTGGCCGTCGAAGTCGCGGGTGCCGCGCACCGCGTAGAAGTCGCGACCGACCGCGTCCGCCTCGGTGGCGGCGAACACGCCGTAGTTGAAGTCGCCGGCGCTGCCGTTGAGCTTGACCGCCGCGGTGACGTCGCCGGCGCCGCTGCCGTCGTCGGCGGGCCCGCCGACGCGACGGGTGTAGATGAGCCGGTTGGCGTTGTTGGGCGAGCCGAACGGCACGTCGAAGAACGCCTGGTTCTCGGTGAAGAACGGCCGCTTGTCGCTGAAGAAGGTCTCGACCGCGCTGAAGTTCACCACCAACTGGTCGCTCTCGACCTGGCCGAAGTCGGGATTGAGCGTGGCGCTCAGCTGGAAGCGGCCGTTCGGCTTCCAGAACAGGTCGGCGCCGGTGTCGAAGTGCGACTCGCCGCGCACGTTGTCGTACACGCCGGTGACGTAGGGCGTGACCGCGAGCAGGGCCTGGCTGTATTCGGGCACCTCCACCGGCGCCAGCACCGACAGGAAGCGCGGCTCGGTGTAGGCCACCGCCGGCCAGGTCGCGCGCTGGCCGGTGACGCCGACCACCCGGTCCACGGCGATGCCGAGCGTGCGCTTGCCGCCCTCGCCCGCGCGCATCGGCGCGATGTACCAGGGGATCAGCATCTCCACCGTCCAGCCTTCCGCGTCCTCGCTGACCGCGTGCTGCCAGATGCCGTCCCAGTCGCTGCTGAACTGGTTCTCGTTGGAGATGGTGGCGTCGACGATGCTGTCCGACAGCAGCACCGTGAAGTTGTAGCCGGTGCGGCCGTCGCCGTCGAAGTCCACGTACAGGTTGACCCGGTCGGCGGGCCCGCCGGCGTCGCGCTGCGACACCTGGCGGGTGCGCGGCACGTCGGCGGGCTGCAGGTTGCGGAAGGCGACCGCGAGGCCTTCCGGCGTCGCCAGCAGCCAGGCCTCGGTCGGGTACGGCGCGGGCTCGCGCGACAGCGGCTGGGTCAGGCGGAAATCGGTGACGTGGCGCGCGCCCTCCCATTCCCCGGGCGCCATGCGGCCGTCGACGTGGACGGCGGCCATCGCCGGCGCGGGCAGCAGCAGGATCGCGAGCAGGCAGCGGAACGGGCGCATCGGCGGCCAACCGGGGAAGGACCGCGCGAGGCTAGCCGTCCGCGCGCGGCGCGCCGCATGGCGAAAGTCATTCCAACCATCGGAGCCGCAAGCGCATCGCCATGCGCCCGGGCGGGCGCGGCCGCGCGTCTTGCCCGGCTTGGCCGATCGGCGCGCGCTCAGCCCTTGCGCGGCCGCTTCGGCCTGAGCATGGTGCCGGTGCACTTGCGTGAACCGCAGCGGCAGGCCCAGATCTTCTTCAGGCGCGCGGTGTGCGGCTCGTCGAGGGTGATGCCGTAGTCGTAGGTCAGCTCCTCGCCCGCCTTGATCGCGCGGCGCGCCTCGATGAAGACGCGGTCGCGGCGGCGGTCGCCGCCCTCGTGCTCCTCCAGCACCGCCTCGCAGTTCGGATCGCAGCTGTGGTTGATCCAGCGCGCGCTGTTGCCCTCGTAGTTGGCGTCGATGACGTAGTCGTCGTTGAGGGTGAACAGGAAGGTATGGCCGGATTCGACGCCGCCGGTGTCGCCGGCGTCCACCTCGGCATGGGTGCGGCGGCGCCCCTTGTACTCGATGACCCGCTCGCCCCTGGCGATCGGCTGCAGGGCGAACACGCCGTTGCCGTGGATGGCGGACTTGCGGGCGACGATCTTGCGGGGCATGGGCGATTCCGGGCAAAACGCCATTGTGGCCCGATCCGGCGTGAAACCGCCATGCGCGTGTCCGCCCGCCAGCGCGGTCTGCGTTGCTTCGCGCATACCGCGCGATGCGGTGCCGCCGGAGAATTGCGATGCGTCCCACCCTCGTCCTGTCCACTGCCTGCCTGCTGGCGATCGCCGGCTGCGCGCGGGCGCCGGCTGAACCCGCCGCCGCGGCATCCGCCCCCGCGGCCACCGCGCCGTCGGCCGACGAGCTGGTCGCCCGCGGCGAGTACCTCGCCCGCATCGGCGGCTGCAACGACTGCCACACGCCCGGCTATCCCGAGAGCGGCGGCCAGGTGCCGCGCGCGCAGTGGCTGGTCGGCACCGGCTTCGGCTGGAACGGCCCGTGGGGCACGACCTACCCCGCCAACCTCCGCCTGAAGGCGCAGGAAATGGACGAGGCCGGCTGGCTCGCCTATACCGCCGACCTGCACACGCGGCCGCCGATGCCCGACTTCGCCGTGCGCGGCATGACCGAGGACGACCGGCGCGCCCTGTACGCGCTGTTGCGCGCGCTCGGCCCGGCCGGCGAGCCGGCTCCCGCCTACCTGCCGCCGGGCACCCAGCCGCCGCTGCCCTACGCGCAGTGGATGCTGCCGCCGCCCCCGCCGCAGCAGGCAGCCGGCCAACCCTGAGGAGGACGCGCCTGCGCCCCGGACCCGGCCTCGCGCCGGTAGCCGCGCGCCGCGCAAATCAGTACAATTTCGGTACTGAATCATCGCGGCCGCCCCGATGCTGCGCGTCACCAAGCTCACCGACTACGCCACGGTCGTCCTGACCGCGCTCGCCGCGCGGCCGGGCGAAGTGCTGAGCGCGCCCGGCCTGGCCGAACTGGCGGGGCTGGAACTGCCCACCGTCGCCAAGATCCTCAAGCCGCTGGCCCAGGCCGGGCTGGTCGAAGGCCTGCGCGGCGCCAACGGCGGCTACCGGCTGGCGCGGCCGGCCGACGGCATTTCCCTGTTCGAGATCGTCGAGGCGATGGAAGGCCCGCTCGGCATGACCGAATGCAGCATCCACGCCGGCAGCTGCGGCATCGAAGCGTCGTGTGGCGTGCGCGCCAACTGGCGCCGCATCAACGACGTCGTCGCCGACGCCCTGCGCGACGTGACCCTCGCGCAGATGCTGGCGCCGCCCGACGCGATGCGCTCGCCGCGCAAGCGCATCCCCACCCTCCTGGCCACCGCGTGAGGTCCCGCATGGCCGCTGAAACCGACATCGCCCCAGCCCCCGTGGAAAACGCCGAGATCCTGCAACAGCTGGGCCGTCGCTACGACGCCGGCTTCGTCACCGACATCGAGTCCGATTCGCTGCCGCCGGGCCTGGACGAGGACGTCATCCGCGCCCTCTCGGCGCGCAAGGAAGAGCCGGAGTGGATGACGCAATGGCGGCTGGCCGCGTACCGCCACTGGCTGACCATGCCGGTGCCGCGCTGGGCGAAGCTGTCGATCGCGCCGATCGACTTCCAGGCGATCAGCTACTACTCCGCGCCCAAGGGTCCGAAATACAAGTCGCTGGACGAGGTGCCCAGGGAACTGATCGAGACCTACGACAAGCTCGGCGTGCCGCTGCACGAGCGGGCCAAGCTCGCCGGCGTCGCGGTGGACGCGGTGTTCGACTCGGTGTCGGTCGGCACCACCTTCCGCAAGGAACTGGCCGACAAGGGCATCATTTTCTGCTCGATGTCGGAGGCGATCCGCGAGCACCCCGAACTCGTGAAGCGCTACCTCGGCAGCGTGGTGCCGACCGGCGACAACTTCTTCGCCGCACTCAACTCGGCGGTGTTCTCGGACGGCTCCTTCGTGTTCATCCCGAAGGGCGTGCGCTGCCCGATGGAGCTGAGCACCTACTTCCGCATCAACGCGGGACACACCGGCCAGTTCGAGCGCACCCTGATCATCGCCGAGGAGGGCAGCCACGTGTCCTACCTCGAGGGTTGCACCGCGCCGCAGCGCGACGAAAACCAGCTGCACGCGGCGGTGGTCGAGCTGGTCGCGCTGGACGACGCCGAGATCAAGTACTCGACCGTGCAGAACTGGTACCCGGGCGACGAGAACGGCGTCGGCGGCATCTACAACTTCGTGACCAAGCGCGCCGAGTGCCGCGGCGCGCGCAGCAAGGTGACCTGGACCCAGGTCGAGACCGGTTCGGCGATCACCTGGAAGTACCCGAGCTGCGTGCTGCTCGGCGACGATTCGGTCGGCGAGTTCCATTCGGTGGCGCTGACCCACCACCACCAGCAGGCAGACACCGGCACCAAGATGGTCCACGTCGGCAAGCGCACCAAATCGAAGATCGTCAGCAAGGGCATCAGCGCCGGCCGCGGGCAGAACGCCTACCGCGGCCTGGTCAAGGTCGAGCGCACCGCCGAAGGCGCGCGCAACCACACCCAGTGCGACTCGCTGCTGATCGGCAAGCAGTGCGGCGCGCACACCTTCCCGTACATCGAGGTCAAGCATCCCTCGGCGACCGTCGAGCACGAGGCGACCACCTCCAAGATCAGCGACGAGCAGCTGTTCTACTGCCGCGCGCGCGGCATCGGCGAGGAGGACGCGGTGTCGATGATCGTCGACGGCTTCTGCAAGAGCGTCTTCCGCGAGCTGCCGATGGAGTTCGCGGTGGAGGCCAAGAAGCTGCTCGAGGTCAGTCTCGAGGGCGCGGTGGGGTGAGTGATCGCGCTTGGCCGGTGCCCTATCGGCATCGGCCGCGATCGCGAACGCCCGGCCAGGACGGCCGGGCCGGACGGTCCGGAGTCGAAAACGTCGCGCCATGGACGGCAACCGCACAAGCCATTGGAACCTAGAATGCTCAAGATCGAAAACCTCCACGCCAGCGTCGCCGGCCGCGAAATCCTCAAGGGCCTGTCGCTGGAACTGCGGCCCGGCCAGGTGCACGCGATCATGGGCCCCAACGGCGCCGGCAAGTCGACCCTCGGCAACATCCTCGCCGGGCGCGACGGCTACGAGGTCACCGCCGGGTCGGTGACGTTCGATGGCCGCGACCTGCTCGCGCTGGAGCCGGAGGAGCGCGCCGCCGCCGGCGTCTTCCTGGCCTTCCAGTACCCGGTCGAGATCCCGGGCGTGAACAACACCTACTTCCTGCGCTCGGCGCTCAACGCGCAGCGCAAGGCGCGTGGCGAGCCAGAGCTCGATTCGATGCAGTTCCTGCGCCTCGTGCGCGAGAAGCTCGCGGTGCTGCACCTGAAGGACGAGCTGCTGCACCGTGGCGTCAACGAGGGCTTTTCCGGAGGCGAGAAGAAGCGCAACGAGATCTTCCAGCTGGCGGTGCTGGAACCGAAGCTGGCGATCCTCGACGAGACCGACTCCGGCCTCGACATCGACGCGCTTAAACACGTCGCCGACGGCGTCAACGCGCTGCGCTCGCCCGAGCGCGCGTTCCTGGTGATCACCCACTACCAGCGCCTGCTCGACTACATCCGGCCGGACGTCGTGCACGTGCTGGCCGACGGCCGCATCGTCGAAAGCGGCGGGCCGGAACTCGCGCTGGAGCTGGAGCAGCACGGCTATGCCTGGATCCGCGACCGCGTCGCGCCGGGAGCCGCGGCGTGAGCGACGCAGTTGTCCGAACGGGAACCCCGGCATGAGCGCGCTGCTCGACTCGCTGGCCGCGGCCTTCGCCGGCGACGCCGCCGCGCGCACCACGCTCGACGCCGCCCTGCGCGACGGCCTGCCGCCGACCCGCAGCGAAGCCTGGAAGTACACGCCGCTGCGCGCGCTCGAACGTCGCAGCTTCGCGCCCGCCGGCGCGCCGCCGGCGCTCGACGACGCCCTGCTCGCGGCCATCCCGGCGCCGCGGCTGGTGTTCGTCAACGGCCAACCCGATCCCGCGCAGTCGCGGCTGGCCGCGCTGCCGGCCGGCGTGCGCGTGCGCCTGCTGCACGAAGCGCCGGTCGCACCCGGTGGCGAATACACCGGGCCCGACGCGGTGTTCGCCCGTCTCAACACGGCGCTCGCGCGCGACGGCCTGGTGCTCGAGGCCGACGCCGGCGCGCAACTGGACGCGCCGCTGCACCTGGTCTTCGTGGGCGCCCCGGCCGACGGCGACCAGGCCTGGCACCTGCGCCACCGGATCGCGCTCGGCCGCGGCGCGCGGCTGGCGCTGGTGGAACACCACCTCGCCGCCGGCGCGCACGCGCACCTCGCCAACACGCTGAGCCGGGTCGAACTGGCGGAAGGCGCGCGCCTGCTGCACGCCCGCGTGCAGGATGAAGCCGAGCGCGCGAACCTGGTCGCGCGCACCGAGGTCGCCCTCGCCGCCGGCGCGCGCTATGCGCGGGTGGACCTCGAGCTCGGCGCCGGCCTGTCGCGCCACGAACTCGACGTGCGCCTGCACGGCGAGGGCGCCAGCCTCGCCGCCGACGGCGTCCTGCTCGGCAGCGGCCGCCGCCACCTGGATACCCGGCTCGGCATCGCTCACCTCGCCCGCGACACCGCCTGCGAACTGCTCTGGCGCGGCCTGGGCGCCGGCCGCAGCCGCGCGGTCTTCCACGGCGGCATCACCATCCATCCGGGCGCCGACGGCAGCGACGCCAATCTGTCCAACAAGAACCTGTTGCTGTCCGACCAGGCCGAGATCGACACCCAGCCGGTGCTGGAGATTTACGCCGACGAGGTCAAGGCCGCGCACGGCGCGACCGTTGGCCAGCTCGACCCGACCGCGATGTTCTACCTGCGCTCGCGCGGCCTGCCCGAAGCGCAGGCGCGGCGCACGCTGACCGCCGCGTTCTGCCGCGAGGCGGTGCTGCGGGTGGAGGAACCGGCCTTGCGGCAGGCGCTGGCCGACGCCGTGGATCGCGCGCTGGCGCGGATGGAGCAGGCATGAACGCGCCACGCACCATCGCCGCGCCGGCGATCGACTGGGAGCGCGTGCGCGCCGACTTCCCGCTGCTCGCACGCGAGGTGCACGGCAAGCCGCTGATCTACTTCGACAGCGCCAACACCGGGCAGAAGCCGCGCGCGGTGATCGAGGCGGTGGACGCCTTCTACCGCCGCCACAACGCCAACGTCAGCCGTGCCGTGCACGCGCTCGGCAGCGAGGCGACGGACGCGTACGAGGGCGCGCGCCGCAAGCTGGCGGCGCACCTCAACGTGCACGCCGGGGACCTCGTGCTGACCAGCGGCACGACCTTCGCGATCAACCTGGTCGCCTGGTCCTGGGCGCTGCCGCGACTGCGGCCGGGCGACGCGATCCTGCTCACCCGGATGGAGCACCACGCCAACATCGTGCCCTGGCAGCTGGTCGCCGAACGCACCGGTGCCACCATCAAGGTCGCGGAGCTGCTGCCCGACGGCGCGCTCGACCTCGACGTGCTCTACGCGGCGATGACGCCCGAGGTGAAGCTGCTGGGCGTCGCCCACGTCTCCAACGTGCTCGGCACCGTCAACCCGGTCGCGGCGATCTGCCGCGAGGCGCGCCGGCGCGGCATCGTCACCGTGGTCGACGGTTCGCAGGCGCTGCCGCACATGCCGGTCGACGTCGCCGCGATCGGCTGCGACTTCTACGCGCTGACCGGCCACAAGATGTGCGGGCCGACCGGCACCGGCGCGTTGTGGGGCCGGCGCGAGCACCTCGCCGCGATGCCGCCCTTCCTCGGCGGCGGCGAGATGATCCGCGAGGTGCGCTACGAGGGCACGATCTACAACGACCCGCCGCACCGCTTCGAGGCGGGCACGCCCAACATCGCCGGCCACGTCGGCCTGGGCGCCGCCGTCGATTACCTCGACGGCATCGGCATGGCGGCGATCGCCGCGCGGGAACAGGAACTGCTCGCCCACCTGACCGAGGAGATGCGCAAGGTCGACGGCCTGCGCATCGTCGGCGAGGCGCCGGGCAAGGCGGCGGTGGTGTCGTTCCTGGTCGAGGGCGCGCACGCGCACGACCTGGCGACCCTGCTCGACCTGGAGGGCGTCGCGGTCCGCTCCGGTCACCACTGCGCGCACCCGCTGATGCACTTCCTGGGCGTGCCGGCGACCTGTCGCGCCTCGCTGGCGTTCTACAACACCCACGCCGAGATCGAGGGCTTCATCGCCGCGCTGCGCAAGGTCCGCCCGCTGCTCGGCTAGCGCGCGCCACCGCTGTAGACTCGCGCGCGGCTCCCGGGGAACGCCATGTCCGACGAAGTCACCGTCCTGCTCCGCCAGATCGCCGACCACCAGCGCGAATCCCTTGCGCTGCAGCGCGAGCACATGCGCCTGTACGCCGCGCAGCTCGACCGGGTGGAGCGGATCAACGACCGCGCCGAGGCGATCCAGGCGCGTGCCGGCCGCAGTCTCCGGCTGGTGCTGTGGATCGCTTTGCCACTGGTTTTCCTGCTGCTGGGCTTCATGTTGTGGCCGTGGCTGCGTTACGCGCTGGCCGCGGCGTGAGCGCGGGCCTGCGCTTCCGGCGCGCGACCGAGGCCGACATCCCGGCCATCGTCGCGCTGGTCGAGTCCGCCTACCGCGGCGACGCCAGCCGCGCCGGCTGGACCACCGAGGCCGACCTGCTCGACGGCCGCCGCACCGGCGCCGACGACGTCGGCGAATGCATCCGCCGCCCGCACAGCGCGGTCCTGCTCGCGGAGCGCGAGGAAGGCGGAGACGCCCGCGAGCTGCTCGCCTGCGCGCACATCGCGATCGAGGACGGCGCCGGCTACTTCGGCATGTTCTCGGTGCGCCCGGCGCTGCAGGGCGGCGGCATCGGCAAGGCCCTGCTGGCCGAGGCCGAACGCCTGGCACGCGAGGAATGGCGGTTGCGGGTCATGCGCATGACCGTGATCGACCTGCGCGACGAACTGATCGCCTTCTACGAGCGCCGCGGCTACCGCCGCACGGGCATCACCAGGCCCTTCCCCTACGGCGACGAGCGCTTCGGTCTGCCGAAGCGGCCGGACCTGCGCTTCGAGGTGCTGGAGAAGCCGCTGGACGACGACAGCGCAGGCTGAGGCCCCGCGCACCCTTCGACGACCATCTCCCACGCCACTGCGAGTCCCCGATGACCGACTGGATCCGCGTCTGCGCAACCTCCGAACTGCTGCCCGGCGAGAAGACGGTCGCCTGGGACGGCGATACCCCGATCCTGGTGTTCAACCACGACGGCGACTACTACGCCCTCGAGGACCGCTGCACGCACGAGGACTTCGAACTTTCGTCCGGACCGTTCGACGCCGGGGAAGCGACGATCGAATGCATCCTGCACGGCTCCAAGTTCGACGTGCGCGACGGCCGCGCCCTCAACCCGCCCGCCTACCTGCCGGTGGCCAAGTTCCCGGTCAAGGTCGAGGACGGCGCGGTCTGGACCCGCGACGACCGCTGAGCGGGGCCGGCTGCCTGCTCTGGCCTCCCTCCCCCGCTTGCGGGGTGGGCGAGTCCTTCGCGAAAAGCCGCACCCTCACCCTCGCGCTACGCGCTCGACCCTCCCGTAAACGGGAGAGGCGAAAAGCCCTGCTACACCCGCGGCGCTCGCACCTGCCGCGGATGAGGGTGCCAGACGAGGAATTGCGAATCATTCGCATTTGCGTTCATAATGCGCCCGCGGGTCGCGCCCCAGGGATGGCGGCCCTTCCCTTTACCCTCACACGCCCCCCATGCCCCACATCACCAGCCGCAAGCACGGTTCCGCTCCGCCCCGCGCGCGTTCGCTGCGCGCCGCCACCCTTCTCACCAGCCTCGCGCTCGGCGCCCCGCTCGCGCACGCCGCGCCGGCCGACGCACCGGCGGACACGCCCGCCGACGCCGCCCCGGCCGACGGCGCCGACGCGGGCGCGCCGGCGACGCTGGACCGGATCAAGGTCTACGGCGCGCGCATCAAGCGCTACGCCGGCGAATCCAGCTCGGCCAAGGTGACCCAGTCGCTGCTCGACACCACCCAGACCATCAACGTGATCGGCAGCGACCTGTTCAACGAACAGGGCGCGACCACCCTCACCGACGCCCTGCGCAACAGCCCGGGCGTGGGCACCTTCTACGCCGGCGAGAACGGCAACACCACCACCGGCGACGCGGTCTACCTGCGTGGCTTCGACACCTCCGGCAACATCTTCGTCGACGGCGTGCGCGACCTCGGCGCGATCAGTCGCGACGTCTTCAACATCGACCAGATCGAAGTCACCAAGGGCCCGGCCGGCACCGACACCGGCCGCAGCTCGCCCACGGGCAGCATCAACCTGGTCACCAAGCGCGCCTCGCTGGCCGACGCCGACAGCGCGTCGCTCTCGCTGGGCACGGAAGACCAGCGCCGCGCGACCGCCGACTTCAACCACGCGCTGGGCGAAGGCGGCGGCACCGCGCTGCGCGTCAACCTGATGGCGCAGGACAGCGGCGTGCCCGGCCGCGACCAGGTCGAGGACAAGCGCTGGGGCGTGGCCGCCTCGCTGGGCTTCGGCCTGGACGGCGCCACCCGCGCCTGGTTCGACGTGCTGCACGTCAAGCAGGACAACGTGCCGGACGGCTGGGTGCCGACGATCGGCCTGCCCGGCTATTCGTCGCCGGATCCGACCCGGCCGGAAATCGCCGACGCGCCGCCCGTGGATCCGTCCAACTTCTACGGCACCACCTCCGACTACGACCGCGTCGACGCCGACATGGTGACCTTCACCGTGGAGCACGTCACCGACGCCGGCATGCAGTTGCGCAACACCACGCGCTGGGGCCGCACGTCGCAGGACTACATGCTGACCGCTTTCCTCGGTTCGGCGGCGAACCTGGTCACCCCGGACCTCGCCGATCCGTCCACCTGGACCATCGCGCGCAGCAATCCCACCTTCAAGGACCAGCGCAACCGCGTCCTGACCAACCAGACCAGCCTGGTCGCCCGGCTGGGCCAGGGCGCGGTGACGCACGACCTCAGCGCCGGCCTCGAATTCATCCGCGAGGAGATCGACACGCGCGGCATGGCGGTGCTGGACGGCACCGCCTGGCCGGCGGCGAACCTGTACCACCCGGATCCCGCGGTTGGCGGCCTGCGCTGGGGCCCCAACGGCGCCGACGGCGAGGGCCGCACCGACACCGTCGCGGCCTACGTGTTCGACACCCTGAGCCTGGGGTCGCGCTGGCAGCTCAACGGCGGCGTGCGCTTCGACCGCTACGACGCCGACTACGCCAACCTCGCGCCCTGCGGCGGCCGCCGCGGTCCCGACTGCGCCGGCGCGCCGGAAGGCACGGTGCTGCCGAACGTGGACGCGCAGGCCTCGGACACGCTGTTCAACTGGAAGCTCGGCGCGCTGTACAAGCCGACGGCCGGCACCAGCCTGTACGCCAACTACGCGGTCTCACAGCAGCCGCCGGGCAGCGCAACGCTCGAGCTCAGCAACCGGAACGACAGCGCCAACAACCCGGCCTTCGACCCGCAGAAGGCACGTACCGCCGAGATCGGCGCGAAGTGGAGCCTCGTCGACCATGCGCTGCTGCTGACCGCGGCGCTGTACGACACCCGGATCAGCAACGAGGTCGTGCAGGATCCGGCCGACCAGCTGTACTACCAGAACGGCGAGAAGCGCGTGCGCGGCGTCGAACTGAGCGCGGTCGGCCAGGTCGCCGAGAACTGGTGGGTGTCGGCCGGCTTCACCACCATGGACGCGGAGGTCGTGGAAGGCCCGGCGGTCGCCGAGGACGGCTCGCGCCAGCTCGCCTACACGCCGGACCGCGCGTTCACCGCGTGGACCACCTACCGCTTCGCCAACGGCCTGACCGTGGGCGGCGGCGCGCGCTACGCGGGCGGGATGAAGCGCGGTAGCGACGGCGCGATCGGCACGCCGGCGTACACCGAGGCGTACTGGGTGTTCGACGCGGTCGCCAGCTACGCCTTCAGCGAGGCCTTCGACGTGCGCCTGAACCTGTACAACCTGGCGGACGAGGACTACGTCGCCGCGATCAACAAGAGCGGCTACCGCTACACCCCCGGCCAGCCGCGTTCGGCGCTGCTGACCCTCAACTTCCGCTTCTGACGACAGGACGGCGACCATGCTGGTGCACGTTCCGGGCATCCTCGACGCCGCGTTGCTCGCCCAGGTCCGGCAGGCGCTGGCCGCCGCGGAGTGGACCGATGGGCGCGCGACCGTCGGCCCGCAGGGCGCGCAGGTCAAGCGCAACGAGCAGCTGCCGGACGCCTCGCCGCTGCGGCAGCGGCTCGCCGCACTGGTGCTGGAAGCGCTCGCGCGCAGCCCGCTGTTCCATGCCGCGGCCCTGCCCTGCCGGATTTTCCCGCCGCGCTTCAACCGCTACCAGGGCGGCGGCGAATACGGCTTCCACGTCGACGGCGCGGTGATGACCGTCGCCGGTGCGGAGGCCTTCCAGCTGCGCAGCGACGTGTCCTGCACGCTGTTCCTCGCCGGGCCGGACGAGTACGAGGGCGGCGAGCTGGTCATCCACGACACCTACGGCGAGCACGAGGTCAAGCTGCCCGCCGGCGACCTGATCGTGTACCCGTCCAGCAGCCTGCACTGCGTCACCCCGGTCACCCGCGGCGCGCGCCTGGCCTGCTTCTTCTGGGTGCAGAGCCTGGTGCGCGATCCGGCGCAGCGCCAGCTGCTGTTCGACCTCGATAGCTCGATCCAGGCGCTGACCCAAACCGGCGCTGACCGCGACGCGCTGCTGCGCCTGACCGGCACCTACCACAACCTGCTTCGGCGCTGGGCCGAAACCTGATCCTTCGAGAGCTTTCGCGCATGTCCACTCCGCTTCCCGCGCGCACGCCGCGCCTGTCGCAACGCACCTACCGCTGGATCCGCCAGTTGCACCTGTGGATCGGTGCCTGGGGCGCGCTGGCGGCGGTGCTGTACGGCTTCACCGGGCTGGTGATGAACCACCGCTTCGGCGACAACCCGTGGCCGCAGGGCGAAAGCAGCGAAACGGCGCGGGTGACGCTGGCCGTGCCGAACGAAGCGCGCGCCTCGGCCGAAGCGTTGTCGCTGTGGCTGCGCGAAAGCCAGCGACTGGACGCGCAGTCGATCCGCAAGGGCCCGCCGCGCGGGCGCGAAGGCGGACCCGAACAGTGGAGCCTGTCCGGCGGCGACGCGCGCGCGTCCTGGTCGCTGCAGTACGTGCCGGGCGCGGCGGAAGCCGAGATCAGGCACAGCCGGCAGAGCTGGCTGGCCGCGTTCAACCGCCTGCACAAGGCGGTCGGCGGCGGCGCCGGCTGGGTGCTGCTGGCCGACAGCTTCGCGTTGGCGATGCTGCTGCTCGGCCTGTCCGGACTGTGGATGTGGGCGCGCGGGCGCAACGCGCGGCAGATGGCCGTGAGCGTGCTCGGCGTGTCGACCGTGGTGCTGGCGCTGGTGCTGGGTCCCGCGTTGTTCTGAGGGCTCAGGTCCCGGACGCCCCGATCAGCGCGCGCAAACGGATCAGCAGCAGCTCGCCGCCGCCGTCGAGCACGTGCCGCAGGCGACCCTCTCCAACGGCCAGCAGGGCGGTGTCGCCGGCGGCGAGCGGCGCCAGGCCCGATTCGTCGGCGAAACGCGCCTGCCCGGCGAGCAGGTGCGCGACCCAGGCCGTGCCCGGTTCGGCGAAGATCACCATCGGCCCGACCAGCGGCCGGTGCCAGAGCTCGGCTTGGATCGCTTCGCGCCGCCACATCAGGTTGAAGTCCTGGGTCGGCCCATCCAGCAGTTCGCCGGCCACGGCATCCTCGCCGGCGAAACGCAACCGCTCGTGCGGGGGATGGAGTTCCACTACGCGGCCGTCGTCGAAGCGCAGGCGCAGGCCGTTGCCGGCGAGCAGCACCAGCTCGCGGTCGATGCCGGGGAAGGACGAGAACGCCGCGTCCTCCTCGATCTCGGCGATCGACAGCCGCCAGTCCCAGTCGCCGGCCTGCGGCCAGCGCAGGATCTCGCGGGTCCAGCCGGCGCCGTTCTTCCAGCGCTCGCGGCGATAGGTGTTGGCGGGGATCACCCGCGAGGCGGTCGGGATCGCGTCCATGCGCGGCAGTCTAGGGCGATGCCGGGGATCGCGCCTCGCTTCCGATGGCACAGCCGGGCAGCAGCGACGCCGCTGCGGCCGGTGGCCCGGTGACGCTGGCCCCGGAAAAGAAACCGCCCACCCGCGCTTCCTGCGCGGACGGGCGGCCAACATCCCTGTCGCGGCGTCCCTGCCGGTCCGGTGGGGCGTCCTGCCCCGGTCGACCGGGCGCGCGTCCTGCGCGACCGGCACCTGATCCTCGAAACTCAGCGGCCGGCGACCGGCCGGGCCGACGCCTTCGGCTTCACCGGCGCGGGCGTGCCGACCACGATGCGCTCGCGGTTCTTCTCCACGGTGCGCAGGCCGATGCCCTTGACCAGGGCCAGCTGGTCGGCGCTGCGGAAGGCGCCGTGCGCCTTGCGGTAGGCGACGATGGCCTCGGCCTTGGACGGACCGACGTTGAGCAGCACGCGGTCGATGGTCGCGGCGTCGGCGGTGTTGATGTTGACCTTGTCGGCGGCGAACGCGCTGCCGGCCAGCACCAGCGACAGGACGAAGGCGGCGAATGCGGACTTGAACATGGGTGGTTCCTCCTGAGGGTCTGGGATTCCGTTCCGGCCGGCGGCTTTGCGCCGGTGGAAGCAGTGTCCCGTTCCAGGCAGGGCCACCCTATCGCCGGGCCGGCCGCGCGACTGCCGGGCTAGCCCCCGTCCGCGTGTAGGAAAAATCCGACCCTCATGCCGCGCCCGGTAGAATTGCGGTTTCCCCCGCCAGGAACCGCCCATGGACGCCCGCCAGATCGACCAGTTCGTCTCCCGCAAGTGGGACGAGGACATCGTGCCCCGGCTCGTGGAGTACATCCGCATCCCCAACAAGTCGCCGATGTTCGACGCCGACTGGGCCGCGCATGGCTACATGGACCAGGCGGTCGCGCTGATGGAGGGCTGGGCCAAGGCGCAGAAGATCCCCGGCATGACGGTCGAGGTGGTGCGCCTGGAAGGCCGCACGCCGCTGATCTTCATCGACGTCCCGGCGTCGGGCGCGGACACCGGCGAGGACTGCGTGCTGCTCTACGGCCACCTCGACAAGCAGCCGGAGATGACCGGCTGGGACGAGGGCCTGGGCCCGTGGGAACCGGTGCTTCGCGGCGACAAGCTGTTCGGCCGCGGCGGCGCCGACGACGGCTACGCGATCTTCGGCTCGCTGGCGGCGATCCTCGCGCTGCAGGCGCAGGGCGCGGCGCATGCGCGCTGCGTGGTCCTGATCGAGGCCTGCGAGGAATCCGGCAGCTACGACCTGCCGGCCTACGTCGACCACCTCGCCGACCGCATCGGCAAGCCGTCGCTGGTGGTGTGCCTGGACTCGGGCTGCGGCAACTACGAGCAACTGTGGTGCACCACCTCGCTGCGCGGCCTGGCCGGCGGCAACTTCAGCGTGCAGGTGCTGAGCGAGGGCGTGCACTCGGGCGACGCCTCCGGCATCGTGCCGTCCAGCTTCCGCCTGCTGCGCCAGTTGCTGGCGCGGATCGAGGACGAGGACAGCGGCCGGATCCTGCTCGACGGCCTGCACGTTGCCATCCCCGAGGACCGCAGGGCGCAGGCGGCCAAGGTCGCCGAGGTGCTGGGCGAGGAGGTCTACGACAAGTTCCCGTTCCTGCCGGGCATGCGGCCGATGGCGGACGACCTGTCGGAGCTGGTGCTCAACCGCACCTGGCGCCCGGCACTGTCGGTGACCGGCGTGGACGGCATGCCGCCGCTGTCGTCGGCCGGCAACGTGCTGCGCCCGTTCACCGCGGTCAAGCTGTCGCTGCGGCTGCCGCCGACGCTGGACGGCAAGCGCGCCGGCGAGCTGCTCAAGGAAGCGCTGCTGCGCGATCCGCCCAACGGCGCCAAGGTCACGCTGGACCTCGAAAAGGCCTCGACCGGCTGGAACGCGCCGGCGCTGGCGCCGTGGCTGGAGCAGGCGATCGAGGGGGCGAGCCAGGCGTTCTTCGGCAAGCCGGCGATGTACATGGGCGAAGGCGGCACGATCCCGTTCATGGGCATGCTCGGCGAGAAGTTCCCGGGCGCGCAGTTCATGATCACCGGCGTCCTCGGGCCGCACTCGAACGCGCACGGGCCCAACGAGTTCCTGCACATCCCGATGGGCAAGCGGGTCACCGCCTGCGTCGCCGGCGTGCTGGCGGCGCACCACGCGGCCAGCGTGCGCGGCGAGACGCGTGGCGTGGCGGCGGTCGCCGGCGGCTCGCAGCACGGCGGGCACGGCTGCTGCTGAGGGCGCACGAAAAAAGCCCCGCCTCGGCGGGGCTTTTTCCCTGGGGCGCTGCGCTTCAGCTGCGCCCGTACACATCCTCGTAGCGGACGATGTCGTCCTCGCCGAGGTAGTCGCCCGATTGCACCTCGATAAGTTCCAGCACTTCGGCGCCCGGGTTCTCCAGCCGGTGCTTCGCGCCGATCGGGATGTAGGTCGACTGGTTGGCGTGCAGCTCGAACACGTCGTGGTCGCGGGTGACGCGCGCGGTGCCGCTGACCACAATCCAGTGTTCGGCGCGACGCGCGTGCGACTGCAGCGACAGCGCGGCGCCGGGCTTGACCTTGATCCGCTTGACCTGGAACCGCGCGCCGGCGTCCACCGAGTCGTAGCTGCCCCAGGGCCGGTGCACCTCGCGGTGAAGCGCGGCCTGGCTGCGCTGTTCGGCCTTCAACCGGGCCACCACCTTCTTGACGTCCTGAACCCGGTCCTTGCGCGCGACCAGCACCGCGTCGTCGGTCTCGACCACCACGACGTCGTCGACGCCGACCAGCGCCACCAGCCGGCGCGCGTAGGCATAGCTGTTGCGGCTGTCGACCGCGATCACGTCGCCGTGGCGGGCGTTGCCGTCGGCGTCGCGCTCGGCGACGTCCCACAGCGCCGACCAGGAGCCGACGTCGTTCCAGCCGATGTCGACCGGCAGCACCATCGCGGCGTCGGTTTTTTCCATCACCGCGTAGTCGATCGAATCGGCGGGCGATGCGGCGAAGGCCTCGCGCTCCAGGCGCACGAAGTCGCCGTCGCGGCGCGCGCCGGCGAAGGCCGCGCGGACCGCGGCGAGGATGTCCGGGCGGAAGCGTTCCAGCTCGGCGAGGTAGCGCGAGGCGCGGAACAGGAACATGCCGCTGTTCCAGGAATAGCCGCCCGCGTCGAGGTAGGCGCGCGCGGTCGCGGCGTCGGGCTTCTCGACGAAGCGCAGGACCCGGCGCACCCCGTCGCCGTCGCCCGCCTCCGCCTGGATGTAGCCGAACCCGGTCTCGGGCGCGTCCGGTCGGATGCCGAAGGTGACCAGCGCGCCCTGCTCCGCCGCCGGCAGCGCGCGCCGCACCGCCGCGCGGAAGGCCCCGGCGTCGCGCACGACGTGGTCGGAGGGCAGCACCAGCAGCAGCGGATCGCCGCCGGCGGCCATCGCCTGCAGCGCGGCGGCGGCGATCGCCGGCGCGGTGTTGCGGCCGACCGGCTCCAGCACGATCGCCGGCGTCGGTGCCCCGGCCTGGCGCAGCTGCTCGGCGACCAGGAAACGGTGCTCCTCGTTGGCGACCACGATCGGCGGGGCATCGGCGAGCGGCGCGACCCGCGCCCAGGTCGCCTGCAACATGGTGTCCTCGCCCGCCAGCGGCAGGAACTGCTTGGGATAGGCCTCGCGCGAGAGCGGCCACAGCCGCGTGCCGGAGCCGCCCGACAGCAGAACTGGTTGCAAAAGCGCCACGCCGGACTCCCTGTCGGTGGGCGCGCAGTTTACCCTTGGCGACCGCCCGCCGCTGCCAGCTTGACCATGACCGACGCAATCCGGGATGCCGAACGCCTCGCCTGGACGCGTACCGCCCTCGGCGCCGACGCGGTCGCGCTGGAGCGCGCGTCGATGGACGCCGGCTTCCGCAGCTACTGGCGCACGCTCGGCGCCGCGCCGAGCCGCATCGTCATGGATTCGCCGCCGGACAAGGAGGACGTGCGCCCCTGGCTGCGCATCCACGACCTGCTCGCCGCCGGCGGCGTGCGCGTGCCCGGCGTGCTGGCGCGCGACGCCGACCACGGCTTCCTGCTGCTGGAGGACCTCGGCACGCGCACCCTGCTGCAGGCGATCGACGCCGGCAATGCCGATGCGTGGTTCGATGCCGCGCTCGACCAGCTGCTGCGGCTGCAGGCGATCGCGCCGCCCGCCGACCTGTCCGCCTACGACGAAGCGCTGCTGGCGCGCGAACTGCGCCTGTTCGACGAATGGTTCCTCGGCCGCCACCTCGGCCTCGCCCTCGATTGCGGCACGCTGGACACGCTCGACCTCGCCTACCGCCGGCTGATCGACGCCGCGCTCGCGCAGCCACGGGCGCTGGTGCACCGCGACTTCATGCCGCGCAACCTGATGCCGCTGGACGACGGCACGCTGGCCGTGCTCGACTTCCAGGACGCGGTGCGCGGGCCGATCGCCTACGACGTCCTCAGCCTGTTCAAGGACGCCTTCCTGAGCTGGCCGGAGGAGCGCGTCGCCGGCTGGATCGCGCGCTACCACGCGCGCGCGCTCGACGCCGGCCTGCCGGTGCCGCCGCTGGAACGCTTCCGCCGCGACGCGGACTGGATCGGCGTGCAGCGCCACCTCAAGGTGATCGGCATCTTCGCCCGCCTGCACCACCGCGACGGCAAGCCGAAGTACCTGCGGGACGTGCCGCGCTTCTTCGCCTACCTCGACGCGGTGTTGCCGCGCTACCGCGAGTTCGACGGCCTGCGCGCGCTGCTCGCCGAACGCGTGCGTCCGGCGATGGCCGCGCGCGCGTCGGCATGAAGGCGCTGGTCTTCGCCGCCGGCCTCGGCGAGCGCATGCGCCCGCTGACCGACCGCACCCCCAAGCCGTTGCTGCACGCCGGCGGCAAGCCGCTGATCGCCTGGCACCTGGAAAAGCTGGCGGCGATCGGCGTGCGCGACGTGGTGGTCAACACGAGCTGGCTGGCGGAGCAGTTCCCGCGTACGCTCGGCGACGGCGCGCGCTGGGGGCTGCGCCTGCACTACGCCTTCGAAGGCGCCGCGCCGCTGGAAACCGGCGGCGGCATGTGGAACGCGCTGGCGCTGCTCGCCGACACGCCGAACGCGCCCTTCGTCGCGGTCAACGGCGACGTCTGGACCGATTACGACTTCGCGCGGCTGCCGCGCGATCCCGCCGGCGACGCCCACCTGGTGCTGGTCGACAACCCGCCGCAGCATCCGCACGGCGATTTCGCCTTCGACGCCGAGCCGGCGCGCGCCGGTGGCGGCGACGCGCACGAGGTCGAGGTGCACGGCGACGCCGCGCCGCTGCGCGCCGACGGCGCGCGCAAGCTCACCTTCGCCGGCATCGGCGTGTATCGACCGTCGCTGTTCGATGGCTGGCGCGCGACGATCGGCGACACGCCGGGCGCGGACGAACGCCCGCCGCGGTTCAAGCTCGCCCCGCTGCTGCGCGCGGCGATGGCGCGCGACGCGGTCACCGGCGAACACCATCGCGGCCGCTGGACCGACGTCGGCACGCCTGAACGGCTCGCGCAACTCGACGGAATCCTGCGCCGCGAAGCGCGAAGCCCGTAGAGCGGAGCTTGCTCCGCTGCCCTTGGGCCGGTGCGGACACCATCAAACGGAATGCTCCGCTTCCTGGACCAGCGAAGCAGCGGAGCAAGCTCCGCTCTATGGCCGTTGGGCGTCGCCCCCCAGCACCTGGCGCAGGAACGGCACCGTGATCCGCCGCTGCGCCGCCAGCGAGGCGTGGTCCAGCCGGTCGAGCAGCGCGGTGAGCCCTGCGAGGTCGCGCCCCACCCGCCGCAGCAACCAGTCCAG
The DNA here is from genome assembly GCA_035539135.1 of Lysobacteraceae bacterium. Classification (GTDB taxonomy): domain Bacteria; phylum Pseudomonadota; class Gammaproteobacteria; order Xanthomonadales; family Xanthomonadaceae; genus JABFWF01. Next base: position 79,994 of record DATLJD010000013.1, read on the forward strand.
CGCCGCCTCCTCGAGCGCCAGCCCACGCCGTTGCGCGCGCGCCAGCAGGACCTGGCGCCGGCCGGCGTCGTCCAGCGGCGACAGCGACACCCGCGCGCACTGCGCCAGCCGCGAACGCAGGTCGGGCAGGCCCAGCGCCAGCGCGTCGGGCGCGGCCTCCGCGGCATACAGCACGCCGGCGCCCGCCGCGCGCGCGCGGTTGTGGAAGTCGAACAGCGCGACCTCGTCCTCGCGCCCGCCGGCGACGGCGGCCAGGCCGTCCAGCGCGACCACGTCGTTGCCGTCGAGCGCCTGCAGCGCGTCCGCCAGGCGCCCGCGCGCCGCCGCCAGCGGCAGGTAGGCGGCGCGCCGGCCGGCGGCCTCCGCGGCGGCGCAGACCGCGAGCGCGAGGTGGCTCTTGCCGGTGCCGGGCGGGCCGGCGAGGTACAGCCAGTCGGCGCCCGCGCGGGTCGCCAGCGCCTGCAGTTGCGCGAGCGCGCCCGGCGGCGCGGCGACGAAGGTGTCCAGGCGCTGGTCCGGCGGATAGCGCAGCGCCAGCGGCAGCTGCCCGCCCGTGTCGATGGCCATCAGGCGTCCGCGGGGGTTCCGGGAACGTCGTTCGGCGCGGGGGCGCTGGGCGGCGCCGGGATCGGGTCCGCCGCGGGCGCCGCATCTTCCTCGACCACGATCGCCGGGTGCCCGCCCGCGTACAGGCGGCTGTGGGTGTAGCGCTCGTGCGCGTAGCGCAGCAGCACGTTGGCCACCGCCGCCACCGGCAGCGCCAGCAGCATGCCGAGGAAGCCGAACAGCTGGCCGCCGGCGAGCACCGCGAAGATCACCGCGACCGGGTGCAGGCCGATGCGGTCGCCGACAAGTTTGGGCGTCAACCAGTAGCTCTCGATCACCTGGCCGATGCCGAACACCGCAGCCACGCCAAGCAGGTGCTGCCAGTCGCCGTACTGGGCCAGCGCCGCCAGCCCGCCGAGCACCACCACCGATGCCGGCCCGAGGTAGGGCACGAAGGTCAGCAGGCCGCCGATCAGGCCGATCAGGATGCCGAGGTCGAGGCCGACCGCCCACAGCCCGGCGCCGTACAGCACGCCGAGGATCAGCATGACCAGCAATTGCCCGCGCAGGAAGCCGCCGAGCACGTCGCTCGACTCGCGCGCCAGCCGCGACACCGTGCCGGCGTGGTCGCGCGGCACCAGCGCGGCGACCCGCTCGACGAACAGGTCCCAGTCGCGCAGGAAGAAGAAGGTCAGCACCGGCAGCAGCACCAGGTTGGCGATCCAGCCGAGCAGCGCGAAGCCCGAGCGCGACAGGTAGCCGAGCACGGTTGCCGCCGCGCCGCCGGCTTCCTGCCAGTGCTGGCGGATCAGCTCGAACAGCCGCTGCGGATCGAGCCAGTCCAGGAAGTGCAGGCCGGTCCGCTGCTCCACCCACGGCAGCGCGGTGCCGGTGAACCAATCGCGGTACTGGGGCAGCGACGCGACCAGGGTCGCGATCTGCCGCTGCAGCAGCGGCACCAGCAGCAGGATCGCCAGCAGCGCCACCGTCGCCATCACCACGAACACGACGATCACCGCGGTGTTGCGCGGCAGCCGCTGTTGCAGGCGGTCGACCAGTGGATCGCCCAGCCAGCCGAGCAGCGCCGCCACCGCGAACGGGGTCAGCACCGGCGCCAGCAGCCACAGCACCCAGGCGGCGGCGAGCGCGAGCAGGCCCCACTGCAGGCGGCGCAGGAAGGTCGCGACGGCGGTCTCGGGTTCGCTCACGCAGGGCCTCAGCGCAGGCGGAAGGTGGCCGGCTCGACCGCGCCGGTGTCCTCGAGCACGTCCTCGTCCAGCAGGCGGCGGAAGCCCTCCAGGCCGCTGGCGAGGTCGAGCTGCACTTCCAGCTGGTCAGGGGTCGCCCGCAGCGGGGTGATCCCGCGCACCACCGGCATCTGTTCGAGGTAGCCGGCCAGGCGCATGTAGCCGGCGCTGCCGTGGACCCCGGTGAACAGCACCCGGTACTGCCCTGGCGGCCCCAGCACCGGCGCCTTGGCGTAGCGCGCGACCAGCGCGTCGGCGGCGCCGTCGGCACCGGCGGCCATCGCCCGCCGCGCGTCGCGGTCGGTGCTGGTCCAGCGCGACAGCACCCGGCCGTGGTCGACGAAGATCCAGTCGGCGATCCAACCGTCGCCGCCCCGGTAGAGCTTTCCGATCAGCTGCATCGGCGGCTGGTAGCGCGCGGACAGGCGGGTGATCACGCTGGTGTCGCCGCGCCAGATCGCGCCGACCGCGGCCTGTTCGGCGGCGGTGCCTGCCGGCAGGCCGAGGCGGTAGCCACGGTCCTGCGCGCGGTCGAGCACCGAGCGCGCGGCGGCCGACTTGGCCACGCCGACCAGGCGCGCGCCGCTGCCGTCGTCGATCGCCAGCCACAGCACCGGCTTGGGCCGCGGCTGCGCCCACACCGGCAGGCCGAGCCCGGCGATCAGGTCGTCGAGCTTGTCCTGGTCGAAGCGCACGATCAGGGTGGTGCCGTAGGTCGGCGCGCCGGTCAGCGGCGAGACGCCCTCGTCCTGGCGGTAGTCGTAGCCCTCGACGTAGTCGCCCGCCTGGCGCAGTTCCCGTGCCAGGCCGGGCCGCTCGGCGACACCGCGGTCGCCGGTCAGCTTCTGCAACACCTCCACCATCGCGCGGGTGAAGCCGCCGCGACGCTGGGCCTCCCCCTGGCTGGTCACGGTGACCTCGGCCTGGTAGGGCCCGCGCGCCTGCGGGCGGTCGCCTTCCACGCGCTGGGCCAGGGCCGTGCCCAGCATCAGCCACAGTCCCGCCACCGCCATCATCCGCATCGCCAGCCGCATTCGTCCGTCCCAGGGCAACGCCAGCCGACGATGGTGCCGCAGCGCGGCGGGCGCGTCCATGCGGGCGGGTCAGGCACGGACGCCCTGCTAAACTTCCGGGTCTTTCCAGCGCGCTAGGTTCCCGCGTGACCAGCCCCACCCCGCTCACCTACCGTGACGCCGGCGTCGACATCGACGCGGGCAACGAAATCGTCGAACGCATCAAGCCGCTGGTGAAGCGCAGCTTCCGGCCGGAGGTGATGGGCGGGCTGGGCGGCTTCGGCGCGCTGTTCGACCTGTCCGGCAAGTACCGCGAACCGGTGCTGGTGTCTGGCACCGACGGTGTCGGCACCAAGCTCAAGCTGGCCCAGCAGCTCGGCCGCCACGACACGATCGGCATCGACCTGGTCGCGATGTGCGTGAACGACGTGCTGGTGCAGGGCGCCGAGCCGCTGTTCTTCCTCGACTACTTCGCCACCGGCAAGCTCGACGTGGACACCACGGTCGCGGTGGTCGGCGGCATCGCGAAGGGCTGCGAGCTGTCCGGCTGCGCGCTGATCGGCGGCGAGACCGCCGAGATGCCCGACATGTACCCGCCGGGCGAATACGACCTCGCCGGCTTCTGCGTCGCCGCGGTCGAGAAGGCGGAGCTGCGCGACGGCGGCCGCGTGCGCGCCGGCGACGTGCTGCTCGGGATCGCCTCCAGCGGCCCGCATTCCAACGGCTATTCGCTGGTCCGCCGCGTGTTCGACCGCGCCGGCCGCCCGGCCGACCTCGACCTCGGCGGCGTGCGCCTGGCCGATGCGCTGATGGAGCCGACCCGCCTGTACGTCAAGCCGGTGCTGGAACTGCTGCGCGGCGCGCAGGGCGCGGCGATCCACGCGATGGCGCACATCACCGGCGGCGGGCTGACCGAGAACATCATCAGGGTGATCCCGGACGGCCTCGGCCTGGACATCGCCGCGTCCGCGATCGTGCTGCCGCCGGTGTTCGACTGGCTGCAGCGCGAGGGCGACATCGCCGACGCCGAGATGTGGCGCACCTTCAACTGCGGCATCGGCTTCGTGCTGGTGGTGGCGCCGGACGCGGTCACGGCGGTCGGCGCCCAACTCGACCGCCTCGGCCTGCCGCACCGGCAGATCGGCGAGGTCGTCGCCGCGTCCGGCGAGCGCGTGCGCATCGGCTGATCGCCTTGGCCGCTTCGCGCCCCGCCGGCTCCGCTGCGTCGCCGTACCGCATCGCCGTCCTCGCCTCGGGCCGCGGCAGCAACCTGCAGGCGCTGCTCGATGCGAGCGGGTCCGGCGCGCTGCGGGCGCGCGTCGTCGGCGTGTTCTCCGACAAGGCCGACGCGCCGGCGCTGCAACGCGCGCGCGATGCCGGCGTGCGCGCCGAGAGCCTGTCGCCGCGCGACTTCGGCAGCCGGCTGGCGTTCGACCAGGCCCTGTTCGAACGGGTGGACGCGGCACGGCCCGACCTGATCGTGTGCGCCGGCTACATGCGCCTGATCAGCGAAGCCGCGATCGCGCCGCGCGCGGGCCGGATCGTCAACATCCATCCGTCGCTGCTGCCCGCGTTCAAGGGCCTGAAGACCCACGCGCAGGCGCTGGCGGCGGGCGTGCCCGAGCACGGCGCCAGCGTGCACTTCGTCACCCCCGACCTCGACGGCGGCCCGGTCATCGCGCAGGCGCGGGTGCCGGTGCTGGCGGGCGACGACGCCGCGGCGCTCGCCGCGCGCGTGCTGGCGCGCGAGCACCCGTTGCTGGTGGCCACGATCGGCCTGTTCGCCCGCGGCCGGGTCGCGCTCGTCGACGATGCGGTCACGGTCGACGGCAAACCGCTGCAGACGCCCCTTCAGCTGGCAGCCAACGACGCCTTCGCATGATGACGCCCCGATGCGCCCGCTGATCGCCACCGCCATGCTCGCCTTCGCCCTGCTGCCGCTCCGGCCGGCGGCGGCGCAGGAACTGCTGTCCGCGGCGCCGGCGCAGGCCGGTACGCCGCGCCCGCTGCAGCCTTTCGTCGCCAGCTACCAGGTCTTCCACGGCGGCGACGAACTGGGAATCGCCACCCTGCAGGTGGTTCCGCTGCAGGACGACCGCTGGCGCGTCGACCTGGTCATGAAGGGCAAGGGCCTGATGCGCCTGACCGGCCTCAACCTCGAGCAGAGCACGCTGTTCGAGCGCGATGGAGAAGACTACCGCCCGCTCACCCAGGCGACCGTGCGGCGCGCCTTCCTCTCGCGGCGCAGGACGGTGGGCGTCTACGACTGGGCGACCGGCAGCGCGCACTGGACCGGTGACGTGAGAAAGGGCCGCGCCGGCCCGGTCGCGCTGCAGGACGGCGACATGAGCGGGCTGCTGATCGACCTGGCGCTGGTCCGCGACGCCGAGCCCGGCAGCACCCTGCGCTACCGTTTCGTCGACGACGGCCGCGCCCGCGACCACCTGTGGATTGTCGCGCCGCAAACCGAGGCTGTCACCGTCGACGGCCTCAGCTACGACGCCATGCGCGCCGACCGCCAGCAGGACGGCGGCGACGAAACCACGATCTGGGTCGCCGACGGCGTGCCCACCCCGATCCGCATCCTGCAACGCGAGGACGGCGAGGACAGCACCGACCTGCGCCTCATCGCCTACAAGGGAGCCATGCCATGAACACCCGCGCCTCGTTCGCCTTCGCCGCGGCCGCGCTGCTCGCGCTCGCCAGCCTGCCGGCGTTTGCCGCGCTCAAGCCTTTCAGCGCCGACTACAGCGCCAGCTACATGGGCCTGCAGGGCAACGCGCGCATGACCCTGGCGCCGAGCGGCGTGCACCGGTGGCGCTACACGCTGGACGTGAAGAGCGCGGTGGCCCAGCTCAGCCAGAGCACGCTGTTCGAGGAAGCCGAGGGCGGCTGGCGGCCCCTCTCCGGGCGCGACGCCTCCTCGGTGCTGATCAAGAAGTCCGACAAGCAGGCCAGCTACGACTGGGCCGCCGGCGAGGCCAGCTGGAGCGGTGACGTCAAGCCCGAGCGCCGCGGCCCGGTGGCGTTGAAGGCCGGCGACCTCGACGCGATGCTGCTCAACCTCGCGATCGTGCGCGACGTGCAGGCCGGCAAGTCCAGCCGCACCTATCGCATGGTCGACGACGGCCGCGCCAAGTCGATGAGCTATCGCGTGGTCGGCGAGGACACCGTCAGCTTCGGCGGCAAGCCGCACCCGGCAACCCGGGTCTCGGTACCGGACGGCTCGCGCGAGACCGTGCTGTGGGTCGCCGAGGACGTGCCGGTGCCGGTGCGCATCCTGCGCCGGCACAAGGGCGAGGACGAGATGGACCTGAAGCTGCTGTCGATCGACTGACCCACGCTCGAGCTTGCGGGCGTGCCATGCCCCGGCGGCGCGCGGCCGCCGGAATCAGTCGATCCGCCGGATCCGCGCGCCCAGCGCCGACAGCTTGGCCTCGATGTTCTCGTAGCCGCGATCGAGGTGGTAGATGCGGTCGATCGTGGTCTGGCCGCTGGCGACCAGGCCGGCGAGGATCAGCGATGCCGACGCGCGCAGGTCGGTCGCCATCACCGGCGCGCCGCTCAGCTTGTCCACTCCGCGCACCACCGCGGTCGGCCCGTCCACGCGGATGTCCGCGCCGAGCCGCAGCAGTTCGTTGACGTGCATGAAGCGGTTTTCGAAGATCGTCTCGTTGATCACGCCGGCGCCCTCGGCGATGCAGTCCAGCGCCATGAACTGCGCCTGCATGTCGGTCGGGAAGGCCGGGTGTGGCGCGGTGGTGATGTCGACCGCGCGCGGACGCCGGGCCTGCATGTCGAGGGTGATGCGGTCGCCGTCCACGTCGATCGTGGCGCCGGCCTGGCGCAGCTTGTCGAGCACCGCGTCCAGGGTGTCCGGACGCGCGTGGGTGGCGGTGACCCGGCCACCGGTCATCGCCGCGGCGACCAGGAAGGTGCCGGCCTCGATGCGGTCGGCGATCACCGCGTGCTCGCCGCCGTGCAGGCGCTCCACGCCCTCGACCACGATCCGCGACGAGCCGGCGCCCTCGATGCGCGCGCCGAGCGCCTTCAGGCATTCGGCGAGGTCGACGATCTCCGGCTCCATCGCCGCGTTCTCGAGCACGCTGGTGCCTTCGGCCAGCACCGCCGCCATCAACACGTTCTCGGTCGCGCCGACGCTGACCATGTCGAACACCACGCGCGCGCCGCGCAGGCGCTTCGCCGTGGCCTTGATGAAACCGTGGTCGACGCTGACCTCGGCGCCCAGCGCCTGCATGCCCTTGATGTGCTGGTCGACCGGGCGCGAGCCGATCGCGCAGCCGCCGGGCAGCGAGACCTCGGCCGCGCCGTGCCGGGCCAGCAGCGGCCCGAGCACCAGCACCGACGCGCGCATGGTCTTGACCAGTTCGTAGGGCGCGACGTGCGAATGCACGCTGCGCGGATCCACGGTGACCACGTCGCCCTCGACCTCGACGCCCGCGCCGAGCTCGGCCAGCACCCGGCGGGTGGTGCGCACGTCGTGCAGCTGCGGCACGTTGCGGATGGTGACCGGCGCGTCTGCCAGCAGCGCCGCGCACAGGATCGGCAACACTGCGTTCTTGGCCCCGGAGATGCGCACCTCGCCGTGGAGGGGGACGCCGCCTTCGACAAGGATCTTCTGCATGGGCTCTCGGGGCCGCGGGGACCTGGGCTGGGAACGGGGAGCGGAGGCCTTCAGGCCCCGGCTTCTTCCGGGGTCATCGTCTTCAGCGCCAGCGCGTGGATCTCGCCGCCCATGCGCTCGCCGAGGGTGGCGTAGACCAGGCGATGGCGGGCCAGCGGCAGCTTGCCGCGGAAGGCCTCGCTGACCACGGTGGCCTCGAAATGCACGCCATCGTCGCCGCGCACCTCGACACGCGCGCCGGGAAGGCCCTGTTCGATCAGCTGGCGGATGAAATCTGGCGTCATGGCACTGCGGAGGGCGGCGAGAAAGGACGCGGTCGAGCCCTGCGCGGGCGGCCGCGCGCGGGATGCGCGTAAAATGCGGCGCCCAGTCTAGCGGAAAGCCCCGGCACGCATGGCGACCGAGCCCGCCTTCTCCCAGGATTTCGATTTCGCCGCCAGCGGCCGCCGCGTGTTCGAGGTCGAGGCGCGCGGGCTGGAGGCCGTCGCCGCCCGCATCGACGGCAGCTTCGGCGCCGCGTGCGCGCTGCTGCTCGGCTGCCGCGGCCGGGTCGTGTGCACCGGCATGGGCAAGTCCGGCCACATCGCGCGCAAGATCGCGGCGACCCTGGCCTCGACCGGCACCCCGGCCTTCTACGTGCATCCCGGCGAGGCCGGCCACGGCGACCTCGGCATGATCACCGACGCCGACGTCATGCTGGCCCTGTCCAATTCCGGCGAGACCGACGAGATCCTGATGCTGCTGCCGGTGCTCAAGCGCCAGGGCAACCAGCTGGTGGCGATGACCGGCCGGCCGGCCTCGACGCTCGCGCGCGAGGCCGACGTGCACCTGGACGTGAGCGTGCCCGACGAGGCCTGCCCGCTGCACCTCGCGCCGACCACCAGCACCACCGCCGCGCTCGCGCTCGGCGACGCGATCGCGGTGGCGCTGCTGGAGGCGCGCGGCTTCACCGCCGACGACTTCGCCCGCTCGCATCCGGCCGGCGCGCTCGGCCGCCGGCTGCTGCTGCACATCACCGACGTCATGCACGCCGGCGACGAGGTGCCGCGGGTGCCGGCCGACGCCTCGCTCAGCGCGGCGCTGGTCGAGATGAGCCGCAAGCGGCTCGGCATGACCGCGGTGGTCGACGCGGACGACCGCCTGCTCGGCATGTTCACCGACGGCGACCTGCGCCGCACCCTGGACGATGCCAGCGTCGACATGCGCGCGACCACGATCGGCGCGGTCATGACGCGCTCGCCGAAGACGATCGGCTCGGACGCGCTCGCGGCCGAGGCCGCGCAGCTGATGGAGGCGCACAAGATCAGCGCGCTGGTGGTCGTCGACGATGACCACCGCGTGGTCGGCGCGCTCAACATTCATGACCTGTTGCGGGCGCGCGTCGTCTGATCGCCGCGACCCCGACGACTCCGACATGGACGCCACGCCACGCCACCTCGACCACCTCCGCGGCCTCACGCCGGACCTCGTCGCACGCGCGGCGCGGGTGCGCCTGGCCTGCTTCGACGTGGACGGCACCCTCACCGACGGCCGCCTCGGCTTCGACGGCGAGGGCCGCGAGCTGAAGGCCTTCCACGTGCGCGACGGCCAGGGCCTGGCGCTGCTGCGCCGCGCCGGCATCGCCACCGCCTTCGTCACCGCGCGCGGCGGCGGCATCGCCGCGCAGCGCGCGGCCGAGCTTGGCGCCGAGGCCTGCATCGCGGTCGGCGACAAGCTGGCCTGCGTGCGCGACCTGGCCGAGCGGCTGGGGATCGGCCTGGACGCGGTCGCCTTCATGGGCGACGACCTCGCCGACCTCGCCGTGCTGCAGGCCGCCGGCCTCGCCGTGGCGCCGGCCGACGCGCACCCGTGGATCGCCGCGCGCGTGCACTGGCGCACTTCCATGCGCGGCGGCGAAGGCGCGGCACGCGAGCTGTGCGACCTCGTGCTCGGCGCCCAGGACCGGATTGCCGCGTTGCTGGGGTCGCCGGCATGAACTGGCGCCTCGGCCTGACCCTGCTGCTGCTCGCCGGCGCCATCGTCACCGGCTGGTCGGTGCTGCGCCAGCGCGACCAGGGGGTGCCGGCGGCCTCCGGCGGCGGCCGCTCGGACTACGTGCTGCACGACTTCGAACTGATCGCGCTGGACGACGACGGCAGCGAGTCGTTCACCCTGCGCGCGCCCTTGCTGCAGGAGACCCCGGGCGCGCGCACGATGGAGCTGACCACCCCGCTGTTCCTGCTGCCCGACGAGGACGGTCGCTACTGGCAGGTGCGCGCCAGGCGCGGCTGGATCAGCGAGCAGCGCGACCGCATCCGCCTGCGCGAGGATGTGCGGCTGGACAGTCCGCCGGGAGAGGATCCGACGGCGATGCGCACGGAGGAGCTGAACGTCTTCCCGGAGAAGCGGCTTGCCACCTCGGAACTGGCGGTGACCGTCACCGAACCGGGCCTTACAATGATCGGCCGGGGCCTCAGGGCCGAACTCGACGCCAAGCGCTTCACCCTCCTTTCCCAGGCCCGCACCCTCTATGTCCCGTCGTCCCGCTGAGCTGCTGTTGCTGGCCGTCCTCGTCGCCTTCGCCGGCGCCGCGGGCGCGCGCTCGTCCGACCGCAACCAGCCGATGCAGCTGGTCTCGAACACCAACAGCTGCACCCTCGGCGACAACGGCACCTGCGTGCTCACCGGCAACGTCCACATCACCCAGGGCACGCTGGAGATCAGCGCCGCCAAGGCGACCATCTACCGCGGCGGCGGCGAGGTCAGCCGCGCGGTGCTGAGCGGCGCGCCGGTCGTGCTCAGGCAGACCATGGACGACGGCACGCCGATGACCGCGCGCGCCACCGGCGTGGACTACAACCTGCAGACCGAGGTCGTGGTGTTCACCGGCGACGTCAACCTGCAGCAGCCGCGCGGCAGCATGAGCGGCGCGCGGGTCGTCTACAACCTCAAGACCGGCGGCGTCGAGAGCGGCGGCGGCCAGGGCGACGGCCGGGTGCGCATGACCATCCTGCCGAAGAACGCCGCGCCGGCCCAGCAGGCCGAGAACCAGGACAAGGACGCGCCCTGATGCTGGTCGCCGAGGGCCTGCGCAAGCGCTATCGCGCGCGCGAGGTGGTGCGGGATTTCGGGCTGACGCTCGACGCCGGCGAGGTGGTCGGCCTGCTCGGTCCCAACGGCGCCGGCAAGACCACCTGCTTCTACATGATCGTCGGCCTGGTGCCCGCCGACGCCGGTCGCATCGTGCTCGACGGCCGCGACATCACCGGCGAGCCGATGTACGTGCGCGCCCGCCGCGGGGTCGGCTACCTCCCGCAGGAGCCGTCGGTGTTCCGCAAGCTGAGCGTCGCCGACAACCTGCGGCTGGTGCTGGAGCTGCGGGCCGACCTCGACGCCAAGGGCCGCGCGCGCGAGCTCGAGGGCCTGATGGACGAACTGCAGGTCAGCCACGTCGCCGACCAGGCCGGCGCCAGCCTCTCGGGCGGCGAGCGCCGGCGGGTCGAGATCGCCCGCGCGCTGGCCGCGCGCCCGCGCCTGATCCTGCTGGACGAACCGTTCGCCGGCGTCGACCCGATCTCGGTCGGCGAGATCCAGCGCATCGTCAGCCACCTCAAGAACCGCGGCATCGGCGTCCTCATCACCGACCACAACGTCCGCGAAACCTTGGGCATCTGCGACCGCGCGTATATCCTCAACGAAGGCAGCGTGCTCGCGCAGGGGGCGCCGGACGCGCTGCTCGCCAATCCCGACGTGCGGCGCGTCTACCTGGGCGATTCCTTCCGCCTCTAGCCGCGACCGCCGTCCCCGCCAGGACGCGTTTCGCAGCGACATGAAAACCCGCCTCCAGACCACGCTCGGCCAGCAGCTGGTGCTCACGCCCCAGCTGCGCCAGGCGATCCACCTGCTGCAGCTGTCCGGGCAGGAACTGGAGGCCGAGCTGGCGCAGGCGGTCGAGAGCAATCCGCTGCTGGACTGGGAGGAGCCGGAACCGGTCGAGGTACCCGCCCCGCGCGAGCATGAGGGCGACGGCGACGCCACGGTCGCGCGCGCCGACGACGAGGACCTTGTGCCCTGGAACCGCGACGCGGAGCCATGGGCGCCGGCCGCCCGCGGCACCGACGACGAGGACGGCGACGCCAGCCAGCGCGTGGTCGAGCCGGAAACCCTGCGCGACCACCTGCAGTGGCAGCTGCACCTGAGCCACCTGTCGCCGCGCGACCGCCGCATCGGCCTGGCCCTGATCGACGCGATCGACGAGGACGGCTACCTGCGCGAACCCTTCGACGCCCTCCGCGAGGCCTTGCGCCCGGAGCTCGAGGTCGACGAGGGCGAGCTGCTGACCGTGCTGCACCAGGTGCAGCGCTTCGATCCGCCCGGAGTCGGCGCGCGCGACCTCGGCGAATGCCTGGCGCTGCAGCTGCGCCTGCTCGACGAGGACACCCCGGGGCGCACGGTCGCGCTGCGGATCAGCGCCGGCCTGCTGGAGCGGGTGCCTCGGATCGGCGCCGCCGGCGTCGCCGCCGAGCTGGGCTGCGATCCGGACGAGGCGCAGGCCGCGCTGCAACTGCTGCGCTCGCTGGACCCGCGCCCGGGCGCGCGCCTGGGCACCCTGCCCGCCGACACCTACGTCAACCCGGACTGCGTGGTCTGGCGCCAGCGCGGCGTGTGGCGGGTGGCGCTGGCCGGCAGCCATCTGCCGCGGCTGACCATCCACCGCGGCTACGAGCAACTGATTACCCGCGCCTGCGCCGCCGACGCCGGCTACCTGCGCGGCCGCCTGCAGGAAGCGCGCTGGCTGCTGAAGAACCTCGAGGCGCGCGGCGAGACCCTGCTCAAGGTGATGCGTTGCCTGGTCCGCCAGCAGGCCGGCTTCCTTGAGTTCGGCGACCAGGCGCTGCGCCCGCTGACCCTGCGCGAGGTCGCCGCCGAGATAGGCCTGCACGAGTCCACCGTTTCGCGCGCGGTCGCCCGCAAGTACGTGCGCACCCCGCGCGGCACCCTCCCCCTGCGCGCCTTCTTCGCCTCCGGCATCGACACCGGCGGTGGCGGGGAAACCTCCAGCACCGCGGTCCAGAGCATGATCCGTGAGCTGGTGAATGCGGAGAACCCGCGCAAGCCCCTGTCCGACGCCCGCCTGGCCGCGCTGCTCAAGGCCGGCGGCGTGCCGGTCGCCCGCCGCACCGTGGCCAAGTACCGGGAAGCGCTCGGCATCCCCTCTTCACACGAACGGGTGCGCATCGGCTAGCCGGAAGCGCCGGGGTCGGGTAGCGTTCACGGTGGCGGCGGCGATCCACGCCATGCTGCCGCGACCACCAGTCGACAGGAGGGACCGATGCGCATTGAAACCTACGGCCAGCAGCTCGACGTGACTCCCGCGCTGCGCGACTACGTGGAAAGCAAGCTGGCGCGCCTGGAGCGGCACTTCGACCACCAGACCATCGACGTCCGGGTCTCGCTCCGGGTGGACAAGCCCCTGCACTGCGCGGAAGCGACGCTGAACTTCGCAGGCGCCTCGGCGATGCACGCGGACGCCAGCGGCCCCGACATGTACGCGGCGATCGACCTGCTCGCCGACAAACTCGACCGCCTGGTGCTGAAGCACAAGGGCAAGCTGGTCGACCAGAGCCGGCGCAACGCCGATCCCGCCCGCAGCGGCGACTTCGCCTAGCACCTGCATGCCGCTCGCCGAGTTGCTCAGCGCCGACCGGATCGCGGTCCTGGTCGAGGCGGACGGCCGCGACCAGGTCCTGGACGCGGCCGCCCGCCTGCTCGCCGACGGCGCGGCCGAGACCACCGGCGCGATCGGTCGCAGCCTGCGCCAGCGCGAGCGCCTTGGCAGCACCGCGATCGGCCATGGCGTGGCCATCCCGCACGGCCGCACGGAGGCCTTCGAACAGGCCCGCGCCGCGTTCTTCCGGCTGACTCCCGGCGTGGACTTCGACGCCGCCGACGGCCAGCCGGTGGACCTGGTGTTCGCGATGGCGGTGCCCGTCCACTTCACCCAGCAGCACCTGCAGCTGCTGTCGGAGCTGGCCGAGCGCTTCGGCGACGCCGGCTTCCGCGATGCGCTGCGGGCGGCCCCCGACGCCGACGCGCTGCGCGCGCTGTTGCTGGCGGAGCGCTAGGAGGACGCACGGATGCCGATGGCGATCAGCGCCGGCGAACTGTTCGAACAGCTGCGCGAGCGGCTCGGCCTGCGCTGGGTCGCCGGCCAGGCCGGCGGCGCGCGCACGCTGGAACCTGGCGACTCGGTCGCGCGCCGGCCGTCGCTGGCCGGCTACCTCAACATCATCTACCCGAACAAGGTGCAGATCCTCGGCGCCGAGGAGCTGAGCTGGCTGGACGGGCTCGACTCGCGCCAGCGCTGGGAGACCATCGCCCGCATCATGCAATTCGGGCCGCTGGCGCTGGTGATCAGCAAGGACCAGGCCTGCCCGGCCGACCTGCACGACGCCGCCGAGGAATCCGGCACGCCGCTGTGGATCTCGCCGCGGCGCGGCCACGAGCTGCTCAACCACCTGCAGTACCACCTCGCGCGCAAGCTGGCGCCGCGGGTGACCATGCACGGCGTGTTTCTGGAGATCTATTCGATCGGCGTGCTGATCACCGGCGAGGCCGGCGCCGGCAAGAGCGAACTGGCGCTGGAGCTGGTCACCCGCGGCCACCGCCTGGTCGCCGACGACGCGCCGGAGTTCACCCAGATCGCGCCGGACGTTCTGGACGGCAGCAGCCCCGAGCTGCTGCAGGACCTGCTCGAGGTGCGCGGCCTCGGCGTGCTCAACGTGCGCCAGATGTTCGGCGACACCGCGGTCAAGAAGAACAAGTACCTGCGCCTGATCGTGCACCTGACCCAGCCGACCGTCGAGCCCAGGCCGGGCGGGATCGAGCGCATCACCGGCGACCTCGGCGTGCGCCGCGTGCTCGACCTCGACGTGCCGATGATCACGCTCCCGGTGATGCCCGGCCGCAACCTCGCGGTGCTGACGGAGGCCGCGGCGCGCGCGCACATCCTGCGCGCCAAGGGCGTGGACCCGGCGGCGGCGTTCATGGCCCGGCACAGCCACTTCCTGGAGCGCTCGACGCCATGAACGCGCACGCACCGGAGCTGGTGGTGGTCAGCGGCATGTCCGGCTCCGGCAAGTCGGTCGCGCTGAACACTTTCGAGGACCTCGGCTTCTACTGCGTGGACAACCTGCCGGCGGAGCTGCTGCCGGAGTTCGTGCGCAGCGTGGCGCGCGACGACGGCGCGCCGGAGAAGCTCGCGGTGGGCATCGACGTGCGCAACCGCCACAGCGACCTCGCCAACATCCCCGGCTGGCTGTCGGCGGTGGGCTCGCTCGGACTCGACCCGCGCCTGGTGTTCTTCGAGACCTCCGACGAGGTGCTGCTCAAGCGCTACGCCGACACCCGCCGCCGGCATCCGCTGAGCCACCTCGGCCTGTCGCTGGCCGACGCGATCTCGCTCGAGCGGCAGGTGCTCAAGCCGCTGCGCCAGGTCGCCGACAGCGTGATCGACACCAGCGCGCTGAACGTGCACCAGCTGCGCCGCCAGGTGATCACCGACTTCGGCCTGGCCGGCGACACCACCCTGTCGCTGCTGTTCGAGTCCTTCGCCTACCGCCGCGGGGTGCCCGCCGACGCCGACTTCGTGTTCGACGCGCGGGTGCTGCCCAACCCGCACTGGAACCCCGAGCTGCGCCCGCTGTCCGGCCGCGACGCGCAGGTGCGCGCGCACCTCGAGACGCAGCCGGAAGTGCGCGAATACGCGCGCCAGGTCGAGGATTTCCTCGATACCTGGCTGCCGCGCCTGCGCTCGGAGACCCGCAGCTACGTCACCGTCGCCTTCGGCTGCAGCGGCGGCCGACACCGCTCGGTCTACCTCGCCGAACGCCTCGCCCACCACTGCCGCGACAACGGCTGGGCGGAAGTCGCCGTCCACCACCGCGAACTCGACTGACACGCCCCCTGCGCAGGCGAACCCGCGCGTGGCACGATAGGGCCATGGCGCGCGCCGCGCCGCACGACGAGGGGACGACATGCCCGACGGCATCGGAGGCCGCACCGCGCAGCGGTGGTGGATGGGAGTGGCGCTGGCGGCCGCGGTGCTGTTCCCCGGCGGGGCGCGCGCGGTCAGCCTGGATCCCGCGCTGCTGCCGGCGATCCAGGCCGCGACCTTCGAGGTGGTCGCCGCCAAGCCGGTCCACGACCCCCTGACCTACGACAAGCCGCTGCCGCTGGAGCTGCTGCCCTTCCAGGAGCGCAACGACGAGTACTACTCGATCGGCACCGCCTTCGCGATCGGCGACGGCCGCTACGTCACCGCCGCGCATGTGCTGCTGACCGGCGTCGACAGCCTGTGGGGGCCGCCCGCGCTGCGCGACAACCACGGCCGCGTCTACGCGATCGACAGCGTGCGCAAGTTCTCGCTGGAGCGGGACTTCGTCGAGTTCACCCTCGCCGAAGCGCCGCCCGCGGCCGCGGCCCTGCCGGTGCAGACCGCGCCCGCGCAGGGCCAGACCGTGTACTCGGTCGGCAACGCCTACGGCACTGGCGTGGTGATCCGCGACGGCCTGTACACCTCCGACACGCCCGAGCAGCAGGACGGACGCTGGAAGTGGATGCGCTTCTCGGCGCCGGCCTCGCCCGGCAACAGCGGCGGCCCGCTGGTGGACGCGGAGGGCAAGGTGATCGGCGTGGTGCTGGCCAAGTCGCCGAACGAGAACCTCAACTACGCGCTGCCGATCTCGCTGGTCCTGCAGGCGCCGGACGGCGTGGCCGGGATCGACCAGCGCATCGGCTACCAGTTCGACGTCTTCGACAGCACGCTGAGCAATACGCTGACGACGCAGTTCGCGCTGCCGCTGAAGCTGGCGGACTTCTTCCGCGCCTATTCGCAGCGCACCAACGCCTGGTTCGACGCCCAGCTGGCCGCGCTGCTGAAGAAGGATCCGGCGCGGATGTTCCCGGACGGCGCCGACACCGCCGCGCTGCTGCACTCGATACCGACCATGGGCGACTTCCCGAAGATCGTGGTCCGCGACGACGGCGGCAAGTGGGGCATCGCCGGCGAGCAGAAGGACGACTACCGGCTCGGTGCGAACGGCTACGTCACCCTCGGCAGCTACGGCAAGAACATGCTGTTCCACCTGCGCCGGCCGGACGACGTGCCGGCCGCGCGGCTGTACGCCGATCCCGCCGCGCCGATGGACCTGTTGCTGAAGACCGGCTTCGCCAAGCGCCAGGTCGCCAACCAGAACATCCAGGTGACCTCGCTCGGCCAGCCGCGCGCGAGCAGCCGCCATACCGACGCCTGGGGCCGCGGGTGGCGCATGTGGGAATGGACGCTGCCCTACGCCAACGCGGTGCTGGTGGTCGCCGCGCTGCCGGTGCCGGACGGCTACGTCGGCATCGCCCGCTACGGGTCCGCGCTGCAGGCGCACGACCAGGCGATCAACCTGCGCGCGCTGACCGACTTCACCTACGCCAACTACGACGGCACCCTGGCGCAGTGGCAGGACTTCCTGCGGGATCCGGGCCTGTTGCCGGAAGCGCTGGCCGATACCCGCATCCGCGCCGACTTCGGCAAGCGCTTCGAGTATGCCTCGCCCCGCATGCGCCTGGCGTTCGGCCCGGAACTGCAGGCGATCGGGCCGGACAGCATCCTCACCCTGGGGTTCGCCTTCTACCGCGACGGCGGCAAGGTCGTGTGGGACGTGGCCGAGCTGTGGCTTTCCGCGCGCTCCACCGAGAACAATTTCGTGATGGTGGTGCGCGAGCAGGAGCCGCCCGGGGAGCTTGGCGACGACTGGCGCAACGACTGGGAGCGCGTGCTGCACCGCCGCCATCGCTACGACGGCGTGTCCCGCCACGACGACGACGCGACCAAGGTCACCGGCGTGGTCGGCCCCGACGCCGCGGCCGCGCCGAAGGTGCTGTACAGCGCGACCGTCGCGGCGGAAGGCAGCCAGCCGCAGGAGGCGATGGCGGCGAAGCTGGCGCTGCTGGTCGCCGGCCTGCGGGTGCTGGAGTGAGCCCCGCGCGGCGCCGTCGCCGGCCGCGCGCGTCTGCTATTTTCAGCGCATGAGCGTCGGCATCCTGCTGGTCACCCACGAAGGCGTCGGCAGCGCCGTGCTCGCCGTCGCCGGGCGGCTGCTGCGGCAACTGCCGCTGCGGGTCGAGTCGTTCGAGATGCGCTTCGACGCCGATCCCGAGGCGGCGCTGCCCGCCGCCAGCGCGGCCCTGCGGCGGGTGGATGGCGGCGACGGCGTGCTGCTGCTCACCGACCTGTACGGCGCCACGCCGGCCAACCTCGCCACCCGCCTCGCGCGGCTGGGCACGCCGGCGAGGCGGGTGGCGGGGCTGAGTCTGCCGATGCTGCTGCGGGTGCTGAACTATCCCGACCTTCCCCTCGACGAACTGCAACGCGTGGCCGCCGCCGGCGCCCGCAACGGAGTGATCCCCGACGATGCTTGAACGGACCCTCGTCGTCAGCAACCGCCTCGGCCTGCACGCGCGCGCGACCGCGAAGCTGGTGCAGGCGCTGTCCGGCTTCCGCTGCAACGCCATCCTCGCCGCACGCGGCCGCGAGGTGAACGCCAAGAGCATCATGGGCGTGATGCTGCTCGCCGCGGGCCAGGGCACCGAAGTCCTGCTGCGGGTGGACGGCGAGGACGAGCAGGCCGCCGCCGACGCGGTCGCCGAGCTGTTCGCCCGCCGCTTCGACGAGGAGAGCTGATGCGGCTGGTCGTGCCCGGGCATGGCGCCTCGCGCGGCAGCGCGCTCGGGCGCGCGCGGGTGCGGCAGCCGCACGCCCTGGACGTCGTCGAGGAGCGCATCCCCGCCGCCCAGGTCGAGGACGAACTGGCCCGGCTGCATGCGGCGATCGACACCGTGCGCGAGGAGATGCGCGGCCTGCGCAAGCGCCTGCAGGGCGCGCTGGCGCAGGAGATCGGCGAGTTCCTCGACCTGCACGCGCTGCTGCTCGACGACCCCGAATTGCTGCAGGGGCTGGACACCCTGATCCGCGGCGGCCGCTACTCGGCCGACTACGCGCTGCGGGTGCAGCGCGACCGCATCGCTGGCGTCTTCACCGGCATGGACGACGCCTACCTGCGCAGCCGCATCGACGACATCGACCAGGTCATCGGCCGCATCCACGCCGCGCTGCACCGGCGCAGCGCCGACGTGCGCGGCATCGCCGGCGAGATCCTGGTCGCCGACAACGTCGCCCCGGCCGAGCTTGCCCAGTTGCAGGCGCAGGGCGTGCTGGCGGTGGTCACCGCCAGCGGCAGCCCGCTCTCGCACAACGCGATCCTCGCCCGCAGCCTGCACCTGCCGCTGGTGGTGGGTGCGGCGCAGGCGCTGCAGAAGATCAACGACGGCGACGTGCTGGTCGTGGACGGCGGCACCGGCCTGGTGGTGCGCGATCCGGACGCTGCCGACCTGCGCGCGCACCGCGCCCGCGTGCGCGAGGGCAAGCGCGAGCGCCGCGAGCTCAACCGCCTGCGCCGCGAGCCCTCGCGCACGCTCGACGGCTTCGACGTCAAGCTGTGGGCGAACGCCGAATCGCGCGAGGACGTCGCCGAAGCGCACGCCCTGGGCGCCGCCGGCGTCGGCCTGTACCGCACCGAGTTCCTGTTCCTCGGCCGGCGCGAGCTGCCCGACGAGGAGGAGCAGTTCCGCGCCTATCGCGACCTCGTGCTCGGCATGACCGGCCGCACCGTCACCGTCCGCACCCTCGACGTCGGCGCCGACAAGGCGGACAGCAGCGGCCTGGCGCTGGCCGACGAACCCAATCCGGCGCTCGGCGTGCGCGGCGTGCGGCTGTCGCTGCGCAGGCAGGAGGTGTTCGAGACCCAGCTGCGCGCGATCGTGCGCGCGTCGGCGTACGGACCGCTGCGGGTGCTGGTGCCGATGGTCGCGTGCCGCGAGGAGATGGTGGCGGTGCGCGCGCTGCTGGCGCGGATCGCCGCCGACATGCGCGCCGCCGGCCACGCGGTCGCGGACGACATCCCACTCGGCGCGATGATCGAGGTGCCGTCGGCGGCGCTGGCGCTCGCCGGCTTCATCGACACGGTGGATTTCATCTCGGTCGGCACCAACGACCTCGTCCAGTACCTGCTCGCCGCCGACCGCGACAACGAGGCGCTGGGCACGCTGTACTCGCCACTGCACCCGGCGGTGCTGCGTTTGCTGCGCGAGATCATCGTGGTCGCGCAGCGACGCGGACGCAGCGTCGCGGTGTGCGGCGAACTCGCCGCCGACCCGGCCTTCGTGCCGCTGTTGCTGGCGCTCGGCCTCGGCGAGCTGAGCATGCACCCGACGATGCTGCTGGAGGTGCGCCAGGCGATCCGCGCCTGCGACCTCGCCGCGCTGCGCAAGCGGGCCCCGGCCCTGCTGCGCGCGCGCGACCGCGCCGGCATTCTGCGCTGGCTGGAGTCGGCTTCGCCCGCGGTCACGACGCGGAGCTCCGCGCGTTGACCACGATCCGCCAGGCCACCGTCGCCGACCTCCCCGCGCTCGCGCCACTGTTCGACGGTTATCGCCGCTTCTACGGGCAGCCGCCTGACCTGCCGCGCGCGGAAGCCTTCCTGCGGGAACGGATCGAGCGCGGCGAGTCGGTCGTGCTGCTCGCCGAACGCGACGGCCGCGCCGCGGGCTTCACCCAGCTCTATCCGCTGTTCTCCTCGGTGCGCACGGCGCGGCTGTGGCTGCTCAACGACCTCTACGTCGACGCGCACGCGCGCCACGACGGCGTCGCCCGCGCCCTGCTCGACGCCGCCGCGCGCTTCGCCCGCGCCGACGGCGCCTGCGGGCTGATGCTGGAAACCACGCCCGACAACCATGCGGCACAGGCGCTGTACCGCGCCGCCGGTTGGCACGAGGAAGGCAACCGCTGGTTCGCGCTGACGCTGTAAGGCGGCGCTCAGCCGGTGGTGAATCCGTCGCCCGCTTCGGCCTCTGCCGCCGGATGGCGCTCCACCGTCTCCACCCGCGCCAGCGGCGGCCCCTGCCGCAGCCAGCGCGCCAGCGCCTCCAGCGCCGCGTCGTCGCCGGCCGCCAATACCTCGACCCGGCCGTCCGCCAGGTTGCGCGCATGGCCGCGCAGGCCCAGCCGCATGGCTTGCTCGCGGGTGCCGGCGCGGAAGCACACGCCCTGTACCCGGCCCGCGACGAGGAAGCGCGCCGCGGTCATCTCAACCCGCCTTCGGCCCGCCCGCGGCGGCGATCGCATCCTCGATGTCCTTCGCCGTCACCGGCCCGAGAAAGTGCTTCGCGACCTTGCCGTCCGGTGCGACCAGGTAGGTCGTGGGCAGGCCGCGCGGGGTGGCGAAGTCCTTCGGCGGGTCGTACACGTCCAGCAACGCGACCGGATACACCACCGGGTGCTGTTTCAGGAACGCGCGCATGTCCTCCGGCGTGGTGTCCTCGTACGCGAGACCGATGACTTCGACGTGCTCGCGCATCGCGTCCAGCGCGGACAGCTCGGGCATCTCCTTCAGGCAGGGCGCGCACCAGGTCGCCCAGAAGTTGACCACTACCCAGCGGCCGCGCCGGTCGGCGAGCGTCCACGGCTTGCCGTCCACGGTGGTCACCGACAACGCGGGGACGTCCGCGGTGCGCCCGTCCGGCGGCGCGGTGGTGCCGGGCGCCTGCGCGGCCGGCGCGGCCGGCGCGGCCGGCGCGGGCGCCGGCGTAGCGGGCGCGGCGGGCGGCGCGGCCTCGCGCTGGCAGGCGGCGACGGCGAGGGCGAGGCCCAGCAACAGGCAGGTACGCAGCGGGATCATTCCGGGACATCCTCGTAGATGGTGGACACGCGCCGCTTGAGCAGGTCGCGCAGCGGCAGGCGCAGCTGGTCGAGTTCGGCGATCGCGGCGGCGCCGAGCGCATCCTCGCGGCACGGCAGGTGCGCCTCCGCGACCGGGATGCGCAGCTGGCAGGCTTCGTAGAGTTCGCCGACGGTGAGGTCGTCGAGGTCGCGCGCCAGCAGCCATTCGCCGGACTCGGCGCGCCGCACCAGGTCGATCGCGCACAGCTGCGCGAGCAACTCCTGCACCAGCGCGTCGGTGAGCATCGGCTCGCGCTGCTGGATCTCGTCGCTGTGCAGGCCCTTGCCGTGCCGCCGTTGCTCGGCGAAGCGGCCGAGCAGGCGCAGCAGGCCGTAGATCTCGTAGCCCTCCGGCAGCCGCATCGACGCGGGCTGGTAGCGGAACGCGGACACCGCCGCCGCCAGCGACGCGCCCAGCAGCACCGCCAGCCAGGCGAAGTAGAACCAGATCAGGAAGATCGGCACGAAGGCGAGCGGGCCGTAGGTCTTCTGGTAGCTCGCGAACTCGGCGAGATACAGGCCGATCCCCCACTTCACCAGCTCGAACAGCGCCACCGACAACACCGCGCCGAGCAGGGCGTGCCGCCACTGGACGGTCCGATGCGGCACCAGCTTGAAGATCAGCGCGAACGCCGCCAGCTCGATCGCCACCGGCGCCAGCTGCAGCATCAGCGACTCCAGCGCGCGCCCGGGCGCGGTCTCGAACACCGCCAGCGCGAAGAAGCGGGTAGACAGCGCCAGGCTCGCCGCCGCCACCAGCGTGCCCAGGGTCATCACCGTCCAGTAGATCAGGAAGCGGCTGAGCTGCGGCCGGGTCGTCTTCACCCGCCAGATGTGGTTGAAGGCGCGCTCGATCTGGCGCAGCGCCATCAGCATCGAGAACACCAGCGCGAGCACGCCGGCGGTGGTCAGGGTGCCGATGTTCTCGGTCACCCGCTGCAGGTAGCGCCGGATCGCGTCGGCGGCGCCCGGCGCGAAGTTGGCGATGACGTAATCCTGCAGCCGCGCGTTCCATTCCGCGAAGGATGGGAAGGCCGAGACCACGCCGAACGCCACCATCACCAGCGGCACCAGCGCGAAGGCGGTGGTGTAGGACAGCGCCGCGGCCGATTCCATCAGCCGGTCCTCGAACATGCGCCGGCGCAGGTAACGCAGGAACGACAGCACCCGCGCGCGGTCGCGCAGGCGTTCGCCCCAGCGGTACAGGGAGTCCAGGGGATCCATCGCCGAAGGGTAACCGAAGGCCGGGTGACGGCGCGGGCGCCGCGGCCGCGCCATTCCCGCCGCCGGCCGCGCTGGCTATGCTGCGCGGCTGGACGGAGGAACGATGGCCGAGATCCTGGTGCTGTACTACAGCCGCGGCGGTTCGGTGGCGCGGCTGGCGCGGCAGGTCGCGCGCGGCGTCGGCGAGGTGCCGGGCATGGCGGCGCGCCTGCGCACGGTGCCGGCGGTGGCGCCGGTCACCCGCGACGCGGAACCGCCGGTGCCCGACGCCGGCGCGCCCTACGTCGAACGCGCCGACCTCGCCGAGTGCGCCGGCCTGCTGCTCGGCAGCCCGACCCGCTTCGGCACCATGGCCGCGCCGCTCAAGCACTTCATCGACGGCCTCGGCGGCGAATGGACCAGCGGCACCCTGGTCGGCAAGCCGGCCGGCGTGTTCACCTCCACCGCGACCATGCACGGCGGCCAGGAGGCGACCCTGCTGTCGATGCTGCTGCCGCTGCTGCACCACGGCTGCGTGATCGCCGGCATCCCCTACACCGAAGCCGCGCTCAACGCGACCCGCACGGGCGGTACCCCGTACGGCGCGAGCCACGTGGCGGGACACGCCGACGATCCGCAGCCCAGCGAGCACGAGGCCGAACTCGCGCGCGCGCTCGGGCGCCGCATCGCCACGCTGGCCGCGAGGCTGTCGGCATGAGCGCGACCCGCGTGTGGCTGCTCGCGAGCCTGGTCGCACTGGCGCTGCTGTACGCCGCCTGGTTCCGCCACGAGCCCGCCGCGCTGCTGGTGTTCGGCCTGCCGCCCGCGGTGCTGGCCCTGCTGGTCCGGCGCGGCAGCGCGCGCGCCGGGTTCTTCGCCGGGGTGTTCGCGCTGCTGTGGTTCTCGCACGGGGTGATGGTCGCGTGGACGCGGGCGCCGGAGCGCGGCTACGCGCTGGGCGCGATCGTGCTGGCGGTGGCGATCGTCTGGTTCGCCAGCCTGCCCGGCCTGCGCGCGCGATTCGGCGCGCGCCGCAAGTGAACGCCACGGCGGCCGATCCGCGCATGGCCGGCCTGGCCGCGGCGCAGGTCGCGCGCCTGCAGGCGGCGGCGCGCGCGATCCGCGACGGCGCGCTCGCCGAAGCGCAGCGACTGCTGGCGCAAGCCCTGGCGGAAACGCCGGAGCACGCGGAAGTGCTGCGGGTCTCGGCGTTCCTGCACGCGCGCCGCGGCGATTCCGCCGCCGCGATCGCGGCGCTCGAAAGCGCGATCGCGCTGCACCCCGGCGACGCCCTGCTGCACAACGACCTCGGCAACCTGCGCATGGCGCGCGGCGAGCGCGAGGCCGCCTTCGCCAGCTGGCGCCGTGCCTGCGAACTGGCGCCCGCGCAGCCGATGCCCTGGTTCAACCTCGGCCGCAACCTGCAGCTGGCCGGCGCCAGCGAGGACGCCGCCGAGGCGCTGGCGCGCGCGCACGCGCTGGCGCCGGACCTGCTGCCGGCGGCGATCCTGCTCGGCGACGCGCGGCTGCACCTGGGCCGCCTCGACGAGGCCGAGGCCGCCTACCGCGCCGCGTTGCGCGTGCAGCCGGCCTGCGGCGACGCCTGGCGTGGCCTGTCCAACATCAAGACCCGACCGCTGGGCGATGCCGACGCCGGGGTCCTGCGCGCGCAGCTCGCGCGCGCCGGGCTGCGCGACGAGGATCGCATCGCGATGGGCCACGCGCTGGGCGCGCTGGAGGAAGGCCGCGGCCGCTATCCCGAGGCCTTCGCCGCGCTGGCGGCGGCCAACGCGCTGACGAAGCGGCGCGCGCCGTGGAGCCGCGCGGCGTTCGAGGGATTCGTCGCGGCCGCGCTCGCCGCGACCGCCGACCTGCCCGCACCGCTGGATCCCGGGCTGGGCGCGGAAGCGATCTTCATCGTCGGCCTGCCGCGCTCGGGCTCGACCCTGTTCGAACAGATCCTGGCCGCGCACCCGCAGGTCGAGGGCGCCAGCGAATTGCCCGACCTCGGGGAGGTGATCCAGGCGGAGTCGCGCCGTCGCGGCCAGCCCTTTCCGCATTGGGTGGCCGACGCGGACGCGGGCGACTGGCAGCGGCTCGGCCGCGACTACCTCGCGCGCACCGCGCACTGGCGACGCGCACGCCCGCGCTTCACCGACAAGCTGCCTGAAAACTGGAAGCTGGCCGGCGTGCTGCGCGCGATGCTGCCGGCCGCGACCGTGCTGGAAGTGCGCAGGGATCCGCTGGAGACCGGCTGGTCCTGTTTTCGCCAGCAGTTCTACCAGTTGCCGCATTTTTCCTGCGACCTCGCCGACATCGGCGCCTACCTGCGCGGCTGCGAACGGGCCATGGACGCCTGGCGCTTGCGCGACCCGGCGCGGATCCGCCTGCACCGCTACGAGGACCTGCTGGCGGCTCCCCAGGCGCGCATTCGCGCCCTGCTCGCCGATTGCGGGCTGCCCTTCGACCCCGCCTGCCTGGCCTTCCACGCCGCCCGCCGCAGCGTGCGCACCGCCAGCGCCGCCCAGGTCCGCGAGCCGCTGCGCGCCGACACCGCCCGCGCGGCCCGCTACGGCGCCCTGCTCGATCCGCTGCGACTGGCCCTGGCCGGCTGAGCCTCACGCCAACCCTCGCGATTTCGCGGACAATGCGCGGCATGGACCAACTGCTCATCGTCACCACCGGCGGCACCATCGACAAGGTCTATTTCGACGACAAGTCGGACTACCAGGTCGGGGAGCCGCAGATCGGCCGCATCCTCGAGGAACTCGGGGTCGCCTTCCGCTTCCGGGTGATCCCGATCATGCGCAAGGACTCGCTGCACATCGGCGCCGCCGACCGCGAACTGCTGCGCGCCACCATCGCCGCGCAGGACGAGGCCCAGGTGCTGGTCACCCATGGCACCGACACCATGGTCGAGACGGCGCGCGTGCTCGCCAGCATCGCCGACAAGACCATCGTGTTGACCGGCGCGCTGAACCCCGCGCGCTTCCGCGGTTCGGACGCCGAGTTCAACGTCGGCACCGCGGTCGGCGCGGTGCAGTCGCTCCCGCCCGGCGTGTACATCGCGATGAACGGCCGCGTGTGGGATCCGGCGAAGGTGCGCAAGAACGTCGCCGCCAATCGCTTCGAGGCGATCGGCTGATCTGACGCCACCCGGCGACAAAAAAAAAGGACCCCGGCCAGGCCGGGGTCCTTTTTTCTTGCCCGGGACACCGGGGCCTGCGCCCCGGCGCCCTGACCATCAGTTGATGGTGCCCTTCAACGACACGCCCGAGAAGGCGGAGTACGCGCGGACCCGGACGTGGTACGTGCCGGCGGCCGGCGCGTTGAACGTGCAGGTCTCGTTGTTGCCGGTCAGGTACGGACGGCAGTTGTAGCTCGAGGTCGTCGGGGCCGCACCGATCCGGACGTACATGTCCGCGTCGCCGCTGCCGCCCGAGATCTGGAACACCACGCTGCTCTTGCCCGAGGGCACGACCAGCGTGTAGTCCGACGACCAGGAGCCGCGCGAGACGGACGGCAGCGAGACGGCCGTGCCGCTGCACAGCACGGTGCCGCCGCAATCGCCGCCGCCGCCACCGCCGCCGGTGCTGTAGTCGCCCTTCAGGCTGACGCCGGAGAAGGACGAGTACGCCTTCAGCCGCACGTAGTACGTGCCCGCCTGCGGCGAAGCGTAGGTGCAGCTCTCGCTGTTGCCGCTCTTGTACGGACGGCAGTCATAGGAGCTGTCGGTCGGCGTGCTGCCGAACTTGACGTACATGTCGGCGTCGCCCGTCCCGCCCGACATGGTGAACACCAGGTTGCTGGCGCCCGAGGGCACCTGCAAGGTGTACACGACGTCGTTGCCGGTGCTGGCCGAGATGCCCGTGACCGTCTGGCCCTTGGTCAGCGGACCGCCCGAGCTGCCGCCACCGCCGCCGCCGCCACCACAGCTGCTGGTGTTCACGCCGACGCTGGTGAACGCCGCCGCGACGTCGGACGTGCTCAGGCCAAGGTCGTCCGCCGCGGTCAGCACGCCGCAGGCGCCGCTGACGTAGGTGCTGCTCGCGGTCCAGTACAGGGCGTTCGCGCGGGCGAAGACCTTGAACGCGGTCGGGGTGTTCCAGCCCGACGTCTTCGCCAGGTTGCAGAAGGCCTTGTTGTAGACGCCCGAGGAGTAGTGCGGGTCCATGCCACTGTAGTAGTCAGAGGCGTTGTCGATCGAGCCGCCGTCCTGGGTCGGGTTGCACATGTAGCGCAGCGCGCCCGAGCCCTTGAAGATCTCCGCGCCGACCAGGAAGTCGTTGCTGCCCTTCCAGTAGTACTCGGTCGCCTCGCCGCCCATGTCGGAGAAGGCCTCGTTCATGCCGCCCGACTGGCCGGAGTAGGTCAGGTTGGAGTGCTGCTCGGTGAAGCCGTGCGAAACCTCGTGGCCGGCGACGTCGGCGCTGACCAGCGGGTAGAACGTGCTGGCGCCGTCGCCGAAGCTCATGGTGGAGCCGTCCCAGAACGCGTTCTCGTAGTTGCGGCTGTAGTGCACGCGCATGACCAGCTGGAAGCTCAGCGCGTTGTAGCCGGTGTACGCCGGGTACATGTCGGTGATCACGCCGCCGAAGTAGTGGGCGTCGTTGATCGGCGAGTAGCCGCCGTTGATCTGCTTGTAGGTATTGCGCGGGCAGGTATAGGAATACGCCGTGGTGCCGCTGGTGCCGCCGTTGAGGTTGACCGACTTCACCTTGGCGTTGTTCATCGTGCAGGTCGAGCCGCTCTGGGTGACGTCGAGGTAGCCGTAACGGCCGCCCGAACCCCATTCGTACTGGCCGGTCTTCTGGTTGCCGCCGGGGCCGGTACCGATGTCGGCGTGGGTCAGGCCCTCCCACTTCTTGAGAACCTTGCCGTTGTTCGCGTCGACGATCACGAACGGACGGGTCGGGGCCACGCCGGCGCTGCTGCTGTCGGCGAAGAAGGAAACGACGTAGGCCTTGTGCGCGCGGCCGGCGTCGTCGACGTAGATCATCAGGTCGGACTTCTCGTTGCGGACCTGCATGGCGGTGACGAGGGCGCCCAGGCCGGCGTGCTTGGCGATCGTCAGCGCCTGGTTGCGCGAGTACTTGACCTTGCCGGCGGGGATCTCGGAGGCGAGACCGTCCACGCGGCGGCCGAACAGGTTGCGGACCGCGCCGTTGCGTTCGCTGACGATCACGTTCTCGCCGAAGACGGGAATGCCGCGGAAGGTCTGCTGGTAACGGTAGTGGCGGGTGCCGTCGGCGTCCTGCTGGAACCCGACCTGGCGCAGACCGGCCTCGGTGGGCAGGCCGAGCATCCGGGCGTGGCGCAGGTCCGCCTTGGCGGTGGCGCCGAGCGTGGAGAGGGCCGCGCGGGCCTGCTGGTTGACGTGCGCGACGTTCTGCTGGTGCAGATCGACACGGGTGGCGGCGCCGGCGGCACCGGCGGAGAGCGCGAGCGCCAGCGGCGACAGCGCGAGCAAGCAAAGCGAGCGATACGGGGACTGCAACATCTTGCGATTCCTCGAGAGATGGATGGGAGGCCGCGGGGGCGGCCGGTTGCCTGTCCTGCGCGCGGGAGCCCGGCGGGCGTCGTCCTTGTCCGCGTTGATCCTTCCTGTCTCGTTCGGCGAGCCCGGCAAGGCACCGCTCGGCATCGTGCCGGCGGTCGGAACCGGGACTGGGGGGATGGCGGCCACCCGGGGGCGGACCGCAAGGGCACGCTAAAGCGGCGCCCGAGGGCCGTTCAAGCTGCGGTCGCAGCATAAACAGGGGCTGAATATGTGACGCGCATCACAAATCAAAAAAGAGCCCGGTCAACTACCTACCGTGCGGCATGAGCTTATTCCCGGGGGGCATGATTCGGACCGCCTTGCGGAACCGGTGGCGGGTACTTGCCCGGATTGGTCAACGGGCGGATGGGGCCGGGGCGGACAGGGCCGCGCGCGCGGAGGGGGACGGAGGGCCGCGGGGCCCTCAGAGCATCCCGGTTTCCAGGCGCGCCGCCTCGGACATCATGGTCCGGTTCCACGGCGGGTCGAACACCAGCTCGACGTCGGCCTCGGCCACGGTCGGGATCAGCTCCAGCTTGCTGCGCACGTCCTCGACCAGGATCTCGCCCATGCCGCAGCCGGGCGCGGTCAGGGTCATGCGCACCGCGACCAGGCGCTGGCCGGGCTGCCCGGGGTGCGGGCCCACCGTGGCCTCGTAGACCAGGCCGAGGTCGACCACGTTGATCGGGATCTCCGGGTCGAAGCACGTGCGCAGTTGCCTCCACACCAGCTTCTCGACGTCCTCGTCGGTGGCGTGGGCCGGCAGCTCGATAGGTTCGGGCGGTTCCTTGCCGATCGCGTCGGCGTCCTCGCCGGCGATCCGGAACAGGTTGCCCTCGACGAAGACGGTCCAGCTGCCGCCCAGGGCCTGGGTGATGTAGCCGACCGTGCCGGCTGGCAGCGTGACGGCTTCGCCCTGCGGCACCAGGACGGCGGCGCAGTCGCGCTCGAAGCGGACGGGTTCGCTGCTGCGGGAATACATCGGCGTTGGAAGGAGGCGCGCGACGCGGGGATGGCGCCATTGTACTGCCGCGCGCCGCTATGCTGGTGCGCCTTGCCCCTCCATTCCGCGCATGGAACGACGCGTTTCCCCCCTGCCCTGGCTGGCGCCGGCGCTCCTCGCGATCGGCAGCCTCGGCTTCGCCGCCGCGTGGGTGCTGCTGGCCTGGAGCCGCAATCGCCAGTGCAGCTGGATGGCGGTGCTGGCGGCGATCGACGCGGTCCTGCTGCTGCGGCTGGCGCACATGCGTCCGGGTTGGCCGCGTGCGCTGCTGGCGACACTGGCCACCGTAGCGACCTGCGTGCTCGCCAACTGGGGGATCGCCGCCGCGCAGATGGGCAAGCCGATGGGGCTGCTGCCGTGGCAGGCGCTGGGACGCATGGGGCCGGAGTTCGCCTGGCTGCTGGCCAGCATGGCCAACCAGCCGGTGGACCTCGCCTGGCTGGGGGCGGCGCTGGTGTTCGCGCTGGTGCTCGGCCGCTGAGACGCGGCGCAGCGGCGAAGCATCCGCCGCCCGTCGGCAGGCGAGCCGCCAAACCGGGGCAAGCCGTGGCGCGCGCGCGCCCGCATGCTCGCCGCATGTCGACCCCGACCCTCACCCTCCCCCGCACCCGCCTGACGATCCGCTGGCACTGGGTCGTGTTCGGCGGCCTGCTGCTGGCAAGCCTGGATGCCTTGTTCGCCACCGGCTACTGGCGGCTGGCCGCCGACCTCCCGTGGACGCGCGTGTTCCAGTCGGTCGCCGCCGGCGTGCTTGGCCCGGACGCCAGCCGCGCCGGCGGCGAGTCCGCCGCCTGGCTCGGGCTCGTCCTGCACTACGCGATCGCGATGGCCTTCGTCGTGGTCTACGCGCTGGTCGCGCGCATGTGGCCCGCGTTGGCGCGCAGGCCGCTGGCGTACGGTGTCGCCTACGGCCTGTGGCTGTACGTGGCGATGAACTGCATCGTGATCCCGCTGTCGGCGATCGGCCGCCTGCCGTCATTCGCCGACCTGCCGTGGGTGGCCAGCAGCGTATTCATGCACGCCATTTTCGGCGTGATCTGCGCGCTGTCCGCGCGGCGCGCGCTGCGCTGATCGACGCTGCGGCGGCGTCAGTGGCCGCCGCCGTCGAGCGCCTTGAGCTCATTGACCAGCGACCCGGCCATCTCAGCGCCGTCGCCGTACAGCATGCGCGTGTTGTCGGCGTAGAACAGCGCGTTCTCGATGCCGGCGAAGCCGGTGCCCTTGCCGCGCTTGATGACGACCGCGTTGCGCGCGGCGGCGACGTCCAGGATCGGCATGCCGTAGATCGGCGAGGCCGGGTCGGTCTTCGCGACCGGGTTGACCACGTCGTTGGCGCCGATTACCAGCGCCACGTCGGTGTTCGGGAATTCCGGGTTGATGTCGTCCATGTCGGCGATCAGGTCGTAGGGCACGCCGGCCTCGGCCAGCAGCACGTTCATGTGCCCGGGCATGCGTCCGGCGACCGGGTGGATCGCGAACCTGACCTTGACCCCGCGCGCGATCAACCGCTGCGCGAGCTCCCAAATCTTGTGCTGCGCCTGCGCCACCGCCATCCCGTAGCCCGGCACGATCACCACCCGTTCCGCGTAGGCCATCATCGCGGCGACGTCGCCGGCTTCGATCGGCTTCTGCGCGCCGCCGATCTCCCGCGCCTGCCCGCCTCCGCCGAAATTACCGAACAGCACGTTGCGAATCGGCCGGTTCATCGCCTTCGCCATCAGCCGGGTCAGCAGCATGCCGGCCGCGCCGACCATGGTGCCGGCGATGATCAGCGCCTCGTTGCCGAGCACGAAGCCCTCGAACGCGACCGCCAGCCCGGTGAACGCGTTGTACAGCGAGATCACCACCGGCATGTCCGCGCCGCCGATCGGCAGCGTCATCAGGATGCCCAGCAGCAGCGCGAGCGCGAAGAAGGCGACGATCGCGGGCGACGCTGGCGCATGCAGGACGATGCCGGCGACCACCAGCGCGCCGGCGAACACCGCGCCGTTGAACAGCTGTTGCGCCGGGAACACGTAGCGCTTGTCCATGCGCCCGTCGAGCTTGGCCCAGGCCACCACCGAGCCGGTCAGCGAGACCGCGCCGATCAACGCGCCGAGCACCGCCAGCAGCAGCGCGGTGAAGGACGGCGCCGGCGCGCCGCCGGCCACGCGCAGCAGCTCCACCGCGCCGATCGCGGCCGCCGAGCCGCCGCCCATGCCGTTGAACAGCGCCACCATCTGCGGCATGTCGGTGATCGCGACCTTGCGCCCCCACACCCACGCGATCGCCATGCCCAGCGCCAGCGCGACCACGATCAGGGCGAGATTGTGCAGGCCCGGCAGCAGGAAGGTCGCGGCGGTGGCGAGCAGCATGCCCGCGCCCGCCCACTGGATGCCGCTGCGGGCGGTCACCGGCGAGGCCATGCGCTGCAGGCCGAGCAGGAACAGGGTCGCCGCGACGAAGTAGCTGGCCGCGGCGGCCAGGACCGGCCAGGACGCGCTCACGGCTTCTGCTCCGGCTTGCGGCTCGGCTTGAACATCTCGAGCATGCGCTCGGTCACGACGTAGCCGCCGGCGGCGTTGCCGGCCCCGAGCAGCACCGCGAGGAAGCCGATCGCTTTCTCCAGCGTGGTGTCGGCGTGGCCGAGCACCACCATCGCGCCGATCAGGACGATGCCGTGGATGAAGTTCGAGCCCGACATCAGCGGCGTATGCAGGATCACCGGCACGCGCGAGATGATCACGTGCCCGGCGATCGCCGCCAGCATGAAGATGTAGAGCATCACGAACGCCTGCGTCATGCGATCCCCCGCCACCTGGCTCCGGCCGGCCCATCATAACGGGCCGTGAACGCGGCCGGCGGCGCGTCAACCGGCGCCGTGGCCGCGCGTTGTTCCCTCCCGCAGGACGACCTGCGTGACGGGAGCGGGACATGCAGCATCGATACGCAACGATCCTGGTCCTCGGCCTCGGCCTGCTGGCCGCGGCGGGGACCGCCGACGCCAGCGACCGGGGCGACCGGGCCCGGCAGCGGCTCGACCACCGCGGCGACCGCATCGAGCACCAGCTGGACCGGCGCGGCGCGCGCATCGACCGCCGCCTCGACCACCGGGGCGACCGGCTCGAAGCCCGTTACGATCGCCGCGCCGACCGTGCGGCGGCACAGGGCCACGACCGCGCCGCCGCTGGCCTGGCGCAGCGCGGCGACCGGCTGCAGCATCGGCTGGACCGCAGGGGCGACCGCATCGCCAGCCGCCTCGAGCGGCACGGCGACCGCATCGACGATCGCCTGGATCGCCGCGGCCAACGCGTCGAACGGCGCTGGGACCGTCGCCACTGAGGCCGCAACGGACCCTCTGGCCTATGCTCCTGCGCGTGCAAGCCGATGCCGCCGAGTCGCCACAGGACGCGCCCGCCGCGGACGCACCGGGGGCGACGCCGCTCACGCTGGACGCGTTCCTGGCCGGCGTCGGCGCGCGCGCGTTCCGCTTCGCCGAGGTCGCGCTGCGCCAGCGCGACGACGCGCTGGACGCGGTGCAGGACGCGATGGCGCGGATGCTCGCCTACCGCGAACGCCCGCCGGCGGAATGGACGCCGCTGTTCTGGCGGATCCTGCGCACGCGGGTGGTCGACCTGCAGCGGCGGCGTGGCTTCCGCCTGCGCTGGCTGCTGCCGGCCGAGGACGCCGCGCCCGACTGGAGCGAGCACGCGCCCTCCACCGAGGCGGATCCCGGGCGCGCGCACGAAGAGCGCGAAGCCTGGACGCGGCTGTCGGCCGCGCTGGCAGCGCTGCCGCGGCGGCAGCGCGAGGCGTTCACCCTGCGCGTGCTGGAGGAACTGGACGTCGCCGCCACCGCGCAGGCGATGGGCTGCAGCGAGGGCTCGGTGAAGACCCACCTGTCGCGCGCCCGCGAGGCGCTGCGGCGGCAACTGGAGGATTGGCGATGAACCCCGATGCATTCGACACCACGGCGCGCGCGGCGCATGCGGCATCCCTGCGGCAACTGTCGCCGCGGGTGCAGGCGCAACTGGCGCAGCGGCGCCGGCACGCGCTGGCCGGGGAGCCGGCGGCGCGCCCACGTCCCGTCCTGCGCCTGGCCCTGGCCAGCCTCGCGGTCGGCGTGGTCGCGATCGGCCTGCTGCGCGTGCCGCACGACGAACAGGCGCCTGCCCCCGTCGTCTCCGCGCCGGCACCGTCGACCGCGCCCACCGAGGTGCTCGAACAGAACCCCGATTTCTACGCCTGGCTCGCGTCCGACGACGCTACCGCCCTGGCCATGGAGTAACCGATGAAGACCCGACTGCTTGCCCTCGCCCTCGCCTTCGCCGCCGCACCCGCACTGGCCGCGCCGCCCGCCGCCGCACCGGCCAGGCCGGCCGATGCGGCGCCTGCCGCCACGCTGCCCGCATGGGAACAGCTCACCCCCGCCCAGCGCGAAGTGCTGATCGCGCCGATGCGCGAACGCTGGAACGCCAACCCGGATGCGCGCGACGCGCTCTACCGTCACGCCCAGCGCTGGCGGCAGATGACGCCGGAGCAGCGCGCGCGCGCCCACCGCGGCCTGCGCCGCTGGGAGCACATGCCGCCGGAAAAGCGCGAGGCCATGCGCGCGCTGTTCGAGCGCATGCGCGGCATGACGCCCGAGCAACGCAAGGCGCTGCGCGAGGAATGGAAGCGGATGACGCCCGAACAGCGCCACGAGTGGGTGGAAAGGCACCCGCCGACCGAGTGACCCCCCGCGGTCCGTATCCGAGCGGGACTTGCTCCGACTGCCCGGAAAGGCCGCGCCGCTACTCCCCGCCCGCCGGCTCCGCGCCCCGCGCCGGCGGCGCGGGATACACGGTCTTCGCCAGCAGCTCGTCGTCCCAGTCGAAGGCCAGCGCGCCCTCGCGCAGCAGCAGGCCGGCGAAGTTGAGCAGGTTGCGCGCATACATCTCGCTGGCATGCAGCGCGCCCTCGCTGGCGAGATCGAGCGGGCCGGCGACGGTGACGCCGTCGTGCGCGATGGTTTCGCCCGGGCGGGTGAGCTCGCAGTTGCCGCCGGTCTCGGCGGCGAGGTCGACGATCACGCTGCCCGGCCGCATGCCGGCGACCATGTCCGCGCTGAGGATCCGCGGCGCGGGACGCCCGGGCACCGCCGCGGTGCAGACGACGACGTCGACGTTCTTCAGGTGCTCGCCGAGCCGGCGCTGCTGTTCGGCGCGTTCCTCCTCGGTGAGCTGGCGCGCGTAGCCGCCCTCGCCCGCCGCGCTGACGCCGAGGTCGAGGAAGCGCGCTCCCAGTGATTCGATCTGTTCGCGCGTTTCCGGCCGCACGTCGAAGCCCTCCACCTGGGCGCCGAGTCGGCGCGCGGTCGCGATCGCCTGCAGCCCGGCCACCCCGGCACCGACCACCAGCACCTTCGACGGCCGGATCGTGCCGGCGGCGGTGGTCAGCATCGGAAAGAAGCGCGGCGCCAGCCAGGCCGCCAGCAGGGTCGCCTTGTAGCCGGCCATCCCCGCCTGCGAACTGAGGACGTCCATCGCCTGCGCGCGGGTGGTGCGCGGCAGGCGCTCGAGCGGGAAGGCGAGGATGCCGCGCGCGGCCAGCGCCTCCGCACGCGCGGGATCGGCCTGCGGCTGCAGCAGGCCGACCAGCGCGGCGCCCTGCTTCAGCTGCGCGATGCGCGCGGACGCGGGCGGTTGCACGCACAGCACCAGGTCGGCGTCGGCGAGGGCCGCGTCCGCGTCGGCGACGACCTGGGCGCCAGCCTCGGTATAGGCGGCATCGGTGCAGTGGGCGGCCAGGCCGGCGCCGGACTCGATGCGCGGCTGCGCGCCCAGGGCGACGAACTTGCGGCAGGTTTCCGGCGTCAGCGCGACACGGCGTTCGCCCGGCGCGGTTTCCCGCGCCACTCCAATCACGACTGCGCCCATGCGACCCCCGCGTTGCGTCCCGCCCGCATCCTAGCGAATGCGCGCGGGCAAGGCAGCCGGGCCGGCTCAGGCGGCCTGGGCGGCGGCGTCCAGGCGCCGGCGCACCTGGCGCATGGCCTCGTCGAACGGCAGGTCGGCCGCCTCCAGCATCAGGTTACCCGCCTTCACCAGCGCGGCCAGCTGCTCCGGCGAGGCCACCAGCTTGCGCACGCCACGGCGGTTGACCAGCAGCAGGCGCGAGGTCAGCGGGCTGACCCAGGCGACCTTGACCGACCCTTCCTCGCCGCGTTCGTCCACCAGGCGCAGCCACACGCCAGGCTGCAGCGCGCGCATGCGTTGGGCGACTTCCGGCTCGAAATCCAGCGACCCGTGCCCGCCCACCACCTGCAGCAGGCGGGTGTCCTCGCTTTCGTCGCCCATCTGCAGCGCCGGCGCCGGGCGCTGCTCGCGCGGGTGGTCGGGAAAGCCGAGCGCGCGCGCCAGCTCCGCCATCCATTCCGCGGCGGCCTGCTCGTCGAGGCCGGAGCTGGCGAGGCACTCGTTGAACGTTTGCTCCAGCGCGAGCAACTGGCGCGCGACCTCGGCGCGCGCATGGCGCGCCGCCGCCGCATCCGCGACGACCAGCGCCTGGCCGAGCGCGATCGCGCGCACGTGCAGCGGCGAGCCCACGCCCTCGCGCAGCAGCACCTGCACCAGGTGGTGTTGCCAGGGCTCCTCGAGGAACTTCGCCACCGCCGATGTCAGCGTGCGCCCCGCCAGTTGCGCGGCCAGCGCCGATGCGGCCTGCAGGCGCGCCTGCAGCAGCCGCTCGCGGCCGTGCACGGTGTCAGCCGAGCGGCGCTCGACGACTTCCGCCCGGCGGCGCTGTTGCTGCAGCAGGTCGTGAAGTTCGTTGGCGGCGAGCTCGAAGATCGCCAGGTCCTCGTTGTATTCGGCGACGACCCGCTCGACCACGCGACCGGCATGCTGCAGCAGTTCGCGGTCCTGCGGCGAGGCGCCGTCGTTGCTCTCGCAGCTCAGGGTGAGCGCGTCCAGCAGCCTGCGCGCCGGATGGTCCGGGCGCACGAACAGGTTTTCGTCCGCGATCGCCACCCGCACGTACGGCATCACCAGCCGCGCGTACAGCTTGTGCGCGTTGGCGACCAGCGCGTGGCTGCGCAGCAGCGACTCGAACGTCAGGCCGACCAGATCGATCGCGTCCTCCTGCTGCTCGCCCAGCCGCGCGTGGTCGGGATCGATGCCGAGCCGGCGCGCGCCCTCGGCCAGCTGCTCGCGAATCGCGAGCTGCAGCTCGCCGTCGCCTGCCAGCGCGGCTTCGAACGCGCGCGGCCCCTCGGCCTGCAGCAGGGCGGCGACGGTGGTGATTTCCTGCACGCGCAGTTCGCGCATGCCGGCCTGGGCCAGGGGGGCGGGCGCCGGCGCGTCGACGCGCGCGGCACGCCATGCGCGCAGGAGATCGCGGGTGCGCTGGTGCTGAACGCGCGCCTCGGCCGATACCCGGAACAGGTCGGAGCGGCCGGCGGGAGCCTCGTCCGCGCTGCCGTGCGGCACGCGGTTGAGGATGGATTCGAGCAGGCGCTGCGAGGCCTGCGCGCCCGCCGCCGGGCCGGCTTCGACCGGTGCCGGTCGCGGCTCGGGACCGGGCACCGGCAGCTCGTGGCCGACCCCGCCGTCGAAACCGGCCGCGGCCAGCAGCGCATTCATGCGCGCATAGAGCTCGCCGAGCACGCGCCCGAGCTCCATCTCGTACTGGCGGAACAGCAGCGGCTGCAGCGACTCGGAGATCTCGGCGTCGCGGAAGGTCTGCAGGAAGGCTCCGGCGAGCCGCGCGGCACCGACCGGATTGCTGGTCGGGGGCGCGTCGAGCGCGCGCGCGAGCGCCTCGAAGCGCGCGTCCAGCACTTCCAGCTCGCGCTGGTAGCGGCGCGCGATGGATTCGGCCAGGCGCTGGCCGGCGAGATGGAAGTCCAGTTCGTTCTCGCGCACCAGGCCGAGCGGCGAGCCGCCGCGGCTGAGCGAGAAACGCCCGCGGAAATCCTCGAAGCTGCGCGCGACCAGCTCGCGGTAGCGCATCACGTAGCTGGAACCGCGCTGGCGCAAGGCGAGCACGGTCATCAGGTCGCGGCGCTGGGCGCCCGGGGCGCTGTTGCGCAGCGCGGCCTGCAACTGCTCCTCGATCGGGCGGTACAGGCCACCGGGCACCGCGCCCAGTTGCTCGACCGCGGCGCGGCGCAGATCCTCCAGCAGGCGGACAGGGTCGGTGCACGCCGTTTCCGGACGCGCGATGCCGGACTGGGTCGTCATGCTTCCCTCCCGCGACCGGGTCGGGGGCACCGGTCGCTTCGAGTCCGAGCATAGTGGCACCATAGGCCCCGTCCACCGCATTTGCATGAATCTGTGATGCCCCTCCCAATCGCCCGTCCCGCCCCGTGATGAACGGCGCGCTGGACTGCCTCGACCGCCGCCGCTCGGTCCCCGCGAAGCAGCTGGGCGCCCCGGGCCCGGACGATGCCGCGCTGCAGCGGATGCTGCGTGCCGCGGTGCGCGTGCCCGACCACGGCAAGCGCGTTCCCTTCCGTTTTCTGCGCATCGCCGGTCCCGCACGCGATGCGCTCGGCGCGCTGCTGGCCGCACGCGCGCTGGAGCGCGATCCGCACGCGGCGCAGGCGGCCCTGGACAAGGACCGCGCGCGCTTCTCGCACGCGCCGGTGGTGATCGCGGTGGTGGCGCGCCTCGGCCCCGACGACAAGATCCCGGAGAGCGAACGCTTCTCCAGCGCGTCGTGCGTGTGCTTCGCGCTGCTGCAGGCGGCCCAGGCCTGCGGCTTCGGCGCGCAGTGGCTGACCGGTTGGCCGGCCTACGATCCGGTCGTGCTGCGCCAGCTCGGCCTCGGCGGGGACGAACGCATCGCGGGTTTCATCCACATCGGCACGCCGAAGCTGGAGGCGCCCGAGCGCGAACGCCCGGACCCGCGCGCGCTGCTGCGCGACTGGACGCCGCCGGCATGAGCGACGGCAGCTTCGCCGCGCGCCCCACCCTGCACCTGGTGGACGCCAGCCTGTACGTGTTCCGCGCCTGGCATTCGATGCCCGACGCATTCCGCGACGCCGACGGCTGGCCGACCAACGCCGTGCACGGTTTCGCCCGCTTCCTGCTCGAGCTGCTGGAGCGGGAGCGCCCGCGGCAGATCGTGGTCGCCTTCGACGAGGCGCTGGACAGCTGCTTCCGCAACGCGCTGTACCCGGACTACAAGGCCAACCGCGCGCCGGCGCCGGAGGAACTGCGCCGCCAGTTCGCCCACTGCAAGGCACTGTGCCGGGCGCTCGGCCTGGTCGTGCTCGCGCATCCGGACTACGAGGCCGACGACCTGATCGGCAGCGCCCTGCAGGCAGGGCGCGCGAGCGGGCTGCGCGGGGTGATCGTGTCCGCCGACAAGGACCTCTCGCAGTTGCTCGACGAACACGACGAGCAGTGGGACTTCGCCCGCGGCCAGCGCTGGGGCCGCGATGGCGTGCGCGCGCGCCACGGCGTGCACGCGCACCAGATCGCCGACTACCTCGCGCTGACCGGCGACGCGATCGACAACATCCCGGGCGTCAAGGGCATCGGCGCGCGCACCGCGGCGCAGCTGCTCGCCCACTTCGGCGACCTGGACACCCTGCTGGCGCGGGTGGACGAGGTCGCGTTCCTGCGCCTGCGCGGCGCCGCCGGCATCGCCACGCGGCTGCGCGCCGCGCGCGAGGAGGTCCTGCTGTGGCGGCGGCTGACCACGATCGCGCTGGACGCGCCCCTGCCCTGCGCCGATTTCGGCCGCGGCGCGTGCACCGCCGACGCGCTCGCCGCGCTGTGCGACGGCCTGCGCTTCGGGCCGATGACCCGGCGCCGCCTGCACGAGGCCGCCGGCCTCGCCGTGCCGGTCCCTGCGGCGGGTTAGCATCGCCGCATGAGCGAAGCCAGAACCGTCTACGAAGGCCAGTA
The DNA here is from genome assembly GCA_035539135.1 of Lysobacteraceae bacterium. Classification (GTDB taxonomy): domain Bacteria; phylum Pseudomonadota; class Gammaproteobacteria; order Xanthomonadales; family Xanthomonadaceae; genus JABFWF01. The sequence goes on from DATLJD010000013.1 coordinate 118,872, forward strand.
CCTGCGCATGCGGGTGCAGGACCACTGGGAATACGTCGAACGCACCCACGCCGGCGGCCTCGCCGCCATCATCGTCGCGCTGACGCCCGACGACCGCGTGCTGTTCGTCGAGCAGTACCGCATCCCGCTGGCGCGGCGCACGATCGAAATGCCGGCCGGACTGGTCGGCGACGTCGACGCCGGCGAATCGATCGAGCAGTCCGCGATCCGCGAGCTGGAAGAGGAAACCGGCTGGCGCGCGGCGCGGGCCGAGGTGCTGCTGATCGGCCCCACTTCCGCCGGCCTGACCAGCGAGCAGATCGCCTTCGTGCGCGCGACCGGGCTGGTCCAGGTCGGCGCCGGCGGCGGCGACGAGACCGAGGACATCACCGTGCACGCGGTGCCGCGCGCGCAGGCGGCGGCCTGGCTGGTGGCGAAGATGGGCGAAGGCTACGCGATGGACGCCAAGCTCTGGGCCGGCCTGTGGATGCTCGACCACCAGCCGGACGGCACGCCGTTGCGCTGAGCGCGCGCTTTCATTGTCGCCGCGGCGCCGCATCGCGGAGCCGCCCTGCGCCGGCGCGGCGCGAAGCGGAGCAAGTCCGCTCCTACGAAGCGCCTTCAGGCGTAACGGTCGGTCGCCGTCACCAGCGCATCGACGTTCTCGGCCTCGAACGCGGAATGCCCCGAGGTCGGGCTGATCAGCAGCTCGCCCTTCGGCCAGGCCTTGTGCAGGTCCCAGGCATTGGCGATCGGGCATACCACGTCGTAGCGGCCGTGCACGATCACGCCCGGGATGTCGGCGATGCGGTGGGCGTCGCGCAGCAGCTGGTCCTCGACCTCGAAGAAGCCGCCGTTGACGAAGTAGTGGTTCTCGATCCGCGCGAAGGCGAGCGCGAACGCGGCGTCCTCGTGCCCGGACACGAAGTCGGGATCCATGCGCAGGAAGCTGGTCGCGCCTTCCCACACGCTCCACGCGCGCGCCGAGGCCAGCCGCGTCGCCTCGTCCGGCGACGTCAGCCGGCGGTGGAAGGCGCTGATCAGGTCGTGGCGCTCGACCGGCGGGATCGCCGCCAGGTAGTGCTCCCAGGCGTCCGGGAACAGCCGCGACGCGCCTTCCTGGTAGAACCATTCCAGCTCCCAGCGGCGCAACATGAAGATGCCGCGCAGGACCAGTTCGGTCACCCGCTGCGGATGCGCCTCGGCGTAGGCCAGCGCGAGGGTCGAGCCCCAGCTGCCGCCGAACACCTGCCAGCGCTCGATGCCGAGCTGCGCGCGCAGCTGCTCGATGTCGGCGACCAGGTGCCAGGTGGTGTTGTCGACGAGGTCGGCGTGCGGCGTCGAGCGCCCGCTGCCGCGCTGGTCGAACAGCACGATGCGGTACTTCGCCGGGTCGTGGAAGCGGCGCATCTTGGCGCTGCAGCCCGCGCCCGGGCCGCCGTGCAGCAGCACCACCGGCTTGCCCTGCGGATTGCCGCACTGCTCGTAGTAGAGCGTGTGGCGGGCGTCGACCTGCAGGGTGCCGGTGTCGTAGGGCTCGATCTCGGGAAACAGCGTGCGCATGGCGGCATCCACCTTGGGTGGCGCACGATTCTAGCGCGGTGCCCGCGCGCGTTCCGACGCGCAGGCGGCGTCAGCCGACGCAGCCGAGCGTGACCCGGTCGCGCCCTTCCAGGTCCTGCGCGGTGCGCACGTCGCCGAAGCCGGCCTGCTGCAGCAGCGCGCGCACCGCGTCACCCTGGGTCCAGCCGTGCTCCAGCAGCAGCCAGCCGCCCGCGGCCAGGTGCGCCGGCGCGCCTGCCACCAGCGTACGGATCGCGTCGAGCCCGTCGGCGCCCGAGGACAGCGCGGTCGCCGGCTCGAAGCGCAAATCGCCCTCCCCCAGGTGCGGGTCGTCGAGCGCGATGTAGGGCGGGTTGCTGGCGATCAGGTCGAAGCGCTCGCCGCGCAGGGGCGCGAACCAATCTCCGCTGCGGAACGCGACGTTGCCGACGCCGTTGCGCTCGGCATTGCCGCACGCGACCGCGAGCGCGGCCTCGCTGGCGTCGGTGGCAACCACGCGCGCGTGCGGGCGTTCGCGCGCGATCGCCAGCGCGATCGCGCCGCTGCCGGTGCCGAGGTCGGCGACGCGCAGCGGCACCTCCGCTGGCAGCCGTTCCAGCGCCAGCTCCACCAGCAGCTCGGTCTCCGGGCGCGGGATCAGCGTCGCCGGCGTGACAGCGAGATCCAGCGACCAGAAGCCCTGGCGTCCGGTGAGGTAGGCGACCGGTTCGCCGGACCGGCGACGCGCGACCAGCTCCGTGAAACGCTCGGCGGCGCCCGCGGGCAGCGCGGCATCGCCGTGCGCGAACAGCCAGCCACGCGAGGCACGGAGCACGTGTGCGAGCAGCAGCTCGGCGTCGGCCGCATCCACCAGGCTGCGCGCGGCGCGCAGCACACCGGCGATGCACGTCGCGCCGGAAGCACCGCCTGGCCGGACGTCGCTCACCGGCGCGAGAAGTCCAGCGGTTGGCCGCGCCGTGCTTCGCGCTGCGCCGCGCACAGCCGGATGGCTTCCTGCGTCTGCTGCAGCTCGCGCGGTCCGCCCTCGACCGCGGCCATGCGTTCGGCGAAGGTCGCCTGCAGTGCGTCGGCGTCGGCGGCGCTGCACATGCCCGCGGCGTACAGGCCGACCAGCGCCGCGCCGGCCGGTGCCAGCCGCGCCTGCAACTGGTCGAAGTGGGCGTCGATCCATGCGCGCAGCGCCGGCCGCGTCGCGGGACGCCGCGCGGCGCCGCGGATGGCCGGGAAGATCTCGTTGCGCCGCAGCAGGCCAGGCTCGAACACCAGCGCGCGCACCCGCGCATCCAGGCCCGGATCGCTGGTGTCCCCCATCGCGGACAGCAACTGGCTGCGCAGCACGGCGTCCTGGCTGGCACGGAAGGCCCGCTCGGCGGCGTCGAACGCGGGCTTGCCGCCTTCGCCCACCGCCACCGCCAGCGCGCTGCCGCGCAGGTCGGGCGCCACCGCGTCCGGTTGCAGCGCGCCGTCGCCGTCGAGGCCGAGCACGGCGCGACCGGCGTCGTTCATCGCCGCGCGCACCGCGGGATCTTCCAGGGTCTGCGCGAAGAAGCCAACCAGGGTGCTGCGCAGCAGCGCGTCGTCGTCCGCCTCGCCCCGCTTCGGCGCGAGCCCCAGCTGCTCGAGGCGCGGGCGGTAGATCGCCGCGACCTGCGCGTGGAAGGCGGCGCGCGCCGCGTCGTCGTCGAGCAGGTGCTCGGCCATCCACTCGGTTTCGTACATGCCCGCGGTCGCGGTCTGCCGCACCGGCGCCGCAGCGAAGCGCGGCAGCGCGGCCAGCAGCTGCGAGGGCGCCAGCGTGCCGGCGCCGTAGGCGGCGACCACCGAGTCGGCGGCCATCCGCTGCTCGCGCTCGCCCAGCGCGTCGAACGCGGCCGACAGCGCCTGCTGCAGCTTCGGCGCGAGCGCGAACCGGTAATAGCCGGCGCCGTCCGCGTTCGGCATCACCCAGCGCGGGCAGGAGGCCGCGTCGGCGAGTTCTAGGCGGGTTTGCGCCCCGGTGACGAGCGCCTTCTGCTCGTGCACGCCGCCGGCGTCGGCGTAGCGCACCGAGAGCGGGATGCCCCAGGTCTGGTCGCGGCTGGCGGTGGAGCCGATCGGCAGGTAGCGCTCCTGCGCGAGGACCAGCGCGGGCTTGCCGCCGCAGTCGAGGTCGACGCGGACGAAGGGCACGCCGGGCTGGTCGATGAAGCTGGCGAAGGCCTCGGCCACTCCTTTCGGATCGTCGCTGCGCGCGGCCACGGCGGCGATCAGGTCGGCGCTGGTCGCGTTGCCGCGCGCGTGCGCCTTCAGGTAGTCCTGGATGCCGGCACGGAAGTGCTCCTCCCCGATGTAGCGCTCGAACATCGCCAGGGTCGCGCCGCCCTTCTGGTAGGTGATGCCGTCGAAGGCCGACTGGATGTCGGTGAAGTCGCGGATCGGCTCGTGGATGCGGCGGGTGCTGGCCAGGCTGTCGACGTCCATCGCCCCGATCGCGCCTTCCAGCAGCTTGCGGTCGGTGTGCGCCTGCGGCTGCAGCTGGCCTTGGATCTTGTTGCCCATCCAGGTGGCGAAGCCCTCGTTGAGCCAGAGGTCGTCCCACCATCGCATGGTGACGAGGTCGCCGAACCACTGGTGCGCCAGCTCGTGCGCGCTCACGCCCCAGAACGACTGGCGGCGGCTCACCGCGGAATTCTCGTCGGGGAACATCAGGCTGTCGCGGTACACGATCAACCCGGCGTTCTCCATCGCGCCCGCCCAGAAGTCCGGCGCGGCGACGTTGTCGAGCTTGGCGAACGGATACGGGATGCCGAAGTAATCCTCCAGCGCAGTCACGATTGCCGGCGTGTGCGCCAGCGAGTACCGCATGCGCCCGCCCTGCCCGTGCGCGGCGACGCCGCGCAGCCGGATCGGCGTCGTGCGCGCGCCGTTGGGCGCGATGTCCGGTCCCTGCGGCAGGTCCCACGGCCCGACCGCGAACGCGACCAGGTAGCTCGGCAGCGCCTCGGTGCGCTGGAAGCGGACCTTCTTCCAGCCGCCCGGCAACGCTTCGGTCGCGGCCTCCGGCGCGTTGGCGACGGCGACGTCGTCCTCCGGCACGACCAGGGTGATGTCCCAGGGTTGCTTGAAACTCGGTTCGTCGAAGCCGGGAAATGCGGTGCGCGCGCCGAGCGGCTCCATCTGGGTGACCACGTAGTCGCGGCCGTCGGGCTTGACCCGGTACGCGCCCTGCAGCTCGCCGTACGGGGCTTCGTAGCGGATGTCGATCACGCCGCGGCCCGGCGCGATGGTGTGCGCCGCGGCCAGCTTGAGCACGCCGGATACATCCACCTCGCTGGCGACGAGGTCCTGGTTGCGGCCGTTCTCCGGCATGTAGCGCGCGCCGCTGATCTTCAGGCCGCGGCCGTGCATCCAGATCACGTCGGTCGGCTTCGCGACCTCGACGTGGATGACGGTGTGGCCGCTGAAGGTCGCCTGCTTCGGATCGAGCTTCAGCTCCAGGCTCACCAGCGAGGGCGTCACGGTGCGCGGCAGCGAGCCGGTGGGCAGTTCCTGCGGGGTGGCGGCGGAAGCGAGGCCCGTCGCGGCGGACAGGGCGAGGGCGAGCAGCGTGCGGCGCGGCGGCATGGGAGGCTCCTGACGGCAAGCCGTGCAGCCTAGCGCCTGCGCTCCGGCGCGGACCATGACGAAAGTACCGGGCCGCCGGGGAGCGGCCCCGCCGCGCGGTCTCAGGGCGCCGATGGCGCCGGCGCGCCGCCCTCGGCAAGCGGCACGTGGTACTCGGCGAGCACGCGGGCGATCGCGGCGCGGTTGCGCTCCAGGGCGGCGTCCAGTTCGCGCCGCAGCGCGCGGTCGCCGCGGCGCACGCCCATCGACACGTCGAAGACCATCGGCGACTGCGGGCCGTCCAGCCACGGCGTGACCGGCACCAGCACGAGCGGCACCGGCGAACGCGCGGCGAACCAGCCGGCGGTCGGGCCCCACACCACCGCCACGTCGACGTCGCCGCGGGCGACCGCCTCGACGATCGCCGCCTGCGGCGCGGCGCTGCGGTAATCGCCGTACACCATGTAGCCGCGCATCCTCGCCTGCAGCCCGCGCCGCGCCATCGCGTGCGCCGGCGGGGTGTTGGCGCCGTCGTCGCCGACCAGCTGCACCCCGATCAGCAGCGCGCGCAGGCGCGGATCGTCGTAGGAGGACAGCGATTCGAGGCCGCGATCGGCGCGGCTGACGAAGACGTAGCCCGAGCGGTAGTACGGATGGGTGGTGCCGGCCATGTCGCTGCTGCTGGCAATGCCGGGCACCACGTCGCAGGCACCGGCGTTCAGCGTGTTGCGCAGCATGCCTCGCCGCTGCGCCCACCAGGTGTAGCGGACCCGCGCGCCGAGGTCGCGCGCGACGAGTTCGACGATGCGGTTCTCGAAGCCCTCGCCCGCGCGGTTGGAGAACGGCAGGTTGTTGGGATCGGCGCAGACGCGCAGCTCGCGCGCGTGCAGGGGCGCCCACGCGCAGGCGGCGGCGAGCAGCAGGAGCGCGGCGCGGCGGCGCATGCGTCGCGCCGGCGTGCGGACGAACGCCGTCATGGCACCACCACCACGCCCCACGGCTTGCCGCCGGTCGGCACCTTCGCCAGCACGCGGTTGGCGACGAGGTCGATCACGGTGACGTCGCCCGACAGGCCGGCCGCGGCGTACAGGCGACGGCCGGCGGGATCCACGCCGATGCCCCAGTTGCGGAAGCCGACCGGGAAGTAGCGTCGGATCGCGTAATCGCGCGGATCCACCTCGGCGACGGCGTTGCCGCGGCCGAGCGCGACGAAGGCGCGGTCGCCGTGCAACACCAGGCCCACCGCCTGCACCGTGTCCGGCGCGCCGGAATCGCGGTCGAAGTCGATCGTGTGCAGCAGCTTGCGCGAGGGCATCTCGAACACGGCGACCGTCGCCCGCGTCTCCGACGACACCCACAGGCGGGTGCCGTCGGCGCTGAAGACCGCGTCGCGCGGCCGGGTGCCGACCATCACGCTGTCCACCAGTTCGCCGCTGCGCGCGTCGATGAAATGGACCAGGCTCGCGCTCTCGGAGGTACAGATCACCCACCGCCCGTCCGGGCTGACCGCCATGCCCTCGGGCTCGGCGCCGACCTCGACCTCGCGCACGATCTTCTTCGCGGCGATGTCAAGGAAGGAGACCTTCGCGTCGTCCTCGTTGGCGATGTACAGCCAGCGGCCGTCCGGGCTCAGCGCGAAGCGCTCGGGATCCGGTCCGGACGGCAAGTGGTCGACCACCTTGCGCGCCGCCAGGTCGACCACGTCGATCCGGTTGTCGTCGCTGACGGCGACGTACAGGCGCCTGCCGTCCGGACCCAGCGCCATCCCGCGCGGACGCGCGCCGACGGCGATCGCGTAGGCGGGCTTCGCCCACTGCCCGCCCTCGATCACGTGCACGACGTCGGCCTGCTCATCGGAGACGTAGGCGGTTTCCGCCCACGCCGCCGGCGCGCCGAACGCGAACACCAGGCACACGACGGCTTCAGTCCAGCGCATCCGCACGCCTCCTTCCCTCGCCCAGCCAGCGTCCCAGCAGCAACAGGCCCGCGCCCGCGTGCACCAGGCCGCCCGGCACCCACATCAGCAATCCGGCCAGTTGCTGGTCCTCGGCCGGGGTCAGGCCGAACGCGTCCAGCCCGCTCGCCGCGTAACCGGCGTACCAGGGGCTCGACGACAGCGCCATCAGCGCCCCGAGCGCGCCGCTCACCGTCGCGGTGAAGAACAGGCAGCCGACCGCCAGGCCGACGCGATGCCGGCCGTGCCCGCACACCATCGCCCACCAGAACAGCAGCGCCGTCGCGAGGAAGCACAGGTGCTGCACGATGTGCCAGCCGTCATGCGCCAGCGCGAGGTCGAACAGGCGCGGCGCGTGCCACAGCCACAAGGCGGCCGCCTGCAACAGGGTTGCGACGACCGGTGCGGTCAGCCGGCGCCAGCCCGGCGCGATGCCGCGCCCGAACGCCGCCAGCGCCTGCCGCCCGCGCGACGGAAACGCCCACAGCGCGACGCCGAGCGGCCGCGCCAGCACCAGCAGCGGCGCCGCGACCAGCATCAGCAGTTCGTGCTCGAGCATGTGCGCGGCGAACGAACGCTCGCCGGCGGCGTGCAGCGGGGACACCAGCGCGCCGGCGAGCACCGCCCAGCCGGCGAGGAACCAGCCCGCGCCCGCGCGGTGCGCCGCCGCCACGGTCGAGCGCGCGCGCAGGCGCAGCCAGCCGGTCCCGTACCAGGCCAGCGCCAGCGCCAGCGGCACCGTCACCCACGCGTCGAAGGTCCAGTCCGGCGCGCCGTGCGCGTGGCCGCCGTGCGCACCGGCCGCGCCCGCGACGCAGGCCAGCGCGATTCCGGCGGCGACGTGAGGCAGCCTCATGGCGCGCACGACGGCAGGATGAAGCCGGCCATGGTCTGCCAGAGCACCAGCAGCGCGAACAACGCCGCCGCCATCAGGCTCATCTGCGCAACGAAGCGGCGCGCCGAGTCCGATGCCGGGTGCGCGCGCAGCGCGCGCCAGGAAATCCACGCGCCGAGCGCGATCAGCGCCAGCGCGGCCAGGCCGACGAACAGGTTGCCGTCCCCCAGCCGGCAATCGAAATGCAACGCGTCCGACACCAGCTGGTGCTGCCCGCCGGCCGCCAGCATGCCCGCGACCAGCCCGGCCCAGGGCCGCAGTTCGCTCAGATCCGGACGACCGCTCATGCGCGCCTCCTCACAGCCACCGCGGCGTCCAGTACACGACGCCATACAGGATCACCCAGCTCCAGACGATGAAGTGCCAGTACAGCGCGTTGTCGGCGACGTCGGAGAACTTGCGCCCGTCGACCTTCTTGAGGAACACCAGCGCCGCCAGCACCGCGCTGTCGTAGACGTCGGTGGCCATGTGCAGGGTATGCAGGGCGAGGATCGCCCACACGATCGAGCCGTAGGCATTGGTGTCCCAGCGCACGTTGAGCGCGGTGAACTCGAACGCGCGCACGACCAGCAGGGCCAGGCCGATCGAGACGATCAGCACCAGGCCGATGCGCACGCCGGCGAGGTCGTAGTGCTCGGCGCGCTTCTTGAGCCACTGGTTGGGGATCTCGCTGAGCAGCGCCAGCAGGGTGAACAGCGAGCCCCACAGGAGCGACGGCGGCGGGTTCACCGGCGGCCAGCCGGGTTCGTTCGGCAGCAGGAAGTAGTACGCGCCGATCGCCAGCACGAAGCCCATGCCCTCGATCAGCATGAAACCGACCACGCCCCACCAGCCGAGGCTGGTCGAGCCGAAGGCATGGTCCGGCAAGTCGGACAGGTCGCCGACGACGGTGGTGGCGCGCCTCATGCCGCGCCTCCCAGGCTCGGTTGCGAGCGCTTGGGCCAGAACCAGGCGGTCAGCGCGATCGCCAGCGGGATCGCGCCCCACACCACGCCCTTGGCCTGGAAGATGGACCACACGAACAGCAGGGTGAGCGCCAGCGCCGACCACAGCGGCCAGATGCTCGGGTCCGGCAGCGCCCAGCGGGTCGCCGGCAGCGCGTCGATCGAACTGCTGAGCAGCCCCTCGCGCTTGTCGCGCGCGAGCCCGGTCATCACCGGCACCGGCTGGTCGAGCGGCCACAGCGGGGTGCGGCCGGTGACCACCGGCACCTCCTCGAAGTTGTACGGCGGCGGCGGAGAGCGGGTCGCCCACGCCAGGTCGGACGCGTTCCACGGGTTGTCGCCGGCCGGGCGGCCGCCGCGGGTCGGGCGCAGCGCCAGCGCGACGTTCGCCACGAACAGCAGCACGCTGCCGGCGATCATCCACGCGCCCAGCGAGGCGACGAGGTTGGGCAGGGTCCAGCCGAGCTCCGAGGCGTAGGTGTACACCCGCCGCGGCATGCCCATCAGGCCGAGCAGGTGCATCGGGAAGAAGGTGACGTTGAGGCCGACGAAGAACAGCCAGAACTGCGCGCGCCCGGCCGTCTCGCTCAGCATCCGCCCGGTGAACTTCGGGAACCAGTAGTAGATCGCGCCCATCAGCGGGAACACCGCGCCGCCGATCAGCACGTAGTGCAGGTGCGCGACCACGAAGTAGGTGTCGTGCAGCTGCAGGTCGAGCGGCACCGCGGCCACCATCACCCCGGTCATGCCGCCGATCACGAACAGCGCGAAGAAGCCCAGCACGTACAGCAGCGGCGTCGCGATCGTGAGCCGCCCGCTCCACAGGGTGGCGATCCAGCAGTAGATCTGCACCCCGGTGGGAATCGCGATCAGCATGCTCGCGGCGGTGTAGAAGGCGTTGCCCAGCGGCGGCAGGCCGGTCGCGAACATGTGGTGCACCCACAGCCCGAACGACAGGAAGCCGGTCGCGACCAACGCCAGCACCATCGCCGGGTAGGCCACGATCGGCCGCCGGGCGAAGGTCTCCACGATCTGCGAGATCATTCCCAGCGCCGGCAGGAAGATGATGTAGACCTCGGGGTGGCCGAAGAACCAGAACAGGTGCTGCCACAGCAGCGCGTCGCCGCCCTCGGCCGGGTTGTAGAACTGGGTGCCGACCAGGCGGTCGGCGAGCAGGAAGGAACTGCCGACCATCACCGACGGCATCGCGAAGATCACCATCAGGCTGGTGATCAGCATCGACCACACGAACAGCGGGATGCGCGACAGCTTCATGCCCGGCGCGCGCATCGCGAGGATGGTCGCGACCAGCTCCACCGCGATGCACAGCGCGGCGACCTCGGTGAAGGTGATCAGCTGCGCGTAGAAGTCGCTGCGCTTGCCCGCCGAGAATTCCGGCCCGGACAGCGGCGTGTAGCCGGTCCAGCCCGCCTCCGGCCCGATGTCTAGGAAGAAGGCGACGAAGATCATGATCCCGCCGAACAGGTACACCCAGTAGCTGAAGGCGTTCAGGCGCGGGAACGCGATGTTCCGCGCGCCGACCATCAGCGGCACCATGTAGACCGCGACCGCCTCCATCACCGGCACCGCGAACAGGAACATCATCACGCTGCCGTGCATGGAGAACAGCTGGTTGTAGCGGTCCGGGCCGACCACGTCGTTGTTCGCGTAGGCCAGCTGGGTACGCATCACCAGGGCGAGGACGCCGGCCAGTGCGAAGAACACCATCGCGGTGGTGATGTAGCGCCGCGCGACGCGCTTGTGGTCCACCGTGGTGAGCCAGCCGATGAAGCCGGGGCGATCGGCCCAGACCGCCTCGAGTTCGTCGAGCGCGCGGTCGCGTTCTTCCGGGCTGGCCGGCGCGGCCGGCGTGCTCATCGGGCGGGCTCCGGCCTGCAAGGCGTGGTGGCGGACATCGCCTGCATCAGTGCAGCTCCATCAGGTAGTCGGTGACGGCGGCGAGGTCCGCGTTGTTCAGCGGCACGGCGGGCATGTTGACGCCGGGCTTGTGCCGCTGCGGGTCGGCGATCCAGGCCGCGAGCTCCTCGCGGGTGAGCGGCAGCGCGCCCGCCGCCAGCGTGCGCCGCGACGCCAGGTGGGTGAGGTCGGGGCCGGTCACGCCCCCGGCACCGGCGCCGCGCACGGTGTGGCACAGCGCGCAGGCGGTGCGGGCGAACACCTGCTGCCCGCGCCGGGCCGACGCGCTCGCCGGTGGCGCGGCCGGGCGCCGCTGGGCAGCCCGCCACCGGTCGAACGCCCGCGCGTCCAGCACCTCCACGTCCAGCGCCATGTTCGCGTGCTGCAGCCCGCAGAATTCCGCGCACTGGCCGCGATAGCGCCCGGTCCGGCGCGGCGTCATCACGATCACGTTGGCGCGGCCGGGAACGAGGTCCTCCTTGCCCGCCAGCACCGGCACCCACAGGCTGTGGATGACGTCGGTCGCGCGCAGCTCGATCCGTGCGGGACGGTCGACCGGCAGGCGCAGTTCGTTCGCGGTGACGAAACGGAGCGAGGGCTCGGGGTCGAGGTACTCGACCTGCCACCACCACTGCTTGGCGGTGATGCGCACGTTGAGCGGGTCCGACACCGGCGCGTGCAACCGGCGGTCCACCGCGAAGCTGGCCGCGGTGAGCACCGTCAGCAGCGCGGCGACCACCAGCGCGAACACCAGCAAGCCGCGCTCGATCCCCCGATCACCAGCCACCGCGTGGCCGCGCCCGCGGTTGCGCAACAGGGCGAAGGCGACGCCCGCGAGCACCAGCAGGTACATGCCGCCGCAGATCCACAGCATCAGCTGCCACAGGCCGTGGATCGCGCGCGCCTGGTCGCCGGCCGGCGCCAGCGAGGACTGCACCGCGTTGCAGCCCGCCAGCGGCAGCGCCGCGCAGGCCAGCGCGCACAGCAGGACGCGGCGCCCGCTCACGGTTGCGGCACCGTCTGCGCGCTGGGGTCGCCGCCACGCGGGTCCTGCTCCGGCAGTTCGGTCATCGGCGGCGTCGAACGCATCGCGTCGCGCCGGCTCGGCACCGCGTCCTTGCGGATGTTGCCCGACAGCGAACGCACGTAGGCGGCCAGCTGCCACGCCTGCTGGTCGGTGAGCTTGCCGCGCCAGGCCGGCATGCCGTTCGGCCGGCCCTCGAGGATCGACGCGTGGATCTGATCGATGCTGCCGCCGTAGCGCCACTGGTCGTCCATCAGCGCGGGACCGATCGCGCCGCCGCCGTTGCCGTGGCAGCCGTTGCAGTTGAACCAGGTGAACCACTTGCCGCCCTGGCCGACGTGGTAGGCGTTGTTCTCGTAGTGGCGGCCTATCTCGGTCGGCGGCGGTCCGGGCTGGACGGCGCCCGCCTGCAGCGCCGACATGCGCGGGTGTTCCGCCGCCGCCTGCGCGGGCGCGGCGTGGTACTCGCGCCGCTCGCGCTCGCAGCCGGCGAGCAGCAGCAGCGCCAGCGCGCAGGCCGCGCTAGCGGGCAGGCAGCGCGAACACATAGAGCGTCCCTCCCGGCGCGGTGCGGTCCTTGAGGTCGGGGACCGCGTTGGCCCAGCCGCCGCCAGCGGTGGCGTCGCGGGTGTCCAGGTTGCCGACCACGACCGCGCCCGGCCAGCCGCCGATGCCCGACAGCACGGCGACGTACTGGCGCCCGTCGGGCCCGCGATAGCTCACCGGCTGGCCGATGATTCCGGAGTCGGTCTTGAACTTCCACAGCAGCTTGCCGCTGCGCGCGTCCACGGCCTTGAACCAGCCGTCCATCGTGCCGTAGAAGACGAGATCGCCCGCGGTCGCCAGCGCCCCGCTCCACACCGGCAGGTCTTCCCTGATCGTCCACGCGGCGCGCCGGCGCGCCGGGTCCCACGCGGTGAAGGTGCCGCGGTGGCCGCCCGGGCCGGCGTACATCCGCGTCTCCGCGCCGATGTAGGGCGTGCCGGCGATGTAGTTCACCTCCGCAGGCTCCCAGTCCATGCACAGGTTGCTGTGCGGGATGTAGACCAGGCCGGTACGCGGCGAGAACGCGGACGGATTCCAGTCCTTCGCCCCCGCCGAGGTCGGGCACACGTGGCGCGTGGTGCGGCCGGCGGTCGGCCGCTTCTCCGGGTTGTACTGCGGCCGGCCGGTCTTCAGGTCGATCTTCAGGATGGCGTTGACCGGGAAGAACGGATCGGCCGCCAGCACCTGCCCGGTGGCGCGGTCGAGAAGATAGAAGAAGCCGTTGCGCTCGGGCCGTGCGATCACCTTGCGGCGCTTGCCCCGCCACGGCACTTCGATCAGCAGGTTCTCGTTGATCGCGTCGTAGTCGAACAGGTCGTGCGGGCTGAACTGGTAGAACCAGCGCGCCTGCCCGGTGTCCGGATCGCGCGCGAAGATGCCGGCGGTCCACTTGTTGTCGCCCGGCCGCTGCTCCGCGTTCCACGGACCCGGGTTGCCGGTGCCATAGAAGACCAGGTCGAGTTGCGGGTCGTAGGAGATCCAGCCCCACACCGTGCCGCCGCCGATCTTCCACGCCTCCGGCGGCCAGCTGCCGACGCCGAGGTCCTTGCCGCGGTCGCTGGCGTAGAACGGCTGGAACGCGGGGCCGATCAGCACGTCCGCGTCCGGCCCGGTGCTCCAGGCCTTCCACGCCTGCTTGCCGGTCGCCGCGTCGAGCGCGACCAGCCAGCCGCGCACGCCGAACTCGCCGCCGGAATTGCCGACCAGCACCTTGCCCTTCACCACCAGCGGCGCCATGGTGATGGTCTCGCCCTTGTTGATGTCGCCGAGGCGGGTCTTCCACAGCTCCTTGCCGGTGTGCGCGTCGAGCGCGATCACGTTGCCGTCCAGCGTCGCGAAGATGAACTTGCCTTCCCAGTACACGCCGCCGCGGTTGACCACGTCGCAGCAGGCCACGCCTTGCGCCGCCGGCTCCGGGTGCGGCTGGTATTTCCATTTCTGCGGCGCGCCGGGTTTGGACAGGTCGAGCGCGTAGACGTAGTTCGGGAACGGGGTGACCACGTACATCGTGTCGCCGACCACGATCGGCGCCGCTTCCTGGCCGCGGTTCACGCCGGTGGAAAACGTAAAGGCGACCTGCAGGTTGGAAACGTTGCCGCGGTTGATGCCGTCGAGCGGACTGAAGCGGGTGCTCGCGTAGTCGTGCGCCGGCATCGGCCAGTCGCCGTCGGCTGCCTGCGCCGCCTCGGGCGTTGCCGCGCACGCGGCACCGGCGCATCCGGCGAGCAGCATCGCGGCGAGCAGGCGCTGCAGGGCGTTCATCCTTCCTCCGGTCTGGTCGTCGCGGCACCGTGCGTGCGCGGCCCGACGCACGCCCCCACGCCGTCCGCCCCGCCTCCAATTCACGTTAGGAGCGCGCGGGTGAAGGAGAAATCACGGGCCCGCCTGGTTGGCCCCAGCCTGCCGCAGCGACAGCCCCAGCCACAGGCCGCGGCCCGGCGCCGGCTCGAACCAGCGGCCGTTGCCGTCGTTGACGATCACCGAGCCGATCGCATGGCGGTCGAGCGCGTTGTCCATCCGTACCGACAGCGCGAGCACGCGGCCACCGCGGATCCAGCGCTTCTCGATACCGACGTCGAGCGTCGCGTAGCCCGGCGCGTGGCCGGTGTTGGCATCGTCGGCGTAGCGGCGGCCGATCGCGTTGCCCTGCGCGAACAGGACCAGGTCCGCGCGCGGCGTCCAGCGCAACTCGGCGAAGGCCTGCGCCGGCGCGGTGGCCGGGATCCGGTTGCCGGCCGCGACCACCGTGTCCGGCGTCGCGCAGGGCGGCGCGCGGCAGGTCGCGAACGCGTCCTGGTAGCGCGCCTCGAGCCGGGTCAGCGCCAGCGCGTAATGCCATCGCGTGCCGAGCGGGCCGTCGGCGGACAGCTCCCAGCCGTCGCGCCGGCTGCGCGCGGCGTTGGCATAGGTGCTGCGGCCGCCGCGGTTGCTGGCGACCACCAGCTCGTCGCGGGTGCGGCTGGCGAACGCGACCAGTTCCAGCGCGTGCCCGCCGCGGCGCAGGCGCAGCCCCAGTTCCGCACTGCGGCTGCGCGCCGGCCGCAGCGCCGTGTTCAGGCCGCTGGCGCCGTCGTCGCGGTAGGCCAGCTCCGAGAACGTCGGCGTTTCGAAGCCGCGGCCGGCGTTGGCGTACAACGCGATCCCCGCGCTCGGCGCGAACAGCAGGCCGGCGACCGGCGTCGTCCGTGCGTAATGCAGGCGCCCGCTGTCGTCGCCGTTGCCGGGCGCGACGTAATCGTCGTCGGTGCGGAAGCGCACCACGCTGTGGCGCGCGCCGACGGTCGCGCTCCAGCGCGGCGCGAAGCGCCAGTGCGCCTCGAGGTAGGCGTCGCCCGCGGACACCGTGTCGCGCTCGTCGCGACGCAGCGCGCCGACCACGCCGAGCCGGTCGCCGGCGAAATTCTCGTAGCCGCGCCGGCGCTCGCCGGACTGCTGCCAGGCGGCGCCGGCGACGAGGTCGAACGGCCGTCCGGCGAGGCTGGCGCGATGGCGCCAGCGCAGGTCCGCGCCGGCATAGTCGCGCGCGAGGTCGATCACCCCGCCGCCGCTGCCGGGCGCGGCCTGCGCGGCGGCCGGCACCGACAGCATCTGGAAGGTCGCCCGCTCGCCGCCGTGCGCCCACAGTTCGATGCGGTCGTGGTCGCCGGCCGCGTGCGCGACGTGCAGGCCGAGCTGGCGCTGGCGCACGCGCTTGCGGGTATCGAACAGCAGCGCGCCGGCACTGGCCGCGCGCGGGTCGGCGCGGACTTGGACGGCGTCGAGGCCCTGCGGATCGTCGGCGGCGAGGTCGAACGCGTTGGCGGTGAGCGCGACCTGCGTATCGTCCGCCGTCCCGAACAGCAGGCGCGCCTGGGCGACGTCGCGGCGCGCGCGGCTGTGTTCGCGCCAGCCGCCGGCATCCAGCCGCTCGCCATCCACGCGCCAGCCGCCCGCGCGCGCGGCGTCCCACGCGTCGCCGGCCCACAGCCCCAAGCGCCAGCTGTCGTCGTCGCCAGCGCCGGCGTCGAAGCCGAACGCGGCCGCATCCGGCGGATCGGCGCTGGAAAACGCCAGCACACCACCGGACGCATTGCCATACAACGCGGAGAACGGCCCGCGCAGCACCTCGACCCGCGCCAGCGCCGACAGCGGCACGTGCGAGACCTGGCCCTGCCCGTCCGGCATCGTCGCCGGGACGCCGTCCACGAACAGGCGCAGCCCGCGCACGCCGAAGCTGCTGCGCGCGCCGTAGCCGCGGATCGACAGCTGCACGTCCTGGGCGAGGTTCTGGCGCTCGCGCGCGGCGACGCCGGGCACGCGCTGCAGGGCTTCGGACACGCTGCGGTTCTCGCGCGCGGGCAACGCGATCACCTCGATCCGATCCAGCGAGGCCGGCGTATCCGCCGGCGCGCGCTGGCCGATCACCACCACGCCCGGCAGCTCCTGCGCGCCGGCGTCCGCCGATGCGTCCTGCGCGCGCGCGATGCACGCGCAAGCCGGCGGCGCCAGCACCAGGCAGAGCACCATCCGCATCCGGATCACGCGGGCGACTCCCTGGCGCGCGACATGCACCTTCGACGTCGATGCGGGCATCGGGTACTCCGTTCTGAATGCGCACCCTGCCCGGCCGCTGGTGGCAGTCGCGTGTACAGGCAGCCGACGGGCTCCCACGCGGTCAGGATGGTGAACGGATTTTCCCCGTGAATTCAGCGATTTGTTGCGCCTTCCTTCACTGGAAGCGAGTGTTTGCTGGCCTATAACGGCGCGCATGCACGAACCCGTCCTGGTGATCGTTGGGAACGATCGCACCTTCGCCGCGGAAGCGGCTGATCTCGCCCGCAACCATGGCTTCGCCACCCACGTAGCGCACTCGGTGGCGGAGGCCGAGCGCTATGCGGGGATGCCGCGCGACCTCAGCCTGCTGGACGTCTCGCTGCCCGACGGCTCCGGCTACGACGTGCTGGAGAAGTGCGCGCTCGCCGACTACGGCAAGGTCGTCTTCCTCACCGGCGAGCAGGGCGCCGGGGACACGCGCGGCGCCGCGCTGCCGGCATCGGATTACCTGAGCAAGCCGCTCGATCCGGTCAAGCTCGACCAGCTGTTGCGCGAAGTCTCGATCCGCGTGTCGCGGCGCGGGGCCGGCCTGCCGGCCGCCGAGCACGGCCTGATCGGCGAGAGCCGGCCGATGCAGCGCCTGCGCCGCGAGATCGCGCGGATCGCGCCGAGCAACGTCGCGGTCCTGCTGACCGGCGAGACCGGCACCGGCAAGGAGGTCGTCGCCCGCGCGATCCATCGCGCCAGCGGCCGGCGCGGCCCGCTGGTCGCCGTCAACTGCGGGGCGATCGCGCCGGACCTGCTCGCCAGCCAGCTGTTCGGCCACGAGCGCGGCAGCTTCACCGGCGCCAACACCCGCCACATCGGGGTGTTCGAGCAGGCCCAGCACGGCACCCTGTTCCTCGACGAGATCGCCGAGATGCCGCCGCAGATGCAGGTCTACCTGCTGCGCGTGCTCGAGTCCGGTTCGGTGACCCGGGTCGGCGGCAATTCGGAGATCAGCGTCGCGGCGCGCGTGGTCGCCGCCACCAACCGCAATCCGGCCGCGGCGATCGCCGATGGCCAGCTGCGCGAAGACCTCTATTACCGGCTCGCGGGCTACGAGATCGGGCTGCCGCCGCTGCGCGACCGCGGCGACGACATCCTCGTGCTGGCGCGCGCCTTCCTCGAACAGCTCAACAGCGAGCACGGCACCCGCAAGGAACTTGACCCGGACTGCGAGCAGGCGCTGCTGCGGCATGCCTGGCCGGGCAACGTGCGCGAGCTGCGCAGCGCGATCGCGCGCGCCTACCTGCGCAGCGAGGGCGATCGCGTGACGCTGCGCCCGCAGGCCGGTGCGGAGGCCGCGGTGGCCGGCGGCGAAGTCGTGTTCCGGGTCGGCATGAGCTACGCCGAGGTCGAGACCGCGATGCTGCTGAAGACGCTGGAGCACTTCCACGGCGACAAGCGCGCGACCGCCGCCGCGCTCGGCGTCAGCACCCGCACGATCCACAACCAGCTGGCGCGCCTGCGCATGCGCGGCAGCCGCTAGCGCGGGAGCTCGGCGCGCACCTCGTCGCGCAGCTTCTGCCACATCCGCCGCGCGGCCGGCGCGGCCCGGCTCCAGGGGATGCGCGAATCCCCGCGCACCCGCTGGTAGGCGGCGCCGATGTCGGCCTCGATGCTGTCGAAGTCGCGGTCCGGATAGGCGAGGTAGGCGTGGATGCCGACCCGGATCGCCGGCTCCCATTCCTGGAACAGGAACACCAGGTCGCTCGGCACGCCATCGAGCCGGCGCCAGCACGCGCGCTCGGCGTCGATGTCGATCACGACGGCGTTGTCGGGGGCGACATTGGCGTGCATCCGGCCTCCTGCACCGCCAAGGGCGGCCTCTCGGCTCGTCGGGATCGCGAGCAACCTTCATGCCATCGCGAAAGGTTCGGGTGCCGACCGCCCTCCGCACGCGCGGGGCGCCGTTTCTTTCCGCGCCCGGGAAAGAATTTCCGCCGGCGCCGGACGCGCGGGTAGGCACGGCGTGAAAACCGCCACGGCGCTCGCGCGCTGCCCGTCCCCCGTCGCGCTCACGCTGCTGGCACGAGTCTTGCGCCATTTTTCTCGCCCTCATCCCGACGAGGACACGACCGTGCAGCACGACCAGACCGGCGCATCCGTTACCAACGACCTCAAGGCCACGGCGAGCGACATGCTGCGCCTCGGCTCCCGCTGGGCGCACTCCGCGCTCGATTGGCTCGACGAAAGGAGACACGACATGGCCCATCGCTCCGACCGCGATTTCGGCAGCCGCGACCACGCGCGCAGCGCTTCCTATCCAGGCCCCGACGACGCCGCGCGCGACGAAGGCGCGGGCGGCCGCGAACAGCTCCACCGGCGCTACGGCGTCCGCCGCGAGGGCCGCAGCGACCGCGACATCCAGAGCGACTACAGTGGCGGCGGCTACGACCAGGTCGGTGGCTATCGCGGCAGCGATGACTGGTACCGGCGCGGCGGCGGCTACGGCGAATTCGCGCAGTCGCGCACCCACTCGCCCGACGACGACAGCCTGCGCGGCGACTACCAGGCCGGCGGCTACGGCGGCGCCGGTTACGGCTACGGTTCGCCCGGCGCCGGCGGCGTCGGCTTCGGCGCGCCCGGCTACGGTGCCGGGCGCGGCTACGGCGCGGGCAACCGGGACTACGACCGCGGCCCGCTGCGCGACGAAAGCCGCGGCTTCAGCGGCTACGACTACAACCGCGGGTTCGACGCCGACATCGGCGACAACGACTTCGGTACCTCCTCCCCCCAGGCCCGGCACGGCCAGGAAGGCTACGGCGCGCGCGGCATGTACGGCTACGGCCAGGGCAGCGGGCGGGCGCGCGGCAGCGCGGGCCAGGGCTACGGCGCGCAGGGCTATCACGCGCGCAGCCAGGACTACCGCGCGCAAGGCTACGGCTACGGCTCGCAGGCCGGCCTGGAGGGCAGCGAGGCGGCGCGCAGCGGCCGCAGCTACCGGGGGCTCGGCCCGCGCAACTACACCCGTTCGGACGAGCGCATCCGCGAGGACCTCAACGAGCGCCTGACCGACGCCCACGACATCGACGCCACCGGCCTCTCGGTCGAGGTCAGCAACGGCGTGGTCACGCTCACCGGCAGCGTCGACGAACGCTGGATGAAACATCGCGCCGAAGACATCGCCGACGCCTGCAGCGGCGTGCGCGACGTACGCAACCAGATCCAGGTCCGCCAGTCGCGCTCCGGGGCCGGCGCGTCCGCCGGCTACGCCACCGGCAGCAGCGGCAGCAGCGGCGGCGGGATGGACAGCGGCATCGGCTCCGCCGGCCAGCAAGCCGGAACCGATACGTCGGGCGGAGCCGGCGCGGGCGCGCGCGGCGCGGCCGGCAGCAGCGCTTCGTCCGGCACCCAGTACGGCGCATCGAGCACCACCACCCAAGGGTCGTCCACGTCCGGAAGCACCGGCCACAACGCCTGATCACCGCAGGCACCCACGCCTGCCGAGGAGAACACCATGAAGACCACCCATCCGCTCCACGTCCTGCCGCTCGCGGCCCTGCTGGTCGGCGGCACCCTGCTCGCCGCCTGCAACAACCGCGACAACGACGTGCCGCCACCGGCGGACACCGCCACCGCGCCGGCGGACACCACCGCGCCGGCCGACACCATGCCGCCCGACACCACCCCGCCGCCCGCCACCGGCGACATGACCGATACCACCACCGGCGCCGATACCACCGGCACCATGGGCGATACCACCAGCGGCGACACCGGCACCATGGGCGATACCACCAGCGGCGACACGACCGACACCACGACCACGCCGCCCGCCACCCCGCCGGAAACCAATCCGCAGAACACCACCGACGACGACACCCGCGACGACGGCACCGCGCCGCCGACGCCGTGATGCAGGAGGGCCCATGAACATCCGCATCCACCGCATCGCCCCGCTGGCGACGGCGCTGCTGTTCGGCGGCGCGCTCGCCGCCTGCAACAGCGGCAACGACACCGCGCCAGCCGACAGCACCGCCGCCAACTCGCCGATCGGCAACACCGCGCCCGCCACGCCGGGCAGCACCAGCGGCACGGAATCCGGCACCGCGGCCACCGGCACCGCGGCGACCACCACCGACAACACCGCCATGGCGGACACCAGCGGCACCACGGCCGGCGCCGGCATGGACAACACCGCCGCCGGCAGCACCGTCGGCGACATGAGCAGTTCCGGCGCGGCGACGCCGGCCACCACCAGCGCCGATGCCAGCGCGGCCGTCGCCGCTAGCGGCGCGGTCGCCGCGAGCGCGTTCTACGCCCAGGCGCTCGCCAGCGGCGCGAAGGAGATCGCCGCCTCCCAGCTCGCGCAGCAGAGCGGCACCGACAAGGTCGACCAGGTCGCCGCAATGATGATCAAGGACCACACCGCGATGGGCGAACAGGTCAAGGCGGCCGCCGGCACCGCGGCACCGCCGCCGCCGAAGCCCGATACCGCCATGCTCGCCGGCAAGGAAGGCGCCGCCCTCGACCGCGCCTACGCCGACCAGATGGTGCGCGACCACGAACAGGCGATCGCGATGTTCGAGAACGCGAGCCGCAACGCCAGCACCGACCAGGCGAAGAAACTCGCCAGCGACGCGCTGCCCAAGCTGCGCAAGCACCTGCAGGCGGCGCGCACGCTGCAGCAGTCGCTGCAATAGGCGTATCTCCCGCGCCGGGCGCCCTGGGCGCCCGGCCCTCGCAGTGGTTCGGCATCTTCCGCCGGCGTCGAGCCGGCGGCTCTTTTTTCAGGCGACGGCGGGCAGGCCCGCCGCCTCGCGCGCGATCCGCAATGCATCGTCCAGCAGGGCCGCGGCGGTCACCACGGCGCCGGCGCCCGGCCCCTGGATCAGCAGTGGTTGCGCGCAATAGCGGTCGCTCCAGATCGCCACCCGGTTGTCGGTGCCCGCGCCGGAGGCGAGCGGATCGTTGGCCGGCAGCGACGCGAGCCCGGCGTGCGCGCGCGGCCCTCCCGGGTCGAAATCCACGCGGCCGACGAAGCGCAGGCGCTCGCCGCGCTTGGATGCCGCCGCGTAACGCGCGCGCAACACCGGATCGAGCGACGACAGGGCATCGTCGAGTCCGTCGCGCGCGACGGCCGCGAGCGCCGGCGGTACCAGCGGATCGACCTCGACGTCGCCCGCATCCAGCGACGCGCCCGCGGCGCGCGCGAGGATCAGCAGCTTGCGCCGCACGTCCTCGCCGGACAGATCGTCGCGCGGGTCCGGCTCGGTGTAGCCGTCGTCGCGCGCCTGCCGCACCAGTGCCGAGAACGGCCGCATGCCGTCGTAGTGGTGGAACAGCCAGGCCAGCGAGCCGGACAGCACCCCGGCGACCGCGTGGATGCGATCGCCGCCCGCCTGCAGTTCGCGCAACGTGCGCAGCAACGGCAGCCCGGCGCCCACCGTCGCGCTGTCGCCGTAGCGGGTGCCGGCCGCCGCGCAGGCGGCGCGGATCGCCCGCCAGCGCGCGAGCGCGCCGCCCTGCCCCAGCTTGCTGGCGGTCACCACGTGCAGGCCGCGCGCCAGCCAGTACGCGTGGCGCTCGGCGACCGCCTCGCTGGCGGTGGCGTCGATGACGATGCGGACACCGGCGCCGGCGAGCACGCGCTCCACGTCGCCCGGGCCACTGGCACGCGCCTCCGCCGCGCCCGCGGGGAAACAGGCCAACCAGTCGCTGGCACCGGAGGTCGACGGCGCGCGCGCGCCGGCGCACGGGCGCACCGCGAGGCGCGAGTTCGCGGCGTACACCAGTTGCAGGTTGCAGCCGATCGACGCGTCCCGCCACGACGCCAGCCGCGCCAGCACCGCGCGGCCGACGGTGCCGGTGCCGAGCAGGGCGATGCGTGCCGGCGGCGCCATGGCGGCGCACGCACGCGTCGTCGCCCGGGCCTGGACGACGGCGTTCATCGCGCCACGCACCGGCCGCCGCCGGCCGCCGCCAGCACCCGCGTCAGTGCGGCCTCCAGGTCGGCGCACAGGTCGTCGGCATGCTCGATGCCCACCGACAGCCGCAGCAGGCCGTCGCCGATCCCGGCCGCGGCGCGCGCTTCCGGCGTCATCGCGGCGTGGGTCATCGTCGCCGGATGCGCCACCAGGCTTTCCACGCCGCCCAGCGATTCGGCGAGGGTGAAGCAGCGCAGGCCGTCGAGGAAGGCGCGCACCGCCCGTCCGTCGCCGGTCGCGCCGCCGTCGAGGTCCAGCGACAGCATCGCGCCGAAGCCGGACTGCTGGCGCGCGGCCAGCGCGTGCTGCGGATGGCCCGGCAGGCCGGGGTAATGCAGCGCACGCACCGCCGGATGGCCGTCCAGCAGCGCCGCGATCGCCTGCGCGTTCTCCTGGTGCACGCGCAAGCGCGCGTCCAGCGTGCGCAACCCGCGCAGGGTGAGGAAGCTGTCGAACGGGGAGCCGGCGAGGCCCAGCGCGTTCGCCCACCACACCAGTTGCTCGTGCGCGCCGGCATCGCGCGCGACGACGGCACCGCCGACCACGTCGCTGTGGCCGTTGACGTACTTGGTGGTCGAGTGCACGGCGAAGTCGGCGCCGAATGCGAGCGGCCGCTGCAATGCCGGCGACAGGAAAGTGTTGTCCACCGCCACCAGGGCGCCGGCGGCGTGCGCGGCCTCGACCACGAAACGCAGGTCGGTGATGCGCAGCAGCGGATTGGACGGCGTTTCAACCCACACCAGCGCGGGCCGGCGCGCGAGCGCGGCGGCGAGCGCGCGCGGATCGGTGAGGTCGGCGGTGACCAGTTCGAACGCGCCCTTGCGCGCCAGCGCGTCGAACAGCCGCCAGCTGCCGCCGTAGGCATCGTGCGGCGCCACCAGCACGTCGCCCGGCCGCAGGCAGGCGTGCAGCAGCAGCGCGATCGCGGCCATGCCGGTGGCGGTGACCACGCCGCCGGCGCCGCCCTCGAGCTCGGCGAGCGCGTCGGCGAGCAGGTCGCGGGTGGGATTGCCGCTGCGGGTGTAGTCGTAGCGGCGCTTGCGGTCGAAGCCGGCGAAGCTGAAGTTGGACGACAGCACCAGCGGCGGCGTGACCGCGCCGAAAGCCTCGTCGCGGTCGATGCCGGCGCGCACGGCGACGGTGGCGGGTCGGCGGGCGCTCACGCGGCGCGCTCCCGCGCGCAGGCGCCGGCATCGCCGGCGAGGAAATCGGCGAGCACCGCCGCGATCGCCTCGTGTTCCTTGAGGAAGGCGTCGTGGCCATAGCGCGAGCGCAACACGCGCACGCGGGTGGGCCCGCGCAGACCGTCGGCCAGCGCCCAGGCGTCGGCGAGCGGGACCAGGCGGTCCTCCGCAACCGCCACGACCGTGGTCGGCACGTGCACCGCGGCGGGATCGAGCCGCTGCAGGTCGATCGATTCCGACAGGCGCACGAAGCCGGTCGGCGCCGTGCGCGCGACGTACGTCGCGGCGCAGTGGCGCAGGTAGTCCTCGGCGCCGACCCGGACCCGTCCGGCGACCACCTCCGCCGGCCCGAAGCGCTGCTCGAATTCCTCCGGCGTGCGATAGGCCAGCATCGCCAGCTGGCGCGCCAGCGCCAGCCCGTCCGGCTCGTCGCACTGCAACGCGCCGAGCGCGACCGCCTGCCGTTGCAGCGCGCGCCACGCGCTGGCGTAGGGGTGCGCGCGGTGGCTGCCGCTGATCGCGCACAGACGGCGCAGCCGGCGCGGATGCAGCGCGGCGAACTGCAGGCCGGCCATCGCCCCGTAGGACGCGCCGACGAATGCCTCGAGCGTCGCGATGCCGAGCGCGTCGAGCAGCGCGGCCAGTGCATCCGCCTGGTCGGCCGGATCGATCGGCACGTCGAGCGTGCCGTCGGCGCCGATCCAGTCGCAGGCGAGCACGCGCAGCTTCCGCGGATCGAGCGCGCGGCCCGCACCCACCTGCGCGTCCCACCAGCCGGCCTGCGGGAATTCGGTGCTCGCGGCGACGTGGCGGTCCGCGGAAATGCCGCCGGCGACCAGTACGACGGACGCGTCGTCGTCACCGAGCGCTTCCCAGCGGATCGCGACACGACGCGCACCGGCATGGCGCAGGGCGAGCGTGCAGGCGAACTCCCCGCGCACGGCGCGCGGGCGTTCGGCACGGCGTGGACGAAGCGAAGATTGCGGGACGGGCGTGGCGGTCATCGGCGGCATCCTTTCGGGGAGAGGGCCATCGAGGCCCGCGGGGATGCCGGCAACACGGATGCAACGCCGCGGGGAGGGAACCCGGCGCGCAACCATCTTCCGGCGGACGCTCAGGTCCCCGCAGGACTTGGCACCTTCCCCAGCCGCGAAACGCGTCGCGGATGGCGGGGTTGCCCCGGCGTCTTCGGGCCTGTCCCTCAGCCGGTCTCGATGGATGGGCGCAGCTTGCCAGCGGCCTGGCGGCATGTCAATCGCTCCATCGCGATGAAGCGATGCCTCGAAGCGCCGGGCATCGCGGCGGGCGGCTTCCTGGCATGCCCCTCGCCCTCGCCACCTCCGCTTGCGCATACTTCCGCGATGCACAAACCGCTGACCCTTGCGGCCCTCGCCGCCTTCCTCACCGCCTGCGCCGCGACCGGCGTGCAGCAGGCGCCCGCCGACACCACCGCCGTCGCGTCCGTTCCGCCGATCGCGTCGACGCCAGCACCGGTCATCCGCACGGTGCCGGAAGCCTGGGTATCGGCGCCGACCCCGGAGGAGGAACTGGACTCGCTGGCGTCCTGGACCACCGCCGACGGCGCGACCTGGCTGATCGCCACCGCCAAGTCCACCCACCGCCTGGTGGTCTACGACGGCGACAGCGGCGAGCGCCTGCGCAGCGTCGGCGAAGAGGGCGACGGCCCCGGCCAGTTCGACCGGCCGAACGGCATCGCCGTGTACGGCGACCACCTGTTCGTGGTCGAGCGCGACAACCACCGCGTGCAGGTGCTGACCCTGCCCGGCTTTACCCCGCTCGGCAGTTTCGGCGACGACGTCCTGCGCAGTCCCTACGGGATCTGGATCAACGAGACCGAGCCGGACGAGCTCGAGGTCTACGTCACCGACAGCTTCATGTACGGCAAGCGTTTCGACCAGGTGCCGCCGTGGAACGAACTCGACCAGCGCGTGCGCCGCTTCCGTGTGCAGTTCGACCAGGCCGGGCGCCTGCGCAGCAACTACGGCGGCGCGTTCGGCGATACCGCGCCGGACACCGCGCTGCGCATGGTCGAGTCGATCGCCGGCGACGCCGCGCACGACCGCCTGCTGATCGCCGACGAGGACACCCGCCACCTGTCGACCCTGCGCGAGTACACGTTCTCCGGCCGCTACACCGGGCGCAGCCTGCCGCAGGACGCGTTCGGCGCCGAGGCCGAAGGCGTCGCGCTGTGGAGCTGCCCGGACGGCGGCGGCTACTGGATCGCGGTGGACCAGCTGGCGCCGCTGACGATCTTCCATCTCTTCGATCGCGAGACGCTGGCGCCGCGCGGCAGCTTCCAGGGCGAAATGACCGCGCACACCGACGGCGTCGACCTGCACGCGTCCGCCACCGCGCGCTTCCCCGGCGGCGTGCTGTACGCGGTGCACGACGACAAGTCGGTGAGCGCGTTCGACCTGCGCGAGGTCGCCGCCACCCTCGGCCTCGCGCGCGACTGCGTGCAGTAGCGATGCGCTGGATTCGCGCCGGCGTCGTCTGCGTCGCGCTGCTGGCGCTGTCCATGGCGCAGCCGGCCGTGGCCGGCAAGGTCTACCGCTGGACCGACCGCAACGGCATCGTCCATTACGGCGACCGCGCGCCCGACGCGCGCCAGGTCGCGCCAGCGCAGGTGAAGGTGATCCGGGTCCCGGCGCAACCGGGCGCGGTGGTGCGGCTGCGGGTGGAGCCTGATGCGAGCGGCGGCTACGCGGCGTGGGCGGACAACCAGCTCGACGGCCCGCTCGAAGTGATGCTGCACCTCGCCCGTGGCCGCAACGTGAGCGGCGATCCGCCGCTGCCCGCGGAAGCGGTGGTGCCGGCGCGCGGCAGCATGCTGGTCGCGCGCATCGGCGCCCTCGACCCCGCGGCGCCCGGGGAGTTCGAACTGCGCCTCGACGCGATTCCCGGCGACCCGCGGGCGATGCCGCAGGACGTGATGTACGCCCTGCCACTGCCGCAGCGCGCGCCGCGCGTGGACCAGGGCTACGGCGGCCGCTTCAGCCACTCCGACCCGCAGAACCGCTACGCGATCGACTTCGCCGCCGAACAGGGCACGCCGGTGCTGGCCGCGCGCGGCGGCGTGGTGATGCAGGTCGAGAGCGACTTCGACAAGGCCGGCCTGGACATGGAGCAGTACGGCGGCCGCGCCAACTTCGTGCGCATCCTGCACGACGACGGCAGCATGGGCCTGTACGCGCACCTGCGGGAAGGCGGCGTGCTGGTGCGTCCCGGCGAGCGGGTGCGCGCCGGCCAGCGCATCGGCACCTCCGGCAATACCGGCTTCACCACGGGGCCGCACCTGCACTTCGCGGTGCAGGTCAACCGGGGGATGCGGCTGGAGTCGATTCCGTTCCGGATGCAGGGTGTCGGCGCGACGCGATAGCCGCGCCGGGACTCAGGCCGCTTCGGCCATCTGCACCACCAGCTCGCGCCAGCGCGGCAGCTTATCGTGCACGCCGACGGTGCGCAGGTAGGCCTCGTCGACCTCGGTGCCGGTGACCAGCGCAAAGGCGACGTGCACCGCGCCGGTGACCCAGAAGCCGCCTGAGCGCACCCGCGCCGGGTTGTGGTGGTACGCGACCGCCTCGACGATCGGCATCGGCAGACCCCACAGGCCGAGCAGGTAGGCGCCCGCTTCCGCGTAGTGCAGACCGTCGCCTCCGGCCTGGTCGACGCCCGGCAGCAGCAGGCCGATCTCGGTGAGCAGGCCCGCCGTGGCGGCCAGTTCGGCGCTCGCGCCGGCGAGCAGGCGGCCGGCCAGGCGCGAGGTCCGCAGCGCGCGCTCCTGCAGCGCGTCGCGGTCGACCTTGCCGGCCGACTGGATCGAGCCGAAGGTCTCGCTGGCCAGCAGCAGGCGGCGGATCGCCTGGTGGCCGAGCCGGGTCACCGCCATCCGGAAATCGGTGATCTGGCGTCCGCCCGAGAAGAACGCGGAATTGCACAGCCGCAGCACCTTCGCCGCGATCGCCGGATCCTGCGCCAGCACGTCGGCGATCTCGGCGTTGCTCGCCTCCGGATCGCGCAGCAGCTGGGTCAGTTCGATGTAGACGCGCGGCGGCGGCGGCAGCGAGCCGATCGCGCCGATCCGGCGCTTGAGGTCGGCGTTGCCGAGCAGCTCGCGCAGGTCGCCGAGGCTTTCGACCGCCTCGATCAGCTCGCCCGCGTCCAGCGGCATGCGCAGCAGGCGATGGGCGTCGTCCAGCGCCTGCAGGACGTCGGCCTCCTGGTCCGCCTCCAGCAACAGCACGCGCACGGCGGAGGGATGGCGCTCGCGCACCTGGCGCAGCAGCGCGGCCTGCGCCGCGGTGGCGACGAACACGTCCGCCGGTTCGCGCGCATCCAGGGCGGTGGCGGGCTCGAGCGGGCGCAGCACCGCCCAGTCCAGTCCGAAATCGGCCAGGGCCTGTTCGAATTGCCCGATGCGGCCGCCGTCCTCGCCCAGAATCGCAATGCGCACGCTATGCCTCCTTATTCTTCCGGACACGATAACGGCCCCGCGCGGCGGATCCTTGAGGCGGGCGTGAAACTGCGCGGGCGCTCACAGTCCGGCGCCGGCTGGCGTCGCGTTCGCCCATCCCCGCCAACGGAGCAGTGAGGCGAGTCGTGTTCCGGAAATGTCGGGGGCGCCGGGTGGGAGAGGTGGGCAGGACCGTATGCGCCATGGATGGCGCATCCGAGCCTCCACGGACGGATTCACGGCGTGTCCTGCCCGCCTCTCCCGCCCGGCGCGCTTGCGATGGCGTGATTTGCCGGGATGTCGGGTCCCCGACAGGCGGCCACGGCGCGCGGCCCCGGTATAATCGCCCCTTCCCCGCTTCCGGCCGGCGCGCCCCTGCGCCGCCTTGCCATGCCCGACGTTTCCCTCGAAGCCGCGCGCCGCCGCACCTTCGCGATCATCTCGCACCCCGACGCCGGCAAGACCACCCTGACCGAGAAGCTGCTGCTGTTCGGCGGCGCGATCCAGATGGCCGGCTCGGTCAAGTCGCGCAAGACCACCCGCAGCGCCACCTCCGACTGGATGGCGCTGGAGAAGGAACGCGGCATCTCGGTGACCAGCTCGGTGATGCAGTTCCCCTACGAGGGCCGCATCGTCAACCTGCTCGACACCCCCGGCCACGCCGACTTCGGCGAGGACACCTACCGCGTGCTCACCGCGGTCGACTCGGCGCTGATGGTGATCGACGTCGCCAAGGGCGTCGAGGAGCGCACCATCAAGCTGATGGAGGTGTGCCGCCTGCGCGACACGCCGATCATGACCTTCGTCAACAAGCTCGACCGCGAGGGCCGCTCGCCGATCGACCTGCTCGACGAGGTCGAGTCGGTGCTCGGCATCCAGTGCGCACCGGTGACCTGGCCGATCGGCATGGGCCAACGCCTGAAGGGCGTCGTGCACCTGGTCACCGGCGAAGTGCACCTGTACGAGCCTGGCCGCAACTTCACCCGCCAGGACTCGACGATCTTCAGCTCGATCGACGACCCGCGGCTGGAGGCGCGGATCGGCGCCGCCATGCTAGCCGAACTGCGCGATGAACTGGAACTGGTGCAGGGCGCCTCGCATCCGTTCGACCAGGCCGAGTACCTCGCGGGCCGGCAGACGCCGGTGTTCTTCGGCTCGGCGGTCAACAACTTCGGCGTGCAGCTGCTGCTGGACTTCTTCGTCGAGCACGCGCCCGCGCCGCGACCGCGCGCGACCACCACGCGCGAGGTCCTGCCCGCCGAGGAGAAGCTCACCGGCTTCGTGTTCAAGATCCAGGCGAACATGGATCCGCAGCACCGCGACCGGGTCGCGTTCATGCGCGTGTGCTCGGGCGAGTTCAAGGCCGGCATGAAGGCCTTCCACGTGCGCACCGGCAAGGAGCTCAAGCTCGCCAACGCGCTGACCTTCATGGCCAGCGACCGCGAGATCGTGGAGGCGGCCTACCCCGGCGACGTGATCGGCATCCACAACCACGGCACGATCTCGATCGGCGATTCCTTCAGCGAGGGCGAGGTGCTGTCGTTTACCGGCATCCCCAACTTCGCCCCGGAACTGTTCCGCCGCGCGCGCCTGCGCGATCCGCTCAAGCTCAAGCAATTGCAGAAGGGCCTGGCGCAGCTGTCCGAGGAAGGCGCGACTCAGTTCTTCCGCCCGCTGATGTCCAACGACCTGATCCTCGGCGCGGTCGGCACCCTGCAGTTCGACGTGGTCGCCTACCGGCTGAAGGACGAGTACGGCGTGGACGCCAGCTTCGAGCAGGTCGGCGTCGCCACCGCGCGCTGGATCCGCTGCGGCGACGCGAAAAAGCTCGAGGAGTTCCGCGACAAGCACGCGATGAACCTCGCGATTGACGCCGCCGGCCAGCTGGTCTACCTGGCGCCGACCCGGGTCAACCTGCAACTCGCGCAGGAACGCGCGCCGGACGTGCAGTTCCTCGCCACCCGCGAGCACGCGCAGGCGATCGCGCTGGAGTAGCTGCGCGCGTCTCGCGAGCGCGCCGGGCGGGAGAGGCAGGCAGGACACGCCGTGAATCCGTCCCTGGAGGCTCGGATGCGGCATCCATGCCGCATACGGTCCTGCCTGCCTCTCCCACCCGACGCGCCCCCACCACGCTCGCGCTCGTTTAGCGGAGCAAGCTCCGCCCTACGGCAAGCCGCGAGGATCTTTCCGAGCGGCTGGGAGGGGCGGGTGTTGCGTCAGCGCGCCATGGATGGCGCCCGCCCGCATAAGGGCAGGGTGAGCACGGGCGGCTTGCGCGGCACCGCCGCGCGCCCGTGCGAACGCCCGGCGCGCTGCGCCGGCCGGGAGAGCCGCGCAGCGGCGTCCCTTCCAAGGGAAAACCAATACCCCCGCCCTCCCGGGCGCGGGCCCGTACAGCCTCAGCAAGGAGTCAGAACCTGCCTACGATCAGGGTCTCCACCCGCCGATCCGTACGCTACAGTATGGCGACCCTCCGCGGAGCCTCCCCCATGCCCGCCCTGCCCGCCACCGCACCGCGCGCCGCCGCGCGCGAGGAACTCGCCAGCGCCCTCACCCACGGCATCGGCGCCGCCGCCGCGCTCGCCGGCGGCGCGGTGCTGATCACCTTCGCCGCGCTGTTCGGCAAAGGCTGGCAGCTGGCCGGCGCGATCGTGTTCGGCGCCTGCCTGCTGCTGCTCTACCTCGCCTCCACCCTGTACCACGCGATCCAGCACCCGGTCGCCAAGGGTCGGCTGAAGGTGTTCGACCACTGCGCGATCTACCTGCTGATTGCCGGCACCTATACCCCGTTCACCCTGGTCGACCTGCGCCACGGCCCGGGCTGGCTGCTGTTCGCCGCGATCTGGACGCTGGCCGCGCTGGGCATCGTGTTCAAGCTGTTCTTCACCGGCAGGCTGCGCGTGCTGTCGACCGCGATCTACGTGGCGATGGGCTGGCTGATCGTGGTCGCGATCCGCCCGGTGTGGAACACGTTGGACGCTTGGACGCTGGGCTGGCTGTTCGCCGGCGGCGTCGCGTACACGCTGGGCACGTTGTTCTACCACCGCGAATCGCTGCCCTATTCGCACGCGATCTGGCACCTGTTCGTGATCGCCGGCAGCGTCTGCCACTACGTCGCGGTGCTGGCGCAGATCCTGCCCGACGGCGCGCTGGCGCGCTGATCAGGCCGGCGACGGGGCGATCCAGTCCGGGTCCGGCTGGTCCAGGTCGAAGTACTCGAAGATCAGGTGGATGCGGTCGCCCGCGCCGTCGTTGCGCACCGCGTGGATGCCGAGGTTGTTGACCTCCACCGCCTGCCCCTCCGGGAAGTGGTAGCCCTGCTCGCCGACGAAGAACACCACCTGCGGGTTGGTCAGCAGCGGCACGTGGATCTTGTGCGGCCACTTCGCCGATGGATTCGCGTCCACGTGCGGCTTGATCACGCCGCCCGGCGCCATCCGCGCCAGCATCACCCGCGGGAAGGCCGCGCGGGCGTAGCCGTAGGGACGAACGGCCTGCGCGAGCACCGGTTCAAGCAGCGACCGCCATTGCGCCCACACTGGCCGGTCGTGCGAGCGGCGCCAGTCGCGGGTGTCGTCGACGAAACGGAACACGATGTGGCGGGTGCGGTCGAGCGCCTCGAAGCGGTTCGGCTTGCCCGCGTTCTCCGCGTCCCACACCGCCTCCGGAATCGCCAGCACGGCGGCGCGCAGCGCATCGATGTCGACCGGCCCCAGCGAGCGGATCGAGGTGGTCTTGCGCGGGTTGGGGGCGGGCGCGGGTTGCATGTCAGAACTCGTAGTCGAAGAGCTCGAGGTCGCGCTTGTACAGCGAGGCCACGCCCGCCACCAGCGCGTCGTCATAGTAGTCCCGGTAGCTGCCGGCGCGGCGGGTGCTGTTGACCTGCTCCAGCGGCCGGGCGGGAATGCCGATGCGCGCGCAGACGTCGTCGAAGGACGCCTGCATGCGCTCCACCCGGCCCACGTAGTCGGCCAGCAGGCGGCCCGCGTCGTCGACCAGCAGCGTGTGCTGCGGCTGGAACAGCAGGTGCTGCAGGGGCGGCCGCTCGAACAGGAAGTGGTGCATCACCCCGCGCGGATCGCGCTCGAAGGCGCCGGTCTCGCGGGTGACGAAGGCGCAGTACGACACGAAGCGGTCGAACGGATTGCGCACGAAGGCGAACTTGAAATACGCGTCGAAATCCGCTTCGCCCAGGTACGGCCGCACCTGCGCGAGGGACAGGTGGCCGTGTCGCAGCGCGGCCAGCTCCGGCCACGGGAAGCGCTTGTCGACGAACAGGCCAACCTGCTCCAGGTCCGCCGGGCCCAGGTGCGCGCGCAGCGCCTGGCGCACGGAGTGGGTCCCGGTCTTCGGGATGGCGGCGAAGATGTAGCGGTGGCTGCGGGAAATGATCATGGACGGGCGGGCCGGGACGCCGGCGCATGATACGCGGACGCCGGAGTGCCACCGGCCGCGCATCGCCGCGCCCCCGTTTTCGTGTCAACCTAGCCCCGTTTTCCGCCGACGCACCGCCATGTACCTCGCGTACTACGGACTGGCCGAGCCGCCGTTCTCGATCACGCCCGACCCGCGCTTCGTCTTCCTCAGCGAGCGCCATCGCGACGCGCTGGCGCACCTGCTGTTCGGCATCGGCCAGGGCGGCGGCGGCGGCTTCGTGCAGCTGACCGGCGAGGTCGGCACCGGCAAGACCACCCTGTGCCGGCTGCTGCTGGAACAGCTGCCGACGCTCGAGGACGCGCCGCCGACCAAGGTCGCGCTGGTGCTGAACCCGCGCCAGTCGCCGGTCGAGCTGCTGGAAACGGTGTGCGAGGAACTGGGCATCGACATCGGCAGCCGGCGCGGCAGCAGCAAGGCGCTGGTCGACGCGCTCAACGCCTTCCTGCTCGACGCCTACGCGCAGGGCCTGCGGGTGGTGCTGATCATCGACGAGGCACAGGACCTGTCGGCGGACGCGCTGGAACAGGTGCGCCTGCTGACCAACCTGGAGACGGCGACGCAGAAGCTGCTGCAGGTGGTCCTGCTCGGGCAGCCCGAACTGCGCACGCTGCTCGCGCGCGAGGACCTGCGCCAGCTCGCGCAGCGGATCACCGCGCGCTTCCACCTGACTCCGCTGGACGAGCGCGAGACGGCGATCTACCTGCGCCACCGCTACACCGTCGCCGGCGGCGCGCGGCTGCCGTTCACCAGCGACGCGGTCCGCCGCCTGCATCGCCACGCCGGCGGCGTGCCGCGCCTGATCAACATCCTCGCCGAGCGCAGCCTGCTGGCCGGCTACGCCCGCGACCGGGCGACGATCGACGCGCGCATCGTCGACCTCGCCGCGCGCGAGGCGCTGGCGCCCGCCCCGCGCAATCGCCGCCGGCGACGGGCGGTGGCGGCGACCTTCGCGCTGGCATCGATCGCGGCCCTCGCCGCCGCATTCGCGTGGTGGCCGCGCACCGCGCGCCAGGCGACGCCGATCGACGCGGCGGCGGGTGCCGCGCCGATCCGCGCCGCGGTCGCGCAACCAGCGCCCACCGCGGCACCGCCGCCGCGCCCGTCGGTGCCGCGGCGCGACTCCGCCGCCCTGGCCGTGCGCATCGCCGAGGCACCCTCCTCGCTGCCACACCTGCTGGCCCTGTGGAACCTGCCGACCAGCCCGCGCGACCTGGCGGTCGCCGAAGCCTGCGCGGCGCAGCTGGCGCCGGGCGTCTCCTGCCTGCGGGGCCGGCTGCCGCTGGACAGCCTGCTGGCGATCGGCCGGCCGGTGCTGCTGCGCCTGCAGGCCGGCGGCCACGCGGCCTGGGCGCTGCTGCTCGGGGCCGACGCACGGCGCGTGCGCCTGGAACTGGGCGGCGAACGCTTCGACCTGCCGCGCGCGGCCCTCGCCTCGGCCTGGCGCGGCGACTACCAGGCGATCTGGCGCGGCGCGCCGCCTGCTCCGCCGGACGACGTGCGCGCGTTCCAGGCCGCGCACGGCCTCGCGACCGACGGCGTGGTCGGCCCGGAAACGCGTTTCGCGCTGGCGGCCGACGGCCCCGGCCCGCGCCTGCTGCCGGAGCTGGACTGATGTCGCTGATCCTCGAGGCTCTGCGCAAGTCGGAAGCCGAACGCCAGCGCGGCCGCCTGCCCGCGCTCGCGACCGGCGCGCCGCCGGCACCGTCGCCGCGCACGGTGCGCGCGGCATCGTGGAAATGGCCGCTGCTCGGCGCCGGCGCGCTGGCCCTGGCCTTCGTCGCGTGGCTGGCGGGTGCGGGCTGGACGCGCCGCGACGTGCCGCCCGCGCCCGCGATCCCCGCTCCCGCGGCGGTGGAAGCCGCGTCGGCGCCGATGCCCGGGCCGAACACGGCGGCCGCGGCGGGCACGCCCGCGGGAACGAACGCGTTGCCGCCGATCGACCGGCTCACGCCGCGGGTCGCGCCGGCTCCCGCATCGCGCGACACGCCCCCGCCGGCACGTGCTGCCGCGCGCCACGACGATGCACCCGCGCGTGGCCCAACGACCGTCACCGCTGACGCCGCGACCACCGCGCGACGCGACGCACCCGCATCCGCCTCCGCACGCGTAGCCCCCGCTTCCACCGGAAGCACGCCAAGCGCGGCCACGACGGCGGGGCTGCCGACCGCCGCGCCGGACACGGTCCTCTCGCTCGCCGACCTCGATCCCGCCACCCGCAAGGCCCTGCCACCGCTCCATGTGAGCATGCACCTGTGGGACGCCGATCCGTCGCGACGCTTCGTGATCCTCGACGGCAACCGGCGCGCCGAAGGCGACCGCGTCGGCCCGGCGGTCGTCACCGACATCACCCGCGACGGCGTGCTGCTGGAGTGGAACGGACGCCGTATCCGGGTGCCGCTGCGCTGATTGTCTTCATTGCGGATCACGGCCCGCGCAAAGATGCGGGGCTTCAGCTACCTGACCCCGCACCGCTGACGCGTTCCTCATCCCTGCTGCGGAAAATCCGCCGGATCGCGTTGCCCGCGCCCGTCCGCAGATGGATTCCCACCGCATCCACCACGCCCTCGCCCATCACTATGGACGCAAGTGCCGGCTGGTGTTCCCCCACGGCGACTGGCCGCAGCACGAGACCCGCATCGCGTCGGGCTGGGCCTACATGTCGCACGAACTGCCGTGGGAGGAAGCGCGCTCGACGGTGCTCGCGGGCTGGGAGGCGATGGACTTCGACGGCCGCGATTCGCTGTTCCGGGTGCCGGCCGACAACGACGACGAGGACCGCGACGTGCCGGGGCGGCGCAAGCCCGAATCGCTTTCCTGAAGGCGCGCGCGGCGCGCCGTCCGCTCACCAGAACCAGCGCACGCTCGCCTGCGCCTGCAGGCTGTCCTGGCGCGGGTCGACGCCGGAGAGCCGGCGCTGGTCGCGCGCGCTGTCCACGTACAGCAGCTCGCCGGTGATGCGCAACCGCGGCTGCGGCCGCCAGTTCAGCGCGAAGGTGAGCGCGCGGCCGTGCTCGTCCAGCGGCGCACTCCGGCCCTCGGGCAGCTGGCGCGCGCCGAACAGGTCCACGCGCACCGTCGGCTGCCAGTCGCCGCGCTCCCAGCCGGCGAGGAGGTAGCCCGCGTGGAAGCGCGTGTCGAGCGACAGGCCCGGCACTGGTTCGAACACCGTGCTGCCGGCCATCGCCTGCGCCAGCACCACCACCTCGCCGAAGCGCTTCTGCGCGCCGAGGCTCCAGAACCGCGTGTGCCAGGCGTACAGCTCGCGGCCGGCGTAATCCACCTCGGCCGCGGGATCGGCGCGATTGTCGTAGTACAGCGCGGCCAGCCGGTCCTGCGCGGGCGTCTGCCAGTCGATTCCGACGTAGGCGCCGATGCGGTGGTCGATCTCGAGGAACGGGCGAAAGCGCAGCGGCGGCGCGTCGCCGACGATCGGCGCCAGCGCGTCGGGCTCGCGCAGGCTGCCGTCGAAGCCGGAAGCGATGTCGTGCAGGGCCCAGCCGCGCATCGCCAGCAGTTCGCCGGCCGGATCGTTCTTCTGGAACAGCGCCGCGCTGGTGGTCAGCGTGCCCCGCGCGCCGCGACGCTCGACCCGCACCTCGGCGCCGACCGTGCGCAGTTCCTCGCCGACCCAGGTGTTGATCGCCGACGGCGTCAGGGTCCAGGTGCTGGTCCAGCCGAGGCCGTCGTTCTCCAGCGAGATCGGCGGGAAGAACGCGCCGACCTTCGCCGACCAGCGCCAGGGCGTGGTCGACACCGGCCGGTAGCGCAGCCAGGCTTCGAGCAGGTCGAAGGGCTTGCGCGCGGCCGGCACGTACTGCGCTTCCGCCGACGCGAGCAACTCGGCGGTCGGCTGCCAGCGCACGACGATCGCGCCGCTGCCGGAGAACGCGTCGCCGTCGCCGAAGCGCGTCTTGCCGAGGCCGCCCTCGGTCCAGCGATCGTCGGCGCCGTCGTCCGCGGCCACCAGGCGCAGGTCGAGGTAGCCCTCGGCCTGCAGTGCCTGCGCATGCGCCGTGCCGCCCACGGCCATGCCCGCCAGCAGGCAGGCCGGCGCCCACACGCGCGTCATGAACCCGCCGCCTGCCGCGGCCGTTCCGACGCGACGAAGGAGGAAAAATCCGCCGCCGGCAGCGGCCGCGCGATCAGAAAGCCTTGGGCATGGTCGCAACCGATCGCGGCGAGGTAGTCGAGCGCCCCCGCATCCTCCACGCCTTCCGCGGTGACCCGGCAGTCGAGTTCGTGGGCAAGGTCGGTGATCGCGCGCACGATCATGCGGTCCTCGCGCGACTGCGCGAGCTGGGCGACGAAGGCGCGGTCGATCTTCAGCTCGCGCACCGGCAACCGGCGCAGGTAGGCGAACGACGACTGGCCGACACCGAAATCGTCGATCGACAACGGGATGCCCTGCGCGGCGAGCGCGCGCAGCACCGGCATCGCCGCGTCCGGCTTGCGCATCAGCGCACTCTCGGTGATCTCCAGCCCGATCGCGTCGGCGGGCAGGCCGTGCGCCGCGAGCAGGCCGGCGACCCGGCGCGGCAACTCCACGTCCTCGAGGTCGCGCGCGGAGACGTTGAGCGCGACCCGCGCCTGCAGCCCCGCCGCGCGCCAGCGCGCGGCCTGGGCGATGCCGGCGGCGAGCACCCAGCGGGTGAGCCGGCTGATGTTGCCGGTTTCCTCGGCGAGGCCGATGAACGCGTCCGGCGGCACCAGGCCGAGCTGCGGGTGCTGCCAGCGCACCAGCCCTTCCGCGCTGTCGACCCGGCCGCTGGCAAGGTGCAGGCGCGGCTGGTAGTGCAGGACCAGGCCGTCGTGCGCGATCGCATAGCGCAGGTCGCCCATCAGCGACAGGCGTTCGGCGCGGTGCGGGTCGGTGGCCTCGTCGTAGACGGCGATCGGTTCGTCCGCGCCGATCGCGGCGAGCAGGGCGACGTCGGCGCGCCGCAGCAGCGCGCCGGCGTCGCGCCCGTGCGCGGGCGCCAGGGCGATGCCGACGGCGGGCGCGAGGTCGAGGCTGAAATCGCCCTCGCGGTAGGGATCGGACAGCGCCTCGACCAGGTGCAGCGCGATCGCGGTCGCGTCCGCACGGGTGGCTCGCGCGAGGAACACCGCGAACGTGCCGTCGGTCGCGCGTGCGACCAGGCCGTCGCCGGCCGGCGTGCGCAGGCGCGCGGCGGCGTCGCGCATCAGCCGGTCGCCGACGCCGTGGCCGAGCGTCTTGACGATGTCGGGCAGGCGCTCCAGGCCGACCAGCAGCAGCGCCGCTTCGGTGCCGGGCGCGGCAGTCAGCGCCTGCTGGATCGTCGCCTCCACCGCGCTGCGGTTGGGCAGGCCGGTGACCTGGTCGTGGCCGGCCTGGTGCAGGATGTGCGCCTCGCGCTCGCGGATCGCCTGGGTCATGTTGCCGAAGGCGGCGGCGAGCGCGCCGAGCTCGTCGCCACGGGTGGCCGGCGGCGTGTGTTCGTAATCGCCGGCCTCGATCCGTCGGGCCGATGCCGCCAGCGCCTCCAGCGGCCGCGCCACGCTGCGCGCGATCAGCCACGCGCCGGCGAGGCCCACCAGCAGGCCGAGCCCGAGCAGGCCGGCCCAGGCCGCCGCCACCGAGCGATAGGGCTGCAGCGCGGCGTCGACCGAGTAGCCGAGCACCGCCATCACCGGCGCGCTGCGCTGCGAGCGCGCCAGCGGCACCGCCTGCACGACGTACTCGCGCCCGCCGAGGTCGAGCACCTGCGGCCGGGCCGGCGGCGCGCCGTAGGCGCGCAGGGCGCGGGTGAGTTCGGCTTCGGCGTCGCCGTGCGCGATCGGGATCCAGCGGCCGTCGGCGCCGGGCGTCGCCAGCTCGACCTCGCGCGGCAGCGCCGACTGCGCCTGCAGCTTCGCCAGCAAGCGGTCGTCGACCGGGATCGCCGCGGCGATGAAGCCGACCAGGTCCGGCGCGAACACCGGGACCACCACCATCCAGTTGGCCCGGCCCTGGCGGGCGACGACCGCCGCGGCCGGCTGCTGCAGCGCGCGGCCGACCAGGTCGTCGTAGGGAAACGCGACGCCGTCGGCGAACTCGCCGGCGGTGTCGGCCTGCACCTTGCCGTCGAGCCCGACCAGCAGCATCTGCGTCGCCCCGACCCGGCGTCCGTGGTTGCGCAGCGCCGACAGCACCGTCGCGCGGTCCCGCTGGGCGATCGCGGCACGCAATGCGAAGTCCAGCGACAGCACCTGCACGCCGGCGCCGACCCGTTCCGAGATGTCGTCTAGCTGGCGCGCGAACGCGTGCGCGGCGGCGCCGAGCTGGCGCTGGCCTTCGCCGATCAGCTCGTGGCGGGTCACGCCGTACACCAGCGCCGCGGTCAGCAGCTGCACCGCGATCAACGCCGCGACGAAGAAGGACGCGAGGCGGGTGCGGAAGCCCATGCTCAGTAGTGCACGCGCTCGTGGTTGCCGGGGCGGCGCAGGTCGGGCAGCAGCCGCACGGCGAAGGACAGCGTCGGCCGCGCGTCCGCCGCCAGCGTCACCCCGTCCTGGCCCGGCGGCGTGCGCATCGGCGGCAGGCGCGGATGCCAGACCTGCACGTCGTACTTGCCGGCGGGCAGGCCATCGAAGCGGGCGCGGCCATCGGCGCCGGTGCGCCCGAGCCACGGCGCGTCGGAGACGTACAGGTAGCTGATCATGCCGTCATGGATGTTGCAGCCCACCGCGACCACGCCGGGCTTCTCCAGGGTCAGCGGCGCCGCGCTCTGCCCGGGCGCGAGCACGAACTCGAAGCTGCGCGCCGGGGAGAACGAATAGACGTGATGGCGGGTGCTGTCGCTGTTGTGGAACACGACCGCGTCACCGGGCCGGAACAGCTGCACGTAGGGCAGGAAGGTCAGGTTCTTCTGGTCGACGTTGTGGGTGGTCGGCGCCGGCGCGTCCGGGCCGCCGCCGCCGTGGCGGCGCAACACCACGACCGCGTCCTCCACCGGCCGCGCCTGGCGGTCGGCGATCCGCACGTCCAGTCCGGCCGCCCGTGCCTGACCGGCGACGAGCAGCACCAGCCATCCCGCCAGCAGAGTCGATCCGCGCATTGCCGCTCCCCCCCGGACGCGCCATGTCGCGGGCCACGCGGGCCCGTTCGGCAGCCTAGCACCGCCAGTGCACGGCATGCATCCGGGCGGCGCCCGGGGATGCGCCCGCCGCGCGCGATCGTGACGGACGCCACGGCCCGGGTGCGGGTCGGCGCGCGCAGCCATCGCCGGTCGTGGGATACGCCGGAGGCGGAGCGGCTGGCGACCGGGAACGCCGGTGTATCCTCGGGCCCATCCGGACAGGAATCCTTCGATGAAACGCATCGCCGTCCTCCTGCTCTGCGCCCTGGTCGCCGCCTGCAGCAGCGGCCCGGTGCGCCGCGTGTCGGAACCGGCGGCCAACATCCAGCAGCTCACCGTGCGCGCCGACGGCAGCTGGATGATCGACCTGCGGATCGACAACTTCAGCAGCGTGCCGATGCGCTTCGATGCGGTCGCGCTCAAGCTGACCGTCGCGGGCGAGGACGCCGGCACCCTGCAGGGCTCGCCGGCGCTCACCATCGGCCCGGAAGCCGCCGACGTCGCCTCGCTGACCCTGGTGCCCAGCGGCGCCGCGAAGATCGTCGTCGCCGACGCCCTCGCGCGCGGCCGCGGCTTCGACTACGCCCTCGCCGGCACCCTGACCGCCGCGCCCGAGGACGGCCGCGCGCGCGCCTGGGACATCGACCGCGACAACGCGCTCAGCCCGGTGCCGGGGCTGACCGGCGTGTTGCGATGACCTGAGCGGGTAACGCGCGGGGCGGCTACTCGTCGTCCGGCCAGCGGATCGCGGGCGCCGCCGGTTGCGCGCGCGGGAGGGGCTGCGCCGCCACCGCGTGCCAGACCTTGATCGCGTCGACCGTCGCCGCGACGTCGTGCACGCGCAGCAGGCGCGCGCCGCGCTGGGCAGCGGCCAGGTGCGCGGCGACCGACCCGTGCACGCGCGCGCGCGGGTCGTCGCGGCCGGTGAGCTCGCCGATGCTGCGCTTGCGCGAGAGCCCGGCCAGCACCGGCACGCCGAGTTCGGCGATGCGCTCCAGCTGCGCGAGCAGGGTCAGGTTGTGCTGCAGGGTCTTGCCGAAGCCGAAGCCGGGATCGACCACGATCCGCTTGCGGTCGATGCCGGCCATTTCGGCCGCGAAGATGCGTTCGGCGAGGAAGCGGTGCACGTCGGCGACCACGTCGTCGTAATGCGGGGCGTCCTGCATCGTGCGCGGCTCGCCCTGCATGTGCATCAGCACCACCGGCACGCCGAGCGCGGCGGCGGTGTCGAGCGCGCCCTCGCGGCGCAGCGCGTACACGTCGTTGATCATGCCCGCGCCGGCGGCGACCGCTGCGCGCATCACTTCTGGCTTGGAGGTGTCGACGCTGACCGGCAGCGCGGTCGCGCGCGCCAGGCGCTCGATCACCGGAACGACCCGCCGCAGTTCCTCCTCCAGCGGCACGTCGGGCGCGCCGGGACGGGTGGACTCGCCACCGACGTCGAGCGCGTCGGCGCCCTCCTCCGCCAGGCGCAGGCCGTGCGCGACCGCCGCGTCGACGGTCGCGTGCTCGCCGCCGTCGGAGAAGGAATCGGGGGTGACGTTGACGATGCCGATGACGCGCGGGCGGTCCAGGACCAGCGGGCGGCCGGCGCAGTCGAGGGCCGGGGTGGTGTCGAACATGGCAGATGCGGGGGAAAGGCCGGACGGCACGATACCGCCATTCGCGCGAAACGGTCCCGCCGGTCACTCACCCCCACCCCGGCCCTCCCCCGCTGCGCGGGGGAGGGAGGAAAGAAGAAGGCCGGGATCGCTCCCGGCCTTCGTGTGTCGCGTTCGTTCGTCAGGCCTGCGCCGGCCCCGCCGGCACCGGCGACAGCGGGCGCGGCGGATTGTCGTCGGGCTTGCTGCCGCTGCCCTTGTTCCAGCCCATCGGCGGCGGCGGCTCGCGGCCCTCCATGATCGCGTCGATCTGCGGCGCGTCGATGGTCTCGTACTGCAGCAGCAGCTTGGCCATCGTGTGCAGCTTGTCGAGGTTGTCGGTGAGGATCTGCTTGCTGCGGCCGTAGGCCTTGTCGAGGATCCCGCGCACGACCTCGTCGATCCGGCGCGCGGTGTCGTCGGACACGTTCTTGTGCTGGGTCACCGAGCGGCCGAGGAACACCTCGTCCTCCTCCTCGCCATAGGCGATCGGGCCGAGTTCGTCGGACAGACCCCACTTGGTCGCCATGTTGCGCGCCATCTTGGTCGCGCGCTCGATGTCGTTGGACGCGCCGGTGGTGACCTTGTCGTTGCCGAAGATCAGCTCCTCGGCGACGCGGCCGCCGTACAGCGAGCACAACTGCGACTCGATCGCGGTCTTGTTGTAGCTGTACTTGTCGCCCTCGGGCAGGTACATGGTCACGCCCAGCGCGCGGCCGCGCGGGATGATGGTGACCTTGTAGACCGGGTCGTGCTCCGGCACCAGGCGGCCGACGATCGCGTGGCCGGCCTCGTGATAGGCGGTGAGCGTCTTCTCCTGCTCGCTCATCGCCATCGAACGGCGCTCGGCGCCCATCAGGATCTTGTCGCGGGCGCGGTCGAAGTGGTCCATGCGGACCTCCTTCGCGTTCTCGCGCGCGGCGAACAGCGCCGCCTCGTTGACCAGGTTGGCGAGGTCCGCGCCGGAGAAGCCCGGGGTGCCGCGCGCGACCACCATCGGCTCGACGTCGTCGGCCAGCGGCACCTTGCGCATGTGCACCTTGAGGATCTGCTCGCGGCCCTTGACGTCGGGCAGGCCGACCACGACCTGGCGGTCGAAGCGGCCCGGGCGCAGCAGCGCCGGGTCGAGCACGTCGGGACGGTTGGTCGCGGCGATCACGATCACGCCCTCGCCGCCCTCGAAGCCGTCCATCTCCACCAGCAGCTGGTTGAGGGTCTGCTCGCGCTCGTCGTGGCCGCCGCCCAGGCCGGCACCGCGGTGACGGCCGACCGCGTCGATCTCGTCGATGAAGATGATGCACGGCGCGTGCTTCTTCGCCTGCTCGAACATGTCGCGCACGCGCGAAGCGCCGACGCCGACGAACATCTCGACGAAGTCGGAACCGGAGATCGAGAAGAACGGCACCTTGGCCTCGCCGGCGATCGCCTTGGCGAGCAGGGTCTTGCCGGTGCCCGGCGGGCCGACCATCAGCACGCCGCGCGGGATGCGGCCGCCGAGCTTCTGGAACTTGCCGGGGTCGCGCAGGAACTCGACGAGCTCGGACACCTCCTCCTTGGCCTCGTCGCAGCCGGCGACGTCGGCGAAGGTGACCTTGGTCTGGTCCTCGTTGAGCAGCTTGGCGCGCGAGCGGCCGAAGGACATCGCGCCCTTGCCGCCGCCCTGCTGCATCTGCCGCATGAAGTACACCCAGATGCCGATGAACAGCAGCCACGGCAGGATGTTGATCAGGATCACGCCCAGCGACAGGCCGCTGGACGGTGGGGTCTGCACGGTGGTGACGTCGTGGCGCAGCAGGTCGTTGACCAGGTCCTTGTCGGCCGGCGCGTAGGTGGTGAAGCGGCTGCCGTCCTTGCGTTCGCCGGAGATCGTGGTGCGGTCCTCGGCGATGTTCACCTTCGAGATGCGGTCGTTCTGCACCTCCTGCA
Organism: Lysobacteraceae bacterium; assembly: GCA_035539135.1. GTDB lineage: Bacteria > Pseudomonadota > Gammaproteobacteria > Xanthomonadales > Xanthomonadaceae > JABFWF01. The sequence continues at coordinate 162,017 of DATLJD010000013.1, forward strand.
CGAACTGGTCGTAGGTCAGCGGGTCGGCGCCGGCGGCCTTCGGGCTGAAGCTCTGGAACACCACCATCAGCACGACGGCCACTACCGCCCACAGCATCAGGTTCTTGGCGAGGTCGTTCATCTTGCGCATCCGGTGGAATCTTTCTCGGTCAGGTCAGGGCGGCGCGCTTGTCCTGCGCCAGGGCGTACACCTCCGGCGAGCGTCGACGCGACGCGGCCGGCTTGCGGATCACCACGCGCGCATAGCGCCGGCGCAGTTCCCGCACGTATTCGTCGAACCCCACGCCCTGGAACAGCTTGATCAGGAAGGTGCCGCCCGGGCGCAGGTGGCGGTCGGCGAAGTCCATCGCCAGTTCCGCCAGGTGCATGGCGCGCGGCTGGTCGACCGCGTCCATGCCACTCTTGTTGGGGGCCATGTCGGAAAGTACAAGGTCCACCGGCTGCCCCGCCAGCGCGGCTTCCAGACGCGATAAGACGGCATCGTCCCTGAAGTCGCCATGAAGAAACTCGACGCCCGCCAGCGACGGCATGTCGAGGATGTCCAGCGCGATCACCCGTCCGCCGTCGCCGAGCGCCTGCCGCACCCACTGCGACCAGCCACCTGGCGCCGCGCCGAGGTCGACCACGACCATGCCCGGCTTCAGCAACCTGTCGCGCTCCACCAGCTCCTCGAGCTTGTAGGCGGCGCGCGAACGCAGGCCCTCCGCCTGCGCCTTCTTCACGTAGGGGTCGGAGAAGTGTTCTTTCAGCCAGCGCTGGCTGGACTTGCTGCGGGCGGCCACTTCGGCGGGACCACGGCTCGGGAGAGGCGGTTCGGCGGCATGATACCCTGACGTTCCTCCCCCGTTCCGTGCCCCATGTCCCCCGCGCTGACCAACGCCCAGCTCCGTTTTCTCCGCGGTCAGGCTCACGATCTCAAGGCGATGCTGCAGGTCGGCGGCAAGGGCGTCACCGACGCGCTGGTGGGCGAGGTCGGCAACGCGCTCGAGCACCACGAACTCATCAAGGTGAAGGTCGCCGCCGACGACCGCGACCTGCGCGACGGCATGATCGCCGAACTCGCCGACCGCACCGGCGCGACCCTGGTGCAGCGGATCGGCCACACCGCCGTGCTGTACCGGCCGAACCCGGAGAAGCGGCTGATCGTGCTGCCGCGCGCGAAGGCCTGACGGGCGCGTTGACCGCGATGCCGCTCAATCTCGAACGTCCCGATTACACCTGGTTCCTGCGTGGCGCCGACGGCGCGCACGTGCTCGTCAACGAACGCAGCATCACCCGCAGTTGCGTGGTCACCCCCGACACGCTGGTCGAGGACTGGCCGGTCACCGACGTGAAGGCGATGACGCCGGATGCGCTGGAACCGGTGCTCGCGCTGAAGCCGGAACTGGTCCTGCTCGGCAGCGGCGCGCGCCAGGTGTTCCCGCCGGCGCGGGTACTGGTGGCCTGCCTGTCGCGCGGGATCGGCCTGGACACCATGACCAACGACGCCGCCGCGCGCACCTACAGCGTGCTGGCGGGCGAAGGCCGGCGGGTCGCCGCGGCCTTCGTGTTGCCTGGCTGAACCTCAGCGCGCGGGCAGGTAACGCAGCGGGTCCACCGGCTTGCCGTTGTAGCGGATCTCGAAGTGCAGCATGTCGCGCGCGGCGCCGGTGCGGCCCATCTCGGCGATCTGCTGGCCGGCCTTCACCAGCTGCCCCTCGTTGACCAGGCGCGCGCGGTTGTGGCCGTAGGCCGACAGCCAGGCGTCGTTGTGCTTGACGATCACCAGTTCGCCGTAGCCGACCAGGCCGGAACCGGAATACACGACCACGCCGTCGGCGGCGGCGAGCACCGGCTGGCCCGCGCTGCCGGCGATGTCGATGCCCTGCCGTGTCGGATCGCCCGCGGCGTAGCGGCCGATGAGCTCGCCCTGCGTGGGCCAGCGCCAAGCCAGGCCGCTGGCGGCGGGCGCCTGCGAAGCGGGCGGCGTGGTCGCCGGCCGCGTGGGGGTGGTCGCCGGGCGGGTCGCCGGCGGCTGCGAGGTCGCCACCGGTGGTCGCGCCGACGGGCGGCCGGACGCGGATGCACCACGTTCGCGCGGATACAGGCGCAGGCGCTGGCCGGGATAGATCGTGTACGGCGGATCGATGTTGTTCCACATCGCCAGGTCGAGCACGCTGATGCCGTTGCCGGTGGCGAGGCGGTACAGGGTGTCGCCGCGCTTCACCACCACGCTCGCGCCGTACTTGGGCGACGAGACCTTGACCGGCCCGCGCACCACCCGGCTGCTTGAGCAGGCGGCCAGCAGCAGGGCCAGGGCCACGACCACGACGACGCGCATCCTGCTCATCCCGCCTGCGACCTCCACCACAGATACCCGGCGACCGCGGCCAGCAGCGCCAGCGCGAGCCAGCCGATCGGTTCGATGTAGCGCCTGATGGCGGCCTCCGCGCGCTCGCCGCCGATCCGGATCGCGATCGCCAGCACGTACACGCGCTTGCCGCGCCCAACCACCATGCAGGCCAGGAACGGCAGCATCGGCACGCCGACGATGCCCGCGGCCCAGGTCACGAACTTCATCGGGATCACCGGCTGCAGGGCGGCGACCAGCAGCGCGCCGAGCATCGCCCACCAGTGCTGCTGCATGTCGGTACGAAGAGTTTCGACCCAGACCGAGATCGTCTCCTGCATGTGCGGGCTGAGTAGTGGCCGCAGCGCCTCCCAGGCGTAGTGGCCGAGCGCGTAGCCGACAAGGGAGCCGACCAGCGAGCCGAGCAGGCTCAGGGTCGCGAAGCGCAGCGCGCGGCGCGGCTGCGCTAGGCACATCGGGCCCAGCATCACTTCCGGCATGACCGGGAAGATGAAGGCCTCGACGAAGCTCAGCCCGACCAGCAGGGACTGCGCGCGCGGATGCCGGGCCCAGGCAATCGCGCGCGCGTACAGCGGGCCGAAGACCTTCATGCACGCACCGCCTGCGCGGCACCACGAACGGGCGCCGCCATCAGTCGACCAGCCCCGACAGCAGCGGCACGAAACTCGCCGGGCCGAGGTTGCTCTCCTCCAGCGCGCCGGCCGCGTCCTTGCGCAGGCACAGCAGCGCCTGCCCGCTGCCCGCGCCGACCGGCGCGACCAGGGTTCCGCCCGGCGCCAACTGGCCGACCAGGCCCTCCACCAGCGCCGGCGCGCCCGCGGTCACCACGATGCCGTCGAACGGACCGTGCTCCGGCCAGCCGAGGCGGCCGTCGTCATGCTTGCTGCGCACGTTCAGGCCGAGCGCGCGGAAGCGCTTGCGCGCGGTGCGCAGCAGCTCGCCGATGCGCTCGACCGTGTACACCTCCAGCCCCAGCGCGGCGAGGATCGCGCCCTGGTACCCGGAGCCGGTGCCGACCTCCAGCACCCTGGGCGACGCCCCCTGCGCCCGTTGCGCGAGGCCCGCGAGCACCGCCTCGGTCATCTTCGCCACCGCGTACGGCTGCGAGATGGTCTGCCCGTGCCCGATCGGCAGCGCGGTGTCCTCGTAGGCGCGGGTCGCCAGCGCCTCGTCCACGAACAGGTGGCGCGGCACCGTGCGGATCGCATTCAACACGCGCTCGTCGCCGATGCCGCCGGCGCGCAGGCGCTCGATCAGGCGATCGCGCACGCGCTGCCCGGTCATGCCGAGGCCGATCGCCTCGGGCTGCAGCCGCAGGCGCGCGGTCATGCGGCGCGGTCCAGGGACGCGGCCAGCCCGCCGACCCAGCTGGCGACCTGCTCCAGCGCCTGGTAGCGGGTCAGGTCGACGTGGATCGGGGTGATCGCGATGTGGCCGGTCGAAATCGCGTGGAAATCCGTGCCGGGGCCGGCGTCGTCGGCGGCGCCGGCCGCGCCCACCCACCACCAGGTGCGGCCGCGCGGATCCTGTTGCGGGACGCAGGGTTCGGCGCGATGACGATGGCCCAGGCGCACGACCTCGAAACCGCGGATCTCGTCCCACGGCAGGTCCGGCACGTTGACGTTGAGGATGGTGTCGGCCGGCAGCGGATCCACCTGCAGGCGGGCGATGATCTCCGCGGCGGCGCGCGCGGCGGTCGCGTAGTGGCGGCCGATGCGGTCGCCGGTGGCCAGCGACACCGCCACCGACGGCAGGCCGAGGAAGCGGCCCTCGATCGCCGCGGCGACCGTCCCCGAATAGATCACGTCGTCGCCGAGGTTGGCGCTGTTGTTGATGCCGGAGACGACCATGTCCGGCTCGCGCTCGAGCATGCCGGTGATGGCGACGTGCACGCAGTCAGTGGGCGTGCCGTAGACGCGCCAGGTCGCCGCCTCCGCCTGCACCACCCGCACCGGGCCGTCCAGGGTCAGCGAGTTGCTGGCGCCGGAACGGTCGCGATCCGGGGCGACGATCACCACCTCGTGGCCGGCATTGCGCAGTCCCTCGGCGAGGACGCGGATGCCCGGCGCGTCCACGCCGTCGTCGTTGCTCACGAGTACGCGCATCAGCCCTTGCAGGATCCCGAATCTGGTGACGCGGCCATGATAGCGGAAGCGCGCCGCCGGCCGCCGCGCATCCGGTCGCATCGCGGGCGCCGGCGCGCGGCGCTAGTCTGGCGGCATGGTCCGACGCATTCCTTCCCGGCAGACGCCGCCCGACGACGCGCCGCCCGACGACGCGCAGGACGACGCCGCCCTGTTCCGCGCGGCGGTCGGTCCGGTGCGCGAACTGCCCGCGCCGCCACCGCCGCCATCGGCGCCGCGCCCGCGCCCGCGGCCGCGCATGGCCGAGCGCGACGAGGACGAGGCGCGCGATGCGTTCCGGCGGATGCTGGACGCCGACCGCCTGGAAGCCGGCGACGCGCTCGCCTGGCGCCGCGACGAGGTCCCGCCGCGGGTGCTGCAGCGACTGCGCCGCGGCCTGTACGCCGCGCAGGACGAACTCGACCTGCACCACGAGGATGCGGCGCGGGCGGAAGCGCTGCTGCGGACGTTCGTGAAGGAGTCGGTGCAGGCCGGGCTGGGTTGCGTGCGCGTGGTGCACGGCAAGGGCCTGCATTCGGACACCGGGGTGCCGGTGCTCAAGAACCTGGTGGACCGGATGTTGCGCCAGCGCGGGGACGTGCTGGCCTATCACTCCGCGCCGCCCGCACAGGGCGGGCTGGGCGCGGTGCTGGTATTGCTGCGGAGGCGCTGAAAGGCCGCGGCCGCGGGTGGGCGTGACGCCGACCGCGCGGCGCGCGCGGCCTTACAGGTCCTTGTCGGTACCGACGTGCTTCTGCGGCGGGTTGACCCAGCGCACGGCGACGCCGCGGCTGCGGGCGGTCTGCTCGACCTTGGCGACGTAGGCGCTGTCGACCACGTCGAGCGAGTCGCCCCGGGCCATCTCGTTCTGGCTGGCGCAGCCGGCGAGCAGCACGGCCGGCACTGCAAGGAAACCGGCGAGTTGCGTGGTTTTCATGACACTCTCCCTTTGGCGGCGGCCGGGCGATCCGGTCGCCGTGGAGCTTTTATACGCCCGCGTACGGCAAAGGGTTGTGCGTGAATTGGCTTTCCGATGAGCGGTCGCTGGCGGTTCCCAGTTCCCCAAGCAGGGTGGTCGCGTAGGCCCCCGCCGGCAGGGCGAAAACCACCCGGAGCACACCGGGCCCCGGCCAGTCCCAGGCCAGGCCGTCCGGCCGCAGCCGGGTCGCGCGACGCTCCTGGCGCAGGCCCGCGGCCTCCAGTCCGGCGCGCAGGGCCGCGGCCTCGGGCGCGTCGAGGGCCGCCAGTTCCAGCGCCAGCGACTCGCCCGTGCTGCGCGGCGCCCCGGCGCCCCACAGCGGCGCGGTCGGATGGATGTCGAAGGCGGCCAGCCGCGCCGCCAGCGCGTCGCTCCAGGGTTCCGGGCCGAACACGCTGTGGCTGCCGTCGAGCATCCACACCTCGCCGTCCAGCGGCGCGTCCCAGCGGTCCGCGCGGACGCGCGCCGCCAGCACCCGGTTGAACAGCTCGGAGCGCGCCGCCGAGAGCAGGATCGCACGCTGGTCGCGGCGCACCCGGCGCCCACCGAACATCGCCAACGCCTTGCCGACGTTGCCGCCGCCGTGGCCGAAGCGCTGCTCGCCGAAATAGTTGGGGACGCCGCGCGCGGCGATCGCGCGCAGGCGCGCGTCGATCGCCTCCGGCTCGCCCTCGACCTCGCGCAGCAGCAGCTCGAAGCGGTTGCCGGCGAGCGCCCCGCGCGGCAGCTTGCGCGCGTGGCGGGTCGCGTCCAGCACCCGCAGGCCCTCGCCTTCCAGCGCCTCCAGCGACGGCGCGTCGCGACCGGGCAGGTGCACGCTGAAGCGCTGCGTGGTCACCGCGTGGCGGTCCTTGAGGCCGGCGTAGCCGACCGCGGTCTCGGCGACCCCTGCCCAGCGCGCGATCCGCTGCGCGGCGAAGGCGGTGTTCATGCCGCGCTTCTCGATCGTCAGCAGCAGGTGCTCGCCGCTGCCGCTGGCGGCGAAACCGGCGAGCTCCTCGACCCGGAAGTCCTCCGGTACGCTGCGGATGGCGGCGCGCAGCACCGGCTCCCCATGCGCCCGCGGCAGGGTGGGCGTGTCCACGCGGTTCAGGCCGGCCCGCGCACCAGCAGGCACACCGCGTGCGCGGCGATGCCCTCGCCGCGGCCGGTGAAGCCAAGCCGCTCGGTGGTGGTCGCCTTGACGCTGATCGCGTCGAGGCCGGCGCCGAGGTCCTCGGCCAGCGCCGCGCGCATCGCCTGCACGTGCGGACCGATCTTCGGCCGCTCGCAGATGACGGTGACGTCGGCGTTGCCCAGCCGCCAGCCGCGCTCGTGCGCGAGCGCCGCGCAGTGGCGCAGGAACGCGCGGCTGTCGGCGTCCTTCCACTGCGGGTCGGACGGCGGGAAGTGGCGGCCGATGTCTCCGAGCGCGAGCGCGCCCAGGATCGCGTCGCACAGCGCGTGGATCGCGACGTCGCCGTCCGAGTGCGCGAGCACCCCCCGGGTGTGCGGCACGCGCACGCCGGCCAGCATCAGGTGGTCGCCCTCGCCGAAGGCGTGCACGTCGAAGCCGTGGCCGACGCGGATCGCGCTCATGCGTGCCCCAGCAGGAATTCGAAGCGGGCGAGGTCCGCGGCCGTGGTGATCTTGAAGTTGTCCTCCGCGCCTTCGACCAGCAGCGGGCGCAGGCCCAGCCGCTCGATCGCCATCGCTTCGTCGGTGACGACCACGCCGTCGCGCGCCGCGGCGTCGAGCGCCCGTGCGAGATCGCCGCGCCGGAACAACTGCGGCGTCAGCGCCCGCCACAACCGCTCGCGCGGCTCGGTGGCGTCGACCCGGCCGTCGTCGCCGGCGCGCTTGAGGGTGTCGCGCACCGGCGCCGCCAGCACGGCGCCGACGGGGTCGGCCTGGCCGCGCTCGAGCAGGCGGTCGAGGTCCTCGAGGCGCAGGTTCGGACGCGCGGCGTCGTGGACCAGCACGCAGTCGTCGGCGGCCACGTCGTCCGGCAGCGCCGCCAGCCCGGCCTGCACCGAGTCCGCGCGCTCGCGGCCGCCTGTGCAGGCGCGCACGGGCTTGCCGGCGAGCGTGTCCCAGCCCGGCCAGTGGGCGTCGCCCGGCGCCAGCGCGACCACCGCGCCGGCGATGCGCGGATGCGCGAGCAGCGCCAGCAGGCTGTGCGCGAGCAGCGGCTGGCCGGCGACCGCCACGTACTGCTTGGGCAGTTCGCCGCCGAAGCGGGTGCCCCGCCCCGCCGCCGGCACGATCGCCCACAGCCCGGCGTCGGCCCGACCCGCGCTCACGGGGCCGGCTCCGGCCGGGGTTGCGACTGGTCGCCGTTGTCGTCGCCGGTGTGCGGCCGCGGCGGCGGCGCCTGCTGCGGCTCGACCACCCGGTAGAAGGTTTCGCCCGGCTTGATCATGCCGAGCTCGCTGCGCGCGCGCGCCTCGACCGCGGCCTCGCCCGACTTCAGGTCCTCGACCTCCGCCGCCAGCGCCTCGTTGCGCTGGCGCAGCCCGGCGTTGTCGTGCGCCTGCCGCTGCACCTGCGCGCGCAGCGCGGCGACCTCGCGCTGGCCGCCATTGCCGAACCACAGCCGGTACTGCAGCCACGCCAGCAGCACCAGCAGCAGCACGACGATGATCCGCAGGCCGCGCATGGTGGCGGTCGTGGTCGGTCAGCGCTTGAGCGAGACGAACGCGTCGCGGCCGGCGTAGCGCGCCTGCGCGCCCAGCTGCTCCTCGATGCGCAGCAGCTGGTTGTATTTCGCGACGCGGTCGGAGCGGCACAGCGAACCGGTCTTGATCTGGGTCGCGGTGGTGGCGACCGCGATGTCGGCGATGGTGGTGTCCTCGGTCTCGCCGGAGCGGTGCGAGACGATCGCGGCGTAGCGCGCGGCGTCGGCCATCGCGATCGCCTCCAGGGTCTCGGTCAGGGTGCCGATCTGGTTGACCTTGATCAGGATCGCGTTGGCCACGCCCTCCTCGATGCCCTGGCGGAAGATGCGCGGGTTGGTCACGAACAGGTCGTCGCCGACCAGCTGCACCTTGCCCCCGACGCGCTGGGTCAGCAGCTTCCAGCCGGCCCAGTCGTGCTCGGACATGCCGTCCTCGATGGTCACGATCGGGTACTGCGCGCACCAGTTGGCGAGGAAGTCGACGAACTGCTCGCTTGTCAGCCGCTTGCCCTCGCCGGTGAGGTTGTACTTGCCGTTGTCGTAGAACTCGCTGGAGGCGACGTCGAGGCCGAGCAGCACGTCCTCGCCGGCGGTGTAGCCGGCCTTGCCGATCGCCTCGAGGATGGTGTCCAGCGCTTCGGCATTACTGCGCAGGTCGGGCGCGAAGCCGCCCTCGTCGCCGACCGCGGTGGACAGGCCGCGGCCCTTCAGCACCGCCTTCAGCGCATGGAAGATCTCGGTGCCGCAGCGCAGCGCCTCGGAGAAGGAATCGAAGCCGACCGGCAGCACCATGAACTCCTGCAGGTCGACGTTGTTGTCTGCGTGCGCGCCGCCGTTGATGATGTTCATCATGGGCACCGGCAGCACCGGCGCGCGGTCGCCGGCCAGCGAGCGCCATAGCGGGACGCCGCGCGACGCGGCGACCGCATGCGCGTGCGCCAGCGACACGCCGAGCAGCGCGTTGGCGCCGAGGCGGCCCTTGTTCTCGGTGCCGTCGAGGTCGATCAGGCGGCGGTCGAGCGCTTCCTGGTCACCATCGAAACCCTGCAGCGCGCTGGCGATCGTGGTGTTGGTGTTCTCCACCGCGCGGCGCACGCCCTTGCCGAGGTAGCGGGTCTTGTCGCCGTCGCGCAGCTCGACCGCCTCCTTGGTGCCGGTGGAGGCGCCGGACGGCACCGCGGCGCGGCCGAAGCTGCCGTCGGCGAGGGTCACTTCCGCTTCGAGGGTGGGGTTGCCGCGGCTGTCGAGGATTTCGCGGGCGTGGATCTTGGCGATGGTCGTCATGGGTCCGTCGTCTGCTTTGCGATGCTTGGGGCGGTGGCGACCGCCGATGGTGGAGCGAGCGCGGCTCAGGCCTGCTCGAGGAAACCGTTGCGCTTGGTCACCCGGTCGAGTTCGAGCAAGGTTTCCAGCAGCGCGCGCATCCGGCCCAGCGGCCAGGCGTTGGGGCCGTCGCTGAGCGCCTTGTCCGGGTCCGGGTGGGTTTCCATGAAGATGCCGGCGATGCCGGCCGCGACCGCCGCGCGCGCCAGCACCGGCACGAATTCGCGCTGGCCGCCGGACTTGCCGCCGGCGCCGCCGGGCAGCTGCACGCTGTGGGTGGCGTCGAACACCACCGGGCAGCCGGTGTCGCGCATCACCGCCAGCGAGCGCATGTCGCTGACCAGGTTGTTGTAGCCGAAGCTGGCGCCGCGCTCGCAGGCCATGATCTGCGTGTTGCCGGTCGCCTTCGCCTTGTCGGTGACGTGCTTCATCTCCCACGGCGAGAGGAACTGGCCCTTCTTGATGTTGACCGGCTTGCCGGCGCGCGCCACGTTCTGGATGAAGTCGGTTTGCCGGCACAGGAAGGCCGGCGTCTGCAGCACGTCCACCACCGAGGCGACTTCGTCCATCGGCGTGTATTCGTGGACGTCGGTCAGCACCGGCACGCCGAGCTGGCGCTTCACTTCCGCCAGCACCTTCAGCCCCTCCTCCAGGCCCGGTCCGCGGAAGCTGGTGCCGGAGGTGCGGTTGGCCTTGTCGAAGCTGGACTTGAAGATGAAGGGAATGCCGAGCTCGGACGTGATGTCCTTGAGCCGCGCGGCGGTGTCCAGCTGCAGTTGCAGCGATTCGATCACGCAGGGCCCGGCGATCAGGAAGAAGGGTTGGTCGAGGCCGACCTCGAAGCCGCACAGCTTCATGCGCGTGCCTCCTTCAGCAGGCGGCCGGCCTGGGCCTTGCCCGCTCCCACCTTGTATTCGCGGGCGGCGCGGATGAAGCCGACGAACAGCGGGTGGCCGTCGCGCGGCGTGGACAGGAATTCCGGATGCGCCTGGCAGGCCAGGAACCACGGATGGCGGTCCTGCGGCAACTCGATCATCTCCACCAGCAGGTCGTCCATGGACTTGGCGGCGATCACCAGGCCGGCGTCCTCGAGCTGGGTGCGATAGCGGTTGTTGAACTCGTAGCGGTGGCGGTGGCGCTCGCCGACCACGTCCTTGCCGTACAGCTTGTGCGCGAGCGTGCCCGGCTTGATCCGCTGCTCCTGCAGGCCGAGGCGCATGGTGCCGCCGAGGTCGGATTCCTCGCTGCGGCGCTCGATCTCGCCGCTGGAGGTGCGCCATTCGGTGATCAGGCCGATCACCGGATGCGGCGACTGCTTGTCGTTCTCGGTGCTGTTGGCGTCGGCGAGGCCGAGCACGTGGCGGGCGTAGTCCACCACCGCGGCCTGCATGCCGTAGCAGATGCCGAAGTACGGCAGGCCGTGCTCGCGCGCGTACTGCGCGGTCAGCACCTTGCCCTCGAAGCCGCGGTCGCCGAAGCCGCCCGGCACCAGCACGCCGTCCACCCCGGCCAGCGCCGTGGCCGCGCCGTCGCGCTCCACGTCCTGCGACTCCATCCACTTCAGCCGCACCCGCGTGCGCTGGCGCAGGCCGCCGTGCTTGAGCGCCTCGGCGACCGACTTGTACGCGTCCTGGTGGTCGACGTACTTGCCGACCACGGCGATCGTCACCTCGTCGACCGGGTGCTCGGTGGCGTCCAGCACCGCCTCCCACTCGGAGAGGTCGGCGGCGCCCGCCTTGTCTTCCAGGCGCAGGCGCTCGACCACGATCTGGTCCAGGCCCTGCTCGTGGAACCACATCGGGATGCGGTAGATGTTGTCCTGGTCGACCGCCGAGATGACCGCCTTCTCCGGCACGTTGGTGAACAGCGCGATCTTGCGGCGTTCGCCGTCGGGCAGCGGCTGCTCGCTGCGGCACACCAGCACGTCGGGCTGGATGCCGATCGAACGCAGTTCCTTGACCGAATGCTGGGTCGGCTTGGTCTTCAGCTCGCCCGCGGCGGCGATGTACGGCACCAGGGTCAGGTGCATGAACAGCGCCTTGTCCGGGCCGCGCTCGGTGCGGATCTGGCGGATCGCCTCCAGGAACGGCAGCGACTCGATGTCGCCGACGGTGCCGCCGATCTCGACCAGGCCGACGTCGAAGCCGTTGGTCGCCTCGTCGATCCGGCGCTTGATCTCGTCGGTGATGTGCGGGATCACCTGCACGGTGCCGCCGAGGTAGTCGCCGCGGCGCTCCTTGCGGATCACCGACTCGTAGATCTTGCCGGTGGTGATCGAGTTCTTGCCCGACAGCCGGGTGCGCAGGTAGCGCTCGTAGTGGCCGAGATCGAGGTCGGTCTCGGCGCCGTCGTCGGTGACGTAGACCTCGCCGTGCTGGAACGGGCTCATCGTGCCCGGATCCACGTTGATGTACGGGTCGAGCTTCATCATCGTCACGCGCAGGCCGCGCGATTCGAGGATGGCGGCCAGCGACGCCGCGGCAATGCCCTTGCCGAGCGAAGACACCACGCCGCCGGTGACGAAAACGAGCGGCGTTCTGGAGCTTGGGGAGGTCATCGGGGAAGCGGGCTTCCGGAAAGCCATAGTCTACCGGGAGCGCCGGCCCGGCGCGACCTGGGACCCCGCAAGTGCTTGATCGGCAAGGAGAGGGCTGGGCCCGATGTCGCCGGGCCGGCGGGGGAGCGCCCGCCAGGACACGCCGTGAATCCATCCATGGAGGCTCGGATGCGGCATCCATGCCGCATACGGTCCTGCCGGGCACTCCCCCGCCGGCCTTCCCGGCTTCCGCGCAGGCATCACGCGCGCAGCGATCCTGGTCGCGGCGCCCGCGCCGGGGATCACGCTATCCTGAGCGCTTCGCTTTCCGCACGACGCACGCATGAATTCCCGCTACAACGCCGCCGACATCGAAGTCCTGTCGGGCCTGGATCCGGTCAAGCGCCGGCCCGGCATGTACACCGACACCACCCGCCCCAACCACTTGGCGCAGGAGGTGATCGACAACGCGGTGGACGAGGCGCTGGCCGGGCACGCGAACGCGATCGAGGTCGTCCTGCATCCGGACGGCAGCTGCGAGGTCGCCGACAACGGCCGCGGCATGCCGGTGGACATCCACCCGGAGGAGAAGATCCCGGGCGTCGAACTGATCCTCACCCGGCTGCACGCGGGCGGCAAGTTCAGCAGCCGCAACTACACCTTCTCCGGCGGCCTGCACGGCGTCGGCGTGAGCGTGGTCAACGCGCTGTCGCGGAAGGTCGAGGTCTTCATCAAGCGCGACGGCAGCGAGTTCCGGATGGAGTTCGCCGACGGCGACGCCGTGTCCAAACTGGAGCCCGTGGGCAGCGTCGGCCGCCGCAACACCGGCACCCGCCTGCGCTTCTGGCCGGACCCGAAGTACTTCGACACGCCGAAGTTCAACGTGCGCGCGCTCAAGCACCTGCTGCGCGCGAAGGCGGTGCTGTGCCCGGGGCTGACCGTGCGCCTGCACGACGTCGCCACGGACGAACGCTGCGAGTGGCACTACGAGGACGGCCTGCGCGACTACCTGCGCGGCGAACTGGAAGGCCGCGAGCTGCTGCCGCCCGAGCTCTTCGTCGGCGCGCTGGCGCGCGAGACCGAGGCCGCCGACTGGGCGGTGGCCTGGGTGCCGGAAGGCGAGCTGGTGCAGGAGAGTTACGTCAACCTGATCCCGACCGCGCAGCACGGCACCCACGTCAACGGCCTGCGCACCGGTTTCACCGATGCATTGAGGGAATTCTGCGACTTCCGCAACCTGCTGCCGCGCGGCGTCAAGCTGGCGCCCGAGGACGTGTGGGACCGGGTGTCCTTCGTGCTGTCGCTGAAGATGACCGACCCGCAGTTCAGCGGCCAGACCAAGGAGCGGCTGTCCTCGCGGCAGGCCGCGGGTTTCGTCGAAAGCGCGGCCCACGACGCGTTCTCGCTGTGGCTGAACCAGCACGTCGAGTTCGGCGAGAAGATCGCGCAGCTGGCGATCGAGCGCGCCGCCGCGCGCCTGAAGACCGAGAAGCAGATCGTCCGCAAGAAGGTCACCCAGGGCCCCGCCCTGCCCGGCAAGCTCGCCGATTGCATCTCGCAGGACCTGTCGCGCACCGAGCTGTTCCTGGTCGAGGGCGACTCCGCCGGCGGCAGCGCGCGGCAGGCGCGCGACAAGGACTTCCAGGCGATCCTGCCGCTGCGCGGCAAGATCCTGAACACCTGGGAGGTCGCGTCCGGCAGCGTGCTCGCCTCGCAGGAGGTGCACGACCTGGCGGTGGCGATTGGCTGCGACCCGGGCAAGGACGACATCTCCGGCCTGCGCTACGGCAAGATCGTGGTGCTCGCCGACGCCGACTCCGACGGGCTGCACATCGCCACCCTGCTGTCGGCGCTGTTCCTGAAGCACTTTCCGGCGCTGGTGCGCGCGGGCCACGTGTTCGTGGCGATGCCCCCGCTGTTCCGCGTGGACGTCGGCAAGCAGGTGTTCTACGCGCTGGACGAGGAGGAAAAGCGCCTGCTGCTGGAGAAGATCGAGCGCGAGAAGCTCAAGGGCGCGGTGCACGTCACCCGCTTCAAGGGCCTGGGCGAGATGAACCCGCAGCAGCTGCGCGAATCCACCATCCATCCCGACACCCGCCGCCTGGTGCAGCTGACCGTGGACGATGCCGATGCCACCCGCGGCCTGATGGACATGCTGCTGGCGAAGAAGCGCGCGGGAGATCGCAAGGCCTGGCTCGAGACCAAGGGCGACCTGGCGACGCTGGAAGTCTGAAAGCCGCTCAGCCGCGCGCGTGTTCGAGCGCGGCCGCGAGCAGCGCGCGCAGCACGCCCTGGGTGTCCCGCGCGCGCGCTTCGTCCCAGGCGAAGCTGTCCTCGTCCATGTAGATGCGCTGGCTGATCTCCAGCTGCACGGCGTCGATGCCCTGCGCGGGATCGCCGTAGTGGCGGGTGATGTAGCCGCCCTTGAAGCGGCCGTTGACGACCCAGTCGTAGCGCTGCTGGCCGCGCAGCACGGCGGTCAACCGTTCCTGCAGCGCGGGCGCGCAGCTGCGGCCGTCGGCGGTGCCGAGGTTGAGGTCGGGCAGCCTGCCCTCGAACAGGAACGGGCATTCGCCGCGGATCGAATGGCCCTCCCACAGCACGACCCGGCCGTGGCGCGCGCGCAGGCGTTGCAATTCCGCTTCCAGCGCCGCGTGGTAGGGCCGCCAGTACTGCTCCACGCGCGCGGCGACTTCGGCTGGATCGGGGGCCTCGCCCTCGCGGTACACCGGTTCGCCGCTGAACCGCACCGCCGGGCACAGGCCGGTCGTGTTCTGACCGGGATACAGCGAGGCGTCGTCCGGCGGCCGGTTGAGGTCGACCACGTAGCGCGAATGGCGCGGGACCAGCACCGATGCGCCGAGCTCCTTCGCGAAGGCGTACAGGCGGGAGACGTGCCAGTCGGTGTCCGGCGCGCGGCACGCGCCCTCGGTCATGCGGGCGGCGAGCGCGGGCGGGATGTCGCTGCCGTCGTGCGGCAGGCTGACCAGCAGCGGCGCGTCGCCTTCGTGCAGGGTGAAGACGGTCATGGCCGCATTCTAGTCGCGCGCGGACGGCGGGGCCGCAAGCCCGCCCCGCCTTCCCGCTGCAGGAGAGAACGCCCGCTCCCTCGCGGAAGCGGGCGTCGCGGCGCGCGTGAGCGACGGCTTACTTCTCCCGCACCTCGAACTCGCCGTAGGCCTTGAGCTGTTCGGCGACCGCCTTCGGATCGCCGACCACCACGATCGACTGGTCCTTCGGCGCGAAGTACTTCGCCCCCATCGCCTGCACCTGCGCGGCGTCCACTGCGCGGATCTTCGGCACGTACTCGCCCAGGAACTCCGCCGGCAGGCCGACCAGCCAATTGTTGGCCAGGGTCGCGGCGACGGCGCCCTGCAGCTGGTTGGTGATCAGGTAGCCGCCGGCGACGTAGCGCTTGTTGTCCTCCAGCTCCTGCGCCGGCACCGGCTCGCTGCCGATGCGCGACAGCTCGGCCATGAACTCCTTCAGTGCCGCGCCGGTGACCTCGTTGCGGACGTCGGCCGACGCCGTGACGCGGCCACCCTCGCGCAGCGCGCTGAGGCCCCCGCGCGCGCCGTAGGTGTAACCCTTGTCCTCGCGCAGGTTCTGCATCAGGCGTGAGCTGAAGCCGCCGCCGAGCACGGTGCCCGCGAGTTGCAGCGGGATGTAGTCGGCGTCGGTCGCGGCAATCGCGGGACGGCCCAGGCGGATCGCCGACTGCACGCTGCCCTCGCGCGTCACCAGCACACGCTGCGGCGTCGCCTGGCGCGGCGCGGCGGGCGTGTCGGCCGCCGCCGGACCGCTCGCCTGCCAGTCGCCGAACGCGGCCTCCGCGGCGCGGAACGCCTCCGCAGGCGTGATCCGCCCGGTCACCACCAGCAGCGCGTGGTCGGGACGGAAGCGGCGCGCGTGCGCCTCGCGCAGCGCCAGCGGCGTGACCGCCATGATCCCGGCCTCGGTCGGCTGGGTGCGCGCGTACGGATGATCGCCGTAGATCGCTTGCGCGAGCGCGCGTTCCGCCTTGAAACCGGGCTGCGCCTCGGCCGCCTTGAGCGACTGCAGCGCGTTGGCCTGTGCGAGCTTGACCTCGTTGTCGGGGAAGGTCGGCGTGCGCGCGATCTCGCCCATGAGCGCCAGCATCTCCTCCGCGTGCGAGGCGAGCGCGTCGCCGTACACGCTGATGCCGTCGTTGCTGGCGCCGGCGGCGACCGAACCGCCGAGGCCCTGCGCGGTCTCCGCGATCGCCTTCGAGTCGTGCTTGGCGGTGCCCTCGTTGAGCAGGCCGGCGAGGATGTTGGCGAAACCTGGCCTGTCCGCCGGGTCGACGGCGAGGCCGGCGTTGCGCACGGCCAGCACCGCGTCCACCCGCGGCAGGCCGTCGCGCGGCACCACCCAGATCTCGAGGCCGTTGGCCAGCGTCTTCTTCTCGATGTGCGGCACCGGCAGCGGCTTGTCCGGCGCGTACGGCGGCAGGTCCGTGGGCAACGCGGCCTTGGGGCCGGCGATGGCGGAGCCGGCGAGCAGCGCGGTCACCGCTAAGGCCAGCAGGGTCGTCTTCGTCTTCATGGTCGGCTCCTCACTTGCCCGCGGCGGGCGCGGCGGCCGGCGCGGCCTGCAGCATCGCGGCCGGCTTGCGGTCGATGACGGTGCGGTTGGCGTCGGTCAGGTAGGTCTTCGCCACGCGCTGGATGTCGGCGGAGGTCACGCCCTCGATCCAGCCCGGGATCTTGTTGACGACGTTGGCGTCGCCCCACAGCGTCTGCAGCTTGGCCAGGGTGTCGGCGCGGCTGATGAAGCTCTCCAGGCCGTTGTACCAGTCGGCCAGCATGCGGGTCTTGACCCGCGCCAGCTCGGCGTCGCCGACGCCGTCGGCGGCGACCTTCGCGATCTCCTCGTCCATCGCCTGCAGCAGGGCATCGGCGGTGGTGTTCGGCTTGTACAGCGCGAACACGGTGAACAAGGTCGGGCCGTCGTACTCCCAGGGGCTGGTCAGGCCGTACAGCGAGTCGACGTTGAGCGCGAGCTCGCGGCCCTTGACCAGACCCTGGTAGAAGCGCGAGGCGTCGCCGCCGGCGAGCACGTCGCCGAGCACCGCCATCGCCGCCTGGTCCTTGCTGCCGCGCTCGGGCATCTTCCACGCCGCCGCGATCGCCGGCACCTGCGCCAGCGCGTCGGACTGGGTGACGCGCTTTTCCTTGGTGTTGAGGCCTTCGGCGTAGTCCGGCGCCTTCGGCGTGGGACGGGCCGGGATCTTGCCGAAGTACTTCTCGGCCAGCGCGAAGCCCTGCTCCGGGGTGACGTCGCCGGCGATGCCGAGCACGGCGTTGTTGGGACCGTAGTAGTCGCGATGGAAGGCGGCGACGTCCTCCAGGCTGGCGTTCTCCAGGTCCTCGAAGCTGCCGTAGCCGTCGTGGTTGTTCTCCCACTTCTGGAACGCCTGCTGGCCGATGTCGATCCACATGAA
The DNA here is from genome assembly GCA_035539135.1 of Lysobacteraceae bacterium. Lineage (GTDB taxonomy): Bacteria > Pseudomonadota > Gammaproteobacteria > Xanthomonadales > Xanthomonadaceae > JABFWF01. The sequence goes on from DATLJD010000013.1 coordinate 179,448, forward strand.
GCCGCCGTAGGGCTGGTTCTTCACGTTGACCCGGATCTCCTCCTTCACCACGTCCTGCTGGTTCTTCAGGGTGACCGGGTTGAAGTCGAGCGTCTTCATGCGGTCGGCCTCGAGCCACAGGATCGGCTCGATCGCCGACACCGGCGCGACCTCGATGTAGTTGGTGAAATCCGGGCGGGTCGAACCGTTGTTGCGGCCGCCGCCGCCGGTGATCACGCGGTCGAACACGCCTTCCTTCGCGTTCGGCGTGCCCTCGAACATCAGGTGCTCGAACAGGTGGGCGAAGCCGGTGCGGTTGCGCGGTTCCAGGCGCATGCCGACGTGGTAGACCACGCTGACGCCGACGGTGGGCGAGCTGTGGTCCTCGGACACGACCACGGTCAGGCCGTTGTCGAGCTTCTTGACCGCCACCGGCACATCCCAGCGGTCGGCCTCGGCCGCGTGCGCGGCGAACGAGAGCAGCAGCCCGCCGAGCAGCGCGGGCAGGAATGCGGAACGCATGCGACTTCCCCTCTCCTGATCGGAAGCCCGGATCGTAGCCGCCCCCACGGGCCCGCGCACAGGCCGGAAGTCGGGGTGGGCCGCGGTGGCCGGCCCCGAAACGGCGAACGCGGCCACCGGGGCCGCGTCGGGGAGACCACCTGGCGGCCGCCTCAGGCCGGCAGTTCGCGCAGGTTGCGCTCCTGCGGGGTCAGGCTGCGGGCGAAGCCGGGGTTGCGGAAGATCCGGTTGCCGTAGTCCTCGATCGCCTTGCCGTCCTTCGGCAGGCCGACACCAAGCGCGTCCAGCCGCCAGATGATCGGCGCCATCGCGCAGTCGGCCAGGCTCATCTCGGGGTTGAGGAAGAACTTGCTGGCCTTGAACAGCGGCAGCGAGGCGGTCAGCAGCTCCTTGAGGCGCTTGCGCCCCTCCTCGGCCTGCTGCTTGTTGCCGAGCTGGACCTTCTGCACCTGCGGCACCCAGTCGTGCTCGATCCGCAGCATCGCCAGGCGCAGGCGCGCGCGCGACAGCGGGTCCACCGGCATCAGCGGCGGGTGCGGATAGCGCTCGTCCAGGTATTCGCTGACCACCGACGCCGCGTACAGCACCAGCTCGCGCTCGACCAGGGTCGGCACCGAGTGGTAGGGGTTGAGGTCGATCAGGTCTTCCGGCGGGTTCTGCGGATCCACCGGGATCAGGTCGTAGGTGACGCCCTTCGCGGCGAGCACCAGCCGCACCCGGTGGCAGAGAACGTCGTCAACGGCGGAGAACAGGGTCAGTGCGTTACGCATGCGCGGACTCGTGGCCATCATTGGTCAACTCCCCCGCAGCCGGATCCACCGGCCGCACGGCGCCGCCTGCCCCGTGCAGGCGGTCGCCCGATCCGGCCCGTCTGCCGCCGGCACGTACGTCTTACTTCAGCAGGGCCCCGCTTGGGAAGTGCGCGCGGTGGGGAACGCGCCTCCGCCCGGCCCGGCTAGTGCACGTCGCGCCAGTACTCCTTCTTCAGCAGCCAGGCGATGAAGGTGAAGAACGCCAGGAACAGCACCGCCCACACGCCGAGCGACTGGCGCTTGAGCGCGGCCGGCTCGCCCGCGTACTCGAGGAACGTGGTGATGTCGCGCACCGTCTGGTCGAACTGGGCCGGGGTCTGGGTGCCGGGCGAGGCCAGGACCAGCTTTTCGACCGGACGCTCGCCCGATTCGTCGGCCGGGCCGTACTCGGCGTGCTGCAGGCCCTGCTGCTGCCACAGGACGTTCGGCATGGACGCGTTCGGGAACACCGTGTTGTTCCAGCCCACCGGCCGCGACTCGTCGAGGTAGAACGACTTCAGGTAGGCGGCGATCCAGTCGGTGCCGCGCACGCGCGCGATCAGGCTCAGGTCCGGCGGCATCTTGCCGAAGAACTTGTTGCCCTCTTCCGTCGTCATCGCCACCTGGAACGGCTCGCCGAACTTGGCGCCGGTGAACACCAGGTTCCGCTGCACCTGCTCCTCGGTCAGGTCGAGGTCCTCGGCCAGGCGCGAGGAACGCAGGTACTTGAGCGAGTGACAGCCCGCGCAGTAGTTCATGAAGGCCTGCGCGCCACGCTGCAACGACGCCTTGTCGGTGATGTCGGTGGTGACGTGCGGGAGTTCGGCGCCCTCCTCCGCGGCGAAGGCCGAACCGGAGAACAGCAGGCCGGCCAGCAGCGGGACGGCGGCGAGCGCCGGCAGGCGCGGGGAAAGCTTGCCCAGGAAACGCTTAGTCATGCGTCGTCACCCGTTCCGGCACCGGCTTGGTCCTGTCGAGCTTGGTCCACAGCGGCATGGTGATGAAGAACACGAAGTAGAGGAAGGTCAGGACGCGGCCGATGATCGTCTCGACCGGGTCGGTGCCGGGGCCGGCGCCGATCTTGCCCAGCCACAGGAAGCACACCGCGAGCAGGCCGAGCATGAACCACGACAACGGGCCGCGGTATCGGTAGGACTTGACCGGGCTCTTGTCCAGCCACGGCACCAGGAACAGCACGGCGATCGCCGCGAACATCACCAGCACGCCCCACAGCTTGATCGCGAAGAAGGACGGCACCACGCGCAGCATCGCGTAGTACGGGGTGAAGTACCACACCGGCTTGATGTGGGCCGGGGTGACCAGTCGGTTGGCCTCGGTGAAGTTGTCGTGCTCGAGGAACCAGCCGCCGAAGGTCGGCGCGAAGAAGATGATGAAGGCCGCGATGATCAGGAAGAAGCCGGTCCCGAACAGGTCCTTCACCGTGTAGTACGGGTGGAACGGGATGCCGTCGGCCGGCGCGGTCGGCGACCAGCGGTTGCCCTTCGGGCCCTTCTTGATCTCGACGCCGTCGGGGTTGTTCGAGCCGACCTCGTGCAGCGCGCCCAGGTGCAGCACGATCAGCAGCAGCAGCACCAGCGGCAGCGCGATCACGTGCAGGGCGAAGAAGCGGTTGAGGGTGGCGTCGCTGGGCAGGTAGTCGCCCATGATCCACTCGGTCAGGCCGTTGCCGATCACCGGGATCGCGCCGAACAGCGAGATGATCACCTTCGCGCCCCAGAACGACATCTGGCCCCACGGCAGCACGTAGCCCATGAAGGCCTCGGCCATCAGCACGAGGTAGATCACCATGCCCAGCAGCCACACCAGCTCGCGCGGCTTGCGGTAGGAGCCGTACATCAGCCCGCGGAACATGTGCAGGTAGACGACGATGAAGAACAGCGAGGCGCCGGTGGAGTGCATGTACCGGATCAGCCAGCCCCACTCGACGTCGCGCATGATGTACTCGACCGACGAGAACGCGAGGTCCGCGGCCGGCTTGTAGTGCATCGTCAGGAAGATGCCGGTGACGATCTGGTTGACCAGCACCAGCAGCGCGAGCGAGCCGAAGTAGTACCAGACGTTGAAGTTCTTGGGCGCGAAGTACTCGCTCATGTGCTTGCGGTACACCGGCATCATGCCGGGCGCGCGCGCATTGACCCAGTCCATCACGTTGCTGGTGGTGCGGGTGAGGAAGTTCGCCATGGCTTATGCCGCTCCCTTGGGATCGACACCGATGACGATCGAGGTGTCGCTCTCGTAATGGTGCGGCGGCACGACCAGGTTGGTCGGCGCCGGCACGCCGTCGAACACGCGCCCGGACATGTCGAAGCGCGACTTGTGGCAGGGGCAGAAATAGCCGCCCTTCCATTCCGGGTCGAACGGCTCGGGCTTGATCTCGGCCTTCATCTCCGGCGAGCAGCCCAGGTGCGTGCACAGGCCGACCAGCACCGAGACGTCCGGCTTGATCGAGCGGAAGTGGTAGTCGCCCTTGAGCACGTACGCCGGTTGCTGGTCCGCGTTGGCCGACTTCGGATCGCGCAGGCGCGCGTCCAGCGTCGGCAGCAGGTCCAGCACCTTCTTGGAGCGGCGCACGATCCAGATCGGCTGGCCGCGCCACTCGAGCACCAGGCGGGTGCCCTCGGCGAGCGCGCTGATGTCGGCGGTGATCGGCGCACCGGCCAGCTTGGCCTTCGCGCTCGGATTCCACGACTTGATGAACGGCACCGCCACGAACCCGGCGCCGACCGCGCCGACCACGGCCGTGGTCGCGGTCAGGAACCGGCGGCGGCCCTGGTTTTCGACCCCATCATTGCCCATCAGGCACTCCGCAAGACTTCAGGTCACAGGCTGGCGGCCGCCGCGCGCGAACGGGGCGCGGGCGCCGCAAAGACAGCGAAGTGTAACGGAACGCTGAATCGGCCGACAATGTTTCCGGCCGCCGGAACCGCGGAATGCCCTCGTGGCGCGGCTCAGCGCGCGGCCAGGGTGCCGCGGTAGCGCTCGGCGAGCATGCCCACGCGCTGCACGTAGCGCTGGGTCTCGCTGTAGGGCGGCACGCCGCCGTAGCGGTCGACCGCGCCCTCGCCCGCGTTGTAGCCGGCCGCGGCCAGGGTCAGGTCGCCGTTGAAGCGCTTGAGCAGCCAGGCGAGGTACTGCACCCCGCCGCGGATGTTCTGGCTGGCGTCGAAGGCGTCGGTGACCCCGAAGCGGCGCGCGGTGGCCGGCATCAGCTGCATCAGCCCCTGCGCCCCGACCCGCGACAGCGCGTTCGGGTTGAAGGCCGATTCGGCGTGGATGATCGCCCGCACCACCGCCTCGTCCACGCCGTAATCCTTCGCCGCCCGGGCGATCTCCGCGCGGTAGGCGTCGGTGTTGAGGCGCAGGTGGCGGAAGTCCACGCCCGGCCGCGCGGCGCAGGCGTAGCAGGTTTCCATGTAGCTGTAGCGGATCGTGCGCAGGCCGCTGACAGCGCCGCCGCGCGGGCGCTTGCTGGTGTAGTGGCGCACGCCGTCCTGGATGTAGGCGTAGACCTGGCCGCTGACCACGCGCCGGGGCGGGCTGCCCGCGGCCGGCTTCGCCGGGCCCGGCGGCGGGGCGGCGGCGGTCGTGGCGGCGGCGGGCAGGCTGGCGGCGACCGGCGAGCCGGCGACCGGGGCCGGCGTGGTCGCCGCGCCGGCAGCCGCCATCGGAGGCTTTCGCGCGGGGGCCGGGCGGCTGCGGTAGCTGCTGATCGCCACGCAACTGGCGCCGCGCTGGGCCTTGCTGGTGTAGCTGCGGCTGCCATCGGGCGCGTCGCAGCGATAGATGGTCCCGGCCAGGGCCGGAGCGGCACCCAGCAGGCCAGCGAGCAGCAGCAATCCCCGGACCCCCTTCATGCCGCGCAGTGTCCCTGCTTCAGGAGCGCTTGACAAGTGCTTGATTTTGCTGAACGGAATCCGCGATTCAGCCGTGGGGCGCCGGGCCGGTAAACTGGCGCTCCGGCCCGGATTCACCGCCGCCGCCCCGGAACCCAACGCCATGACCGACTCCCCCCGGCCGCCCCGCGGCCCCGCGCCCGCGGCTTCGCCCGCCACGGCCGCCCCCGCGCCGCGCAAGCTGTTCATCGAAACCCATGGTTGCCAGATGAACGAGTACGACTCGGCCCGCATGGCCGACGTGCTCGCCGCCGCCGAGGGCATGGAACTGACCGCCAACGTCGAGGAAGCCGACGTGGTGCTGGTCAACACCTGCTCGATCCGCGAGAAGGCGCAGCACAAGGTCTTCAGCCAGCTCGGCCGCTGGAAGGGCCTCAAGACGGGCGAGCGTCCCGTGCTGATCGGCGTGGGCGGCTGCGTCGCCTCGCAGGAAGGCGCGGCGATCATCGAGCGCGCACCGTACGTGGACCTCGTGTTCGGCCCGCAGACCCTGCACCGCCTGCCCGAACTGATCCGCGAGCGCCACCAGACCGGCCGTCCGCAGGTGGACATCAGCTTCCCCGAGATCGAGAAGTTCGACCGCCTGCCCGAGCCGCGCGCGGAAGGCCCGAGCGCCTTCGTCTCGATCATGGAAGGCTGCTCCAAGTACTGCTCCTACTGCGTGGTGCCCTACACCCGCGGCGAGGAGATCAGCCGGCCGTTCGAGGACGTGCTGGTGGAGGTCGCGCAACTGGCCGCGCAGGGCGTGCGCGAGGTCACCCTGCTCGGCCAGAACGTCAACGCCTACCGCGGCCCGTACGGCGGCGGAGAGGTCGCCGACCTCGGCCTGCTGATCCGCGCGATCGCCGAGATCGACGGCATCGGCCGCATCCGCTTCACCACCTCGCACCCGGTGGAATTCTCCGACTCGCTCATCGAGGCCTACCGCGACGTGCCCAAGCTCGCCAACTACCTGCACCTGCCGGTGCAGGCCGGAAGCGACCGCATCCTCGCCGCGATGAAGCGCGGCTATACCGCGCTCGAGTTCAAGCAGAAGATCCGCAAGCTGCGCGCGGTGCGGCCGGACATCTCGATCTCCTCCGACTTCATCGTCGGCTTCCCGGGCGAGACCGACGCCGACTTCGCCAAAACCATGAAGCTGATCGCGGACGTCGGCTTCGACCAGTCGTTTTCCTTCATCTACTCGCGGCGCCCGGGTACTCCCGCCGCCGACCTCGAGGACAACGTCACCAGCGAGGAGAAGCACGCACGGCTCGCCCAACTGCAGGCGACGATCAACGCCAACGCGGCGCGGATCGCGCGGGCGATGGTCGGCACCGTGCAGAGGGTGCTGGTCGAAGGCCCGTCGCGGAAGAATCCCGACGAGCTGACCGGCAAGACCGAGAACATGCGCTCGGTGAACTTCCCGGGGCACCCGCGCCTGGTCGGCCACTTCGTCGACCTGCGCATCACCGAGGCGTTGACCAACTCGCTGCGCGGCGAGGTGCTGACGGTCGACGCAAGCGCCGCGGCCTGACCGCGCGCTAGTCCAGCCGCTTGCGGAAGCGCAGCAGCGCCGCCGCCATCATCGCCACGGTGAAGGCGGCCAGCGCCAGCACTTCCGGCCACAGCTCGGCGAGGCCGGCGCCGCGCAGCATCACCCCGCGGATCAGGCGCAGGAAGTGGGTCAGCGGCAGCAGTTCCGCCAGCCACTGCACCACTTTCGGCATCCCCGCGAACGGGAACATGAAGCCCGACAGCAGCACCGAGGGCAGGAACACGAAGAAGGTCATCTGCATCGCCTGGAACTGCGAGCGCGCGCGGGTCGAGATCAGCAGGCCGAGGGTGAGGTTGGCGAGGATCAGCAGCCCCGACGCCAGGTAGATGTCGAGCAGGCCGCCGCGCACCGGCACCCGGAACAGGAACACGCCGAGCAGTAGGATCACGGTGGTCTGCACCAGCCCGATCACCGCGTAGGGCAGCACCTTGCCCACCATCAGCTCGCCGCCGCTGACCGGGGTGGCGATCAGCAGTTCCATGTTGCCGCGCTCGCGTTCGCGCACGATCGCGACGCTGGTGAACAGCACCATGGTCATGGTCAGGATCACGCCGATCAGGCCGGGCACGATGTTGATGGCCGAGCGCCGCTCCGGGTTGTAGAACGAGACCACCGCGATCGGCTCCGCCGCCCGGTCCGGCAGCCGTCCGGCCTGCGCCGCCGCGGTCGCGCCGTCCAGCGGCGTGCGCGCCAGTTGCAGCGCCGCGCCCTGCACCACCGTGTCGGTGCCGTCCACCAGCACCTGCACCGCCTCGCGGCCTTCGCTGCGGCGGCGCTCGAAGTCCGGTGGCACCACGATGCCGACGCTGATCTCGCCGCGGCGCAGCGCGCGCATGAGTTCCTGCGGCGTGCGCGCGGACAGGGCCGGCTCGACCACGCCGGTGGCCAGCATGTCCATCACCAGCGCGCGCGAGCCGGCGGTGTCCGCCTGGTCGGCGATGCCGGCCGACAGTCCGCGCAGGTTGAGGTTGATCGCGTAGCCGAACAGCACCAGCTGCAGCACCGGGATGCCGACGATCATCGCCAGGGTCAGGCGGTCGCGGCGCAGCTGGCGCAGTTCCTTGCGCATGACCGCGGACAGCCGCTGCAGGTTCATGCCGCCGCCTCCGCGCGGCCGCGGGTGGCGGCGACGAACACGTCCTCGAGGTTGGGCGCGGTCGCGTCGACCTCGGCCTCGAGGCCGGCGTCGCGCAGGCGCGTGCGCAGCGCGTCCGCGTCGGCCCCGCGGTCGTCGGCGAGCACGCGCAGGGTGTTGCCGATCTGGGCGACGCTGAGCACGCCGGGCGCCCCGGCCAGCGCGCGGTGCGCCGCGCGCGGATCCCCGGCGTGCGCGAGCAGGGTGCGGCCCTCCAGCGCGGCCGCGAGGTCCGCCGGCGCGCCGTCGGCGACGAGCGCGCCGCGGTCGAGGATGGCGAGGCGGTGGCAGCGCTCCGCCTCGTCCATGTAGTGGGTGGACACCAGCAGCGTGGTGCCGGCGTCGGCCAGCTCGAACAGGCGCTCCCAGAAGTCGCGCCGCGACTCCGGGTCCACCGCGCTGGTCGGCTCGTCGAGGAACAGCAGCTCGGGCTCGTGGATCACCGCCCCAGCCAGCGCGAGGCGCTGCTTCTGGCCGCCGCTCAGGGTTCCGGCGAGCTGCCGTTCGCGGTCGCCGAAGTGGTAGCGCTCGACCAGCTCGGCGATGCGGGTGCGCGCCCGCGCCTTCGGCAGACCCTGCACGGCGGCGAGGAACTCGAGGTTCTCGCGCACGCTGAGGTCCTCGAACAGCGAGAACCGCTGGGTCATGTAGCCGATCCGCCGGCGCAGCGCCTCGGCCTGCTCCGGGATGCGCAGGCCCAACACCTCGATCTGGCCCTCGCTCGGCGCCAGCAGGCCGCACAGCATGCGGATGGTGGTGGTCTTGCCGGAGCCGTTGGGGCCGAGGAAGCCGTAGACCTGCGCGCGCGGCACGTCGAGGTCGACGTGGTCGACCGCGACCAGCGCGCCGAAGCGGCGGCTCAGGCCGCGCGCGCGGATCGCCGGCGCGTCGCCGTTCATGGCCCGAAGTCGACCCGCACCGGCAGGCCCGCCGGCAGGGATTTCGCCGCGTCGCCGTCCAGCGCGATCTCGGCGAGGTACACCAGCCTCGACGCGTCGTCGCCGGTGAGCGCGTAATACGGGGTGAAGCTCGGTTCGCGGCGGATCATGCGCACCTTGCCGGCCAGCGCCGTGGCGCGGCCGTCGACATGCACGCGTGCCGGCGTGCCGACGCGGACGTCGGCGCGAATGGGCTCGGGCACGTACACCCGCGCGTACGGCGCGTCGCCGACCAGCAGCACCGCCAGCGGCGCGCCGACCGGCGCCTGGTCGCCCAGCTCGTAGGGAATGCTGTCCACCAGCGCGTCGCGCGGCGCCTGCACGGTGAGCTTGGCCAGCGTGGCCCGTTCGGCGCTGGCCTGCGCCTCGGACGCACGCAGCGCCGCTTCGCCCTGGGCAATGTCCTCGGCGCGGCTGCCGTGCTCGAGTTCGCCAAGCGTGGCCCGCGCCGCGCGCACCTGCGCCTGCGCGTTGCCGGCGGCGGCACGCGCGCGGTCGACGTCCGCCGCGGCGACCAGCCGGCGCGCGCCCAGCGGCTGCAGGCGCGCGTAATAGGCCTGGGCGTCGCGTGCCTGCGCCTGCGCGGCGGCGAGCTCGGCGCGCGCGCGCGCGATTACCTCCCGGCGCGGCCCGGCCTCGAGTTCCTGCAGCGCCGCGCGCTGGCGCTGCGCCTGCGCGCGCGCGGCCTCGCTGGCCGCCTCGGTGCGGTTCGCCTCCAGCCGCAGCAGGACCTGCCCGGCGCGCACGCGTTCGCCTTCGCGCACCTCGATCGCGACGATCCGCTCGGCGCTGGGCGCGGGCAGGACGATGCGGTCGTACTCGAGCGTGCCGAGCGCCCGCGGCGCGTCCTCGCGGCAGCCGGCGAGGAGCGCCAGCGGCAGCAGCAGTGCGGCGAACGACCTGGGTGTCATGCCTTCGCTCCTTGCGGGGGGCGGATCAGCCGGCGCCGATCCCGCGGTCGAGCAGCGCGATGGTGTGCGCGCGCAGCGCCTCGGCGTCGAGTTCGTCGGCGTCGAAGAACTGCCGCCAGATCGGCGCGCCGGCGGCGGGGAACAGGGTCAGGCCGACCAGCGAGACCACCAGCAGGCGGGGGTCGAGCCCGGGATCGAGCTGGCCCCGCCGCTGCGCCTGGGTGAAGCGCTCGGCGAGCAGGCGCGGCAGTTGCGGCGCGACCCGGGTCAGCAGCAGTTCGCGCAACGCGCCGCCCTCGCACAGCACCTCGCGCACCCACAACGCGGGCAGCCAGGGATGGCGCGCGACCAGTTCGCCGATCCCGCGCACGAAGGCGGCGACCAGCGCGGCGGCATCCTCGCCGGCGCGCAGCAGCGGCTCGCGCAGTTCGGCGAAGGCCGGCATCAGCCGCTCCTCGACCACCGCCTGCCGCAGCTGCGCCTTGTCGCCGAAGTAGTAGTGCAGCAGCGCCGGGGTCACCGCCGCTTCGCTCGCGATCGCGCGCAACGGGGTCGCGGCGATGCCGCGGCGGACGTAGCAGGCGATCGCGGCATCGAGCAGGCGTTCGCGCAGGTCCGGGCCGGCGCCCGCCGGGCGGCCGGCGCGGCGCCCGGGCGTGGGGACGGTGGAGGTCGCGGAGGCTGCCATGCGTATATTTAATTCATTGGTTAATTTATTTTCAAGGCCGTTCGTCGGAAAGCCGGCGCCCGGGCCCGGCCTTCCGGCCTTCCCCGCTCAAGGCCCCGCTTCGTAGACCGGCTTGCCGTCCACGTAGGTCGCGCGCACGGTGAGCGTGCGCAGGCCGGCAGGATCGATCGCCAGCGGATCCTCCGCCAGCACCACGAAGTCCGCGCGCTTGCCCGCGGCCAGGCTGCCGACCTCGTCCTCGGCGAAGCCGGCGTAGGCGGCGTCGAGGGTGAAGCCGCGCAGCGCCTCGAACGCGGTCAGCTTGTCCTCCGGGTGCCAGCCGCCGGGCGGCGCGCCCTCGGCGTCGGTGCGGGTCGCGGCGGCGTACAGGCCCAGGCGCGGGTCCACCGATTCCACCGGGAAGTCCGAACCCAGCGCGAGCCGCGCGCCGCTGTCGCGCAGGTGCCGCCAGGCGTAGGCGCCGTTGATGCGGTCGGGGCCGAGCCGGTCCTCCGCCCAGGGCATGTCGCTGGTCGCGTGGGTCGGCTGCATCGAGGCGATCACGTGCAGCCGCGCCAGCCGCGGCAGGTCCTGTGGCGCGAGCACCTGCGCGTGCTCGATCCGCCAGCGGTGATCGGTCGTGGTGGCGTCCTCGCCGAGCAGGCGTGCATAGATGTCGAGCACGATCTCGTTGCCGCGGTCGCCGATCGCGTGAGTCGCGACCTGCACGCCGCAGCCCTTCGCCTTGGCGGCGATGCGTTCCAGCTCGGCCGGCGCGGTGACCAGCAGGCCGCGATTGCCCGGATCGTCGCTGTAGTCGGCCAGCAGCGCGGCGCCGCGGCTGCCGAGCGCGCCGTCGGCGTACAGCTTGACCGTGCGCATCTGCAGCCGGCCCGCCGGATGCCGGTACAGGCCGTCGCTGCACAGCCAGTCGAGCGCGGCGTTGCCGCCGTCAGCGAAGGCGGTGATCCGCAAGGGCAGGCGGCCGGCGTCGGCGAGGCGCTGGTAGATCCGCATCTCGCGCAGCGGCACGCCGGCGTCGTGCACGCCGGTCAGGCCGTGCGCGACCGCATCGCGCATCGCGAGTTCGAGCGCGCGGGTCTCGGTCGCCTCGTCCAGCGGCGGCACCGCGTCGTCGACCAGCGCTGTCGCTGCGTCCACAAAGATGCCGGTCGGCTGCCCGTCCACGCGCTCGATGCGGCCGCCCTCGGGCTGCCAGTCGCCGCCGAGGTCGCGCCCGACCGCGCGCATCGCCGCGCTGTTGGCCCAGCCGGCGTGGCCGTCGATGCGGCTGAGCCAGACCGGACGGTCGGGGAAGGCGGCATCGAGATCGGCCGCGCTCGGGAAACGCTTGTCTTGCCAGTCGTTCTGGTCCCAGCCGCGGCCCGTCAGCCAGGCGCCGGCGGGCAGCGTGCGTTCGAACGCGCGCAGGCGCGCGAGGACCTCATCCTTGCTGCTGGTGCCGACCAGGTCCGCGCTGAGGTGGCTCAGCCCGAGTCCTTCGACATGGCCGTGCGCGTCGATCAGGCCCGGCACCAGCGTCGCGTCGCCGAAGTCGAGGCGCCGCGCGCGCGGGTAGCGCGCGAGCAGCGCGTCGCGCGCGCCGACCGCGAGGATGCGGCCGCCGTCGTCGTAGGCCAGCGCGGTCGCACGCGGCTGCGCGGCGTCCATGGTGTGGATGCGGGCGGCGCTGGCCACCGTGACCTGCGCCGCGTGCGCCGTTGATGCGATCGTCATCGCGATGCACCACACTGCCGGGAGCCATCCGCGCATCGTGCGTTCTCCGCCTGAAGGAAGCCGCGACTTTGCGAAATGCGCCGGCCCGGCGCAAGCTGGCGCCCGCTCCCGCCACCCGCTCCCCCGATGCCCGCACGCCACAGCTCGGAATTCGCCCTGGAACCCGCCGACGCCGAGCGCCTGGCCAACCTCAGCGGCGCCTTCGACGGCCACCTGCGCATGATCGAGCTGCGCGCGGGCGTGGAGATCGCGAACCGCGGCAACATCTTCCGCATTTCCGGCCCGGAGAAGGCGGTGAAGGGCGCCGAGAAGCTGCTGCGCCGGCTGTGGGACGACACCGCCGACGGCGTGATCGACGAGCAGGAGATCCACCTGCGGCTGGCCGAGGCACAGGCCGACCGGCTGGCGAAGGAGGACGTGGAGCCGCAGGAAGTCGCGATCAAGGTCAAGCGCGGGACCGTGCGCGGCCGCGGTCCCAACCAGGCGAAGTACCTGCACGCGATCGCCACCCACGACATCAACTTCGGCATCGGCCCGGCCGGCACCGGCAAGACCTACCTCGCGGTCGCCAGCGCGGTGGAGGCGCTCAACGACTCGCGCGTGCAGCGGCTGGTGCTGGTGCGGCCGGCGGTCGAGGCCGGCGAGAAGCTCGGCTTCCTGCCTGGCGACCTGACCCAGAAGGTCGATCCTTACCTGCGCCCGCTGTACGACGCGCTGTACGAGATGCTCGGCGTGGAGAAGGTGGTCAAGCTGCTGGAGAAGACGGTGATCGAGATCGCGCCGCTCGCCTACATGCGCGGGCGCACGCTCAACGACGCCTTCGTGATCCTCGACGAGGCGCAGAACACCACGATCGAGCAGATGAAGATGTTCCTGACCCGGATCGGCTTCGGTTCGACCGCGGTGGTGACGGGCGACCTCACCCAGATCGACCTGCCGCGCGCGCAGAAGTCCGGCCTGAAGGACGCGCTCGAGGTGCTGCACGGCGTGGACGGCATCAGCTTCACCTTCTTCGAGGCGCGCGACGTCGTCCGGCACCCGCTGGTCGCGCGCATCGTCACCGCCTACGACGCGCGCGACGCGCAGGACGCCTCCACCGGCAAGCCCTGACAGGACACACGATGACCAAAGGACCGGTTCGCCTCGACGTTTCCGTCGGCTACGCCGTGCCGCGCGCCGGCCTGCCGGCCGCGGTCAGCTTCCGCAAGTGGGTGGCCGCCGCCCTCGCCGGCCGCATCCGCGAGGCCGACCTCGCGGTGCGCCTCGTCGGCGCCCGCGAGGGCCGCGCGCTCAACCGCCACTACCGCGGCAAGGACTACGCGACCAACGTGCTCAGCTTCCCCGCCGACGCCGCGGAAGGCATCGTCCTGCCCCAGGGCGTGCGCATGCCGCTGCTCGGCGACCTCGTCCTGTGCGCCCCGGTCATCGCCCGCGAGGCGAAGGAACAGGGCAAGCCGCTGGCCGCCCACTACGCCCACCTGACCGTGCACGGAACCCTGCACCTGCTCGGCTGGGACCACGAGGACGCGCGCGAGGCGGACTGCATGGAACAGTTGGAGCGGGAAATCCTGGCGGGCCTGGGGATCGGCGACCCCTACGAAGAACGGTAATCCGCTAGACCCGGATACGCGGCGGGGTTCCAGCAGCTATCCCGCGTTGCCTGCGATGATGTCGACGTCGTGCAGGCTGCCGTCCTGGCGCCGCACCCGCAGGCGCAGGTGCTCGCCCGGCGCGACTTCCCGCAGTGCCTTGGCCATCGCCCGCGCCGGTGCGCCGGCAATGTCCTTGCCATTGGCCTGCACCACCTGGTCACCGACGGCCAGGCCGGCCTGCGCCGCGGGCGAACCGGGCACGATCTCGGTCACCCGGACACGCTTGAGCTTGGGGCTGAAGAAGCCTGAAATCGTCGCTTCGGTGCCGAATCCCAGCCGTGCCTTGCTGCCCGCGAACGCGGGCAGGGCCAGCAGCAAGGACACGAGGAATGCGCTGAACACCAGTCTGGATACGATCTTCATGGAAACTCCGGGTTGGGCGGCAAGGAGGGCGGGCCGGAAAGCATCATGGGCCGGCTGCGGATGGTCGGGGTGCGGCACATTCAGCTCACGGCAGGAACCCGCCGCCCGCGGCCAAGGGCGTCGGCGCGGCGCGCCAACTCCTCCAGCATGTGGGCAGGCAGCGGGGAATGCGGGCGCAGCTCGGCGAGCAAGGCGCGGAACTGCCCGGCCCAGTCGCCGTCGCAGGGAACGCGTGTCGCGCAGGGGAAGCGACGCTCCAGTTCGCTCCAGTAGATCCATGGCGCCGGCCGGCGGCGCAACTGGGCCTCCATGTTGGCGAAGATCGCGGCCGTGGTCTCGTACAGCGCCTGGTCCGGGTCCGGCGAATCGCTCAACGGAATCGGTCGCTGTACGTCCAGCACGCAATCCTGGCCATGCGTGTAGTGGCAGTAGACCGGCACGAGCAGTGCGTTCGCCCGCAGCGCGAAGAACGCGGTCCCCGTCATCGCGTGGGTCAGCCCGCCCAGGAATGGCACGGCGACGTGGTTGCCGGCCACGTCGTACACGTCGGGCATCATGGTCAATACCTCGCCGCGCTGCAGCGCCTTCAGGGCCGCCACGACGGCCCGGCGGTTGTTGTACAGGACGGTGGCGGGTCCGCCGAAGCGGCGGTAGATCGGTTCGTAATCGACGGTGCTGGCGTTGTCGGCGGGATCGTCGAAAAACACGTTGAACTGCTTGCGGGGCCCGACGTCGGCGATCAGGCGCAGGCTCGCGGGGAGGTAGGCGCCATAGTGCGGGGTGATCAGGACCACCGGGCCGTCGTGGGCCGCGACATGGCGCATCGCATCGACGTCGAGATAGTGAACGTGCTTGCGCGCGTATGCACGCAGGCCCGCTTGGTCAAGCTGGCGCAGGTGCGCGAGCAGCACGCCGCCCTGATACAGGGAGGCGCGGTGGCCCCTGCGCAGGGCCGCGAGCGTGGCGCGATTGGCGTCCGGGAATGCACGCCGGAAACCCGTTTCCAGTTGCGCCGCCGTGGCGTCGCCGGCGGCACGCCCGTCCAGCCAGGACGCCAGGCGTGCCAGCACCACCGTGGCACCCGGCGCGAACCGGGCGGCGACTGCGAAGGCGCGCGTCTGGCGCAGGTCGGCCCAGTTCATCGCCGTGCCGCCGCCAGGCCGAGCCCATGGCCGGCGTCCTTGCGTGCGCCGCTCCCGCCTTCCACCAACGCGACCATGGCGAGCAGTTCCTGCGCGTCATCGCGCACACTGCACGCCCAGCTGCGCAGGAAACCGGTGAGCGCGCCGGTACGCAACCGATGCTGGCGATCCAGGCGGCGCGGGCACTTCCGGCCGACGCGATGCCAGCCGAAGTATTCGGCCGGCGCCTCGGCCATCGCGCGTTCGGCGCCCTCTGCCAGCCAGGCCGCCTCGTCGCGCAGATCGCGCTCGGCATCGGCCCCCGCCGAAGGCATGGGCGTCCAGCGCTCCAGGCGCTGCCCGTCGCCGCGGAACAGCGCCGCCGCATGCTTGCGCATCAACAGTGATTCGAGCGTCTGGAACAGCATCGGCTCGCCGAACCAGGGAACCGGCACGTTGACATCGGCCGCGCCCACCGTGTGGTCGGGGAAGGTCACCAGCACCGCGTTGTGGCGGCTGGCCTGCGGGCAACGGATGAGCTCGATCGGCGTCGAA
Source organism: Lysobacteraceae bacterium (assembly GCA_035539135.1). Taxonomy (GTDB): domain Bacteria; phylum Pseudomonadota; class Gammaproteobacteria; order Xanthomonadales; family Xanthomonadaceae; genus JABFWF01. The sequence continues at coordinate 195,270 of DATLJD010000013.1, forward strand.
AGCTGCAACGGGCCGTAGCGGCGCGCATGGTCGCGCAGATGGGGCTCCGACAGTTCGGTGCGGAGCACGCGCAGCGGTCCGTCGTGCACCAACGACAGGTGTCGCAACCACGCGAGCCCGGCGCGGGAGAACGGCAAGGCGACCACCGCGGGACCACAGTCCCGTGGCAGCGGCACCGATCGCGCCGCCCGCGCCCGGCGGCGAACCCACCAGCGCGTGCCCCGTCGCAGGCTGCGGTCGAACGCCAGCCGGTTGCGCTCTGCGTCAGCGGCAAGCCGGGCCGCTTCCACCGGCGCGAGCCCGAGCAAGCGGGCGATGTTCTCCGCGGCACGCAGCCCACTCATGCGTTGTTCTCCACCGACCTCGAGCCCGCGGCGAATTCGCAACCGACGGCCAGCGCGCGCGAGAGCAGGGTCCACGCCAGCACCCCGGAGAACACCGCGAGGCAGGCCGGCCATGCGGAAGCGGCGAGGATCTCGGCCATCGCATGCGCCACTGCCGACAACGCGCGCGCGTTCCAGGCGGCCGCGGCCTGTTGCCAGGCGGCCGCAATGCGCGATGGGTATTGCGCCAGCGTCTGCGCGATCTGGCCGTGCAGGAAATCCAGGACGTACGCCAGGTACACGCCGCACAGGATCGTGTACGCATAAACGACGCGCAGACGCCGGCGCAGCCCCCCCTCGGGGCTCGGCACGCCCAGGCCGAACACTCGTCCCACCAGCCCCGCCACCGTGCGTCGGACCTGGGCGTGCAGGTTGGTGAGCCCGGCGGCATCGGACAACAGCCAGTAGCCGTCGAACTTGAAGAACGGATTGAGGGTATGCAGCATGGTGAACGTCACCGCCCACAACAGCCGGTAGGCGAATGCATCGCCGGTCGCCAGCGCCCAGACGCCGATGGCGATCGCCGTCCAGGCCTGGAAATAGATGCCCCCCACATCCACCAGCACGCGGGCCGCAGGCCGCATCCGCCAGGCCTTGCTGACGTCGGCGTACATGGCCGGCATGACCCAGTACAGGCCGATCCCCATGCCGCCATGGGGCGTCCCGGTCCGCGCACAGGCGGACAGGTGGCCGAGTTCGTGGACGACGATCGTCGCGAACAGCGCCGCGAACAGCAGCACCGTGTCCATGCCGATCCTGGCGTCATGCATGTGCTGCGCGGCCGCCGGCAACGCAAGCGCTTCGATCAGGAAGAAAACGGTGATGACCGGGATCGCGACCGGCCATCGGTAGAGTCGCGCCAGCCATGCAGTCAAGGGCGCCAGGCGTGCGCCACCGACTAGTTCGCGCTGGAGGAGGAACGGGCTGCGCCTGGCGCGGGCCACGGGCTTGTCGCCGAACCAGTCCGGTGGCAGGCGTTCGAGCACCAGCCGGCGCAGCGAACCGGCGTCCACCGTCTCGCCGGTGCGCGCGCGCAGGCGTTCGGCGAGCTGGTGCCAGGAGGCCGGAGCTTCGCGCAGCAGCACCAGCAGTTCGTGCACGCGTGCGTCCACCACACGCTGGCGCTCGCCGCTGTCGACGAGGAAACGCGGCGACCCCGTTGCCGCGCCGAGGCCCTCGCCGAAGGGCTGGAGCAACAGCGCCGGATCAGGAACCGGGGGCGGGGTATCGAGTAGCGACGGGACGGACATGGTCGGCGTCATCGCAGCGCGCGTCGGCGCTTGGACGGAGAACGGGGCGACGGCCAGTGGCGCCGCCCCGTGGAGTCACATCACTCCGGGCTGCACTTGCTGGTGCATTCGCTGTCGAGCGGCAGCGCCATCTCGTACCGGGCCTCGAGCTCTTCGATCAGCACCTTGTCGTTCATGCGGGTTCTCCCCCGATTGGTGGTCAACAAATCGCCGGCCGGGCCATCCGGCAGGCCACGCAAACCTAGCAGCACGCTTTTGCCGTCCGCCAGCGCGCGCAAGGTGGCTGAAAGTCAGGATCGTTGACGTTCGATCGCGCACGGTCCGCGTCACGGCAAGGCCGGCGTTGTCCCGGACACCGAAACAGGACAGCTTGTGTTGAATTTCGGTCACCTGGTGAATATCGGTAACTTCTTGCGGGTGTCGCACGATCGCCGCCATGCGTCGCCTTGCCGTCGCCGATTGCATCAACGCACATGGCAATCGATACTTCGGGCTCGCTCCCTGCGCGGATCTCCATGAAGCGTTCCGAACGCATCCGGCTCGGCCGACGCCATGCGGCGCTGACGCAGGAATCGCTCGCCCACCGCATCGGCGTCCACCGAAGCGCGATCGCCAACTGGGAGTCGGGAAGCAGCAACCCGAGCGGCGAGAACCTGGCGCGCCTGGCCGAGGTCCTGGGCGTTTCCTACGAGTGGCTGGCGACCGGCCGCGGCGAGATGAGCCTGGAAGCCTGGCGGGACGATGTTCCGGCCCTGGACGCGGATCTGGCGGAAGGCCCGCACGAGCGCAGGCTCCTCAAGGCCTGGCGCGGCCTGCCGGCCAAGGCGCGGGTGCTGATGCTGGAGCTGGTGGAGGCCTTCCCGGCACGCGCCCGCTGAGTTCGCGACCGGCTTCGGGCGCCCGCGCTAGAATCGGGCTCCGCCGCCCGCACCCGGGCGACAGCCGCAAGCCCCGATGTCCGAGGACGACAGTAGTCATTCCCCTTCCGAGCGGCCGGAGCGCCGCTCCTGGCTGGACCGCATCGGCGCGATGCTGTCCGGCGAGCCGACCACCCGCGAGGACCTGGTCGAGCTGCTGCGCGACGCCCAGTCGGACGGCCTGATCGCCGCCGACACCCTGCGCATGATGGAGGGCGCGATCGCGGTGTCCGACATGACCGTCGGCGACGTGATGATCCCGCGCGCGCAGATGGTCGCGCTGGAGGCCGACGCGCCGCTGCCGGAACTGGTCGCGCAGGTGGTCGAGTCGGGCCATTCGCGCTTCCCGGTGCACGGCGAGGACCGCGACGAGATCCTCGGCATCCTGCTGGCGAAGGACCTGTTGCGCGCCGTCTCCAGCGCCGAGCCCGCGGCCAGCGTGCACGCGCTGCTGCGGCCGGCGGTGCTGATCCCCGAATCCAAGCGGCTGAACGTGCTGCTGCGCGAGTTCCGCCAGTCGCGCAACCACATGGCGATCGTGATCGACGAGTACGGCGGGGTCGCCGGGCTGGTGACGATCGAGGACGTGCTGGAACAGATCGTCGGCGACATCGACGATGAGCACGACGAGGCGGAGGATCCCGAAGCGCTGATCGCGGCGCAGGCCGACGGCCAGTACGTGGTCGACGCGCTGACCCCGATCGAGGACTTCAACGAGCGCTTCGGCGCCGACTTCGACGACGACGAGTACGACACCATCGGCGGCCTGGTCACCGCGGCGATCGGGCACCTGCCCGAGGCCGGCGAAGAGTTGACCCTGGGCCGCTTCGGCTTCCGCGTCGCCCGCGCCGACGCGCGCCGGCTGCACGCGCTGCACGTGAGCGTGCATGGCGAGGACTGACGCCGGCGCGCGGCCGGCCCGGCGCACCCGGCTGCTGGCGCTGCTGGCGCTGCTGCTGTGCGCGCTGCCGGCGCTGGCCGCGCCGCGCGTCGGCGTGATGACGATGCAGCCGGGCGAGATCTTCTGGGAACGCTTCGGCCACGACGCGATCGTGGTCGAGGACCCGGCGACCGGCGCGGCGACCAGCTACAACTTCGGCTTCTTCGACCCGACCGAGCCCGACTTCGTCGCCCGCTTCGTCCACGGCCGCATGCGCTACCGGCTGGTCGCGCTGCCGCTGCAGGAGGACCTCGCCTACTACCGCGAGGTCGGCCGCGGCGTGTCGATCCAGTGGCTGGACCTGGCGCCGGACCAGGCGCAGGCGCTGGCCGACGCGCTGGCGGTCAACGCGCGCCCTGAGAACGCGCGCTACGACTACGACTATTTCACAGACAACTGCGCGACGCGCGTGCGCGACGCGCTCGACCGCGCGCTCGACGGCCGCCTGCGCGAGCAGATCGCGGGCCGCTCGCGCGGCAACACCTTCCGCAGCGAGGCGGTGCGGCTGGCCTCGCCGGCGCCGTGGATGGCGCTGGGCTTCGACCTCGGCCTCGGGCCGTTCGCCGACCGGCCGCTGTCGCGCTGGGGCGAGGCCTTCGTGCCGATGCGCCTGGCCGACAGCCTGCGCGAGACGCGGCTGGCGGACGGGCGCCCGCTGGTGGCGTCGGAACAGACCCTGCTGCCGCAACGGATCGCGCCCGAGCCGCCGGAAGCGCCGCGGCCATGGTGGCCGTGGCTGCTCGCCGGCATGGCGCTCGCCGTGACCGCACTGGCGGGGGCGCGGCGCGCGCCGCGGGCGACCGCGGCCTGCGCCCTCGTGTTCTGGACGCTGGCCGGCCTGCTCGGCGCGCTGCTGCTGTTCCTGTGGTTCGGCACCGCGCACCGCGCCGCCTGGGCCAACCAGAACCTGTTGCTGCTCGACCCGCTGTGCCTGCTGCTGCTGCCCGGCGGCTGGCGGCTCGCGCGCGGGCGCGCCGCCGGCGCCTGGTTCGGCCGCCTGCTGCAGGCGGTGGTCGCCGCCGCGGTGGTGGCGTGGCTGCTGCGCTGGCTGCCGGTGTTCCCGTACCAGGACAACGCGCGCTGGATCGCGCTGCTGCTGCCGCTGCACGCCGCGCTGCTGCTCGGCCTGCGACCGCGCCGCGCCTGAGCTTGCGGCGCGCGCGCGGCCGGGCGCAGGATGCCGGCCATGGACGCGATGACGCCCCTGCCCGCCTGCGTGGTCAACTGCGCGGCCTACGACCGCCAGGGCCGCCGCCGGGACATCACCCTCGATGCGATCAGCGACGTGCTGGCGCGCGACGACGGCAGCTTCGTCTGGGTCGGCCTGACCGATCCCGCCGACGCGCTGCTGGGCAAGCTGCAGGAGGAATTCGGCCTGCATGACCTCGCCGTCGAGGACGCCCGCCACGCGCACCAGCGGCCCAAGATCGAGGCCTACGGCAGCTCGCTGTTCGCGGTCGCGCATACCGCCCGGATGGAGGACGGGCACATCGTCTTCGGCGAGACCCACATGTTCCTCGGCGCGCGCTACCTGGTGACCGTGCGCCACGGCGCCTCGCTGTCCTACCGCACGGTGCGCGCGCGGGTCGAACGCGAACCGGAGCTGCTCGCGCTCGGCCCGACCTACTGCCTGTACGCGGTGCTCGATTTCATCGTCGACAACTACCAGCCGCTGGTCGACGAGTTCGAGCAGACGCTCGATTCGCTGGAGCAGGACGTGTTCGCCGAGACCTACCGGCGCGACACCATCCTGCGGCTGTACGCGCTCAAGCGCGAACTGACCCAGCTGCGCATGTCGGTCGCCCCGCTGCAGGACATCCTCGCGCAGCTCGCGCGCACCCAGGAGACGCTGGTGCCGCGCGAGGTGCGGCCGTACTTCCGCGACGTGCTCGACCACGTGCAGCGGGTCAACGACGCCACCGACACCATGCGCGAGATGCTGACCGCGGCGATGGGCGTGAACCTGTCGCTGGTCACCATCGCCCAGGGCGAGATCGTCAAGAAGCTCGCCGGCTGGGCCGGCCTGCTCGCCGCGCCGACCCTGATCGCCAGCTGGTACGGCATGAACTTCCGCAACATGCCGGAGCTGCACGGCCGCTACAGCTACTACGTGCTGATCGCCGGAGTGCTCGGCGTGTGCCTGGTGCTGTACCGCTACCTGAAGAAGGTGCGCTGGCTGTAGTCCTTGCGGCGGCCGGCCCGTTACCGACGGTCACCCGTCTTGTTGCACTGCAGTTTGCATCCGCTGGGTCCAGCCGCCACCCTGCGCCCCAGTACGGCCAGGAGGGGCGACCGGATGTGGCATTGGATGCGGGTATCGGTACGCGTGTCGCACCGTGGCTGGAAGATGGCCACGCGCGTCGCGCGGCTGGCGATCGGCGTGCCGGACTACGAAGCCCACCTGCTGCGCCCTGGCCAGGACGCCGCCGGCGCGGAGCCGGCATGGCCGGCCGAGCCGCCAGCCGTCCCGCGTTGGCCGGGCGCGCCCCGGTCCCCGTGCGAACCCGACCGCGGGCGCGCGGAGTTGCAGGGCTGAGCCGCTTCCCGCTTCCCGCTTCCCGCTTCCCGTCTCCCGTCTCCTACCGCATCAGCACCACTTCCTCGGCGCTGGTCGGGTGGATCGCGATGGTGTCGTGCAGGTCCCGCAGGGTGATCCCGCGTTTCAGGGCGACCGCGAAGCCCTGCAGGATTTCGTCGGCCCCCTCGCCGAGCAGGTGGATGCCGACCACGCGTCGCTCCTCGCCCACGCACACCAGCTTGAACAGGCTGCGCTGCGCCGAGTCCGCCAGTGCGTGCAGCATCGGCCGGAAGCCGCTGCGCAGCACGTGCACGTCGTCGCCGTGGCGCTGGCGCGCCTCGGCCTCGGTCAGGCCGACCTGGCCGAGTGGCGGATGCGAGAACACGACCGTGGCGACCTGGTCGAGGGCGACCGCCGCGTCGGGCTGGCCGCCGAACAGGCGGTCCATCAGCCGTCGCGCCGCGGCGATCGCGACCGGCGTCAGCGCCGGCTGCGCGGTGACGTCGCCGACCGCGTGGATGCCGGGCACGCTCGTGCGCTGTTGCGCGTCCACCTGCACGAAGCCGCGTACGTCCAGCGCCACGCCGACCTGCTCCAGCCCGAGCCCGGCGGTGTTGGGCCGGCGGCCGGTCGCGAAGATCAGCGCGTCGAACGGTTCGCTTTCCGCGCCGAGCACGTCGCGCAGGCGCACCCGTGTGTCGCCCTCACGCCGCACGCCGGCGACCTCGAAGCCGAAGTGCGCCTGGATGCCGTGCTGCCGGTAGTCCTCGACCAGCTGCGCGGCGAGGTCGGCATCGAAGTGCTGCAGCAGGCGCCGGCCGCGCACGAACAGCTCCACGTGGCTGCCCAGCGCCTGCAGCACGCCGGCGAGTTCCACCGCGATGTAGCCGGCGCCGACCACCGCGACGCGTTCCGGGGCGGCATTGAGCCGGAAGAACCCGTCGGAATCCATGGCGAGTTCCGCGCCCGGCACCTCCGGCCGCACCGGGTGCCCGCCGGTCGCCAGCAGCACCTGCGGCGCGCGCAGGCGCACGCCGTCGTCGCAGGCGACCGTGTCGGCGGCGGCGAGCCGCCCGCGCACCGGCAGCAGGGCGACGCCGGCCTCGTCGAGCCGCTTCCGGTAGCTGGCGTGGATGTTCTCGATGTAGCGCTGGCGTCCGGCGATGAAGGCCGGCCAGTCGAGCGCGGGCGCCGGCGGCAGGTCGAAACCGACCTCGCGCGCGAGCGCCAGACGATGCGCAAGGTCGGCGGCCAGCCACATCGCCTTCTTCGGCACGCAGCCGACGTTGACGCAGGTGCCACCGAGCGCGCCCGGCTCCAGCAGGGCGACGCGCGCGCCATGCGCGGCCGCGCGGAAGGCGCCGGCGAGGCCGCCCGAGCCGCCGCCGACCACGATCAGGTCGAAGTCGCGCGCGCTCACGCGAAGCGTGCCAGCGCGTAGGGCGCCGGATCGACGAAAGGCGGGCGTCCGGTGATCAGCTCGGCCATCAGCTGCGCGGTCGCGGGACTCATGCTGACCCCGAGCATGCCGTGCCCGGTCGCGATCCAGAGGTGACGGTGGCCGGGCACCGCGCCCAGGATCGGCACGTCGTCGCTGCTCATCGGCCGCCAGCCGTACCACTCCTCGCGCTTGACCGGGCCGACCGGGTCGCGCAGGTACTCGCGCGCGGCGCGCTCGAGCGCGTCCAGCCGGCGGCGGTTGAGGCGGGTGTCGAAACCGGAGAACTCCATCGTGCTGCCCAGCCGGTAGCCGCTGCCCCACACGCTCACGCAGACGCTGCGCTCGTGCAGGGTGAGCGGCCGGCGCGGCGCCAGCGCGGGCCGGGCATAGGTGATCGAGTAGCCCTTGCCCGGCTGCATCACCAGCCGCAGCGGCGCCAGCGCCGGGGACAGCGCCAGGCGCGGCGTCCATGCGCCGGTCGCGACCAGCACGTCGCGCGCGCGCACCGGGCCCAGCGCGGTGGCCACCTGCAGGCCGTCGCCATCTTCCTGCACGCCGTGCACGGCGCAGGCCTCGACGATCTCGCCGCCGGCGGCCAGCACGGCGCGCGCGAGGCCGTCGACGTAGCGGTCCGGGCGCAGGCTGGCGTCGCCGGGAAAGCGGACCACGCCGGCGACGCCTTCGCGCAGCGCGGGTTCCTCGCGCGCATAGGCGGCGCCGTCGATGCGTTCGCTGGCCACGCCGAGCTGCGCCAGCGCGGCGCGCTCACGCTCGTACGCGTCGAGCTCGCGCGGATCGCGGAAGACGTGGTCGGTCCCGAGCTGCTCGAACTCGCAGTCGATGCCGTGGCGCGCGAGCAGATCCGGGAACGCCGCGCGCGAGGCCAGCAGCAGTGCCGCACGGGCGCGCCCGGCGCGCAGCGCGGCCTGGCCGCCGCAATTGCCGGCGAAGCGCAGCAGCCATTGCCACAGCAACGGATCAGGCCGCGGCGGCACGTACAGCGGCGCGTCCGGGGTCAGCATCCAGCGCAGCGCGCGCGGCACCGCGCCCGGCCCCGCCAGCGGCAACGCGTGGCTGGGCGTGAGCGTGCCGCAGTTGCCGTGCGAGCTGCCCTGCCCGACCGCGCCGGCGTCCAGCACCCGCACCTCGCGTCCGGCTCCGCGCAGCGCCAGCGCACAGGCCAGGCCGACCACCCCGGCGCCGACCACCAGCACGTCCGTCCGATCCTGCATCGCGTCTCGTTCCTTTCGTCAGCGGCGGCGCCGGCGGCGCAGCAGCACCCATCCGATCAGCAGCGCGCCGGCGAACGCGCCCAGCAGCCACGACCACCAACCGCGCCCGTCGTCCGCGCCAGCGGTGACGGGCGCCGGCGCCACCGGCGCCGGGTCCGCGACCTGCGCCTTCAGCCGCCACATGCCACCGCGCAGTTCCAGCTCCCCGCGCAGCGGCGGCAGCACCAGCTCGCGCCAGCGCACCCGCAGGTCGCCCACCCGCGGCGCGAGCGGATCGTCGGCGCTGCCCAGGCCGTCGCCCTCCGGCTGGAAGGTCGCGGCCAGGTTGGCCGGCAGGCGGCTGAAGCCGGGGCGGAACTGCCGCCACTCGCCGAGGGCGAGGATCGCGGCGGGATCGACCGGCCTGCCGTCGAGCGTCGCCGGCGCCAGCCAACGTCGGTTCGGCAGCGGCCACTCGGCGGGGTTCTGGCGGTCGGGCGGGAAGCCGCGCGAGTCGATCGGGGACCGGCTCCAGGCGCGCTCGTAGCCATGCCGGATCGCCCGCCATTGCAGCATCTCGACCACGCGCTCCAGGCCGAACGCGTCGGTGCCGACCCGGAAGTCGGGATCGCGCACCGGCGCCTCCACCCGCGGCTGCGGTCCTGGCGGCGGCGCCTGCGCGCCCAGCGTGCCGGCGGGCAACAGGGCCGCGGCCAGCAGCAGCGCGTGGCGCATCAGGCCAGCGCCCGCGCGTGCAGCTCGGCGACCTCGTGCGCGGTGCCGAAGCGGCCCTTGTCGTCGCGCGTCACCTGCGCGAGGGCGCAGCCGGGGTCGTGGGTAAAGAACAGGTGCACGTTGCGCGCGAGCTTGTCCTCGAGGAAGGCGCGCTTCTCGTCGATCAGCAACTCGGCGTTGCGGTCGTAGCCCATGGTGATCGGCACGTGCACCCATGGCCGGCCGGGAATGAGGTCGGCGCAGAACACCACGCCGCCGTGCGGCGCGCCGTCGACCGATTCCGGCCCGACGATTTCCGCCAGCATCAGCCCCGGCGTGTGGCCGTCGCTGTAGTGGAAGCGCACGTGGTCGCCCAGCGCGCGCGAATGCGCACCGTCGACCAGCTCCAGCCGGCCGCTCTGCTCCAGCAGCACCGGCAGCTCCGGGATGAAGCTGGCGCGGTCGCGCGGATGCGGCGCCCGCGCGCGTTCCCAGTGGCGACGGCCGACCACGAAGGCCGCGTTGGGGAACAGCAGCCGCGGCGGCTCGCCTTCCGCCCACGGCGCGAGCAGGCCGCCGGCGTGGTCGAAATGCAGGTGCGACAGCACGACGACGTCCACGTCCTCGTGGGAGAAGCCGGCCTGCGCCAGCGCGTCGAGCAGCACGTGGCGCTCCTCGACCACGCCGTAGCGTTCGCGCAGCTTCGGCTCGAAGAACGCGCCGATGCCGGTTTCGAACAGCACCGTCTTGCCGGCCAGCGGGCTCGCCAGCAGCGCGCGGCAGGCCAGCGCGATCCGGTTTTCGGCGTCCGGCGGCGACCAGCGCTCCCACAGCGCGCGCGGCGCGTTGCCGAACATCGCGCCACCGTCCAGCTTCTGCGAATTGCCGAGCAGGGACCAGAGCTTCATGTCCGCAAGTTTAGCCCTTGCCGCGGCACGCGCGGCGAAGGCGACGGCGGCCGCGGTTCAGTCCTGGGAGCGCTTGGTCGGCGTCTTCTGCGCGCTGGCGAGGTCGGCGATCCGCCACAGGTACAGGCTGGCGTAGGTGCGGTACGGGCCCCAGCGCTCGCCGCGCGCCATGAGCGCCTTGGGGGTGGGCATCTCGGCGGCGCGGTCGACCGCCTGCGCGCCCTTGCGGATGCCCAGGTCGTCCACCGGCAGCACGTCCGGCCGGCCGAGGCGGAACATCAGCATCATTTCCACCGTCCAGCGGCCGATGCCACGGACCGGCACCAGCGCGGCGATGATCGCGTCGTCGTCGAGCGTCGCCATCTGCCGCAGCGTGGGGATCTCGCCGCGGGCCTCGCGCGCGGCGAGGTCGCGCAGGGCGAGCGTCTTGTTGCCGGACACGCCGCAGGCGCGCAGGCCGGCGTCGTCGATGCGCGCCAGGGTGTCGCAGTGGAAGCGGTCGCTGCCGATCGCGGCCTCGACGCGGCCGACGATCGTCGCCGCGGCCTTGCCGCTGAGCTGCTGGTAGAGGATCGCGCGGGCGAGCGCGTCGACCGGGTCGAACGGCTTGCGCCAGCGCGGGTCGGCCGCGATCGGACCGAGCCGCTCCATCCACCGCGCCAGCTTGCGGTCCTTGCGCGCGAGGTGCTCGCGCGCGGCGTCGGTGTCGAAGCCCCGGGCGTGGCGGGCCATGTCAGCGCCTCGCGAAGTCGAGGGCCAGCAGCAGCCAGCCGACGATCAGCAGTCCGCCGCCGAACGGCGCCGCCGCCACCGGCAGGCCGGCCAGCACGTGCAGCGCGACGCTGCCGGCGAACAGCAGGGTGCCGAGCAGCAGCACCGCCAGCGCCAGCGCGCGCAACCGCCCGGAGGGCCCGCGTCCGAGCGCCGCCAGCGCGACGCCGTGGCCGAAGGCGACCGCCGCCGCGGTCTGCGCCAGCCCGCGGTCGTCGCCCAGCCCGCCGTGGGCGGCGTACGCGCCCAGCGCCACCGCCGACGCCGCACACAGCGCGCCCGCCGCCGCCAGCGGCGCCGATGTCCTCGATGCGATCGCGTTCATGCCATTCCCCGGAAACGCGACACGCCGCGCGAGGCGGCGTGTCGGGTGAAACCGTCCCGCTGCGGACCTCAGTCCTTCAGCGCCCAGTAGATCTGGTACTGGCCCTCGGCGGTGAAGGCGGCATCGATGCCGTCCTGGTACACGTCGAACGGGCGGTCGACGACCTCGTGGCCCTGGGTGAGTGCCCACGCGCGCAGCATGTTGTGCGCGTTTTCCAGTTCGAAGATGTAGCCGTTGTAGTGGCCGGTCGCGGCACGGCCCGGCGCGGTGCGCACGTATTCGACCGGGCCCAGCAGCTTGAGGCCATCGAGCTTCTGGCCGCTGGCGGCGACCAGGGACTGCGGCTTGGCCTCGGCGGCGGGCTGCGCGCCCTCGGCGGCCGCGTCGGTCGTCGCCCCGGTGCCGGCGTCGGCCTTGGCTTCGGTGTCCGCATCGCCCTTCGCCTCGCCCTTGCGGCGCACCGGCACGGCGACGTCGAAGGCGTAGTTTTCGCGGCCGAACTCGCTGGTGACGATGCGCATCGGGCCGGCCGCCACCAGGCCGCTGGCGTCCATGCTGCGCTTGATCCACTCCATGTCGGCCTTCATCGCCGCCTTCAGCTTGTCCTCGTCGCGCGGGATCGAGCCGGCATTGACCATCAGCAGGTCCTGCGCCGGCACGTCGACCACGCGCAGGTCGACCAGACGCACGCCCTGGCGGCGGTAGTCGGCGTTCGGGACGGAGGCCAGCATGTTGCCCAGGCGCTCGAGGCCCATCTTCATGTCGTCGCCCACGTGCCGGCTCACGTACAGGCCGGCGTAGCGGCCGAGCAGATCCCAACCGTACTTCACGTCGTAGTTCTGGCTGATCTCGATGTTGCGCAGCGAGCGGCCGGTCTTGCGGAAGGTGAAGACGAAGCGCTTGTCATGGCCGCGTTGCGGGTTTTCGACGGCGTACACGATGCGCTCGCCCGGCACCGATTCGGTGATTTCGTAGCTGCCGTGGCCCAGGCGCGGGTTGTCCGAGTCGTAGGTCAGGGTCGCGCCCACGCCCTCGACCGGACCGGACAGCTGGACCTTCATGCGCGGATCGCGCAGCACCAGCGGATTCCAGTCGGTGAAGCGGCGGAAGCTGTTGAGGGTGTCGAACACGATCGTCATCGCGCGGTTGGTCTCGACCGTCTCGGTGATGTGGCGGCTGGACGGGAGCACCAGCCCGACGACCAGGAACAGCACGGTCACGATCGCCAGGGAAATCAGGATTTCGAGCAAACGGGTCATCAGGCATCTCCAGGGGACGGGCCCCGTCCCGGCCGGGGCCGCGACGCAGACCCCCCATCGTAGCAAGAAGGTCCTGTCCGGGCAGCACCCGCCGCGGAGAATCCCTCGCCCGGCGCGCGCCGGTGTGAAGGACGTCGCGGAAGCCGCGCGCGGCGCGAACGGCCGGCGCGCTGCGCCGAGCCGGACATCCTGACGATCAGACCAGCTGCAACTCGAAGGCCTTGAGCACCGCCCGGGTGCGGTCGCGCACGCCGAGTTTGCTCAGGATGTTGGAAACATGGTTCTTGATGGTCCCTTCGGCGACGCCCAGCGAGTTGGCGATCTCCTTGTTGGAGAAGCCGGAGGCCATCAGCCGCAGGATCTCTGTCTCGCGGTCGGTCAGCGGATCCGGGCGGTCGAGGCTGACGAAGTCGTTGCGCATGTGCTCCAGGCCCGAGAGCAGGCGCTGGGTCACCGCCGGCTGCACCAGCGAACCGCCGGCGGCGACCGTCTGGATCGCGCCGACCAGCTGCTCCAGCGAGACGTCCTTGAGCAGGTAGCCCTTGGCGCCGGCCTTGAGCCCGGCCAGCACCAGCTGGTCGTCGTCGAAGGTGGTCAGGATGATGGTCGGCGGCAGCGCGTTGATCCGCGCCAGCGCCTGCAGCGCCTCCAGCCCGGACATCGCCGGCATGCGCATGTCCATCAGCACCACGTCGGGCCTGACCTGCGGGATCAACTCGACCGCCTGGCGGCCGTCGGCGGCCTCGGCGACGACTTCCATGCCCTCGGCGAGGGCGAGCAGGGAACGGATGCCCTGGCGGACCAGGGTCTGGTCGTCGACCAGGCAGATGCGGATCATGCGGCCTCTCCGGAGGGCGTCTCGGTGTGGGGAAGAGCGGGCGCCGCGCCGACGCTCTTGGCGAGCGGCAGGCGGATGTCGAGCGCGAAGCCGCGCCCGGGCCCGGGGTCGATGTCGACGCGGCCGCCGTAGGCCGCCAGTCGCTCGCGCATGCCGCGCAGGCCGTTGCCGGGAACCGGCGCCTGCGCGCCGTGGCCGTCGTCGCGCGCCTGCAGGCGCACGCAGCCGTCCTCGCGCGCGTAGTGCAGGGTCAGCCGCCGCGCCTGCGCGTGGCGTACCGCGTTGGTGATGATCTCCTGGGTGCAGCGCAGCAGCACGTGCGCGCGCTCGGGGTCCTCGAACTGGAACGGCTCGGGCATCTCCATCTCGATCGCCAGCCCGGCGACGTTGTCCGCCAGCGGACGCAGGGTCGCCGCCATGTCGATCGCGTCGTCCTGGCGCAGCTGGCTGACCGCCTCGCGCACGTCGCTGAGCAGGAGCCTGGCCAGGGTGTGGGCCTGGTTGACGTGTTCCTGGGCGCGGCCTTCGACCAGGTGCCCGGCGACCTCGAGGTTGAGGCTGAGCGCGGTCAGGTGGTGGCCGAGCAGGTCGTGCAGCTCGCGCGAGATGCGGGTGCGCTCGTTGATGCGCGCGCTCTCGGCGAGCAGCGCGCGGGTCGCGCGCAGTTCGGCGTTGAGCCGGCGCTGCTCCTCGCGCGCCTGCGACTGCTGCTGGGCGACCAGGTTGGTGACGAAGACGAACGCGCTGAACCCGGCGTACAGCAGCGATTGCAGCACGCCGATGACAGGCGGGAAATCCAGCGCGTCGACGAAGACGGGCACGGTCGCCAGGTTGCTCGCGATCAGCCAGGCCACGCCCGTCGCCGGACGCAGGGACCAGGGCAGCAGGCCCGCCAGCACCATCAACAGGATGCTGCCGAGGCCGGTGCCGGAGAAGTAGCTCACCCCCAGCGCGCACGCGGTCAGGACCACCAGCAGCGCATGCCCGGCCGGACCGGGGCGGCGCCTGCCCAGGGAATGGGTGATCCACCAGTAGACGATGCCGAACACCAGGTACGCCGCCAGCCAGCGCAGGACGCGCAAGGTCAGGGGTTCGCCGGGCTCCGGGGAGACCGACTCCGGGTCCAGCCAGACGTTGAACAGCCACAGCCCGACCGCGCCCCAGGTGAACAGGCCGGCGTAACGCAGCAGACGGGTGTGGTCCAGGCGCGCGAACATGCCGCATCTTAGGCACAAGCCGCGCGCGGTGGGCACGCCGGAAGTCATGGCGGGCGCGGCACATCCGGCCACGGCCGGGCTGAACCCCGCCCCGCGTTGTCGCGCGCGCCGGCCCGCCGCGGTCGCCCCCGTTCGCGCGCGCGTGCGATAATTCGCGTTCGGGGACGCGGCGCGCGGCGCGCCTGCCGTCGGCCAGCACTACCGGGAGTCGGGAATGTCGATCGCCATCCGCGACGTGCGCGAGCACGAGCTGGATTCCGTCCTTGCCCTCAACAACGCCGCCGGTCCCGGCATCCTCCCGCTCGACGCCGCCCGGGTCCGCCGGTTCCACGAAGAAGCCGAATATTTCCGGGTCGCCGAGCGCGACGGCGCGCTGGCCGGCTTCCTGGTCGGCTTCGGCGGCGACCGCGACCACGACAGCGACAACTTCCGCTGGTTCCGCGAGCGCTACCCGCACTTCTTCTACATCGACCGCATCGCGGTCGCCAGCCGCCGCCGCGGCGGCGGCGTCGGGCGCGCGTTCTACGCCGACGTGCAGAGCTACGCCGAGCTGCGCTACCCGCACCTGGCCTGCGAGGTCTTCCTCGAGCCCGGCACGGATCCCGCCCTGCTGTTCCACGGCAGCTTCGGCTTCCGCGAGGTCGGCCAGCACGTGATGCCGGGCACCGGCCTGCGCGCGGCGATGCTGATGAAGGAACTGTGCAGCTATCCCTGGGTGCGCGAGACCTATGGCGCCCGGCTGCCGGACGCGCCGTGGATCGTGCAGCCGCGCACCCCGGCGGCCTTCGACCAGCGCGCGACGGGCACCTGACCATGGCCGCGAACGCCTTCGACTACGAGCAGGCCGGCGAGCTCAAGATCGGCCAGGTCGGCATCGCCAACCTGCGCGTGCGCACCCTGGATGTCGGCAAGCTGGCGGCGGAGATGCGCGAGCGGGTCGCGCGCGCGCCGAAGCTGTTCGAGCGCGCCGCGGTAATCGTCGACTTCGGCGCCCTGCCCGCGACGCCGGACGTGGCCACCGCCCGCGCCCTGGTCGACGCCCTGCGCGAGGCGGGCGTGCTGCCCGTGGCGCTGGCCTACGGCAGCAGCGACAACGAGCAACTGGCGATCGCGCTCGGCCTGCCCTTGCTGGCCAAGTTCCGCGCCCAGTACGAACCTGCGGCCGGTACCGCCGCGCCCGCGCCGGGACCCGCGCGCCGGGCCGAGCCGGAACCGAAGCCCACGCCCGCGGCACCCGCCCGCGGCGGCGAACCCGGCCTGGTCCAGGCCGCGCCTGTGCGCTCGGGCCAGCAGGTCTACGCCGAGCAGCGCGACCTGACCGTGCTGGCCACGGTCGGCGCCGGCGCCGAGGTCATCGCCGACGGCTCGATCCACATCTACGGCGCCCTGCGCGGGCGCGCGCTGGCCGGGGCCCGGGGCTTCGAGCAGGCGCGCATCTTCTGTCGCGAGTTCCACGCCGAGCTGGTCGCGATCGCCGGCCACTACAAGGTGCTCGACGACCTGCCGGCGGAACTGCGCGGCAAGCCGGTGCAGATCTGGCTGGAACAGGGCCAGCTGAACATCGCGGCGCTCGATTGAACGGTCCGGCCGCCACAGACGGCGGCCGGACCGGTAGCATGCGGCCCCATGTGCCGCGCAGGCGGCACCACGCACGGCGGCACGCGCGCCAACAGGCAACGGGAGAAGTGCTTTGGCAGAAATCATCGTAGTCACCTCCGGCAAGGGCGGCGTCGGCAAGACCACCTCCAGCGCCAGCATCGCCAGCGGCCTGGCCCGGCGCGGCAAGAAGGTGGCGGTGATCGACTTCGACGTCGGCCTGCGCAACCTCGACCTGATCATGGGCTGCGAGCGGCGCGTGGTGTACGACTTCGTCAACGTGATCCACGGCGAGGCCTCGCTCAAGCAGGCGCTGATCAAGGACAAGCGCTTCGACAACCTGTTCGTGCTCGCCGCGTCGCAGACCCGCGACAAGGACGCGCTGACCAAGGAGGGCGTCGAGAAGGTGCTCAAGGAAATCGCCGACGACGGCTTCGACTACATCGTCTGCGACTCCCCGGCCGGCATCGAGAAGGGCGCGTTCCTGGCGATGTACTTCGCCGACCAGGCGGTGGTGGTGGTGAACCCGGAGGTGTCGTCGGTGCGCGACTCCGACCGCATCCTCGGCCTGCTCGCCAGCAAGACCCGCAAGGCCGAGGCCGGCGAGCGCGTGCGCGAGCACCTGCTGCTCACCCGCTACAGCCCGGCGCGAGTGGAAAGCGGCGAGATGCTGTCGATCACGGATGTCGAGGAGGTGCTCGGCCTGAAGACGATCGGGGTGATCCCGGAATCGGGCGACGTGCTCAACGCCTCCAACAAGGGCGAACCGGTGATCCTGGACATGGAATCGCAGGCCGGCCAGGCCTACGACGACGCGGTCGCGCGGCTGATCGGCGAGGAACGGCCGATGCGCTTCACCCAGCTGGAGAAGAAGGGATTCTTCAGCAAGCTGTTCGGGGGTTGAGGCATGGGCATGTTCGATTTCCTCAAGGCGAAGAAGAACACCGCCTCGATCGCCAAGGACCGCCTGCGCATCATCATCGCGCAGGAGCGCAGCACGCTCGGCGGCCCGGACTACCTGCCGCTGCTGCGGCGCGAGCTGCTCGAGGTGATCCGCAAGTACGTCAACGTTGATGCCGAGGCGGTCAAGGTGGACGTGGTCAAGGACGGCGACCAGGAAGTGCTGGACATCTCGGTGTCGCTGCCGGAACGCGCGTCGGCCTGAGGCCGGCGGGTTGCCCCGGCGGCGCGAGCCGTCCGATCGCCCGATGAAGCCGTTGCGATGAACGAGCCCGCCCCTCCCGCCGGGTCCGGCGCGGACGCCGGCGGCGTGCTGCTGCTCGCCGACATCGCCTTCGCCGACGTCGCCGCCCTGCTCGCCCGCTACGGCCTCGCGCTGGAGCGCGTCGCCGACGGCGCGCCGATCCCCGGCAGCTACTGGGGCGCGCCGGAAGCGGGCCTGGTCGGCGCCACCGTGTACGCGCGCGCCGACACCCCGGTGCATTCGCTGCTGCACGAGGCCGCGCACCTGATCGTGCTGCCGCCGGAACGACGCGCGCGGGTGCACACCGACGCCACCGATTCGGTCGAGGAGGAGGACGCGGTGTGCGTGCTGCAGGCCCTGCTGGGCGACGCCCTGCCCGGCGTCGGCGCCGCCCGCGTGCTGGCCGACATGGACGCCTGGGGCTACACCTTCCGGCTCGGCTCGGCGCGCGCCTACGTCGAGCGCGACGCCGACGCGGCGTGGGCCTGGCTGCAGCGCGCGGGGCTGGTGACGGCGCAGCGCCGGCTGGCCTGAACGCGCCGGCGCACGACCGCCGGAACTTGCGCCTTCCCGCGTCCGCGCACTAGCCTGCGGGTCCCGTTCAGGAGCGCCGCGCGCGCTGCGGAGAAGTCCTCGTGCAAACCCGTCACGCCCTGCTTGCGGTCGCGCTCGCCGCGGCCCTGCTCCCGCTCGCCGCCTGCAAGCGCAGTCCCTCGCCGGAGACCGGCGCGACCGGCGCGCAGCAGGCGCCCGCCGACGAGACCGCCGACCAGTTCGTGGCCCGCGTCAACAAGGAGATCCGGGAGCTCACGCCCGAACTCAGCTCGGCGCAGTGGCTCTCGGCGACCTACATCAACGGCGACAGCGAGATGGTCGCGGCCAAGGCCAACGAGCGCTGGCTGGCCCGCCTCAACGGCTGGGTCGAACAGTCGCGCCGCTTCGAGGGCAAGCCGATGTCGCCGCAGACCGCGCGCGCGATCATGCTGCTCAAGCAGATGACCGCGATGCCGGCGCCGAAGGACCCGGCCAGGCTCGCCGAACTGGCGCGCATCGCGACCAAGCTGGAGGGCATGTACGGCGCCGGCACCTACTGCAAGGAAGTCGACGGCAAGCAGCGGTGCCGCCAGCTCGGAGAGCTCGAGGACGTGTTGCGCACCAGCCGCGACTACGACGAGCAACTCGACGCCTGGCGCGGCTGGCATGCGGTCGGCGCGCCGATGCGCGAGGACTACGTGCGCTTCGTCGCGCTGATCAACCAGGGCGCGAAGGAAATGGGCTTCGCCGACGCGGGCGAGGCGTGGCGGGCGGGTTACGACATGCCGCCGGCGCAGTTCGCCGCCGAGACCGACCGCCTGTGGAACCAGGTCAAGCCGCTGTACGAACAGTTGCACTGCTACGCGCGCACCCGCCTGGACGCGAAGTACGGCCAGGACAAGGGCGAGGTCGCCGGGCGCATGCTGCCCGCGCACCTGATGGGCAACATGTGGCAGCAGGACTGGAGCAACCTGTGGGACATGCTGCAGCCCTACCCCGGGGCCGGCAGCCTGGACATCACCGGCGCGCTGCAGGCGCAGTACCGCGCCGCCTACAGCCGCGAGCTCGGCAAGCGCGCCGGCGCGCCCTCGCCGGCCGAACTGGTCGAGATCGACCGCGCCGCGCAGCTGGCCACCGCCAGGCAGATGGCAGCGCGCGCCGAGGACTTCTACGTCTCGCTCGGCATGCCCAAGCTGCCGGCGACCTACTGGGAACGCAGCCAGTTCATCAAGCCGCGCGACCGCGACGTGGTCTGCCACGCCAGCGCCTGGCCGATGGACACCGAGGGCAAGGACGTGCGCACCAAGATGTGCATGAAGCCCAGCGAGGAGGACTTCACCACCATCTACCACGAGCTCGGCCACGTCTATTACTACCTTGCCTACGCCAAGCAGCCGCCGATCTTCCAGCAGGGCGCGCACGACGGCTTCCACGAGGCGATCGGCGACACCATCGTGCTGGCGATGACGCCGAAGTACCTGGGCTCGATCGGCCTGGTCGAGAACCCGGACCAGTCGCACGAGGCCCTGATCAACGCGCAGATGCGCATGGCGCTGGCCAACGTGGCGTTCCTGCCGTTCGGCCTGATGATCGACCGCTGGCGCTGGGGCGTGTTCGACGGCTCGATCACCCCGGACGAATACAACAAGGCGTGGTGGGACCTGAAGGCGAAGTACCAGGGCGTGGCGCCGGTGAGCGCGCGCGACGAGGACTACTTCGACCCGGGCGCGAAGTACCACGTGCCGGGCAACACCCCGTACACCCGCTACTTCCTCGCCAAGATCCTGCAGTTCCAGTTCTACAAGTCGCTGTGCGACGCGTCGGGCTACAAGGGCCCGCTGTACGAGTGCAGCTTCTACGGCGACAAGGCAGCCGGGCAGAAGTACCTGGCGATGCTGTCGCGCGGCGCCAGCCAGCCCTGGCAGGACACGCTGAAGGAACTGTCCGGCAGCGGCCGGATGGAGGCCTCCGCGCTGATCGAGTACTTCGCGCCGCTGCAGGAATGGCTCAAGCAGCAGAACGAAGGCCAGACCTGCGGCTGGCAGGCGCAACCGCCTGCGTCGCCGGCGACGCCTGCCGCACCGGAATGATCCGCGCGTGACGCTCCCCTCCCGCCCGCGGGAGAGGAGCCCCGGTTGCGTAGAGCGGAGCTTGCTCCGCTGGCGCCATATCCGATCGCCCGTGGAGCGGAGCCTGCCCCGCTGACGCACCGCCGCCCCAAGCGGTGCAAGCTCCGCCCTGCGTTGGTCGTGGCCGCCGCTAGCGCACGATCCGCGGCCGCCGCGGGCCGCCCTTGCCGAACGGCGGCTGCCCGCGCCAGTAGCGGATCAGCAGCCAGCCGAACAGCATTCCGCCCAGGTGCGCGAAGTGCGCCACGCCCGGCTGCAGGCCGGTGGCGCCGAGCAGCAGCTCGATCGCGCCGTACACGATCACCAGCGTGCGCGCCTTCATCGGGATCGGCGGGATCAGCAGCATCACCCGCTGGTGCGGGAACAGCATGCCGTAGGCGAGCAGCAGGCCGAACACGCCGCCGGACGCGCCGACGGTCGGGTACACGCCGCCCTGCGACGCCGCCCACGAGGCCACCGCCAGCTGGCACAACCCGGCGCCGACCACGCAGGTGAAGTAGTACGCGGCGTAGCGGCGCTCGCCCCAGGTGTATTCCAGCGGCGCGCCGAACATCGCCAGCGCCAGCATGTTGAACGCCACGTGCGCGAGGTTGCCGTGCAGGAACGCGTAGGTGACCAGCTGCCACGGCAGGAACGACGGCGCGCCGCCGAACGCCATGCCGTCGTCCAGCGGCCACAGCATGAACGCCACGAAGCGGCCGTCGCCCAGCAGCGACTGCAGCAGGAACACCACGCCGTTGGCGATCAGCAGCGCCTTGGTGACGGGGGGAAGGCGTGGGAACATCGGCATCCGGCGCATCGGGAACGGCCGCACATGATAAGCGCAGCGCCCGCTCCGCCCGGATGACGCCGCCTGCACACTGCATCCCGCGGGCGGGATCGGCCTCGCCGCGTCAGTCCGCGTCCGGCATGCCCCACAGCGCCGCGTCGAGATCCAGCGGCGCCTTCGCCAGCTTCACCCGGCCATTGGCCACCGCCACGCCCTCCGCGCGCAGCCGCCGCGCCTGCTCGCGGAAGCCCTGCGAGCCGGCGGGAAAGGCGATCCGCCCGTCCGAGCGCAGCACCCGGTGCCAGGGCAGTGCCGGGTCCCCGTTCTCCGCCAGCACCCGCGCCGCCAGCCGCGCGCGGCCCGGCAGGCCGGCGCGCCGCGCGACCTCGCCGTAGCCGGCCACCTTGCCGCGCGGGATGGCCCGCACCACCGCGAGGATGCGCTCGCGCGCCGATTCTCCGGACACCCCGCCTCCACAGACACCCTGGCCGTGGCGGGCTAGGATAACGGGCCCGCAGCCGGCGCCAGCACCATGCAGAATTTCGAGCAGATCCGCAGCCACCTGGTCGCCAGCGACTTCAACGTCACCATGCAGGAGCCGTTCGTGCTGTGCGTTGAGTTGTCGCTGGAGAACGGCAGTCGCCACCAGTCGATCTTCCTGTCGGAGATCGAGGACGACGACAAGCGCTGCTACCTGCGGGTGAGCACCGCGGTCGCGCCGACCACCGGCATCGACTGCAAGCGCGCGCTCGGCTTCAACTGGGAAAGCCGCGTGGGCTACCTCGCGATCGGCGACCTCGACGGCGTGCCCTACCTGCAGCTGTGCGAAAACCGGCCCTACGACGCCCTGACGCCCGCCGAGGTCGACCGCCTGGTGCTGGAGATCGGCGGCATGGGCGACCGCATGGAGCGCGAGCTCTCGGCCGGCGGCGACCTGCTCTAGCTACATCCGGTCGGTCGGTTCCAGCGCGGCCGCACCCGGCGACGGCGACGGCACGCGATCGCTGACGCGCAGCTCCCAGCGCCAGAAGCCCCACGCGGCGAACGCGAACGCCGCAGCGCCCAGCGCCAGGTGCATCGGCCGCTGGCTGAGCAGCGGGGACAGCACGCCGGCGATCACCGCGTTCGACACCAGGCCGGTGAAGGCCTGCAGCGACGATGCGCTGCCGCGCTGGCGCGGATACATGTCGAGGATCGCCAGGGTCAGGATCGGGAACACCAGCGCGATGCCGAACGCGTTGAGGCTGACCGGCAATACCGCCCACGGCCACTCAGGCACCGGCACCAGCGCGTTGTAGGCGACGTTCGCCGTGACCGCGACGCCGCAGCAGGCGAAGCCGAGCGCCGCCAGCCGCCGCCCGCTGACCCGGCCCGCGGTACGCCCCGACAGGAACGCGCCCAGCATCATCCCGCCGATCATCGGCACGAAGAACAGCGCGAACTGGTCCTCGCCCAGGTGCTGGCCACGCCAGCGCATCAGCTCCAGCACGAAGGCCGGCGCCGAGGCGATGTACAGGAACAGCGCGCCGAAGTTGAAGGTGCCCGCCGCGGCCAGGCGCTGGAAGCGCGGGTTGACGAAGATCGCCGCATAGTCGCGCAGCATCGCCCTGGGATGCGGCGCCAACCGCGCTTCCGGCGGATGCGTCTCCGGCAGCGCCAGCAGGGTCGCCAGCCACAGCACGACCGAGAACGCGACCAGGAACCAGAAGATCGTCGGCCAGCGGCTCCAGCCGAGGATCCAGCCGCCGATGATCGGCGCGATCGCGGGCGCGATCCCGAAGATCATCGAGACCTGGCTCATCAGCCGCTGCGCGTCGTCGCCGTGCAACACGTCGCGGATCACCGCGCGGCCGACGATCAGGCCGACGCCGGCGCTCAGCCCCTGCAGCGCGCGGAAGGCAAGCAGGGTCGGCAGGTCGGGCGCGAGCGCGCAGCCGGCCGAGGCCAGCGCGAACACCGCCAGCCCGCCGAGGATCACCCGCCGCCGGCCGATCGCGTCCGACAGCGGCCCGTGCACCACGCTCATCAGCGCGTAGGCGATCAGGTACACGCTGATCGTCTGCTGCATCGCGACCTTGTCGGCGCCCAGCTGCGCGCCGATCTGCGGGAAGGCCGGGAAGATCGTGTCGATCGAGAACGGGCCGAACATCGCCAGCCCGCCCAGCAGCAGGGCGAGGCGGCGCAGCGAAAAGCGGGGCGTGGCGGCGGTGGTTTCGGGCATGGGCTCGGGATGGCCGGCGGGCGGGCAGCGGGCGTGGTCGGGAGGCGGCAGGCGCGCGCCCGCCGCAGCGGCGGGCGGTCAGCCGGCCGGCGCGGCGTCGGGCGGTCCCTTGAGCTCCACGAGGTTGCCTTCCGGGTCGTACAGGTATTGCGACGGGCCCTCGCCCTCGGCGCCGTAGCGCGCGCCGGACTCGCCGGCCCGCACGCCGTGCGCGGCCAGGTGGGCGAGGATCGCGTCGCGGTCGAAGGGCTCCACCCGCAGGCACAGGTGGTCCATGTTGCGGCCCTCCGCGCCCGGCGCGGCGCCGCCCATGCGGCCGAGCTTGCCGGCGACGTCCACGAGGTCGATCAGCGAGCGGCCGGCGCGCAGCTGGACCAGGCCGATCGCGTCCTGGCGGCGCTCCTCGGCGCAACCCAGCACGTCGCGGTAGAAGGCCTGCATCGCGGCGACGTCGCGCACGCGCAGCACCACATGGTCGATCTGCGCGACGGCGAAGGGGCGCATGGCGGGCTCCGGGCGGGCGGCATAGGGTAAGGCGCCGGACCGGCGCACGCACGGGGCGCCTCGCCTGAATTCGCCCACGCGTGCGGGCGCTGGCGCGCGCCCACGCGAGCTATAATCGCCCGGCAACGGTGGGAGAAGCGGGCACGCCCGCTGCCGAAGGCGCAAACCGCCCGGAATCGCTCAGGCCCACACACCGCCGTCGCGAACACACTCTGGAGAGACCGGCCTGCCTCGCGGCACGCGCCGGCGCCGAAGGGGCAAGAAGCGCCCGCCGGGATTAACACTCCCCTCCCCCCGCGCTTCCAAACTCTCAGGCAAAAGGACAGAGGGGCGCTCCGCCTTTTCCACGCCCGCCCGGACGCCACGCCCCATGAGCCCAGCCCCCGCCGCCCGCACGCCCGCCCTGCGCGTGCTCGAGGACCACGACGCCTTCCTGCAGCGCCACATCGGCCCGAACGAGGCCGAGGTCGCGCACATGCTGCAGTTGCTGGGCTACGACTCGCTCGACGCGCTGACCGACGCGATCGTGCCCGCGAAGATCAAGTCGCCCGCGCCGCTGGCGCTGCCGCCGCCGGTGACCGAGGTCGAGGCGCTGGCCAGGATCCGCGCGATCGCGGCGAAGAACAAGGTCTTCCGCAGCTTCATCGGCCAGGGCTACTACGGCACCCACGTGCCCAACGTCATCCTGCGCAACATCCTCGAGAACCCCGCGTGGTACACCGCGTACACGCCGTACCAGGCCGAGATCTCGCAGGGCCGGATGGAAGCGCTGATCAACTTCCAGACGATGTGCGCCGACCTCACCGGCATGGAGATCGCCAACGCCTCGCTGCTCGACGAGGCGACCGCGGCGGCCGAGGCGATGACCCTGGCCAAGCGCTCGGCGAAGTCGAAGTCGAACGTCTTCTTCGTCTCCTCCGGCGTGCATCCGCAGACGCTCGAGGTGCTGCGCACGCGCGCCGAGCCGCTCGGCATCGAGCTGGTCGTCGGCAGCGACGCGCAGGCCGCCGAGACCGACGGCTTCGGCGTGCTGCTGCAGTACCCCGACACCTTCGGCGCGATCCACGACTACCGCGCGCTGGCCGAGGTCGTGCACGCGCGCGGCGGCGTGGTCGCGGTCGCCACCGACCTGCTCGCGCTGACCCTGGTCGCCGCGCCCGGCGAATGGGGCGCCGACATCGTGGTCGGCAACACCCAGCGCTTCGGCGTGCCGTTCGGCTTCGGCGGCCCGCACGCCGCGTTCATGGCCTGCCGCGATGCCTACAAGCGCTCGATGCCCGGCCGTCTGATCGGCGTGTCCATCGACGAGGAGGGCAAGCCGGCCTACCGCCTGACCCTGCAGACCCGCGAGCAGCACATCCGCCGCGAGAAGGCGACCAGCAACATCTGCACCGCGCAGGTCCTGCTGGCGGTGATGGCGTCGATGTACGCCGTCTACCACGGGCCGGAAGGCCTCACGAAAATCGCGCGCCGGGTGCACCGCTACGCGGCGATCCTCGCGGCCGCGCTGCGCCAGGCCGGGATCGCCGTCGGCGACGACTTCTTCGACACCCTGCACGTGACCGGCATCGACGCCGCGGCGATCCATGGCAAGGCGCGCGCCGCCGGCATCAACCTGCGCGCGATCGATGGCGCCAGCGTCGGCATCAGCCTCGACGAGACCACCACCCGCGCCGACGTCGCCGCCCTCGCCGGCCTGTTCGGCGCGGACCTCGCCGACATCGACGCGCTGGACGCGGCCACGCCGGACGCGCTGCCGCAGGCGCTGCTGCGCCGCACGCCCTTCCTCACCCATCCGGTGTTCAACACCCACCACAGCGAGCACGAGCTGCTGCGCTACATGCGCGCGCTGGCCGACAAGGACCTGGCGATGGATCGCACCATGATCCCGCTCGGCTCGTGCACGATGAAGCTCAACGCCACCGCGGAGATGATCCCGGTGACCTGGCCCGAGTTCGCGAACATTCATCCGCTGGCGCCGGCAGAGCAGGCGCAGGGCTACCAGGAGCTGATCGCCGGCCTCGAGGCGATGCTGGTCGAATGCACCGGCTACGACGCGGTCAGCCTGCAGCCGAATTCCGGTGCGCAGGGCGAATACGCCGGCCTGCTCGCGATCCGCGCCTGGCACCGTTCGCGCGACGAGGGCCACCGCGACATCTGCCTGATCCCGGAGTCCGCGCACGGCACCAACCCGGCCTCCGCGCAGCTGTGCGGCATGAAGGTCGTGGTGACCAAGTGCGACGCCAACGGCAACGTCGACCTCGAGGACATCCGCCGCAACGCCGAGAAGTACAGCGACAAGCTGGCGGCGATCATGCTCACCTATCCGTCCACCCACGGCGTGTTCGAGGAGGACGTGGTCGCGATCTGCGACATCGTCCACCAGCACGGCGGCCAGGTGTACACCGATGGCGCCAACATGAACGCGCTGGTCGGCGTGGCCAAGCCCGGCAAATGGGGCTCGGACGTCTCCCACCTCAACCTGCACAAGACCTTCTGCATCCCGCACGGCGGCGGCGGCCCCGGCGTCGGCCCGTGCGCGGTCCGCGCGCACCTGGCGCCGTTCCTGCCGAAGGCGTTCGGCGACGAGGGCCCGCGCACGCCGGGCAACGGCGGCGGGGCGATGGTGTCGGCCGCCAGCTTCGGCAGCGCCAGCATCCTGCCGATCAGCTGGATGTACATCACCCTGATGGGCGCCGAAGGCCTGCGCCGCGCGACCCAGGTCGCGCTGCTCAATGCCAACTACATCGCGAAGAAGCTGGCGCCGCACTACGAGACGCTCTACACCGGCCGCAACGGCCTGGTCGCGCACGAATGCATCCTCGACCTGCGCCCACTCAAGGACGCCACCGGCGTGTCCGCCGAGGACGTGGCCAAGCGCCTGATCGACTTCGGCTTCCACGCCCCCACCCTGAGCTTCCCGGTCGCCGGCACCCTGATGGTGGAGCCGACCGAGTCCGAGTCGCTGCACGAGCTCGACCGCTTCTGCGACGCCATGATCCAGATCCGCGACGAGATCCGCGCGATCGAGGACGGCCGGCTCGACCGCGAGGACAACCCGCTCAAGCACGCGCCGCACACCGCGACCCAGGTGGCGGCCAGCGAGTGGACCCACGCCTACCCGCGCGAGCTGGCCGCCTTCCCGCTGCCGTCGCTGAAGCAGCAGAAGTACTGGCCGCCGGTGGCGCGCGTGGACAACGTCTACGGCGACAAGAACGTGTTCTGCAGCTGCGTGCCGATCAACGATTTCAAGGACGAGATCGAGGCCTTCAGCGAGCCGAACGTCTCCTGATCGTCAGCCCACGACGGCGTCGGACGCGTCCGCCGCCGTCGCGTGCGCCGCGCGCGGTTCCTGCGCAGTGCGCCCCTTCGGCAGCGCCTGCGCCAGCAGCGCGCAGCCCGCCAGCGTCCACACGATCATCGCGCCGCTCGGCAGGTCGAGCAGCGCCGACAGCGCCAGCCCGCTGACGTAGCCGAGCGCGCCGATCGCGTAGGCGAGTGCCAGCCGGCCGCGCCCGTGCATCGCCGCGGTCGCCAGCGCCGGCACGATCAGACTGGCGAATACCAGGTAGACGCCGACCAGCTGCACCGACGCGGTGATCGCCAGCGCGAACAGGCCGTAAAACCAGGCGCCGGCGAGCGTGCCGCGCTTCCACGCCAGCACGCCCAGCAGCACCGCCGACAGCACCGCAGCGGGGATCAGCTGCTTGTAGCTCACCCACAGGATCTGCCCGACCAGCAGGTCCTTGAGGTGCTCGCCGCCCTGCGGATTGTTGGCGAGCAGCAGCAGCCCGCCGGTCGCCGCCAGCACGAACAGGGTGCCGATCAGCGGCTCCTGCAGGCGAGGCCAGCGCCGGTCGGTCCAGGCCAGCAGGCCGGCGCCGAGCAGCGCCGCCGCCGCGGCAGCGAGTTGCACCGCCAGCCCGTGTTCGCCCACGCCGAAGTACTGGGCGAGGATCACGCCGAGCCCGGCGATCTGCGCGATCGCGAGGTCGATGAAGATGATGCCGCGCGCCAGCACCTGCTTGCCCAGCGGGACGTGGGTGGAGAGCACCACCAGCCCCGCCGCGCAGGCCGGGCCGAGGATGGCGAGGTCGAGGCCCTCCCAGTTCAGGGTCACTTGCGCGCTCCCAGCAGCTTCGCCAGGGTCGAATCGAACAGGCCGAACAGGTCCTTCGCCTGCGCGTCGCCGCCGACCGTGTACGGCAGGGTCACCGCCGGCACGCCGGTGCGTTCGCTCAGCCAGTCGGCGGGCTTGGGGTCCTGGTAGGCGGCGCGCACGATCGCCAGGGTGTCGTTCGCCTTGGTGGTGCCGATCAGCGCCGCGAGGTGCCCCGAGCTCGGCGGCACGCCCGGCTTGGGCTCGAGCGCGCCGATCTCCTGGATACCCAGCCAGTCCCAGAGGTAGACCCAGCTGATGTGGTGGACGACCACCTTGCGCCCGCGCAGCGGCGCGGCCTGCGCCTTCCACTTCGCCATCGCGGCGAGCCAGCGCTTCTCGAAGTCGGCGCCGCGCGACTTGTAGGTCGCCGCATTGGCCGGGTCGAGCTGGGCGAGGCGATCGTCCAGGCGGCGCGCGATGACCAGCACGCGGCGCGGATCCAGGTGCACGTGCGGGTTGCCGTCGGGGTGCACGTCGCCGTGCGCGCGGTCGAGCGCGGTCGGCTTCTCCAGCGTCTTCACCTGCGCCGCCGCCATGAACGAACCCGGGCCGGACGCGACCTTGGTGTTGCCCGACTGCCGGATCAGTTGCGGCAGCCAGCCGACCTCCAGTTGCGCGCCGGTGCAGACCACGAGGTCGGCCGCGCGCACCTTGGCGATCAGGCTCGGCTTGGCCTCGATCACGTGCACGTCCTGCAGCGCCGAGGTACCGACGTCCACGTCGATCGCGTCGCCAGCCAGCTCGTGCAGCAACGAGCCCCACTCCGGCTCGCAGGCGAACACGCGCAGCTTGGCCTGCGCGGGGGTGGCGACGAGCGCGCCGAGCAGCAGCGCCGAAATTGCGAGGAGCGGCTTCATCGGGTCCTCCTAGAACTTGTGCGCGCCGTGCGCGCCGAGGCTGGTCTGGTACTGCACGGTGACGGCGTTGTCGCTGTCTTCCGCGTTCGGCTTGTCGTGGCTGAGCTGCAAACGCACCAGGCTGAACTCGCTGTTGCGCCAGGTCAGCTCGGCGGTGTGCCGGTACGGATCGAAGGCGCTGGCGAACGGCCCCGCGTCGTCCGCCCACAGGCGGTCGTAGCGGTAGCCGACGTCCCAGCTGCGGCTGAGGCGGTACACGCCTTCCAGGTACGCGCCGCGACGCTGGCCGTTCCAGAGCGCGGTGACGCCCGGGTCTTCCGGATCCGCGTACACGCCGTCGCGGTCGTCGAGGAAGTACTCGCCGCGCAGGGTGATGCCGCCGTCCTTGAAGTTGCCCTGCGGCGCCCATTTCCAGGTTGCATCGGCGACATAGAGGGTGGCGTCGCCGCTGAAGCCGTCCTCGCTGCCGTCGGCGCGGGTCTTCAGCATCGACACGCCGGCCAGCCACTCGTTTTCCGCGCCGGCATCGCCGCCGATGTGCGCGAACAGCGTGCGCGTGCCCACGCCGTCGTGCTGCGCGCCGCCGCTCGGGAAGCTCTGCCCGCGCAGCAGCTCGCCGCCGAGTTCGAGGAACAGCGACGTCGGCGCGACCCAGCGCAGCTGCACGCCGTCGTCGCCGTACTGGCCGCCGAGGAAGGCCTGATAGGCCAGCGGGCGGTCGAAGAAGCTGTCGGTGTGCGCGTGGTGGCTGTTGAGGTAGCCGATGTTGGAGAAGAAGCGGCCCATGCGCAGGCTGAAGCCGGCCGGCAGCGCGGTGGTGTCGACGTAGGCTTCCTCGACGCCGATCTCATCCTCGCCGTCCTCGCTCTCGACGGCCAGGGTGAGCTGGCCGTAGAACTTGTCGTCGATGTTGGCGGCGAAGGACAGTTCGCTTTCGCCCAGCGAGAACCCGTTCGTTCCCGGTCCCGCCTCGCCCGCCAGCGGGAAGCCCGCGCGCAGGTAGGCGTCCGGATCCAGCGAATGGTGCGCGATGCTGCCGTTGAGGAGGATGCTGATCGCCGGGTTGAAGGCGTTCGCGCCGCCGCCGGTGCTCCCGCCTGGCGCGGCCGCGAGCGCCTCGACCGGCGCCGTCGCGGTGCCCTTGCTGCCGCCCGCATCGGCCGCCGCCGGTTCCGCGGCGAGGGCTTCGAACTCATCGGCCTGAGCCGGTGCCGGCGCCGGCTGCGGGCTCGCCGCGAGTGACGTCCCCGCCGACGGCTGCGTCGAGCGCAATGCCTCGACCTCGGCCTCCAGCTGGCGGATGCGCGCTTCCAGCGCGGCCACGCGCTGCTCGGTGGTGGCGGCGGGCGGAGACGCGGCGGGCGGGGACGCGGCGGGCGGCTCGGCGGCCAGCGCCGGGACGGCCAGGACGGACCAGGCCGCGAGGCCCAGGAAGGTCTTCTTCATGGAAACGGGGCGAGCCAAAAGAAGGTTATAACGTAACACTGGGCGCCCGGAGCCGGTCAACATGACTTCCGGCCTAGGAGGGGTCAGTCGGCGGCTGGACGGGCGATCCCGCCCAGGCAGCATCCGGTTCGGACGACTGCGGGTGCGCCTCACCCGCCGCAGCGCGCGCACACCCCGTGCACTTCCAGGGTCTGCGCCTGCGGCACGAAGCCGAGCTTGCGCGCGCGTTCCTCGAGCGCGGCGACCACCTCCGCGTCCTCCAGCTCCACCGCCGAATGGCAGCGGTTGCAGATCAGGAACGGGACCGAGTGCTGGGCGGTGCTCGGGTGGTGGCAGGCGACGAAGGCGTTAACCGACTCCAGCTTGTGGATGAAGCCGTTGGCGAGCAGGAAGTCGAGCGCGCGGTAGACCGT
This sequence comes from Lysobacteraceae bacterium, assembly GCA_035539135.1. Lineage (GTDB taxonomy): Bacteria > Pseudomonadota > Gammaproteobacteria > Xanthomonadales > Xanthomonadaceae > JABFWF01. The sequence continues at coordinate 225,797 of DATLJD010000013.1, forward strand.
CGGCGGCGCGGCGGCGCCGCTGCCCTCGCCGTCCCGGCTGCGGTCCTGGGCGAGGCGGTCGAGCAGGTCGTAGGCCTTGAGCGGCTTGCCGGCCTCGGCGATCAGGCCGAGCACGCGCGCACGGATCGGGGTCAGGCGCAGGCCGCGCTCGCGGCAGGCGGCCTCGACCGCGGCCACGAAGGCCTTCGCCCCGTGCACGTGGTGGTGCGGGGCGATGCAGGCTTCGGCGTGCTTGCGCGCCATCTCACTCCCCGTCCGGGATCATCCGCAGCGCGGCGTCGATCCGGCGCAGCGCTTCCTCGCGCCCCGCAAGATACACGGTGTGGCCGATGTCGGGGCTGACCTGGGTGCCGGTGATGGCGACGCGCAGCGGCTGCGCGACCTTGCCCATGCCGAGCGCGAGCGCGGCCGCGGTCTCGTGCAGCGCGGCGTTGACCGCGTCGGCGCTCCACTCCGGCAGCGCGGCCAGGCGCGCGCGGGCATCGGCCAGCGGCGCGCGCGCGGCCGGCGCGAGGTGCTTGGCCACCGCCTTGTCGTCGTACGCGGTGAGCGGCTGGAACCAGACCGCCGCGCGTTCGGCCATTTCCTTCAGGGTCTGCACGCGGTCGCGCAGGGCGACGACGAGGTCAGCCGGCGCCGGGCCCCGCGCCAGGTCGTAGCCCTGCTCGCGCAGGTGCCAGGCCAGGTGCTCGCCGACATCGAGCGGCGAATCGCTCTTGAGGTACTGCTGGTTGAGCCAGCCGAGCTTGGCCGGGTCCATGCGCGCGGCCTTGGCGTTGACGTCCTTGAGGTCGAACAGCGCCTGCATCTCGGCGATGGTGAAGATCTCCTGGTCGCCGTGCGACCAGCCCAGCCGCACCAGGTAGTTCAGCAGCGCGTGCGGCAGGTAGCCCATCTCGCGGTACTGCATCACGTCGGCGGCGCCGGTGCGCTTGCTGAGCTTGGCGCCGTGCTCGTCGAGGATCATCGGCAGGTGCGCGAAGTGTGGCACCTCGGCGCCCATGCCCATCTGGATCAGCGCGCGGTAGATGTTGATCTGGCGCGGGGTGTTGTTGACGTGGTCGTCGCCGCGCACCACGTCGGTGATCCGCATGTCGATGTCGTCGACGACCACCGCGAAGTTGTAGGTCGGATAGCCGTCGGAACGGAAGATCACGAGGTCGTCGAGCTCGCTGTTGGCGATCTCGATCCGGCCCTTGACCTTGTCGTCCCAGGCGACTGTACCTTCGGTCGGGTTGCGGAAGCGGATCACCCGGTTCGGATCCTCGCGGTACGGCAGGCCGGCGTCGCGCGCGGCGCCGCTGTAGCGCGGTTTCTCGCCGCGCGCCATCGCCCCCTCGCGCATCGCCTCGAGTTCCTCCTTGGTCTCGTAGGCGTAGTAGGCGGTGCCGGCGGCGACCATCTGCTCGGCGACTTCGCGGTAGCGGTCGATGCGGGCGGTCTGGTAGACCGGGCCCTCGTCGTAATCCAGGCCGAGCCATTCCATCGCCTCCAGGATCGCGTCGATCGCGGCCTGGGTACTGCGCTCGCGATCGGTGTCCTCGATCCGCAGGACGAACTGGCCGCCGCGGCGGCGCGCCTCCAGCCAGCAGTACAGCGCGGTGCGCGCGCCGCCGATGTGCAGGTAGCCGGTGGGACTGGGGGCGAAGCGGGTACGGCAGGCCATTACGGGTCGCTGTTGCGGGGAAACCGCCATTTTACGGGAGCGGCGGGCCAGGCTCCCGCCAGCCGGAAAGTCGGTGGGGCCGCGGCGTGCCGGCCGTACAATGGCGCCGATGACGACGCTGTTCATTTCCGACCTCCACCTCGACCCCGCGCGCCCCGCGATCACCGAACTGTTCGGCCGCTTCGTCGACGAGCGGGCGCGCGGCGCCGACGCCCTGTACATCCTCGGCGACCTGTTCGAAGCCTGGGTCGGCGATGACGATCCGTCGGAAACCGGCGCCTGCGTCGCCGCGCGCCTGCGCGCGCTGCGCGAGGCCGGCGTGCCGGTGTTCTTCGTGCGCGGCAACCGCGATTTCCTGGTCGGCGCGGATTACGCCGCGCGTGCCGGCATGTCGATCCTGCCCGACCCTGCCGTCGTCATGCTCTACGGCCGCCCGGTCCTGCTGATGCACGGCGACCTGCTGTGCACCGACGACACCGCCTACCAGCAGTTCCGCGCACAGACGCGCGATCCGCGCTGGCAGGCGCAGTTCCTGGCGCAGCCGCTCGCGGCGCGGCTGGCATTCGCGCAGCAGGCGCGCGCGGCCAGCCAGGCGCGGCAATCGGACCTGCAGCAGCAGGGCACGATGGAGGCGATCACCGACGTCGCCCCGGCCACGGTGGAAGCGACCCTGGCGCGCTACGGCATCCCGACCCTGGTCCACGGCCACACCCACCGGCCCGCCGTGCACGCGCTCGCCGTCGCAGGCCGCGACTGCAGGCGCATCGTGCTCGGCGACTGGTACGAACAGGGCTCGGTGCTGCGCGCCGGGCGCGACGGCACGTTCGCGCTGGAACGCCTGGCCGCCTGATCCACGCGCGCCCGCTCAGGGCGCCAGCCGCTCCAGTTCCGCCAGTTCGTCCTCGTCGAAGCCGGCGGCGGCGCGCGCCTCGCGGTTGAACGGGCCGTACAGCACCGGCCGCGCGTGCGCCGCGAGCAGCGCGCGGAAGCGCTCGCGTGGATCGACCCCGTCGCGCGCGCACAGCCAGCGGTACCAGCGCGACCCGGCGGCGACGTGGCCGACTTCCTCGCGCAGGATCACCTCGAGGATGGCGGCGGTCGCCTCGTCGCCGAGCGCGCGCAGCTTCACGATCATTCCCGGCGTGACGTCCAGCCCGCGCGCCTCCAGTACGCGCGGCACCAGCGCCATCCGCGCCAGCACATCGTGCGCGGTCTTCTCGGCCATTTCCCACAGGCCGTTGTGGGCGTCGAAGTCGCCGTAGTCGTGGCCGAGTTCGCGCAGCCGCGCGCGCAGCAGCGCGAAGTGGCGCGCCTCGTCCGCGGCGACGCCGACCCAGTCGGCGTAGTACTCGGCGGGCATGCCGCGGAAGCGGTACACGGCGTCCCAGGCGAGGTCGACCGCGTTGAACTCGATGTGCGTGACCGCGTGGATGAAGGCCGCGCGTCCCTCGGGCGTGCCGAAGCCGCGCCGCGGCAGTTCGCGAGGAGGGACCAGACGCGGGCGCGGCGGCCGCCCCGGCATCCGGATCGGTTCGGGCGGCGGCGCGTCCGCGCGCATGGCGAGTTCGCCCCGCGCGAAGGCATCCGCGGCGTCCCGGGTCAGCGCGAGCTTGTCCTCCGGCGCCGCGGCGGCCAGGCAGGCGCGCGCCGCGTCGGACAGCGAGCCGCCCATCGCGCGCTCAGGACGCCGCGCGGCGGGTCTTCTTCGCCTCGTCCGAACGCAGCTGGCGGATCCGCTCGAAGTAACCGGGCTCGATCCCGGTGACGTACTTGCCGTCGAAGCAGGACGAGTCGAAGCGGGTGACCCGGCTCTTCGGCCCGGCGACCGCCTCTTCGAGGTCGGCGAGGTCCTGGTAGACCAGCCAGTCGCAGCCGAGGATCCGCTGCACTTCCTCTTCGGTGCGATCGTGCGCGACCAGTTCCTCGGCCGAGGGCATGTCGATGCCGTACACGTTCGGATAGCGCACCGGCGGCGCCGCCGAGGCGAGGTAGACCTTGCGCGCACCGGCGTCGCGCGCCATCTGCACGATCTGCTTCGACGTGGTGCCGCGCACGATCGAGTCGTCCACCAGCAGCACCACCCGGTTGCGGAACTCGAGCGGGATCGGGTTGAGCTTGCGCTTGACCGACTGCGCGCGCTGGCCCTGCCCCGGCATGATGAATGTGCGCCCCACGTAGCGGTTCTTGATGAAGCCCTCGCGGTACTTCACCCCGAGCACGTTGGCGATCTCGAGCGCGGCGTCGCGCGAGGTGTCCGGGATCGGGATCACCACGTCGATGTCGTGGTCCGGGCGCAGGCGCAGGATCTTCTCGCCGAGCTTGACGCCCATGCGCATGCGCGCCTTGTGCACCGAGATGTCCTCGATCATCGAGTCGGGCCGGGCGAAGTAGACGTACTCGAAGATGCACGGCGCGTGCTCGCCGGGCTGCGCGCACTGGCGCGTGTGCAGCTCGCCGCGCGCGGTGATCACCACGCCCTCGCCGGGCGCGACGTCGCGTACGCGCTCGAAGCCGAGGATGTCGAGCGCGACCGACTCGGACGCGACCGCGTATTCGTCGCCGTTGGCGGTGGCGCGCTTGCCGAGCACCAGCGGGCGGATCCCGTTCGGATCGCGGAACGCGACCAGGCCGAGCCCCAGCACCAGGGTGATCACCGCATAGCCGCCCTTGGCGCGACGGCCGACGCCTTCGATCGCGCGGAACGCGGTCTCGGGGGACAGCGCCTTCTGGGTGTCCAGTTCGTGGGCGAAGACGTTGAGCAGGACTTCCGAATCCGACTCGGTGTTGACGTTGCGCCGGTCCTGCTCGAACACCTCGCGGCGCAGTGCCTCGGTGTTGATCAGGTTGCCGTTGTGCACCAGCGCGATGCCGTAGGGCGAGTTGACGTAGAACGGCTGCGCCTCGTCCGAGCCTTCCGAACCCGCGGTCGGGTAGCGGCAGTGGGCGATGCCGACGCGGCCGTGCAGCAGGCGCATCGCCTGCTCGTCGAACACGTCGCGCACCAGGCCGTTGCCCTTGTGCACGTGCACGTGCGCGCCGTCCGCGGTGGCCATGCCGGCGGCGTCCTGGCCGCGGTGCTGGAGCACGGTGAGCCCGTCGTAGAGCGCGCCCGCGACGTCCTGGGTGGCGACGATGCCGATGATGCCGCACATGGTTCAGATCCCCGGCGCCTGCACGCCTGCTGTCGGCGCGGGATCGCCCGCGCCGGTGTCGTTGGAATGCGGTCCGTCGCCCTCGAAAACAAGCTGCCGCGCCGCCCAGTCCGGCAGCAGCGCGCGCAGCGCCAGCGTGCCCGGCATCAGCACCGGCAACACCTGCGACTGGCGCCAGTCCGGCTCGCGCGGCAGCGTGGTGAAGCCCATCAGCAGCACCAGGATGCAGGCGACCAGCGCGCCGCGCGCCAGCCCCAGCGCGCCGCCGAGCGCGCGGTCCACGCCGGACAGGCCGACCGCGTGCACGAGCTTGCGCACCACCCAGCCGACCGCGCCCACCACCACCAGCACGCCGAGGAAGCACAGGCCGTAGCCGGCGAGCAGCTGGCCGGTGCCGGGCGTGGCGCCGCCGGCGAACACGCGGGCGACGAACGCGCCGAAATGGAACGCGCTCCAGCCGGCGAGCAGCCAGGCGAGCAGCGAGACCAGCACGCCGACGAAGCCGCGCATCAGCCCGAGCAGCGTCGAGACCAGGATGATGCCAAGCAGCAGCAGGTCGGTCGCGCTCATGCTCAGGGGTGCGGGCGCACCATGCCGTCGAGGCCGAGCTTCGCCTTCACCTGCGCGCGCAGCTGCTCGGCGGCGGCACGATCGGCGACCGGGCCCACGCGCACGCGGACGAGCGCGCCCTTGTCGGTGTTCACGGTTTCGGTGAAGGCGCTGAACCCGGCGGCGCGCAGGCGGTCGCGCAGCGCGTTCGCGTCGGCCGCCTTGCTGTAGGCGGCGAGCTGCACGGCGAAGCCGACGCCAGCGGCGGCGGGCGCGGTGGCGGGCTTCGGCGCGACGGCGGCGACCTGCTTCGGCGCGTTGGCGGGCTTCCGTTCCGTCGCCACCGGCTTCGACGGCGCGGCCGTCGCGGGTTGGGCCGCGTCCGCATCGAGCACGACCACCCGCGCGCCGACGTCGTCGCGCACGTGGTTGGCGCGCAGGCGCGCGGACTCGGCTTCGGCGCGGGTCGCGAAGGGGCCGATGCGCACCCGCCAGGCGGGCTTGCCGCCGGAGGTCGTCGCCTCGCGGTAGGCCGGCAACCCGGCGCTGCGCACCGATCCGAGCACGCGCTCGGCGGCGGCCACGCTGGCGTAGGCGCCGAAGCTGACCGCGTAGTCGCCGCCGGCAGTGGCGGCGAACAACGGCGCGGCATCAGGCGTTGCGACGGCCGGCGCGACCGGCTGCGCGGGCGCGGGCGCGACGCTGGTAGCGGGCGTCGCCAGCTCGGCGGCGTCCGGCGACAGGGTTGCGGCATCCGGCGACGGCGCCGTGGCGTCGGGCGCGGCGGGCACCGGCGCGTCCATGCCCAGCGCGCCGCCTGCCGGCGCATCGCCCGGGGTCACCAGCGGCAGTTCCTGGGTCTGGAAGTCGTCGCGCGGCGCGGGCGGGATGGCCAGCGGCACGCTCGCCGCGCCGCTGTCGGGCGCGGGGCCCTGCACCAGCATCGGCAGGAAGATCACGGCCAGCGCGACCAGCACCGCGGCGCCGACCAGACGCTGTTTCAGTCGGGGATCCATCGACGCTCGCAGGCAATGGAAGAGGCCGGCGAATTATACCCGCGCGCCCTGCCCGCCCCGGGCCGCGCGGCCCGCGCCGCCACGCGCCATTCAGACGCGGCCGCGCTCACGTCGCCAGCGCCTGCAGGGCGGCCGCCGCGGTGTGGAAGGAGCCGAACACCAGGATCCGGTCGCCGGCGGTGGCCTGCGCACGCGCCGCGGCCAGCCCCGCGCCGACGGTCGCGTGGCGCGCGCCCGCGCCGGCGGCGGTGCCCGCAAGGCGCAGGGCGAAGGCGTCCACGTCGAGCCCGCGCGCGCCGGCCTCGGTGAGGCCCGCCAGCCACCAGCCCTCGACTCGCTCGGCCAGCGCCGCCGCGACCCCGGCGATGTCCTTGTCGCCGAGCGCGGCGAATACCGCGAAGGTGCGCCCGGGCGCCGGTTGCGCGCGCAGCCAGCCGGCGAGTTCGCGCGCGGCCTGCGGGTTGTGGCCGACGTCGACCACGATCTCCACGCCTCCGCGTTCGAACCGTTGCAGCCGCCCGGGCACGAACGCCGATTCCACGCCGCGCGCCCAGGCCTCGCGCGGCAGCGGCTTGCGCAACGCGCGCAGCGCCGCGATCGCGGTGGCGGCGTTGCGCAACTGCGCCGGCGCGGCCAGCCGCGGTATCGGCAACTCGAGCGTGAAACCGACCTCGCGCCACCGCCAGCGGCCCGCGTCCAGCGGCTCGAAGAAGAAGTCGCAGCCGGCGCGCAGCGCGGACGCGCCGATCGCGTAGGCGCGCCCGAGCACGCTCGACGGCGGATCGTCCTCGCCCAGCACCAGCGGCTTCCACGGCCGCGCGATGCCGGCCTTCTCCGCGCCGATCGCCTCGCGGTCGCCGCCGAGCCAGTCCTGGTGGTCGAGGTCGACGGTGGTGATCACCGCGACGTCCGCATCGACGAGGTTGACCGCATCCAGCCGGCCGCCGAGGCCGACTTCCAGCACCGCGAGGTCCAGCCGTTCGCGCGCGAACAGCCACAGCGCCGCCAGCGTGCCGTATTCGAAATAGGTCAGCGGGGTGCCGCCGCGCGCTTGCTCGACCGCTTCGAACGCCGCGACCAGCGCCCTGTCTTCCGCCTCCGCGCCGTCGATGCGCACGCGCTCGTTGTAACGCAGCAGGTGCGGCGAGCTGTAGGCGCCGACCTTCCAGCCCGCCGCCCGCGCGATCGCCTCGACGAAGGCGACGGTGGAGCCCTTGCCGTTGGTGCCGGCGACCGTGATCACGCGCTTCGCCGGGCGGCCGAGGCCCATCCGCGCGGCGACCTCGCGCACGCGTTCCAGGCCGAGGGCGATGGCCTGCGGATGCTGGCGCTCGACGTATGCGAGCCAGTCGGCGAGCGTCTTCATGGGCAACGGCGGCGGGGGGCGCGCCATTGTAGGCGCGCCCCTGCCCACTTACAGCGCGCTTACAGCGCGCGATGCACCGCCTCGCCGAACAGCGGCGTGTGGTGGGCGCAGTCGTTCAGGCGCACGACCTCCAGGCCGGCGAGGTCCGGGCCTTCCAGCAGGTTCAGCGTGGTGGGCGCCTGGCGGAAACTCCACAGCCGGGCGAGCGGCAGGCCGAGCACCCGGCACAGCAGCACGCGGTTGACCGCGTCGTGGGCGACCAGCAGCAGGGTGTCGTCGGCGCCGAGCCCCTCGCAGGCGCGCGCGAACGCGGGCCAGGCGCGTTCCAGCACGCCCGGCAGCGATTCGCCGCCCGGCATCAGCACCTCGTGCGGCGCGTGCCGCCAGGCGTGCAGGCGCTCGCCGTCGCGGGCGCGAATCTCGGCCGCGAGCAGGCCCTCCCAGTCGCCGTGGGCGATTTCGGCGAGACCCGGGTCGGTGCCGAGCAGGCCGGCGCGCGCTTCGCCGAGCGCGAGCTCCGCGGTGCGCCGCGCGCGCGCCAGCGGCGAGGCGACGGCGCGGTCGATGCGTACGTCGCGCAAGCGCTCGCCCAGCGCGCGCGCCTGCGCCTCGCCGGTGGGCGAGAGCGGGATGTCGGTCTGGCCCTGGTAGCGGCCCTCCGCGTTCCAGGCGGTTTCGCCGTGGCGTGCGAGCAGGATGCGCATGGCGTCAGACCTGCTGCAGCGAGAGCACGCCGGGCGCCTGCCGCAGCGCGGCGAGCTCGTCCTCGGCGAGCGCGCGGTCGACGGTGATCGCGGCGCGCGCGGAGCCGTCGCCGGACGCGCCGAGCGCGAAGTTGATGATGTTGATCCCGGACGCCCCCAGCCGCGAGCCGACCGTGCCGACCAGGCCCGGCTTGTCCTCGTTGCGCATCAGCAGCACGTGCGCGAGCGGATCGAATTCGATCTCCACTCCATCGAGGGCGACGATGCGCGGCGTGCGGTGCAGGGTCGCGTCGATCGTGCGGCGCACGCGCCGGCCGGCCGCGTTGTCACCTTCGATGGTCAGACGCACCAGGCGATCGAAGCCGGCGCCGTCGCCACCCAAGGTCTCGGCGACCTCCAGTCCGCGCGCGGCGGCCTCCTGCAGCGCGTTGACGGGAGTGACCCGCGCCGAGGCTTCGCCCAGCAACGCGGCGACCAGCAGGCGGGTGAGCGGGCGCGCGTCGAGGCCATCGGTGCGGCCGGCGTAGCGCACGTCCAGCCGCACCGGCGCCGGCACCAGACGCGAGCCGAGTCGGCCGAGCGCGCGCATCAGCGGCATCCACGGCCCGACTTCGCGCGCCGCTTCCGCCGACAGCGGCGGCAGGTTGACGCAGCCGGCGACCGCGCCGGTCTCGATGAAGTCGATGACCTGGCGCGCCAGGATGGTGCTGACCGCCTGCTGCGCCTCGCCGGTGGACGCGCCGAGGTGCGGGGTCAGGATCAGGCGCTCGTGCGCGCGCAGCGGCGAGGACGCCGGCAGCGGTTCGGTGGCGAAGGTGTCGAGCGCGGCGCCGGCGAGGTGGCCCTCGTCGAGCAGGCGCAGCAACGCGGCCTCGTCCAGCAGCCCGCCGCGCGCGGCGTTGACCAGGCACGCGCCGCGCTTCATCGCGCGCAGGCGCTCTTCCGACAGCAGGTTGGTCGTCTCCTTCGTGCGCGGCACGTGCAGGGTGACGATGTCGGCGCGCGCCAGCAGGTCGGCGAGCGGCAGCAGCGGCACGCTGCCCTTGCCGGCGGCGGTCGGCGGCAGGAACGGATCGTGCGCGATCACCTCCATGCCGATGCCCTGCGCCTTGCGCGCGACCGTGCTGCCGATCCGGCCGAGGCCGATCACGCCCAGGGTCTTGCCTTCCAGCTCGAAGCCGGTGAGCCCGGCCTTGGGCCATTGCCCGGCCTTCATCCCGGCGTCGGCGCGCGGCACGTGGCGGGCCAGCGCGAACAGCAGCGACAGCGCGTGCTCGGCCGCGGCGAGGGTGTTGCCGTCTGGCGCGTTCATCACCGCCACGCCGCGCGCGGTGGCGGCGTCCACGTCGATGGTGTCAACGCCGGCGCCGGCGCGACCGACCACCTTGAGCAGCGGCGCCGCGGCCAGCGCGTCGGCCGTCACCTTGGTTGCGGACCGCACCAGCAGCACGTCGACGTCGCCCAGCGCCTGGGCGAGCGCGTCGGTTTCGCGGATCGGTTCGGAGGTCTCGACCTGCCAGCCCGCGGCGCGGAACAGGGCCAGGCCGTCTTCGTGGATGCCATCGCACGCCAGCACTTTCATTGCACGCTCCTCGCGAGGGAAACCCCTGCGGAGCCCGGCAGCCGGCGCACGGCCGCGCGCCACCGACGCGACGCGCGAATCACTCTTCCTGTCGGGAAACGGGGCCGGCTGGCATGGGAATCCGCGACGACGACGAGCGTAGCAGAGACCCGGCCGGTTTGCGGGCGGGGCGAGGACGAGGACTGGTCAAGGCGGAGCGTCGTCGCTAGCGCGCCGGGCGGGAGAGGCAGGCAGGACACGCCGTGAATCCGTCCATGGAGGCTCGGATGCGCCATCCATGGCGCATACGGTCCTGCCCCGCGAGCGCGCCGGACGGGAGAGGCGGGCAGGACACGCCGTAAACCCATCCATGGGGGCTCGGATGCGCCATCCATGGCGCATACGGTCCTGCCCACCTCTCCCGCCCGACGCGCCCCCACCACGCTCGCGCTCGTTTCGCGGAGCAAGCTTCGCTCTACGGCAAGCAGCGATGTCCTGTCCGAGCGCCCGGGAGGGCGGGGGTGTTGCGTCAAGCGCGCCATGGATGGCGCGCGCCCGCATAAGGGCAGGGTGAGCACGGGCGGCTTGCGCGGCACCGCCGCGCGCCCGTGCGAACGCCCGGCGCGCTGCGCCGGGCCGGGAGAGCCGCACAGCGGCGTCCCTTCTAAGGGAAAAGCAATACCCCCGCCCTCCCGGGCGCGGGCCCACGAGTGCTTACCGTCCGTGGGCACGTCCAGCGGGACGTACGGGTCTACTCTGCGCGCGCGACGCCCAGCTCCTCGAGCACGCGCGGCGCCGGGACGACTTCCTGCATGATCCAGCGCATGTAGTGCTGGTCGAGCGAGATCATGCGGGTCATGTCGGGATCGAACATCCAGTTCGACGCGACCGCCTCCCAGTTCATGTCGAAGGCCAGGCCGACCAGCTTGCCTTCCGCGTCCATCACCGGCGAACCGGAGTTGCCCCCGGTGATGTCGAGGTTGGACAGGAAGTTGACCGGCACCGTGCCGAGTTCCGGATCCGCCAGGCCGCCGTAGCGCTTCGCCGCGATCGCGTCGAGCTGGGCCTGCGGCGCGTCGAAGGGCTCCACGCCCGTCGCCTTGGCCGCGACCTGCTCCAGCGTCGTGAACGGCGGATGGCGCACGCCATCGGTGGTGGTGTAGCCCATGACCTTGCCGAAGGTGATGCGCAGGGTCGAATTGGCGTCGGGATAGATCGCCTCGCCGCGGCTGGCGCGGTAGTCGGCGACCGCCTGCAGGAACAGCGGACGCGCGACCAGCGACTCGCCGGCGGCGGTCTTTTCCTGCTGCTCCAGCGCGAGCAGGGTCGGCATCACCGCCACCGCGAAGCGCACGGCCGGATCGTCGCTGTGCTCGAGCGTCGTGCGGTCGGCCTGGAACAGCGCCATGCGCGCGTCGAGGCCACCGAGCTTCGTCGCGGCCAGGGTGTCCAGCGCGCGCTGGATCGCCGCCTCGTCGTCGCCGCCCAGCCACGCGTCCACCGCGGCCACGCGCTGCGCCTTGGGCAGCTTCACGTACTCGCGCAGCCAGTATTCCTGCAGTTGGCGGTCCATCGCCGGGTGGTAGCGCTTTTCCATCTGCCGCAGCGCGCCTTCGAACGCCGGCAGGTCGCGGTCCTGGTAGCCCTGCTCGCGCTCCGCGTCCGGCTTGGCGCGCTCGAGCGCGAGGCGGTACAGGTCCACCGCGGTGCCGATGGTGCCGCTGCCGGTCAGGCGGCCGAGCACGAGGTCGCGCTCGCGGGTGGCACGTTCCTGCGCGGCGAGCCGCTCCAGGGTCGCGTGCGCATCCAGCGCCGCCTGGCCCTCGGCGCCGCGCCCGCGCAGCCAGGTCAGTACGGCCTGCTCTTCGGCGTGTTTCTTCTTCGACGCGCCGATCCGCTCGAAGCCGGCGAGCTGGCCATCGTAGTTCTTCATCGCGTTCTGCATGCCGCGCTTGGTGCTGGCGTACTTCACCGCGATGTCGGGATCCTTCGCGCCCGCCGCTTCGATCATCGCCACCAGCCTCTTGAAGTGTCCGCCGACGACCGGATAGGTCCACTTCGCGGTGTCGTCGAATTCGCTGGCGAGCGCGTAGCGCGCGGTGCGGCCCGGGTAGCCGGCGACCATCACGAAGCTGCCGACGTCCAGGTCCTTGTCGGCCAGCTTCAACCAGTGCTTGGGCTGGTACGGCACGTTGTCCGGCGAATACGGCGCCGGCTTGCCGTCCTTGCCGACGTAGGCGCGGATGAAGGAGAAGTCGCCGGTGTGGCGCGGCCACATCCAGTTGTCCACCTCGCCGCCGTAGTTGCCGATCGCGCCCGGCGGCGCGTAGACCAGGCGCACGTCCTGGATCTCGAGGTTGCGGAACAGCCGCCAGGTGTTGCCGCCCATGAAGCTGGCGACCCGGCAGCGGTAGCCGCCGCCGGCCTCGCAGTCGGCCACCAGCTGCTTCTCCAGCGCCTCGGCGGCCTGGGTGCGCGCGAGCGGCGTCGGCGCGGCCGCGATCGCCGCCTGCATGTCCTTCGTCACGTCGCGGATGGATTCCAGCGCGTAGATGCGCGCGTTGGGGCCGGAGGTGAGTTCCTCCGCCCGGGTCGCCGCGTAGAAGCCGTCCTTCATCAGGTTCTTCTGCGCGGTCGAGTTGAGCTGGATCGCGCCGTACGCGCAGTGGTGGTTGGTCACCACCAGGCCTTGCGGCGAGACGAAGCTGGCGGTGCAGCCGCCGAGCGAAACCACCGCGCCCATCGGGTCGCCGGTGAGGTCGGCGAGCTGCCGCGGGTCGAGCTCGAGGCCGGCCTGCTTCAGCGCGTCGGCGATCTGCGGCAACTGCTGCGGCACCCACATGCCTTCGTTGGCGTGGGCGGCGCCGGCGGTCAGGGCCAGCGCGAGGGCGGCGGCCAGGGTCCTGCTGTGCATGCGTGGTTCTCCGGAAACGGGGTTGTTCGTCGGGCTTATTCGGTGGGCAGGTTCATTTCGCGCAGCAGCTGCGGCGCCGGGTAGACCTTGGCGAGCAGCCAGCGCAGGTAGCGGATGTCGACGTGGATCGCGCGCTTGTAGCGCGGGTCGAACATCCAGCTGGCGCTGACCGCCTCCCAGTTGCTGTCGAAGTTCAGGCCGATCAGGCGGCCGTCGGCGTCCAGCACGGGCGAGCCGGAGTTGCCGCCGGTGGTGTCGAGGTTGGTCATGAAATCGACCGTCTGCGTCTTCAGCGCGGGATCGGCGGTGCTGCCGAAGTCGCCCTTGGCGATCGCCTCCCGCAGCGGCTTCGGCGCGTCGAACGGCGCCACGCCGGTGTGCTTCTCGAGAATGCCGCCGACCGTGGTCAGCGGTGCGTAGTGCACCGCGTCGCGCGGATCGAGCGAGGACAGCCTGCCGTAGCTCACCCGCAGGGTGGAGTTGGCGTCCGGGTAGACGGCGCGGCCCTGCGATTCGCGGTAGCCGATCAGCGCGCGCATGTAGGCCGGGCGCAGGCGCAGCAGCTCGCCCTCGCGCGCCTTGTCTTCGTCCTCCAGGCGCAGCAGCGCGGGCTGCAGGGCCGCGGCGGCGGCAAGCAGGCTGTCGGTCGAGCGGGCCAGGGTCGCCGCGTCTGCCCGCATCGCGGCCAGGCGCGCGGCCTCGTTGCCGAGCTGCGTGCACGCGTACAGGGCATCGAGTTTCGCCCGCAGTTGCTCCGGCGTGATGCCGAACACGCGGTCGAATTCCGGCACGTGCTGCGCGGCCGGCAACGCCTGGTACTGGCGCAGCAGGTCGGTGAGGATCGCCTTCTCCACCGCCGGGTCGTAGCGGCGCTGGATTTGCTTCAGGCCGGCCTCGATCAGCGCCTCGTCGCGCTGCTGGTAGCCGCGCTCGCGCTGCGCGTCGGGCTTGCCGCGCTCGTGCGCGAGCCGCTGCACGGTGATCGCCGCGCGCAGCAGCTGGGTGCGGGCCTCGATGTTCGCCAGCAGCTGGTCGCGCTCGCGGGTGGCCTCGGCGGCATCGAGCACCTCCTGCGCGGCGGCGATGTCGGCGCGGGTCGTTGCTGCGTCCGGCTGCTTCGCCAGCCAGGCCAGCATCGCCGCCTCGTCGGCGCGCTTCACCGCCACCGCGTCGCTGCGGCGCAGGCCATCCAGCTCGCCCTGCGCGCGCTTGAGCCCGTTCTTCAGGCTGGCGAGCTGGGACGCGTACAGGACCTGCGCCTGCTCGCTGCCGGCAGCCGCCTGCTCGATGGTGTCGATCAGGCCCCCGTACAGGGCGATGCGCGAGGGCAATTGCCATTCGACCTGGCGCGCGAACTCGGCGGCGGTGCGGTGGCGGTAGGTCCGCCCCGGGTAGCCGGCCAGCATCGCGAAGTCGCCTTCGGCCAGGGGCTTCGTGGACACCTGCAGCCAGGCGGCCGGCCGGTAGGGCACGTTGTCGCGCGCATACGGCGCGGGCTTGCCGTCCTTGCCGACGTAGGCGCGGTAGAAGGCGAAGTCGCCGCTGTGCCGCGGCCACATGAAGTTGTCGACCTCGTCGCCGTAATTGCCGATCGCCTCCGGCGGCGCGTACACCAGCCGGATGTCCTGCAGTTCCAGCTGCTTCACCAGGTAGAAGTCGGTGCCGTAGTACATGTCGGCGACGCTGCAGCGCACGCCCGGCTCCTGCTCGCATTCGGCGACCGCGGCCTTGCCGGCGGCGTCCACGGCGTCGAGGTAGGCGCGGCCCTTCTTGCCGCGGGCACCTGCGAGGATGCGGTCGGTGATGCGGTCGAAGCCGGTGGTCACCAGCACCCGCGCGGCGGGCCCGGCGGACGGCTCGTCGGCGCGGCTGGCGGCGACGAAGCCGTCGCGCATCAGGTTGCGCTCGGGGGTGGAGTTGAGCTGGATCGCGCCATACGCACAGTGGTGGTTGGTGACCACCAGGCCCTCGGGCGAGACGAAGCTCGCGGTGCAGCCGCCCAGCGAGACCACCGCGCTCATCGGCGGCGCGGTCAGGTCGGCGAGCCCGGCGGGGTCGCCGTGGTAGCCGGCGGCGCGCAACTGGTCGGCGATGGCCGGCAACTGTGACGGCATCCACATGCCTTCGTCGGCATGGGCGGCGGGCAGGCAGAGCAGCAGGGCGAGGGCGAGCGTTCGGCGCATGTTCGGCGGCGTTTGCGGGGCGGGCCCGGCACCATAGGCGATGCCGGCAACCGCGGCAAACACCCGGAAGGCACCCCCCGCGCCCGTATAATTGCGTCCTTCGAGACAGGGCTCCTCCGATGACGACGATGAAGGCGCTGGTCAAGCGCGAAGCGGCCAAGGGCATCTGGATGGAGGAGGTGCCGGTGCCCTCGCCCGGCCCCAACGAGGTGCTGATCCGGCTGGAGAAGACCGCGATCTGCGGCACCGACCTGCACATCTACCTGTGGGACGAGTGGAGCCAGCGCACGATCAAGCCGGGCCTGGTGATCGGCCACGAGTTCGTCGGACGGATCGTCGAGATCGGCCCGGGCGTGACCGGCTACAAGGTCGGCCAGCGGGTATCCGCCGAAGGCCACATCGTCTGCGGCCACTGCCGCAACTGCCGCGCCGGCCGCCAGCACCTGTGCCCGAACACGGTCGGCATCGGCGTCAATCGCGACGGCGCCTTCGCCGAATACATCGTGATGCCGGCCAGCAACCTGTGGCCGATCCCCGACCAGATCCCGTCCGAGCTGGCCGCGTTCTTCGACCCGTTCGGCAACGCCGCGCATTGCGCGCTGGAATTCGACGTGGTCGGCGAGGACGTGCTGATCACCGGCGCCGGCCCGATCGGCATCATCGCCGCCGGCATCTGCAAGTTCATCGGCGCGCGCAACGTCGTCGTCACCGACGTCAACGACTACCGCCTCAAGCTCGCCGCCGACATGGGCGCGACCCGGGTGGTCAACGTGAGCAACACCTCGCTCAAGGACGTGATGGCCGACCTGCACATGGAGGGATTCGACGTCGGCCTTGAGATGAGCGGCAATCCGCGCGCCTTCAACGACATGCTCGATTGCATGTACCACGGCGGCAAGATCGCGATGCTCGGGATCATGCCCAAGGGCGCCGGCGCCGACTGGGACAAGATCATCTTCAAGGGCCTGACCATCCACGGCATCTACGGTCGGAAGATGTACGAGACCTGGTACAAGATGACGCAGCTCGTGCTGAGCGGCTTCCCGCTCGGCAAGGTGCTGACCCACCAGCTGCCGGTCGACGCTTTCCAGCAGGGCTTCGAACTGATGGAATCGGGCAAGGCCGGGAAGGTCGTGCTGAGCTGGAACTAGCGCGACCACGCGGCGGCCGCTTCGGCCGGCGACTTAGACCTCCGACGACAAGACACTGGCTCCCTGCTTTCGCGGGGACGACGAGCAGAGAACATGTCCCTCACCGACCGTTACGCCCGGACCCTCGACGACATCCGCGACGCCGGCCTGTTCAAGGCCGAGCGTGTCATCACCAGCCCGCAGGCGGCGGAGATCACCCTCGCCGACGGCCGCACGGTGCTGAACTTCTGCGCCAACAACTACCTCGGCCTCGCCGACCACCCGGCGATGATCCAGGCGGCGAAGGACGCGCTGGACAGCCACGGCTTCGGCATGGCCTCGGTGCGCTTCATCTGCGGTACCCAGGACCTGCACAAGGAACTGGAGCAGACCATCGCCGGCTTCTTCGGCACCGAGGACACGATCCTGTACGCGGCCTGCTTCGACGCCAATGGGGGCCTGTTCGAGCCGCTGCTGGGCGAGGAGGACGCGGTTATCTCCGACGCCCTCAACCACGCCTCGATCATCGACGGCGTGCGCCTGTGCAAGGCGAAGCGCTACCGCTACGCCAACTGCGACATGGCGGACCTCGAGAAGCAGCTGCAGCAGGCCCGCGCCGACGGCGCGAAGCAGATCCTGATCACCAGCGACGGCGTGTTCTCGATGGACGGCTTCATCGCGCCGCTGGACGAGATCACCCGCCTCGCCAAGCAGTACGGCGCGCTGGTGCACATCGACGAGTGCCACGCGACCGGCTTCATCGGCGCCACCGGCCGCGGCTCGGCCGAGGTCAAGGGCGTGATGGACCGGATCGACATCTTCACCGGCACCCTCGGCAAGGCGATGGGCGGCGCGCTCGGCGGCTTCACCACCGCGAAGCGCGAGGTGGTCGAACTGCTGCGCCAGCGGTCGCGGCCGTACCTGTTCTCCAACTCGCTGCCGCCGCACGTGGTGGCCGCGGCGATCCGCGCCTTCCGCATGCTCGACGAGGCGGGCGAACTGCGCGAGCGGCTGGCCGACAACACCCGCCACTTCCGCGAGCGGATGACCGCCGCCGGCTTCGACATCCGCCCCGGCGTGCATCCGATCTGCCCGGTGATGCTGTACGACGCGCCGCTGGCGCAGAAGTTCGCCGAGCGCCTGCTCGAGGAAGGCATCTACGCGATCGGCTTCTTCTTCCCGGTGGTGCCGCAGGGCCAGGCGCGGATCCGCACCCAGATGTCGGCTGCGCACACCCGCGAGCACGTGGATCGCGCGATCGACGCGTTCACCCGGATCGGGCGCGAGCTGGGCGTGCTGAAGGGCTGAGGCCGGACGCCGGCGCGAGCGCGGCGGCTTCCTCCGCGCTCAGCGCGCGCCAGGCGCCCTTCGCTAGGTCGCCCAGCGCGAGGTCGCCGATCGCGACCCGCACCAGCCGCAGCACCGCGATGTCGAAGGCGGCGAGCAGCCGCCGGATCTGCCGGTTGCGGCCCGCGTCGAGGACGATCTCCAGCCAGGCGTTGCGGGTGCCGCTGCGCAGCAGGCGCGCCGAAACCGCGCGCAGCCGCTCGCCGTCGCATTCGACGCCCGTCTCGAGCGCGGCCAGCGTGGCGGCGTCCGGCAGCGTGTCGACCTGCACGTGGTAGGTCTTGCGCAGGCCGTGCGCGGGGTCGGTGATCGCCGCCGCCCACGCCGGGTCGTTGCCGAGCAGCAGCAGGCCTTCGCTGGCCTTGTCGAGGCGCCCGACCGGCGCCAGCCACGGCAGGCCGGCGCCGTCCAGGCAACGGTAGATGGTGTCGCGACCGTGCTCGTCGCGGACGGTGGTGACCAGGCCGCGCGGCTTGTTGAGCATCAGGTAGCAGCGTTCGGGCGCCGTCGGCGGGCGGCCGTCGAGCAGGATGTCGGCATCGGCCGATGTCGGGGCCTCTGGATCGCGCACGACCTTGCCCGCGACCGCGACGCGGCCGGCGCGGATCCACTGCGTCGCTTCGCTGCGCGAACACAGCCCGCGCTTGGACAGCACGCGCGCGAGGCCGTGTCGGACCTGGCCCGCCGGACGCGTCGGCGATGCCGCGGGGCGGCGGCGATTTTCGCGAATCCCCCGCCCGCCCGCCTTCAAGGCCTGGGCTGGTCGTCCGCCGGCGGCGGGGTCGGCAGGGGCTGCGCCTCGGTCGCGGCGGACTGGCCGTCCGCGGCCGGAGCCGGCGCGGTCGCCGGTTGCGCGCCGCGCGCGACGCGCACGCCGCGTGCCTCCATCCAGGCGCTGAATTCGTCCGCGGTCATCTTCTTGCCGTTCTGGCTCATGTTGAAGCGCCACGGCGTGTTGTCGTATTGCGTGCGGGGTTTGTAGGCGGCGGGATCGGTCGCATCGACGCCCGGCGCCGGCATCGCCTTGGCGACGTTGCTGCAGCGCGCGATTTCCTGCCGCAGCAGTACCTGGTCCACCGACAGCGACGCCTCATAGGCCTGCGACAGTACCCCGGCCGGCGCGCCCAGCGGCTGCGGTTCGAAGGCGAGTTCCGGCGACAACGGCGCGGTGCCGGCCGCGGTCGGCGACGCCACCGGACCCGCCGGGGGGCAGGTCGCCGCCCAGGCGAGGGCGGGCGACAGCAGCAGCATCAGGCCACACGTGGGAACGGTGCGCATCGCGATTGCCTTCGGCGGGAACGACGCAACGAGTGTAGGCAGCCGCGCGCCTTTGCTCAATCGCGATGGCGTGAAAAGACCGCGCGCGGCGCACCGCACGCCGGCCTGCCTGTGGTCCCTGCATGCCATCCATCGCAAATGGCGCAAAAAAAAAGAGCCCGGCGCGAGGCCGGGCTCCGGACCACGAATGCGAACCGGATTACTGGTTCTGCACGTTCAGCTCGGTACGACGGTTCTGCGCGCGGCCTTCCGGATTGTCCGAACCATCCGGGTTGGTGTTCGGCGCGATCGGACGGCTCTCGCCGTAACCGGTCGGGCCGACCAGGCGCGAGGCGTCGATGCCGTTGCTGGTCAGGTAGTCGTACACCGCCTGGGCGCGACGCTCCGACAGCTTCTGGTTGTAGGCGTCGGTACCGACCGAGTCGGTGTGGCCGGCGACCTCGACCTTCAGGTCGGGATAGCGCTTCAGGATCTCGACCGCCTGGCCGAGGATCTCGACCGCGTCCGGACGCAGCGTCGACTTGTCGAAGTCGAAGTTGACGCCCTTCAGGTCGATCGACACCGGCACCGGGCAGCCATCCGGACCGATGGTCTGGCCGGCCTGCGAACCCGGGCACTTGTCGTCGCAGTCGTTGACGCCGTCGCCGTCGCTGTCCATGTCGGCGCAGGTCTGGGTCGGGGCGGGCGCCGGGGCGACCGGGGCGACCGGCTCCGGACCCAGCGGGATCACGACGCCGACCGAGGCCAGCACGTCGCTGAAGTTGGACGCGCCGAGGTCGTTGCCGGCGGCGTCGACCGCGCTGCCGTCCATGTCGAAGCGCACGGCCAGCTCGGTGCGGATGCCCACGCGGCCCATGTCGCCCTGCAGGCCGAGGCCGAACTTGCCGGCCAGGTTGCCGTCCTCACGCTGGCCCGGGGAGTCCGGGTTCGGGAAGTTGTCGAACTCTTCCTCGGCGCGCTGGTAGCCCAGGCCCATCAGGATGTACGGATTCCAGGTGCGGCCTTCGGCGATGAAGTGGCGACGCAGGTCGAGCGAGACGCCGTACTGCGACCAGTTCAGGTCCTCGTTGGCGTTCTGCTTCGGGTTCTGCCAGTTCAGCTGGCCGTCCAGCGACCAGTTCTCGTTGATGAAGCGGCCGATGCCGATCGCGCCGAACATGGCGTTTTCGGTGTCGCGGCTGCTGTCCTGGTGGTTGTAGCCGATGTCGCCGGTCAGGTACCAACGGTTGTCGAAGTCCTGCGCGAAGGCCGCCTGTGCCACGCCCAGACCGCCGAGCAGCGCGGCGCAGAGGAGTTTCTTATTCATCTTCAGCTCCTTGATCAGATAAAGAAATGCGGTGAAGCAGAGACTCGGGGAACGGCCCTATCCTCGCCATCCCGTCCAGACTAGTGCGATGCCGGTGAAAGCCTCGTTAACATTAACATAACGGTTCAGGGTCGGCCACCAGGCCGAGCCCCGGCCTTTTTCACACCCTGTACAGGTTCATGAATTGCTCGATCGGCAAGGCTTCCAGCCGCGCCGGATCGGCCGCCAACTCGAGGATCCGGTCGACCTGGGCCGCCGGCAGGTGCGCCCGCAGGGCCGCCTCGCACTTGGCCATCAGCACCGGGATACCCTCCCCGCGCCGCTTGCGGTGGCCGATCGGGTAGTCGATCGAGACCTTCTCGGTGGCGCTGCCGTCCTTGAAGAAGACCTGGACCGCATTGCCGATGTAGCGCTTGTCCGGGTCGAAGTAGTCACGGGTGAACTGCGGGTTCTCGCGGACGGTCATCTTCTCGCGCAGGGCATCGATGCGCGGGTCGGTGGCGACCGCGTCCGTGTAATCCTCGGCGGTCAGGCGGCCGAAGATCAGCGGCACCGCGACCATGTACTGGATGCAGTGGTCGCGGTCCGCGTAATTGGCCAGCGGGCCGGTCTTGTCGATGATGCGCACGCCGGCTTCCTGGGTTTCGATCTCGATCCGCTCGATCTGGTCGATCCGGCCCTTGACCTGCGGGTGCAGGCGCATCGCCGCCTCGACCGCGGTCTGGGCATGGAATTCGGCCGGAAAGCTGATCTTGAACAGCACGTTCTCCATGACGTAGCTGCCGAACGGGCGCTCGAAGCTGAACGCGTTGCCCTTGAAGGCGACGTCGTAGAAGCCCCAGGTCTTCGCGCTCAGCGCGCTCGGGTAGCCGACCACCTGCTTGTGCACCGCGTTGAGGGCATGGGTCACGGCGCGGCGGCAGGCGTCGCCGGCGGCCCAGCTCTTGCGCGGCCCCGTGTTGGGAGCGTGGCGGTAGGTGCGCAGCGCCCCGTTGTCGATCCACGAGTGCGACACGGCGGTGATGACCTGCTCCCTGGTCCCGCCCAGCATCGCGGTGGCGACCGCGGTGGAGGCCAGGCGAACCAGGATCACGTGGTCCATGCCGACCCGGTTGAACGAGTTCTGCAGCGCATAGACGCCCTGGATCTCGTGCGCCTTGATCGCCCAGGTCAGGACGTCGCGCACGGTCACCGGCGCGCCTCCGTCACGCAGGGCCTGGCGGCTCTGCCAGTCGGCGACGGCGAGGATCGCGCCGAGGTTGTCGGACGGGTGGCCCCACTCCGCCGCCAGCCAGGTGTCGTTGAAGTCGAGCCAGCGGATCAGGGTGCCGATGTTGAAGGCGCCCTGGACCGGGTCGAGTTCGTAGGAGGTGCCAGGGACGAGGGTACCGCCGGGCAGGGTCGCGCCCGGCACGATCGGGCCGAGGTGCTTGACGCACTCCGGGAACTTCATCGCCAGCATCGCGCAGGCCAGCGAATCCAGCAGCATGTACCGGGCGGTGTCGTACGCCTCCTGCGAATCGACCTGGTAGTCGATCACGTAGTCGGCGATGTCCACCATCGGCTGGTCGGGATCGGGGCGGGCGGCGGAACGGATGTCGTGCTGGCTCATTGCGGATCCGACGGCGTAGGGAGCCCGCTATTTTGCCAGACGCGTGACGGCCATCGCGTTGTGCGAGGCGCCGGCCGCCCCCGCTGGCGCCTTTGCGGGTGCGCCCCGGCGCCCGGCCGGATCCCCGCGCCGCGCCGCGCAGGCTGCCACACGTTCAGCTGCCGTTGTGTTTGTGATGGATACCGTGCGCCAACTTTTTTGCCCGCCCCCTTGGCGGGCGCCGGCGCCACCCGCGTTTTTCCGCGGATCTCGCGCCCGGGCTGAAGGTAGCCGCAGAGCCGCCGCCCTCCCCAGTACGCCATGCCGGTCCCGGCCGCCACCCCGTCTTGACCATCGAGGGGGAAGCATCGCCGCCCGGCGCAACGGAGCAAGGAGTCCGACGATGAAGTTGGCCTGGATCCTCTGGCTGTCGCAGGTATTGCCGCAGCCGGCCGCCGATTCGCTGTGCCTGAGCACCACCGTCTATCTGGAAGCGCGCGACCAGTCCGTGCGCGGCCAGCAGGCGGTGGCCGAGGTCGCCCTGCGCCGCCGCGACAGCGGCCTGTGGGGCGACAGCGTGTGCGACGTGGTGACCGCCCGCAAGCAGTTCGCGCCCGGCATCGTGTCGCCCAACACCAACCTGCGCAACGTCGATGCCTGGACCGAAGCGGTCGAGATCGCGCTCGCGTCGCAACGCAACTGGGCGCTGCCGCCCGGCCAGCGCGAGGAGATCGTGCCGGGCGCGAGCCATTTCGCCGCGACCGCGATCGCCTCGCCCAGCTGGCGCAACGCCTACCAGGTCGCGGTGATCGGCGACCACACCTTCTACCGGGTGCAGAAGCTCACGCCACGCGGTTCCTGACTTCGCGCGACGCAGCGTTGCGCGCGCCGCGATTGAACGCGGCGCCATGCGCCGCACATAGTGGCCTCCCCTGCCACGCAGGCCTTCGATGAAGCTGTACTACTCGCCCGGCGCCTGCTCGCTCGCCGACCACATCGTGCTGGAGTGGATCGGCCAGCCCTACGAAACGCGGCGCGTCTCGCGCGAGGAACGGCATTCCCCCGACTATCTCGCGATCAATCCGGCCGGCGCGGTGCCCGCGCTGGAGGACGACGGCTGGGTGCTGACCCAGAACGTGGCGATCCTGCACTACCTAGCCGACAGGTTCCCGCAGTCGGGCCTGGACGGCGGCACCGACCCGCGCGCCCGCGCCGAGGTCAACCGCTGGCTGGCCTTCGCCAACTCCGACGTGCACCCGGCGTTCAAGCCCCTGTTCGGGGCGACCGCCTACCTCGAGGACGAGGCCGCGATCGCGAAGAGCAAGGCCAACGCGCGCGCCCAGCTGCGCGGCCTGTTCGCGCGCGCGGACGCGCGGCTGGCGGACCGCGACTGGATCGCCGGCGACCGTTCGATCGCCGATCCCTACCTTTACGTCGTCACCCGCTGGGCGAAGGCCAACGAGGTCGACCTGTCGGGCTTCGGGCACCTCGAGGCGCACTTCCGCCGCATGGGCGAGGATCCGGCGGTGCGCAGGGTGCTGGCGGACGAAGGGCTGTCCTGAGCCAGCCGACGCCGCAACGAAAAAGGCCGCGCGGAACGCGGCCTTTTCCTTTTCCGGACCCGGAGTTCCGGGGCGATTCAACGCTTGTCGATCGGCACGTAGTCGCGGTCTTCCGGCCCCGTGTAGTTCGCGCTCGGGCGGATGATCTTGCCGTCCTCGCGCTGCTCGATCACGTGCGCGCTCCAGCCGGTGGTGCGCGCGATCACGAACAGCGGCGTGAACATCGGCGTCGGGATCCCCATCATGTGGTAGGCCGACGCCGAGTACCAGTCGAGGTTGGGGAACATCTTCTTCAGGTCCCACATCAGCGTCTCGATCCGCTCGCTGACGTCGAACAGGGTCTGGTTGCCGCCCTCGGTGCATAGCGTGCGCGAGAGCTCCTTGATGATCGGGTTGCGCGGATCGCCCACCGTGTACACCGGGTGGCCGAAGCCGATCACGATCTCCTTGCGCTCCACCCGCGCGCGGATGTCGGCTTCCGCCTCGTCGGCGCTGCCGTAGCGGGCGATGATGTCCATCGCCACCTCGTTGGCGCCGCCGTGCTTGGGCCCGCGCAGCGCGCCGATCGCACCGGTGATGCACGAATGCAGGTCCGAGCCGGTGCCGGCGATCACCCGCGCGGTGAAGGTCGAGGCGTTGAACTCGTGCTCGGCGTACAGGATCAGCGACTTGTCCAGCGCGTCGGCGTGCAGCCGCGACGGCGCCTCGCCGTGCAGCAGGTGCAGGAAGTGCGCGGCGACGGTGTCGTCGTCGGTCTCGCAGTCGATGCGGCGACCGTTGCGGGTGAAGTGCCACCAGTACAGCAGCATCGAGCCGAACGAAGCGACCAGCCGGTCGGCGATGTCGCGCGCCTCGCTGGCCGGATGGGCCTCGCGCTCGGGCAGTACCGTGCCCAGCACCGAACAGCCCGTGCGCAGCACGTCCATCGGATGGGCGTTGGCCGGCACCAGTTCCAGCGCCTCCTGGACGATCGCCGGCAGCCCCCGCAGGCGCTTGAGCTTCGCCCTGTAGGCCGCGAGCTGCGAAGCGGTCGGCAGCGCGCCGTGGACCAGCAGGTGGGCGACCTCCTCGAAGGTCGACTTCGTGGCCAGGTCCTTGATGTCGTAACCGCGGTAATGCAGGTCGTTGCCGCTGCGGCCGACCGTGCACAGCGCGGTGTTGCCGGCGGGCGTGCCGCTCAGCGCGACGGACTTCTTGGCCTTGGGGGCGGTGGCTTGCTCGCTCATTTCGGTTCCTTCTTGAAGAGCGCGTCCAGCTTGTCCTCGTAGGCGTGGTAGCCCAGGAAGTCGTACAGCTCGGCGCGGGTCTGCAGGGTGTCGATGATGTGCTTCTGGGTGCCTTCGCGGCGCACCGTCTCGTAGAAGTGCAGCGCCGCCTTGTTCATCGCCCGGTAGGCGCCGCAGCAGTACAGGGCGATGTCCACGCCTGCGTCGCGCAGCTCGTCGGTGGTGAAGAACGGCGTGCTGCCGAACTCGGTCAGGTTGGCGAGGATCGGTACCTTCACCGCGGCCTTGAAGCGGCGGTAGTCGTCCAGCGTCTTCATCGCCTCGGGGAAGATCATGTCGGCGCCGGCCTCGACGTAGGCCACCGCGCGCTCGATCGCGCTGTCGATGCCCTCCACCGCGGCCGCGTCGGTGCGCGCCATGACCACGAAGCCGTCGTCGCCCCGCGCGTCGACCGCGGCCTTGACCCGGTCGACCATCTCGTCCTTCGACACGACTTCCTTGCCAGGCCGGTGGCCGCAGCGCTTCTGGCCGACCTGGTCCTCCATGTGCACCGCGGCCACGCCGACCCGCTCGAAGCTGCGGATGGTGCGCGCGATGTTGAAGGCGCCGCCCCAGCCGGTGTCGATGTCGACGAGCAGCGGCAGGCCGGTGGCGTCGACGATGCGGCGCGCGTCGGTCAGCACGTCCTCCATGGTCGAAATGCCGAGGTCGGGCATGCCCAGCGAGTTGGCGGCGACACCGCCGCCCGACAGGTACAGCGCCTTGAAGCCCACGCGCTTCGCCATCAGCCCGGCGTAGGCGGTGATCGCGCCCATCACCTGCAGCGGGGATTCCTCGGCGAGCGCGGCGCGGAAGCGGGCGCCGGCGGATCTGGAGTCGGACATCGCGGTCATTCCAGGGCGCGAGGCGGCCTCGCGGCCGCCCCGGGGTGGATCACAGCAGGTGGGCGACGCCGGCGCGCTCTTCCTCGAGCTCGGCCAGGGTCTTGTCCATCCGCTCGCGGCTGAAGGCGTCGACCGGCAGACCCTGGACGCGGGTGTACTCGCCGTTGGCGGTGGTCACCGGCACGCCGTAGATGATGCCTTCGGGGATGCCGTAGCTGCCGTCCGACGGCACGCCCATCGTCACCCACTTGCCGTTGCTGCCGAGCACCCAGTCACGCACGTGGTCGATCGCGGCGTTGGCGGCCGAGGCGGCCGAAGACAGGCCGCGCGCCTCGATGATCGCGGCGCCGCGCTTGCCGACGGTGGGAATGAAGGTGTCGGCGTTCCACGCCGCGTCGTTGATCGCGTCCTTCAGCGACTTCCCGTTGGCGGTCGCGAAGCGGTAATCGGGATACATGGTCGGCGAGTGGTTGCCCCACACCACCATGTTCTCGATGTCGCCCACCGCCACGCCGGCCTTGTTCGCCAGCTGCGACAGCGCGCGGTTGTGGTCCAGGCGGAGCATCGCCGTGAAGTTCTTCGCCGGCAGGCCGGGGGCGGACTTCATCGCGATGTAGGCGTTGGTGTTGGCCGGGTTGCCGACCACCAGCACCTTGACGTCGCGCGAGGCGACTTCGTTCAGCGCCTTGCCCTGCTCCGTGAAGATCTTGGCGTTCTCCAGCAACAGGTCCTTGCGTTCCATGCCGGGGCCGCGCGGGCGCGCGCCGACCAGCAGGGCGACGTCGGCATCCTTGAACGCGACGCGCGGGTCGTCGGTGCCGACCATGCCGGCCAGCAGCGGGAACGCGCAGTCCTCGAGCTCCATCATCACGCCCTTGAGCGCGGCCTGCGCCTTCTCCAGCGGCAGCTCGAGCAGCTGCAGGATGACCGGCTGGTCCTTGCCCAGCATCTCGCCCGAGGCGATGCGGAACAGCAGGGCGTAGCCAATCTGGCCGGCTGCGCCGGTGACGGCGACACGAACGGGTTGCTTCATCGCGGTGACTCCAATGGGGATTCGGAAACCGGCAACCGGAAGCCGGTAGCCGGAAAAACGGGGGGCCGGCTACCGGTTACCGGCTGCCGGCTCGCTGCTCATGCGAGCTCGGCGAAGAATTCCTGGATGCGCTGCAATCCCGGCGCCAGCTGCGGCGTCGGGCAGGTGTAGCTGATCCGCAGCGCGCGCGGTTCGCCGAAGGCGGAACCCGGCACGCAGGCGACGCCTTTGGCCTCGAGCAGCGCCTCGCACAACGCGATGTCGTTGTCGATCCGGCGGCCGCTCGGCCCATGCACCTTGCCGTAGTACGCGCTGACGTCCGGGAACGCATAAAACGCTCCCTGCGGGCGCGGACAGACGACACCCGGGATCGCGGTCAGCGCCGCCAGCACCTGGTCGCGCTTGCGCGCGAATTCCGCGCACCTCTCGCGGGGCACGTCCTGGGGGCCGGCCAGCGCGGCGACCGCCGCGGCCGTGGTGACTTCCGGCAGGTTGGTGATGTGGTTGGAGTTGAGGGTGACCACGGCCTTGGCCACCGGCTCCGGCCCGGCCATGAAGCCGACCCGCCAGCCCGGCATGCCGTAGGTCTTGGACAGCGAGTCGATGAAGATCACGCGGTCGCGCAGCTCCGGGCGGGCGTGCACGAAGTTGTGGTAGCCGATGCCGTCGAACACCATCCGGTTGTAGATGTCGTCGGTGATGATCCAGGTATCCGGATGCTTCACCAGCACGTCGGCGAGCGCGGAGATCTCGTCCTTCGTGTAGACCATGCCGGTCGGGTTGGAGGGGTTGTTGAACAGGAACACCCGCGGCTTCCTCGCCAGCGCGGCGTCGAGCTGGGCCGGCGTGAGCTTGTAGTCCTGGCCGGCGGGACACGGCAACAGTTCGATGCGCGCGTTGAGGATCTCGGCGATGTCGACGTAGCTGGTCCAGTACGGCGTCGGGAAGGCGATGGTGTCGCCCTCGTCCAGCAGCGCCTCGCACAGGTTGTAGATGACGTGCTTGGCGCCGATGCCGGTCGCGCAGTTGGCGCGGGTGTAGCCGGTCAGTCCGATCTCGGCCAGGTGCGCCAGGAAGGCGTCCAGCAGCGCGTCGCTGCCGCGGTTGCTGCCGTACTGGCCGGAATCCTTGTCCAGCGCCGCGCGGGCGGCGGCGTAGACGTGTTCCCCAGGCAGGAAATTGGGGACACCGATCGAGAACCCGATGATGTCGCGGCCCTGGGCCTTGAGCTGCTTGGCCTTCTCGGCCACCTGCATGATCGCGCTGGGCTTGGCGCGACCCATCCGCCGGGCGAACTGGGGCATCGACGACCTCGGAAGCGACGTGGGAAGCCGTGAATTTTAACACGCGGCCGGCGCCCGCCCCGGCGTCGGGGACGGCGGGTCGGGAACCGATGCCCCGGTCCGCGGCCGCGCGGAGGACCGGCGTCGCAGCCGGAGGCGCCTACCCTCAGGCGGCGAGGATGCGGTTCCACTCCGCGACCCGGTCGGCCTTCGCCGCCAGCACCGCGTCGGCATCGCCTTCGATCTTCACGGAGTTGATCCTGTCGCCCTGGCGGATCGCGTCGACCACGTCCAGGCCCTCGACCACCTTGCCGAACACGGTGTGCTTGCCGTCCAGCCACGGGGTCGCCACGTGGGTGATGAAGAACTGGCTGCCGTTGGTGTTGGGGCCGGCGTTGGCCATGGACAGGACGCCACGTTCGTGGCGCAGGCCGTTGCCGGTCTCGTCCTCGAAGCGGTAGCCCGGGCCGCCCCGGCCACTGCCCTCGGGGCAGCCGCCCTGGATCATGAAGTCGTTGATGACGCGGTGGAATTTCAGGCCGTCGTAGAAGCCGCGTCTGGCCAGGTTCACGAAGTTGGCGACCGTCAGGGGGGCCTGCTCGGGGGCGAGCTCGACCTTGATCGGGCCGCGCTCGGTGTCGAAGGTGGCGGTGAGGGACATGGGCGGCCTCCTGGCGGGTGGGGAAGCCGGTCAGGATACCGGAGTCAGCGTCGGGCCAGCGGTGAAAGGTATAATCGCGCCCTTTCCCCTTCGGAACGCCCGCGCCCGCCCGGTGCCCGTTTCGCGTGCCCGAAGGCCTGCCCGTCCCTCCCGTCGAAGCTACGCATGTCCTCCTCCGTCGAACGCCTCCGCAACATCGCCATCGTCGCCCATGTCGACCATGGCAAGACCACCCTCGTCGACCAGCTGCTCAAGCAGTCCGGCACCTTCGACGAGCGCACCCAGCTCGCCGAGCGGGTGATGGACAGCGGCGACCTCGAGAAGGAACGCGGCATCACCATCCTCTCGAAGAACACCGCGATCCGCTGGACCGACCCGAAGACCGGCGAGCAGTGGCGGATCAACATCGTCGACACGCCCGGGCACGCCGACTTCGGCGGCGAGGTCGAGCGCGTGCTGTCGATGGTCGATTCGGTGCTGATCCTGGTCGACGCGATGGACGGGCCGATGCCACAGACGCGCTTCGTCACCCAGAAGGCGTTCGCGATGGGCTTCAAGCCGATCGTGGTCGTCAACAAGGTCGACCGACCGGGCGCGCGCCCGAGCTGGGTGCTGGACCAGACCTTCGACCTGTTCGACCGCCTCGGCGCCAACGACGACCAGCTCGACTTCCACACCGTGTACGCGTCCGGCCTGCAGGGCTACGCCGGGCTCAGCGACGACGTGCGCAGCGGCGACATGACCCCGCTGTTCGAGGCGATCTGCCAGCACGTGCCAGCGCCGCCGGTGGATCCGGACGGTCCGTTCCAGATGCGCGTGACCTCGCTGGACTACAACAACTACGTCGGCGTGATCGGCGTCGGCCGCATCCAGCGCGGCAAGGTGCGCACCAACATGCCGGTGACGGTGGTCGCCGCCGACGGCACCAGGCGCAACGCGAAGGTGCTGCAGGTGCTCGGCTTCATGGGCCTTGAGCGCGTGGAAGTGCCCGAGGCGCAGGCCGGCGACATCATCGCCTTCTCCGGCATCGAGGGCATCGGCATCTCCGACACCCTGTGCGATCCGGCCGCGGTCGAGCAGCTGCCGGTGCTGGCGGTGGACGAGCCGACCATCTCGATGACCTTCCAGGTCAACGATTCGCCGTTCGCCGGCGTCAAGGAGCGCAGCGGCGGCAAGTTCCTCACCTCGCGCCAGCTGCGCGACCGCCTGACCCGCGAGACCCAGCACAACGTCGCGCTGAAGGTCGAGGACACCGCCGACGCCGACAAGTTCAAGGTCTCCGGTCGCGGCGAGCTGCACCTGTCGATCCTGATCGAGACCATGCGCCGAGAGGGCTACGAGCTCGCGGTGTCGCGCCCGGAAGTGATCATCAAGGAGATCGACGGCGTCCTGCAGGAGCCGTACGAATCGCTGGTCGTCGACCTGGAGGAGCAGTTCCAAGGCGGGGTGATGGGCCGGCTCGGCGAGCGCAAGGCGCTGCTGCAGAACATGGAGCCCGACGGCAAGGGTCGCGTGCGCCTGGACTACCTCATTCCGGCGCGCGGGCTGATCGGCTTCCAGACCGAGTTCCGCACCCTGACCGCCGGCACCGGCCTGCTGTTCCACGTGTTCGACCACTACGGCCCGAAGACCGAAGGGCAGATCGGCCAGCGCCAGAACGGCGTGCTGATCTCCAACGGCACCGGGCCGTCGCCGGCCTACGCGCAGATCGCGATGCAGGAGCGCGGCCGCCTCTTCATCGAGCCGGGCGAGGAGATCTACGAGGGCCAGATCGTCGGCATCCACAGCAAGGACAACGACCTCACCGTCAACGCGCTGCGTGCCAAGCAGCTCACCAATTTCCGCGCCGCAGGCAAGGACGATGACGAGGGCCTGATCCCGCCGATCAAGTTCTCGCTGGAGCAGGCGCTGGAGTTCATCGACGACGACGAACTGGTCGAGGTCACGCCGAAGGCGATCCGCCTGCGCAAGAAGCTGCGCACGGAAACTGACCGCAAGCGCGCCTCGCGCGCGGCGTGATGGCCGCCGGCGCGAACGCACGCTAGGCTGCGCCGCGATGCGCCCCGAAGACGAGCCCCCGCACCCGCAATACGTGGAGGATCCGCGCGCCCACCCCGGGTTGCGCGCGATCGCGCTGGTCGAGGGCGGCAAGGGCCTGCTCGCGCTGCTGGCCGGGAGCGGCCTGGAACTGCTCGGCCCGGCGCCGCTGCGGCGCTGGGTCCACGCGCTGATCGATCGCTTCCAGCTCGACCCGCAGCACGGCGCGCTGGCCTGGCTGGCGGGGGCGATCAGTCCCGGTTCGGTGCACATCGCGGCGGCGGCGGTGGCCGCCTACGGCATCCTGCACGTGGCCGAGGCCTGGGGACTGTGGCGCGACAAGGCCTGGGCATCGTGGCTGGGCTGCATCGCCGCTGCACTGTACCTGCCGTTCGACGTGTACGCGCTGATCCGCCACCCGGGATGGGTGTCGGTCGCCGTGCTGGCGATCAACATCGTCGTGGTCGCGGTGCTCGGCCGCGACCTCATGCGCCGGCGTTACTAGTCCGCCTGCGTTCGATCCGCTGCGGCCGCGGGCGCCAGGCATCGCGCAGGCCTGCCTATCGCTTGCGTCTCCGCCGCGCCACGCGCAATCCTGCGGCTCCGCGCCCGTCCGGAGCCGCCATGCGCCCTGCCCTGCCCGTCCTCGCCGCCGTTGCGCTGGCCGCCTGCCAGGCCGGCGCGCCGAGCGCGAAGTCCACGCCCGCCGCCCCGACCGCGGTCGCGCCGGCGCCCGCCATCGCCCTGGAGGAGGTCGGCATCGCCGAACTGCAGGCGCGCATGACCCGCGGCGAGCTCGACGCGCGCCAGCTGACCCAGGCCTACCTCGACCGCATCGCGGCGCTCGACCGCGCAGGCCCGCGGCTGAATGCCGTGCTCGCCCTCAACCCGCGGGCCCTGGCCGAGGCCGACGCACTGGACGCCGAACGCCGCGCGGGCCGCGTGCGCGGTCCGCTGCACGGCATCCCGGTGCTGCTCAAGGACAACATCGACGCGTTGCCGATGGCGACCACCGCCGGCTCGCTGGCGCTCGCCGGCAACCTGCCGCGGCGCGACGCCTTCCTCGCCGCGCGCCTGCGCGCCGCCGGCGCGGTGATCCTCGGCAAGACCAATCTCAGCGAATGGGCCAACTTCCGCTCGACCCGTTCGGTCTCGGGCTGGAGCGGCGTCGGCGGGCAGACGCGCAATCCCTACGTGCTCGACCGCAATCCCTGCGGCTCGAGCTCGGGCACCGGCACCGCGATCGCCGCCAGCCTGGCCGCCGTCGGCGTCGGCACCGAGACCGACGGCAGCATCATCTGCCCGTCGGCGGTGGCCGGCCTGGTCGGTCTCAAGCCGACCGTCGGCCTGGTAAGCCGCGACGGCATCGTGCCGATCTCCACCAGCCAGGACACCGCCGGACCGATGGCGCGCAGCGTCGCGGACGCCGCAGTACTGCTCGGCGCGATCGCCGGCGCGGACGCAGCCGACGCAGCGACCGCGGACGCCGCGCGCCACGTGGTCGACTACGCCGCGCACCTCAAGCCGGATGCGCTGCGCGGCGCCCGCATCGGCGTGCTGCGCAAGGCGATGGGCTACCACCCCGACGTGGACGCGGCGATGGAGCGCGCGATCGCCGCGCTGCGCGCCGCCGGCGCCACCGTGGTGGACGCGCGGCTGCCCACCGCCGGGCAGTGGGAAGACGCGGAATTCGAGGTATTGCTGTACGAGTTCAAGGATGGATTGGAGCGCTACCTCGCGGGCCACGGCAACCCGGCGCGCACGCTGGCCGACCTGATCGCCTTCAACGCGGCGCACGCGGCGCAGGAGATGCCGTGGTTCGGCCAGGAGCTGTTCGAGCAGGCGCAGGCCAAGGGCCCGCTGACCGAGCGCGCTTACCGCGAGGCGAAGCGCAAGGCGCGCACACTGGCAGGACCGCGCGGCATCGACGCCGCCCTGCGCGCGCAACGGCTCGACGCCCTGGTCGCGCCGGCCACCGGGCCGGCCTGGCGCACGGACTTCGTGCTCGGTGACCACTTCAGCGGCGCCGGCTACGGCGCGGCGGCGGTCGCCGGTTATCCCAGCCTGACCGTGCCGATGGGCGACCGCCACGGGCTACCACTCGGGCTGGTGTTCCTGGGCGGGGCCTGGAGCGAACCGCGGCTGATCGAGCTCGGCTACGCGTTCGAGCAGGCGACCCGCGCGCGGCGCGCGCCGCGCTTCCTGCCGACCCTGGAGGAACCGGTCAGGCCGGCGCCTTGAGCTGCGACTGCTTGCGGACGATCAGCATCGCGATCTCCAGCGCCTGCTCGTAATTCAGGCGCGGATCCACGTGCGAGCGGTAGGCGCGAGCGAGGTCCGACTCGGTGAGCTGGCGCGCGCCGCCGAGGCATTCGGTGACGTCCTCGCCGGTGAGCTCCAGGTGCACGCCGCCCAGCCGCGTGCCGGCCGCGGCATGCAGTTCGAAAGCCTGCTCGAGTTCGCCGCGGATGTTGGAGAAGCGGCGGGTCTTGTAGCCGTTCGCGGTCGCCTCGGTGTTGCCGTGCATCGGGTCGCACACCCACAGCACGCGCCGCCCTTCGCGGCGCACCGCGTCCAGCAGCGGCGGCAGCTTCGTCGCGATCGCGGCCGCGCCCATCCGGTGCACCAGGGTCAGCCGCCCCGCTTCGTCGTCGGGATTGAGTGCATCGACCAGGCGCAGCAGCTGGTCCGGCGCCATCGAGGGGCCGACCTTCACCGCGACCGGGTTGCGGATGCCGCGGAAATACTCCACGTGCGCGCCGTCCAGCGCCGCCGTGCGCATGCCGATCCACGGGAAGTGGGTGGCAAGGTTGAACCAGCCCCACTGGCGCGGCACCTGCCGGGTCTGCGCTTCCTCGTAGGGCAGCAGCAGTGCCTCGTGCGAGGTGTAGAAGTCGACCCGGTTGAGGTTGTGCACCTCGCTGCCCGACAGCGTTTCCATGAAGCGCACCGCGTCGCCGATGCCGGCGACCATGCGCTGGTACTCGTCGGCGAGCGGCGAGTGGCCGACCCAGCCCAGGTCCCAGTATTCCGGATGGTGCAGGTCGGCGAAGCCGCCGTCGATCAGGGCGCGCACGAAGTTCATGGTCATCGCCGAACGCGCGTGCGCCTTGATCATCCGGCGCGGATCCGGCGTGCGCGCCTCGGGCGTGAACGCCGGGGCATTGATGATGTCGCCGCGGTAACTCGGCAGGGTGACGCCGCCGGCCGTCTCGGTGGCGGCCGAGCGCGGCTTGGCGTACTGGCCGGCGAAGCGCCCGACCCGCACCACCGGCAGGCGCAATCCGTGGACCAGCACCAGGCTCATCTGCAGCAGCACCTTGAGCCGGTTGGAGATCACGTCCGAGCTGCACTCGGCGAAGCTCTCCGCGCAGTCGCCGCCCTGCAGCAAAAAGCGGCGACCTTCCTGCGCCTCGGCCAGGCGTTGCTTCAGCGCCAGCGTCTCCCACGAGGTCACCAGCGGCGGCAGCGCCTGCAGCTCCGCCAGGGTAGCTTCCAGCGCCGCTGCGTCGGGGTAGTCCGGCAACTGCGCGGCGGGCCGCGCGCGCCACGACGCCGGCGACCAGTCGGCTGGCAGCTTGACGGGTTGCAGGGAGCGGTCGTTGCCGGGCATGGCGGTGGCGGCGGTATTGCGGCGTTGCATCATCGCGCCGGCGCCGACGCGTCGCAACAACGCGGCGACGTCACGCCAGCCGGCGGCGGCGGAACAGCGCGAGCACGACCCACGCCGCCAACAGCACGAACCACAGCAGGCTCCATTCCGGCATCGACAGGCCGAGGAAGCTCCAGTCCACCCGCGCGCATTCGCCCGAGCCGGTCAGCACCTTGCGGATGACGCCCGTGAGCGGCATCGCCTCCATCAGGTAGTTGAGGCCGGGACCGCACATCGGCACCTGGTCGGGCGGCAGGTGCTGCAGCCACACGTGGCGGCCGGCGATGCCGACGCCTCCGAGCGCGGCGACGAGCGCCAGCACGCCGTACACGCCACGACCCGCGCGCCCGCGCGGCGCGTGCAGGCCCGCGACCAGCAACACCACGCCCAGCGACGCGAACGCGACCCGCTGGAAGATGCACAGCGGGCACGGCTCCAGGCCGCCATGCAGCTGCATATACAGCGCGAACGCCAGCAACGCGGCGCAGACGAGGAAGCCCAGCAGGCAGCGGGCGCGGTAGGACCAGCGCAGCGGATTGGCATTCATGCGCGTGAAGATAGAGGGCGGACGGGCGCTTGGGAAGCGCGGAGAGCCCGCAACGAAAAACCCCGGCGCGCGGCCGGGGTTCTCGTGACTCGGTGCGTGGGCCGCTTACTCGGCGGCCGGCTGCGGGCGGTCGACCAGCTCGACGTAGGCCATCGGCGCGTTGTCGCCGGCGCGGAAGCCGCACTTGAGGATGCGCAGGTAGCCGCCCGGGCGGTTGGCGTAGCGCGGCCCGTGCACGGTGAACAGCGTGCCCACGGCTTCCTTGTCGCGCAGGCGCGAGAAGGCGAGGCGGCGGTTGGCGACGCTGTCGACCTTGGCGAGGGTGATCAGCGGCTCGGCGACGCGGCGCAGTTCCTTGGCCTTCGGCAGCGTGGTCTTGATCAGTTCGTGCTTGATCAGCGACGCGGCCATGTTCTCGAACATCGCCTGGCGATGGGCGCTGGTGCGGCTGAACTTGCGTCCGGATTTCTGGTGGCGCATGGCTTGGGTTCCTGGTGAATGCTGGAGCTGTTGGGTTTCGCTGTCGCCGTCCTGGCGCTGCCACTTCGGACTGCGCTGGTCCTGGCCGATCGTCCTGACCGGCGCGCCGCGGGCCTTGGGGTCCGTCGGCTGGGGTACTGCCTTACATCTTCACGATACGCCGCGATGCGGTCCGCTCGGCATCGTTGCCATCCATGGCGAAGCGTCGTCGGCTTCGGATCGTCCTGCCCGGCCATCCCTGGCCGGGCGCGGAGCAAGGCGCGCGCCAGTGGCGCGCAAACGCCTTGCTCAGCCCATCATCCCGTGCGAGGCGATGCCGGCGGGCGGCCAGTTCTCGAGCTTCATGCCGAGCGACAGGCCCCGCTGGGCCAGCACTTCCTTGATCTCGGTGAGCGACTTCTTGCCGAGGTTCGGCGTCTTCAGCAGCTCGACCTCGGTCTTCTGGATCAGGTCGCCGATGTAGTAGATGCTCTCGGCCTTGAGGCAGTTGGCCGAACGCACGGTCAGCTCGAGGTCGTCGATCGGGCGCAGCAGGACCGGATCCACCCCGGCCGCGGCGGGCTTGGCGGCGCCGCGGTCGCGATGGGTGAAGTCGCCGAACACGCTGAGCTGGTCGCTGAGGATGTCGGCGGCGGTGCGCACGGCCTCCTCGGCGTCGATCGTGCCGTTGGTCTCGATGTCGAGGACCAGCTTGTCGAGGTCGGTACGCTGCTCGACGCGCGCGGCCTCGACCGCGTACGCGACGCGGCGCACCGGCGAGAACGAGGCGTCCAGCATCAGCCGGCCGATCGCGCGGGTCTCCTCGTCCGGCTTGCGGCGCGAAGCGGCCGGCTGGTAGCCGAAGCCGCGCTCGATCTTCAGCCGCATGTTCAGCGCCGCGTCCTTGGTCAGGTGGGCGATGACGTGCTCGGGGTTGAGGATCTCGACGTTGTGGTCGGTCTTGATGTCCGCGGCGGTGACCACGCCCGGGCCCTGCCTGGACAGGCTCAGGGTGGACGCGTCGCCGGTGTGCATGCGGATGGCGACGTCCTTGAGGTTGAGCAGCACCTCGAGCACGTCTTCCTGCAGGCCCTCGACCGTGGTGTACTCGTGCAGCACGCCGTCGATCTCGACCTCGGTGATCGCGAAGCCGGGGATCGAGGACAGCAGCACGCGACGCAGCGCGTTGCCGAGGGTGTGGCCGTAGCCGCGCTCCAGCGGCTCGATCACCACCTTGGCGCGATGGTCGCTGATGCGTTCGATCTGGGGACCACGGGGACGCAGGACCTGGTGGGCGGTAACCGTCATCTTGGGATTTCTCCTCGGAGCCTTCGCCTCGGGGGCGCGAAGGCATTGAAACTTCTGGGCCCTTGCGGGGGCAGGCGCGAGGGCCTGCCCGGCAGCGTGGCGCCCGGCGAGGCTGCGGCGAGGCCGCAGCCGCCTGGCGCCGACGCCATTACTTGCTGTACAGCTCGACGATCAGCGCTTCGTTGATGTCGGCCGGCAGGTCGGCGCGGTCGGGGACCGCCTTGAACACGCCGGCGAACTTCTTCGCGTCGACCTCGACCCAGGACGGCGACAGGTCCATCTGGCCGGAGACGGTCAGCGACTCCTGCACGCGGAGCTGCTTCTGGGCCTTCTCCGACAGCGCGATCGCGTCGCCCGCCTTGACGGCGTAGGACGGCAGGTTGACCGGCTTGCCGTTGACGGTGACGCCGCGGTGGCTGACCAGCTGGCGCGCGGCCGGACGGGTGACCGCGAAGCCCATGCGGTAGACGACGTTGTCCAGACGCGTCTCGAGCAACTGCAGGAGGTTCTCGCCGGTGTTGCCCTTCCGGGTCGAGGCCTTCTTGTAGTAGTTGCGGAACTGGCGCTCCAGCAGGCCGTAGATGCGCTTGACCTTCTGCTTCTCGCGCAGCTGGTTGGCGTAGTCGGAGAGCTTGCCGCGGCGCGCGGTGGCGCCGTGCTGACCGGGCTTCTGCTCCAGCTTGCACTTGGAATCGAGCGCGCGGGCCGGCGACTTCAGGCCGAGGTCGGCGCCTTCGCGGCGGGCGAGCTTGCAGGTGGGACCGATGTAACGAGCCATTTTCCTATCGCCCCCTTAGACGCGACGCTTCTTCGGCGGACGGCACCCGTTGTGCGGGATCGGCGTCACGTCGATGATGTTGGTGATCTTGTAGCCGACGTTGTTCAGCGAACGCACGGCGGACTCGCGCCCCGGGCCCGGGCCCTTGATGCGTACTTCCAGCGACTTCACGCCGTAGTCGAGCGCGGCCTTGCCGGCCTTCTCGGCGGCGACCTGCGCGGCGAACGGGGTCGACTTGCGCGAGCCGCGGAAGCCCGCGCCGCCCGAGGTCGCCCAGCTGAGCGCGTTGCCCTGGCGGTCGGTGATGGTGACGATGGTGTTGTTGAACGAAGCGTGGACGTGCGCGATGCCGTCGGTGACGACGCGCTTGATCTTCTTCTTCGCCTTGGTGGCGGCTGCCGGCTTGGCCATGGTCTGGGTTCCTTACTTCTTGATGGCCTTGCGCGGGCCCTTGCGGGTGCGCGCGTTGGTGCGGGTGCGCTGGCCGCGCACGGGCAGGCCGCGGCGGTGGCGCAGGCCCCGGTAGCAACCGAGGTCCATCAGGCGCTTGATCGCCATGCCGACTTCGCGGCGGAGGTCGCCCTCGACCGTGAACTTGCCGATCTCGGCGCGCAGGCGCTCGACTTCCGGCTCGGACAGGTCGCGGATCTTGGTCGAGCTCGCCACGCCGGCGGCCTCGCAGACCTGCTTGGAACGGGTACGGCCGATGCCGTAGATGCTTTGCAGCCCCACCCAGACGTGCTTCTGGGCAGGCAGGTTGACGCCCGCAATACGCGCCATGAGGCGATCTCCAACTTGATTGGCGGCCGGCCCGCATTCATCGGGCACGGCGAGTGAATCGGAAATTCTATCAGGATCCCGGGTTGTCAAGGAAGCCTCGGGCTCGCGCCCGTTGGCTCCGGCATGGGGAGTGTGCCCATGCTCCGGCGACGGCCCCGGACCTGGCCGGGGCAGCGCGGAAGCCCGCCCTGCCCGGCCGCCGCGCGCTACTCCGGCGCGCGGACGGATCCGGGGCCACCCGCGCGCGGGATCGCCGCGCGGGTCGCCTATGTGCCGGTCCGCGCGTAGGTCGGACCGGCTGGTGTCTGTCGACCGCCCGGCGCCAGCGCCGGGCGGGGTCCGGGCGTCCTGCCCGGGCCCGGAACGCGTACGCCGCGTCCCGGTTGCCTCGCTGCCATCCATGGCCCGCCGGCGCGGGCTCCGGAGAGCCCTGCCCGGGCATCCTGCTCGGGCGTTCGGCGGCGCAGCGCGGCGATGCCGCGCTAGCGAGCGCCGCCTCGCCCCTTGAGGTTGGCCTTCTTCAGCAGGCTCTCGTACTGGTGCGACATCAGGTGGGCCTGGATCTGGGCGATGAAGTCCATCACCACGACCACCACGATCAGCAACGAGGTGCCGCCGAAGTAGAACGAGGCGCCCAGCTCGGTGCGCATCAGCTCCGGCAACAGGCAGACCAGCACCAGGTACGCCGAGCCGGCCGCCGTCAGGCGGGTCAGCACGCCGTCGATGTACTCGCCGGTGGCCTTGCCCGGCCGGATGCCCGGGATCAGCGCGCCCGACTTCTTCAGGTTGTCGGCCGTCTCCTGCGAGTTGAACACCAGCGCCGTGTAGAAGAACGCGAAACCGACGATCAATGCGCCGTACAGGATCATGTGCAGCGGCTCGCCGGGCGAGAGCGCCTGGCTGACCTTCTGCAGCACCGACTGCATCTGCGAGCCGCTGGCCTGGCCGAACCAGGTCGAGGCGGTCGCCGGGAACATCACGATGCTCGAAGCGAAGATCGGCGGGATCACGCCCGACATGTTGAGCTTGAGCGGCAGGAACGAAGTCTGGTTCATGTACGCGTTGCGCCCGCCCTGGCGCCGCGCGTAGTTGACCGTGATCCGGCGCTGGCCGCGCTCCATGAACACCACGAAGAACGTCGCCAGCAGCACCACCGCGCCGATCGTCATCACCGCCAGCGCGCTCATGTCGCCGTTGCGCGCCTGCTCCAGGGTGCCGAACACGGCGCCCGGCAGGCCGGCCACGATGCCGGCGAAGATGATCAGCGACACGCCGTTGCCGACGCCGCGTTCGGTCACCTGTTCGCCGATCCACATCAGGAACATGGTGCCGGCGGTCAACGCCACCACCGCGGTCAGGATGAAGCCCATGCCGGGGCTGTACACCACCGGCAAGCCGTTGGCGGCGCCCTGGTGCTGCAGCGCCACCGCGATGCCGGCCGACTGGAAGACCGCCAGCGGGATCGCGCCCATGCGCGACCACTGGTTGATCTTGCGGCGGCCCGACTCGCCTTCCTTCTGGATCGCCTTCAGGCTGGGCATGATCTGCACCAGCAGCTGCACGATGATCGAGGAGGAGATGTAAGGCACCACGTTCAGCGCGAACAGGCTGAAGCGCGAGAGGGCGCCACCGGAGAACATGTTGAACATGTCCACGATGGTGCCTTCCTGCGACTCCATCAACTGCAGCATCGCCTGCGGGTTGACGCCCGGCACCGGGATGTAGCAGCCGATGCGGTAGACGATCAGGGCCCCCAGGACGAACAACAGGCGCTGGCGGAGCTCGGTGAACTTGCCGAGCCCGCCGCCGAGGGCGCCCACGCCGCCGCCACGCGCCATGCGCTTACTGCCCCGCGTCCACGAGCTGGCCGCCCGCGGCCTCGATCGCCGCGCGGGCGCCGGCCGTGGCCAGCAGGCCCTTGAGCACGAACTTCTTGCTGATCTCGCCCTTCTTGACGACCTTGGCGCGCTTGGCCGAGGCCGGCACCAGGCCGGCGGCGCGCAGCGCGGCGAAGTCCACCTCGCCCGCCTCCAGACGGTCGAGCTGGTACAGCAGCACTTCGGCCGTGTCCTGCGCCATCTTCGAGCGGAAGCCGATCTTCGGCAGGCGACGCTGCATCGGCATCTGGCCGCCTTCGAAGCCGGCCTTGATCTTGCCCTTGCCGCTGCGCGCGAACGAGCCCTTGTGGCCGCGGCCGGCGGTCTTGCCGAGGCCGGAACCGATGCCGCGACCGACGCGCTTGCGCTCGGTGCGCGCGCCATCGGCCGGCTTGAGGGTATTGAGCTTCATCTGGTTACTCCTCCACCTGCACGAGGTAGTGGACCTTGTTGATCAGGCCACGCACCTGCGGGCTGTCCTTGAGTTCGCGCACGTCGTTGAGCTTGTTCAGGCCCAGGGCCTTCACAGACAAGCGATGGCGCGCCTGGGTTCCCCGCAGGCCCTTGACCAGGCGGACCTTGACGGTGCCGGTCGTCGCGTCGTTCTTAGCCATGCTGCAGCTCCTCCACCTTCTTGCCGCGCTTGGCCGCAATCCGGGCCGGCGACTGCATCTCGACCAGGCCGCGCATGGTCGCGCGCACCAGGTTGATCGGGTTGCGCGAACCGGTGGCCTTGGCCAGCACGTTCTTGACGCCAACCGCTTCCAGCACGGCGCGCATCGCGCCGCCAGCGATCACGCCGGTACCCTCGGACGCCGGCTGCATGAACACGCGCGCCGCGCCGTGGCCGGACTTGACCGTGTGCCACAGGGTGCCGTTGTTGAGGTCGACCTTGGCCATGCCGCGGCGGGCCTGCTCCATCGACTTCTGGATCGCGACCGGCACTTCGCGCGCCTTGCCGTAGCCGAAGCCGACCTTGCCGTCGCCGTCGCCGACCACGGTCAGCGCGGTGAAGGTGAACTGGCGGCCGCCCTTGACGGTCTTGCTGACGCGGTTGACCGCGATCAGCTTCTCGATCATGCCGTCGTCGATTTCCTCGCGGTTGCGATCACGATCGCGGCCGCGCTGCTGACGCTCTTCTGCCATGGGAATGTCTCGGTTGTTGAAGGGATTTGCGGCTTGGCCGCTTGTCGTTGTGGTCTGCATCGGGTGATTCGCGGGCGCGGAGAACTCCGCGTCGCGCCCGGCGCACCTCGCGCCGGCGAGCGAGCATCCGGCATGGGGCCCGGGCCCCACGCCTTCAAGCATCAGAACTGCAGGCCGCCCTCGCGCGCGGCGTCCGCCAGGGCCTTGATGCGGCCGTGGTAGCGGTAGCCGGAGCGATCGAACGCGACCTTCTCCACGCCGGCGGCGCGCGCCTTCTCGGCGATCGCGCGGCCGACCTTGGCGGCGGCCTCGGCGTTCTTGCCGTTCTTCAGGCCCTCGCGCACGTCGGCCTGGGTGGTGCTGGCGGCGGCCAGCACCTTCGAGCCGTCGGCGCTGAACAGCTGCGCGTAGACGTGCTGGCCGGTGCGCAGCACCGACAGGCGCGGCACGCCGAGTTCGCGGATGCGCGCGCGGGTGGACTTGGCGCGGCGCAGGCGGGCGTTCTTCTTGTCCATGGTCGTCTGTGTCTCCGGAAGCGGATCGGCTTCGCGCGGGCCCGGCGGGCCCCCGCCTTAGGCCTTCTTGGCTTCCTTGCGGATGATGGTTTCGTTGGCGTACTTCACGCCCTTGCCCTTGTAGGGCTCCGGCGGGCGGAAGCCGCGGATCTTGGCGGCGACTTCGCCGACCTGCTGCTTGTCGGCACCCGACACCACGATCTCGGTCTGGCTCGGCGTGGCGATGGTGATGCCCGCCGGGGCCGGGAACAGGATCGGGTGCGAGAAGCCCAGCGACAGGTTGAGGTCCTTGCCCTGCATGGCGGCGCGATAGCCGACGCCGACCAGCTCGAGCTTGCGCTCGAAGCCCTCGGACACGCCCTTCACCATGTTGGCGAGGATCGCGCGCAGGGTGCCGGCCAGCGGCACCAGCGCCTCGTCGTTCGCGGACAGCACGGCCTGGCCGTTGTCCACGGCGACGGCGACGCCCTCCGGCTTGGCCACCGACAGGGTGCCCTTCGGGCCCTTGACGCTCACCGATTCGGCCTGGACGTTCAGCTCGACGCCCTTCGGAAGGACGACCGGCTTCTTGGCAACTCGGGACATTGCGATTCCTCCCTTAGGCCACGAAGCACAGGACCTCGCCGCCGACGCCCTGCTGGCGCGCCTGCGCATCGGTCATGATGCCCTTCGAGGTGGAGATGATGGCGATGCCCAGGCCACCGAGGACCTTGGGCAGCGCGTCCTTGCCGCGGTACTGGCGCAGGCCCGAGCGCGAGACGCGCTGCATGCGCTCGATCACCGGCTTGCCTTCGAAATACTTCAGCACGATCTCGAGCGACGCCTTGGCGCCGTTCTCGATCACGCGGAAGTCGGCGATGTAGCCTTCGTCCTTGAGGACGCCGGCGATCGCCGCCTTGATCTTGGACGACGGCATCGACACCGTCGGCTTGCCGACCGCGGCCGCATTGCGCATGCGGACCAGCATGTCGGCGATGGGATCAGTCATGCTCATTTGGGTTCACCTTCTGAGTAGCACCGATATCCGCTTTCGCGAAAATCTTGGCGGGACCCGGTCGCCCGGGCGGATTGTTTACCAGCTCGCCTTGCGCAGGCCCGGCACGTCGCCGTTCATGGTCGCCTTGCGCAGCATGTTGCGGCCGAGGCCGAACTTGCTGTAGACGCCGCGCGGACGGCCGGTCAGGGCGCAACGCGTGGTCTTGCGGCTGGGAGAGGAGTCGCGCGGCAGCTTCTGCAGCTTGGTCGCGGCGTCCATCTTCTCCTCGTAGCTCGCGTCCTGGCTGCTGATCACCTTCTTCAGCGCCTCGCGGCGGGCTGCGAACTTCTTGACCAGCTTGGCGCGCTTGGTCTCGCGGTTGACCATGGAGGTCTTTGCCATTGTCTGTCGTCCTCTGCGGTCAGTTGCGGAACGGGAAGCGGAAGGCCTCGAGCAGCGCCTTGGCCTCGGCGTCGGTCTTCGCCGTGGTGGTGATCGCG
Organism: Lysobacteraceae bacterium; assembly: GCA_035539135.1. Lineage (GTDB taxonomy): Bacteria > Pseudomonadota > Gammaproteobacteria > Xanthomonadales > Xanthomonadaceae > JABFWF01. Next base: position 268,784 of record DATLJD010000013.1, read on the forward strand.
ATGTCCATTCCGCGCAGCGCATCCACCTGGTCGAAGTCGATCTCCGGGAAGATGATCTGCTCCTTCACGCCCATGTTGTAGTTGCCGCGGCCGTCGAACGCGCGGCCCGACACGCCGCGGAAGTCGCGCACGCGCGGCAGGGCGACGTTGACCAGGCGGTCCAGGAACTCGTACATGCGCGCGCGGCGCAGCGTGACCTTGCAGCCGATCGGCCAGCCGTCGCGGATCTTGAACGAGGCCACCGAGACGCGCGACTTGGTGATCACCGGCTTCTGGCCGGAGATCTTAGCCATGTCGGCGGTCGCGTGCTCGAGCACCTTCTTGTTGGCCGCCGCCTCGCCCACGCCCATGTTGAGCGTGATCTTCACCAGCTTCGGCACTTCCATCGGATTGGCGTAGCCGAAGCGCTCCATCAGCTTCGGCACCACCTCGTCCTTGTAGAACTGTTCCAGTCGGGTCGTCATGGTTCATTCCTCAGGCGCAGGACGCCTGATCAGATGGCCTCACCGCTCGAGCGGAACACACGCAGTTTGCGTCCATTCTCGAGCACCTTGGTCGCGACACGCTCGCCCTTGCCGGAGGCCGGGTTGAACAGCATCACGTTGGAAATATGGATCGGCGCCTCGCGCTCGATCACGCCGCCCGGCTGGTTGGCCTGCGGGTTGGGCTTGGTGTGGCGCTTGACGATGTTGATGTTGGACACGACGACCTTGTCGCCGGCCACGCGCACCACGTCGCCGCGCTTGCCCTTGTCCTTGCCGGCGATCACGACCACGTGGTCGCCCTTGCGGATACGGTTCATCTTCTTCCTCCGCCTTACAGCACTTCAGGTGCGAGCGAGACGATCTTCATGAACTTCTCGGAGCGCAGCTCGCGGGTCACGGGCCCGAAGATGCGCGTGCCGATCGGCTCGTGCTTGTTGTTCAGCAGCACGGCGGCGTTGCCGTCGAAGCGGATCAGCGAGCCGTCCGGACGGCGCACGCCCTTGCGGGTGCGCACCACGACGGCGTCGTAGACGTCGCCCTTCTTGACCTTGCCGCGCGGAATCGCGTCCTTGACGGACACCTTGATGATGTCGCCGATGCCCGCGTAGCGGCGCTTGGAGCCGCCGAGCACCTTGATGCACATCAGTTCCTTGGCGCCCGAGTTGTCGGCGACGTCGAGGTAGCTCTGCATCTGGATCATGGTTCGAGCCTCCCCTTATTCGGCCGCGCGGGCGACGATCTCGACCACGCGCCAGTTCTTGGTCTTCGACAGCGGGGCGCACTCGGCCACGCGCACGGTGTCGCCCTCGTTGCAGGCGTTCTCGGCGTCGTGGGCGTGCAGCTTGGTCGAGCGGCGGATGTACTTGCCGTACAGCGCGTGCTTGACCTGGCGCTCGACCAGGACGGTCACCGTCTTGTCCATCTTGTTGCTGACGACGCGGCCTTCGACCGTGCGCAGCTTCTTCTCAGTGTTATCGGTCATGTCGGCTCGTCCTTACTTCGTGCCGCTCTGGCCCAGCAGGGTCTGCACGCGCGCGATCTCGCGGCGCACCCGGCGGGCTTCGTGGGTCTTGGCGAGCTGGCCGGTGGCCTGCTGCATGCGGAGCGAGAACTGCTCCTTGCGCAGGTCCAGCAGGTGCGCCTTGAGTTCGTCGGCCGACTTGCCGCGCAGTTCCTTGAGTTCCATCAGCGCACCGTCCGGGTCACGAATTGGGTGGTCACCGAGAGCTTGGCCGCGGCCAGGCGGAAGGCCTCGCGCGCGGTGGCTTCGTCGACGCCCTCGATCTCGTAGATCATGCGGCCGGGCTGGATCTGGGCGACCCAGTACTCGACGTTGCCCTTGCCCGCGCCCATGCGGACTTCGATCGGCTTCTTGGTGATCGGCTTGTCGGGGAACACGCGGATCCACATCTTGCCGCCGCGCTTGACGTAGCGGCTGATCGAGCGGCGGGCCGCCTCGATCTGGCGCGCGGTCAGCTGACCGAACGCGGTCGCCTTCAGGCCGTACTCGCCGAACGAAACGGCGTTGCCGTTCCAGCTCAGGCCGTCGTTGCGGCCCTTGTGCATCTTGCGGAACTTGGTTCGCTTGGGTTGCAGCATGGTTTATTCCCTCGCCTCGCCGCGGTCGGCGCGCTCGCGGCGCGGACCACGCGGACGGTCAGCGCGGTCGCCGCGATCACCACGATCGCCGCGCGGCGCGTTGTCGTCCTGCTTCTCCTGGCCCACCTGGGAGAAATCGAAGATCTCGCCCTTGTAGATCCAGGTCTTGATGCCGATGATCCCGTAGGTCGTCCTGGCCTCGGCGAAGCCGTAGTCGACGTCGGCGCGCAGGGTGTGCAGCGGCACGCGGCCCTCGCGGTACCACTCCGAACGCGCGATCTCGGCGCCGTTCAGGCGGCCGGCCACGTTGACCTTGATGCCCAGCGCGCCGAGGCGCATCGCGTTGCCGACCGCGCGCTTCATCGCGCGGCGGAACATGATGCGGCGCTCCAGCTGCTGCGCGATCGACTCGGCGACCAGCTGCGCGTCGAGCTCCGGCTTGCGGACCTCGGTGACGTTGATGTGCGCCGGGACGCCCATCAGGTCGCTGACGTCCTTGCGCAGCTTCTCGATGTCCTCGCCGCGCTTGCCGATCACCACGCCCGGGCGGGCGGTGTGGATCGTGACGCGCGCGGTCTTGGCCGGGCGCTCGATCAGGATCTTGGAGATCCCGGCCTGGGCCAGCTTCTTGCGCAGCATCTCGCGGACCTTGAGGTCGGCGGCGAGGTAGTCGGCGTATTCCTTCTTGCCGGCGTACCACTTGGAGTTCCAGTCCTTGGCGATGCCCAGGCGGATGCCGATCGGATTGACTTTGTGACCCATGTTTACTTGCCCTCGCCGACGACGACGGTGATGTGGCTGGTGCGCTTGAGGATGCGCGTGCCACGGCCCTTCGCGCGCGCCATGAAGCGCTTCAGCGTGGGACCCTCGTCGACCATGATGGTCTTGACGCGCAGCTCGTCGACGTCCGCGCCCTGGTTGTTCTCCGCGTTGGCGATCGCCGACTCCACGACCTTGCGGATCATGTGGGCGGCCTTCTTGTCGGAGAACTTCAGGAGGTTGACGGCGCGCTCGGCGGTCAGGCCGCGCACCTGGTCGGCGACCAGGCGGGCCTTCTGCGGGGAGATGCGCGCGGTGCGCAGGATTGCCTTCGCTTCCATGGTCATCTCCTTACTTCCCGGCCTTCTTGTCGCCGCCGTGGCCCTTGAACGTGCGGGTCAGGGCGAACTCGCCGAGCTTGTGGCCGACCATGTTCTCGTTGACCAGCACCGGGATGTGGTTGCGGCCGTTGTGGACGGCGATGGTGAAGCCCACCATCTCCGGCATGACCATCGAGCGGCGCGACCAGGTCTTGATCGGCTTCTTGTTGTTGCCCGCGGTCTCCACCTTCTTGAGCAGGTGGTGATCGACGAACGGGCCCTTCTTGAGTGAACGTGCCATGGCCGGTTAGCTCCTGCGGTCGCGCACGATGAACTGCTGCGTGCGCTTGTTCTTGCGGGTCTTGTAACCCTTGGTCGGGACGCCCCACGGGGTGACCGGGTGCGGGTTGCCCTGGCCGGCCTTGGCCTCGCCGCCGCCGTGCGGATGGTCGACCGGGTTCATGGCCGCGCCGCGGACGGTCGGCTTGATGCCGCGCCAGCGGGCGGCGCCGGCCTTGCCGAGCTTCTGCAGGCCGTGCTCCTCGTTGCCGACCTCGCCGATCGTCGCGCGGCACTCGGCCGGGACGCGGCGCATCTCGCCCGAGCGCAGGCGCAGCGTGGCGTACACACCCTCGCGCGCCACCAGCTGCACGCCGGCGCCGGCGGCACGCGCCAGCTGGGCGCCCTTGCCGGGCTTCATCTCGATGCAGTGCACGGTGGAACCGACCGGGATGTTGCGCAGCGGCAGGGTGTTGCCGACCTTGATCGGCGCGTCCGAGCCCGCGATCACCTGCTCGCCGGCCTTCAGGCCGCGCGGCGCGATGATGTAGCGGCGCTCGCCATCCACGTAGCAAAGCAGCGCGATGTGCGCGGTGCGGTTGGGGTCGTACTCGATCCGCTCCACGCGCGCCGGGATGCCTTCCTTGTCGCGCTTGAAGTCGATGATGCGGTAGTGCTGCTTGTGCCCGCCGCCGATGTGGCGGGTGGTGATCCGGCCGTGGTGGTTGCGGCCGCCGGTCTTGCCCTGCTTCTCGACCAGGGCCGCGTGCGGCGCGCCCTTGTGCAGGCCCGGGGTCACCACGCGGACCGCGCTGCGGCGGCCGGCGGAGGTGGGCTTGAAAGTCATCAGTGCCATGGGCGTCTTCCTCAGGCCTTGGCCATCACGTCGATCGCCTGGCCCTCGGCCAGGGTCACGTATGCCTTGCGCCAGTCGCCGCGACGGCCCTGGCGGAACTTGAAGGACTTGTTCTTGCCCTTCACGTTGACGACGTTGACCGCCTCGACGCGGACGTCGAACAGCTGCTCGATCGCCGCCTTGATGTCGGCCTTGTTGGCGTCGGTGGCGACCTCGAACACATACTGGTTCGAGACCTCCTGCAGGCGCGCGGTCTTCTCGGACACGCGCGGGGCGCGGATCACGTCATAGACGTTCAGGGCGTTCATGCCAGCCACTCCTCGATCTTCTTGACCGCGTCGACGGTGACCAGGACCGAGTCGGCGCCGACGAGGGCGACCGGATCCAGGCCCTGCACGTCGCGCACTTCGGCGTACGGCAGGTTGCGCGCGGACAGGTACAGCGCCTCGGACGCGTCCTCGGTGACGATCAGCGGGCGCTGGCCGGCGTTGAGTTCCTTCAGCCTGGCGACCAGGCCGGAGGTCTTCGGCGCGTCGACGTCGAACGACTCGACCACGGTGATCCGGCCCTGGCGGTTCAGCTCGGACAGGATCGCGGAGATCGCGGCGCGGTACATCTTGCGGTTGACCTTCTGCGCGAAGCTGCGCGGCTTGGCCGCGAAGGTCACGCCGCCGCCGACGAAGATCGGGGCCGTCAGGGCGCCGTGACGCGCGCCGCCGCCCTTCTGCTTCTTCGACTTCTTGGTGGTGCCGTTGACTTCCGAGCGCGTCTTCTGCGCCTTGGTGCCGGCGCGGCCCGCGTTGCGGTAGGCCACCACGACCTGGTGGACCAGGTCCTGGCTGAACTCACGGCCGAAGACGGCGTCGGACACCGACACGGTCTTGCCGTTGTTGATGGCGAGTTCCATCGTCATCGTCTCCCTTATGCCTTGCTCGACGGACGCACGATGACGTCGCCGCCCGGCGCACCCGGGACCGCGCCGCGCACGGCGATCAGGCCGCGCTCCGCGTCGACCTTGACCACCTGCAGGCGCTGCGTGGTCTGGGTCTCGGCGCCCATGTGGCCGGCCATCTTCTTGCCCGGGAACACGCGACCCGGGGTCTGGCGCTGGCCGATCGAACCCGGCGAGCGGTGCGACAGCGAGTTGCCGTGCGTCGCGTCGCCCATGGTGAAGTTCCAGCGCTTGATCGTGCCCTGGAAGCCCTTGCCCTTGGTCACGCCCTGGACGTCGACGATCTGGCCGGCCTCGAAGATGTCGGCGCGGATCTCGCCGCCGACCTCGAAACCGCCGATCTGGTCGGCTTCCACGCGCAGCTCCCACAGGCCGCGACCGGCTTCGACCTTGGCCTTGGCCAGGTGGCCGGCCTCGGGCTTGGTCAGCAGCGAGGCGCGCTTCACGCCCGCGGTGACCTGCACGGCGGCGTAGCCGTCGGTCTCGACCGTCTTGATCTGGGTGATGCGGTTGGGGGTGGCTTCGATCAGGGTCACCGGGATGGACTTGCCGTCCTCGGTGAACATGCGGCTCATGCCGGCCTTGCGACCGACGATGCCGAGCGAATGCTTCTTCGCGCTCATCGTTCTTGTCCTCAGGTCAGCTTGATCTGCACGTCGACGCCGGCCGCGAGCTCGAGCTTCATCAGCGCGTCCACGGTCTTGTCGTTCGGGTCGACGATGTCGAGCACGCGCTTGTGCGTGCGGGTCTCGTACTGGTCGCGCGCGTCCTTGTCGACGTGCGGCGACACCAGCACGGTGTAGCGCTCGATCTTGGTCGGCAGCGGGATCGGGCCGCGCACCTGCGCGCCGGTCCGCTTGGCCGTCTCGACGATCTCGCTGGCCGAGCGGTCGATCAGGCGATGATCGAAAGCCTTCAGCCGAATCCGGATCTTCTGGTCCGCCATGACGGAATGTCCTCGTGAAAAGAGCGGGGGACCGGCCTCTGGGGTCGCCGATCCCGGTACTGGTGGAGCCTGGCCCGGCACCGATCCCGGCCCCGGATTCCCCGAAAAACACAAGGCAGGCCGGTTGCCCGGCCCGCCCAGACGGAAACCCGAACGCGCCAACGTGCTCCGCCGTAGGTGCCCCGAACTATCTTTCGGGGCGGGCGGAGCACTGCCGCGCGACATGTCCCTGTCTGGCGAAAACGAGGCGCTTCCTGCACCTCATTTCGCTGGTCCGCGGCCCGGTGGAGGCAGGGCCGCGGTGAGTCAGCCATTCTAGCGGGAACCGGGAGGCGCTTGCAAGCACCTCCCGCCCCGCCCGGCCGGGTCTTACTTCAGGATCTTCGCCACCACGCCGGCGCCGACGGTGCGGCCGCCTTCGCGGATCGCGAAGCGCAGGCCCTCGTCCATCGCCACCGGGTTGATCAGCGCCACCTGCATCTTCACGTTGTCGCCCGGCATCACCATCT
>DATLJD010000014.1:0-712438 GCA_035539135.1 Lysobacteraceae bacterium
GGCCCGGCGCAGCGCGCCGGGCGTTCGCACGGGCGCGCGGCAGTGCCGCGCAAGCCGCCCGTGCTCACCCATGCCCAGATGCGGGCGCGCGCCATCCATGGCGCGCTGACGCAACACCCCCGCCCTCCCGGTCGCTCGGGAAAGATCCTCGCGGCCTGCCGTAGAGCGGAGCTTGCTCCGCTGCTTTTCCCGCGACTGAGCAGCGGAGCAAGCTCCGCTCTACAGCCAGATCGCAAGAACGGTGGGGGCGCGCCGGGTGGGAGAGGCAGGCAGGACCGTATGCGCCATGGATGGCGCATCCGAGCCTCCATGGACGGATTCACGGCGTGTCCTGCCTGCCTCTCCCGCCCGGCGCGTTTGCGCGTCCAGATGCAGAAGTGGTGCGCGTGCGCTACAAGCGCTACAAGCGCTCCAACGCGACAGCCGCCAGTACCCGCGCCCACGGAAACAGCGGCCCCGGATCGCGCTTGCGGCGCACCAGCACGGCGGGATCGTCGCTGGCCGCGACCTCGCCGGTGTCGAGGTCCTCGTGTCCCGCGATCCATCGCAGCGCCGGCAGGTCCGCCCGCAATTGCCGCAGCAGGGCGATCAGCGCCTCGACCTGCGCTGGCGTGTACGGCTCGTCCATCGCCTGGTGCCGCGAGTCCAGCCAGTGCGGCCAGCGCCCCGTGTTGACCAGTTCGATGCCGATCGAACGCGGGTTGTAGCCGCGGGTGTGGTGGGCGATGCGGTCGTCGGGCACGTAACGGTGGATCGCGCCGTCGCGGTCGACGTAGTAATGGCCGCTGTTGCCGGTCCCGGAGTCGGGATACAGCACCCGCTCGCCGTACTCGCGCGCGGTGCCGAGGTCCGGCAGCTCGGTGCAATGGACGACGACCAGGTCGACGTCGGACAGCGCACGCGCCTGCAGCCGCGCGGCGTAAGGCAGGGGGCTGTCGTGCACCGTCGGCGACGCGGTCGGCATGGACGCGGATGCTAGCATCGCCGCATGTCTTCGCCCCCTCCCGCGCGCACCGGCGTGCGCGGTCACTGCATCCTGTCGCACGGCTTCGAAAGCGGCCCGGACGCGACCAAGGTCACCGCGCTGGCGGAGGTCGCCGAACGCCTCGGCTGGAGCCAGGAACGGCCCGACTACACCGACCTCGACGCCCGCCGCGACGTCAGCGAACTCGGCGACGTGGCGGCGCGCGTGCAGCGCCTGCTCGGGCTGGCGCGGGCGGCCGTTGCGCGTGGGCCGCTGGTGCTGGCCGGGTCGAGCCTGGGCGCGTGGATCTCCGGGCAGGTGTCGCTGCGGGTGCCGGTGGCCGCGCTGTTCCTGCTGGCGCCGCCGGTGGCGATGGGCGACGCGCCTCCGCTGGAGGCCGCGCGCGTGCCGACGGCGATCGTGCACGGCTGGGACGATGAACTGATCCCGTCCGCGGACGTCGTCGCCTGGGCCAGCGCGCGCCGCGCGCGCCTGCTGCTGGTCGACGACAGCCACCGCCTGTCAGCCCACGTGGCCGAAGCCGCGGACGCCTTCGCCGCGCTGCTGGCCACGCTCTAGCCATGCGCTTCTTCGCCAGCTGCGGCAAGGGACTGGAATACCTGCTCGCCGACGAGCTGCAGGCGCTGGGCTGCGCGCGCGCGACCGCCGCGGTCGCCGGCGCCAACGCCGAAGGCAGCCTGCACGACGCGCAGCGCGCGGTGCTGTGGTCGCGCCTGGCCAGCCGCGTGCTGTGGCCGCTCGCAGAGTTCGATTGCGCGGACGAGCACGCGCTGTACGCCGGCGCGCATGCGGTCGACTGGCGCGCACACCTGCCGCCCGGCGCCACCCTGGCGGTGGACGCGCACGTGTCCGGCGGCGCGATCACCCACGCGCGCTACGCCGCGCAGCGGGTCAAGGACGCGGTCGTGGACCGCCTGCGCGCCGACACCGGCACCCGCCCCGACGTCGACCTCGAGGCGCCCGACCTGCGCCTCAACCTGGTCGTGCGCAAGGGCCGCGCGATCCTGTCGGTGGACCTCGGCGGCGGTCCGCTGCACCGGCGCGGCTGGCGCACGGCGCAGGGCGAAGCGCCGTTGAAGGAAACCCTGTCCGCGGCGATGCTGCTGCGCGGCGACTGGCCGCGCGTGTACCGCGACGGCGGCGCGCTGCTCGACCCGATGTGCGGCAGCGGCACCCTGCTGGTCGAAGGCGCGCTGCTGGCGGCGGACGTCGCGCCCGGCCTGCTGCGTTTCGATGGCGCGGCGCCGCCCACCCGCTGGGCCGGCTTCGATGCCGGCCACTGGCGCGCGCTGCTGGAGGAAGCGCGCCGGCGCGCAGCCGCGGGCATGGCCGCACTGCGTCCGGCCTTCCTCGGCCTCGATCTCGACCCGCACGCGATCCGCATCGCCCGCCAGAACGCGCAGGCGGCCGGCGTCGGCGCCGCGATCGACTGGCAGGTCGCCGACGTCGCGCGCCTGCCGGAGCAGGCCGCGCGCTTCGTGCAGGCCAATGCCGCCGCGCCCGGCCTGGTCGCGTGCAATCCGCCCTACGACCAGCGCCTGGCCGCCGACCCGGCGCTGTATCGCGCGCTAGGCGATGCGCTGAAGGCGACCGTGCCGCAGTGGCGCGCCAGCCTGCTGTGCGGCGACCGCGAGCTCGCGCACGCGACCGGCCTGCGCGCGAAGAAGGCCTACCAGCTGTTCAACGGCGCGCTCGAATGCACGCTGCTGGTCGCCGACCCGGTCGCGCCGCCGCCGCGCGCGCCCGACGCCGCGCCGGCGGTGCTCGGCGAGGGCGCGCAGATGGTAGCCAACCGCCTGCGCCGCAACCTGCGCAAGCTGAAGGCCTGGCGCGAGCGCGAAGGCGTGACCTGCTTCCGCGCCTACGACGCCGACCTGCCGGAATACGCCGCGGCGATCGACGTGTACGCGACCGCCGCCGCACAGCCGCAAACCTGGCTGCACGTGCAGGAATACGCCGCGCCCGCCGAGATCCCGGAGGACGTCCAGCGCCGGCGCCGGCAGGACCTGCTGGCCGCGGCCCGCGAGGTGTTCGACATGCCGCGCGAGCGGGTCGCGCTGAAGACCCGCGCGCGCGGCAAGGGCGGCAGCAAGTACGCCGACGTGAGGCAAGGCCCGCCCGGCGCCCGCGGCGAGTTGCTCACCGTGCGCGAGGGCGCCGCGCGGTTGCGGGTCAACCTGTTCGACTACCTCGACACCGGCCTGTTCCTCGACCACCGGCCGATGCGCCTGCGCCTGTACGACGAGGCGCGCGACGCCCGCTTCCTCAACCTGTTCGGCTACACCGGCGCGGCGACCGTGCACGCGGGCCTCGGCGGCGCGCGGCAGACGACCACGGTCGACCTGTCGGCGACCTACCTCGAGTGGTGCGCCGACAACCTGCGCGAGAACGACCTCGGCGGCACCCGCCACCGGCTGGTGCAGGCCGACGCGCTGGCCTGGGTCGAAGCCGACCGCCAGCAATACGACCTCGTCTTCTGCGACCCGCCGACCTTCTCCAACTCCAAGCGCGCGCGCGACTTCGACGTGCAGGCTTCGCACGTGCGCCTGCTCGAGGCGGTGGTCGCCCGGCTCTCGCGCGAGGGCGTGCTGTATTTCTCCAACAACTACCGGCGCTTCCGGCTGGACGTGGAGGCGGTCGCCGGCTTCGCCGAGTGCGAGGAGGTCACGCCGGAGACGATCCCGCCCGACTTCGCCCGCGATCCGCGCATTCACCGCTGCTGGCGGCTGCGGCGCAAGGGCTGACGCGGCGCCGCCGTCCCACCCACGCAACGCAGGTTTCCGCCGCCTGCGCCCCCCTTTCATCGTCTTGCCCGCATCCTTTCGGCAGACCCGAAGCAGGAGGCCGCCATGGCCCGCTCCCCCGACCACGACAGCGCGCGCGTCATCCGCACGGTGCGCGGCATGCCCACCTCCGACGGCGCCGGCGTGCGCCTGACCCGGGTGATCGGCACGCCGCAGCTGGATGCGCTGGATCCGTTCCTGATGCTCGACGAGTTCGGCACCGACCGCGCCGAGGACTACATCGCCGGCTTCCCCGACCATCCGCACCGCGGTTTCGAGACCGTCACCTACATGCTCGACGGGCGCATGCGCCACCGCGACAACCACGGCAACGAGGGCCTGCTGGTGCCGGGCAGCGTGCAGTGGATGACCGCTGGGCGCGGCCTGGTGCACTCGGAGATGCCCGAGCAGCAGGAAGGCCGCATGCGCGGCTTCCAGCTGTGGGTGAACCTGCCTGCGCGCGACAAGATGGGTGAGCCGCGTTACCAGGAATTCGCGCCGGACCGGATCCCGGTGGTCGTGCCCGCCGCGGGCGTCGAGGTCAAGGTGATCGCCGGCGAAGTGGATGGCATCCGCGGGCCGATCGCGCAACCCGCGACCGATCCGCTCTACCTCGACATCGGCCTCGCCGCGGGCGCGAGCTGGGAGTACCTGCTGCCCGACGGCCACAACGCCTTCGCCTACGTGTTCGAAGGCGCGGCGACGGTGGGCGAGGGCGATGGTGCGCGCCCGCTGGAGACGCACACGCTGGGCGTGCTCGGCGGCGGCGGGCAGTTCACGGTGCGCGCGGGCGATGCGGGCGCGCGCCTGCTGCTGGTCGCCGGACGGCCGCTGCGCGAGCCGGTCGCGCGCCACGGGCCGTTCGTGATGAACACCCGCGAGGAGCTGATGCAGGCCTTCGTCGACTTCCAGGAAGGCCGTTTCTGACCCTGCGGCGCCGCCGGCCTAGGGGCCGGCGACCTGCTCGCCGCGGCTGCTGAAGTGCAGCGACTGCGCCAGTTGCAGCGAGGCCGCCAGCGCGTCCTCGCCGCGCGCCTGCACCCAGATGTGCGCGGAGCGCCCGTCCGGCAACGCCAGCAGCGTCTCGCGCGCCTCCACGCCGGGCTGCGCGGCCAGCTCGGCGCGGTACCAGTACATCTCCTGACCGTCGATGCGGCCCTCTTCCTCGCGGTTGCTGCGCTGCGGTTCGAAGGTCGGTTCGGCCGAGACGTACAGGCCGAAGGCTTCCGACCCGTCGGCGCGCAGGGCGCGGCACAGGTCGGCGTCGCCGGCGGCGCGGTATTCCCAGGTGAGGCCGGCAGCGGCCGGCAACTGCGGACAGGGAACGGGTGCCTGCGTCGCGGCCGGTGCCGTCTCGACGGGTGCCGGCGCCGCGGCGGGTTGGGTGGTGGCCTCCTGCGCGTGAACGGCTCCGGCCAGCAAGCCTGCGGCCAGCCAGGGCAGCACGGTGGTCTTGTGCATGCGATCGCCCCCCGAGCGGTCGTGTTTTTGGACTACGCCCGGACCTTAGTCGGAAACGCCCGCGTTGACAAATGCGTGCGCCTCTGTTCCGGCGGCGCGCGCGTGCCGTTCGTCGGGCCGCCGGGGGCGCGGCTAGGGCGCCGGCTCGAGCGCCAGGCGCGCGCGCGGCGCCGGCCCGCGGCCGAGTTCGAGCAGGCGCAGGCTGCGTCCGTCCTCCAGCGCCTGCCGGCGCGGTTCAACGCCGGTGTGCAGGCTGAATGCATGTGGCGCGCCGCCAACGGGCGTCCACTCCACGGCGATTTCGGCATCGCCCGCCCAGACGCACTGCACGTCCGGCGCGCAACGCGAATCGTTGACCAGGCGCAGGTACCGCAGGCTGCCGCCGGCGAGCGCGGCCTGCTCGCCGGGGCGCAGGGAGACCATCGTCGTGCCGGGGCCGGTGTCGGCCGCGGCGCGGGCCTGCGGCGCGGGCGGGACCGCGATCGCGCTGCAGGCGCACAGGACGGGCAGCAGCAGGGCGGGCAGGGAGCGGCGCAGGCGGGAGGCGGGCATGGCAAGCTTCCGGGCGGACGATGCCTGCCAGTCTAGGCACGGTTGCCCGCGCCGCCGGCTGAACCGGGCGGGTGCGCGGCGCGCAGCGCGTCCAGCCGCGCCAGCAGGGCGCCCGGGTCGACCGGTTTCACCAGGTGCGCGTCGAAGCCGCAGGCCGTGCTGCGCTCGCGGTCGGCGTCCTGGCCCCAGCCGGTGGTCGCGAGCACCGCGATGTCGCGGCCGCCCGGCAGGGCGCGGATCAGCCGGCAGGTCTCGTAGCCGTCCAGCAGCGGCATGCCGATGTCGAGCAGGACCACGTCCGGCCGCCGTTCCTCGATCGCCTCCAGGCAGGCGCGGCCGTCGTACACGGTGCGCACGTCGTGGCCGCTCATGCGCAGGAACAGGGCCATGGAGTCGGCGCTCTCGTGGTTGTCGTCGGCGACCAGCACCGATTGCGCGCGGTGCGCCGGAGGCTCGCGCTCCGGCACGGCGTCGGCGGCGACGCCGGCGCGGGCCAGCAGGGGCAGGCGGACGACGAACTCGCTGCCCTTGCCCAGCCCGTCGCTGTGCGCCTCGACGCTGCCGCCGTGCTGCTCGACCAGGCTGCGCACCAGGGTCAGGCCGATGCCCAGGCCGCCCTGCGCGTGGGTGCGGGTGTGTTCGCACTGCGCGAACAGGTCGAACACCTGCACCAGCATCTCCGCCGGCAACCCGATGCCGGTGTCGCACACGCTGACCTCCACGCTGTCGGCATGGGTGCGCGTCTTGATCACGATGCGACCGCCCGGCGGCGTGTATTTCGCCGCGTTGTTGAGCAGGTTGGTGAACACCTGCGCCAGCCGCATCGGGTCGGCGTCCAGCATCACCGTGGTCGGCGGCAGGTCGACCTCGAGGCGGTGCCGGCCCTGGTCGATGTGCGGGCGGCTGGTTTCCACCGCGGTCGCGATCACCTCGGCGAGCGGCACCGCCCGCTTGCGCAGGTCGATGTTGCCGCGGGTGATGCGCGAGACCTCGAGCAGGTCGTCCACCAGCCGCACCATCAATCCGACCTGGCGTTCCATCATCGCGTGCAGGCGGGTGACCTGCGGATCGCCGTCTTCGCGCAGGCGCAGCACGTGCAGGCAGTTGCGCATCGGCGCGAGCGGGTTGCGCAGCTCGTGGGCGAGGGTGGCGATGAACTCGTCCTTGCGCCGGTCGGCGGCGACCAGCGACTCCTGCATGCGCCGCGAATCGGTGAAGTCGAGCATGGAACCCAGCAGCTGCAGCGGCCGCCGCGCCTCGCCCTCGCCGGTGAACAGGCACTGCGCGCGTTCCACGATCCAGCGGACCTGGCCGTCCGGGTGCAGCTGGCGCATCTCCATGTGGTACTGGCCGTCGCCCTCCGGATCCAGCGCGGCCCGCAGGGCTTCCCCGGCCTGGCCGCGGTCGTCGGGGTGGATGCTGGTCATCCAGTCGTCGAGGGTGAGCGGTCCGCTCGGCGGCAGCCCGCAGATCTCGCGGCAGCGCGCGTCCGCCTCGAAAACTCCGCCATCCGGCTCGTAGCTCCAGATGCCGACCTGCGCCACCCGGGTCGCCAGCGACGCGCGTTCCTCGCTCGCGCGCAGGCGCTCCTCGGCCTGCTTGCGGCCGGTGATGTCCAGCGCCATCACCACCACGTAGCGGCGGCCGTCGCGCAGGGTGCCGGGGGCTGCCGCGCTCAGGTTCCAGACCAGCCGCGCGCCGTCGCGCGTCGTCACGTCCAGTTCCCGCTGCAACAGCGAGCCGCCGCCGGCGAACAGCCGACGGACCGCGCCTGCAAGTCCTTCCTCGTCGCCGGCGCGGTAGGCGCGGGCGAGCAGGGCGCGCAGGGCGTCGCGATCGTGCAGGGTATAGCCGGTCAGCCTGGTCCACGTGCGGCTGAGCTGCAGGACCTGGCCGTCCTCGGCATGCAGCAGCACCGGGATCGGCGCGTTCTCGATGGTGCGCCGGAACTGCTCGCCGCGCTCGCGCAGCGCCGCCTCCGCATGCACCCGCTCCAGCGCCACGGTCGCGCTGCGGCTGGCGATCTCCAGCATCGTGCGTTCGGCCGCGGTGGGACTGCGCGGCGCGCGGTAATACACCGCGAAGGTGCCCAGCAGCGCGCCGCGGCTGGACAGGATCGGCACCGACCAGCCGGCGCCGATCCCGTGCGCGGCGGCCAGCGCGCGCACGTGCTCCCAGTCCGGATCGGTGGTCACGTCGTGGACGAAGACCGGCTCGCGCCGGCTCGCCGCGGCGGCGCAGGAGCCGTAGCCCTCGCCGATCGGCACCGCCGTGGTCGCCGCCAGGAAGTCGGGGGCCAAACTCGGCGCCGCGGCACAGCCGAGGGTGCCGTCCGGCTGCGCCAGCAGGATCGCGGCGCGCGCGCCGTAGTCCAGCGCGTCCTCGATGACGGTCGCGAGGCCGAGCAGCACCCGTTGCAGGGGCGCGCCGCGGGCCATGTCCTCGAGCACGTCGCGCAATCCGGCCTGCAGCAGCTCGCCGCGCTTGCGCTTGCCGATGTCCATGCCGACGCCGATCAGCCCGCGCAGGCGGCCGCGCGCGTCGCGCACCGCGTTGACGTTGCACTGGATCCAGCGCACCGAGCCGTCCTGGTGCCGCAGCCGCTTCTCGATCGCGAAGCCGGGCGCGCCGGCCACGACCCGGGCGACCGCCGCGTTCCAGGCCTCGACCGTGGGCGCGTCCATCAGCTCGTGGTAGGACATCGACAGCAGGACGTCCTCGGGATAGCCGAGCAGGTCGCGCCAGACCGGGTTGACGTAGGTGAGGCGGGCGCGCGCGTCGCAGGTGAAGACGGCGGCCGGCAGTGCGTCGAAGACGCGGCGCTGCGCGGCGGCGGCGTCGGGACTGTCGCCGCTGAGCGTGCGCAGGACCATGGACTGCCTCGTGCTGGGTCCCGACCCTCCGGCGTGGGGCCGCGAAGCGGGGGTTCCACGACGCCTTAGCGCGAGACTCCTTAGCGACGCATCAAATCGGTGTTAACGGCGCGTTGCGCCCGTCCAGCCCCGATGAACGGTTCAAGCCAGCCGGCGCGCGGCCCGGTGCCGCCCCCATTCAGCGCCAGATCGCCGCCTGCTGCTCCGTCGGCAGCTGCATCGGCGTGCCGGCCTTGCAGGAGAACGCCTCACCGAACGCCGGCAGGTTGGCGAGGGTGGCGTTGCCGCGGGCCTGGCCCGGGGCGTGCACCTCGACCGCGGCCAGCCGGGTGGCGACGTCCTCGCTGGCCTGCTGCGGCCACAGCCGCGCCCAGCCGGCGAAGAAGGCGCGGCGGGCGGCGTCGTTCGCGTCCGGCTGGGCGGCGGAGAACGCGTCCAGCGCCAGTTCGACGCCGGCGAGGTCGGCGGCGTTCTCGTCGCGGGTGCGCGTGCCGTCCACCGCCAGGGTCGTGCCCGGCCACTGGTAGCCGCCGTACTGGCCGACCAGCGGCGCCAGCTTCGCGTTCCAGGCGCTGGCGTCCGCCGGCGTCCACCAGTCGCGGACCACGCCCTTCGCGTCGACGTGGCGCCCGGTCGCATCGAAGCCGTGGGTCAGCTCGTGGCCGACCAGCGCGCCGAGCGCGCCGTACTGCGCGGCCGGTTCCTGCGCCGGATCCAGCACCGGCGCCTGCAGCATCGCGGCGGTGATCACCAGCCGGTTGTGGGCGAGGTCGTAGTGCAGCGCCGGCTGCTGCGGCAACACGTCCCAGCGCAGCGCGGCGTTGCCCTTGCCGATCCGGCGCATCTCCTCGCGGTGGCGCCAGGCCGAGGCGATCAGCATGTTGGCGCCGAAGCTGCCGCGGCCCATCGGCTGGATGGTGAAGTCGGGATCGTGTTCCGGCGCGCCGACCTCGATCCGCAGCGCGGCGAGCTTGGCCTGCGCTTCCGCCTTCGCCGCCGGGCTCATCCAGTCCGCGCGCGCGAGGGCGCGGCCCAGCGCGTCGCGCACGCCGGTCGCGATCTCCTGCGCGCGGGCGCGGTCGGCATCGGTCAGGTAGCGGGCGACATAGTCGTGGCCGAGCATCGGCCCGGCGGCGCGGTTGATCGCGTCCAGCACCTGCTGCGGCCGCGGCGCGGGCGTGGTTTCGCCGCGCAGCACGCCGCCGCGGAAGGCGAAGTCGACGTCGCGCCACGCCTTCGACAGGTACGGCGCCATCGCCGCGCCGACCTGGTAGCGCAGGTAGGCCTTCCACTCGGCGGGCTTGAGCTGGTCCACCATCGCGTCGAGCTGGGCGAACAGCTGCGGGTTGGCTAGCGACACGCGGTCGTCCTTGACGCCCTGCGCCTGGAGGAAGTCGGCCAGGCGCAGGTGGCGGTACTGCTTGCCCAGCGCCGCGGCGTCCACCGGCGCGTAGTTGCCGCGCGGGTCGGCGATCTCGGCCAGCGGCCTGGCCAGCTGCGCGATCCGGCCCTCGATGCCGAGCACGGCCTGGGTGTCGGCCTGCAGGTCGGCGGGCTTGCTGCCGGTCAGCGCCAGGATCTTCGAGACGTAGTCGGTGTAGCGCGCCATCACCGCGCGGGTCTGCGGGTCGTTGCGGGTGTAGAAGGCCGGGTCGGGCAGGCCCATGCCGCCCTGGCTGAAGTAGCCGATGGTGCGGTCCAGGTCCTGCAGGTCGAGGTCGGCGCTGAAGTTGAAGGCGACCGGGATGCCGACCTGGTGCAGCGCGGCGATCGCGGCGGGAATGTCCTTCTCGCGGCGGATCGCGTCGATGCGCGAGAGCAGCGGCGCGATCGGCTGGGCGCCGTCGCGCTCGATCGCCGCCTCGTCCAGGCCGCTGGCCCAGAAGTCGCCGAGCAGCTTGCCGATCCCGCCCTGCGCCTGCATGTCGGCGTTGAGCAGGTCGATCTGCTGCTGGCGCGCGCGCTGGGCGAGCTGGCCGAGCGCGGATTGCATGCCCGAGCCGCTGACCGCGTTGGCCTTCAGCCAGTCGGCGTTGACCTCGGCGTAGTAGTCGCGGCAGGTCGCGCTGACCGCCGGCGCCTTGGCCGCGCGCTTGCGCTTCTTCGCGGCGTCGGCAGGCGCGGTCGCGAACGTCAGCAGGGCGATGCCGAGGGCCAGCAGCAGCGGGCGCGACAGGGTCATGGGCGTTCGGTCCGTGTCGGGGGCGGCCGAGTGTAGCAAGCAGGTCGCGGATGCCAATGAACGCGATCGGCTCCGAAGGAACGCGCGATCCCCGGAAAAGAAGAAGGCCCGGTTGCCCGGGCCTTCCTCGGTTCAGCACCGCGTGCGTCAACGCGTGCGCGTCACCAGATCGACACGCGCTCGGCGTCAGCGCGCACCATCGCGTCCCCGGCCTTGCACTCGAAGGCGGCGGCGAAGGTCGGCAGGTTGGACGGCGCGCCGATCGCGCGGAACTCGGCCGGCGCGTGCGGGTTGGTCGCCACCAGCTCCTTCATGAAGTCCGGCGTCATCTTGTCGCGCCACACCGTGGCCCAGCTCAGGAAGAAGCGCTGGTCGCGGGTGAGGCCGTCGATCATCGGATCCGGCTGGCCGGCGGTCGCGGCCTGCAGGGCGTCGTAGGCCGTGGCCAGGCCGCCCAGGTCGGCGATGTTCTCGCCCAGGGTCAGCTTGCCGTTGACGTGCATGCCAGGCAGCGCCTCGTAGCCGTCGAACTGCCTGACCAGCTTGTCGGTGCGTGCGGCGAAGCCCTTGGCGTCCGCCTCGGTCCACCAGTTCTCGAAGTTGCCGGTCGCGCCGAAGCGGCTGCCCTGGTCGTCGTAGCCGTGGGTCATCTCGTGGCCGATGACCGCGCCGATGCCGCCGTAGTTGAGCGCGTCGTCCGCGTTGGGATCGAAGAACGGCGGCTGCAGGATCGCCGCCGGGAACACGATCTCGTTGCGCAGCGGGTTGTAGTAGGCGTTGACCGTCTGCGGGGTCATGCCCCACTCGGTCTTGTCCACCGGCTTGCCGATCTTGGACAGCTGCCACTTGTAGTTGAACGCGTTGGCGGCCTCGACGTTGCCGAGGTAGCTGTCGCGCGAGGTGGACAGGCCGCTCCAGTCGCGCCACTTGTCCGGGTAGCCGATCTTCGGGGTGAAGCTCGCCCACTTCTCCAGCGCCTTCTTCTTGGTGTCGGCGCTCATCCAGTCGAGCTTCTCGATGCGGGCCTTGAGCGCGGTGCGCAGGTTGTCGACCAGCTTCTCCATGCGCGCCTTGGACTCGGCCGGGAACGCCGCGTCCACGTACAGCTGGCCGAAGGCCTCGCCGGCGCCGTCCTCGACGGTGCCGAGCACGCGCTTCCAGCGCGCCTTCTGTTCCTTCTGGCCGCGCATGACCTTGCCGTAGAACGCGTAGTTCTCGTCGGCGAAGGCGTCGCTGAGGTAGGGCGAGGCCTGGTCCACGGTGTGGAAGCGCAGGTACGCCTTCCACTGCGCCGCCGGCACGTCGGCCAGCATGCGGCTGACCTCGGCGTGGAAGTCCGGCATCGCCAGCGAGAAGGTCTCCTGCGGCGCCAGCCCCTGCGACTGGAAGAAGGTGGTCCACGGGAAGTTCGGCGAGACCTTGTCGGCCTCGGCCATGGTCACCGGGTGGTAGTACAGCGACACGTCGCGCGAGAGCTCCTCGCTGGACCTGGAGGCCTTGGCCAGGCGGGTCTCGAACGCGATCACGTCCTTCGCCTGCTTCGCTGCGTCCGCGGCCGGCACGCCGGACAGTTCCAGCACCCTGGCGACGTGTTGCTCGTAGGCGGCCAGCTTGTCCTGCTTGTCCTTGTCGAAGTAGTAGTTCCTGTCCGGCAGCCCGAGCCCGCCCTGGGTGGCGTAGGCGATGTTCATGTCGGAGTTCTTGAAGTCGGCCTCCGGGCCGAAGCCGAACAGGAAGCCCTCGCCGCGCGCGTAGGAATCGCGCAGCCAGTCGGCGATGGAAGCCTGGTCGGTCAGCGCGTCGATCGAGGCGAGGCGGTCCTTCAGCGGCGCGATGCCCTGCGCGTTGATCTTCGCCTCGTCCATGCCGGTGGCGTAGAGGTCGCCGACGATCTTCTCGATGCCGGTGGCGTCCGCGTGGGCGGCGGCCTGCTCGGCGAGCTGGTGGCGCACCGCCAGCGAGCGCTCGGCCAGCATGTCGAACGCGCCCCACGAGGAGCGGTCGCCGGGGATGTCGTTGGCCGCCAGCCACTTGCCGTTGACGTAGCCGCCGAAGTCGGCGCAGGCGTCCTTCGCCTGGTCGAGGTCGGACAGCTGGAAGCGGTTGACCGGCGGCAGCTTCGCCTCGTCGAGGACGAAGCGCGGCGCGCCGGCGGTGTCCGCCGCCTGCGCCTCGCCGGCGCCCTGCTTGCTGCAGGCGCCGAGCGCGAGGGTGGAGAGGAGGGCGACGGCGAGGACCGTCGGCCGCAGCGTGGAGCGATGGTTCATTGGGTTCCCCGTTGGCCGCGATGCGGCGCGTTGATGTTTGCGGTTTCCCGCGGTGACGCCACGCGCCGTCGTGGCGCGTGGCGCCTGGCGCGTCACCAGATGACGACGCGCTTGTCCTCCGGCCGCACCATCGCGTCGCCGGCCTTGCACGAGAAGGCCTGGGCGAAGGCCGGCATGTTCGACGGCGCGCCGATCGCGCGGAAGTTCGCCGGCGCGTGCGGGTCGGTGTTCAGGCGCACCTTCAGCTCGTCCGGCGTGTAGTTGCGGCGCCACACCGTGGCCCAGTTCATGAAGAAACGCTGGTCTTGGGTGTAGCCGTCGACCTTGTCCTGCGCCGACTTGCCGGCGTCCGCCAGCGCCTTCTGCAGGGCGTCGTAGGCGACGGTCAGGCCGCCGAGGTCGGCGATGTTCTCGCCCAGGGTCAGCTGGCCCTTGACGTGCAGGCCGTCGATCGAGACGTAGTCGTCGAACTGCTGGACCAGCTTCGCGGTGCGCGCCTCGAAGCCCTTGCGGTCCGCCTCCTGCCACCAGTTGGCGAAGTTGCCCTTGGCGTCGAACTGGCTGCCCTGGTCGTCGTAGCCGTGCAGCATCTCGTGGCCGATCACCGCGCCGATGCCGCCGTAGTTGAGCGCCGGGTCCGCCTTCGGGTCGAAGAACGGCGGCTGCAGGATCGCGGCCGGGAACACGATCTCGTTCTGCTGCGGGTTGTAGTAGGCGTTGACCGTCTGCGGGCTCATGCCCCATTCGGTGCGGTCGACCGGCTTGCCGACCTTGCCCATCAGCCAGTCGTGGTTGAACTTGGTCGCGGCCAGCACGTTCTGCAGGTAGCCCTCGCGCGAGGTGGCGAGGCCGTCCCAGCTGCGCCACTTGTCGGGGTAGCCGACCTTGGGCATGAAGCTGTCCCACTTCTCGATCGCCTTGGCGCGGGTCTCGGCGCCCATCCAGTCGAGCTTCTCCAGGCGCGCCTTGAGGGCCACGCGCAGGTTGCCGACCAGTTTCTCCATCTCCTGCTTGGACTCGGCGGGGAAGTACTGCTTGACGTAGAGCTGGCCGAGCGCCTCGCCGACCGCGTCCTCGGTCGCGCCGAGCACGCGCTTCCAGCGCGGCTTCATCTCCTGCTGGCCGCGCAGGGTCTTGCCGTAGAAGGCGAACTGCTCGTCGGCGAAGGCGTCGGACAGGAAAGGCGACAGCCCGTCGATCAGGTGCGCGCGCAGGTAGGCCTGCCACTGCGCGACCGGCGCGTCGGCGACCATCTTGTCGAGCTCTGCGAAGAACTTCGGCTGCGACAGCGAGAAGCCGTCCACGCTCACGCCCTGCGCCTCCAGGAACTCGCTCCAGCGGAAGTGCGGCGACAGCTTGTCGGCCTCGGCCACGCTCACCCAGTGGTACTGCGCCTTCGGGTCGCGCAGCTCGATCGGCGACAGCGATGCCTTGGCCAGGCGGGTCTCGAAGGCGAGCACGTCCCGCGCCTGCTTGTCGGCGTCGGCCTGGGCCACGCCGGCGTTCTGCAGCTGCTTGCTGACGTGGGCGACGTAGGCCTCGCGGAGCTTCTTCCAGCTGTCGTCGCCCGGCTTCGGGCCGTCCTGCAGGTAGTAGGCCTTTTCCGGCAGGGCGAGGCCGCCCTGGTCGGCGTAGGCGATGACCTTCTGCGAATCCTTGAAGTCGGCGTTGGAATAGAACGCGAACACGTCGCCCAGGCCCTGCGCGAACTGCTCGCGCAGGTAGCCGGCGATGTCCTCGGGCGACTTCAGCGCGTCGATCTTGGCCAGCATCGGCTGGATCGGCTGCGCGCCGGCGGCGTTGACCGCCGACTCGTCCATGCCGGTCGCGTACAGGTCGCCGACCAGCTTCTCGACGCCGGTCGCCTCGCCGTTGCCGGCGGCTGCCTCGGCGATCTGCCTGCTGGCCGCGAGCGAACGCTCGGTCAGCATCTCGAAGCTGCCCCAGGTGGTGCGGTCCGCCGGGATCGGATGCGCTGCCAGCCACTTGCTGTTGACGAAGTCGGCGAGGTTGTCGCAGACGTTCTTGCTGGTGTCGAGGTCGGCGACCGCGAACTGCGCGGTCGGCGGCAGCTCGGCGGCGGGCGCGGGGGTGTTGGTGGTCGCGGTGGCGTCGGCGGGCGCCGCAGGCGCGGCCTGCTCCTGCTTCTGGCAGCCGGCGATGGCGAGGGAGACGGCGAAGGACAGCAACAGCATCTGGGGCTTGCGCATCGAGGACTCCGGCCCGGGACGGGCGGCAGGTGGGCGTCCGGCCAGCGGCCGGGCAGGACGGGTCAGCTTGCCCGAAGGCACCGCCGGACTGTAGCGGCGGCCCGGCGGGCCAGCGGGTGTCGAAGGTCATAGGCCGGCGCTAACGCTTTCTTACGGCGGCGGACCGGTCTGGCGCCGTTGCGGCCGGCGCCTGGCGCGGGCCGGCTGAACACCCGCAGGTGCGCCGCTGGCGCCGCGGCGCCCGTTCCCGTAAAGTGCGCCGGTTCGCGCACGGCTGATCCGTTTTCCAGCCAAGCCGCATCGCAGGCCATCGGCCTGCCGCAGCTTCCGCACGCCTTTCGTCGCGCCGACACGGTCCCGGTTTCCCGGCGCCGTCAAAACCCACTCGCAGCGCGGTTTCCCAGGAAAGCTTCGAGTCCGCGTCCGGCCCCGCCGCGACGCTCCATCGGAGTTTCCAATGACGTTCGAATCCCTCGGGCTCGCGCCCGCGCTGCTGCGTGCGCTCGCCGACCACGGCTACGCCACGCCTACCCCGATCCAGGCCGAAGCGATCCCGCTGGTGCTGGCCGGCCACGACGTGCTCGGCGGCGCCCAGACCGGCACCGGCAAGACCGCCGCGTTCGGCCTGCCGCTGCTGCAGCAACTCGCCGCGTCCGGCAAGCCGGCGGCCGGCCCGCGCAAGCCGCGCGCGCTGGTGCTGGTGCCGACCCGCGAGCTGGCGGTGCAGGTCAGCGACAGCCTCAAGGCCTACGGCCGCCACCTGCGCCTCAACGTGACCACGATCTTCGGCGGCGCCGGCATGCAGCCGCAGGTGGACAACCTGCGCCGCGGCGTGGACATCCTGGTCGCCTGCCCGGGCCGCCTGATCGACCACCTGCAGCAGGGCACCGCCAAGCTCGACGGCGTCGAGCTGCTGGTGCTGGACGAAGCCGACCGGATGCTCGACATGGGCTTCCTGCCGGCGATCAAGCGCATCCTCGCGCGGTTGCCGCAGCAGCGGCAGACGCTGCTGTTCTCGGCGACCTTCGAGGCGCAGATCAAGCAGCTGGCGCTGGAATTCATGCGCGAGCCGCGCCAGGTTCAGGTGGCCGCGCAGAACACCATCGCCGACACCATCGTGCACCGCGCGCACCCGGTGGACGGTGCGAAGAAGCGCGACCTGCTGATCGACATCCTCGCCGCGCGCCACACCGAGCAGGTGCTGGTGTTCGGCAAGACCAAGCACGGCTGCAACCGCCTCGCCGAACAGCTGGAGAAGGCCGGCCTGCAGGCGGTCGCGATCCATGGCAACAAGAGCCAGGCGGCGCGGCAGAAGGCGCTCAACGCGTTCAAGGCCGGCAAGGCGCGGGTGCTGGTGGCGACCGACGTCGCCGCGCGCGGGCTGGACATCCCCGACCTGCCGCTGGTGATCAACCACGACCTGCCGATGGTCGCCGAGGACTACGTGCACCGGATCGGCCGCACCGGCCGCAACGGCGCGCGCGGCGAGGCGCTGTCGCTGGTGTCGCCGGACGAAGCGCAGCTGCTGCGCCAGATCCAGCGCATGCTCAAGGCCGAGATCGCGATGGAGCCGGTCGCCGGCTACGAGCCGAGCCGGCCGATCCGGACCGACGCGGCGCCGTTCAACGCGAACAAGGCGCCGCGTGGCGGCCGCCCCTCGCGCGGCAACCGCCCGCACGGCAAGCCCGAGCAGCGCGGCGCGCACGCCGGGCCGAAGCAGCATCGCGGCACCCCGCAGCAGCGTCGCGAAGGGCAGGGCGGCCGCCCGGCCGGCCGGCGCGACACGCGGGCCTGAGGCACGAAGCCCGCGGCAATCCGGGACCGGTCCCCTTGGGCGACAACAGTCGGCGGTGCATGGCGCACGCCGGCTTCTTTGCTTCCGCGGTGCTTGATGGGCTGGAAAAAGCGTGGGCTTCGGACGGGCGCAACGCCTTGGGTGGGGAGTGCTCCGCCCTCCTGACGACCTCCTGTCTTTAAGTCGGGTCGCAGGCCATCCATGGCCTGCTCTCCGCACCCCCCACCCAAGGCGCCACGCTCGGGCGCTGGTGGGTTCGTAGCTTCGGGCGTCTCTGGAAGCGGCTGCGACGTGTCCGGCTGCAACGAGTTGGGTTCTAAGGCCAGATCGCGAAATAGGTGGGGCGCGTCGGGTGGGAGAGGTGGGCAGGACCGTATGCGCCATGGATGGCGCATCCGAGCCTCCATGGATGGATTCACGGCGTGTCCTGACCGCCTCTCCCGCCCGGCGCGCTCGCGCATCTGCTGTTTGAGCAGCGTCCTGGGCCCGCGCCCGGGAGGGCGGGGGTATTGCTTTTCCCCTTAGCAGGACATCCTGTCCTGATGCGGGGCGCGCGCCGTCCATGGCGCGCTGACGCAACACCCCCGCCCTCCCGGTCGCTCGGACAGGTCCTGGCGACTTGCTTGCTACGCGCTACGCGACCGCGAGAGCGGTGGGGGCGCGTCGGGTGGGAGAGGTGGGCAGGACCGTATGCGCCATGGATGGCGCATCCGAGCCTCCATGGATGGGTTCACGGCGTGTCCTGACCGCCTCTCCCGCCCGGCGCGCTGCTCCGGTACGCGCTGGGTCTCCTTCGGCCCCGGCTCGCATCACGCGCAGGACGTGTTCTATCGTGGCCGCCTTCCCGCTGCCGGAGACGTCCATGCGTGGCTCGATCCTGACCTTCGCCATCGCGCTGGCGGTCGCGTCCGCCCCGGCGTTCGCCGCGGCGCCCGCGGCCGAAGCGCAGACCGCCGACGCCCGCCTGCAGGCGATCGGCAGCGCGCCGTCCGCCGCGCGCATCGAGGCCGACGTTCGCACCCTGGCTGGCTTCGGCACCCGCCACACGCTGTCGGACTGGAACTCGGACACCCGCGGCATCGGCGCGGCGACCCGCTGGCTCAAGGCGCAGTTCGAGACGATCTCGCGCGACTGCGGTGGCTGCCTGGAAGTCATCGAAGTGGCGGACACCGTGTCGGGCGAGCGCATCCCCACCCCCACCCGCGTCGTCGACGTGATCGCGATCCAGCGCGGCAGCGCCGATCCCGACCGGGTGGTGATGATGAGCGGCGACATCGACTCGCGCGTCAGCGACGTGATGGACGCGACGTCCGATTCGCCCGGCGCCAACGACAACGCCTCCGGCCTCGCCGGCACCCTGGAAGCCGCGCGCGTGCTGTCGAAGTACCGCTTCCCCGCGACGATCGTGTACGCTGGGCTGTCCGGCGAGGAGCAGGGCCTGTACGGCGGCAAGATCCTCGTGGCGTACGCGAAGGCGCACGGCTGGCGGATCGAGGCCGAGCTCAACAACGACATGATCGGCAACAGTTCCGGACTCAACGGCGTGGTGGACAACACCACCGCCCGTGTCTTCTCGGAGGGCACGCGGGTGGTCGAGACCGCGGAAGAAGCACGCCAGCGCCGCTTCAGCGGCGGCGAGGTGGATTCGGCGTCGCGCAACGTCGCGCGCTATATCGACCGCATGGCCGATTACGTCCCAAACCTCGACGTGATGATGGTCTACCGGCTCGACCGCTTCGGCCGCGGCGGACACCACCGGCCGTTCAACGAGGCCGGCTATCCCGGCGTGCGGGTGATGGAGACCAACGAGAACTACACCCGCCAGCACCAGGACCTGCGGGTGGAGGACGGTATTCACTACGGCGACGTGGTGGAGGGCGTGGACTTCGCCTATGCGGCCAAGCTCACCGCGCTCAACGCGGTCAGCCTCGCCGGCATGGCGTGGGCGCCGCCGCCGCCGGCCGGGGTGACGATCGAAGGCGCGGTCACCGCCGACACCACCCTCAAGTGGCAGCGCCCACCCGCGGCGCAGGCACCGAACCTCGCCGGCTACCGCATCTACTGGCGGCTGACCGACGAACCGCAATGGACCCGCAGCGTGTACGTCGGCGACGTCGACGCGCACACCCTGAAGAACGTCGTGATCGACAACTACTTCTTCGGCGTCGCCGCGGTGGCGAAGGACGGCAGCGAGAGCCCGGTGGTGTTCCCGGGCGCGGCCGGCAGCTTCGGCGGCTATGCCGCCGTGGCCACCGGCGAGGCCAAGCACTAGCGACGGACTGCCGTTCCCGCGACGGCGAACGGCCGCACGCCGCACGCTATCCCGCGTCGGCGACTTCCCGCCGCACCGGCATCCGCGCCGGCCAGCCGCCGGCGAAGGCCCTGTACAGCGCGATCACGCTGGTCGCGCTGCGGATGCGCGCCTCGGCGAGCGCGTCCTCGGCCTGCAGGCGGGTGCGTTCCGCGTCCAGCACCTCGAACAGGTCGGCCGCGCCGGCCTCGAAGCGCACCCGCGCCAGGCGCGCGGCGTTGGCGCTGTCGCGCGCGGCCTGCACCCGGTGCGCATCCTCGTTGCGCGCGCGGGCGGTGCGCACCAGCGCGTTCTCGGCGTCTTCCAGCGCCAGCAGCACGGTCTGCTCGTAGCGCGCCAGCTCGCCGGCCGCGTCGGCATCCGCGGCGGCGATGCGCGCACGCACGCGACCGACGTCCAGGAACGACCAGTCGATGCCGAGCGCGACCAGCCGGGTCTCGCTGTCGCGCTCGAACAGCGCGCCCGCGTCCACCGCCTGGCTGCCGATCAGGCCGCCGAGGGTGAAGCGCGGGAACAGGTCGGCGGTGGCGACGCCGATCTCCGCGGTGGCGGCGTGCAGGCGCTGCTCGGCGGCGGCGACGTCGGGGCGCCGGCGCAACAAGTCGCCCGGCGTGCCGGGATCGAGCTTGCCGGGCAGGGTCGGCAACGGCGCCGGCGCCTGCAGTTCGGCGATGCGCGCGTCCGGGGTGCGCCCGGTCAGCACCGCGATCCGGTGCATCGCGACCGCGACCTGCGCCTCCAGCGCGGGCACCCCGGCGAGGGTGGCTTCCAGCTGGGCGCGGGCGCGCGAGGTGTCGAACTCGCTGCCGCGCCCGGCGTCGAAGCGCGCCTGCACCAGGCGCAGGGTTTCGCGCTGGTTGTCGGCGTTCTCGCGGGCGACGCGCAGCCGGTCCTGCAGGCCGCGCAGCTCGACGTAGCTGCGCGCGAGCTCGCCGACGATCGCCACCTGCATCGCCGCCAGGTCGGAGGCCAGCGCCTGCGCCTGCGCGCGGTGCGCCTCCACGTTGCGGCGCACGCGGCCGAACAGGTCGAGTTCCCACGACGCCGACGCGGCGGCTTCGTAGTTCCTGCCATCGCGCTGCGCGCGTGACACGCCCGGCAGTTGGTCGGCGCTGGAACGCACGTCGGCGGCGCTGACGCCGGCGGTCACGGTCGGCAGGTAGTCAAACTTCGCGCCGCGCAGCAGCGCGTTGGCCGCGTCGTAGCGGGCCAGCGCGATGCGCAGGTCGTGGTTGGCGGCGAGCGCGTCCTCCACCAGCCGGGTCAGCATCGGATCGCCGAAGCCCTGCCAGAACGCGGCGTCGGCGGCGGGCAGCGCCGTCGCGTCCGGGTCCCCGGCAGCGGGGGCTTCCACCCGGGCGAAGTGATCGGGCGTATAGAGCTCGGGACGCACGTAGTCGGGGCCGACCGCGCAGGCGGACAGGAACAGGGTGGTCGTCAAGGCGAGAACGGTGCTCTTCCCCTTCCCCCGCGCGCGGGGGAAGGCCGGGATGGGGGCGAGGGGCGCCGACAGCGGCACCCTCACCCCGACCCTCTCCCGCAAGCGGGAGAGGGAGGCGATACCGGAAGCGGGGGACAGATTACGCATTGACAGTCTCCAGTTCGCCCGCGTCGGCGGCGTGCGCGCGCCGGCTCACCAGCTTGCGCAGCGCGACGTAGAACACGGGGGTGAGGAACAGGCCGAACAGGGTCACGCCGAGCATGCCGGCGAACACGGTGATGCCGGTCACCGAGCGCACTTCCGCGCCGGCGCCGTGCGAGAGCACCAGCGGGACCGTGCCGGCGATGAAGGCGATCGAGGTCATCACGATCGGGCGCAGGCGCAGCCGGCAGGCTTCCAGCGCGGCCTCGACGATGCCCTTGCCCTGCAGCTCGAGCTCGCGCGCGAACTCGACGATCAGGATCGCGTTCTTGCACGCCAGCCCCATCAGCACCACCAGGCCGACCTGCACGAACACGTTGTTGTCGCCGCCGGTCAGCCACACGCCGAGCAGCGCCGACAGCAGCGTCATCGGCACGATCAGGATCACCGCCAGCGGCAGGGTCCAGCTCTCGTACAGCGCGGCCAGCACCAGGAAGGCGAGCAGGATCGCGACCGGGAACACCACCAGCGCGGCCTTGCCCTGGGTTGCCTGCTGGTAGCTCAGGTCGGTCCATTCGATCGCCATGCCGTTGGGCAGCACTTTGCTGGCGATGCCTTCCAGCGCCTGCATCGCCTGCGCCGAGGACAGCACCCGCGGGTCCGCCTCGCCGGCGAGGTCCGCGGCCGGGTGGCCGTTGTAGCGCAGCACCGGGTCCGGCCCGTAGGTCTGGTGGATCTTCACCATCGAGCCGATCGGCACCATCTCGCCCTGCGCGTTGCGGGTGCGCAGGTTGGCGATGTCCTCCACGCTGTCGCGGAACGGCGCGTCGGCCTGGGCGATCACCTGCCAGGTGCGGCCGAACTGGTTGAAGTCGTTGACGTAGGCCGAGCCGAGGTAGGTCTGCAGGGTGTCGAACAGTTCCGTGAGGGCGACGCCCTGGGCCTTGGCCTTGGTCCGGTCGACCTCGGCGTCCAGCTGCGGCACGTTGGCCTGGTAGCTGCTGATCGGGAAGCCCATGCCCGGCGTCTGCGCGACGGTGCCCTGCATCGCGTTGACCGCGTCCTGCAGCGCGCCGTAGCCGAGCTGGCCGCGGTCCTCGATGAACAGCTGGTAGCCGTTGCCGTTGCCCAGGCCGAGGATCGGCGGCGGCATCATCGAGAACGCGAAGCCCTCCTGCAGCCCGGCGATCTTCGCGTTGATCTCGGCGTTGATCTCGGCCGCGCTGCGATGGCGTTCGCCGAACGGCTTCAGCGGCAGGAACACCACGCCGGTGTTGGGCGTGTTGGTGAACTGCAGCGCGTTGAGGCCGGGGAACGCGACCGTGTGGGCGACGCCCTCGGTCTGCATCGCGAGCTCGCCGACCTTGGACAGCATTGCGTCGGTGCGCGCGAGCGACGACCCTTCCGGCAGCTTGACGCCGGCGATCAGGTACAGCTTGTCCTGGGTCGGGATGAAGCCGGCGGGCACGGCCTTGAACATCACCCCGGTCGCGACCAGCAGCACCGCGTACACCACGAACACCGCGCCGCGGCGGCCGAGCGCGCGCGACACCGCGCCCTGGTACTTCCCGGAGCTGGTGTGGAAGAAGCGGTTGAACGGGACGAACAGCCAGCCGAACAGGCGCTCGATAAGCCGCGTCGGCCCGTCCTTCGGCGCGCCGTGGGCCTTGAGCAGGCGCGCGGCCAGCGCCGGCGACAGGGTCAGCGAGTTGACCGCGGAGATCACCGTCGAGATCGCGATGGTCACCGCGAACTGCTTGTAGAACTGCCCGGTCACGCCCGACAGGAAGGCCATCGGCACGAACACGGCGCACAGCACCAGCGCGATCGCGATGATCGGGCCGGACACTTCCTTCATCGCCAGGTGCGCGGCCTGCAACGGGGTGGCGCCGTCCTCGATGTGGCGCTCGACGTTCTCCACCACCACGATCGCGTCGTCCACCACGATGCCGATCGCCAGCACCAGCCCGAACAGGCTCAGGGTGTTGATCGAGAAACCGAGCAGGTACAGCGCGGCGAAGGTACCGACCACCGACACCGGCACCGCGATCAGCGGGATGATCGACGCGCGCCAGGTCTGCAGGAACAGGATCACCACCAGCACCACCAGCAGCACCGCCTCCAGCAGGGTGCTGACCACCGCCTTGATCGAGTCGCGCACGAAGATGGTGGTGTCGTACACCGCCTCGTACTTGATGCCCTGCGGGAAACGGGCGGACAGCTCGTCCATGGTCGCGATGACGTTGTCGCGGATCTCCAGCGCGTTCGCGCCCGGCGCCTGGAAGATGCCGATCGCGACCGCGTTCTTGCCGTCCAGCTTGGAGCGCAGGGTGTAGTCGCCGGCGCCGAGCTCGAGGCGGGCGACGTCGGCCAGCCGCACGATCTCGCCGTCCGCGCCGGCCTTGAGCACGATGTCGCCGAACTCCTGCGTCGTCTGCAGGCGCCCGCGCGCGTTGATCAGGGTCAGGAAGTCGCTGCTCGGCATCGGCTCGGCGCCGAGCTGGCCCGCGGAGACCTGCACGTTCTGCTCGCGCATCGCGCGCACGACGTCGCCGGCGGTCAGGCCGCGCGAGGCGATCTTGTCCGGATCCAGCCACGCGCGCATCGCGTAGTCGCCGCCGCCGAAGACCTGGGCGTCGCCCACGCCGCGGATCCGCGACAGCGCGTCCTTGACGTGCAGGCGCGCGTAGTTGCGCAGGTACAGGGTGTCGTACTTGCCGCTGGGCGAGGTCAGGTGCACCACCATCAGGAAGGTCGGCGACTGCTTCTGGGTGGTCACGCCCTGCCGGCGCACGTCCTCCGGCAGCCGCGCCAGCGCCTGGCTGACCCGGTTCTGCACCTTGACCGCCGCCTCGTCGGCGTCGGTGCCGGGGCGGAAGGTGACGGTCATCTGCAGCACGCCGTCGGAACCGGCGACCGACTTGAGATACATCATGTCCTCGACGCCGTTGATCGCTTCCTCCAGCGGGGTCGCCACCGTTTCGGCGATCACCTTCGGATTGGCGCCCGGGTACACCGTGCGCACCACCACCGAGGGCGGCACCACCTCGGGGTATTCGCCGACCGGCAGCAGCGGGATCGCGATCAGGCCGGCGGCGAAGATCACGATCGACAGCACCGCGGCGAAGATCGGCCGGTCGATGAAGAATTTGGAGAAGTCCATGGGGAATTTCCTTGCGTGGACCGCTTCCCGCGCGGGAAGACGGCAAGGGGTTGCCTGCCGACCCTCCCCGCGAAGGGGGAGGGAACGGGGAGGGTCGCCAGGCGAACGGGTCCGGCGCGCGCGGCGCCGGCGGCCGGCGCTACGGCGCGGCGGCCAGCTGCGGAGCCGGCGGCGGCGCGCCCATCGCGATCTGCTTCGGCGCCACCGGCATGCCCGGGAAGAACACCTTCTGCACGCCGTGCACGATGACCTTGTCGCTCGGCGCCAACCCGGAGGTCACCACCCGCAGGCCGTCGATCATTGGGCCGAGCTCGACGTCCTTGCGCATCGCGGTGTCTTTCGGGCCGAGCACGTAGACGTACTTGCGGTCCTGGTCGGTCAGCACCGCCTTGTCGTCCACCAGCATCGCGCGAAAGTCGCCGCTGCCCTCCAGCTGCACGCGCGCGAACAGGCCGGGCGTGAACACGCGGTCCGGATTGCGCACCACGGCGCGGGCGCGGATGGTGCCGGTGGCCGGGTCGACCTGGTTGTCGATGAAGTCGACCGTGCCCTCGTGCGGATAGCCGTCCTCGTTGGCGAGGCCGATCCGCACCGGGTTGCCGGAACGCGCGCGCTCGTCCTTGCGCGCCAGTTCGGCGTAGCGCAGGAAGCTCTGCTCGTCGCTCTCGAAGTACACGTACATCGGGTCCTGCGAGACCACGGTGGTGAGCAGGGTGGCGTCGGCCTGGGCGAGGTTGCCCTCGGTGACCATGGCGCGTCCGGCGCGGCCGTCGATCGGCGAGCGCACCTCGGTGAACTGCAGGTCCAGCTTCGCGGCGGCGACCGCGGCCTCGGCCGCGCGCACGGCGGCCTCGCCTTGCGCGGTGGCGGCCTTGCGGGTCTCGAACTCCTCGCGCGAGATCGCCTTCGCTTCGATCAGTTCCTGCGCGCGCGCGTCCTGGCTGTGCGCCAGCCGCGCTTCGCTGCGGGCGCGGGCGAGATCGGCGAGCGCGCGGTCGAGCGCGGCCTTGTACGGCCGCTGGTCGATCACGAACAGCAGGTCGCCCTTGTGCACTTCCTGGCCTTCCTCATAGGCCACGCGCTGCACGTAGCCACTGACGCGCGGGCGCAGCTCGACGGTCTCCACCGCGGCGACGCGGCCGGTGAAGTCGTCCCACTGGCGCACCTGCTTGGTGAGCACGGTGGCGACGCTGACCTGCGGCGGCGGCGGGGCGGCATTCGGCGCGGCCTCGCTGCTGCAGGCGGCGACGGCGACCGCGATCGCGGCCGAGAGCAGCAGGGCCGCGATGGGCAGCCGCACGGCGGCGTGGCCCTTCTGGTAGCGACGGTTCATCCGGAAACTCCTTTTCTAGGCGGGGGGAGGGCGATGGAATCGAGCAGGGTGCGGGCGTCCTGCAGACAGCGTGCTGTCAGCAGCGGCGCGTCGCTATCCGGGTCTTGCGCCGCCGCGCGCGGCGCGGATGGCTGGCGGTCGCGCGCGTGGCAACGGACCACGGCATCGGCGCTGCCGCGCCGTTCGACCAGCGCGAGCGCGTGGCGGCCGACCTCGTGCGCGCATGGCCAGTGCGGGCAGCCGCCGACGTCGTCGTCCGCGCGGACCGGCGCGTCTAGCGACAGCAACTGCACGCGCACCGGCAGGCTGCGTGCTTCGTCGTGCAGCACCCGCGCGAGCATGCGCAGCGCGGCCGCGGCGACCGAACGCGCGCCGTGGCCGGCCCACGGACGCTCGCTGCCGGGCGCGCCGACCAGCACGTAGCTGCCGCCGCGGCCGCCGGCCGCGAGCAGCGGCAGCAGCTGGCGCGCCGCCGCGAGGTGCGGTTGCACGGTGGCGTCCCAGGCGCGGCGCAGGTCGCCGGCCGGAAGTTCGAGCAGGCGCCCGTGCGCGTCCGGCGGATCGAACGCCGCGACCACGCCGGCCAGCGGGCGGCCGAGTCGTTGCGCCTCGTTCGCCAGCGCGGCGGCGCTGCGTTCGCCGCGGACGTGGGCGCGCAGCAGCCGCAGCGCGGCGCGCGGGTGGCGCTGGCGCAGGGCCGCCAGGCGGTCGCGCGCCGACCCGGTCGCAGCGACCTCCCAGCCGGCCTCCAGGGCGGCGGCGACCACCCCGGCGCCCACGGCCGAGTCCGCGCCCAGGACGAGCAGGGCGGGTTTCATCGTCCCGCCTCCGGGATTGTTTCTCCCGGGTTCGGGATGGTGCGCCGGCCGAACGGCAGCACTTGCCGCGCGGCCGCGGCCGGCTGGTCGCCGGCCGGCGACGGCTGCGTGCGCGGCGCCGCCAGAGCCTGCGTCGGGCCCCGCGCCGCCCGCAGGCCGCGGCCGGAAGCCGTGCGAGGAGCGAAAGAGCCCGGCCTGACCGGGATCGGCAGGCGGCGCGGGAACGATGGCAGCGGGAGGGCGAGGGTGGCCCGGAGGGAGAACATGACAGGCGGGGCGCTGGGGGAGGGCGCACAGGTTAGGGATGCGAATGGCGCTTGATTAGCCGGCAAATGGGGGAATAATTGTCCCGAAGTCGGTCCAATCGCCCTCCCTTCTTCCGACGCGCCTTCCCTGCCTCCTTGTCCCCGCCCACGCGGCGGGCCCTCCGTCCCCTTTTTCCCGGAGCCCCGCATGGCCCGCGACCTCAACGACACCCTGATTTTCGTCAAGGTGGTCGAGCACGGCAGTTTCATTTCCGCGGCGCGCGCGCTGCGCCTGCCCAAGACGACCGTCAGCCGCAAGGTGCAGGAACTGGAGACGCGCCTGGGCGCGCAGCTCCTGCACCGCACCACCCGCAAGCTCGGCCTCACCGAAGCCGGCAACGTGTACTTCGAACACTGCCAGCGCATCTCGCGCGAACTGGACGAGGCCGAGAGCGCGGTCGGCCAGCTGCAGGGCGGCCCGCGCGGCTGGCTGCGGGTCACCGCGCCGTATTCGGCCGGCATCATGTGGATCGCGCCGCTGCTGGGCGAATTCCACGCCAGCCACCCGGAGGTGCGGGTGGAACTGGTGTTGACCAACGAGTCGCTGGACCTGATCGACAAGGAACTCGACGTCGCCCTGCGCATCGGTCCGCTCGCGGACTCCACCCTGGTCGCGCGCCGGCTCGCCGCGTTCCGCACCCAGGTCTACGCGAGCCAGGGCTACATCGACCGCCACGGCGAACCGCTGCATCCCGACGAGCTGCAGCACCACCGCACGCTGTCCTATGCGAAGTTCCGCCGCAACGGTGTCCACCTGTGGCCGCTCGCGGACGGCCAGGGCCAGGCCGACTACCGCGTGGATCCGGTGCTGGTGGCCAACGATCCCGCCGCGCTGATGGGCGCCCTGCTGTGCGGCGAAGGCCTGATGCTGGCCAGCGACGTGTCGATCAAGCGCCACGCCGAGCAGGGCACCGTGCGCCGCGTCCTGGCCGGCTGGAACGGGCCGCAGATGGAGCTCAACGCGGTCTATCCGCGCGGGCGCGTGCAGTCGCCCAAGGTGCGCGCGTTCGTCGACTTCCTGGTCGCGCGCCTGCGCTTCGACGCCGACTACATGCAGCACCTGTGTCCGAACGAACAGGGACATTGCAAGGCGAAGGCCGCGCACGCGAGCGACGGTGCGCGCGCGCCGCGCGAGGTGGTCGAGGAGGCGCTGGCGGAAGCCGCCGCCTAGCGCCGAGCCCGCGTTCAGCCGATGCCCAGTCGGGCATCGGCTGCGCGGAATCCCGAAAATGGCGATGACCCCGCCGACTGACCTCGGCGCCCGCGTCATCCGATACCGTTGCTGCCTTCCGGCCCTGGCGGGGTTTTCGGACTAGCGTCGCGAGGGGCCGACGGGGCCACCATGGAAGCTGCGTCGCGCGATGCCGCAACGCAGGGCCGCGCATTCTACGCGATCCCGCGAAGCGGCGGCTACGCAAAACGCCCCTTGCGGGGCGCTTCGCGTATGTGGCGGAGAGAGGGGATGGACTCGGGCCCTCCATGGCCCTCGCCCGCGCCGCGCGGGCAGCCTGCGGCTGTCCAAATCGGCTTCCTGCCGATTTGTCGAACCCGTCGGGGTTCTCGTCACGTCCTCTCTCCGCCCCATACGCAAAACGCCCCTTGCGGGGCGCTTCGCGTATGTGGCGGAGAGAGGGGGATTCGAACCCCCGAGGCGGGGTTTAGCCGCCTACACACTTTCCAGGCGTGCTCCTTCAACCACTCGGACACCTCTCCGCTGGAACCCGGCGGGCGGCATCCGGCCACCCTGAGGGATCGCGAATTCTAGCCGCGGGGCGGGGGCTGGACAAGCGAAACCCGGCGTTCGGCGGCCATCGGGGAGTGGCGTGGCACACTAGCCGTCCGTTCCGTTGCAGCCGCCGCCGGCGGCCGGTCGCGCGCCGTCCATGTCCTACCTCGTCCTCGCCCGCAAGTGGCGCCCCAAGCGTTTCGCCGAACTGGTCGGGCAGGAGCACGTGGTGCGCGCGCTCACCAACGCGCTGGAATCCGGCCGGGTCCACCACGCCTTCCTGTTCACCGGCACCCGCGGGGTCGGCAAGACCACCATCGCCCGCATCTTCGCCAAGTCCCTGAACTGCGAGCGCGGCACCTCCAGCGACCCCTGCGGCGAGTGCGAGACCTGCCTCGCGATCGACGCCGGCCGCTACATCGACCTGCTGGAGATCGACGCCGCCTCCAACACCGGCGTGGACAACGTCCGCGACCTGATCGAGAACGCGCAGTACATGCCCTCGCGCGGGCGCTACAAGGTGTACCTCATCGACGAGGTGCACATGCTGTCCAAGCCGGCGTTCAACGCGTTGCTGAAGACGCTCGAGGAGCCGCCGGAGCACGTCAAGTTCCTGTTCGCGACCACCGACCCGGAGAAGCTGCTGGTGACGGTGCTGTCGCGCTGCCTGCAGTTCAACCTGAAGCGGCTGGACGAGGAGCAGATCGTCGGCCAGATGACGCGCATCCTCGCCGCCGAGGGCATCGCCGCCGATGCCGGCGCGGTGCGCCAGCTCGCGCGCGCCGCCGACGGCAGCCTGCGCGACGGCCTGTCGCTGCTCGACCAGGCGATCGCCTACACCGGGGCCGGCGCCAGCGGCGGCACGCTCGAGGACGCCGCGGTCGCGGCGATGCTGGGCACGGTCGACCGCACCCGCATCGGCGCGCTGCTGGACGCGCTGGCGAGCGGCGACGGCGCGCGCCTGCTCGCCGAGATCGGCACCCTCGCCGAGTTCTCGCCGGACTGGAGCGGTGCGCTCGACGCGCTCGCCGACGCCCTGCACCGCGTGCAGGTGCGCCAGCTGGTGCCGGACGCGGAGGTCGACGCGGGCACGCTCGACCTCGACGCGCTGGCCGCCGCGCTGCGGCCCGAGCTCGTGCAGCTCTGGTACCAGATGGCGCTGAACGGGCGCCGCGACCTGCCGTTCGCGCCCAGCCCGCGCGCCGGCTTCGAGATGGCGCTGCTGCGGATGCTGGCGTTCCGGCCGCAGGCCGGGGACGGCGCGGCCGCTCCCGCCGCCGGCGGGGCGGGGCAGCGCGGCGCAGTGGAAGCGGCCCGGGCCGCGTTCGGCGATGCGACGGCCGCGCGCGGGCGGAACGCCCCCGCATCGCATGCATCGGCGCCGGATGCAGCCGTGCAGGCGTTCCCGGCGGAGGCCGTCGTCCCGGCGCAAGGGCTCCCGAACGCGACCATGCCGGCCCCCGCGCCGAGCGCGGACGCAGCCCACGTCCGCGAGCGGCCTGTGCCGCCCGCGCCGGCACCCGCCCCCGCACCGCCGGTCGCCCTCGACGCCGACGGCTGGCTCGACCTGCTCGCCAACATCCGGCTCGGCGGCCCGGCGCGCGAGCTCGCCATGCACGCCGGCTTCGTCGCCTGGGACGGGAGCGTGCTGCGCCTGTCGCTGACGCCCGCCGACGAACACCTGCAGTCGCCCGCGCTGGTAAGGACGCTGGCCGACGCGCTGGCGCCGGCGCTCGGCGTGGCGCCGCAGCTGCGCTTCGAGAAGGCCGCGCCGGCCGGCGAGACCCTGCACCAGCGCAGCGCCCGCGAACGCGACGCGCGCCAGGCCGGGGCCGAGGCCGCGTTCCTCGCCGATCCCGGCATCCAGCAGCTCATGACCCGGCACGGCGCGACGCTCGTGCCCGATTCGATCAAACCCCTCGACGGATGACAGCAAGATGCGTGGAAACATCGCCCAACTGATGCAGCAGGCGCAGCGCATGCAGGAGAACATGCAGCGCGCGCAGGAAGAGCTGGCCAGGCTCGAAGTCACCGGCAACGCCGGCGCCGGCATGGTCAGCGTGACCATCACCGGGCGCATGGAGTGCCGCAAGGTGCGGATCGATCCGAGCGTGCTGTCCGATCCGGAGATGGCCGAGGACTTGGTCGCCGCGGCGTTCAACGACGCGGTGAACAAGGCCAACGCCCTGTCGCAGGAAAAGATGGGCGCGCTGACGGCGGGCATGCCGATGCCGCCGGGCATGAAGTTTCCCTTCTGATGCGGGCGACTTGGCGTCTTGCCGACACGCGCGCGGCCGGTGAATGAGCCAGCTCCTCGAACAACTCATCGAAGCCCTGCGCGTGCTGCCGGGCGTCGGCCGCAAGTCGGCGCAGCGCATGGCCTACCACGTGCTCGAGCGCGAGCGCGCCGGCGGCCAGCGCCTGGCCGAGGCGCTGGCGCAGGCGGTGGAGCGGATCGGCCACTGCGCGCGCTGCCGCGACTTCAGCGAGACCGAGGTGTGCGCGACCTGCGCCAGCGCCAGCCGCGACGCGCAGCAGCTGTGCGCGGTGGAGACGCCGGCGGACCGGCTGGCGATCGAGCAGGCGACCGGCTACCGCGGCCTGTACTTCGTGCTGCAGGGACGGCTGAGCCCGCTCGACGGCATCGGTCCGCGCGAGCTCGGCCTCGACCGCCTCGGCGAGCGCCTCGCCGAGGGCGAGGTACGCGAGCTGATCATCGCCACCAACCCCACGGTCGAGGGCGAGGCCACCGCGCACTACCTCGCCCAGCTCGCGCGCCAGCACGGCGTGCGCCCCAGCCGCCTCGCCCACGGCGTGCCGCTGGGCGGCGAACTCGAATACGTGGACCGCGGCACGCTGTCGCACGCGTTCGGCAGCCGCAGCGAGATGCCGTAAGGGCAGGGGCTGGGGACTGGAAGCGGGGTAGCCCGCGCGTGGCGGGTCATCACGCCTGGCGCAGATCGGGTAAAAAGAAGCCGCGGCGTGCAAGTCCGGCGCGTCATGCTTCGGCATTCCCAGCCCCTGATCCCTAGCCCCCAGCCCCTTCCCCCAATGACCATCTTCCACAAGATCATCGCCCGCGAGATCCCCGCCGACATCGTCTACGAGGACGAGCACCTGATCGCCTTCCGCGACATCGCGCCGCAGGCGCCGGTGCACGTGCTGTTCGTGCCGAAGACGGACATCGCGACGCTCAACGACGTGCAGCCGTCGCAGGCCGACATCGTCGGCCGCCTGGCGATCGCCGCCGCGGACTACGCCAAGCGCGAAGGCTTCGCCGAGGACGGCTACCGCATCGTCATGAACTGCAACGAGCACGGCGGGCAGACGGTGTTCCAGATCCACCTGCACCTGCTCGCCGGCGCGCCTCTGGGACGGTTCGGCACGCCGCGATGAGGGCGTCGGTAGCCGGAAATCGGTAGCCGGTAGCGGTCACCGCGAAGCGCGAAAGTGGTGGCGCGTGCCGGGTGGGAGAGGTGGGCAGGACCGTATGCGGCATGGATGCCGCATCCGAGCCTCCATCGATGGATTCACGGCGTGTCCTGACCGCCTCTCCCGCCCGGCACGCTTGCGGCCGCCTGGCTTCCATTCGCGCCCCGCTCCACGTTCCCGCACCCCGATGAACAAACGCCCGGTTTTGCGGCCGGGGATTCGCTCACGGTGTTGCGTCGACCGATCACCACCAGCCCCACCACGGCCACGGCGCCGGCCGGGTGATCACGTCCACCCGCTCGCGCACCGGCCACAGGTAGACCACGTCGGCCTCGACGTGCGGGAAGCGATAGTCGTAGCCGCCGACCTTGCGGACGTCGTAGCCGGTGATGCGGCCGGTGAAGGTGACCTCGCGGTTCTTCTCGAACAACGCCGGGTCATAGAAACCGGTGCGGCAGGCGATGAAGCGCCCGCCGACGTTGTCGGTACGCCAGTGCGGCCGGCCGTTCCCGTTCAATCCGGTCGAAAGCATCTCGAAGCAGGTCTGGTTCTCCCCCGGCTCCACCTGCACGATCCGGCCGCCCCAGCGCACCGTGGCACCGGTGCTGTCGTGGTCGGTGGCGTCGAGCGGGGTGATCGCGGCGTAGTCGCCCTGCAACGGCTGCGGGGCGGTCGCGCAGGCGGCGAGCAGGGCGGCGAACAGGCCCAGGCTGGCGAGTCGGACGGTCATCGGGCGTCTCCTCGGGAAACGGGGCGGTGCCGGCGCAGCGCGCGGACCAGCTCGCGGTCCGCGTGCGGTTCCGTGGTGCCAGCGTAGCGCCAGGCATTGAAACGGTCGATGAGTTCCCGCAGCGCGGTTGCCTCGGCGGGTCGGGCAGCGGCGACGCGCGCGGCCCAGGCGGCGGCCGGTTCGTGTGGCGCGCGGGCGAGGCCGAGACGGGCGTAGCGCGCGCCGAGGCGATGCCAGGCGCGCAAGACCGGATCTCGCTCCCGTTCGGCGCGCGCGGTCAGCCACGCCATCCACAGGATCGCCAGCGCGGCGGCGATCGCGAATGCCGACAGCAGCCGGCCGCCGCCGTCCAGCCCGAGCGGTTGCAGCAGGCGGCGCTGGCGCACGGCGTCGAAGCCGAGCACGAAGTCGTTCCAGCCGCGCAGCATCCAGTCGCCGAAGTCGCGCGCGCCGGCGATCGGCAGCCCGGCGAAGCCGCCGCCGGCCCCGGCGCGGTCGGCCAGCGTGTCGTAGATGCGCTCGGGCGCGACCGAGGCGGTCGGGTCCACCCGGACCCAGCCGCGGCCCGCCAGCCAGACCTCGTCCCACGCATGCGCGTCCGAGCGGCGCACGATCCAGTAATCGCCGATCCCGTTGTGGTAGCCGCCCGCGTAGCCGGTCACCACCCGCGCCGGGATGCCGGCGGCGCGCATCAGCACCGCGAACGCGGAGCTGAAGTGCTCGCAGTAGCCGGCCTTCTGTTCGAACAGGAATTCGTCGACCGCGTCGCGGCCGGGCAGGGGCGTCGTCAGGGTGTAGCCGAACTCGGCGCGGATCCAGGCCAGCGCGCGCGCCACGATCGCCGCGTCGTCGCCGCCGGCCTCGGCGCGCC
The DNA here is from genome assembly GCA_035539135.1 of Lysobacteraceae bacterium. GTDB lineage: Bacteria > Pseudomonadota > Gammaproteobacteria > Xanthomonadales > Xanthomonadaceae > JABFWF01. The sequence continues at coordinate 33,380 of DATLJD010000014.1, forward strand.
ACTGCCGCGCCAGCGCGACGGTGCGCGGGTTGTAGCCGGGAGGCAGCGCCAGCGCCATCGCGCGCAGGGTGGAATTCAGTTCCGGCTCGAAGGCTTGCGGCGGCGCCGACGACAGCTGCCAGCGCGTCACCGCGGCCAGCCGCTCGCGGGTGCGCAGGACGTGGTCGTGGCCGGATTGGCTGCCGTCGGGCGCCACCAGCGGCAGGTCGAGCGCGGGCAGCTGGCGGCGGTCGGTGGGTTCGACCTCCAGTTCGTAGCGCCAGCGGACCGCGCCCGGCCGCAGCGGCGCCGGCGGCAGGCCGCGCAGCCAGCCCGGCTGGCTCCAGGTGCGGCCGTCGAAGTTCCACAGCACCGGCCCGCGCCAGTACATCTGCTCGCGCGCGGGGGTCGCGCCGAAGAAACGCGCGCGCAGGGTGATGGTGTCGTCGCTGAGCAGGTCCAGCCATTGCCCCGGCGTCATGCGGTCGGACAGCCCGGGCCGGGCCACGGCCCGGTCGGGCACGCCCCACAGCGGACTGGCCAGGCGCGGGAACAGCCAGAACACCGCCATCGCCAGTGGCAGGCCGATCGCGACCAGCTTGCCGACCGCGACCAGGTGTCGCCACGGCGGCAGCGGATGGTGGATGTCGCCCGACTCCAGTTCGGCGAGCCGGATCAGCGCGGCCAGCGCCAGGCTCGCGCCGACCAGGCCCAGCGCCAGCGCCAGCGGGCCCTGGTCGAGCAGGAAGGTGGCGAAGGGCGCGAACAGGGCGAAGCCGAGCAGGCTGCGGGCGTCGCGCAGGCGCACGGTTTCCGCCGGTTTGATCGCCAGCATCGCGGCGAGCAGGCCGCAGGCGGTGTCGCGGCCGAAACCGAAGCCCGACTGCGCCAGCACCAGGCCGGCCAGCGCGAGCGCCAGCAGCAGCCGGATCGGCGCCGCCAGCGGCCGTCGCCAGGACGTCGTCGCTACCAGCAAGGCACACGCCCCGGCGGCCGCCGCCACCGTGCCGGCCAGCTGCAGCAGCAGCGGCAGCAGGCAGGCGCCAGCGGCGGCCAGGGTCCAGGCCCGGCTGCGCGGATCCAGCAGCGGATCGCGGACACCGGCCATCAGCGCGCCTCCGGCAACAGCGCCAGCGCGCGCAGGCAGGCGTGGCGGTGGGCGGCGCCCGACGCCGGCCCCAGCGGCGGCTGCGACGGCAGGCGCAGGGTGTAGCGGCGGCCCTCGCGCTCGGCCTCGTCGACCCAGCGCGCGAGGCGGCGGATCCGCGCCTCGTAGGCGAGTTCGCGTACCGCGTTCCAGTCGAGCACGACGTCGGCGCCGCGCGGTTGTTCGTAGGCGCGCACCAGCAGGGCGCCGTGGCGGGCGGACGCCTTCCAGGCGATCGCCCGGCGCGGGTCGCCGCGGCGGTAGGCGCGCAGGTGGTGCAGTTCCTCGCCGGCGGGATGCTGACGCATGCGCGCCTGCGCGCCTTGCCCCTGCGGCAGCGGCGGGCCGTGCGCCTCCGGCGCCGGATAGACCAGCAGCGGCGTGTCCGGCCACACCCACGCCCAGGCGCGGGCGAGGCCGAGCGGGCGGGTGGTCGAGATGCGGATGCGGTCGAGGGCGAGCCAGCCGCGCCGGGTGGTCGGCACCTCCAGCACCGCCTGGCCGTGGCCATCGGCCAGCGACAGCGCGTCGCTGGCGCCGGCATGCTCCACCCGCAGGCCGCGCCGTTCCCGTCCGGGCGCCGCGCTGGCGTGCACGCGCAGCGCCAGCGGGGTGCCGGCCGGCACCGGGTCGGCGCCGATCGCGCCGACCCGCAGGCCGGTCAGCTGCAGGTGCGCGGCGAGCAGGCTGGTGTTGGCCGCGCCGGCCAGCAGCAGGCACAGCAGCAGCGCCGGGTTGTTGTTGTAGTTCAGCGCGCCCAGGCCCATCGCCACCAGCAGCAGGCCGAAGAACAGGCCGAAGCGGGTCGGCAGCACGTAGACGCGGCGGCGGTCGAGCGTCACCGGCAGCGGCTCCGGGCCGCGCGGGCGGGCCCAGCGCTCGACGTGCCGGCGCAGCCGCTCGCGCCGCGCCATCTCAGTCCACCGGCACGGCGTGCAGGATCGCCTTCGCCAGCGCGGCGGGATCGTGGCTGGCGTCGCTCTCCGGCACCAACCGGTGCGCGGCGACCGGCCCGAACAGCGCCTGCACGTCCTCCGGCAGCACATGCCCGCGGCCGAGCAGCAGCGCATACGCGCGCGCCGCGCGCAGCAGGGCGATGCCGGCACGTGGCGACAGCCCGACCCGCACGCCGGGCTGCTCGCGGCTGCGGGTCAGCAGCGCCTGCAGGTAATCGAGCAGGGCGTCGCTGGCGCGCACGCCGGCGACCGCGTCGCGCAGCGCGATGACGTCGTCGGCGCCGAGCAGCGGCAGCGACTGCGCGATCAGGTCGCGGCGATCGGCGCCGGCCAGCAGGCTGCGCTCGGCCTGTTCGCCGGGATAGCCGAGGCTCAGCCGCAGCAGGAAACGGTCGAGCTGCGAATCGGGCAGCGGGTACGTGCCGGCGAGGTCGACCGGGTTCTGGGTCGCGATCACGAAGAACGGATTGGGCAGTGCGTGGGTGCTGCCGTCCACCGTGACCTGGTGCTCGGCCATCGCTTCCAGCAACGCGCTCTGCGTGCGCGGCGGCGCGCGGTTGATCTCGTCGGCGAGCAGGACGTGGGTGAACACCGGGCCGGGGTGGAAGTCGAAACGGCGCGCCTGCGCGTCGTAGACCGACACGCCGACGATGTCCGAGGGCAGCAGGTCGGACGTGAACTGCACGCGCTGGAAGCCGAGGCCGAGGGTCGCGGCGAGCGCATGCGCGAGCGTGGTCTTGCCCAGCCCGGGCAGGTCCTCGATCAGCAGGTGGCCGTCGGACAGGATCGCGACGAATGCCAGGCGCACCTCCTGCGGCTTGCCCAGCACCAGCGTGTTGACCTGGGCGACCGCGGCGGCGAGCGTCTCGCGCAGGCGGTCGGTTAGCATGGCGGGCGTTGCAGGCATGCGCACCTCGGAGTTGTAGCCGGTGCGCGGCGCGACCGGTCGCGGCAGGAGTGCCTGCCGCCGGCGCGCGCGGAGCGTTCGCCGCTTCGCCGCCTTGCATCGCAACTCCCGGGGCGAGTGTAACGAGGCGCATGCGGATGCGGAACGAAGTGCGGACGCGGCAGGCCTTCCTTGCGTTGTGGCTGGGCCTGCTGGCGGCGAAGCTGGTGCTGGCCGCGCAGTTGCCGTTGTTCGTGGACGAGGCCTTCTACTGGCAGGAAGGGCAGCACCTGGCCTGGGCATATTCGGACCTGCCGGGGCTGACCGCCTGGATGACCCGGTTCGGGGTCGCCCTCGGCGGCCAGCACACGCTGGCGCTGCGGCTGCCGTTCCTGCTGGTGGCGGCGCTGCTGCCGTGGCTGGTGATGCGGATCACCGCGCGCGAGTTCGGCGCGCTGCGTGGCTGGCAGGCCGGCGTGTTCGCGATGTTGCTGCCGCTGGCAGGCACCCTCGGCCTGCTCGCCGTGCCCGACGCGGCGATGGCGCTGGCCACCCTGCTGTGCATGGACGCGGGCAGCCGCCTGCTGCGCGAGGTCGGCGCGGGCGCGGCGCTGGAACTGGCGATCGGCATGGCGATCGGCGCGCTCAGCCACTACCGCTTCATCGCCGTGCTCGCGGTCGGCGGGGTGGTGCTGCTGCTGTTGCCGGCCGGGCGGCGCGCGTTGCGCGATCCGCGGGTGCTGGTCGCGATTGCCTGCGGCGTCGCCGCGTGGACGCCGCTGGTGGCCTGGAACCTCGACAACGCCGAGGCCGGCCTGCGCTTCCAGCTGGTCGACCGGCATCCCTGGGCCTTCCACGCCGACGGCATCGACTTCCTCGGCGTCCAGGCGCTGCTGGTGACGCCGCTGCTGTTCGCCGCGCTGCTGCTGGCGGCATGGAAGCACCGCCGCGACGAAGCGGTGGTGCCGCGCTACTTCGCCTGGCTTGGCGCGCTGGTGGTGCTGGGATTCTTCGCGCTCGGTTTCCTCGCCGACACCGAGCGGGTCAGCTTCCACTGGCCGCTGCCGGGCTACGTCGCGCTGCTGCCGCTGCTGCCCGGCGTGCTCGCCGGCTGGCCGCGCTGGCTGCGCTGGACCACCGCCGTAGTCGCGGCGGCGGGCCTGGCCGGGGTGCTCGGCTACTACGCGGCGGTGTCGGTGCCGGCGGTGCGCGCACAGGCCGCGGCCACGCGCTGGTATCCGGCCAACTTCGCGGGCTGGGAAAAGCTCGCCGACGCGGTGCGCCACGTGCGCGCGCGCATGCCGGCCGGGACGCGCCTGCTCGCCGGCAGTTTCAAGATCGGCGCCGAGCTCGGTTTCGCCCTCGGCGAGCCGGACATCGCGGTGCTGCCGCATCCGCTCAACCGCAAGCACGGGCGCGCGCCGCAGCTGACCCTGTGGGGCCTGCGGCGGGAAGGCCACGCCGGTGCCGGCGACGGGCCGGTGCTGCTGGTGGTGGGCGCGAGCGAGGTCCGCTACCGCGAGTTGCTCGCCTATTACCACGACCTCTGCGCGCGGCTGGGCCCGCTGCCGCCGCCGACGGTGGTGAACGTGGACCACGGCGCGCAGCGCTTCCTGCTGTTCCGCCTCGGCGTGCGGGAGCGCGCGCCGCACGGCGCCTGCGTGACGCCGGCGATGGCCTGGATCGATGCGCCGGCGAGCGGCGCGCGGGTCGCCGCGGGTGTCCCGCTGGAGGTCGAGGGCTGGGCGTTCAAGGATGGCGTCGGCGTCGACCGCGTCGAGGTGCTGCTCGACGGCCGGCTGCGCGCGCGGGCGCGCTACGGCCTGGAGGCGCCCGGCGTGCGGGTGTACTGGCGGATCTCGAACGACCCGCGGCATCCGCGCGTCGGCTTCCGCGCGCAGATCCCGGCGGACGCGCTGACGCCGGGGCGGCACTGGCTCGGCCTGCGCCTGCACGGCCGCGACGGCAGCATCGAGGAGTGGAGCGAACAGCCGCTGGACGTGCGCTGAGCCTGCGGAGAGTGTGCGACGCGCTCAGGGCAGGGCGAAGCCCGCGCGTCGCAGCAGGGCCGCGGTCGCGATCAGCGGCAGGCCGACCAGCGCGGTCGGGTCCACGGTTTCGATCGCTTCGAACAGGGCGATCCCCAGGCCTTCGGACTTGAAGCTGCCGGCGCAGTCCAGCGGCCGTTCGGCGGCAACGTAACGCGCGATCTCGGCATCCGTGAGCGTGCGGAAGCGCACCGTGGTGGTGTCCAGCGCCTGCCAGGCGCGGCCGTCGGGATGCGCCAGGCAGACGCCGGTGAGGAAGGCGACGCTGCGCCCCGACATGCGCCGCAACTGTGCCTGCGCGGCCTCGACGCTGCCGGGCTTGCCGAGTGCGGTGTCGCCGAGCGCGGCGACCTGGTCGGAGCCGATCACCCAGGCATCGCCCGCGGCGGCGACCACCTCCGCCTTGGCCCGCGCCAGGCGCGCGGCCAGCGCCGCGGGGGCTTCGCCGGGCAGGGGCGTCTCGTCGACCTCGGGGCGGGCCACGTCGAAGGGCAGGCGCAGCCGCTCCAGCAGCTCGCGCCGGTAGCGGGAGGTCGAAGCCAGGACCAGCCGGGTCCCGTTCATGGTTGCGCGGCGCGGGCCTGGTCGAGCCGTTCGAGCTGGCGGTCGATGCGGGCCCGGGCGGCGTCGATCGAGTCGCGCACCGCGGCCAGCTGCTGCAGCGAGGCCTGGCCGCCGTGCTGCTGCAGCCACAGGCGCTGGCGCAGCATCTCGTGCATCGCCTCCTGCACCGGGTTGCTGTCGTCGCCGGCGATCGCCTCGATTTCGGCGCGGGCGGTGCGCAGCCGCGCCTCCAGCGTGTCCGCCGCGTCCAGCAGCTGGCGCAGCACCTGCTGGCGGCGGCTGCTGCGCTGGCGCAGGGCGAAGGCGAGCGCCACGGCGGCCAGCACGAGGATCGAGAGGATGGCGGCGGTGGCCAAGGGCGGCGTCCGGGCGGTGGAAGGGGCAGTCTGCCGTGCCGGTCCGGCCGGGGCAAATTCCAGCGCCGGCAAGGGCTTGGCGCTTTGACAGCGGCGGCTGCAGGCCCTACCATTCCGCGGCTTATGTCCCCCGACGTGCCGGAATCGCGGGTTCCCGAGGTCCTGGACGCCTGGCGCATGGTCGCCGCGCGGCGCAGCTTCGAGGGCAGCCTGCCGCTCGCTTCGCTGCCGCGCCTGCGCGACGCGTTGTGCGAGCCGGAGGGGCGGGTCGGCTACGGGATCGGCTTCGATCGCGACAACCTCGGCATTCCGTATGCCGAATTGCGCATCGAGGCCGAACTGCCGTTGCAGTGCCAGCGTTCGCTGCGGCGCTTCCTGCTGCCGGTGACGGTGGTGCAGCGGCTCGGCCTGGTCCGCGACGAAGCGGACGAGGCCGCGCTGCCGGAAGGCTACGAGCCGCTGCTGGTGCCCGAGGACGGGGCGCTGCGGCCGGCGGAACTGGTCGAGGACGAGCTCATCCTCGCCCTGCCGGTGGTGCCGCTGGCGCCCGGCAGCGAGCCGCTGGAGCAGGAATGGTCGCCGCCGGAGGAAGAGGCGGCGAAGGCGGGGCCGTTCGCGGCGCTCGCCGCATTGAAGAAGAAGGATTAGCGGCGCATTCCGCGTCGTCGACGAATACGAAGCTGGAGCAATCCCATGGCTGTGCAGAAGTCCCGCGTTTCCCCCTCCCGCCGCGGCCAGCGCCGCTCGCACGACGCCCTCAAGGGCAAGCAGCTGGCGACCGACCCGACCAGCGGCGAGACCCACCTGCGCCATCACGTGACCGCCGACGGCTACTACCGCGGCAAGCAGGTGATCGCGCCGAAGACGCGCGTCGTCGACGAAGAATAAGCACCGCCGTACGGCGCCGTCCCCTCGCGGCGGCAAGCCGGTGCACAATGACGCGATGCGGGCCCCGTGCCCGCGTCGTGTTTTTCTTTTGGGGCGAGGCAGGAATGCAATGCTCGCCGCGGACCGTGCCGGGCGTGGATGCGCCGGCCTGAGGGACAGCAACGCATGAGCCAGCAAGGCCCCACTCCCCGGGTTTTCGCCCGCATCGCCGGCACCGGCAGCTACCTGCCGGAGAAGGTCCTGAGCAACGACGACCTCGCGAAGATCGTCGAGACCAGCGACGAGTGGATCGCCAGCCGCACCGGCATCCGCGAGCGCCACGTCGCCGCCGAGGGCGAGACCACCGGCGACCTCGCCTACCACGCCGCGGTGCGTGCCCTGGAAGCGGCGGGGGTCGAAGCCTCCGAGCTCGAGCTGATCGTGCTCGGCACGACCACGCCCGATCTCATCTTTCCCTCCACCGCCTGCCTGCTGCAGGCGCGGCTGGGCGCCAACGGCTGCCCGGCGTTCGACGTCAACGCCGCCTGCTCGGGTTTCGTCTACGCGCTGTCGGTGGCGGACAAGTTCATCCGCAGCGGCGCGGTGAAGACCGCGCTGGTGGTCGGCGCCGAGACCCTGACCCGCATGCTCGACTGGAACGACCGCAGCACCTGCGTGCTGTTCGGCGACGGCGCGGGCGCGGTCGTGCTCAAGGCCGACAGCGAGACCGGCATCCTCAACACCCACCTGCACGCGGACGGCGCCAAGAAGGAGCTGCTGTGGAACCCGGTGGGCGTGTCGGTCGGCTTCAAGCCGGGCGAGCACAACGCCGGCGTCAAGGTGCTGATGACCGGCAACGAGGTCTTCAAGCACGCGGTGAAGGCGCTCGACTCGGTGGTCGAGGAGACGCTCGAGGCGAACGGCCTGGACCGCCACGACATCGACTGGCTGATCCCGCACCAGGCCAACCTGCGCATCATCGAGGCGACCGCCAAGCGCCTGGACATGCCGATGGAGCGCGTGGTCGTCACCGTCGACCGCCACGGCAACACCTCCTCGGGCTCGGTGCCGCTGGCGCTGGACGAGGTCGTGCGCTCGGGCAAGGTCCAGCGCGGCCAGCTGCTGCTGCTGGAAGCCTTCGGCGGCGGCTTTACCTGGGGCGCGGCCCTGCTGCGCTACTGATCCCGCATGCGATCGTCCCGCGCGCAGCGGGGCGTCGCATACGGTCCAGTACAGACGCAAGGCGCGATGCATCCGTATCATGCCGCGTCTTTTTCGAGGGACCCCCGTGACCCAGCCGTCCGCGCAACTCGCTTTCGTCTTCCCCGGCCAGGGCTCGCAGTCGGTCGGCATGCTCGCGGAACTGGCGCAGCAGCATGCGGTCGTGCGCGAGGCCTTCGCCGAGGCGTCGGAAGGCGCCGGCGCGGACCTGTGGACGCTGGCGCAGGACGGCCCGGAAGAGCAGCTCAACCGCACCGAATTCACCCAGCCGGCCCTGCTCGCCGGCGGCGTCGCCGTCTGGCGTGCGTGGCTGCAGCAGGGCGGCGTGCGCCCGGCGCTGCTCGCCGGCCACAGCCTCGGCGAATACGCAGCGCTGGTCGCCGCCGGCACGCTGTCGCTCGCCGACGGCGCGCGCTTGGTGCGCCTGCGCGGCCAGCTGATGCAGGACGCCGCGCCCGCCGGCACCGGCGCGATGGCGGCGGTGCTCGGCGCCGAGGACGCGCTGGTCGACGAGGTCTGCGCGGCCGCCTCCGGCGACGGCGTGGTGGTACCGGCCAACTACAACTCGCCGGGGCAGATCGTGATCGGCGGCCACGCCGCGGCGGTCGACCGCGCGCTCGCGCTGCTGGCCGAGCGCGGCGTGCGCAAGGCGGTCAGGCTCGCGGTCAGCGTGCCCTCGCACACGCCGCTGATGCGCGACGCGGCCGACCGCCTCGCCCGGGCGATGGACGACGTCGCCTGGCACGCGCCGCAACTGCCGGTGGTGCAGAACGTGGACGCGCAGGTGCACGAGGGCGTCGCCGCGATCCGCGACGCGCTGGTGCGCCAGCTCTACCTGCCGGTGCGGTGGACCGGCTGCGTGCAGGCCCTGGCCGCGCGCGGCGCGACCCGCATCGGCGAATGCGGCCCGGGCAAGGTGCTCACGGGCCTGGTCAAGCGCATCGACAAGGCGCTGGATGCGCGCGCGCTCGCGTCGCCGGCGGACTTCGACGCGGCGCGCAACGAATGGAGCAACGCATGAACGACGTCCTCAAGGGCGAGGTCGCGCTGGTCACCGGCGCCAGCCGCGGCATCGGCGCGGCGATCGCCGACGAACTGGCCGCGCAGGGCGCGACCGTGATCGGCACCGCGACCTCGGACAACGGCGCCGCCGCGATCGACGCGCGCCTGAAGCCGCTGGGCGGCCACGGCCGCAAGCTGGACGTCACCGATGCCTCGGCCGTGGACGCGCTGATCGAGGAAGTCGGCAAGGAGATCGGCGCGATCACCATCCTGGTCAACAACGCCGGCATCACCCGCGACAACCTGCTGATGCGGATGAAGGACGAGGACTGGAACGCGATCCTCGACACCAACCTCACCAGCGTCTATCGCCTGTCCAAGGCGGTGATGCGCGGGATGATGAAGGCGCGCCGCGGGCGCATCGTCAGCATCGCCTCGGTCGTCGGCGTGACCGGCAACGCGGGGCAGGCCAACTACGCCGCGGCCAAGGCCGGCATCATCGCGTTCAGCAAGTCGCTGGCCAAGGAGATCGGCTCGCGCGGGGTGACCGTGAACGTGGTCGCGCCCGGCTTCATCGACACCGACATGACCCGCGCCCTGCCGGACGCGGCACGCGAGGCCCTGCTCGGCCAGATCGCGCTGGGCCGCCTCGGCGAGCCGGCCGACATCGCCCGCGCGGTGGCCTTCCTGGCGGGGCCCGGCGGGGCCTACATCACCGGCGAGACCCTGCACGTCAACGGCGGCATGTACATGCCGTAAACGGGCGCCCTGGCGTCCGGACCGGCGTCCCCGGGGCTTGCACGCCCGGCGCCGGCTTTCCCTTACACTATCCCTCTGTACAGACTCCGGGAGGAGCGAGCACCCATGAGCACCATCGAAGAGCGCGTCAAGAAGATCGTCGTCGAGCAGCTTGGCGTCAAGGAAGAGGAAGTCACCAACAACGCCTCGTTCGTCGACGACCTCGGCGCAGACTCGCTCGATACCGTCGAGCTGGTGATGGCGCTCGAGGAAGAGTTCGAGTGCGAGATCCCGGACGAGGAAGCCGAGAAGATCACCTCCGTCCAGCAGGCGATCGACTACGTCAAGGCGCACGTCAAGGCCTGACATCCGCAATCCAGTCCGGCCCGTTCGGCCGGATGCCACGCGACGCCGCCCGGCGCCGGCGTGGCGGCCGGGGCCGCTTCTGCGGCCCCGTGCGTTTCCGCAACCGCATTCGCCAGCGTAGGGCGAGTTCGAGGAGTCCGACATGTCCTCCAAACGCCGCGTAGTGATCACCGGCCTCGGCATCGTCTCGCCGCTGGGCAACGACCTGGCCTCGAGCTGGGACGGCATCGTCAACGGCCGTTCCGGCATCGGTCCGATCACCCATTTCGACGCGTCCGCGTTCCCGACCCGCATCTCGGGCGAGGTGCGCGACTTCGATCCGGCCCAGTGGATCCCGGCGAAGGACGTCAAGAAGATGGACCCCTTTATCCACTACGGCGTCGCCGCCTCGTTCATGGCGCTGCGCGACGCGGGCCTGGAGACTCTCGGCGAGGAAGAGGCCGAGCGTATCGGCGTCGCCATCGGCGCCGGCATCGGCGGCCTGAACGGCATCGAGGAAACGACGCTGAAGTACGCGGCGGGCGGCCCGCGCAAGGTGTCGCCGTTCTACGTGCCGAGCACGATCATCAACATGATCGCCGGCCACGTGTCCATCATGACCGGAGCGAAGGGTCCGAACATCGCCGCGGTCACCGCGTGCACCACCGCGACCCACAACATCGGCCTCGCCGCGCGCATGATCCAGCACGGCGACGCCGACGCGATGATCGCCGGCGGCGCCGAGTACGCGACCACCCCGACCTCGCTCGGCGGCTTCTGCGCGATGAAGGCGCTGTCCACCCGCAACGACGAGCCGGCCAGGGCCTCGCGGCCGTGGGACAAGGACCGCGACGGCTTCGTCATGGGCGACGGCGCCGGCATCGTCATCCTCGAGGACTACGAGCGGGCGAAGGCGCGCGGCGCGCGCATCTACTGCGAGCTCGCCGGCTTCGGCATGAGCGGCGACGCCTTCCACATGACCGCGCCGAGCGAGAACGGCGAGGGCGCCGCGCGCTGCATGGTCGCCGCGATCCGCGACGCCGGCATCGATCCGGCGACGATCGGCTACATCAACGCGCACGGCACGTCCACCCCGGCCGGCGACTTGGCCGAGACGATGGCGGTCAAGGCCGCGCTGGGCGAGCACGCCTACCGCACGATGGTCAGCTCGACCAAGTCGATGACCGGCCACCTGCTGGGCGCCGCCGGCGGCATCGAGGCGGTGTTCTCGGCGATGGCGCTGCACACCGGGGTGATCCCGCCGACGATCAACCTCGACGATCCGTCCGCGGGCTGCGACCTGGACTACGTGCCGCACGTCGCGCGCGAGAAGCAGGTCGACATCGCGCTGTCGAACTCGTTCGGCTTCGGCGGGACCAACGGCACGCTGGTGTTCCGGCGCGTCTAGCGGCGTCGCGCGACTTCCGCAGCGGGCCGGCGCGGCCGCGCCGGGCCCGCGACTTTCCGCGAAGCGTTGCGAGGCGCCGCTTCCCTGGGGCCGGGTGCCCGACAATGCGCCGATGCTGCTCACCCGTCCGCTGACCGACCCGATCGACCTGCTGGCCCTGCAGCGCCTCGCGCCGCGGCGCTATCCGCTGCTGCTCGAATCCTCCGCGGCCGGCACCGCCCACGGCCGCTGGGACCTGCTGCTGGCGGCCGGCGGCGAATCGCTCGCCCTCGGCCGCGACGGCGCCACCCGGCGGCAGGACGGCAGCATCGTCGAAGGCGGCTTCCTGGATGCGCTCGACCGCGACTGGCGCGCGTTGCGGGTTCCCCGCGACGAGCCGCGCTGGCCGTTCCGCGGCGGCTGGGCGCTGTTGCTCTCGTACGAACTCGCGGACCAGGTCGAACCCGTGCTGGCGCTGCCCGACGCGCCCGGCGCGCTGCCGGTGGCGCTGGCGCTGCGCTGCCCGGCCGCGGTGCTGCGCGACCGCGCCAGTGGCGAGTGCTGCATCGTCGCCGAGGCGGAGGCGGCGGACATGCTGGAACGCATCGAGGCCGACGTGGCCGCGGCGCTGCGCCTGCCGCAGCCGGAGTGGCAGGCACCGGACAGCATCGACGAAGACCCGCCCGCGCGCTTCACCGACGGCGTGCGCCGCGTGCTCGACTACCTCGCCGCCGGCGACCTGTTCCAGGCCAACCTCTCGCGCGGCTGGCGCGCGCGCTTCGATGCGCCGGTCGACGCGGCGGCGTTGTTCCAGCGCCTGCGCGCGCACAACCCGGCGCCGTTCGCGGGCCTGTTCGCCGGCGACGGCTGGGCGGTGGTCAGCGCCTCGCCCGAGCGCCTGGTCTCGGTGCGCGGCGGGCTGGTCGAGACCCGGCCGATCGCCGGGACCCGCCCGCGCTTCGCCGGCGACGACGACGCGGCGCGCATCCGCGACCTGGTTGGCAATCCCAAGGAGCGCGCCGAGCACGTCATGCTGATCGACCTCGAGCGCAACGACCTCGGCCGCGTGTGCGCGCCCGGCAGCGTGGAGGTGGACGAGCTGATGACGGTCGAGAGCTATGCGCACGTGCACCACATCGTCAGCAACGTGCGCGGCCGCCTGCGCGCCGACGCCACGCCGGGCGCGGTGATCCGCGCGACCTTCCCCGGCGGCACCATCACCGGCTGCCCGAAGGTGCGCTGCATGCAGGTGATCGCCGAGCTGGAGGGCGAAGGGCGGGGCGCCTACACCGGCGCCTTCGGCTGGCTCGGCCGCGACGGCGACCTCGACCTCAACATCCTGATCCGCAGCGCCGAACTCGAAGGCGACACGCTGCGCTTCCGCACCGGCGCCGGCATCGTCGCCGACTCCGACCCGCAGCGCGAACTCGACGAGACGCGGGCCAAGGCGCGCGGCATGCTGCGCGCGCTCGGGGTGCACGAATGAACGCGCGGATCTTCGTGGGCGATCGCCGGGTCGACGCGGTACCGGCCGACGATCGCGGCCTCGCTTACGGCGACGGCCTGTTCGAGACCATGCGCGTGCACGCGGGTGGCGTGCCGTGGTGGGACGCGCATTGGGCGCGACTGGCGCGCGGCGCCGCGTGCCTGCGCATCCCGTTGCCGGATCCGGCGCGCGTGCGCGAGGAGGCGCGCGCGCTGTGCGCCGCGGGCGGCGCCGGCGTGCTCAAGCTGCTGCTGACCCGCGGCAGCGGTGGTCGCGGCTACGCACCGCCGCGGGAAGCCGCCCCGACCTGGGTCCTGTCGCGGCACCCGCTGCCGCCGGCCGCTGCCGAGGGGCTGCGCCTGCACTGGTGCCGCACGCGACTCGCTTCGCAACCGATGCTGGCGGGCCTCAAGCACTGCAACCGGCTCGAACAGGTGCTGGCGCGCGCGGAGTGCGTGGAGGCCGGCGCCGACGAAGGGTTGCTGCGGGACGCCGGCGGCCGCGTCGTATCCGCGGCCGCGGCCAACCTGTTTGTCCTGCACGGCTGCGCGTGGTCGACGCCGCCCATCGACGATTGCGGCGTGGCCGGCGTCTGCCGCGGATTCCTGGTGCCCGTCCTGCAGGCACGCGAGCGGACCTTGTCCGAGGCCGACGTCGAGGCGGCCGACGCGGTTTTCCTGTGCAACGCGGTGCGCGGTATCCTCGCCGTCGCCCGCGTGGGTGCGCGCGACTACGCGCCGCACCCGGCGCTGGAGGATGCGCGTCGCGCGCTGGCGCGGCTGCATCCGGCATTCGCCCTGGAGGCTCCGTGAGTCAGAAGCGCAAGCCGGGCCGTGGCCTGGCCCTGTTGTTCGTCACCCTCGTGCTGCTCGCGGCCGCGGGCTGGTATGCGATGCAGCGCTACACCGGCTTCGCCGACACGCCGATCGCCGGCCTGGAGCGCGGCGACAGCGTCACCGTCGCCCAGGGCGATTCCTTCCTGCGGGTGCTGGCGAAGTTGCGCGACGCAGGCGTGAGCGAGGGCAGCACGCCGGAGTGGCAGCTGCTCGCGCGCCAGCTCGGCGCCGCCGGCAAGCTGCAGGTGGGCGAATACGCGCTCGATCCGGGCACCACCCCGCGTGGCCTGCTGCTGCGCATGCGCGAGGGGCGGGTGATCAGCCACCGCTTCACCATCGTGGAAGGCTGGACTTTGCGCGAGCTGCGCGCGGCGCTGGCGAAGGCGCAGCCCTTGAAGCACGAGGCCGACGAACTCGACGACGCCGCGCTGATGCGCGCGCTCGGCCATGCCGGCGAGCACCCGGAGGGTCGCTTCCTGCCGGAGACCTACGCTTACACCCGCGGCGATTCCGACCTCGACGTGCTGCGCCGGGCCTACGACGCGATGGCGCGGGAGCTGGACGCGGCGTGGGCCTCGCGGGCCGCCGACCTGCCGCTGCAATCGAAGTACGAAGCGCTGATCCTCGCCTCGATCGTCGAGAAGGAAACCGGCGTCGCCGAGGAGCGTCCGGCGATCGCCGGCGTGTTCCTACGCCGGCTGAAGCTCGGCATGCGCCTGCAGACCGATCCGACCGTGATTTACGGCATGGGCACGCGCTACGCGGGCAACATCCGCAAGGCCGACCTGCTCGCCGACACGCCCTACAACACCTACACCCGCGCCGGCCTGCCACCGACGCCGATCGCGATGCCCGGCAAGGCCGCGCTGCGGGCGGTGACCCATCCGGCGCCCGGCGACGCGCTGTTCTTCGTCGCCGTCGGCGACGGTAGCGGCCGCCACGTGTTCACCCGCTCGCTGGCCGAGCACGAGGCCGCGGTGCGCGATTACCTGCGCAACTACCGCGCGCGCCGCGCACAGGCGCCGAAATGAACTTCGCAGGGCCCGATACCTTGCCCGCGCACCCGCGCTTCGTCTCGCTGGAGGGCGGCGAGGGCGCCGGCAAGACCACCGTGCTAGGCGCGCTGCGCACGGCGCTGGAAGCGGAGGGCCACGAAGTCGTGTGCACGCGCGAGCCGGGCGGCACGCCGCTGGCCGAACGCATCCGCGCCCTGCTGCTCGATCCTGCGCACGAACCGCCCGCGGCCGAGGCCGAACTGCTGCTGATGTTCGCCGCGCGTGCCCAGCACGTGCGCGAGACCATTCAGCCGGCGCTCGAACGCGGCGCGTGGGTGCTCAGCGACCGCTTCACCGATTCCAGCTACGCCTACCAGGGCGGCGGGCGCGGGATCGATCCCGCCTTCATCGCCGAGCTCGAGCAGCGTGTGGTCGGCCTGCGTCCCGGGCTGACCCTGCTGCTCGACCTCGGCGTCGGCGAAGGGCGCGCGCGTGCGCGCGGCCGCAACGGCGGCGTCGATCGCATCGAGGGCGAGGACGATGGCTTCTTCGAGCGCGTCCGTACCGCCTTCCTCGCGCGCGCGGCCGCGGAGCCGGAGCGCTTCCGCGTGCTCGACGCGACCCGGCCCGCCGGTGTCGTCGCCGCCGACGCGCTCGCCTGCCTGCAGGCCTGGCGCGGGAGGCACGCATGAGCGACGCCTTCGCGCCCTGGCAACAGCGCGTGTACGCGCAGGCGGTAGCCGCGTTCGCGGCTGGCCGGCTCGGCCACGGGTTGTTGCTGACCGGGCCGGAGAAGCTGGGCAAGCGCGCGGTCGCCGAGGTCCTGGCGCAGCGCGTGCTGTGCCGGGCACCGAAGGGCGACCTGCCTTGCGGTCAGTGCCGCGATTGCGTGCTGTTCCAGTCGCGCTCGCAGGCCGATCCGGTGCAGACGCGGCCGGATGGATCGCTGGCGCATCCGGCAGGGCATCCGGGCCATCCGGACGCCGGTTTCGTCGGATTCGTGCTCAACGAGAAAGCGCGACCGCCGAAGATGCGCAGCGAAATCGTGATCGAACAGATCCGCGCGCTGTCCGAGCGCCTCGCGCTGACCGCGCAGGCGGGCGGCGCCCAGGTTGCGATCGTCGATCCGGCCGACGCGATCAACCACGCTGCCGCGAACGCCCTGCTGAAGACCCTCGAGGAACCGGTGCCGGGCCGCTACCTGTGGCTGGTGACCGCGCACCCGCAGGCGTTGCCGGCGACCATCCGCAGCCGCTGCCAGCGCCTGGAATTCCGCCTGCCGCCGCGCGCCGAGGCGCTGGCCTGGCTGCAGGCGCGCGGTCACGCGACCGCGGCCGCGACCGAGGCGCTGGATGCCGCGCGCGGCCACCCCGGCCTGGCCGACGCCTGGCTGCGCGACGGCGGCCTGGCCCTGCGCCGCGAGGTCGCGAAGGACCTCGCCGGCGTCGCCCGCGGCGAGCTGGCGCCGGGCGCGGTCGGCCAGCGCTGGGCGGCCGACGAGCAGGCGCCGCTGCGCCTGCGCCTGGCCGCCGACCTGGCGCTGGAGGAGGCGGCCCGCTTGACCGATCCCCGGCGAACCCGCACCCTCGCAACCTGGTTCGACATGGCGAACCGCACCCGCGCGCTGCTCGGCACCACCGTCCGTTCCGACCTCGCCATCGCCGAGTTGCTGCTGGCGTGGCGCACGGACAGCGCCGGTGCCCAGGACGCGGGAGCGCGGCGCCGCTGACAAGGGGACGCGAGGCTGATGGCCAACGTGGGCGGAGCGCGGCAGGGCATCCTGTCGCTGGCGATCAAGGACAAGGCGCAGCTCTACAACGCCTACATGCCGTACCTGAAGCACGGCGGCGTGTTCGTGCCGACCGCCAAGCGCTACTTCCTCGGCGACGAGGTGTTCCTGCTGCTGACCCTGCCCGAATCCAGCGAGCGCCTGCCGGTCGCCGGCAAGGTCGTGTGGGTGACCCCGCCGGGCGCGCAGGGCAACCGTACCTCCGGCATCGGCGTGCAGTTCGCCGACACCCCGGAAGGCGAAACGGTCAAGGGCAAGATCGAAACCCTGCTGGCCGGCACGCTGACGGCGGACAAGCCGACGCAGACGATGTAGCCAGGGGCTAGGGGCTGCCGGCGCCGGCGCGGAAGCTTCTCAGCCTTCCGCGCGCAGCGCCGGCGCGTCCCAGCCCGGCCGCGGCGCGAAGCGCTCGCCGTGCCGCGCCCGCAGCGCCTGCAGCCGCGTCAGCAATACGTCGACGCCGGTTTCGCGGATGTACTGGATCGGGCCGCCGCGGAAGGGTGCGAAGCCGGTGCCGAAGATCACCCCCGCATCCAGCAGGTCCGCGTCCGCGACCACGCCATCGTGCAGGCAGGCCACCGCCTCGTTCAGCAGCGGCAGCACCAGCCGGTCCTCCAGGTCCTCGGGCGCCTTGTAGTCCTTCGGCAGCGACGGCTTGACCGGCTTGCCGTGTTCCCACTTGTACAGGCCCTGGCCGTCCTTGCGCCCGCGCTTGCCGGCCTCCGGCGGCGCCGACAGCGCGGCCGGCACGGCGACGCCGAGGAAGGGCGCGAGTTCCCGTGCCACGCCCGCGGCGACGTCCAGGCCGACCGTGTCGATCAGTTCGATCGGCCCCATCGGCATGCCGAATTTCACCGCGGCCCCGTCGATCGCCGGGCCCGCAATGCCCTCGGCGAACGCGGTCGCCGCTTCCAGCATGTAGGGGAACAGCACGCGATTGACCAGGAAGCCCGGCGTGCCCGCGACCGGCACCGGGAGCTTGTCCAGCGCCTTGCAGAACGCCGCAAGGCGCCGCTGGGTGTCCTCCCCCATCGCGTCGTGGCGCACGATCTCCACCAGCGGCATCAGCGCCACCGGGTTGAAGTAGTGCAGGCCGGCGAACTGCGCCGGGCGCGCGATGTGTCCGCGCAGTTCGGTCAGCGGGATCGACGAGGTGTTGGTGGTCAGCAGCGCGTCGGCCTTCATCCGCGGCTCGATCTCGGCGTACAGCGCGCGCTTGGCCTCGGGCTGCTCGATGATCGCCTCGATCACCAGGTCGGCATCGGCCACGCCGTCGCCGGCGAGGTCGCCGCGCAGGCGCGCCGCCACCTCGGGCCGGCGCGCCGCGTCCTTGACCTTCTTCTCGAACAGCGCCTGCGCGCGCTGCAGCGCGCCGTCGATGAAGCGCTGCTCGCGGTCGGCGAGGGTGACCTCGAAGCCCTTGTAGGCCGACCACGCCGCGATGTCGCCGCCCATCACGCCGGCGCCGACCACGTGCACGCGCCGGATGCCGCTGTCCCTGCCGGCCTGCGCCTTCAGCCGCTCCTGCAGGAAGAACACGCGGATCAGGTTGCGCGCGGTCGGCGTGGACGCGAGCTTGACCACCGACTTGCGCTCGGCCGCCAGTCGCGCCTGGACATCGCCGCCGCTGCGCCGCCAGGTCTCGATCAGCGCGTAGGGCGCGGGATAGTGCTCGCGGCGCGCCTTGCGCGCGACCTGCTTCACCAGCATCGGCGCGAGCAGCTGGCGCGCCAGCCAGTTGGTCGTCGCCCAGGCCCGGAAGCGCTGGCCGAACGGCCGCACCGGGCGCTGCGCGACCAGCGCCGCGGCGGTGTCGAGCAACTGCGCCTCCGGCACGACCTTGTCCACCAGCCCGATCGCGCGCGCCGCCGAGGCCGACAGCGCGCGCCCGGTCAGCATCATGTCGAAGGCCGCCGGCGCGCCGACCAGCCGCGGCAGCCGCACGCTGCCGCCCCAGCCCGGGTAGATGCCGAGCTTGACCTCGGGCAGGCCGATCCGGGTGGCGCGGTCGTCCGACGCGACCCGGTAGCGGCAGGCCAGCGCCAGCTCGGTGCCGCCGCCCATGCAGAAGCCGTGGATCGCGGCGACCGTGGGGCAGGGCAGCTCGGCGATGCGCTGGAACACCTGCTGGCCGCGGAACAGCGCATCCTTGACCGTGCCGCGCGCGTCGAATTCGCGGAATTCCTTGATGTCCGCCCCGGCGACGAAGCCGGACGCCTTGCCGCTGCGGAACACCAGCCCGCGCGGCGGCTCGATCGCCAGCCGCTCGACCAGCGTGCCCAGTTCGATCAGCACGTCCTGGGAGAGCGCGTTGACCGATTCGCCCGCGCGGTCGAGGGTGGCGACCACGATGCCCTCGCCGTGCGAGGACACCTGCCAGTGCGCGAAGCGGAGTCCGGCGAACTCCGCGGTGATCCGTCCTGCCGTCATCCGGCACCATCCGAGGCGGTATGGGAGACCAGTATCATCCGGGCGTGATTTGAAGCCCGTCAAATCCGCCCCCATGAAGGCCGGGGGAACAGAACCCGACTCCGGCCCCGCCGGACCGAACTTTCCCGCGATCCCGTTGTCCCACCGCCCGGCCGTCACGTGCCGGACCGACATGCAGGAGTGCCGGCGCGGCATGGCCGAAGTGGAATCCACCCACGACCTGGACCTGGAGCTGGTCCGGCGCGTGCAACGCGGCGACAGCGCCGCGTTCGACCTGCTGGTGCGCAAGCACCAGCACCGGATCGCCGGCCTGATCGGCCGCTACGTCGCCGACTGGAGCGAGGTGCAGGACGTCGCGCAGGACACCTTCCTGCGCGCCTACCGCGCGATCGGCAGCTTCCGCGGCGACGCGCAGTTCTATACCTGGTTGCACCGGATCGCCGTGAACACCGCCAAGAACCATCTCGTCGCCCACAACCGCCGCCCGCCGACCGAGGACATCGACGCCGAGGAGGCCGCCCAGTACGAATCGGGCATCCGCCTGCGCGACATCGACACGCCCGAACGTGAACTGATGCGCCAGCAGATGGAACAAACCGTGATGCGCGCGGTCGAAGCCCTGCCGGAAGAACTGCGGACCGCGATCAGCCTGCGCGAGGTCGAGGGACTGAGCTACGAGGAAATCGCGCAACGCATGGATTGTCCGATCGGCACCGTGCGCTCGCGCATCTTCCGGGCGCGCGAGGCGATCGATGCGGAGCTGCAACCCCTGATGGACAACGTGACGACGCGGGAGCGTGTGACCCGATGAATCACCCGAACGACAAGCGCGAAGAGGACAAGATCCTCGACCACACCCGCCGGCAGCTGTCGGCGCTGGTGGACGGCGAGCTGGCGCCCGACGAGGCGCGGTTCCTGCTGCGCCGGCTCGAGCACGACGCGGAACTGGCCGGCTGCTGGGAACGCTGGCAGCTGGCCGGCGAACTGCTGCGCGGCCGCGGCGGTGCGGTGCTGCCCACGGACTTCGCAGCGCGGATCGCGGTTGCGGTCGCCGGCGAAGCCGCGCCGGTCGCGCCGGCCGCGCGCCAGCGGCGCTGGCTGCACTGGGGCGGCGGTGCGATCGCCGCCTCGGTGGCCCTGGTCGCGCTGCTGATGGCGCGCCCGGCGGGCGAGCCCGGATCCACGCCATCCTCCGCGCCCACGCCCGCGCTGGCCAGCAACGCGCCGGCCAGCCCGGCGCCCGCCCAGCCCGCGCCCACGCAGCCGGCCCCGCTGCCGCCGGCGCCGGACACCGCCGGCCAGCTGGCGACGGCGGTCGCCGCGGCGGAAGTGCCGCGCCGGGTCGCCGCCGCGCGCCGCGGCAACGCCCAGGCCCAGCGCGCCGCGGCCCGCCTGCGCGAGCGCCGCGAGGCGCCGGTGGCGGTCGCCGCCGCCGCGGTCGAACCCGCGCGGGTCGCCGATCCGCACAATCCCTTCTCGCCGGACCACGTGCTGCCGCCGAGCCGTCCGTGGCCGCGTGCGCTGGTGCCGGGAATGGGCGCGGAAGGCGGTTTCACCGTGGAGTACGGCGGGCAGGCGCCTGCCCCCGGCTTCTATCCGTTCGCCCCCGGCGTGTTCCAGCCCCGCCGCGGCCTGGCGCCGCTGCCGGAACCGCCCGGAACCGCGCGCGCCGACGCCGGCGAGACCGACGCGCCCTGATCGTTCCCCCGCGCCGGCCGCGCGCCGGCGCCAGCCCGTGTTCGTTGCAGAGGACCTCCGATGCCCCGACTTTCCCTGTCCGCGATTCCTGCCGGCGTCCGCAGCCTGGCGCTGGTGGCGGTGACCGCCGCCGCGACCACCGCCGTGGTGCTGCCGGTCGCCACCGCCGAAACCCCCGCGCCGCAGGCGCCGGCGCCGCAACTGGTCCCGGGCCTGCCGGACTTCACCCAGCTGGTGCAGCAGGTCGGCCCCGGCGTAGTCAGCGTCGAGGCGGAGATCGGCGGCCGCGAAGTCGCGCGGCAGGTGCCGGACGAAGAGCAGGTCCCGGAATTCTTCCGCCGCTTCTTCGGCCCCGACCTGCCGTTCCCCGGCATGCCGGGGCCCGGGCCGCGCGGGCCGCAGGGCGTGTCGCTGGGCAGCGGCTTCATCATCTCCGCCGACGGCTACGTGCTGACCAACCACCACGTCGTCGACGGCGCCGACAAGGTCACGGTCAAGCTGTCGGACCGCCGCGAGTTCACCGCCAAGGTCGTCGGCAGCGACCAGCAGTCCGACGTCGCCCTGCTCAAGATCGACGCCAAGGGCCTGCCGGCGCTGCGCATCGGCGACTCCGACGCGCTGCGCCCCGGCCAGTGGGTCGTCGCGATCGGTTCGCCGTTCGGCTTCGACCATTCGGTCACCGCCGGCATCGTCAGCGCGGTAGGCCGCGCCAATCCGTACGCCGACCAGCGCTACGTGCCCTTCATCCAGACCGACGTGGCGATCAACCGCGGCAATTCGGGCGGCCCGTTGCTCGACACCCGCGGCCAGGTGGTCGGCATCAACTCGCAGATCTTCAGCAACTCCGGCGGCTACATGGGCGTGAGCTTCGCGATCCCGATCGACATCGCGATGAACGCCGTGCAGCAGCTGAAGGCGACCGGCAAGGTCCGGCGCGGCCAGATTGGCGTGCGCGTGCAGCAGATCGACGCCGAGCGCGCGCGCGGACTGAAGCTGCCCGACACTCGTGGCGCGCTGGTCGCCGCGGTCGAGCCGGGCAGCCCGGCCGAGAAGGCCGGGCTGGAGCCGGCGGACGTGATCCGCAGCTTCAACGGCGTGGCCATCAACGAAGCCAGCGACCTGCCGCCGCTGGTTGGCGCGCAGGCGCCGGGCAGCCGCGCCACCCTGGGCGTGTTCCGCGACGGCAAGACCCGCGAGATCACGGTGACCCTGGGCGCGCTGGACGAGGCCGTCGCCGACGCGCCGGCGCGGCCCGGCGCCGGCGCGGGCACGGCCGACAACCCGCTGGGCATCGTCACCCAGCCGCTGGACGCCGCCGACCGCAAGCGGCTCGGCCTGGGCGCGGACGAGGGCGTCGCCGTGGTCCGGATCAACGGCATGGCGGCGCGCGCCGCCGGCCTGCAGCCCGGCGACGTGATCCTGCAGGTGGGCCGCAGCAAGGTCGGCAGCCCGGCCCAGCTCGACCGCCTGCTCGCCGACGTCGAGCCCGGGCAGACGGTGATGCTGCTGGTGCGCAACGCCGCGGGCCGCGGCTTCATCGCGGTGACCCCGCGCGCCGCGGAGGAGTGACTGAACACGAGGGCCGCGCACCGGCGCGGCCCTTCCGCTTCCGGCGGGTGGTCGCGGCGCGCCATGCGATAATGCCGCGTTTGCCACTCTTCGCGGCGTCCGCCGCATCGCCGCCGGCCCAATGCAGCACATCCGCAACTTCTCGATCATCGCCCACGTGGACCACGGCAAGTCCACGCTCGCCGACCGCATCATCCAGCTGTGCGGCGGCCTGACCGCGCGCGAGATGGAAGCGCAGGTGCTCGACAACAACCCGATCGAGCGCGAGCGCGGCATCACCATCAAGGCGCAGTCGGTCTCGCTCCCGTACACCGCGAAGGACGGGAAGACCTACCAGCTCAACTTCATCGACACCCCCGGCCACGTCGACTTCAGCTACGAGGTCAGCCGTTCGCTCGCCGCCTGCGAGGGCGCCCTGCTGGTGGTGGACGCCGCGCAGGGCGTGGAGGCGCAGTCGGTCGCCAACTGTTACACCGCGGTGGAGCAGGGGCTCGAGGTCGTCCCCGTGCTCAACAAGATCGACCTGCCCACCGCCGACGTCGACCGCGCCAAGTCGGAGATCGAGGCGGTGATCGGCATCGATGCCGCCGACGCGGTCGCGATCAGCGCCAAGACCGGGCTCAACGTCGACCTGGTGCTGGAGGCGATCGTCCAGCGCATCCCGCCGCCGCAGCCGCGCGACACCGACAAGCTGCAGGCGCTGATCATCGACTCGTGGTTCGACAACTACCTGGGCGTGGTCAGCCTCGTGCGGGTGATGCAGGGCGAGATCCGGCCGGGCGACAAGCTGCTGGTGATGTCCACCGGGCGTTCGCACGAGGTCGACAGCGTCGGCGTGTTCACGCCCAAGCGGAAGGTGCTCGACAAGCTCGGGGCGGGCGAGGTGGGCTGGGTCACCGCCAGCATCAAGGACGTGCACGGCGCGCCGGTCGGCGACACCCTGACCCTGGCGAGGGACCCGGCGCCCAAGCCGCTGCCGGGCTTCCAGGAAATGCAGCCGCGCGTGTTCGCCGGCCTGTTCCCGGTCGACGCCGAGGACTACCCGGCGTTGCGTGAGGCGCTGGAGAAGCTGCGCCTGAACGACGCCGCGCTGCGCTTCGAGCCGGAAAGCTCGGAGGCGATGGGCTTCGGCTTCCGCTGCGGCTTCCTCGGCATGCTGCACATGGAGATCGTGCAGGAGCGGCTGGAGCGCGAGTACGACCTCGACCTGGTCACCACCGCGCCGACCGTGATCTACGAGATCCTGAAGACCGACGGCGAAATCGTGCCGCTGGACAACCCGGCCAAGCTGCCGCAGGCCAACCTGGTCGAGGAGATCCGCGAGCCGATCATCCGCGCCAACATCCTCACCCCGCCCGATTACGTCGGCAACGTGATCACCCTGTGCGAGGAAAAACGCGGCAGCCAGATCGGCATCCAGTACATGGGCAGCCAGGTGCAGATCAGCTACGAACTGCCGATGGCCGAGGTCGTGCTCGACTTCTTCGATCGCCTGAAGTCGGTGTCGCGCGGCTACGCCTCGCTGGACTACCACTTCCTGCGCTTCCAGGCCGGGCCCTTCGTGCGGGTGGACACCCTGATCAACGGCGACAAGGTGGATGCGCTGTCGATCATCACCCACCGCGCCCACGCCGACCGCCGCGGCCGCGACCTGACCGAGAAGATGCGCGAGCTGATCCCCCGGCAGATGTTCGACGTGGCGATCCAGGCCGCGATCGGCTCGCAGATCATCGCCCGCTCCACGGTCAAGGCGCTGCGCAAGAACGTGCTCGCCAAGTGCTACGGTGGCGACGTCAGCCGCAAGAAGAAGCTGCTGGAGAAACAGAAGGAAGGCAAGAAGCGGATGAAGCAGGTCGGGCGGGTGGAAATCCCGCAGGAGGCCTTCCTCGCCGTGCTGCAGGTGGACAAATAACGGGGGACGGGGCATCGCCGGGGCGGGCGCGTTGAACCAAACGGGTCCGTCGCCGGTCGGCAGGAACGGGGCCGGTGCCTGCTGGCGCCCGTCGTCGCGATGGCCGTTTCCCTTTTCCGATTTCCCCGCTCCGAAGGAGCACCGATGCGCTGGTTCGAAATCATCCTCGTCGCCCTGACCCTGGCCAGCGGCCTGATCTGGTTGCTCGACAAGCTGTTCCTCGCCCGTCGCCGCGCCGAGCGCGCGGGGCTGCTGGAGCCGAAGGAACCGATGCTGGTCGACTACGCCAAGGCCTTCTTCCCGGTGCTCGCGGTGGTGCTGGTGCTGCGCAGCTGGGTCGCCGAGCCCTTCCGCATCCCGTCCAGCTCGATGACGCCGACACTGCTGATCGGTGACTTCATCCTGGTCAACAAGTTCGCCTACGGCCTGCGCCTGCCGATCAGCAACCGCAAGTTCCTGTCCATCGGCGAGCCCGAGCGCGGCGACGTGGTGGTGTTCCGTCCGCCCCAGCATCCCGACCAGGACTGGATCAAGCGCGTCATGGGCGTGCCGGGCGACACCATCGCCTACCGCGACAACACGGTCTGGCTCAACGGCAAGCCGCTGCGCTACGTGGCGCGCGGCCAGTACGTGGGCGAGGGCCGCAACGCCGACGCGACCGGCGCGCGCGTGCTGACCGAGGAGCTGCCGGGCCGCCCGCACCCGGTCCTGGAACGCGACGACCTGCCGTTCTTCCCCCAGGGAGAGGGCGAATGGACGGTGCCCGCCGGGCACTATTTCGTCATGGGCGACAATCGTGATAATAGCGAGGACAGTCGCTTCTGGGGCTTCCTGCCCGAGGCGAACCTCAGGGGCAAGGCCTTCCTGGTGTGGATGCACTGGGACGGCGGGGTGGAGTTCGACCGGATCGGCAGCAACATCCCGTAGCTGCGATCCGCCAAGCCGGGGAGGGGCAACGATGAAGCGCGCGCAAGGCGGCATGACCCTGATCGGGTTCCTGATCGTGCTGGCGGTGGTGGGCCTGTTCGCCTACATCGGCATGAAACTGTTCCCGATGTATTCGGAGTACTACGCGGTCAAGCAGGCGCTCAAGGGCCTGTCCGCCGAACCCGGCATCGCCAACACCGACCCGGCGAAGATCCAGGACCTGTTCTTCCGCCGGCTGTACATCAGCTACGCCGAGGACGTGAAGCCCGAGCACGTCAAGATCGAGCGCATCGACGCCGGCTGGAAGATGACGGTGTCCTACGAGGTGCGTCGACCGCTGATCTACAACCTCGACGTGGTCGGCAAGTTCGACGCCAGCGAGAACCTGACGCGGCGTGGACCGGACTGATCCGGCACCGGTCGCGTTCGGCGGCCACGCCTTCGCCGAGCCCGCCCTGCTGGCGCAGGCGCTGCGCCACCGCAGCGCCGGCAGCCCGCACAACGAGCGGCTGGAATTCCTCGGCGACGCGCTGCTCAACCTGATCATCGCCGAGCAGCTGCACCAGCGCTGGCCGAAGGCCGACGAGGGCGCGATGACGCGGGCCCGCGCGGAGCTGGTGCGCGAATCGACCCTCGCCACGATCGCGCGCGGCCTGGAGCTCGGCAGCCGGCTGATCCTCGGTCCCGGGGAGCTGAAGTCCGGCGGCCATCGGCGCGACTCCATCCTCGCCGACGCGCTGGAGGCGGTGATCGCCGCGCTCTACCTCGATGCCGGTTTCGACGCCTGCCGCCGGATCGTCCTGCCCTGGTTCGAGCCGCTGCTGGCGGCGCTGCCGCCGCTGCACCAGGTGGGCAAGGACGCCAAGACCCGCCTGCAGGAGTGGTTGCAGGCGCGGCAGAAGCCGCTGCCGGTGTACGCGCTGGTGGAGGAGGGCGGCGAGGAGCACGCGCGCGTGTTCCGGGTGTCCTGCACGCTGGAAGCGCCGGCGCTGGTCACCGAAGGCGAGGGCAGTTCCCGCCGCGCCGCCGAGCAGGCCGCCGCCGAGGCGGCGCTGGCGGTGCTGGAGACACCGGCGGCCGGATAGGGGCCTGCTCGAGAACGGCATGGGCCGCAGGCCACGGCCTTCTTTGGCGAACGGCAGGTGGTCCTTGTCCGCGCGAGCGCGCCGGGCGAGAGGCAGGCAGGACACGCCGTGAATCCGTCCATGGAGGCTCGGATGCGCCATCCATGGCGCATACGGTCCTGCCTGCCTCTCCCACCCGACGCGCCCCAACCACTCCCGCGCTCGTTCAGCGGAGCAAGCTCCGCTCTACGGCAAGCAGCGAGGATCTGTCCGAGCGACCGGGAGGGCGGGGTGTTGCGTCAGCGCGCCATGGATGGCGCGCGCCCCGCATCGGGACAGGGTGAGCACGGGCGGCTCGCGCGGCATCGCCGCGCGCCCGTGCGAACGCCCGGCGCGCTGCGCCGGGCCGGGGGAGCCGCGCAGCGGCGCTCCTGCCAAGGGGAAAAGCAATACCCCCGTCCTCCCGGGCGGGCCCA
Source organism: Lysobacteraceae bacterium (assembly GCA_035539135.1). Taxonomy (GTDB): domain Bacteria; phylum Pseudomonadota; class Gammaproteobacteria; order Xanthomonadales; family Xanthomonadaceae; genus JABFWF01. The sequence continues at coordinate 60,058 of DATLJD010000014.1, forward strand.
GGACGCCACCACCGCCTACAATCCCCGCATGAGCGAAACGCCTTTCCGTGCCGGCCAGGTCGCCGTCATCGGCCGTCCCAACGTCGGCAAGTCCACCCTGGTCAACGCGCTGGTCGGGGCCAAGGTCAGCATCACCTCCAACCGGCCGCAGACCACCCGGCACCGGCTGCTCGGCATCGCCACCTTCCCGCACGGGCAGTTGCTGCTGGTCGATACCCCCGGCATCCACCGCGAACAGGGCAACAGGGCCTCGTCCTCGGCGATGCACCGCTGGATGAACCGCGCCGCCCGCGGCGCGCTGGAGGGCGTGGACGCCGCCGCGCTGGTGATCGAGGCCGGGCGCTGGGACGAGGAGGACACGCTCGCCTACGAGGCGCTGCGCGCAGCGGGCGTGCCGGTGGTGCTGGTGGTCAACCAGGTCGACCGGATCAAGGAGAAGGCGGCGCTGCTGCCGTTCCTGGCCCAGGTCAGCGACGGGCGCGAGTTCGCCGCGGTGCATCCGGTCTCGGCCCTCAAGCGCAAGGGGCTGGAGGCGCTGGTGGACGACCTGCTCAAGCTCGTGCCCGAGCAGCCCGCGCCGTACGCCGAGGACGAGATCACCGACAAGAGCCAGCGCTTCCTCGCCGGTGAACTGGTGCGCGAGCAGCTGATGCGCCAGCTCGGCGCGGAACTGCCCTACGCCACCACGGTGGAGATCGAGCGCTTCGAGGTCGACGGCAGGATGCTGCGCATCGGCGCGGTGATCTGGGTCGAGCGCGACGGCCAGAAGGCGATCGTGATCGGCAAGGGCGGCAGCCGCCTGCGCGACATCGGCAGCCGTGCGCGCGAGCAGATGGAGCGCCTGTTCGACGCCAAGGTGTTCCTCGAGACATGGGTGCGCGTGCGCGCCGGCTGGTCCGACGACGAAGCCGCGTTGCGCGCATTCGGTTACCACGACTGAGCCGGCCGCGCGTCCATCCGCAGTACGCGCATCCGGGGGGTGAGGACCTCGCGCCGCGCCGGACGGGAGAGCCCGGCAAGCCATGCCGTCGTGAATGCATCCCTGTAGGCTCGGATGCGGCATCCATGCCGCATACGTTCCCGCCAACCTCTTCCGCCCGGCGCGCCCCTGCCTCATGCGCTACACCGCCGAACCCGCCTATGTCCTGCACGTCCGGCCCTGGCGCGAGACCAGCCTGCTGGTCGAGGTGCTGAGCGCGGAACACGGGCGGCTCGGCCTGCTCGCGCGCGGCGTGCAGGGCCCGAAGCGGCAGCTGTTGCGGGCGGCGCTGCAGCCGCTGCAATGCATCCGCTTCGACGCCGTCCAGCACGGCGAGCTCGCGCAGCTGCGCGCCGCCGAGGCGCAGGATGCCGCGCCGGCGCTGGCGGGCGAGGCCACGTTGGCGGCGTTCTATGTCAACGAGCTGGTGCTGCGCCTGGCGCCGCGCCACGATCCGCTGCCGGAACTGTTCGACGCTTACGGCGAGATGCGCGCGCGGCTCGGCGCGGGCGAGCCGCTGGCCTGGACTCTGCGCCGGTTCGAGCGCGACCTGCTCGCCGCGATCGGCTTCGGCCTGGCCTTCGACGTCGATGGCGACGGCGCGCCGATCGATCCCGCCGCGCGCTACCGGCTGGAGCCCGAGCATGGCGCGCGCCGCCTGCTCAGCGACCGCGGCCAAGACGAGCGCAGCGCCGCAGCGACCGGGCGCGCGCTGCTCGCCCTCGCGCGCGACGAAGCGCCGCCCCCCGATGACCTCGCCGGCCTGCGCCGCGCGCTGCGTGCGGTGCTCGCCCACCACCTCGGCGGGCGCGGGCTGAAGTCGTGGGAGATGATGGGCGAGCTGGCGCGGCTGGGTCGCTGAGCAGGGGCCTCGCGCGTGGCGCGCGGTGGCTAGCCGGGCCCCGTGCCGCCGTCGCCCAGGGCGTCCTCGACCGCCTCGTCGAAGCGGCGCAATGCCGCCGGCGAGCCGGGCGCCTGCTGCAGCGATTGCACCGCCTGCGCCAGCCGCGCCGCGCCCACGAAGCCGCAGCTCGCGCGCAGCCGGTGCAGCACCCGGCCGGCGCCGTCCGCGTCGCCGGCGGCGACGGCGGCGCCGACCGCAAGCCGCTGCGCCGGCAATTCGTCCAGGAACAGCCGGCGCAATGCGGTGACGTGCGCGCGTTCGCCCTTGAGCGCGGCGAGCGCCGCGTCGTCGTCCCACACCGGCAACTTGCCGCCGGGAGGAGGCGTGTCGGCGTCGACTGCGCCGGATTCGCCGAGCGCACGCCGGATCGCCGCCTGCAGCGCGCCGGGCGCGATCGGCTTGCTCAGGACCTCGGCGAAGCCGGCGGCGAGCAGGCGGTCGAGCTCCGCGCGGTCGTGGCTGGCGGTATGCGCGAGCGCCGGCGCCGCGCCGTCCTCGCGCAGCTGCGCCAGCAGGTCGGCGCCGCTGCCGTCGGGCAGGTTGGCGTCGATCAGCCACGCCGCGTGCTGCGCGCCTGCCGCGAGCCGGCGCGCCTGCGCGCAGTCGGCGGCGGCGTCGACCACGGCAGGCAGGGCCTCGATCGCCGCGGCCAGGAAGGCGCGGCTGACCGGATCGTCCTCCACCAGCAGGATCCTCGGAAGGGGCGTCGCGGGCATGGCGCTGGCCAGTCGGGCGGGTGCCGTTATGCTGCAGCGATGCCGCGCCGACCGCCACTGCTGGCCTGCCTGCTGCCCGCGCTGCTGGCGCTGGCGCCCGCCGCGCACGCGCGCACGCTGGAAGCGCGCATCGCCACGGTGGACACCGCGGTGGCCACGCTGCGCGACGTGCGCGTGCGGCTGGAGTGGCAGGCGCAGGCGCCGCAGGGCTTGCTGTCCCTGCACGCCGCCAGCGTGGTCGCGCCGGACCTCGGCTATCGCTACCGCGACCTTGCCTGGCAATGCCCGCTGCGCCGCGACGGCGCGCGCTGGCGCTGCGAGGGCGAGGTGCGCAGCGGCCGGGCGAAGCCGCTGCGGCTGGCGATCGACCTCGACGACGTGCGGACGGACGCCCTCCTTGCGCAGGGCGCGGCGCGCATGGCGGTGCACCGCGACGCGCGCACCCCCGACGACACCCGCGTCGACCTCGCGCGGGTGCCGCTGGCCTGGGCGCGGGCGCTGCTCGCCCAGGCCTGGCCGGAGGGCCAGCTGCAGGGCGGCACGCTCGCCGGACAGGTGCGGGTGCGCGCGCCGGCGAATGCGCCGCTGGACGTGCATGCGGCGCTGCGGCTGTCCGACGGCGCCTTCGACACGCCCGACGCCAGCATCGCCGGCGGCCAGCTCGGCGGCGCCTTCACCCTCGACTACCGCAGCGCGCCGGGCCACACAGCGATCGATCTCGCCGGACAACTGCGCGGCGGCGAATTCCTGGTCGGCAGCGCCTACGTCGCGCTGCCGGCGACGCCGGTCGAGCTCGCCATCGGCGCCACGCTCGCGGACGGGCAGGGCTGGCGATTGCCGCGCATCCACTGGCGCGACGGCAACGTCCTGCGCGCCGACGGCAGCGCGGGATTCGACGCGGACACCAACCTGCGCTCGCTCGACCTCGCCCTGCGCAGCGCGGACGTCTCCGCCTTGCCCGCGCGCTACCTGTCGGGCTGGCTCGGCCAGGCGGGGCTCGCCGACCTCGCGATGCAGGGCGGCTTCGACGCGAGGGTGCGTGTGGCCGACGGCGCGCTCGCCGCCGCGAGCGCGACCCTGCGCGACATCGACGTCAGCGACCCGAAGGGCCGCTTCCGCTTCGATGGCCTCGCCGGCACGCCGCGCTTCTCCGGCGCCGCCCCGGTGGCGGGCGAACTGCGCTGGCGCGGCGGCGAGCTCTACGGCCTGGACTTCGGCGCGGCGACCCTGCCGATCGCCAGCAGCGGCGGCGAGCTGCGCCTGCGCGAACCGGTCACCGTGCCGATGCTCGGCGGCAGCCTGCGCTTCGACGGCATGACCGTGCGCCCGCCGGCAGGCGATCGCGGCGCCGAGGTCGGCTTCGGCCTGGCCGTGGATGCGCTCGACGTCGGCCGGATCGCGCAGGCGCTCGAGTTGCCGGCATTCCAGGGCCAGCTCAGCGGCCGCATCCCGTCCGCGCGCTACCGCGACCAGGTGCTGGCCTTCGACGGCGGCCTCACCCTCGGCCTGTTCGGCGGCACGGTGCGGGTGACCTCGCTGGCGCTGGAGCGGCCGTTCGGCGTCGCGCCCTCGCTCAGCGCCGACCTCGCGCTGGACGACATCGACCTGATGGCGCTGACCGGCGTGTTCGACTTCGGCAGCATCAGCGGCAAGCTGGACGGCCGCATCGACGGCCTGCGCCTGGTGGACTGGACCGCGACCGCCTTCGACGCCGAGCTGCACACCGACCCCGCCGCCGACGTGCGCCGGCGCATCAGCCAGCGCGCGGTGCAGAACATCTCCAGCGTTGGCGACGCCTCGTTCACCACCACCCTGCAGAGCCGGCTGATCGGCCTGTTCGACGACTTCGGCTACAGCCGCATCGGCATCACCTGCCGATTGGCCAACGAGGTCTGCGAGATGGGCGGGCTGGGCGCGGCGGACGGCGCGCGTTCACCGAACAGCTTTACCATCGTCGCCGGCGCCGGCATCCCGCACCTGACGGTGGTGGGCTTCAATCGCCTGGTTGACTGGCCGACCCTGCTCGAACGGCTGGCGGCCGCCAGCCAGGGCGACGTCACGCCGGTGGTGAAATGATTTTCGAACCCCTGCCGAGGAGGCACGCATGAAACGCTGGATGGGAATGCCGCTCATGGCCGCGCTCGCGCTGACCGCGTGCGTGACGATCAACGTCTACTTCCCGGCCGCGGAGGCCAAGGAAGCGGCCAAGCAGTTCGTCGAGAAGGTGATCGGCGACGAGGCGCAGCCGGCGACCCAGCCGGAGCAGGCGCCGGAGCAGGGCGACGACGGCGGCATGGCGACGCGGCTGCGCTTCGACCCGCTGATGCTGATCGGCATCGCGCCGGCCTACGCGCAGGGCGCGCCCGACATCACCATCAAGACGCCGGCGATCCAGGCGATCCAGGCGCGCATGGCCTCGCGCTTCGACGCCAGCCTGCGGGCGGGCTTCGACTCGGGCGCGCTCGGCTTCAGCAACGACGGGTTGGTGGTGGTGCGCGACGCGTCCAAGCTGCAGCTCAAGGACCGCGTCGCGGTGAACCAGGCGGTGGCCGACGACAACCGCGACCGCAAGGCCGTGTACCGCGAGGTCGCGGTCGCCAACGGCCACCCGGAGTGGGAGGGGCAGATCCGCAAGGTATTCGCGAAGCAGTGGATCGACAGCGCGCGCGGCGGCTGGTGGTACCAGGACGCCTCCGGCGGCTGGAAGCAGAAGTAACGACCCACCAGGCCGGCGCGGGGCGCCGGCTGGATCCCGCCCGAACGGCCCGCCCCGCGCGGGCCGTTCGGTTTCGCGCATTTGCGACAATGGGCGGCTCGCCCGATCTCCGGTTTTCCGTGGCCCGCCTCGACCAGACGCCCTTCCAGCTCGACATCCTCGACCTCAGCCACGACGGCCGCGGCGTCGGGCGCCGCCCCGAGGGCGGCCACAACGGCGGCAAGACCGTGTTCGTCACCGGCGCGCTGCCGGGCGAGACGGTGCGGGTGCAGCAGACCGGCCGCCAGCGCGCCTTCGACGAGGCGCGCACGCTGGAGGTGCTGAAGGCCTCGCCCGATCGCGTCGCCCCGCGTTGCGCGCACTTCGGCACCTGCGGCGGCTGCGCGCTGCAGCACCTGGACGAGGCGAAGCAGATCCACGCCAAGCAGCGGGTGCTGCTGGAAAACCTGGAGCGGATCGGCCACGTCGCTCCGGAGCGGGTGCTGGAACCGCTGACGGATGCCGCCTGGGGGTACCGGCGCAAGGGGCGCTTTTCCGTGCGCCGGGTGGAGAAGAAGGGCAAGACCCTGGTCGGCTTCCGCGAGAACGATCCGCGCTTCGTCGCCGACCTCGCCGAATGCCACACCGTGATCCCGGCGCTGGGCGAGCGCATCGGCGCGCTGTCGGCGCTGATCGACGGGCTCGACGCGCGCCGCGAGATCCCGCAGGTCGAGTTCATCGCCGGCGACCCGGCGCCCGGCTTCAGCGGCATCGCGCTCACCTTCCGCCACCTCGCGCCGCTGTCGGAGCACGACCGCGAGGCGCTGGCCGCGTTCGGACGCGCGCACGGCTTCGCGATCTTCCTGCAGCCGGGCGGCCTGGACTCGGTGCATCCGTTGTGGCCGGAGCAACCGCAACTCGGCTTCCGCCTGCCCGAGTGGGACATCGACTTCCGCTTCCGCCCGCTCGACTTCATCCAGGTCAACGCCGGGCTCAACGGGCGCATGATCGCGCGCACCCTCGAGCTGCTCGACGTGCAGCCCGGCGATCGCGTGCTGGACCTGTTCTGCGGGCTCGGCAACTTCACCCTGCCGCTGGCCCGGGTCGCGGACCACGTGACCGGGGTGGAAGGCGAGGCCGGGCTGGTCCAGCGCGCGCGAGAGAACGCGGCGCTCAACGGGCTGGCCAACGCCGAGTTCCACGCCGCCGACCTCGCCCAGGATCTCGCCGGCAAGCCGTGGATGCGCGCGGGCTTCGACCGCCTGCTGCTCGACCCGCCGCGCTCCGGCGCCGACGTGGTGCTGAAGCAGCTGCCGCTGAAGGGCCTCAAGCGGATCGTCTACGTCAGCTGCCACCCCGGCTCGCTGGCGCGCGACGCCGGCTACCTCGTCAACGAGCGCGGCTGGAAGCTGCGCGTTGCCGGGGTGATGGACATGTTCCCGCACACCGCGCATGTCGAGTCGATCGCGATGTTCGAGCCGCGCTGAGGCTTCGCCAGGTGGCAGGGAAGGGGCCCCGTCGCAAGCGCGCCGGGCGGGAGAGGCAGTCAGGACACGCCGTGAATCCGTCCATGGAGGCTCGGATGCGCCATCCATGGCGCATACGGTCCTGCCTGCCTCTCCCACCCGGCACGCCCCCACCACTCCCGCGATCTGGCTGTAGAGCGGAGCTTTGCTCCGCTGCGCCGTCGCGGGAAAAGCAGCGGAGCAAGCTCCGCTCTACGGCAAGCCGCCAGGATCTTTCCCGAGCGACCGGGAGGGCGGGGGTGTTGCGTCAGCGCGCCATGGATGGCGCGCGCCCCGCATCAGGACAGGATGTCCTGCTAAGGGGAAAAGCAATACCCCCGTCCTCCCGGGCGCGGGCCGAGCAGTCAGCCGGATGCGGCGGATTCCACTCACAATGACGTCACGCACCGGAAGCCACGCATGCCCCTCGAAATCGAACGCAAGTTCCTCGTCACCGGCGACGGCTGGCGGCAGGCCGCGCATGCGGTCGTGCCGATGGCGCAGGGTTACCTCAACGACCTCGCCACGGTGGACAGCGGCGCGATGCGCGCGTCCGTGCGGGTGCGCATCGCCGGCGCCGAGGCCTTCCTCAACCTGAAGTCGCGCGAGCTCGGCCATACCCGGCAGGAGTTCGACTACCCCATCCCGGTCGCCGACGCCCGCGCCCTGCTGGCGCTGTGCGTGGGCGGCGCGATCGACAAGCGACGGCACCTGGTCCGGCACGGTGCGCACCTGTGGGAAGTGGACGAGTTCCTGGGCGACAACGCCGGCCTGGTCGTCGCCGAGATCGAGCTGGCCAGCGCGGACGAAGCCTTCGCCCGCCCGGACTGGCTGGGCGTGGAGGTCACCGACACGCCGCGCTACTACAATCTGGCCCTGGCCTCGCGCCCGTATTCGCAATGGAGCGAAGCCGAACGCGCCGGGCGGGACGTGGAGGAATGACCGCATGCTCGTGATCGGCGTCGCCGGCACCGAACTCACCGCGCAAGAGCGCGACTGGCTGCAGCACGATGCCTGCGCGGGCGTGATCCTGTTCGCCCGCAACTTCGCCTCGAAGGCGCAGGTCTCCGAACTGGCGCAGGCGATCCGCGAGGCCACGCCGCGCCCGCAGCTCGTGTGCGTGGACCAGGAAGGCGGGCGCGTGCAGCGCTTTCGCGAGGGCTACACCGCGTTCCCGCCGCTTGAGACCTTCGACGCCCTGTACCGGCGCGACCGCGACGCCGCCCTGCGCCTGGCCGAGGAACACGCCTGGCTGATGGCGAGCGAGGTGCGCGCGACCGGCGTCGACCTGAGCTTCGCCCCGGTGGTGGACCTCGGCCGCGGCAACCGCGCGATCGGCGACCGCGCGTTCTCCGCCGATCCCGCGATCGTCGCCGAGTTCACCCGCGCCTACGTGCGCGGCATGCACGCGGCGGGGATGGCGGCGACGCTCAAGCACTTCCCCGGCCACGGCTCGGTGCTCGAGGACACCCATGTCGACACCGCGGTGGACGACCGCCCGCTGGACGCGATCCGCACGCTCGACCTGGTCCCGTTCGCCGCCGGCATCGAGGCGAAGGCCGACGCGGTGATGATGGCGCACGTCGTCTATCCGCAGGTGGATCCCGAACCGGCGGGCTACTCGAAGCGTTGGATCGAGGACATCCTGCGCGGCGAGATGGGTTTCCGCGGCGTCGTGTTCTCCGACGACATCGGCATGGCCGCCGCGTTCTCCGCCGGCGGCGTCAAGGCGCGCATCGACGCGCACCTGGATGCCGGTTGCGACGTGGTGCTGGTCTGCCATCCGGAGCTGGTCGACGAATCGCTGGCCGCGGTGCGGGGCCGCCGCCTCAACACGATGGCGCTGGCCGGCCTGATCGGCCGCGGCGCGATGGGCTGGGACGGCCTGCTCGCCGACGCGCGCTACGGCGCCGCGCAACAGCGCCTGGGCGGCCTGGCATGAGCGCGCCGAGCCTCGCCGACGTCCTGCCGGGCGCGGAGCTGGTGCACGACCGCGCCGCGATCGAGCGCGCGATCGCGGCGATGGCCGACGCCATCCGTGCCGACTACGACGCGCCGCCGGTGTTCCTCACGGTGATGCACGGCGGCCTGCCGTTCGCCGCGCAACTGGCGCTGGCGCTGGGCGAGCGCGGGCTCGACCTGGAGATGGACTACCTGCACGCGACCCGTTACCGCGGCGAAACCTCCGGTGGCGAACTCGCCTGGAAGCACCGCCCGGCGACCCCGCTGCGCGACCGCCGCGTGCTGCTGGTGGACGACATCGTGGACGAGGGCCACACCCTCGCCGCGGTGCGCGCCTGGTGCGTGGAGCAGGGCGCGCGCGACGTGCGCATCGCCGCGCTGGCGGTCAAGCGCCACGACCGCTGCGTCGCGGGCCTGTGCGCCGACTACGCCGGCGTGGACGTGCCGGACCGCTACGTGTTCGGCTACGGCATGGATTTCCACGAACAGGGGCGCAACCTGCCGGGCATCTACGCCCTGGCGGAAGGAAGCTGAAGCCGATGCACGCGCCCATCGACCTCGCCGTGATCGGCGGCACCGGCGTCTACGCCCTGGCCGAACTGGAGCAGGCCGAGGCGCACATGCCCGACACCCGCTACGGGCCGCCGTCCGGCCCGGTGCGCGTCGGCACGCTCGCCGGTCGCCGGGTCGCCTTCCTCGCCCGCCACGGCGAGGGGCACAGCGTGCCGCCGCACCGCATCAACTACCGCGCCAACCTCGCCGCGCTGCAGCAGTTGGGCGCGCGCCGGGTGCTCGCTCTCAACACGGTCGGCGGCATCACCCCCGGTTACGCACCGCGCGCGCTGGCCTGCGTGGACCAGCTGATCGACTACACCTGGGGACGGATCGCCACCCTGTGCGAGGAGGACGGCAGCGAGGTGCTGCACGTCGATTTCGGCGAGCCCTACACGCCCGCGCTGCGTCGCAGCATCCTCGACGCCGCGGCGCGCGCCGGCGTGGCGGTGGTGGACGGCGGCTGCTACGGCGCGACCCAGGGCCCGCGCCTGGAGACCCGGGCCGAGATCGCCCGCCTGCGCCGTGACGGCTGCGACGTGGTCGGCATGACCGGGATGCCGGAAGCCAGCCTCGCGCGCGAACTCGGGCTCGACTACGCCAGCCTCGCGATCGTCGCCAACTGGGCGGCCGGCGCCGGGCCGGAGCCGGACGAGGTGATCACCCTCGACGAGGTGCTGGCCAACGTGAAGGCCGCCAGCGACGGCGTCGCGCGCCTGCTGCGGACGCTGGTCGCCGCGTCCGCCTGATCGCGCCGACGCGACCCGCCGCCGGCGGCCAGGCGCCCGCTGCCACCTGTGGTCACCCCCTTGCGCGCGTTCAGCAGCCGTGCATACTCGCGGCGTGCGTTCAGGCCGCCCCGCGCCGGCGCACCGCCCGCATCCACCATAGAGGTCAGCATCGTTATGCAGTACGGCACCGTGAAGTGGTTCAACGACGCCAAGGGCTTCGGATTCATCGCCCCCGAAGACGGCAGCGCCGACGTGTTCGTGCATTACTCGGCGATCAATTCCAAGGGCTTCCGCAGCCTGCAGGAAGGTCAGCGCGTCAGCTACGAGGTGGTGCAGGGCCCGAAGGGCGCGCAGGCCGCCGGCGTGACCCCCGCCGCCTGAGCGAGCGCGCCACCAGACTTCGAAAAGCCCCGCTCCGGCGGGGCTTTTTTTTCAGCGGGCCAGCGCGCGCAGCGCGTCCACCCGGTCCGCTTCCGCCGCCGGCTTGTCGTGCCGCCAGCGCAGGATCCGCGGGAAGCGCACCGCCAGCCCCGACTTGTGCCGGGTGCTGCGGTTGACCGCCTCGAAGCCGAGTTCGAACACCTGCGCCGCGCGCACCGAGCGCACCGGGCCGAAGCGCTGCACGGTGTTGGCGCGGATCCACTGGTCGAGGGCGAGGATCTCCCGGTCGTCCAGTCCCGAATACGCCTTCGCCACCGGCACCAGCGCGTCGCCGTCCCACAGCGCGAAGGTGTAGTCGGTGTACAGCGTGCTGCGGCGGCCGTGGCCGGACTGCGCGTACACCAGCACCGCGTCCACGGTGAGCGGATCGATCTTCCACTTCCACCAGTCGCCGCGGCGGCGGCCGACCCGGTACGGCGAATCCAGGCGCTTGAGCATCAGCCCCTCGACGCCGCGCGCGCGCGCGTCCAGCCGCAGCCGGCCGGCAGCGGGCCAGTCGGCCGCCGCCACCCGCGGCGAGGCGACGATGCGCGGGTCGGCGTGCGCGGCCAGCAGCGATTCGAGTCGGGCGCGGCGTTCGGCCAAGGGGCGTTCGCGCAGGTCCTCGCCGCCGCTTTCCAGCAGGTCGTAGGCGAGCACCCGCGCGGGCGCCTGCGCCAGCAGTTTCGGTCCCGGCTTGCGGCGCTGGATGCGCGGCTGCAGGGCGGTGAACGGCAGCGGCGCGTCGCCCGCGTCCCAGGCGAGCAGCTCGCCGTCGAGCACGGTGCCGGGCGGCAGCGACGCCGCCGCGGCCTCGATCTCGGGAAAGCGCCCGTCCAGCCGTTCCTCGCCGCGCGACCACAGCGCGATCTCGCCCTCGCGCCGGATCAGCTGCAGGCGGATGCCGTCCCACTTCCATTCCAGCAGCCAGTCGCCGATGTCGCCGAGCGATTCCGGCGCGGCCTCCAGCGGCGAGGCGAGGAAGAACGGGTAGGGCTGCGCGCGGTCGCCGGGCAGCTCTTCGGGCGAGAGCAGGTCGCGCAGGAACGCGGGGGAGGGCGCCCACGCGCCGAGCATGCGCTGCGCGATGCGGGCGATGTCCACGCCCGACAGCTCGGCCAGCGCCTGCTGCACCAGCCGCTGCGACACGCCGACGCGCAGGGCACCGGTCAGCAGCTTGTTGAACACCAGCCGCTCGTCGAACGGCAGCGCGCGCCAGCCGGCGATCACCGCCTCGCGCCGGCGCGGCGGCTCGGTGCCGGCGACCGGCAACAGGCGTTGCTCGATCCATGCCGACAGCGGCGCGTCGTCGGCGTCCGGCGGGTCGTCGAGCAACAGCGCCAGGGTTTCGGCGAGGTCGCCGACGTGCGCGTGGCATTCGTCCACCAGCCACGCGGGCTGGCCGCTCTCGGCGACGATCCAGTCGCGCAGTTCGGTGCTGTTGGCGATCCGCGCGAGCTTGTTGCCCGACAGCAGCCACAGCGCCCAGGTCGCGTCCTCCGGGGGCGCATCGCGGAAATACGCGATCAGGGCGGCGCGCTTGTCGCCGGTGCCGGTGCTGCGGTCCAGCGCGCGGTAGAGGGCGGCGAAGCGGCGCATCGCGTCGTCAGTCCTCGCCGCCGTAGCCGGTGCGGAACGATTCGGCGGCGATGCCCGCCTCGCACAGCGCGCGCACGATCGGATCGGTGTTGCCGTGGGTGGCGATGATCCGGCGCGCGCCGGTTTCGCGGACGGTCCGCAACAGGGCCGGCCAGTCGGCATGGTCGGAGACCGCGAAACCGCGATCCACGTTGCGCCGCCGGCGGTTGCCGCGGATGCGCATCCAGCCGGAGGCGAAGCCGTGCTGCGCGCGCCGGAAGCGGCGCATCCACGGACTGCCCGCCGCCGACGGCGGCGCCAGCACCAGCTCGCCGGCGTAGTCGCGCTTCGCCCACGGTTCGCTGACCGGCTCGGTCGCGAGCATGGCGATGCCGCAGTCGCGGTAGACCTGCACGCCGGCGGCGATCGTGCCGTGCGCCAGCGCGGGGCGGTCGGTCCACGCCACCAGCTCGGCGAGCAGCCGCTGCGCCTTGCCCAGCGCGTAGCAGAACAGCACCGCAGCCTCGCCGCGCGCCGCGCACTCGTCGCGCCAGGCGACGATGTCGCGCGCGACCTCGGGCGTGTCGGGCCAGCGGTACACCGGCAGGCCGAAGGTGGCCTCGGTGACGAAGACGTCGCAGGGCACCACCTCGAAGGGCGCGCAGGTCGGGTCCGGCTGGCGCTTGTAGTCGCCCGACACCACCCACGTTTCGCCGCCACCCTCGATGCGCACCTGCGCCGAGCCCAGCACGTGCCCGGCCGGATGCAGCGAGACGCGAACGCCGCCGAGGTCGAAGGGCTCGCCGTACGCGTGGGGCAGGTAGCGCTGTTCGCCCAGCCGCCACTGCAGGATCGGCAGGCCCTCGCGGGCGAGATGGTATTCGCCCATGCCCGGCCGCGCGTGGTCGCCGTGGCCGTGGGTGATGACCGCGCGCGGCACCGGCAGCCAGGGATCGATGTGGAAGTCGCCGCGCGGGCAGTACAGGCCTTCCGGTCGCAGCACCACCAGATCGTCCGCTCGCGCGGTGCCGTCGCCCGCGCCTTCGCGGAACGGCGCCTGCTGCCATTTCGGGATCTGGTCGGACAGGTGCGGATGCGGCATTGCCTGAGTGTCGCGGGCCCGGCGTGAAGCAGGGGGGACGCGTCGCCGAAGCGCCGATGTCCCGGCGCGCTTTGCCGCCGTCCGGGCCGGGGCCTGCTCCGAGCGCGGCATGGATGGCACGCGGCCGCGCATCGGGAGCAGGACAGCGCACCAAGCGGCGGAGCAGGCCCCGGCTCGGGCGGCGGCCCTTCCGAAGCGGACGCCTCCCGGTACCGGTTTGCGCCAGAATCAGCGGCGCCTCGGAGGACCGCCATGCCCGAACTGCCGCCGTTCGAGACCCACGTGGTCGCCAACCAGCCGCCGGAGTTCGCGCCGCGCGACCTGTGGGCGGACGACGCCGCGCTGCGCGAGGGCGTGCGGCGCGAGGGCGCGCAGGACTTCGCCGCGCGCCTGGCGGAGTACGGCGCGCTCGCCGGCGACGCGCTGTACGGCCTGTCCTTCGACGCCCACCGCGACCGCCCACGCCTGCGCACGCACGACCGCTTCGGCGCGCGCGTGGACCGGGTCGAGTTCCATCCCAATTACCACGCACTGATGCGCGCGGCGATCGAGCACGGCGTCGCCGGCCTGTCCTGGCACGATCCGCGGCCGGGCGCGCACGTCGCGCGCGCGGCGCTCAGCTACCTGCACCACCAGGTGGAACCCGGCACCAGCTGCCCGCTGACGATGACCCACGCGGCGGTGCCGGTGCTGCGGCGCGAACCGGCGCTGGCCGAATGGGCCGACAAGGCCGCCGCGCCGCACTACGACCCGCGCGAGGTGCCGATCGCGGCGAAGCAGGGCGTCACCCTCGGCATGGGCATGACCGAGAAGCAGGGCGGCAGCGACGTACGCGCCAACACCACCGTCGCCACGCCGCAAGGCGACGGCAGCTACGCGCTGGTCGGCCACAAGTGGTTCTTCTCCGCACCGATGTCCGACGGCTTCCTGGTGCTGGCGCAGGCGCCGGGCGGCCTGACCTGTTTTCTGCTGCCGCGGCGGCTCGACGACGGCGCGAAGAACGCCTTCCGCCTGCTGCGCCTGAAGGACAAGCTCGGCGACTGGAGCAACGCGTCGTCCGAGATCGAGTTCACCGGCGCGCGCGCCTGGCGGATCGGCGAGGAAGGGCGCGGCATCGCGACCATCCTCGAGATGGTGATGCTGACCCGGCTGGACTGCATGCTCGGCGCGGCGGCGGAGATGCGCATGGCGCTGGCGCAGGCGATCCACCACTGCCGGCACCGCCGCGCCTTCGGCAAGCGCCTCGTCGAGCAGCCGCTGATGCGCAACGTGCTCGCCGACCTGGCGCTGGAAGCCGAGGCCGCGCTGGCGCTGGCGCTGCGGGTCGCGCGCGCGGTCGACGCCGCGCCGCACGATGCGCGCGAAGCCGCCTTCGCCCGCATCGCCACCGCGATCGGCAAGTACTGGACCTGCAAGCGCGCGCCGGCCTTCGTCAACGAGGCGCAGGAGTGCCTGGGCGGCGCCGGCTACATCGAGGAGTCGCTGCTGTCGCGCCTGTATCGGCAGGCGCCGTTGAACTCGATCTGGGAAGGCAGCGGCAACGTCCAGTGCCTGGACGTGCTGCGCGCGCTGGCGAAGGAGCCCGCGACCGGCGCCGCGTTGCGCGCCGAACTGGAAGCCGCCCAGGGCCGCGACAGCGACTACGACATGGCGGTGCTGCCGCTGCTCGGCGGGCTGGAGCAGGGCGCCGGCGACGAGGCCGGCGCGCGGGCCCTGGTGGAATGGCTGGCGCTCGCGTTGCAGGCCAGCGTGCTGCTGCGCGCCGGCAGCCCGGCCGCGCCGGCGTTCTGCCGCAGCCGGCTTGGCGCCGCGCACGGGCTGGCCTTCGGCACCCTGCCGGGCGACCTCGACTTCGGCGCGCTCATCGCCCGCGCGCTGCCCGCCTGAGGCCTGCACGTGCCCTTTGCGCCGCGCCTGCTACCTGTGGCGCATGGACGCACCGATTGGACGCACCCGCTGGGCGATCGCCGAGGGCTACATCCCGGGCCGCAGCCACGGCCCGGCGCCCGAGCTGGAAAGCCACGAAGCCTGCTGCATCCTCAACGCCAACGACCGCGACGCCAACATCGCGATCACCATCTACTTCGAGGACCGCGAGCCCGCCGGCCCCTACCGGCTGGCGGTGCAGGCGCGGCGCACCCGCCACCTGCGCTTCAACGCGCTGCAGGAGCCCGAGCCGATCCCGAAGGACACGCCCTACGCCAGCGTGATCGAGTCGGACGTGCCCGTGGTGGTGCAGCACACGCGGCTGGATTCGCGCCAGGCCGAGAACGCGCTGATGACGACGATCGCCTTCGCCGGCGATTGAGCGCCATGGGCGAGCCGTGGCGCAACTGGTCGGGCAGCATCGCCAGCCGCCCGCGCCGGATCGCCAGCCCGCGCGACGACGGGGAAGTCGCGGCGCTGGTGCGGGAGACCGCCGCGCGCGGTGGTGTCCTCCGCGCAGTGGGCGCTGGGCATTCCTCCAGCGAGATCGTGGGGTGCGACGACACGCTGGTGTCGCTGCGCCACTTCGCCGGCATCGTCGAGGCCGATCCCAACGCCGGCGAGGCGGTGGTCGGCGCGGGCAGCACCCTGGACGAGCTCGGCGCGCAACTGTACGAGCGCGACCTCGCCCTGCCCAACTACGGCGACGTCGCCACCCAGACCATCGGCGGCGCGGTCGGCACCGGCACCCACGGCAGCGGCCGCCTGCAGCCGAACCTGTCGCGGATGCTGGTCGGCGTCACCCTCGTGGACGGCAACGGCGAACTGCGCACCATCACCCGCGAGCGCGGGGACGAGCTGCTCGCCGCGCGGGTCGCGCTGGGCACGCTCGGCGTGTTCCTGTGGATGCGGCTCGCGCTGGTGCCGAGCTTCGACGTCGAGCGCCGCGAGTACGCGATCGCCACCGACGCCGCGCTCGCGCAGCTGCCGGAACTGGTCGAAGACAACCGCAGCTTCGACTTCTACTGGTATCCGCGCCGCGACGACATCAAGCTGCGGCTGGTCAACCCGGTCGGTGGCGGCAGCACCCCGCGCGATGCGCGCCTGCTGACGAAGACCGACGGCTACGGCCACGTCGTCATCCCCACCCACACCAACATCCCGCACCGCTTCGAGGAATGCGAATACGCGCTGCCGGCGGAGGCAGGCGTCCCCTGTTTCCAGGCGGTGCGCGCGCGGGTCAAGGCGCGCTGGCGCCATATCGCCGGCTGGCGCGTGCTGTACCGCACGGTGCGCGCCGACGATGCCTTCCTCAGTCCCGCCCACGGCCGCGACACGGTGACCATCTCGCTGCACCAGAACCGCACGCTGCCCTGGCGCGAATACTTCGACGACCTCGAGCCGGTGTTCCTCGCGCACGGCGGGCGCCCGCACTGGGCGAAGAAGCACAACCAGCGCGCCGCGACCCTGGCGCCGCGCTACCCGCGATGGGGCGACTTCGCCCGCGTGCGCGCCGCCTTCGATCCGCGGGGCGTGCTGCTCACGCCCTACCTGCGCGAGCTGCTGGGCGTTCCCGCATGAACGGGCGCGCGCCGATCGGCCGGCGGCGCTGGGCGGTTTCCGCCGGCTGCGCGCCCTCGCGCGCGACCGGGCCGGAGCCGGAAATGGGCAGCTTCGACCTGCTGTGCCTGCTCAACGCCGGCGACGCCATCGCCAACGTGCGCATGCGCGTGCTGTACGCCGAACACGGCCCGCCGGACGTCTACCGGCTGGTCGTCGCGCCGCGGCGGGTGCGCCAGTTGCGCATCAACGACCTGATCTTCCCGGAGGCGGTACGCCTGGACACGCCCTACGGCCTGCTGCTGGACAGCGACGTGCCGGTGGTCGTGCAGTTCGGCCGCCAGGACACGCGGCAGGCGCAGAACGCGGGCATGCTCGCCACCGCCTGGCCGGGTTGACCGGGCGTGCACGCGCGGGCGGCTATTCCATCGCCATGACCGCACGCATCCCGCGCGCCTGATGGCGGCGATCGGCTACCACGCCTCGCACGAGCAGTTCGCCCCCGGCGACCTGCTGTCGCTGGTGCGCCGCGCCGACCGCGCCGGTTTCGACTGCGCGATGTGTTCCGACCATTTTCATCCGTGGAGCGAGGAGCAGGGCGAGTCGGGGCACGCCTGGAGCTGGCTCGGCAGCGCGATGGCGACCGTGCCGATCCCGTTCGGCGTGGTCACCTGTCCGGTCGGCCGCTACCACCCGGCGGTGATCGCGCAGGCGGTCGCCACCCTGGCGCAGATGCACGTGGACCGCTTCTGGCTGGCGGTGGGGAGCGGCGAGGCGCTCAACGAGACCATCACCGGCGAACGCTGGCCGGCCAAGGACGAGCGCAACGCGCGCCTGCGCGCCGCGGTGGAGGTGATGCGCGCGCTGTGGAACGGCGAGGAGGTCAACCGCAAGGGGCCGGTCACGGTCGAGCGCGCGCGCCTGTACACGCGGCCGATGCAGCCGCCACCGGTGTTCGCCGCCGCGCTCAGCGAGGAGACCGCGCGCTGGGCGGCCGGCTGGGCGGACGGCCTGATCACGATCTCGATGCCGCGCGACAAGCTGCGGAAGGTGATCGAGGCTTTCCGCGACGGCGGCGGAGCGGGCAAGCCGGTACGCCTGCAGGTCAAGCTGTCTTACGCGGCGACCGAGGACGAGGCGCTGGAAGGCGCGTTCGAACAATGGAAGACCAATATCCTCTCCGCACCGATCTCGGAGGAGCTGCGCACGCCGGAGCAGTTCGCCGCCGCCGCGGCGCACGTGCGGCCGGAGGACATGCGCGAACACGTCCGCATCTCGGCCGACCCGCAGCGGCACCTGGCCTGGCTGCGCGAGGATCTCGGGCTCGGCGTGGACCAGCTTTACCTACACAACGTCAACCGCGGGCAGGCGCGCTTCATCGACGAGTTCGGCGCGCACGTCCTCCCGGCCCTGCGGGACGCCCCATGAGCGGCAAGTCGCGGCGCATGGAATACGACCTGGTGCTGCTGCGGGTCAGGTCCGACACGATCCTGGTCAGCCAGGGCGACACGGTGCTCGCGACCGGGCCGGACGGCATGGTCGGCGACGACGCCAAGCACGGCCTGTACGTGCACGAGACGCGCCTGCTCAGCCTGTACCGCTGGCGCATCGGCGGGCGCCGGCCGCATCCGGCCGGGCTTTCGCGGGTCGCCCAGCACCGCTGGCTCGGCTACTACATCCTCGGCGCGCCCGGCGACGACGCCGGCAAGGACGGCGGCGTGCATGCCGCCGCCCAGCAGACCCTCGAGATGCGCGTCGCGCGGCGGATGGGCGAGGGCATGCACGAGGACATCGACCTGGCCAACCATACGCAGGAACCCATCGCGTTCCGGCTGGCCTTCGACATCGATGGCGATTTCGCCGACATCGCCGAAGCGTCGGTGGAACGCCAGCAGCACGGCACCCGCCGCCGCCGCTGGCAGCGCGACGGCGATGCGCAACTGATGACGCTCGATTACCGCGCCGCGCACGAGTACGCCCATCCCGACGAGCGCGGCACCGCCCGCATCGAACGCAGCCTGGAGTTGCGCATCCGGGCCGACTCGCCGGCGCGGCACAAGGGCCGGCGGGTCTGGTTCGACATCGCGCTGGAACCGCACGCGTCCTGGCATGCGTGCTTCACCTGGTCGGCGGTGATCGACGGCCGCCGATTGTCGCCGCCGGCGTGCGGCCGCGCATCGGCGCCGCGGGAGGAATGCCTGTATCTCGAGGAAGCAACGCAGGTCGCCTCGCCTGAAAGCGGCACGCTCGCGCCGGTGATCATGGAAGCGCTCGCCCAGGCGCGCGCTGACCTGGCCGCGTTGCGCCTGCACCGGCTCGACCGAGGCCCGCGCGCGTGGACGGTGTCGGCGGGCGTGCCCGTGTTCATGGGCCTGTTCGGTCGCGATTCGCTGGTGGCGGCCTGGCAGTCGGCGCCGCTCGGACCGGAGCTGCTGCGCGGCACCCTGCCGGTCCTAGCCGACATGCAGGGCGACGCCAACAACCGCTGGCGCGACGAGGCGCCGGGCCGGATGCTGCACGAGGCGCACACCGGCCCGCTCGGCGCGCTGCGTTACAAGCCGAACGCGCGCGACTATTTCGAACTCTCCGCCTCGGCGCTGTATCCGTTCGCGGTCGCGCAGTTGTGGCAATGGACCGGCGACCGCGCCGCGGTGGCGCCGCTGATTGACCCCGCGTTGCGCGCACTGCGCTGGCTCGAGCGCGAAGCCTGCGATGCGCGCGGTTTCTACGCGATCGCCACGCGCTCGCCGGACGGCATCCGCAACCAGGCGTGGAAGGACTCCGACGACGCGCTGGTGGACGAGGACGGGCGCCAGGTCGAGCCGCCGGTCGCCACCTGCGAGGAGCAGGGCATGGTGTTCGCCGCCAAGCTGGCGTTCGCCGAGGTGCTGTGGGCCTTCGATCGCAAGGACGAGGCGCGCCGGCTCGCGCGCGAGGCGCAGGAACTCAAGCAGCGCTTCAACGACGCCTACTGGTGCGAGGACACCGGCTTCTATGCGATGGGCATCACCGCCGACGGCCGGGTGCTGCGCACGCTCGGCTCGAACGCGCTGCACTGCCTGGCCACCGGCATCGCCGACCAGGCGCTGGCGCCGCGCGTGGTCGAGCGCCTGTTCCGGCCGGACCTGTTCAGCGGCTGGGGCATTCGCACCCTGTCCGCCGACAACCCGGCGTACAACCCGTTCGCCTACCACCGCGGCACGGTGTGGCCGGCGGAGCACGGACCGTTCGCGATCGGCGCCTACCGCTACGACTGCATCGACGCGGTGGAGCGGGTGTGCAAGGCGATGAGCGAAGCCGCCGCGCTGTTCGAGTTCAACCGGCTGCCGGAATGCTTCAGCGGCCATCCACGCGACGAGGCGCATCCGTTCCCCGCGCTGTACCCCGCAGCGAACGTGCCGCAGGCGTGGTCGGCGTCGACCATGGTCACCCTGCTGCAGGCCAAGCTCGGCTTGCAGCCGTACGCGCCCTACGGCGTGCTCTTCGTGGACCCGCACATGCCCGAGTGGTTGCCGGAGGTGACCCTGCACGGGCTGCGCGTGGGCCAGGCGGTCGCCGACCTGCGCTTCTTCCGGTGCGCCGACGGCAGCAGCTCGCACGAGGTGCTGCGCCTGGACGGCGAGCTCGAGGTCCGCGAGGAGCCGACGCCGTGGGCGCTCACCGCCAGCTGGGGGCCGGACCTGCAGGAGCGGCTCGGGCGCGGCCGGCGCGCGGCCTGAGCCCGCGCTTCGGCGAAGGACTCAGTCCAGGAACTGCAGCCGCGCCAGCTCCGCGTACAGGCCGCCCTGCGCCATCAGGCTGTCGTGGGTGCCCTCGGCGACGATGCGGCCGCGGTCCATCACCACGATCCGGTCAGCCTTGAGCACCGTGGCGAGACGATGCGCGATCACCACGGTGGTGCGGCCGGCCATCAGGTTTTCCAGCGCCTGCTGCACCGCGCGTTCGCTGTGCGCGTCCAGCGCGGAGGTCGCCTCGTCCAGCAGCAGGATCGGCGCGTCCTTGAGCAGCGCGCGGGCGATCGCGACGCGCTGCTGCTGGCCGCCGGACAGGCGCGCGCCGCGCTCGCCGAGCTCGGTGGCGAACCCCTGCGGCAAGGCGTCGAGGAATTCGGTGGCGTGCGCCGAGGCGGCGGCCGCGCGCAGCTCGGCGTCGCCGGCGTCGAGGCGGCCATAGCGGATGTTGTCGGCGGCGCTCGCCGCGAAGATCGTCGGCGACTGCGGCACCAGCGCGATCGCTTCGCGCAGGCGTGCCGGATCGAGTTCGCGCAGGTCGAGACCGTCGAGCCGCACCTGTCCCTGCTGCGGATCGTGGAAGCGCAGCAGCAGCGAGAAGACCGTACTCTTGCCCGCGCCGGAGGGCCCGACCAGGGCCACCGTCTCGCCCGGGCGCACCTCCAGCGAGAAGCTCTCCAGCGCCGGCGCGTCCGGCCGCTGCGGGTAATGGAAGGTGACGTGCTCGAAGGCGATCGCGCCGCGCACCGGCGCGGGCAGCGCCAGCGGCCGCGCCGGTGCCAAGATCGCCGGCTGTTCCTGCAGCAGCTCCGAGATCCTGCCCATGCCGCCGGCGGCGCGTTGCAACTCGTTCCAGACCTCCGCCAGCGAGCCGACCGAGCCGCCGCCGATCAGCGCATACAGCACGAACTGCGCCAGGGTGCCGCCGCTCATCCGCCCGGACACCACGTCGTGCGCGCCCGACCACAGCACCAGCGTGATCGCGCCGAACACCAGCACGATCGCGATCGCGGTGACGATCGCCTGCGCGCCGATCCGGCGCCGCGCGGTCTCCACCGCCAGCGCGACCGCGGCGCCGAAGCGCTCGCGTTCGTAGCCCTCGCGCGCATGCGCCTGCACCGTGGGCACCGCGCCGAGGGTCTCCGCGGCCAGGGTGTTGGCGTCGGCGACCCGGTCCTGGCTGGCCCGCGAGGCCTTGCGCAGCCGCCGCGCGCCGATCACGATCGGCAGCACCGCGACCGGGATGCCGACCAGCGCGTAGCTGGCGAGGTGCGGGCTGGTCACGAACAGCATCGCGATCGCGCCGAGGAAGGTGACGACGCTGCGCAGGGCCACCGACATGCTGGAGCCGACCACGCTGCGCAGCAGTTCGGCGTCGGCGGTCAGGCGCGAGACCAGCTCGCCGCTGCGGTTGCGGTCGTGGAAGCCGGCATCCAGCCCGATCAGGTGCGCGTACAGCCGGCGGCGCAGGTCGGCGACCACGCGCTCGCCGAGCAGCGAGACGAAGTAGAAGCGCGCCGCGGTCGCCAGCGCGAGCGCCAGCGCCACCGCGAACAGGAACAGGAAGGCGCGGTCGACGTTGCCGCCGCTGGAGAAGCCCTGGTCGATCATCCGCCGGAAGGCGACCGGCAGGCTCAGCGTCGCGGTCGAGGAGGCGGCCAGCGCGACCAGCCAGGCGGCGAACAGGCCGCGGTGCGCGCGCACGAACGGCCACAGGGCGCGCAGGGACCCGACCGGCGCCCGTGGGGAGGAGGCATCCATGCGTACATGATGCCGGCTCCCCCGGCCAGGCGCGACCTCAGTCGTCCACCCGCACCCGGTCGCGGGTGGCGTCGCGCAGCTGCGCGAGCAGGGCATCGGCGCGGTCGGCGGGCAGCGACAGCTGCACGCGGAGGCCGTCGGCGGCGTACTCCTCGGCCAGCTTGCGCGCGTCGAACGCGGCCAGCGCGGCGTGCACGTGGCCGATGTCCTCGAAGCCGCAGCGCAGGCGCAGCGTGCGCTGCGCGATCAGCGGCCGCCGCGCGGCGGTGCGCAGGCATTCGGCCGCGGCCCCGCCGTAGGCCCGCACCAGGCCGCCGGCGCCGAGCTTGATCCCGCCGAACCAGCGCGTCACCACCACCACCACCTGGTCGAAGCCCTGGCCGTCGATCGCGGCGAGGATCGGCCGGCCGGCGGTCCCGGCCGGTTCGCCGTCGTCGCTCCAGCGGTAGCCGTCGCCGATCCGCCAGGCCCAGCAGTTGTGGGTTGCGTCGCGGTCGGCGACGGCATCCAGCCAGGCCAGCGCGTCGTCGCTGCCGGCGACATGGATGGCCTGGGCGCGGAAGCGGCTGTGCTTCACCTCGATCGCGTGCGCGGCGGGGGCCGCGAGGGTGTCGGTCATCGCAG
Source organism: Lysobacteraceae bacterium (assembly GCA_035539135.1). Classification (GTDB taxonomy): domain Bacteria; phylum Pseudomonadota; class Gammaproteobacteria; order Xanthomonadales; family Xanthomonadaceae; genus JABFWF01. The sequence continues at coordinate 82,804 of DATLJD010000014.1, forward strand.
CAGCGGGCGCAGGTCGTCGGGCAACGCCTGGTCCGGGTGGCGGCGGACGAACTCGCGCAGGCTGGCGCGCGCGGCGTCGAGTTCGCCGTCGGCGACCAGTTCGCGGATCCGCTGCAGCCAGGCCGCGCGCACCGCGGGGGCGTCGGCGGTGGCCGGCGGCACGTCCGCGTCGGGCTCGTCGGCGGCGCGGTCGGCGGCGACCGCGGCGTCGAAGGCCTGCTCCCGTTGCGGCGCGGTGCGGCCGGTCGCCGCTTCCTGGCGCGGCGCGGGGGGCGGCGGCAACGCCGGCACCGGCGCGGCCGCGGCCTGCTTCGCCTGCGGGGCCGGGGCCGCTGGTGCGGGCGGGGGCGGCGGCAGGGGGGCGGCCAGCGGCACGGGTTCGTCGAAGACCACCGGCGGCTCGGGCGACGGCGGAGGCGTGGAGGCAGGCTTCGCGACCGCCGGTGCCGCCCGCTGCCGCGCGGCCGGGACCGGTTCGGTGGGCGACGCGGGCGCCGCGGCGTGCTCGGTCGCCGCGCTCGCGGCCGTGGCGTCCGCCGCAGCCGCCGCTTCCGGTCGCATCGTCGCCGCAGGGCGCGGTTCGCTGCGCATGACCCGTGCAGCGGGCGTTTGCGCAGGCGGCGCCTGCACCCGCGGGCCGGGCTCCGGTCGCAGCTGCCACGCGATGCCCACGGCCAGCACCACCGACGCCGCCAGCCCGAGCGCGGCCGGCCACCGCGGGCGGCGCGGCGGGCGCGCCTCGGTCGCCGCGCGCGCCGCCGCCAGCACGCGCGCGTCCAGCGCCGGCGACGGCTCGCCGTGCGGACCCAGCCGCGCCAGCCGGCGGGCGAGCGCGGCTTCCTCGGGCGTCAGCGGTTCGCGGGAGTCGTTCATGCGGGCAGTCTCGCGCGCAGCTTGTCCATGGCGTAGCGCAGGCGGGATTTCACCGTCTCGCGGCCGACGCCGGTGACCGCGCCGATTTCCTCCAGGCTCAGTTCCTGTTCCAGCCGCAGCAGCAGCACTTCGCGCTGCTCGGGCGGCAGTTCGTCCAGCGCCAGCTGCAGGCGCCGGCGCTGCTCGAATTCCGACAACGTCCGTTCGGGCGTGTCGGGGTCCGGGATGCGCGCCGCGCGTTCATCGCCGTCGGCGGGCGCCGGCGGGCGGTGCTGCAGCGCGCGCCAGTGGTCGGCGAGGCGATTGTGCGCGATCCGGAACAGCCAGGTCGCGAAGGACGCCTCCGGCTTCCACCCGGCGCGCGCGGCGATCACCCGTTGCCACACGTCCTGGAACAGTTCGTCGGCCAGCGCCGGATCGCGCAGCTGGCGCAGGAGGTAGCGGTACAGGCGGGTGCGGTGGCGCGCGTACAGCGGCTCGAACGCGGACGCCGTACCCGCGGCCCAGGCCAGCATCAGGGCCTCGTCGCTGGCGTCGGCCGGTGGCGGGGCGGCATCGTCCATCGGCGGCAGGGTAAGGGCTCCGCGCGCGCGCCGGAAGCGGTCGCCGCGTGCGACCGCCCGCGTTATCCTCGGCCGATGAGCAGGGGGAGCACGACCGTCGAAGCGGCCGCACAGGCCACGGCGGCGCGCGCGCCGCCGGCGCTGGCCGATGCGCTGGCGGCGGTGCTCGGGCCCGGCGCGCAGCTCGCGCTCGCCTGGCGGCCGGCCGACGGCGGCGAAGGCGAGGGCGCGCTCGCCAGCGCTGGCGCTTCCCCGCTGTTGCGCGCGCAGGCCGCGCGCCTGCTCGACGACGTCGACGCCGAACCCGGCGGCACCGGCGCGTCCGCCCTGGTCTGGCAGGAGGCGGATGCGCGCGTCGCCCTGGTCGCCGCCGCCCCCGCGTCCGGCGCCGCCGCGATCCGCGACTGGCTGCCGTTGGCGCGCGCCGCGCTGGGCGCGAGCGTGTCGGCGCATCGCGCCCAGGCCCGCGTGCAGACCCTGCAGCAGGCGCAGCGCGTGCAGCACGCGCTCTACGAGATCGCCGACCTCGCCGGCGCCGACCTCGAGATGGACGAGATGCTGGGTCGCATCCACGCCGTGGTCGGCGGGCTGATGTACGCGGCCAACTTCTACATCGTCCTCTACGACGAGCTGCACGACAGCGTGCGCTTCCTGTACTTCGTCGACCAGATCGATCCGTGGGTGGCGGATCCGGCGCTGGAGATCCCGGTCGCCGAGATGGGCAACAGCCTGACCGTCGCCCTGCTGCGCTTCTGCCGCCCGCTGCGCGGTCCGTCGGCGCGGCTGCGCGGCGAGACCGGCGTCGACCGCGACCCGCGCCACGGCCCGGACAGCGCCGACTGGCTGGGCGTGCCAATGCGTCGCGACGACCGGGTCAGCGGCGCGATCGTGGTGCAGAGCTACGACCGGCCCGGCGTCTACACCGACGAGGACCGCGCGCTGCTGGAATACGTCGCCCAGCACATCCAGACCGCGCTCGACCGCAAGCATGCCCAGGTCGAACTGGAGCGCCGGGTGGACGCGCGCACGCTCGAGCTGCAGCAGGCGAACCTGGTGCTGCAGGCCGAGATCGTCGAGCGCCAGCGCGCCGAGAAGCTGCAACGCGCGCTGTACCGGATCACCGAGCTGTCGGTGACGGCCGGCAGCATGGAGCGCTTCTACGCCGACGTGCACTGGATCGTCGGCGAGCTGCTGTACGCGCGCAATTTCTACATCGCGCTGCTGACCGCCGACGGCGAACAGATCGAGTTCCCGTATTCGGTGGACGAGCGCGACCCGGCGCGCCACACCCGCCGGTTGGCCAAGGGCCTGACCGAGTACGTCATCTCGCAGGGCGAGCCGCTGCTCGCCGATCGCGCCCGCATCGCCGAGCTGGAAGAGCAGGGGATGGTGCGCAGCCACGGCTCGCAGGCGCATTGCTGGCTCGGCGTGCCGCTGCTGCGCGACGGCAGCGTGGTCGGCGCGATCGCGGTGCAGAGCTACACGCCGGACATCGACTTCAACGCGCGCGACCAGGAGCTGCTGACCTTCGTCGCCCACCACATCGGCGGCGGCCTCGCCCGCAAGCGTGCGCAGGAACACCTGAAGGCGGCGCACGCCGAACTGGAACTGCGCGTGGCAGCCCGCACCCAGGAGCTGGCGGGCGCCAACCGCGAACTGCGCTCGCAGATCGGCGAGCGCCTGCGCGCGGAGCACCGCCTGACCCACGCCGCGCGCCACGATGCGCTCACCGGCCTGCCCAACCGGCCGCACCTGCTCGAGCGGCTGGACGCGGCGATCGCCAATGCGCGCGAGCATGGCGGCATGTTCGCGGTCCTGTTCCTCGACCTCGACCGCTTCAAGCTGATCAACGACAGCATCGGCCACGCCGCCGGCGACGAGATGCTGGTCGAGGTCGGGCGCCGCCTGCGCGACGCGGTCGGCGAGGAGGGCGTGGTAGCGCGCTTCGGCGGCGACGAGTTCGCGGTGCTCGCCGAGCGCGTCGCCGACGCGACCGGGGGCGAGGCGCTCGCCCAGCGCGTGCTGCAGGCGCTGGGCCGGCCGATGTGGATCGCCGGCCGCGAACTGTTCCCGTCGGCCAGCGTGGGCATCGCGATGTGGCAGCCGCGCTACCGGCTCGGCGAGGAATTGCTGCGCGACGCCGACGCCGCGATGTACCGCGCCAAGGCCGAGGGCCGCGATCGCAGCGCGCTGTTCGACGAGGCGATGCGCGCCCACGCGATCCGCCTGCTCGACCTCGAGGCCGACCTGCGCCGTGCGATCCTCAACGACGCCTTCGTCCCGCACTTCCAGCCGATCGTGCGCCTCGCCGACGGCGCGGTGGTCGGCCACGAGGCGCTGCTGCGCTGGAACCACGAGCTGCACGGGGCGCTGCCGCCGGCCGAGTTCATCGGCGTGGGCGAGGACAGCGGCCTGATCGAGCAGGTCGACTGGCTGCTCTACGAGCGGGTGGTCGCCTGGCTGCGCAACCGCGCCGAAGGCTATGTCTCCATCAACGTCTCGCCGCGCCACCTGCGTTCGGACGACTTCGCGGACCGGCTGCTGGCGCTGCTGGACGCGGCCGGCGTCGATCCCGCGCGCCTGCGCATCGAGATCACCGAGGTCGCGCTGCTCGACGACGCGCCGCGCGCGCTGCGCCTGCTCAACGTGCTGCGCGACCGCGGCGTGCTGGCGCTGCTGGACGATTTCGGCACCGGCTTCTCGGCGCTGAGTTACCTGCACCGCTTCCCGATCCATGCGATGAAGATCGATCGCAGCTTCGTCGCCGGCCTGGACGGCGAAAGCCGTGCCGAGAGCCTGGCCCTGGTGCGCGCGATCCTGGCGCTGGCCTCGACGCTCGGCATCGAGGCGATCGGCGAGGGCATCGAGACCGAGCACCAGCGCTCGCTGTTGCGCGAACTCGGCTGCCAGTACGGGCAGGGCTTCCTGTACGGGCGGCCGACGGTGGCGCCGGCCTGAGGACTCAGCGCGCGCGTGCGCGCTGGGCGCCGTCGCGGGGCGGCCGCGCACGCGCCGCGTGCCCGGCGGTGTCCACCGCGTCGCTCCGCCGCGCCGGCAGCCCGCCACCGCCCGTCGTCGCCGACGGCAGGGCGCGCAGCTTCGCCACCGTGAAGTAGACCGCCTGCGGCGTGCCGCGCGCGCCGGAGGCGTCGGTGCCCTGGACGAACACGACGTGGCGGCCCGGCGCGAGGCCGCCGGTCTGGATCACCACGCTGGCGCTCTCGCGCGGGGCGTCGAAGCGGCCGTCGGTCGCCGCCATCGCGATCGGCCTGGCGCCGTCGGCCCACGGGGTGTCGTCGAGCCAGGCCGCGGCCGAAGCGATCGCCTGCACCGGTTCGCTGCCGATGGCCTGGCTGTAGAGGCTGTCGTCCACGGTCGCGGTGATCGTCGCCGGCTTGCCCGGCACCACGAAGCTCGGGAAGACGGTCAGGGCGGTCGTGTCCGGGCCGCCCGGGTAGACGTAGGGCGCGTACAGATTGCGTGCGGCGTATTTCAGCGCGGCGGTGTTGCGCGGCAGGGTCGATCCTTCGAACGTCGCGCAGTCTTCGAAGAAGGACGTGCCGAACTCGATCGTGTAGCTGGGCGCGCCGAGCAGGCCGTAGATGGCGTCGGTGTCGGTGCCGTCGGCCGGGTAGAGGTAGACCCACTGCTTGGCCTGGTAGCCGTTGAACCAGGCCAGGCGGCGGCCGAGGGTGCGCAGCGCAACGGCGTTTGGCGGCTGCTGCTGGGTGTAGGACCAAGGCCACAGCACCAGCTGCGAATAGCTGTGCAGGTCGAGGAACATGCCGCGGTAGGAGGACGGCGCCGCGCTGACGGTATCGTCGTTGCGGCGGTCGGGCAGGACCCCGCCGCGATGCACGCCGTCGCTGCCGCGGGTACCGGCGACGTAACGCAGCAGGTTGTTCGTTTCCGGTTCGGAGCCGGCGCGGGGGCCGTGGTAGGTGCTGGCGCAGGGATCGCTGCTGGAGCCGCCCGCCACGCTGTTCCAGCGGAAGCCGAAGTTGCGGTTGAGGTCGATGCCGTAGTCGCTGGCGTTGCAGCTGCCGTTGCTGGTGTTCGCGTTCTTGCGCCAGAGCGCGCCGGCCTCGGCCTTCTTGCGGCCGTCGGGGTTGGCCTGCAGCACCAGGTCGAAGCGGAAGTTGTCGAGCAGCCAGGTCGCCTGCGGATCGCTGCCGTGGCCGTTGGCCAGCCATTCGCCGAAGCGGGTGAGCAGTTCGGCCGGCGTGTATTCGCGCGCGTGGATGGAGGCGAACACCACCATCGTCGGCTTGTCCGGCAGCCGGGCGTCGGTCGCCGCGTTGGTCAGCTGCAGCGCGCGCATGCGGTAGCCGCCGGCGCCGCGCGAGGCCAGCCAGGTCGGGCCGATGTCCACCACCTTGGCCAGCGTGGGGTGCGCCGCGGCAAGCTGGTCCATGGTCGCGTAGGTTTCCTCGACCGTGCGGTAGCAGGCGTAGCGCGGGATGCTCTCCGCCGGGCGTGCCGCCAGCGCCTGCGCCGGCCTCCCGGAACGCCGGGCGGCGAAGGCCGCGCGCAGTGCCTGGTCGGCCTGCTGCAGGCGCCGGCTGGCGGCGCGGTCGATGTCCACCCGCAGGCCGAGCCGGCGCAGGGCGAGGACGTCGCCGTAGCTTGCCTCGGCGCGCGCGGTGCGCGCGCGTTCGTCCACGAGCATGTGCTGGAAGCGCGCGGCGGCCTGTTGCAGTTCGGCGCGGTCGCGGTAGTGCACGGTGACGACCGCGAGCGCCGCGTCTTCATCCTGCACCGGCCCGCTGGCGGCGGCGCCGGCCAATGGCAGCAGGGACAGCAGCAGGGCGGTGCGCAGGCGCATGCAGGTTGCTCGTCGTGGCGACGGGGCACCGTGGCATGGCGCCGACCAAGCGCGCGTGAAAGAGCGCCGTGCCCCGCTCAGCCGCGGATCACCAGCAGGCGCGGTTCGGTCATGTCCTCGATCGCCCAGCGCACGCCCTCGCGGCCGAAGCCGGAGCGCTTGACTCCGCCGTAGGGCATGTTGTCGACACGGAAGCTGGGCACGTCGCCGATCACGACGCCGCCGACTTCGAGGACGTCCCAGGCGCGCAGCGCATGCGCGAGCGAGGCGGTGAACACGCCCGCCTGCAGGCCGAACTCGCTGTCGTTGACGCGTGCGAGGGCGTCGTCGAAATCGTCGAAGGGTTCGATGAGGGCGACGGGGCCGAACACCTCCTCGCGGTACAGCGCGAGCTCGTGCGGTACGCCCTCGAGCAGCGTCGCCGGCACCAGCGTGCCGCGGCGCTTGCCGCCCGCCAGGCGGGTGGCCCCGGCGGCGACGGCTTCTTCGATCCAGCGCTCGATGCGTTCGGCCGCGGCCTCGTCGATCACCGGGCCGATGAACACGTCTTCCTCGCGCGGATCGCCCATGCGCAGTTGCGACACGGCGTCCGCCAGCGCGTCGCGCACGGCTTCGTACCGGCTCGCGTGCACGTAGATGCGCTGCACGCCGATGCAGCTCTGGCCGGACTGGTAGTAGGCGCCGGTGACCAGGCGCTGGACGAGCGCGTCCATGGCCACGCCCGGGTCCGCGTCGACGATGCAGGCGGCGTTGCCGCCGAGTTCCAGCACGACCTTCTTGCGGCCCGCGCGCGCCTTCAGGTCCCAGCCGACCACGCCGCCGGTGAAGCTGAGCAGGGCGAGGCGTTCGTCCTCGACCAGCGGCGCGGCGTCCCCGGTGCGGCAGGGCAGGATCGAGAACGCGCCGGCGGGCAGGTCGGTTTCAGCGAGCACCTCGCCGATGATGAGCGCGCCGACCGGGGTGCGCTCGGACGGCTTGAGCACGAACGGGCAGCCGGCCGCGATCGCGGGCGCGACCTTGTGCGCGACCAGGTTGAGCGGGAAGTTGAACGGGGTGATGAAGCTGCAGGCGCCGACCGGCACGCGCTTCGTCATTCCGCGGTAGCCGCGCGCGCGTTCGGACACCTGCAGTTCGATCACCTCGCCGCCGATGCGGGTCGCCTCCCCGGCCGCGATGCGGAAGGTGTCGACCAGCCGCGCGACCTCGCCGCGGGCGTCGCGGATCGGCTTGCCGGCCTCGATGCACAGGGCGAGGGCGAGTTCCTCGCTGCGTTCGCCGAAGCGGCGCACGCAGTGCTCGAGCACGTCGCGGCGGGCATCTGGCGGGAAGGCGGCCATCGCCCGGCGGGCCTCGAAGGCGGCCGCGATGGCGCGTTCGATCGCCGCCGCGTCCGCGAGCGCGACTGCTGTCGCGCGTTCGCCGCTGTACTTGTCGAGCACCGGCAGGTCGGCGTTGGCGGCGACCGCGCGGTTGGCGAGGTAGTAGGGGTAGCGATCCTTCAACATGGCGCGGTCTCTCCCATGTCGCCGGTCGTCCGGCGACACCATTTTCCCCCGTTTATCCGAAAGCAATGTCGTTGTGATGGAGCGCAGCGTTCGGGTCGCAAATGCTTCAGGCGGAACGCCGCGCGAGCGCGCCGGGTGGGAGAGGTGGGCAGGACCGTATGCGGCATGGATGCCGCATCCGAGCCTCCATGGATGGATTCACGGCGTGTCCTGACCGCCTCTCCCACCCGGCACGCCCCTCCAGCTCACGCGTCGTCTTACTGCCTTTGTCTCGCTCTCGGGGCGTTTATTCGCTCTCCGTCGGCTCCACTCGCAGCGCCAGCAGGCCGTCCTGCAGGCGCGCGTGCAGACGCTCGCCGGGTTGCACGTCGCCGGTCGCGCGCACGACGCGGCCGTCCTCGCGCTGCAGGATTGCGTAGCCGCGGGCGACCGTCGCCAGCGGGCTGACCGCCTGCAGCGAGCGCGCCAGCCCGCGCAGGCGCAGGGTGTCGTCGCGCAGGCGGCGCACCATCGCCGCCTGCGGGCGCGGCGCCAGCGCGTCCAGCCGCTGCCGCAGTCGCGCCAGGCGCCGCTGCGGATGCGCGGCGCGCAGCACCGCGCCGGCGTGGCGCAGCCGCGCGTGTTCGCGCTCCAGGCGGCGCTGCCAAGCCGCGCGCAGGCGGCGCAGGCCTTCGGCCTGGCGCCGGCACAGCAGCTCCAGCCGCGCCTGCGGGCGCAGCGCGTTGAGGCGCAGCGCGGCGCGGTCGGCGCGCTGCATCGCCGCGCGCAGGCGCTGCGCCTGCAGCTGGCGCACGCGCAGTTCCAGCGTGCGCAGGCGGCGGGCGAGGTCGTCCCGGTGCGGCACCAGCAGTTCGGCCGCGGCGGACGGCGTCGGCGCGCGCAGGTCGGCGGCGAAGTCGGACAGGCTGAAGTCGGTCTCGTGGCCGATCGCCGACACCACCGGCACCGGCATCGCCGCGATCGTGCGCGCGAGCAGTTCGTCGTTGAAGGCCCACAGGTCTTCCAGCGAGCCGCCACCGCGCGCCAGCAGCAGCACGTCGTAACGGCCGCTGGCGGCGGCGCGGCGCAGCATCGCGACGATCTGCGCCGCCGCGTTCGCGCCCTGCACCGGCACCGGCAGGACGTCCACGTGCAGCAGCGGAAAGCGCCGCGCCAGCACGCTCAGCACGTCGCGCACGGCGGCGCCGGAGGGCGAGGTCAGCACCGCCAGCCGGCGCACGTGGGCGGGCAGGGGGCGCTTGCGCTCGGTGGCGAACAGGCCTTCGGCGGCGAGCTTCGCCTTCAGCTCCTCGAACGCGCGGCGCAGCGCGCCTTCGCCTGCTTCCTCCAGGTGGTCGAGCACCAGCTGGTAGTCGCCGCGCGCTTCGTACAGGGTCAACCGGCCGCGCCCGAGCACGCGCAGGCCCTCGCGCGGGGCGAACTTCAGCCACTGGCTCTTGGGCCTGAACAGGGCGCAGCGCACCTGCGCGCGGGCGTCCTTCAGGGTGAAGTAGAGGTGCCCGGACGCGGGCCGCGACAGGTTGCCGAGTTCGCCCTCGACCCACACCAGCGGGAAGGCGCCTTCCAGCAGGTCGCGCGCCAGCGTGTTGAGCTGGCTGGGGCTGAGGACTTCGCGGGCGGGTTCCTGCGGCATCGGAAGACGGCGGACGGCGGGACACCGTAGCGCCGGCGGGGCGCGGGGGGAAGCGTTGACAGCGTGGGCAGCGCCGGGCTCACCCGACCAAGGCAAAACGCACCCTGGGCAGCGCGGCGGGCGGGAGAGGCAGCCAGGACACGCCGTGAATCCGTCCATGGAGGCTCGGATGCGCCATCCATGGCGCATACGGTCCTGCCTGCCTCTCACACCCGCCGCGCCCCCACCACTCCCGCGGTTTGGCTTGGTCCTTCGTAGAGCGGAGCTTGCTCCGCTGCGCCGGCGCCCGGGATTGCGTATCAGCGGAGCAAGCTCCGCTCTACGGCAAGTCGCCGGAATCTGTCCGAGCGACCGGGAGGGCGGGGGTGTTGCGTGAGCGCGCCATGGATGGCGCGCGCCCGCATCTGGGCATGGATGCCCAGCTAAGGGAAAAGCAACACCCCCGCCCTCCCGGTCGCGGGCCTTGGCGCCCGCTCTTTTCATTCAGACGCCCATACGACGCTGATGCCCGCCGCTCCTTACAATTGCGGCATGAACCAGGTCGTCGACGCTCCGCACGCCACCCTCGTCGCCCCGTTGCAGGACTGGGCGTTCGGCCCCGCGCCGCGGCGACCGACGCGGCAGGTGCGGGTGGGCGGCGTGGCCGTGGGCGGCGGCGCGCCGGTGGTGGTGCAGTCGATGACCAACACCGACACCGCGGACGTCGCCGCGACCGCGCAGCAGGTCGCCGAGCTGTGGCGCGCCGGTTCGGAACTGGTGCGCATCACCGTCAACACGCCGGAGGCGGCGGCCGCCGTGCCGCGCATCGCCGAGCGGCTGGCGATGATGGGCGTGGAGGTGCCGCTGATCGGCGACTTCCACTACAACGGCCACCAGCTGCTGGCGAAGGAGCCGGCGTGCGCGCGCGCGCTGGCGAAGTACCGCATCAACCCCGGCAACGTCGGCTTCGGCAAGAAGAAGGACCTGCAGTTCGCCCAGCTGATCGAATTCGCGAACGAATACGGCAAGCCGGTGCGGATCGGAGCCAACTGGGGCTCGCTGGACCAGGCGCTGGCCGCGCAGCTGATGGACGAGAACGCGCGCCGCCCCGATCCGCTCGACGCCGGCGCGGTGCTGCGCGAGGCGCTGATCCGCTCCGCGCTGGATTCGGCGCGGCGCGCGGTGGAACTCGGCCTGCCCGCCGAACGCATCATCCTCAGCGCCAAGGTCAGCGGCGTGCAGGAGCTGGTCGCCGTGTACCGCGCGCTGGCCGCGCGCTCGGACTTCGCCCTGCACCTCGGCCTGACCGAGGCCGGCATCGGCAGCAAGGGCATCGTCGCCTCCAGCGCCGCGCTCGCGGTGCTGCTGCAGGAAGGTATCGGCGACACCATCCGCATCTCGCTCACGCCGGAGCCGGGCGCCGCGCGCAGCAAGGAGGTCGTGGTCGCGCAGGAGCTGCTGCAGACCATGGGCCTGCGCGCGTTCACGCCGATGGTCACCGCCTGCCCGGGCTGCGGGCGAACCACCAGCACCTTCTTCCAGGAGCTCGCGCAGGCGGTGCAGGAACACGTGCGCGCGAAGATGCCGGAGTGGAAGATCACCCATCCCGGCGCGGAAAACCTCACCCTCGCGGTGATGGGCTGCGTGGTCAACGGACCCGGCGAATCGCGCCACGCCAACATCGGCATCTCGCTGCCGGGCACCGGCGAGGCGCCGTCGGCGCCGGTGTTCGTCGACGGCGAGAAGACCGTGACCTTGCGCGGCGACAACATCGCCGGCGAGTTCGTCGCCCTGATCGATGACTATGTCGAGCGCCGGTTCGGGGCCGCGGCCGCCGCACACGCCGGCTGAGCTCGCGCAAACCGCGCGCGAGGAGGCGCGTTTCGGCGCCGCGTTCCTGCGCGTGTACGGCGCGCGCCTGCTGCTGGTCTTCGTCGGCGTGCTGCTGCCGCTGTGGGGCTTCGGCGCGCTGGTCGAGGAATTGCGCGAGGGCGAGCCCTTCGCGTTCGACGATCCGCTGCTGGAAGGCCTGCATGCGATCGCCTCGCCGGCGCTGGACCGCGCCGCGGTCGCCCTGTCCGCGTTCGGCTACGAGTACGGCGTGGTGCCGATCGACATCCTGTTGGTGCTTGTCCTGGCATGGCGACGACGCTTCCGCGAAGGCCTGTTCGCCGGACTCGCGCTGGCCGGCTCGGCGCTGCTCAACCTGGGCGCGAAGCACGCCTTCGCGCGGGTGCGTCCCTCGCTGTGGGAATCGATCGCGCCGGAAACCACCTTCAGCTTCCCCAGCGGCCACGCGATGGGTTCGATGACCCTGGCCTGGGTGGTGGTCCTGCTGTGCTGGTACGCGCGCGCCGGCGGCGTGCGCCTGCGCTGGCCGGCGGTCGCTGTTGCGCTGGCCTTCGTCCTGCTGGTCGGCCTGTCGCGCGTCTACCTCGGCGTGCATTACCCGTCCGACATCCTCGCCGGCTGGGCGGCGGCGTCGGTGTGGACCGCGGGCGTGTACGGGCTGGTGTTCCGCGGCGGGCGCCGGCCGTGGCACCTGTCGCCGACGAACCCCTGAGTCTCAGGCCTCGAGCGGATCGGCCTGCGGCGCCTGCAGGCAGACGCGGTTGCGCCCTTCGTGCTTGGCGCGGTACAGGGCCGCGTCGGCGGCGGCCATCAGCGCGGGCCGGCTGTCCTGGCCCGGCGCCAGCGCGGCCACCCCGATGCTGACGGTGATCCGGCGGACGTCGTCGCCGAGCCGGAATTCGAGCGCGGCCACGCCCGCGCGCACGCGTTCGGCGAAGCCGCCCGCCGCGTCCAGGCCGCATTCGGGCAGCAGCACCGCGAATTCCTCGCCGCCGATCCGCGCGCCGATGTCGTCCTGGCGCACGTGCTCCCGCACGACCGCGGCGATCCGCTGCAGCACGCCGTCGCCGCTGATGTGCCCGTAGCGGTCGTTGACCGGCTTGAACAGGTCCACGTCCACGATGCACAGCGCGAGCGGACGGGCGTGGCGCTGCGCGCGCGCGATCTCCTTCTCCATCAGTTCGAGGAAATGGCGCCGGTTGCAAAGTTCGGTCAGCGCGTCGTGGGTGGCCAGCTGGTAGATCTCCTCGTGGTAGTGCGCCTCGATGCTGGTGTGGCTGATGAACTTCAGCACGTTCTCGCCGACCGTGACGTGGTCGCCGTCGGCCAACGCCCGCTCGGCCACGACCTGCTCGTTGACCCGGGTCGCGTTGGTCGCGCCGAGGTCGCGCACGCGGTAGTCGCCACCGTCGCGCCAGACGATGCAGTGGCGACGCGAGACGCTGCGGTGGCCGAAATGCAGTTCCGCTTCCTCGCTGCGGCCGACCAGCACCGGGCGCTCGTCGATGTCGACCCGGCGGCCGACGCCCTCGCCGTGGATGACCACCAGGCACGCGGTCCGCGGCGCCGCCGGTGCGGGGCCGTCGCTGAGGATCGTGCGCTGGGTGGTGCTGGGATCGGGCTTCGCCATGCGGCCGCGCGGCAGGATGGTGGAGGGAGTGTAGCGGGATCGCGCCGCGCCTGGCCCGCCGTGGCCGCGTACCATTGCCGCGAGGAAGGCGAAGGGGACGCCATGAGCACGACGACGCAGCCGCCCGCGGACGGCGACGCCACCGAATTGCTGGCGACGCGGGCCCAGCCCACGCTCGCGCAGGCCACCGACCGCGGCGATCCGGCGGCGCCGCTGCCGGCCGGGGCGCGGCTGGGCCGCTACCGGATCGAGGGCCTGCTCGGCCGTGGCGGCATGGGCGAGGTCTATCGCGCCAAGCAGCTCGAGCCGGTGCGGCGCACGGTCGCGCTCAAGCTGCTGCGCCGGCAGCGCCTGGGCGCCCGCCACCTCGCCCATTTCGAGGTCGAGCGCCAGTTGCTGGCGCGGATGCGGCATCCGGCGATCGCCCAGGTCTACGACGCGGACACCACCGCCGAGGGCCATCCCTTCTTCGCGATGGAATACATCGCCGGCAGCCCGCTTACGCGCTTCTGCGAGGAGCACGCGCTGTCGTTGCGCCAGCGCCTGGAGCTGTTGATCCGCATCTGCGAGGGTGTGCAGCACGCGCACCAGAAGGGCGTGATCCACCGCGACCTCAAGCCCGGCAACCTGCTGGTGGACCTGGTCGACGGCCGTCCGCTGCCGAAGATCATCGACTTCGGCATCGCGACCGCCGCCGGCGGGGGCGGCCGCGAGATCGCAGGCACGCCCGACTACATGAGCCCGGAGCAGGCCGGCGGCGACCAGTCGCTGGTGGACACGCGCAGCGACGTCTACGCGCTCGGCGTGGTCCTGTACGAACTGCTCACCGGCACGCGCCCCGCCGCCGCCGGCGAGACGGTTACCGCCGACAGCCGCAGCCTGCGCCTGCCGTCGCAGGAACTGGCGACGCTGCCGCCGGGCGAGGCCGAACGCCTCGCGCGCAGCCACGGCCTGCGCCTGCCGCGCATGCGCCGCCTGCTGCGCCACGAGCTCGACTGGGTGGTCGCGCGCGCGCTCGCGCACGACCGCGCGGACCGCTACCCCTCGGCGGTGGCGCTGGCCGAGGACCTGCAGCGCTTCCTCGACGGCCTGCCGCTGCAGGCGGTGCCGCGCACGCGGCGCTACGCGTGGGGCAAGTTCGTGCGGCGCAACCGCGGCGCGCTGGCCGCGGCCTCGGTCGCGCTGCTGGCGCTGCTCGGCGGCCTCGGCCTGTCGCTGTACGGCCTGCAGCAGGCGCGCACGCAGCGCGCGCTCGCCGAACAGCGCAGTACGCAACTGGAGAAGGTCGCCGCGTTCCAGCAGTCGATGCTGGAGGGCGTCGACATCGAGGCGATGGGCGCGGGTCTGGCCGACGGCCTGCGTCGGCAGCTGGACAAGGCGGCGCCGGCCGATCGCGCGGCGCTGGAGCAGGCCCTGTCCGGCGTCAGCACTGCGGACGTCGCGCGCGGGCTGATCGACCGCGACATCCTTGCCGGTGCCGAGGCGGCGATCGCGCGCGACTTTGCCGCCGAGCCCGCGCTCGCCGCCGACCTGCGCGCCTCGGTCGCCGGCGTGCGCGAAGCGCTGGGCCTGCCGGCCGCCGCCGCCGAGGGCTACCGCCAGGTCGCCGACTACCGCGAGCGCGCGCTCGGCGCCGGCGCACTGCCCACATTGCAGGCGCGCGAGGCGCAGGCGTCGGCGCTGCTGGCGGCTGCGCGGCCGCAGGACGCGATGGCGCTGTTGCAGCGCGTGCTGCCCCACGCCCTCGCGCTGCCGGAAGGCGACGCGACCCGCCTGCGCCTGCGCCTGGACGAGGCGTCGGCGGTGTCCGCGCTCGGCGACCGTCCGCGCGCGCGGCGGATGCTGGACGCCGTGCGCGCCTCCGCGCTCGCCACCCGCGGCGAGCGCGACCCGGCGACCATGGAGATCACCAACGCGCTGGCGATGCTGCTCGGCCGGATGGGCGAGCCCAAGGCCGGGCGCGCCTTGCTGGAGCGGCTGGTGCCGCTGCGCAGCCAGGTGCTCGGGACCGAGCACGAGGACACGCTGGCCGCGATCCACAACCTGGCGGTAATGCGGATCCTGACCGGCGACGCCGAACAGGCGGTCGCCAGCCAGCGCGAGCTGGTCGCGATCCAGACCCGGCGGCTGGGCGCCGAGCATCCGACCACGCTGCTGGAACGCAACAACCTCGCCAGCATGCTCAGCGACGCGCAGCGCACGCCGGAGGCGATCCCGTTGCAGGAGGCGACCCTGGCCGCCGCGCGACGCGTGCTCGGCGCCGACCACCCGCAGACCCTGCGGGTGGAGCTCAACCTGTCGTCGTTCCATGCCCGCGTGGGCGATTTCGCCAAGGCCATTCCGCTGCAGCTGCACGTGGCGCAGACGCGCGCGCGCCTGCTCGGGCCGCTGCACCCGGATACGCTGTACATCGAGCTCAACCGCGCCGCCACCCTCTACCAGGCCGGGCAGGCGGGGGCGGCGCTGGTGCAGCTCGCGCGGGTGCTGCCGCAGGCGCGCGAGGTACTCGGCGATGCGCATCCGCAAACGCAGATGGGCTTCGACGTGCAGGCGCAGGCCGCGGACGCGGCCGGCGACCGCGCGCTGGCGAAACGGTCCTGGCGCACCCTGCTGGAGGCGCGCGCCGCCTCGCTGGGCGAGCGCGACGCGAAGACGGTGGACGCCGCCTGGCAGCTCGAAGGCCTGTTGCGCCGGGACGGCGCCGTGGCCGAGGCCGACGCGCTGCGCGCGCGCTACGTGCTGCCGCTGCTGGACGCGGATCCGGCGACGCTCGACGAAGGGCAGAAGCGCAAGGCCGAGGACATCCGCGTGACCGAGCGCGAGGAACGCGCCGCGGCACGCGGCGCGGCGCACTGAACGGCTATTCGCCCGGCTTCGCCGCCTCGACCGGCGCCTGGGTGGCGTGCAGCCGCGACAACCGCGCCTCGCGGTGGGCGATGTAGCCGTTGGCGGCGAAGATGATCAGCGCGCCGGCGATCGTCCAGTGGCTGACGGCCTCGTCGAACAGCAGCCAGGCGAGGCCGGTCACCAGCGGCAGCTGCATGAAGCTGATCGGGGTGAGCGCCGACACCTCGCCGAGCCGCAGCGCGCGCGTCCACAGCAGTTGGCCGCCGGTGCCGAACACGCCGGTCGCCAGCAGCCAGGCCCAGTCCAGGCCGGTCGGCCACGACCACGCGAACAGCGCCGGCAGCAGCGACAGCGGCACCCAGAACGCATAGGTGTAGAACACGATGGTGTCGGGCGGATCGACGCGCGAAAGCTGCTTGATCTGGATCGCCACCACGCTGCTCAGCACCGCCGCGGCCACCGCCACCAGCGAGCCGGCGGTGAAGCCGGCGGTGCCGGGGCGCACGATCACCAGCACGCCGATGAAGCCGAGGACCACCGCGGTCCAGCGCCGCCGGCGCACCTTTTCCCCGAGCCAGATGACCGCGGCGATGGTGACGAACAGCGGCGTCGAATAGGACAGCGACACCGCCTGCGCCATCGGCAGGTGGCCGAGTGCCCAGAAGCCGCACAGCATCGAGCCCATCCCGATCGCGCTGCGCACGAAGTAGCGCGGCAGCTGGCGGGTGCGGAACACGCCGGGCGCGCTGCGCACGAGCAGCGGCAGCAGCGCGAGGAGGCCGAACAGGTTGCGGAAGAACGCGACCTCGGGCGTGGAGATCCGCTCGGACGCCAGCCGGATGGTGATCGCCATCAGCCCGAAGAACAGCGTGCTGAGCAGCATCAGCACCGCCGCGCGGACGAACGGCGTATGGCCGGCGCGCGCGGCGTTCACCAGGCCGCGCCCACGATCCGCGGCTCAGGCTCCAGCGCGACGCCGAAACGCTCGCGCACCGAGGCGGCGATTCGTCGCGCCAGGTCCAGCAGCTGCGCCCCGGTGGCGTGGCCGTGGTTCACCAGCACCAGCGCGTGGCTGGCGGCGACCCCGGCATCGCCCTCGCGGTGCCCCTTCCAGCCGCACTGGTCGATCAGCCATGCGGCCGAGAGCTTGCGCGTCGCCGCGTCGCCGGTGGCGAACACCGGCAGCGCCGGATGGGCGGCGCGCAGCGCGCCGGCCTGCGCGACGGGCACGATCGGATTCTTGAAGAAGCTGCCGGCGTTGCCGACCACCGCCGGGTCGGGCAGCTTGCGACGGCGGATGCGGCAGACGGCCTCGGCGACACGCGACGGCGCCGGCGGGGCGTCGCTGGCGGTGTCGTGGCCCATGGCGACGTGCCCCATGACGGCAAGTTCCTCGCGCAGGCCGGCATAGTCCAGCCGCAACCGTGGCGCGCGCGTCAACGCGAATTCGACCGCGGTCACCACGTAGCGGTCGGGCACGTGCTTGAACAGGCTGTCGCGGTAGGCGAACGCGCACTCCTCCGCGCGCAGCCGGCACGGCGCGCCGGTCTCGCGGTCGAAGGCCTCGACCACGTGCACGAGCTCGCGCACCTCGACCCCGTAGGCGCCGATGTTCTGGATCGGCGCGGCGCCGACCGTGCCGGGGATCAGCGCCAGGTTCTCCAGCCCGGCGAGGCCGTGGCCCAGCGTCCACAGCACCAGCGCGTGCCATTCCACGCCGGCGTCGGCGCGCACGATCGCGCGATCGCCGTCGTCCGAAACGATCGCGATGCGCTGCGCGGTCAGCGCCAGCACCGCGCCCGGCGCGTCGCCGGCGAACAGCAGGTTGCTGCCGCCGCCGAGCACCAGCAGCGGGCCGTCGCGCAGCATCGCGTAGCCGAACAGTTCCGGCAGCGCGGCGGCGTCGGCGACCTCCACCAGCATCGGCGCGCGCGCGGCCACGCCGAAGGTGTTGCGCGCATCCAGGCGCGCGTTCTCGTGCAGCCGGTAGCCGTCAGTCATTCGGAAGCAGGTGCCCACGGCTGGGCGCCTCCTTGCGCCGGCGCATCGCCTCAACGCTCTCGCCGATCAGCGCCGGGCCGCGGTACACCAGCCCGGTGTAGAGCTGCACGAGGCTGGCGCCGGCGGCCATTTTCTTGGCCGCGTCCGCGCCCGACAGCACGCCGCCCACGCCGACCAGCGGGATGGAATCGGGCAGCCGCGTGCGCAGCATGCGCAGCACGGCGGTGGATTTGTCCATCAGCGGCGCGCCCGACAGGCCGCCGGTCTCGCGCGCGAGGGGGTGCTCCTGCACCGCCAGGCGCGAGACCGTGGTGTTGGTCGCGATCACGCCGTCCACCTGCAGGTCGGCCAGCACCCGGCCGGCGGCGTCGATGTCGTCGTCGGACAGGTCGGGCGCGACCTTGACCAGCATCGGCACCCGCTTGCCGTGCAGGGCGCCGAGCTTCTCCTGCGCCTCGCGCAGTGTCCCGACCAGGCGGCGCAGCGCCTGCTCCTCCTGCAGCTCGCGCAGGCCGGCCGTGTTGGGCGAGGAGATGTTGACCGTCACGTAGTCGGCCAGCGGATAGACGCGCTCCAGGCAATGCAGGTAGTCCTGCTCCGCCGATTCGTTGGGCGTGTCCTTGTTCTTGCCGATGTTGATGCCGAGCAGGCCGCCCCGGCGCTTCGCGCGCGAGACGTTGCGCACCAGCGCGTCCACGCCCTCGTTGTTGAAGCCGAGCCGGTTGATGATCGCCTCGTGCGCCGGCAGCCGGAACATGCGCGGCTTCGGGTTGCCCGGCTGCGGCCGCGGCGTCACCGTGCCGACCTCGACGAAGCCGAAGCCGAGCGCCAGCAGCGCGTCCACGTGCGCGCCGTTCTTGTCGAGCCCGGCAGCGAGCCCGACCGGATTGGGGAAACTCAGCCCGAGCACCCGGGTCGGCCACGGCTGCGGCCGGCCGGCGACCAGCCCCGACAGCCCGACCCGGTGCAGCGCCTCCAGCGACGCCAGCCCGGCGCCGTGCGCGCGCTCGGCATCGAGGGCGAACAGGAAGGGGCGGGCGAGCCGGTACATCAGTCCAGCGTACCGATGAACGCGCGGGTGGCATAGTCCGGCTCACCCCGGCCGGCCAGTGCGGCATCGGCCGGGGCGGGCGCTCCGGCCGTACGCTTCATCCGACGCAAGCCGTCATGGCCGGCCTCCTGCGCCATCCGCGTGGATTGGCCAACGCCGCTGCCGGTGCCGGCGACCAGCGCGCGCGCCGCGACGCGCTGGGCGCGCAGCCACCCCGGCAGCGCCTCCGGATAATCGGAGCGATGCCGGAGGCAGTCGCCGACGCGATCGCCGAAGCGGTCGGTCGATGCACGCGGGACGGGCACGGGTGCCGCTTACAGGTCGAACTTGATTCCCTGCGCCAGCGGCAGCGCGTCGGAGTAGTTGATGGTGTTGGTCTGCCGGCGCATGTAGGCCTTCCACGCGTCCGAACCGGACTCGCGGCCGCCGCCGGTTTCCTTCTCGCCGCCGAAGGCACCGCCGATCTCGGCGCCCGAGGTGCCGATGTTGACGTTGGCGATGCCGCAGTCCGAGCCGGCGGCCGACAGGAACTGCTCGGCAGCCTTCAGGTTGGTGGTGAAGATCGACGAGGACAGGCCCTGCGGCACCGCGTTCTGCATCTCGATCGCCTCGTCCAGCGTGCGGTACGGCATCACGTACAGGATCGGCGCGAAGGTCTCGTGCTGGACGATCTCGGCGTCGTTGGTCAGGCCGGTGACGATGGTCGGCAGCACGAAGTTGCCCGGGCGGTCGAGCGCCGCGCCGCCGGTCTCGACCTTGCCGCCGGCAGCCTTCGCCCTGGCGATCGCGTCGAGGTAGGCCTGCACGGCGTCCTTGCTGTTGAGCGGGCCCATCAGGTTGGCCGGGTCGGTCGGATCGCCGATCTTCTTCTCGACCTGCTTGTAGGCGGTGACCAGCTTCTCCAGCACGTCCGCGTAGATCGACTCGTGCACGATCAGGCGGCGGGTGGTGGTGCAGCGCTGGCCGGCGGTGCCGACCGCGCCGAACACGATCGCCGGGATCGCCAGCTTCAGGTCGGCGCTCGGGTCGACGATGATCGCGTTGTTGCCGCCGAGCTCGAGCAGCGAGCGGCCCATGCGCTGGGCGACGCGCTCGCCGACCAGGCGGCCGACGCGGGTCGAGCCGGTGAAGCTGATCAGCGGGATGCGCTTGTCGTCGACGAACTGCTGGGCGAGGTCGCTGCCGGCGTCGTTGAACAGGAAGAAGATGTCGGGGAAGCCGCCTTCCTTCAGCGCCGCGTTGCAGATCTTCATCGCGGCGATCGCCGACAGCGGGGTCTTGGGCGAGGGCTTCCAGATCGAGATGTCGCCGCACACGGCCGCGACGAAGGAGTTCCAGGCCCACACCGCGACCGGGAAGTTGAAGGCCGAGATGATCCCGACGATGCCCAGCGGATGCCATTGCTCGTACATGCGGTGGCCCGGGCGCTCGGAGTGCATGGTCAGGCCGTACAGCTGGCGCGAGAGGCCGACGGCGAACTCGCCGATGTCGATCATCTCCTGCACCTCGCCGTCGCCCTCGGGCTTGGACTTGCCCATCTCCAGCGCGACCAGCGAGCCGAGCGCGTCCTTGTGGGTGCGCAGGGCGTCGGCGCACAGCCGGATCGCTTCGCCGCGGCGCGGCGCCGGGGTCGTGCGCCAGACCTTGAAGGCGGCCTGGGCGCGCTGGACGAGGGTCTCGTAGTCGCCTTCCGAGGACGCCTGCACCCGCGCCAGCACGCTGCCGTCGGTGGGGTTGACCGGCTCCAGCACGCCCGCGCCGGTGGTCTTCGACCACTCGCCGTTGCCGAGGTAGGTGCCGGACTCGTTGTCGCCGAGGCCGAGCGCGGTGAGGACGGGGTGGGTCATCCGGGAGAACTCCTGCGTTTGATGAGAAGTCGGCACAGGGATGTGCCGGCTTGCGCACATGGACGTGCGATCCATGCCGCATGTACGGCCCCGACACGATTCGAACGTGCGACCTGTCCCTTAGGAGGGGACCGCTCTATCCAGCTGAGCTACGGGGCCAGAACCGCGATTTTCGCATGAACGGGTGTCGGCTTCAGCCCGCGGGCGGCGCGGCGCGGCCCAGGCGCGCGCGTTCGAACCACCAACCCGCCGCCGCGACCGCCAGCCAGGCCAGGAACCACGGCCAGCGCGGCCCCGCCACGGCGGGCCCGGGCGACCCGGCGGACACCGCAGGCGCGGAGGCGGCCAGCCGCGCGGTCGCCTCGCGCAGGCGCGCGGCGCGCAGGCCCGGCGCCTCATCGGCGGCGCGCACGTGGAAGCGCTGGCGGACGTCGCCCATCCGCAACTGGTGCCAGCCGGGGGACTGCGGCCACAGGCCGGCGCAGGCGCCGGCGCCGCTGGCAGGATCGACGTGCAGGCGGATGCGGGCACCGTCCGGCGCGTCCACGCTCGCGGGCGCGTTCAGGCGGCACAGCGCCACGCGCTCGCCGACGCGTGGGTCGTCGCCGATGTGCACGCCGGTGTCCGCGCGCGGACGCGGCAGGGTCGAGAACAGCGTCGCCCACAGGTCGCCGTGGCGCGCGCCGTGGCCGGCGAGCACCAACCGGTAGCTGTCGTCGAAGGTCGCGATGCCGATGCGTCCCAGGCCGTGCGCGCGCCACCAGGCCAGCGGTTCGCCGCCGGCGTCGCGCAGCAGCGGCACCGCGCCGTCGCCGGCGATGCGCAGCGGGCCGCGCACCAGCGTCGCGTCGTCCTTGGCGGCGTCGGGCAGGGCGACGTCGCGCGTGCGTTCCACTGTGGTGGCGAAGCCGAGCCGGCGCAACCCGGCGCGCTCGGACGCCGAGGTCGCGCGCGGCAGCTGCAGCAGCAGGCCGAGGCCGGCGTCCACCGCCCGCAGCAACGACGCGCGCCGCGCGCCCAGCGCCTGCCAGGCGCGCGCGTCGAGCACGACCAGGTCGTACGCCGCGAGCGATTTTTCGTCCAGGCGCGCGGCGGCGTCGCCGATCTCCACGCCGCCGCCGAGCGCGATGCGCGCGTCGGCGTCGAGGCCGGCGTCGCGCATCCAGCGCCGCAGGTATTTCAGCTCCGGCGTCGGCGCGCCGGCCAGCAGCAGCACGCGCAGCGGCGCGCCCGGAGCGACGTCGAGCGGCAGCGGCGTGTCCTCGACCGGCTTGCCCGCGCGGTCGCGCAGGCGCAGGCGCCAGGTCGCCGGCCCCGGGACGCGCGCGGTGGCGGCGAGGCGGAAGCCGCCGTCCGGCGCGAGGCTGCCGCGCGTCACGCGCGCGCCGGCCGGATCCAGCAATTCCACCGTGCCGCCCGGCACGCCCAGCGCGCGGCCGTTCACGGCGAAGGCGCGCCCGGCGTGCACCGCCGCCGGCGGCGACAGCGCGACCAGCCCGCGCGGCGGCGGCGCGGGGCGGAATTCCACGGCGAGCCCGCGCGCCGCGTCGAGGTCGCGCGCGGGGAGGCCGGCGCCGAGCACGCGGAGGCGGGTCGTCCCGGGATGCCGCCGCAAGGCCGTGGCGAGATCTGGCGCGCGAATGGCGCCGGCGGACGCGGGCGCTTCGGGCAGCGCGACCACGGTCGCGCCAGCTGGGCGTTCCGTCGCGGCAACACGATCCGCCTGCGCGGTCGACACCACCAGCAGCCCGGCCGGCGCGCGCAGCGTGGGCGGCACCAGCGTGCGATACAGCAGCAGCGCGCCCGCGGCCTGCAGGAGCAGCAGCAGGGCCAGCCGCCATGCGCGCGGCCGTTGCGCGGCCGGCGCGCGCGCGAATGCCCATAGCCGCCGAGCGCTCGCCAGCAGTACGGCCAGGGCGAGCAGCGCGGCGATCGCCGGCGGCATCTGCGCGACGAAGGCGGGCGCGGCCAGGTTCATCGCACCCCCTCCCCGTCGAGCGCGCGCAGGTAGGCGCGTCCGGCGGCGTCGGCGCGCGGGCGTTCGCCGACGGCTGCGGGCGGTCGCGGCAGCAGCGGCCACAGCGCCGCGCGCAGGCGGGCGCGGCAGGCGTCGCAGGCGGGGTCGCGGCGCAGCGCGTCGATCGCCGCGATCACCGCCAGCGGATCGGCGTCTTCGACATGGCGTTCGCGCACCCAGCGCTCCAGCGCGTCGAAGTCGGGCGACGCGCGCGTGGCGGCCGGTGCGTCCTGCAGCGCCAGCCACGCCTGCGCGGCGACCGGATCGGCGGCCGGCGCGGCGACCAGCGGATCGCGGCGGTCGGCCAGTCCGGCGCGGTCGCCGGTGAGGCGCCGGCTTTCGTCCACCGGCGGCACCTCGATGCCGGTACGCGCGAGGTAGATGCGGTCCGCCTGCTGCACGTCCTTGATGAAGGCCAGCGCCCTGTAGGCGTAGGGCAGCGCGGCGGCGGGATCGCCCTGGCGCAGGTGCAGCTCGGACTGCCACATCGCGCGCAGCGCCGAACGCAACGTCTCCTTGGTCTGCGGATCGAACAGCGTCGCCGCCTCCGCGGTGTCGTGCTCGTGGCCGAAGTCGGCGAGCACGTTGCCGGCTTCGCCGAACTTCGGCGGCGGCGCGGGCAGGCCGCCCTCGTGATCGTCGTGCGCGGTGGCCGGCGCCTGCGTGGGCGCGGCATCGGCCACCGGCAGGTCGCTGGTCGGCAGGTCGCTGGTGGGCAGATCCGTTGCCGGAAGGTCGGCGGTCGGCAGGTCGTTCGTCGGCAGGCTCGGCGCGCCCTCGCTCTCCTCGCCGAGGAAGCGACCGTAGCGCAGGCGCAGCGCTTGCTGGTCGTCGCCCAGGCCGTTGGAACGTTGCTGGAACCGTCCGGGATCGAGCGCGCGGCGCTGCTTCAGCAAGGCCTCCGCGTCGATGATGATCTGGCGCTGGCTGCGCAGGTAGGCGGGCAGGGTGGTGCGCACCAGCCCGTCCATGCCGCTCGCCTCCGCGCCGGCCTCGGGCGGCCAGCGCAGGATGAAGCTGGCGCTGCGGACCTGCTGCGGGCGCGGCGCGCGGTTGTCGGACACCGTGAGCTGGACGATCAGGTCGTTGCCGGGCGACAGGCCGAGCGCGCCGAGGTCGAGCGTGTGCGACCAACGCTTGCTGCGCGCGCCGCCGCTGCCGGGCAGGACGACGACCTGCTCGCGGGTGGTGATGTCCTCGCCGCTGCCCTGGGTCTGGATCACCCGCAGCCGCGCCGTGGATGCGAGGCCGTAGTCGTCCTCGGCCTCGAACAGCAGCGGCCAGCTGCGCTGGCCCGGCACGTGCACGCTGAGGTTGCGTTCGGGACGGAGCGCGCGCAGGGTCGGCGGGCGGTCGGCGACGACGTCGATCCGGTGCAGCGCCGACTGTTCCTTAGGCAGTGGCGTCGGCAGCACGATGCGGTACAGGCCGGCGCGCTCGACGCGCAGGCTGCCGGTCCATGCGTCGGCCTGGCGCTCGAGCACGAGCTCGCGCCCGTCGTGGAAGCGCAGCGTCGCCCGCGCCGGCTGCGGCGCGAAGCGCAAGGTCCAGCGCAGCGTCGCGCCGGCCGGCACGCGTGCGTCCAGCGCGGATTGCGCGCGGCGCGGCAGGCCGGTGTAGGCGGAGGGTGCGATCTCCAGGCGCGCGGACAGCAGGCGTGGTGTCGCGGCTGTTTCGGCCGTTGGCGAAGGGTTGGCTCCGATGGCCAGCGCATGGTGCGCGCGCGGCGCCGGCCACAGCAGCACGCCCAGCAAGGCGAGCAGCGCGCAGCCGCCGGAGACGGCGAGCGCGCGCCGTGGCCAGGGATCGCGCAGGTCGATCGCCGGCGTGGCGGCGATGCGCGCGCGCAGTCGTTCGCGCTGCAACACCTGCAGCGGCGTGGCCTCCGTGGCGAACAGCAGCGCGGCGCTGTCCTCCATGTCGGGGCGGCGTGCGTCGAGGCGACGCGCGAGCCAGCGCGGATCCACGTCGCGCGCGCGCCGCCAGGCGAGCGCCGCTGCGGCGAGCAGGAAGAAACCAACGATCGCGAAGGCCAACGGCGCCGCCAGCCGCCACGCCAGCGCGAGCAATGCCGACAGCCAGGGCAGGGCGAACGCGGACACCACCAGCGCGCGGCGCCGGCGTGCCGCGCCGCGCCAGCGGCGCAGCAGCAGGTCGGGCGACGGCGCGCTCATGCGGCCGCCTCGCGCCGCGGCGCGCTCGCCAGCCAGCGCTCGAGCAGGAACAGCAGCGCGATTGCGATGAGCAGCCACGGCGCCAGCGGTTGCGGCGGTTGCGGGAAGGGCGCAGCGCCGGTCGTCGGCGCGTAGTCGCGCGCGTCCACGCGGGCGGGCGCCGGCGGCGCGGGTTCGAACAGCGCGCGCAGGCGTTGCGGGAAATCGACTTCCAGCAACTGCGGCATCGTCGCCGGTGCCAACGGCCGGGTGAAGCGCAGCAGGCGGCCGCGGCCGAGCGCCACGCCGCGCACCAGCGGCGCGCCGCCGGCATCGGCCCACAGCACGTCGGCGTTTGCGAGTTCCGGTGCGACTGTGTTCGCCGCGAGCAGGGCGCTGCCGCCGCCCGCGACCCAGTCGCGCACCGCATCCGGCAACGGGCCCGGCGCGAGCCAGGCCAGGTGACGGGCGTCGGCCGGCAGCGGCTGCGCGGGATCGGCGATGCGCACCGGCGACGCATGCGCCGCGGCCGTGCCATCGCGACCGCGCGCCTGCGCCCACCAGGCGGCGCCGGTGGCGCGGACGTAGCGCAGCGCGTCGGTGTCGGGGGCGGCGCGCACGTCCAGCGTGAACCGGGGGGCGCGGGCGGGCGTGCGCGCCTGCGGCGGCGCGGCGTCCACGACGATGCGCCAGTCGACCGCCCGGGAGAGGCGCGGGCGTTGCGCGTCGGCACCGTCCAGCAGCGGCGGCACCAGCACCGTCAGCGGCGTGCCGGCGGGCAGGCTGGCGTCGAGTTCGCGCAGCAGGCTGGCCAGCGGCTGTGGCTCCCGCGGCGGTGGCGCATCCATCGCGGGAAAGCCGCTCGCGAGCCAGTGCAGGCGCGCGGGCGCGTCGCCGGCGGCGGCGCGTGCGCTGGCGACCGGCACGCCGGGCGCGGCGACGATCCAGCGCGTGCGGTCGGCGCGTCCGTACAAGACGGGCTGCGCCAGCAGCAGCGCCAGCGCCGCGAGCAGCAGCAGGCGCACGGCCAGCAGCAGGCGCTCGTCGAAGCGGCGCTTGCGGCGCGGACGCGGCGCGGCGGCCAGCCAGCGCAACGCGGCGAAGTCGGTGACGCGCTGCTCGCTGCGGCGCGCCAAGTGCAGCAGCAATGGCACCAGCAGCGCGGCGAGCGCGGCGAGGCCGGCCGGCAGCAGCAGGGCGAGGCTCATGCCGCCGCCCCGCCGCGTGGACCGAACAGCGCGCGCAGCGGCGCGTCCAGCGGCTCGTCCAGCACGTGGGTCGCGTGGCGGATGCCAGCGGCGTCGAAGCGCCGGCCGAGCGCCGCGCGCGCGGCGGCGAAGCGGGCGAGGAACCCGGCGCGCAGCGCGGCGGCGTCGCCGAGCAGTTCCTCGCCGGTTTCCGGATCGCGGAAGCGATGGCCGCCGCGGAAGGGGAAGTCGCGCTCGCCAACGGTCAGCAGCTGCACCGCGAGGACTTCGCGGCGGGCGGCCGCGAGCCGCTCGCACAGGGCGGAAGCGGGTTCATCGAGGAAGTCGCCGAGCGCCAGCACCAGGGTGTCCGCGGCGATCGCCTCCCACACGGCGCGCAGGCGTTCGGGCGGCGGCCACGCGCCCTGCGCGCGCAGACGCTGCAGCGCGAGCACGCAGCGGTCGCGGTGGCGCGGACCGCTGCCGGCCGGCACCAGCTGCAGGCCGTCGCCGCCGATGGCGACCAGCCCGAAGCGGTCGCCCTGGCGCAGGGCAAGCTCGATCGTGCAGGCGGCGAGCACGCGCGCCGCGTCCAGCCGCGACCAGCCGGGCCGCGTCGCGTCTTCCTGCGCCATCGATGCGGTGGCGTCCACCAGCAGCCAGGCGGTGAGCGGACTCTCGCGCTCCGCCTCGCGCACGAAGAAGCGGTCCGAACGCGCGTACAGCTTCCAGTCCACGTGGCGCGGTTCGTCGCCCGGTTCGTAGGCGCGGTATTGCGCGAATTCCAAGCCCGCGCCGCGATGCCGGCTCGCGTGCGTGCCGTACCCGGGCGCCGCCGCCGGGCGCCGCATGCGCAGGCGCAACGGCGCGAGGCGCGCGCGCACCTCGGGCGGGATCAGCGCCGCGGGCGGCGTGGGGCGGTCGGGAGCGGACATGCGCGATCGTCTGCGTCCGGGGCGGCCCGATGCCGGACCGCACCCGATCTAGCCGGCGGGGAAGGGCACGTCGCGCAGCAGGCCGGCGATCACCTCGTCGGTGCCCTTCTGCTCGGCCTCGGCGGCGAAGGACAGCAGCAGGCGATGGCGCATCACCGGCGCGGCGAGCGCGGCGACGTCCTCGCGGGTCGCGGCCAGGCGTCCGTGCAGCAACGCGCGCGCCTTCGAGGCCAACACCAGCGACTGCCCCGCGCGCGGGCCCGCGCCCCAGCGCAGCCACTGCCGCACCTCCGCGCTGGCGCCGGCGTGCGGGCGGCTCGCGCGCACCAGGCGGGTGATCCAGGCCAGCAGATCGTCGCCCACGTGCACCTCGCGCACCAGCGCCTGCAGCGCGAGTACCGCGACGCCGTCCATCACCGTCGGCACCTGCGCCGCGTGCGCGCCGGTGGTCTGGGCGAGGATCGCGCGTTCCTCCGCCTCGCTCGGGTAGTCCACCCGCACGTGCAGCAGGAAGCGGTCGAGCTGCGCCTCGGGCAACGGGTAGGTGCCGGCCTGCTCGAGCGGGTTCTGCGTGGCCAGCACGAAGAACGGCGCCGGCAGCGCGTGGGTCACGCCGGCGTAGCTGACCGTGCGTTCCTGCATCGCCTCCAGCAGCGCGGCCTGGGTCTTGGGCGGCGTGCGGTTGAGCTCGTCGGCGAGCAGCAGGCTGGTGAACACCGGGCCCGGCTGGAACTTGAACACGCGCCGGCCGGTGCCGTGGTCCTCTTCCAGGATCTCGGTGCCGATGATGTCGCTCGGCATCAGGTCGGGGGTGAACTGCACGCGCCGGAACGGCAGGTCCAGCGCCTGCCCGAGCGAGCGCACCAGCAGGGTCTTGCCGAGGCCGGGCACGCCCTCGAGCAGGCAGTGGCCGCCGGCGAGCAGGGCGACGAGCAGCTGCTCGACCACGGCGTCCTGGCCGACGATGGCGTGGGCGATCGCCTCGCGCAGGGTGGCGAGACGGCCGACCTGGTCCTGCAGTCCGGATTCGGTGAGTGCGGTCATGGCGTCCTTGCTGGGGTCATGCGGTCAGCGCGTAGACCACGATGTTGACGGCGAACTTGGTGTTGTCCTCCGCCAGCCAGCGCTTGTTGCGCCAGTCGTAGTCCCATTCGCAGCCGTAGTCCTTGTTGCTGTAGAGCACGCCGAGGCGGCCGTCGATGCTGATGCCGCGCAGGTAGTCGTGCACCAGGTCGTCGCCCCAGCCGTTGAGTTCCAGGCCGGTGTTCGGCGGGCCGTCCTCGAACACGAAGAAGCTGCGGTAGAGCGGGTGGCTGCGCGGCAGCTTCTCCAGGGCACCGGCGCCGAAGATCGCCGCCATCTCGCGTTCGAACGACTTCGCGAACAGACCGTCGATGTCGTGGTTGCAGTCGTCCACGAACACGAAGCCGCCGTTGCGCACGTAGCGCTCGAAGTTGCGCCGCTCGGCCGGGTTGAACTCCACCAGCTTGTGTCCGGCGAGGTAGCAGAACGGCGCCCGCAGCATCTTCGGGTCGGCCAGCGCGACCACGTGCTCCTTCGGGTCCACCCGCAGGCTGGTGTAGTCCACCAGCGAGGTCAGCAGGTTGGCCGGCATGCGCTGGTCCACGTCCCAGTCGCCGGAGTCGTACTTGAGGCGGGTGAACCAGAAGTCGTAGGGGGCGGCGCACGCGATCCGCGGCAGCGCGGCGCCCGCGAGCGCGCCGAGCGCCAGCCGCAGGAACTCCGCGCGCGTCATCGCATCCTCAGACCGCGTCCGACAGCGAGGTGAAGGTGAAGTCGCGCAGCTTCATCGGCGGCAGCATCATCACGATCGGTGACTCGTCGCCCTGCACGCGCACCGGCTTGCCCAGCTCCTCGATGTTGTTGAGCATGATCACCGGCGACTCGTTGAAGCGGAAGTTCTTCACCGGATACTTGATCTCGCCGTCCTCGATGTAGAAGGTGCCGTCGCGGGTGAGGCCGGTCAGCAGCACGGTCTGCGGGTCCACCATGCGGATGTACCAGGTGCGGGTGACCAGGATGCCCTTCTGGGTGGTGCGCACGAGGTCGGCGGTGGACTTGTCGCCGCCGGACATGATCAGGTTGCCGGGCGTGCCGACCGCGCGCTTGCCGTTCTTCTTCGCCCAGTAGCGCGAGTAGTTCAGCGCCATCACCTTGCCGTCCTGGACGATCGGCATGTCCTCGCGCGCGAGGCCCTCGTCGTCCCACGGCATCACCGGCACGTTCGGGTCCCACGGGTTCGCGCGCAGGTTGACGCGCGGATCGTAGACCTGCTCGCCGAGTTTGTTGCCGCCGCCCTTCTTCGACAGGAAGCTGCGTCCCTCGTCGGCCTGGCGGGCGTCGAAGAAGAACATCATGAACGAGACCAGGCCGGCGGCCGCTGCGGGCTCGAGGATCACGGTGTACTTGCCGGGCTCCAGCGCCTTTGCGCCGGACGAGCTCTTCGCCTTGCGCACCGCGATGTCGATGTCGCGCTTGGCGTCGAACTGGCGCGCGTCGCCGAGGTTGCGCCCGACCCAGCCCGAACCGCTGCCGTCCTGCGTGCGCACCGTGCAGGTGTAGTCCATCCCGCTGGCCTGCTGGTAGCCGAAGTTTCCCTTGCTGTTGGCGAAGGCCTCGAAGCGCTGGCCGTCCTGCAGGAAGCCGGCGGCGACCAGGTCCTGCGCCTTGCACGCGGCGATCGAGTCGGCCGCGACCTGGGCACGGTATTCGGGGGTGATCGCGGCGGTGGCGGGGTTGAAGGTCGGGCTGGGCTTGTACGCCTGCTTCTCGACCGCCGGCATGAATTCCGGGTTCTCCGGCGCCAGCTTCGCCAGTTCCTCGGCGCGCCGCACCACCCGCTCCAGCGAGGCGTCGTCGAAGGAATTGATGGTGGCCACGCCGGTGCGCTTGCCGTACGCCACCTGCACCGCGAGGTCGGTGTTGTCGACGATGCCGCTGGTGGAGACGTTGTTGAGGGCGAAGCGGATGTTGCCGTCCACCGACCCCGTCAGCTGCGCGGTGCACTCGTCGGCCTTGCACAGGGCGATGACCTTGTCGAGGATGGCCTTGGCCTGCTCTTCGGTGAACATACCCATTGCGAACTCTCCTGAATGTCAGCCGAGGCTGCGCGCGCTGCTGATGACGTTGATGCCGTTGAAGCGTGCGGTGGCCGCGCCGTGCGAGACCGCCGACACCTGCTCGGGCTGGCCCTTGCCGTCGAAGAACGAGCCGTTGAGGCGGTAGTCGCGCTGGTCGCAGACGCCGGCGCAGGCGTTCCAGAACTCCGGCGTGCGCATCTGGTAGGTGACGTCCTCCAGCATGCGGGTGATCTCGCCGTTCTTGATCTCGTAGAACAGCTGGCCGCCGAACTGCGCGTTGTAGCGTTGCTGGTCGATCGAGAACGAGCCGTCGCCGATGATGTAGATGCCGTCCTCGACGTCCTTGATCATTTCCGCCGGCGTCAGCGGCTGCCTGCCCGGCTGCAGCGAGACATTGGGCATGCGCTGGAACTGCACGCTGGCCCAGGAGTCGGCGTAGCAGCAGCCCTGCGAGTGGTCGAGGCCGAGGAAGTGGGCCTGGTCGCGGATCGCCTGAAGGTTGACCAGCTTGCCGTCGCGAATGATGTCCCACTTCTGCGCGGGCACGCCCTCGTCGTCCCAGCCGACCGCGCCGAGGCTGCCCGGCTGCTGCTTGTCGGCGACGATGCTGACGTGCTCGCTGCCGTACTGGAACCGGTTCTTCACCTTGTCGAGGTCGACGAAGCTGGTGCCGGCGAAGTTGGCCTCGTAGCCGAGCACGCGGTCGAGCTCGGTCGGGTGGCCGACCGATTCGTGGATGGTCAGCCACAGGTGCGAGGGATCCAGCACCAAGTCGTACTTGCCCGGCTTCACCGACGGCGCCTTGAGCTTCTCGCGCGCCTGCTTCGCGGCGGCGACGGCATCCTCCAGCATGTCGTAGGACGCGCCGTAGTTGACGATGCCGTTGGGCGAGACGTGCTTGCCGGAGGCGTCGCCGTCCAGGTACTCGAAGCCCATGCCCATCGGCGCCGACAGGCCGTCGCGGGTCTTGAACTTGCCGCTGGCCTTGTCGATCGCGGTGACGCTCATCGGCGCCCAGATGCGGTGGATGTCCTGGTCGATGTAGGAGCCGTCGGTGGAGGCGAAATACTTCTGTTCGTTGACCAGGAACAGCATCGAATTGACGAAGTCGGCGCCGGCCTTGGTCGCCGCGGCGTTGACGCCGAGCAGCAGGTCGACCTTGTCCTTGATCGGCACTTCCATCGCATTCTTGCGGATCGGCGTGCGCCAGGACACTTCGCCCACGCCCTTCTGCGGCGCCAGTTCGACCGCCGCACTGCGGGTCTTCGCGTTGGCCTGGGCGATCGCCACGGCCTGCCTGGCGGCCTTGGCGGCGCCGTCGGTGGTCAGTTCGTTGGTGGCGGCGAAGCCCCACGCGCCGTTCGCGATCACGCGGATGCCGATCCCGGTGGACTCGGTGTTCACCACGTTCTGCACCTTGTCCTCGCGGGTGATCACGAACTGGCGCAGGTAGCGCCCGATGCGCGCGTCGCAGTAGGACGCGCCGGCGGCCTTCGCCGCGGCCATCGCGGCGTCCGCGATCGCCTTCTTGCGCGCGGGGTCCATGGTCTCGAGCAGGGCATCGGCCGCGATCACGCGGGTGCCGAAGGGGAGCATCAGGCCGGCGAGGCCGATGCCGCTGGCCTTGAGGAAGTCACGTCTGTGCATCGTGTTGCTCCACGGTCAGGCCTGCCTCCGCGACGCGGAATGCGAGGGCGTGTGAAGGGTGAACCCGCCCGACTCTGCTGGCGGGGCCGGGGGAGGGTCAAGTGACCTTTGGCATAGCGGGCGCGATGGCGATCCGAACTCGCGACGGCGGGATCATTCCGTCGGCGCGGTCGCCTGCGCCTGCGCCGGCGCGTCCGAGGCCGCGCCGCGCGCCACCACCGTGTTCGCGGCGAGGTCGGCGCTGACGTTGCCGACCGTCGCGAACACGTCGGGAATGGTGTCCACCGCCAGCATGATCGCGAGCGGCGCCACCGGCAGGCCCATCGCCTGGGTCACCGGCAGGTTGGTGGCGAGGAAGCTGACCTGGCCGGGCAGGCCGACCGAACCGAGGCTGATCACCACCGCCAGCGCCGCGCCGGTCGCCAGCTGCGCGGGGCCGAGTTCGATGCCGAACGCCCACGCGATGAAGCAGGCCGAGGCGAGGTACTGGATCGGGCTGGTGATGCGGAACAGCGAGACCGCCATCGGCAGCACCAGGCCGGAGACCTCGCGCGGCTGGCCGAGGCGCTCGGCGCCCTGCAGCATCGCCGGCAGCGACGCCAGCGAGGACTGGGTGCTGGCCGCCACCGCCTGCGCCGGCGCCAGCGCGGTGGCGAAGCGGCGCAGGGTCTCGCCGCCCCACAGCACGGCGACCGCCAGCATCAGCGCGGTCACGGTGAGGTAGAGCAGGCATTCGAGCAGGATGTAGGCGCCGAGCGCGCCCAGGGTGGCCAGCCCGGCGCGCGCGCAGACCGCGAGGATCAGCGCGAACACGCCGAGCGGCGCGACCCACAGCACCCAGCGCACGACCACGATCATCGCGTCGGCGATCGCCTGGAAGAAATCCACCAGCAACCTGCGCTGTTCGGCGCGCAAACGGGTGAGGGCGAAGCCGAGGAACAGCGCGAACACCACCAGCGGCAGCATCGCCCCGGCGGCGGCCGCGGCGACCGCGTTGCTCGGCACGATCGCGGTGAGCGCGTCGGCCCAGCCGCCGGCGCCGGCGTTGGCGGCGACCGCGGCGTCGCTGGTGCCGTGCAGCGCCGCGGCCAGTTGCGGGTTGTGCGGAATCAGCGACAGCGCGGCCGGCGCGACCAGCACGGTGAAGGCGGCCGCCGCCGCCAGCAGCACCAGGAACACGATGATCGCGCGGCGGGCGGTGCGGCCGGAGTGGGCGGCGTCGCTGGCGGTGTTGACGCCGACCACGACCAGCGCCAGCACCAGCGGCACCACCGTCATCTGCAGCGCATTGAGCCAGAGCTTGCCGAAGGGCTGGGCGATCGCGGCGGCGCGCGCGCCCAGCGCCGGATCGAACCAGGCCAGCAGCAGGCCGACGAGCGCGCCGGCGGCGAGGCCGGTGAGGATGCGGGTGGTCGCGCTCATCGCGTGGCCTCCGGTTCCGGCAGCCGCCAGGCCCGCCACAGGCGGCGGTACTCGGCCTGCGGCAGCAGCACGAACACCGGGTGCCGGTCCGCGTCCAGCCAGTGCAGCAGGGCCTGCATGGTCGGCGGCGCCATCGCGGTGCAGCCTGCGGTGGTCCTGTCCGGGCCTTTCCACAGGTGGGCGAAGATGCAGCTGCCGGCCTGCGGTCGGGCCTGCGCGTTGTGTTCGATCACGAAGCCGAGCCGGTAGCGCTGGTCGCCGTCGGCGTGCAGGTCGCGGCGCATCGGCTCGCTGGAGCCCGCGACCGCCTCCGCGCCGACCTCGGCGGTGTCGACGATCCGGTTGTAGAGCGGCGAGGCCGGCACGTCCACGCACCAGTCGCCCGCATCCATCGGCGCATAGCGGAGGCCGGTGTCGGCGGTGTCGGCGTAGCCGAACGCCTCGCCGATCGCGAACACGCCGGCCGGACTGCGGCCGTCGCCCTCGCGCTTGACCGGCGCGTCGGTCCCGGCGGGGAGGTCGTGCAGGCCCACGCCCCAGGCGGCGCCGCTGCGGCCGATCACGATCGGTTCCGCCTCGCCGACCGGCGTCCAGCCGCCGTCCGCGCCGCGCTCGTAACGGCGCAGCGTGCCCTGGGTGCTGTTCCAGTCGGGAACGGCGACCAGGACGAGTTGTTGCGTGTTGCTCCAGCGGGTGGCGTCCCCGTTCGCCGCGGGCGCGTGCGCGCAGCCGGCGAGGGCGAGGGCGAAACAGAGGTTGGTCAGGCCGCGCCACGCGCGGGGGAAAAGCATCGGCATGGCGCTCCGGACGTCAGGGTTCCAGCAGTGGCTGGATGCGGTCGAGGTTGGCGAGCAGGCGCTCGCGGCGCTGGTCGCTGGTGGTGCACAGGCGCAGGAACACGCCGTCCAGCAGGTGCTGCAGCGCCGAGTGGTAAAGCAGCGGCTCGACATAGGCGAGCTCGTCGTGCGCGGACACCAGCAGCGGCAGGTCGGCGTGCGCACGCAGGGCGTTGGAGGTGTGGCGGGTCACCGTCACCACCACGCCGCCGCTGTCGCGGAAGTAGCGGCACAGCTGGCACAAGGTGGCCTGGCGGCCGTGCTCGGAGAACACCACCAGCACGTCGCCCGGCGCCGCCGCCGACAGGCTGGCGCTCATGTGCGCGGTGTCGAAGTTGTGCACGGTGAGGATGCCGAGCAGCGCCAGCCGCAGGGCGAAGGCGCGCGCGTGGATGTCGTCGCCGCCGAGGCCGATCAGGAACACGCGCCCGGCGCTGCCGATCGCGTCGGCGACCGCGTCCAGCGACTCCGGCGGGTTGATCAGCCGGGTCTCCTCCTCGGCGGCGCTCTTGCGCCGCCACAGGTCGCCGGCGATCCCGGCGTCGGCAGCCGCGCCGGGCGCGGCCGTCCGCGCCGGCTCGCCGCCGTTCTCGGCGCGCGCGATCGCCTCGCCGACCGAGTACTTGAGGTCCGGGTAGCCGCGGAAACCGAGCTTCTGGCAGAACTTGACCACGCTCGACTGGCTGATGCCGAGCGCGTTGGCGAGCTGCTGCGAGGAGTAGTCGCGCAGCAGTTGCGCGTTCTCGAGGATGAAGTCCGCGATCCGGCGTTCGATCGCCGACATCTGGTCGCGCTCGGAGCGGATCTTCACCAGCGATGACATGGTCAGGCCCCGATCGGCTCCAGCCCGCGTATCTCGCGGATGCCCAGCCCCGGCGCCTCGGTCACCGAGATCTCGGACTCGTTGAAGATCACGCCCCCTTCGACCGGGTCATACTGGCACAGCGAGGGGCCGTCGAGGTCCACCTTGGTGATCACGTCGGCCTTGGCCACCGCCACGTGCACCGCGGCGGCCACGCTGATGCTGGTTTCCAGCATGCAGCCGATCATGCAGTCGATGCCGTGCATGCCGGCGATGTCGGCGATCCGCACCGCGTTGGAGATGCCGCCGGTCTTCATCAGCTTGATGTTGATGATGTCGGCCGCGCGCATGCGGATCAGCTCGATCACCTCCATCGGCCCGAACACGCTCTCGTCGGCCATGATCGGGGTGTGCACGCGTTCGGTGACGTAGCGCATGCCCTCCATGTCCTGGGCCTTGACCGGCTGCTCGACCAGCTCCAGCTTGACCCCGGCGTCCTCCAGCGTCTGCAGCGCGTACACCGCCTGCTTGGCGGTCCAGCCCTGGTTGGCGTCCAGGCGCAGCAGGGCGCGGCCCTCGACCGCGGCGTGGATCGCCTTGACCCGCTCGATGTCCACGCCGATGTCCTTGCCGACCTTGATCTTGAGCGAGTCGAAGCCGCGCTCCACCGCCGCCAGCGAGTCGGCGACCATCTTGTCGATGGTGTCCACGCTGATGGTGATGTCGGTGGTGATCACCGGATCGCCGCCGCCGAGCAGCTTGTACAGCGGCGCGCCGTACAGCTGGCCCCACAGGTCGTAGAGCGCGATCTCCACCGCGGCCTTGGCGCTGGAGTTCTTCTCCATCGCCTGCTGGACCAGGCGGGTCAGGTGGTTGAGGTTGGCGACGTCCTCGCCGATCAGGCGCGGCGCGATGTAGGTGCGGATCGCCTCGACGATGGAGCCATGGGTGTCGCCGGTGATCACCGCGGTCGCCGGCGCCTCGCCGTGGCCGACGTGGCCGGTGTCGGTGCGGATCATCACCACGATGTCCTCGACCCGCTCGACCGTGCGCAGCGCGGTCTTGAACGGGGTCTTCAGCGGCACGCGGAGCATGCCGAACTCGATGGCGGTGATCTTCATGCGGTTGCCTTCATGGGGCCGTGCCTTCCTGGTTGGCGGTCGGGCGGATGCGGACGATGCTGGTCATGACGTCGATGTAGCGCTCGCGCGCGTTGAAGCGCAGCGGGGTGAGCGGCGTCACCGAGACGCCGTTGAGGCCCATCGAATGCAGCCTGCCGTCGGCGCCCAGGTAGCGGCCGCCGTTGGTGTCGTGGATCACATAGGGCACGTCGCCAATGCGCCCGATCACCATCATCACGTGGCCCGGGATGTAGACGAGGTCGCCGACCTCAAGCGCGCGCGCGGCCGCCTCGCGGGTTGCGCGACCGTCCTTGTCGGTGAAGCGGACGTGGTCGAGGCCCGGGCTGACGCCCTGGTCGCTGGTGTTGCGCGGGAGCAGCACGCCCATGCTGCGGTAGACCTCGGAGACGAAGCCGCTGCAGTCGCGGGCGTTGTAGGAATGGCCCCAGCCGTAGCGTTCGCCGAGGAACTTGAAGGCCTGGCGGATGAGGTTGGCGCGGGTCAGCGGCAGGTAATCGCTCGCGGTGTCGGCGTTGCGCTGCACCAGCGCCGGCGCGAAGCCGAGCGAACCGTCGGCATTCCGCACCGGCAGCTCGACCGGCCAGGCGGTGTAGGGATGCTGGCCGTTGACCGGCTTGTCCGCCGCCACGTCCGCCAGCGGCACGCGCACGCCCATGTCCAGCTGCAGCTCGGAGACGCGCGGCTCCTCGGGCGTGAACACGGTGCGCACCTTGGCGCCGGTGACGACCCGGTAGGGGGCCTTTGCGGCATAGCCGAGTACGGCGTCCTTCGCGCCTTCGGCGATCGCGTCCGCCTCGACCCACGCCGCGTAGCGCGGGCTGACCACGAACAGCCAGCTTCCGTCGCGGCTCGCGTGCACGATCGCGACCGGCGTACCGGGGAACAGCGCGCTTTCCTGGAAGCGGTCGATGTCGGTGTCGTCGTCGCTGGAGAACACCCGCAGCGCGGTCGGGAAACTGCGCAGCGCGGCACGGCGCACGGCGAGGCCGTAGCGGGTCGGCTGGCTGGCGGGAATCGCGTCCAGCGCGGCGTTGGCGACGATGGCGTCCAGCGCGCCGGCCGCCACCGGCCGGTGGTCCTCGCCGTACAGCGTGCGGGTCGGGCGGCGCGACAGCCCTTCGATCCAGTGCGCGACCTGCGCGCGGTCGAGCGTCGCCGGCAGCGCGGCGAGGTCGTGCAGGGAGTCGTCCACTTCGACCAGGCGCGCGTTGTTGGCCGCGATCCGCGCGCGGTCGAAGACCACCGCATCGGGCTGCTGGAGGCGGGCGATCCAGAAGTCCGGCGCGAGGTAGGCGTCCTCGACGCCGATCACGCCGCTGGCGGGAACCGCGAGGGTGGAGGCGGCGGCGCGCGGCAGCTCGCGCGCCGGGCTCGGCGCGGCCAGCAATGCGAGCGCGAGCGCCGCGGCGAGGGTGGGGAAGGACAGGCGCATGGCAGGCATCTCGGGCGGCCGTCAGGCGGGGGCGAGGGAGGACAGCACCGTGGCCACCAGCAGGCCGAAGCCGGTGCCAAGGATATAGCCGAGCAGGGCCAGC
Source organism: Lysobacteraceae bacterium (assembly GCA_035539135.1). Taxonomy (GTDB): domain Bacteria; phylum Pseudomonadota; class Gammaproteobacteria; order Xanthomonadales; family Xanthomonadaceae; genus JABFWF01. Next base: position 120,186 of record DATLJD010000014.1, read on the forward strand.
AGCACCGCCACCGGCACCAGCGCGGCCGAATAGGTCGCCGCCAGCACCGGGCAGGCGGCGACGCCGCCGACATGCGCCAGCGAGGAGATCCCGCACAGGTACATGTCGAAATGGAACGCGCGCGCGGCCAGCAGCATCAGCCCGGCGTGGATCGCGAGGATGGTCACGCCGCACAGCAGGTACAGCGGCGCGGCGCCGATCCCGCTGAAGTTGCTCTGCGAGGCCATCACCGCAACCACGAAGATCAGCAGCACGCTGGAGATCGGGCTGGCGCCGGGAAAGCGCGCCAGCGGCGTGTGCGCGACGACCAGGCCGGCCACGGTCGCCACCATGATCGACCAGGTGGTTGCGCTGAGCACGCCGGAGGTCGGCAGCCGTGCGCCGATCCAGGCCGAGCCGGCCGCCACCAGCACGGCCATGCCGAGCCACAGCAGCACCGCATCGCCGGTGACCGGACCGGTGGTGCGCACGGGCGCGGCCACGAGGTCGGCGCTGGAGCGCGCGCGCGTCCAGCGGTTGAAGGCCGGCGCCAGCTTCGCCAGCGAGAACAGCAGCGCGACCCACATCGAGTAGCAGACCGCGTCGGTCAGCAGCGCCAGCGCCAGCGCGTCGTCATCCATGCCGATCGACTGCTTGACCGCGATCAGGTTGGCGCTGCCGCCCATCCAGCTGCCGCTGACCGCGGCCAGCGGCTGCCAGCCGTCGCCGGCCGGCAGTACGTCACGGAACACGAGGTAGGTGACGACGAAGCCGACGAACAGGCTGATCGATGTGCAGAAGAACACGGCGAGCACGCGCGGGCCGAGCGCGAAGATCGCGCGCAGGTCGCAGTTGACCATCAGCAGGAACAGCAGCGCCGGCACCAGCTGCGAGATCAGCAGCTTCTGCGCGCCCTGGATCGCCGGCGTCACCTGCCACAGGCCGAGCACCGCGAGCGCGGTCACCGACAGATAGACCAGCACGATGGGCGGAAAGACCGCGAACAGCCGCCAGCCCGTGCGCCGTTCCAGCGCCGGGTAGATGCCCGCCGCCAGCAGCATGACCGCGAGATAGGGCCAGACCGACTGGATCATCGTGTCCCCTCGTTAAACCCCGGCCCGCATTGCATTTTTTGTGCAGTGCAGAATAGGTGATTCCAGAAACTTATACGCTAAGAATAAATTATTGACCAGCACCTTGACGCGTGCTACACAGCAGTCGTTGCCCGTTCCGTGAACCGCATTTCATGTCGACCGGACCGCAGTCCGCCGCAGCTTCCGCACGCCGATGGCGATGGTGCCTGCCACTGGCCGTCGCGCTGGCGTCCGCGGGCGTCGCCGGCGCGACGACGGCGCCGGCGGCCGACGTCGCCAACGGCGCGCAGGTTTCCACCAGCGCGATCGTGCGGGATGTGATCGCCCGGATCGACCGCGGCGATTTCCGCGGCGCCACCGCGGCGATCGACGCCGCGCCCGCCGACACCTCTCCCCTCGATCGTTCAGCGCTCGCCTATCAGCGCGAACGCATGCGCCGGATCCTGCTCGATTTCACCCTCGACGAGGCGGCCGCGAAGGCGCGCGTGCGCAGGCAGGTCCCGGACCTCACCGACGCCGAGTTCGCGCGCTGGGACGCCGCCGGCCTGCTCGAGCGGATGGACATCGACGGCCGCCGCCTCTACTTCAACCGCGCGCCCTCCAACCTGTTCCGCCTGAGCGCCGAGGCGCGCGCCCGCCGCGCCGAGCAGACGCCGTTCACCGAGAGTCCGCTGGAATCGGCGCACCCGCACCACCGCGCGGTGGTGGAGGCGGCGCGCGCGCGACAGGCGAGCAGCGTCCTGCCGCACCGCGTGCGCATCACCCAGACGCTGACCGTGGACGCCGACGCCGTGCCCGCCGGCGAGACCGTGCGCGCCTGGATCCCGTATCCGCGCACGATCCCGGGGCAGCAGGAGGACATCCGCTTCGTCGCCAGCGCGCCCGCCGCGCCCGCGATCGCGCCGGAGTCCACCCTGCAGCGCACGGTGTATTTCGAGCAGCCGGCGCGGGCGGGCGAGAAGACGACGTTCTCGGTCAGCTACGACGTCACCCTGTACGGCCGCCACTTCGACGTGGACGCGGACAAGGTCGAGCGCGCGGCGATCACCCCGGAGCTCGCGCCCTTGGTCGCCGAGCGCGCGCCGCACGTGCTGTTCACCGACGACCTGCGCGCGTTCTCGCGGCAGGTGGTCGGCGACGAGACCAATCCCTGGCGGATCGCGCAGAAGCTCTACGCCGCCGTCGACCGCATCCCGTGGGCCGGTGCGCGCGAGTATTCGACGATCAGCAACATCAGCGACTACGCGCTGCACGCCGGCCACGCCGACTGCGGCCAGCAGACCCTGCTGCTGATCGCCCTGCTGCGGCTCAACGGCATCCCCGCGCGCTGGCAGTCGGGGATGATGTTCGCCGAAAACGGTTACTGGAACCTGCACGACTGGGGCCAGCTCTACATCGCGCCCTATGGCTGGATGCCGATGGACGTCACCTTCGGCCGCCTCGATTCCCCTGATCCGGCGGTGGCCGGTTTCTACCTGGGCGGGCTGGACGCCTGGCGCGTCGCCTTCAACGACGACTACGGCCGGCCGCTGTCGCCGGCCAAGCAGCACTTCCGCTCCGAGACCGTGGACCTGCAGCGCGGAGAAGCGGAGTGGCGCGGCGGCAACCTGTATTTCGACCAGTGGGACTACGACTTCGAGGCGCGGCCGCTGCCGTCGCCCGCGGAGTAGGGGCGCTTTTTCTTTTCAACAACGCGGCAGTACCGGACGGGAGAGAGGGAAATGAGGAACGTTCGCAGCTTGCGCAGGACCACGCTGGGGTTGGCGCTCGGCATGTGCCTGTCGTCGATGATGCTGCCGGCGACGGCGGCCAACACCGACGGCACCATCGTCGGCCGCACGGCCGCGGGGGCGCAGATCACCGTGCGCAACCCCGACACCGGCTTCGCCCGCACGGTCACCGCCAACCCGGACGGCAGCTACCGCTTCCCGTTCCTGCCGGTGGGCAACTACGTGCTGGAGGCGAGCAAGGATGGGGCCGCGCTCGGCCAGCCGGTCAACGTGACCGTCACCCTCGGCAACGCGACCACGGTCGACGTCGGCGCGGCGGGCGAGGGCACCACCACGCTGGAGGCGATCCAGGTCACCGGCTCGCGCATCGTCAACGCGGTCGACGTCACCTCGACCGAGTCGGCGACGAACATCACCGCGCAGGAAATCGAGCGGATGCCGGTGGAGCGCAACGTGTCGTCGGTGGCCCTGCTGGCCCCGGGCGTCGCCCAGGGCAGCGCCGGCTTCGGTGGCATTTCCTTCGGCGGCTCCTCGGTCGCCGAGAACGCGTTCTACATCAACGGCCTGAACGTCACCGACTTCTACAACCGCGTCGGCTTCTCCGAGGCGCCATTCGACTTCTACCAGGAATTCCAGGTCAAGACCGGCGGCTATTCGGTCGAGTACGGCCGCACCACCGGCGGCGTGGTCAACGCGGTCGCCAAGTCCGGCGGCAACGACTTCCACTACGGCGCGAAGCTGGTGTGGGGCCCGCGCGACTGGGAGGCGTCCGCGCGCGACAGCTACCTCGACGGCGAGCGCTACCTGACCCGCAGCCAGGACACCACGGACTCGCTGCGCGGCAACATCTGGGCGTCCGGCCCGCTGGTGAAGGACAAGCTGTTCTTCTTCGCGATGTACGAGGGCCGCAACGTCGAGCCCTGGAACACCGACAACGAAGGCACCAGCTTCAACAAGGGCAAGTCCGACGACGGCTTCTGGGGCACCACGATCGACTGGCAGGTGACCGACAACAACCTGGTCAGCCTGATGGCGTTCTCCAACAAGAACCGCGTCGACACCGTCACCTACGACTACGATTTCGACAACGACGACATCGGCGAGGAACTGGCCCGCTCCTACTCGGAGGAGGGCGGCCGCAACTGGGCGCTGAGCTGGACCTCCTACCTCACCGACAACCTGTCGATGAAGCTGATGCACGGCAAGAGCGGCCGCGAATCGATCGCTGCCTCGCCGGCCGACGGCGACTGCAACTACGTGACCAAGGCGAGCGGCGTGGTCGACCCGGGCGTGCCGCTGGGCTGTACCAACAACCCGACGATCTACGACCGCAACGACGTCCGCGAGCAGAGCCGCGCCGACTTCGAGTGGCAGGTGGCCGACCACCTGCTGCGCTTTGGCCTGGACATGGAGACCAACACCTCCGACCTCGACCAGTCCTACGCGGGCCCGGGCGGCATCCAGTACAACGTCTACACCGCGGTCGGCGGCACCCAGAACTCCAACTGCGGCGGCTTCTTCGTGCCGCTCGGCTACGACGCCTGCGTGCGCGCGCGCCGCTACCAGATCTTCGGCAACTTCGAATCCACCAACAAGGCCTACTACATCGAGGACAACTGGTCGGTCACCGACAACCTCGTCCTCAACCTGGGCCTGCGCTACGAGGAGTTCGACAACAAGGACGCCGAGGGCAACACCTACATCCAGATGGACGACATGATCGCCCCGCGCGTCGGTTTCTCCTGGGACATGAAGGGCGACGGCACCACCAAGCTGTTCGGCAACGTCGGCCGCTACTTCCTGCCGGTCGCCAACGTCATCAACATCAAGCAGGGCGGCGCGCTGCTCGACGAGCGCACCTATTACGCCTTCGACGGCTGGGAGATCCGCAATTACAACGGCGTGGACTACGCGTTCCCGGTCCTCGGGCCGCAAATGGGCTTCGACAACGACCAGGGCGACGGCACCGTCGGCGACCTGCGCTCGGAAGTGGACGCGGACATGGATCCGGTCTACCAGGACGAGCTGATCCTCGGCTTCCAGCAGGCCCTCAACGAAGCCTGGTCGTTCGGCGTGCGCGGCATCTACCGCAAGCTGCATAACGCCATCGACGACATGAACATCACCGCGACCCATTGCGGTCGCGTCTCCAGCACCTGGGTGATGGGCAACCCCGGCGAGGACGTCACGATCTGGGGCGACACCGACTGCGACGGCACCGACGACGGCTACGTCACCATCGACACCTCCAAGGGCGGCTACTGGACCGAGGCGGACAACTACGTCTTCGAGGACGGCGAGTGGCAGTACGTCGACTCGACCCCGACCGGCCAGCGCGGCTGGACCAAGCCGCGCCGCACGTACAAGGCGCTGGAACTGCAGCTCGACCGCGCCTGGGACGGCAAGTGGGCGTTCAACGGGTCCTACACGCTGTCCTGGAACGAGGGCAACGCCGAGGGCCCGGTCAACACCGACACCAACTTCGGCGACACCGGTCGCACCGAGAACTTCGACGATCCGTTCGTCAACATGGCCGGCTACGGCCCGCTCGCCAACGACCACCGCCACCAGATCAAGCTGCGCGGCACCTACGCGCTGAGCGACAACTGGCGGGTGGGCGCGACCCTGGACGCGCGTTCGGGCGGCCCGATCACCGGCTTCGGCGTCGGCAACCCGTACAACTGGAAGCTCTACCACAGCTACTACGTGTGCGTGGAGAACTGCACGCCGCCCGACGGCGCGCAGGAAGGGGACACCTGGAGCACGTCCGACCGCGTGTACGAGCACTCCGCGCGCGGCGGGTACGGCCGCATGCCGTGGATCATCGACTTCGGCACCAGCCTGACCTACGAGCGCGCGTTCGGGCCGGCGCTGTTCCGCGCCAAGCTCGCTGTCTACAACCTGTTCAACGACCAGAAGCCGGTGTGGGTCTACCAGGACCTGGAGTCGAGCGTCGGCGAGCGGGACGAGTTCTTCGGCAGGGAACGCTTCCTGCAATCGCCGCGCTACGGGCAGCTGACGCTGTCGCTGGAGTTCTGACGGGGCCCGGGCGGCCCGCGGGGGCGGGCCGTCCGGTTTTTTCATGCGCGGCCCGCGCGACCGGCAGGATGGATTGCCAGGTCGGCGGGCCGCGGCTGCTAAGGCTGGATCGATGCTGAAGTCGTGGAGCGTGCGGGGACGGTGGTTCCGCTGGATGGCGGCGGCCGTGCTGGCCATGCCGCTGCTGGCGGGCGCCGCACCACGCGGCGACTCGCCGCGTGCCGCCGCCTACGACGCCGCCTTCGAGGCGACCCTGGCGCGCTACCGGCTGCCCGGGCTCGCGGTCGGCGTGATCGAGGACGGCGAGGTCGCCTGGGTGCGCACCGCCGGCGAATTGCGCGCGGGCAGCGGCAATGCGATCACCGACCGCTCGCTGTTCAAGATCGCCTCCAACAGCAAGGCAATGACCGCGAGCGTGCTCGCGCGGCTGGTACAGGCAGGCAAGCTGCGCTGGGACGATCCGGTGGTGGAGCACCTGCCGGACTTCGCCATGCACGACCCGTGGGTGACCCGGCACATCACCGTGCGCGACCTGCTGGTGCACAACAGCGGCCTGCCCGAGGGCGGCGGCGACCTGATGCTGTGGCCGGAACCGAATGCCTTCACCCGCGCCGACATCCTGCACGGCCTGCGCTACATCGCGCCCGCGTACGGTTTTCGTGCCGGCTACGCCTACGACAACCTGCTGTACGTGGTGGCCGGCGAGGTCGCCGCGGCGGCCGGCGGCGCGTCCTACGAGGAGCTGGTGCGTCGCGAGATCTTCGAGCCGCTCGGCCTGCGCGACTGCCGCGTCGGCGAATTCCGCCTCGACGAGGCGGGCGAGGTCGCACAGCCGCACATGCGTACCGACACCGGCAACGCGGTCATCCACGGCGACGACGCGGTGGTGCCGGCGATCACCTCGGCCGCCGCCGGCGGCATCCGCTGCAGCCTGCGCGACATGCTGGCGTGGGCGCGCAACTGGCTGGCGCCCACGCCGGCGCAACTGGAGTGGCTCGGCCCGGCGCAGCGCGCGGAGATGTGGAAGGCGCGCACGCCGATGCCGATCTCCGCGCGACGCCGCGCCTGGGACGACACCCACTACCTGGCCTACGCGTTCGGCTTCCGCCTTGCCGACGTGGACGGCGAGTGGACCGTGTCGCACACCGGCACGCTGTCGGGCATGTACTCGGCGATGATGCTGCTGCCGGACCGGCGCTCGGGCTTCGTCATGCTCACCAACGGCAACGGCGACGCCGCGCGCACGGTGCTGACCGAGGCGCTGCTCAAGCAGTTCACCGCGCCGGACCGCGCGCGCGGCGTGGACAGCTACGCCGAGGAACTGGAGCGCGACGCGGCCGCCACGCCGGCCCGTTCGCGTGCGCCCGACATCTCCGGGCGACGGCCGGCCAGCGCCGCGGAGATGCGCGACTGGCTCGGCACCTGGCGCGATCCCTGGTTCGGCGAGGTCACGCTCTGTCCGGCCGGCGAGGGCGTGGAGTGGCGCTCGGCGAAGTCGCCGCGCATGCATGGCCAGGTCTCGGTGCTCGGCGGGCGCCACCTGGTGCATTGGGACGACGTCGGCGTGGACGTGGACGCCTGGCTGGACTTCTCCGGCCAGGGCGACGCGCGCGCGCTGCGCATGGCGAAAGTCGACCCGGAAGGGGACTTCAGTTCGGACTACGAGGACCTCGCCTTCGTCCGCATCGGCGACTGCCCGTCGCCCGCGCCGCGGCTCTCGCCGGCGAAGACCGCGGGCGAGGCCGGCCTGGTCGACATCCGCACGTTGGTCGCGGATATCGCGCAGGACATCAAATACGCCGGCAGCGACAACTTCGTCGGCGCGCCGGTGGACGGCTACCGCGCGCCGAAGTGCTTCCTGCTGCCGGCGGCCGCGCAGGCCCTGGCGCGGGTGGAACGCACGCTGCGCCCGCAGGGCCTGCGCCTGCGCATCTGGGATTGCTACCGGCCGGCGCGGGCGGTCGCGCACTTCGTGCGCTGGGCGCACGACGCGGGCGACCAGCGCACGAAGTGCGCGCACTATCCCGACCTCGACAAGTCCGTGCTGCTCGGCGACTACATCGCGCCGGTGTCGGGCCACAGCCGCGCGGCGACCGTGGACCTGACCCTGGAGCGCTGCGCCGGCGATGCCTGCGCGCCGCTGGACATGGGCACGGAGTTCGACCTGTTCGGTCCGCGCGCGCATACCGACTCGCCCATGGCCACGCCTTCGCAGCGCGCCAACCGCGACCTCCTGCGCGCGGCGATGGCCGCGCAGGGTTTCCGCAACTACCCGCTGGAGTGGTGGCACTACACGCTGGACCCCGAGCCCGCGCCCGGGCTGATGTACGACGTGCCGGTCGAATGACGGAGGCAACGACGTGCGGCGACTCCTCCCCCTCATCGCGCTGCTGCTGGCCGGCTGCGCTTCCCGTGGAGACACGATGGCTGACGACATCGATGCGCTGATGCGCCGCTACCAGGGCGACGTGCCGGGCGCATCCGTCCTGGTCGTGCGCGACGGCATCCCGATCGTGCGCCGCGGCTATGGCTACGCCGACCTCGAGCGGCGCGTGCGCGCGACCCCCGCGACCAACTACCGGCTCGCGTCGGTCAGCAAGCAGTTCACCGCGGCGGCGATCCTGCTGCTGGCCGAGGACGGCAGGCTCTCCCTCGACGACCGCCTGCGCCGCTGGCTGCCTGAACTGCCGGCGGCGACCGACGCGATCACCCTGCGCCAGGTGCTGACCCACACCAGCGGCCTGGTCGACTACGAGGACCTGATGCCGGCGCGGATCGAGGGCCAGCTGAGCGACGCCGACGTGCTCGCGCTGCTGGCGCGGGCCGATCGCACGCTGTTCCCGCCGGGACGCGCGTACCGTTACAGCAATTCCGGCTACGTGCTGCTCGGCCTGGTGATCGAGCGCGCGTCGGGGCAGGGGCTGGCGCAATTCCTGCAGGAGCGCATCTTCCGCCCGCTGGGCATGGCCAACACGCTGCTGTACGAGGCCGGGCGCGGGCCGGAGGTGCCCAATCGCGCCTTCGGCTACAGCCAGGACGGACTGCACTGGCTGCGCACCGACCAGAGCCCGACCAGCGCGACCCGCGGCGATGGCGGCATCTACTCCTCGGTCGAGGACCTGGCGCGCTGGGACGCGGCACTGTACGACAACCGACTGTTGACGGCGGTGTCGCGCAAGCTCGCCTTCAGCCCGCACGTGGAGGTCACCGGCGAACCGTACGAGGCCGCCTACGGCTTCGGCTGGCGCATCAGCGGCGACACGGTATGGCATTCGGGCGAGACGATCGGCTTCCGCAACGTGATCGTGCGCTGGCCGCAGCAGCGAATGACGGTGGTCGTGCTCTCCAACCGGAACGCGCCCGAGCCTTACGGGTTGGCCCTGCGGATCGGCGCGCGCGCCCTGCGCGGGCGGTCCGGCGCGGCGAGGCCGCCCGCGCCGCCCGCGCACGCAGCGCGGGAGCCATCTCAACCGGAGATGCGCTAGGCGCCCGAGCGAACCGTCGCGCCGGCGCGACCGTGCCGACCACCCCTTCACCGCGCCGGCGCTAGCCTCGGGCCATCGCCGCAGCGGTGCTGGCCATGGCGCAGGAATCCCGCTATTCGAAGGCGCGCGAGCGCATGGTCGAGCGCCAGATCGCCGCGCGCGGGGTGCGCGACGCCGAGGTGTTGCGGGCGATGCGCAGCGTGCCGCGCGAGGAGTTCGTCGACGCGCCGCTGCGCGAGTTCGCCTACGAGGACGCGCCGCTGCCGATCGGCGCCGGGCAGACGATCTCGCAGCCCTACATCGTCGCCCTGATGATCGAGGCGGCGCAGGTGCGGCCGGGCGAACGCGTGCTGGAGATCGGTGCCGGCTCCGGTTACGCCGCCGCGGTGATGGCGAGGATCGCCGGCCACGTCTACGCGATCGAGCGCCAGCCGGAGCTCGCGCGGCTGGCGCAGGAGCGCTTCGACCGGCTCGGTTTCGACAACGTCACCCTCAAGCTCGGCGACGGCACCCGCGGCTGGCCGGAGCACGCGCCCTTCGATGCCATCCTCGCCGCCGCCGGCGGACCGGACATGCCGGACGTGCTGCTCGCCCAGCTCGCGCCCGGCGGCCGCCTGGTGATGCCGGTCGGCAGCAGCCGCGAGCACCAGCGCCTGGTGGTCGTGCGCCACACCGGCGAGCGCCGCTACGAGCAGAGCGAGCTCGGCGACGTGCGCTTCGTGCCGTTGATCGGCGAGCACGGCTGGCAGGACGCCGGCGTGCGCGCGCCGGTCGCCCTGCGCGGCGGGCGCGGCGAACAGGACGACGTCGCCGGCATGATCCGCGCCGCCGCCGAGCCGCTCGGCGAGCTGGACGACGAGGACCTCGGCGCCCTGTTCGATCGCTTCGGCGAGGCACGCGTGGTCCTGCTCGGCGAAGCCAGCCATGGCACGTCCGAGTTCTACCGCGCGCGCGCCGCGATCACCCGCCGGCTGGTCGAGCGCCACGGCTTTCGCATCGTCGCGGTCGAGGCCGACTGGCCGGACGCCGCGGGCATCGACCGCTACGTGCGCCACCGGCCCGCGGTCGCGGACGCGCCGAAGACCTTCCAGCGCTTTCCGACCTGGATGTGGCGCAACGTCGAGGTGCAGGACTTCGTCGAGTGGCTGCGCGGCCACAACACCGACCTTCCCGCAGCGGAGCGGACCAGCTTCCACGGGCTCGACCTGTACAGCCTCAACAGCTCGATCCGCGCGGTCATCGATTACCTCGACCGGGTGGATCCGGAGGCCGCCGCGGTCGCGCGCCGCCGCTACGGCTGCCTGACGCCGTGGTCGAAGGAACCTGCCGCCTACGGGCAGATGGCGCTGACTTCGGGCTTCGCCCCATGCGAGCGCGAGGTCATCGAGACCCTGCGCGCACTGCTGGACAAGCACCTCGAGTACGCGCGCCACGACGGCACCGACTTCCTCGACGCGGCGCAGAACGCGCGCCTGGTCGCCAACGCCGAGGCCTACTACCGGGCGATGTACTACGGTTCGGCGGAGTCGTGGAACCTGCGCGACACCCACATGTTCGACACCCTCAAGCTGCTGCTCGCCACCGGCGGGGCCGACAGCAAGGCGGTGGTGTGGGCGCACAACTCGCACATCGGCGACGCCCGCCACACCGAGATGGGACAGGTGCGCGGCGAGCTCAACATCGGCCAGTTGTGCCGGCAGGAATTCGGCGACGCCGCGGTGCCGATCGGCTTCGGCACCCACACCGGCACCGTCGCCGCCGCCAGCGACTGGGATGCGCCGATGCAGGTGATGCCGGTCAACCCGTCGCTGGCCGACAGTTGCGAGCGGCAGTTCCACGACGCGGGCGTGGCGCCGAGCCTGTTCGACCTGCGGCCCGGGCGGCACCCCGGCCTGCGCGAGCATTTCGGCAGCGGCCGGCTGGAACGCTACATCGGCGTGGTCTACCGTCCGGACAGCGAGCGCTGGAGCCACTACGCCGAGTCCGAGCTGGCACGCCAGTTCGATGCCTGGGTCTGGTTCGACCACAGCCGCGCGATCACCCCGCTCGCCGACGGCCATGCCCAGGGGATGCCCGAAACCTACCCGTTCGGGGTCTGAACGCCGCCTGCCCGCAGGCGCGCGGTTGGGCGACGCATACGCGGGCGCATGGGACAATGCCGCCATGGCCACGCCGACCGTGATCGACCTGGCGCAGATCCGCCGGGGCTGCGCGAACTGCTCGCTGCAGCAGCTGTGCCTGCCGGCCGGGATCGGCTCGGGCGACCTGCAGCGGCTGGACGAGATCGTGCGCCGGCGGCGGCCGGTGGAGCGCGGCGAGCGGCTGTTCCGGGTCGGCGATGCGATGGACGCGGTCTACGTCGCCCGCGACGGCGCCTTCAAGACGGTCACGGTCAGCGAGGAAGGCGAGGAGCAGGTGATGGGCTTCCACCTGCCCGGTGAGCTGATCGGCCTCGACGCGCTCGGCGGCGGCGCGCACCGCTGCGAGGCCGTCGCGCTGACCGTCGCCAACGTGTGCGAAGTGCCGTTCGACCAGCTGGCCGCGGTCGCGGCCGAGATCCCCGTCCTGCAACAACAACTGCTGCGGGTCATCGGCCAGAGCCTGGGTCGCGACCACGACCACGTGGGCATGCTGGTGCGGCGCCAGGCGGGCGAGCGCATCGCGCTGTTCCTGCACGGTTTGTCGGAGCGCTACCGCAACATCGGCCTGACGGCCGACCGCTTCAAGCTGCCGATGAGCCGCGAGGACATCGCCCGCTACCTCGGGCTGGCGCTGGAAACGGTCAGCCGGGGCTTCTCGCGGCTGCAGGAGGAGGGCGTGATCGCGGTGACCGGGCGGCGCGTGGAGATCCTCGACCGGCCGGCGCTGGAGCGCCTCGCCCACGACGCCGAGAACGAAGAGCCGCGGCGCAGCCGCGCCTAGGCGTGGCTTCCCATTCTCCGCCCTGCGGGAGAAGTCCGGGGTGAGGCTGCTCTGCTCCCTCCCCCGCGCAGCGGGGGAGGGTTGGGGTGGGGGTGAGTCTTGCGCCAACGGCCGCACCCGCACCCTCGCGCTGAGCGCTCGACCTCTCCCGCGAGCGGGAGAGGTGATGGCATCCGTCTGACCCAGGTCAATGGCGCCTGCCCGGGGCGCGCGCATGCTGGCATCCCCCCAAGCGGATTCCAGACATGACTCTGTCCGAGGCAGCCACCCTCCAGGTCCACCCCTTCGACGCGCGCGGCATCGCCCGCCGCTTCCGCCATGCCGCGATCTTCGGCGCGCTGGACGCGCTGCGGCCGGGCGAGGCGATGCGTTTCGTCAACGACCACGACCCGCTGCCGCTGCTGGCCCAGTTGCGGGAGCGCTACGGCGAGTCGCTGGCGATCGAGTACCGCCAGCGCGAGCCGGGCGCGATCGTGATCGACTTCGTGATCCAGCCCGGCGCCTTCGCGATCGAGGAAAGCTGCGGCTGCGGCACCGGCGGTTGCGGCTGAGACGGACGATGGCGGAGGTCGAGCGCATCCAGGGCTGGCGCTGCATCGGCTGCGGCAAGGTCGACGCGCCGCGGCCGTGCGTCGGCGTCTGCCAGGACCGCAAGGTCGAGTTGGTGGACGCGAATGACTACGACGCGCTCGCGGCGCGGGCGCGCGAGATGGAAGCCGCGCTCGCCCTGATCGCGCGGATCACCCCGCGCGAGGGCGAGCTGGCGGCCAGCTGGAGCGCCCTGCAGGAACGCGCGCGCGCAGCGCTGAAGTCATAGCGCCGCCAGACCTCGGTCGCCGCCGTCACGTTGCGCCGCGCCGAAAACGCATTCGCGCAACGCGGCGCGCGACGGCGCGATGTCCAGCCCGCGCGCGGCCAGCCAGTCCGGATCGAACAGGGTCGCGTCGTAGCGTTCGCCGCGGTCGCACAGCAGGCTGACGATGCTGCCGCGCTCGCCGCGCGCGCGCATCGCCGTGGCGAGCCGCAGGCAGGCCACCAGGTTGGTGCCCGAGGAACCGCCGTAGCGGCGGCCGAGCAGGTCCTCGAGCAGCCACATCGCGGCGATGGACTGCGCGTCGTCCACTTCGGCGACTTCATCCACCACGTCGAACACGAAGCCCGGCTCGACCCGCGGCCGGCCGATCCCTTCGATCACCGTCGCCCGCGTCGCGATCGCCTGCGGATCGCGCGTGCGCCAGCCCTCGGCGAAGCCGCTGCCGGCCGGTTCGGCGACGCACAGGCGGGTGGCGAGGCCGCGGTAGCGCAGGTAGCGCCCGATCGTCGCCGAGGTGCCGCCGGTGCCGGCGCCGCACACGATCCAGGCCGGTTCCGGCGCCGGCTCGCGCGCCATCTGCGCGATGATCGACTCGGCGATGTTGTTGTTGCCGCGCCAGTCGGTGGCGCGCTCGGCGAGGCCGAACTGGTCGAGGTGGCAGGCGCCGTTGGCGGCGTGCCAGGCGGCGCGCGCGTGCACCGTGGCCGGGTCGTCGACCAGGTCGCAGTTGCCGCCCAGCGCCTGCACGTCGCGGATCTTGCGCGGCGCGGTGCAGGCCGGCATCACCGCGACGAAGGGCAGGCCCAGCAGCCGCGCGAACCACGCCTCCGAGATCGCGGTGCTGCCGGAGGACGCGTCGACCACCGTCTGCCCCTCGCCGAGGCGGCCGTTGCACAGCGCGTACAGGAACAGCGAGCGCGCCAGCCGGTGCTTGAGGCTGCCGGTGGGGTGCGCGGCCTCGTCCTTGAAGTAGAAGCCGATGCCGGGGAAGGCGGGGAAGTCCAGCCGCAGCAGGTGGGTGTCGGCCGAGCGCGCGGCCTCCTGGCGCAGCGTCTCCAGCGCGTGGCGGCTCCAGGCGCGTCGGCGATCGCGGCGGTCGGCGGGCGTTCCGTCCATGCCGTCACCCGGCCAGCTCGCGCACGCGCGCGGCGAGATGGTCGAAGTAGCGCTCGATGTAGCTGATGCCGTTCTCGTGGTCGATCAGGTACGGGTTCATCAGCGTGTGGCGCAGGATCAGCAGGCGGTCGGCGCCGTCGTCGAGACTGAAGCTGGCGGGATCGAGGCCGAGTTCGGACGCGATCCGCCGGGTGTCCTCCGCGCCCAGCGCGTCCGGCCGAAGGGTCGTCACCGAGCCGAAGAATTCCTTCAGCTGCAGCGGACGGCGCGGGTCGCAGCGCAGCACCTCGTGCAGGCGGGCGACGAAGGCGTTGGCGCGCGCGACGTCGCGGTTGCCGGCCGGATTGAGCGCCAGGCACACGAGGTTGCTGTCGGGCGCGAACGGCACGCAGGCGTTGACGACGCCAGCGACCTCGTCGGCGAAGCGCCGCGCGCGGGCGTGGAAGGCTTCGGCCGCGCGTACGGTCTGCCGCGGCAGCTCGCCGAAGTGGGCGTGGTCGAGCGGCAGCACCTGGTGGGTGACGTAGACCGCCGCCGCGTTCGCGCCGGCCTTTGATCCCTCCGGGATGAACTGTCCCAGGCGCCGGTAGCGCGCCATGTAGTCGCCCGATGCGTCGCCGGCGAAGACGTAGTCGGCCTCCTCCGCCAGCAGCGCCATCGCGCGATGGTCGCGACAGACGAACGCGCCGGCGCCGTAGGGCAGGTAACCGAGCTTGTGCGGATCGACGGTGACCGAGTCGGTATCGCCCAGCGCGGCGAAGGCGTCGTACACCTCCGGTTGCGGGAAGCGCGCGAACTCGGCGCGCACGTCCGCGAACGGCCGCAGGCCGCCGTCTTCGGCACGGAACAGCGTCGCGAGGTAGCCGCCCCAGGCCGCGTCCACGTGCACGGAAAAGCCGAGCCCGCGCGGCGCGAAGGCTTCGCGCGCGGCGACCACGCGGTCCACCGGGTCGATCGTGCCGTACTCGGTGGTGCCGAGCACCGCCACCGCCATCAGCACCGGCGTGCGCGTGCGCAGGCAGCGTTCGAGCGTTTCCTGCAGCGCGTCGGCATCCAGGCGCATGCCGCGCTCGGGCAGCAGGTCCAGCTGCGCGCGGCCGAGGCCGAGCAGCTTCAGGCCCTTGCTCCACGAATAGTGCGCGGTCACGGGCGCCAAGACCCGCGGCACCCGCAGGCCGCGATGGCGACCGACGAATCCGGCGACGCCGAGATGCTCGATCCGCTGCGCCTGCACGCGCTCGTGCCAGTATTGGCGCCCTGCCGCGGGCTGCTGCGCGAGCCAGTGCTGCCAGCGCGCCAGCAGCGCGATCGCCTCGCGCGGGGCGAGGTTGAATGCCGCCCAATCGTCCTCCGGCAGTTCCAGGTCGGGCACGCCCGCCGCGCGCAGCGCGACCGGGAAGGCTTTCAGCGCCAGCGCCAGGCGCAGCGCCTGGTAGTTGGCGAGGGTGCCGCCTGACGTGAGGTGGCCGAAGGCGCAGTCGGCGCGCGCCGGGTCGTCGGGATAGCCGAGCATGCGCGCGAGCTGCAGGCCGGCGCGCACCTCCAGCTCGACGGTGACGGGCGCGGCGTCCTCGCTGACGTTGTTCGGGTTGTAGGGCAGGGTGAGGATCTGCGCCGCCAGCCCGGGCAGCAGCAGGTCGGACGCCATGTGCCCGATGTAGCGCGGACTGTGGAACGGCACCGACTTCTTCAGCGCCGCCGACAGCGCGTGCAGCTCGCGGCGCATGCGCGCCTCGAAGGCGAGGTACTCGGGATGCTGCGCGGCGCGGGTGGAGATCGCCGGCGGGTCCTCCGGATGGAAGTTGCGCCGCCAGTAGACGTGGTCGCGCAGGAACTCGACGACCAGCTTTTCCAGCAGCGTGTCATTCTCGCCGTAGGGGCCGAGGAAGCAGGCGTCGAGTGCCGCGCTGCGCGGCGCCGCCTGCGTTCCGGCCCCGGCCTGCAGGTCCGCCGGCACGGTCGCGCCGGCGGAGGCGTCCTGCGCGGGCGCGACGGCGACGGTGTGCATTTTCAGCGGACCACCAGCACGGGGATGTCGCAGCCGGCCAGCACCTTGCTCGCGACCGAGCCGAGCAGCAGTCCCTGCAGCGCACCCTGGCCGCGCGATCCCATCACGATCTGGTCGTAGCGGCCGCCGCGCGCCGCCTCGACGATGGCGGCCGCCGGCTCGCCCGCGACCAGGCGCTCGTCGAAGGCGACCCGCGCGCGGCGCAGCGCGGCGCGGGCCTTGCCCACCGCCAGTTCGGCCTCCTCGCCGTAGTAGCGGGCCGTCGCCTCCGCGCCGAGCTTGCGTTCGGCCTGCGGCAGCAGCGGCGCGCTGGCGTGGAACAGGGTCAGGCGTGGCGGTTTCGCGAGTTCGCGCGCCAGGCGGACCGCCTGTTTGACAGCGCGCAGGCTGTTCTCGCTGCCGTCCACCGCGAGCAGGATCTTCATCGCCACCTCCTTCCCGGCCGCCACCGTGGCGGCCCGGCGCCAGAGTGCGACGCGGGGCGTGAGCGGGCATTGGTCCGGGTCAACCCGGGCCCGCACGCCGCCTGGCTTTCAGCCGAACCAGCGGAAGAAGATCCCCAGCGGGTGGTGGGTGCGCGCGATGGTGACGATGAAGGCGAACACCAGCAGCGCCGTCACGTAGGCGATCCGCTTCGCCCGCGGCGTTCGTCCGCGGCGCAGGGCGAACACCCCGAGCACGACGTACAGGACCACCAGCAGCAGCTTCACCGTCAGCCAGCCGTTGGCGAACATGCCGTGCGGCAGGATCGTCAGCAGCATCAGCGCGGCGGTGAGCAGGGTGGTGTCGATCGCGTAGCTCAGCCAGCGCACCGGTGCCGCCATCGCGATCCGGGCCTGGCCCGCCTGCACCAGCAGACCGCGCAGCAGGAACAGGCTGCCGCTGCACACGACCATCGCCACATGCAGCCACTTGATCTGCGGATAGAACTCGATCATCGCGCCAGTCTAGCCCGGGCGGCCGTCGATCCGCGGCGTCAGGTAGATCCGCCCCAGCCGCAGCACCCACGGCGCGAACGCGACCAGCCAGGCGATCGCCGCCGCCACGTGCCACCCCATCGGATCGTCCACCAGCTCGGCGCAGATCCGCGCGAGCGCGGCGAACTGGATCACCGCGAACGCGAACCACGCCGCCTTCGGCATCACAAGCGCGCGCCCGGAATGCCCTTGGGTCACCCGCGTCACCATCGCGATCAGGATGCTGCCGAAGAAGCCGACGAACAGCGCGTGCGCCGGCGCCCGACCCAGCCAGTACACGCCGGTGAGCAGGTAGGACACGCTCTGCGCGGTGTACAGGGCGAAGGTCACCGGCAGCCAGGCCAGGCCGACGAACAGCACCGCCAGCAGCCCGGGCTTCTTCCCCTGCGGCCACCAGCGCGCCCACACCACCAGGGTGAGCAGCAGCAGCGGCACGTCCACCAGCCACAACCAGCCGTAGGCGTGGACCAGTTCCAGCACGAGGTGCGCCAGCACCAGCGGCCAGAACACGCCGAGCAGCCACAGCGGCCGCCACGGCGTGTAGCCGGGCACGACGTTGCCGGCGAAGAACGGGAACATCCGGTGGGCGACGGTGAAGTACACCGGCAGCAGCAGCCCGAAGGTGCCGACCTTGATGCTGCCGAACGCCGCCAGCGCGTTGCCGGCGAACAGGAACCAGGCCCACGCCAGCAGCCCGGCGAAACCCAGCACCAGCCCGGCGAAGCAGGAGCGCGCGTGCCAGTTGCGCCCCTGTTCGCGCCACAGCAGCGGGGCGAGCGTGAGCAGGCCGGCCAGCCAGCCGGCCACGGTCATCAGCAGGCCGACCGTGATCCCGGCCTGCCAGCCGAGCGCGCCCAGCAGCGTCGCGACCTGGCCGCCGAACAGGCCAAGCCCGACCGGGACGTAGCGCCAGCGGTCGACGTCGCGCATCCCCAGCCAGCGCGGGAAAGTGGTCAGCAGGAAGCCGAAGATGAAGCTCGGCAGCATCTGGTACTGCATGACGAAAGCATGCAGCCAGCCCGCGTAGGGATCGGGCTGCGGTATCGCGAACCAATCGAAGCGGGTCGCCCCCAGCCACGCCGCCCACCACAGCATCGCCAGCAGCACGTTGCTGGTGCCGACGAAGAACAGCAGCCGGTGCGGCGCCGCCGCCAGCAGCCGCGGCGACAGCGCGTCCCCGCTCGAATGCGAATCGTTCATGGTGCGCAGTGTGCCCCCGTGCGCGTCCTGGCGGGTTGATCCAGGTCAGGAGGGTGCTACCCCACAAGCGCAGAAAGCCTCGAGAATCCGTTCAAGTCATTGAGCTCCGGGCGGGATGTACTGGGCCCGCGCCCGGGAGGCCGGGGGTATTGCTTTTCCCTTAGAAGGGCAGTCCTGCCCTTATGCGGGCGCGCGCCATCCATGGCGCGCTGACGCAACACCCCCGCCCTCCCGGGCGCTCGGACAGGTCCTGGCAACTGACAACAGAAGCTTTTCCCGTCCGATCGCGGAAGCCCTGGGGCGCGTCGGGTGGGAGAGGCAGGCGGGACCGTATGCGCCATGGATGGCGCATCCGAGCCTCCAGGGACGGATTCACGGCGTGTCCTGCCTGCCTCTCCCGCCCGGGCGCTCGCGCGAGGCCGGCTTTTCGGTTGCCTTGCCGCAGCCGCCAGGCTGGACGCGCCGTCAGAAAGAAAAACCCCGGCCGGAGCCGGGGTTCCCAGAGGGAAACATGAGCGCGAGGACATCCTAGGGTTCGATCTCGCTGGCGCCGGAGCCAACCTGCTCACGCCGCGGCGCGACCCAGAGGCGCAGGACGAACCACGCCAGCGCCAGCGCGCCGATGCTGAAGATGGTGTCGCCGGGCACGCGCATCCACACCAGCATGTCGACGATCGGCTCGTTCATGAACTCGGCCGAGCGCGCGTACGCGTAGCCGTGCTCGATCGCCGCCAGCAACTGCATCGTGCCCAGCGGCAGCAGGGTCAGCACCGCCATCAGCGCCAGGCCGATGTTGAGCGTCCAGAACGCCAGCTTCAACGCGCCGGTGTCCCACACCATCTGCCCGCGCAGCCCGCGCAGGCAGAACAGCACCAGCGCGATGCCGAGCATGCCGTAGACGCCGAACAGCGCGGTGTGGCCATGCAGCGGCGTCAGGTTCAGGCCCTGCATGAAGTACAGCGACAGCGGCGGATTGATCAGGAAACCGAACAGGCCGGCGCCCACCAGGTTCCAGAACGAGACCGCGATGAAGAACAGGATCGGCCACTTGTAGCGGACCATCCACGGCGTCGCCTGGCCGAGCTTCCAGGTGTGGTAGGCCTCGAAGCCGATGTAGGCCAGCGGCACCACCTCCAGCGCGGAGAAGCTCGCCCCCAGCGCCACCACCGCGGTCGGCGTGCCGACGAAGTACAGGTGGTGCAGGGTGCCGAGCACGCCGCCGGCCATGAAGATGATGGTGGCGAACAGCACCGCGACCGACGCCGAGGACGCGCGGATCAGGCCGAGCCGGGCGAAGATCAGCGCCATCACCGCGGTGGCGAACACCTCGAAGAAGCCCTCCACCCACAGGTGCACCAGCCACCAGCGCCAGTACTCGACCTCGGAGATGTGGGTGTTGTGGCCCCACATCAGCGCCGCACCGAAGAACAGCCCGATGCACACGGTGGACAGGAACAGCAGGCCGACGATCGCCTTGGTGTCGCTCTGCGGCCCGCGCAGGATCGGCCACAGCGCGCGCCCGACCAGGGTCAGCCACAGCAACAGGCCGATGAACAGGAAGATCTGCCAGAAGCGGCCCATGTCGGCGTATTCCCAGCCCTGGTGGCCGAACCAGAAGTTCTCCCCGCCGATGCCCATCTTCTGCATCACGCCCATCCACTGGCCGGCGAAGGAGCCGACCACGATGACCAGCAGGCAGACCCACAGCACGTTCACGCCCAGACGCTGGTACTTCGGCTCGTGCCCCGACAGCGCGGGGCCGATGTACAGGCCGGTCCCGAGCCAGGCCACCGCGATCCACAGCACCGCCAGTTGCGTGTGCCAGGTGCGGGTGATCGAGTAGGGCAGGACATTGGCGATCTGCAGACCGTAGGCTTCCTGGCCCTCGACCTGGTAATGCGCGGTGATTGCGCCCAGCAGGATCTGCGCCAGGAACAGCGCCAGCACCACCCAGAAGTACTTCGCGGTGGCGCGCATGGATGGGGTGATCCGCAGCGTCGCGAACGGATCGCTGGCCGGCAGCAGGTGTGGCTCGTCTTCGCCGCGGCCGTGCTCGCGCGCGTGGTGCCAGCCGAGCAGGGCGATGCCGGCGATCAGGAACAGCACGCTGAAGGCCGACCACACCCACAGCGACGGCGGCGGCGTGTTGCCGATCAGCGGTTCGCTCGGCCAGTTGTTGGTGTAGGTGACGCGCTTGGAATCAATGCCCGACTTGTCCGGCGCGAGCGTCTCGCCGACCTCGCCGGGGCGCTCGGTGCCGGCCGCCCAGGCCGTCCACCAGAAGAACGCGGTGAGCGCGCGCCGGTGCGCCTGGTCCGGGACGGTGCCGTCCTTCATCGCGTACGCTTCGCGCAGCTCGGCCGTCGCCGGGTCGTTGCCGAACAGGCTCTCGTAGTGCGCCGCCACGTTCGAGATCGCCGCGACCCGGTCGCGGTCGATCATGATCGTGCCGGTCTCGGGGTCGTAGGTGTTGCGCCGCATCACCTGCTGCAGGCGCCCGCGCAGCGCGCCCTGCTGCTCGGGCGTGAGCTGCGCGTAGCTCGCCATGCTGTCGTCGGCGCGCGCCCACAGGTCGAGCAGCTGCATCGCCTCGCGGTGCAGCCAGTCCGCGCTCCAGTCCGGCGCGACGTAGGCGCCGTGGCCCCAGATCGAGCCGAGCTGCATGCCGCCCATGGACTGCCAGACGTGCTGGCCTTGCATGATGTCGTCCCTGGTGAAGACGACCGTGCCGTCCTCGGCCACCACCTGTTCCGGTATCGGCGGCGCGGCGCGGAAGATCTCGCCCCCCGCCCACAGCAGGACGCCGAACGACACCACCAGCAGTGCGCCCAGCGTCAACCACAGCCTTTTCGTGCTGCTCATGACCCAACTCCCGTTGCGGATGCGGGCATGGTCGCCGGCATGCGGTCACGGCCGCATTGACGTGAATCAATCCCCGCTCAGTCGCGCAGCACGGGGGCGGCGAGCGCCTCCAGCGCCGGACGGTCGGCGAGCTCGATCTCGCGCCGGTCCACGCCCAGCAGGCCGTCCTGCTGGAAGCGGCGCAGCACCCGGCTGACGGTCTCCGGCGCCAGGCGCAGGTAGTTGGCAATGTCGGTGCGCGCCATCGTCAGCTGGAAGCGGTTGGGCGAGAAGCCGCGCGCCGCCAGCCGGCGCGACAGTCCGACCAGGAACGCGGCCATGCGCTGGTCCGCGCTCCAGTCGCCGGCCAGCAGCGCGGCGCGGCCGATGTCGCGGCTGAGCAGGCGGAACAGCTGCGCCTGCAGGCCGGGCAGGCGGGCGGCCAGCACCGCGATCTTCGGGAACGAGAAGCGGCACAGCATCACCGTGTCCAGCGCGACCGCGTTGCACGGGTAGGTCTCGCTGTCGATTGCGTTGAGGCCGATCACCTCGCCGGGCAGGTGGAAGCCCAGCACGTGCTCGCGGCCCTCCGGGTCGATCACGTAGGTCTTGACCGTGCCCGCGCGCACCGCGGCGATCGCCTCGAACGGGTCGCCCTCGCGGAAGATGTGCTCGCCGGCGTGGAACGGACCGATGTGCTCGACCAGCACGTGCAGGTCGCGCAGCGACGCCTTGTCCATGCCCTGCGACAGGCAGGCCTGCGAGAACGCGCAGGTCGAGCAGAAGGTGAACTCGTCGCCGTCGTCGGCGAGCGTGCGACGGTCCAGCCGCGGGAATGCGGGCTCGTTCACGTCGCGCTGCACGACGTGCTCAGATCGCGCGGGAGAAGCGCGGGGTGGCCGCGGCGGCCGGTCGGTCGAGGTAGGCGTCGAAGCACATGGCAATGTTACGCAAGAGCAGCCGTCCTTGCGCGGTCACCGTGAACCGGCCGGGCTCGCGCCGGACCAGGCCGTCGGCCAGCAGGGGCCGGAGCCGCTCCAGCGCCTGGACGAAATAGTCCTCGAACTCGATCCCGTAGCGGCGTTCCAGCGCCCCGACCGGGATCTCCCCCTGGCACATCAGCTGCTGGATCAGGTCGGCCCGCAGCTGGTCGTCCTCGGTCAGGCGCATCCCGCGGAAGACCGGCAGCCGGCCCTCGTCGATCGCGATCTGCCAGCTGGGCAGGTCGCGCGGGTTCTGGCTGAAGCTGTCGCCGATGTGGCTGATCGCGCTGACCCCAAGGCCGACCAGGTCGCTGTCGGCGTGGGTGGTGTAGCCCATGAAGTTGCGGTGCAGGCCGCCGCGCGCCTGGGCCCGGGCGAGGTCATCGTCCGGGAGGGCGAAGTGGTCCATGCCGATGTACTCGTAGCCGGCCGCGGTCAGCTTCTCGATCGCCAGCTGCAGCAGGCCGAGCTTGGTCTCCGCGTCCGGCAGGTCGTCGGCGTTGATCTGCTTCTGCGGCTTGAACAGCTCAGGCAGGTGCGCGTAGCTGTAGACCGCCAGCCGGTCCGGCCGCATCGCGGTCACGGTGTCCAGCGTGCGCGCGAAGCCCGCGGCATTCTGCTTGGGCAGGCCGTAGATCAGGTCCACGTTCACCGAGCGGAAGCCGGCCGCGCGGCAAGCGTCGATCGCCGCGCGGGTCTCCTCCACGCTCTGGATGCGGTTGACCGCGGCCTGCACCACCGGATCGAAGTCCTGCACGCCGAAGCTGGCGCGGTTGAAGCCGAGCCGGCCCATCGCCGCGATGTCGTCCGGCACCACGAAGCGCGGATCGATCTCGATCGAGATGTCGCGCTCCGGCGAGTCGGAGAAATGAAAATGCCGGCGCAAGGAATCCAGGATTTCGCCCAGTTGCGCCGGTGAGAGAAAGTTGGGGGTACCGCCGCCGAAGTGGACCTGGATCACCTCGCGATCGCGGTCGAACAGCTCCGAAACCAGCGCGGTCTCGCGGAACAGCCGGGCCAGGTAACCGTCGGCACGGGCCTTGTCGCGGGTGATGATCCGGTTGCAGCCGCAGTAGAAGCAGGGGCTGAAGCAGAACGGCACGTGCACGTACAGCGACAGCCGGCGCGGGATCGGGTCGCCGTTGCTGGCCGAGGCCGCCTCGCGCAACTGGGTCTCGCCGAACGCGTTGCTGAACTGGGGCGCGGTCGGGTACGAGGTGTAGCGCGGGCCCGGCCGGTCGTAACGGCGCAGCAGCTCGGGCGAGAAGGACAGGGAGGTGGCCATGCGTGCAGGCTAGGGACGCGCCGGCCGGGGCGCCTTGACCGGGATCAAACGTGTCGATCGCATGCCGGCGGGAGTCGACGGCCGGTCAGCGGCGTGACGATGCGCCGGCGCCGCCCGGGTGTGCCAGGCCGATCGCAAGGTGTTGCCGAAAAGAAGAAGGCCCGCTTGCGCGGGCCTTCCGGAATCGTGGTGGAGCCAGGGAGGATCGAACTCCCGACCTCGTCATTGCGAACGACGCGCTCTCCCAGCTGAGCTATGGCCCCACGAGGTCGCCGGGACTTTACCACACGCGGTCGGCGCGAAGCGGTGATCTGCTTCCGGCCGGGCGCTTCCGGGCGAGCCCTCCATTATACGGAGGCCTGCGGCTTGTCGCCAGCCTCGCGCAACAACGGCGCCAGCCGCGGTTCCAGCTGGACGCGGCGCCAGCCGGCGAGCGGGCCGCGCCAGCCGTCGCCGTCCAGCAGCGGCTGCAGCCAGCGGCGCGAGGCGAGCACGCCGTCGGGCAGCCCGAGTTCGGCACTGCGCGCGGCGACCGCGTCCTGCAGCCGGCGCAGGGCGCCGCGGTCGCGTTCGTCCTGGCGGATCGGCGGCGCCTCGTCTTCATCGGCGAGCGGCGTGGTGAGCGCGTCCCACAGCGGTCCGGCGAGCTTGCGGGGGGCCTTGGGATGGGCATCCAGGCGCGCCTGCAGCGCGGCGCGGTCGGCCGGCGGGGTGCGCGCGAGCTGGGTCGCCAGTTCGTTGTCGAGGATCCAGCTGCGCGGGCGGTCGGCCTCGCGCGCGTAGGCGTCGCGCCAGCGCAGCAGGCGCAGCAGGCGGTGCTGGCCCTCGGCGTCGAGGAACTGGGCGGCGCGCAGGGCGAGGTGCGGCCAGCGCTCGGGCGCGTCCTGCTCGGCGTTGGTGATCATGCGCGCGCAGTCCTCGGCCAGCCAGGCGGTGCGGCCCAGCGCGTCCAGTTGCGCGGCCAGGCGGTCGTGCAGGGCGAACAGGTGCAGCACGTCGTCGGCGGCGTATTCGAGCTGGCTGGCCGATAGCGGCCGGCGCAGCCAGTCCGAGCGGGTCTCGCCCTTGGGCAGGGCGACGCCGAGGCTTTCCTGCACCAGTCGCTGGTAGCCGACGCCGGCGCCGAGCCCGCACAGGGCCGCTGCCACCTGGGTGTCGAACAGCGGCTGCGGCGCGACCCCGCAGCTATGCAGCAGGGCGACCAGGTCCTCGCTGGGGCTGTGCATGATCTTGAGCACTGAGGTGTCGGCGAGCAGCGGCCGCAGCGCATCCGTCATGCCGGGCACCAGCGGGTCCACCAGCAGGACGTCGTCGGCGCCGTCGCCGAGCGCGATCTGGACCAGCGCCAGCTGCGGCCAGTAGGTGCGTTCGCGCACGAATTCGGTGTCCAGGCCGATGCGCGGCGGGCGCGCGGCCAGGCGGGCGGCGAAATCGGCGGGGTCGGAAATCCAGTGGCTCACGCGGAAGCAGTCCCTTGCGGCAAGCGTCCAGCCTAGCAGGCCGGCGCAGGCACGGCGGGGAAGTTGCCCGCGCCGCCGCCGATACCCTAACGTGCCGGGGCCAATGCCCATCGCCGCAGCCAGAACGCGCCTCCGCCTGTACGCTGCCGCCCTGCTGGGCGTGCTGCTCGCGGCCGGCTGCGCGCGCGAGGCGCCAGCCCCGGCGGACAGCCAGGCCGACCGCGCCACGCGCGCGGGTAAAGGAGGCAAGGTCACCGTCGCCGGCGACGACCGCATCGCCCGCACCCTGACCTGGGACGCGCCGCAGGTCGAGCTGGACGCCGCCAGGCGCGAGGACGCGCTGCAGCGCGCCGCGCAAGCCCTCGCCGAGGGCCGCCTGTACGAGGACGCCGGCGCCGCCATTCCGCTGTACCTGGCGCTGCTGCAGGCGGCGCCCGACGACCCGGCGGCGAAGGAGGGGCTGGCGCAGGCGGTCACCGCGCTGCTGCTGCAGGGCGAGGCTGCGCTGGCCGGGGCCGACGATGATGCGGCCGCCCTGCGCCGCGCCCACCGCATCGCCGCGGTCGCGCGCAGCACCGCGCCCCGCGACACGCGCGTGCGCGCCTACCTGGCGCGGGTCGACATCGCCGACCGCGCCTGGGAGCTCAACAGCGCCGCGGAGGAGGACCTGCGCGAGGGGCGGCTGGGCGAGAAGGGCGGCGGCGCCCTGGCCAAGCTGCGCGAGGTGCTGCGGCTGCAGCCCGAGCAGGCGCGCGCGCGCCAGGGCCTGGCGGCGGTGGAGAGCGCGCTGATCCGGCGCGCGGAGCGCGAGGCGCAGGACAACCGCTTCGACGAGGCCGAACGCTGGCTCGCGTTCGCGGCCAAGGTTCGGCCGGGCGCGCGTACGGTCCCGGATGCGCGCGCGCGAATCGGCGCGCTGCGCGCGTCGCGCATCGGCGACCTGCGCGACGCCGGCATCCGCGCGCTGCAGCAGGACGACGGGCTCGCGGAGGCGCGCGCGCGGCTGGACGACATCCTGCGCATCGCCGAGCCCGGCAACGCCGCCGCGGCGGAGCTGCGCCAGCGCATCGACCTCGCCGCGCACTACGGGCTGTTCCGCCCGGGCCAGGCGTTCACCGACGCGCTTGGCGCGGGCGCGCGCGGTCCGGAGATGGTGGTCGTCCCGCACGGCGCGTTCCGGATGGGCGCGGGAGAGGACGAGGACGGCGCGGGCGACAGCGAGCGCCCTGCGCATAACGTGCGTTTCGACCGGGGCTTCGCGCTGTCGCGCACGGAGGTCACGGTCGGCCAGTTCCGCCGCTTCGTCGAGGCCACCGGCTACCGCAGCACCGCCAGCCGCCGCGGCTTCTCGCTGGCCTACGAGGACCGCAGCGGCAACCTCGTGCGCCACAGCGGCGTGACCTGGCGCTCCGCCTACGACGGCGGCCACGCGCCCGACGACGCGCCGGTGCTGCACGTCAGCGCGCGCGACGCGGACGCCTATGCGAAGTGGCTCAGCGAGGTCAGCGGCCAGCGCTACCGCCTGCCGAGCGAAGCCGAATTCGAATACGCACTGCGTGCCGGCAGCAGCGGCCGCTACCCGTGGGGCGCGGGCAACCCGCCGCCCGGCGCTGGCAACTTCACCGGCTCGCGCGACCGCTCGAAGGATGGCCGCCAGTGGACCAACGCCTTCCGCGGCTACGGCGATGGTTACTGGGGACCGGCGCCGGTGGGCCGCTTCGCCGCCAATGCATTCGGCCTTCACGACCTCGCCGGCAATGTCAGCGAGTGGGTCGCCGACTGCTGGCACGACGGCTACCGGCGCGCGCCGGTGGACGGCAAGGCCTGGTACAACCCCGGCTGCCGGATGCGGGTGGTGCGCGGCGGCGCCTGGGCCAGCGCGCCCGAGCAGGTGCGCTCGGCGTGGCGCGCGCCGGCCGGTTCGGAAACCACCAACGCGCGCATCGGATTCCGCGTCGCGCGCGATCTGTGACCGGCGCGGGACAGCCCGACAGGGAGGCGCGATGAGGCAGAACCCCTTCGGCGGCAGGCGCCGCCCCGGCTTCGGCGGACTGCGGTTGTGGGTGCTGCTGCTGTTCGCTGGCTACGCCGCCTTCTACTGGTTCTCCAACCGCAGCACCGACGCGCTGACCGGCGAAAGCGTGCTGATCGACAAGGGCATTTCGCCCGAGGACGAAAAGGCGCTGGGCCTGCAGGCCTACCAGGAGGTGCTGAGCCAGCAGCCGCCGCTGCCCGACGACGCGGAGATCGCGCGCCAGGTGCGCGAGATCAGCCAGCGCCTGATCGCCAAGGTGCCCGAGGTCGAGGACGCGCTCGCCGCCGAGCATGGCTTGAAGGCGCCGCACGTGGAGCAGTACTTCGACTGGGCGGTGAGCGTGATCCCGTCCGACGAGGTCAACGCGTTCTGCCTGCCCGGCGGCAAGATCGCGGTGTACACCGGCCTGGTGCCGGTGGCGCAGGACGCGGACGCGATGGCGATCGTGATCGGCCACGAGATCTCGCACGCGCTGCTGCGCCACGGCGCCCAGCGCATGACCGAGCAGAAGCTCGCGCAGCTCGGGCAGGTGGCCGGCGCGATGAGCGGCATGGACCAGCAGCAGCTGCAGACGGTAATGGCGGTGTACGGCTACGGCCGCGCCCTGCCGTATGCGCGCAAGCAGGAGTCGCAGGCGGACGAACTGGGGCTGATGCTGGCGGCGGCGGCGTGCTTCGACCCACGGGCGGCGGTGCCGCTGTGGCAGCGCATGGAACAGGCAAGCGGCGGCGGCGGGCAGCCGGAGTTCGCGTCCACCCATCCGGATCCGGGCACCCGCATCCAGGCCCTCGAGGCGCTGATGCCGAAGGCGATGGACTACCGCCAGCGCTTCTGCGAGGCCGCCGGCGCCGCCACCGCGGCACGCTGACGGCCCGCGCTTGGCCAGCACGCCGCCGCGCCCGGGGATCCCGCGCACGATCTGGGCGCTGGGCTTCGTCAGCCTGTTCACCGACATGGGCTCGGAACTGGTGCACAGCCTGCTGCCGGTGCTGCTGGCGGCCTCCCTCGGCGCGAGCGCGCTGGCGATCGGCCTGATCGAGGGCACGGCCGAAGGGCTGGTGATGGTGACCAAGGTCTTTTCCGGTTACGTCAGCGACGCGCTCGGCCGGCGCAAGCCGCTGGTGCTGCTCGGCTACGGGCTGGCCGCGGCGAGCAAGCCGCTGTTCCCGCTCGCCGGCTCGGTGGCCACGGTCGCGTTCGCCCGGCTGACGGACCGCTTCGGCAAGGGCATCCGCGGCGCGCCGCGCGACGCGCTGGTCAGCGAACTGGCGCCCGCGGAGATCCGCGGTGCGGCGTTCGGCCTGCGCCAGTCGATGGACACCGTCGGCGCCGTGTTGGGCCCGCTGCTGGCGATGCTCGGGCTGTGGCTGCTGGCCGACGACCTGCGCGCGGTGCTGTGGATCGCGGTGGTGCCCGGGCTGGTGTCGGTCGCGCTGATCGTGTTCTTCGTGCCGGAGCCCGGCGACAGCGCCCGCCGCGGCGCGCGCCTGCCGATCACCCGCGCGGGACTCGCACGGCTCGGCGCGGCGTACTGGGCGATCGTCGCGCTGGGGGGCGTGGTATCGCTCGCGCGCTTTTCCGAAGCGTTCCTGGTGCTGCGCGCGTCGGGGCTGGGGCTGCCGGTCGGCGCGATCCCGCTGGTGCTGGTGGTGATGAGCGTGGTCTACACCCTGAGCGCGTACCCGGTCGGCCGGTTGTCGGACCGCATGCCGCGGCACTGGCTGCTGGCCGCCGGCATGCTGGTGCTGGCCGGCGCCGACCTGCTGCTCGCGCTGGCGCGCGGGTACTGGCTGCTGTTCGCCGGCATCGCGTTGTGGGGGCTGCACATGGGCCTGACCCAGGGCGTGCTCGCGGCGCTGGTCGCGGACACCGCGCCGGCGGAATTCCGCGGCACGGCGTTCGGCGTGTTCAACCTCGCGTGCGGCGTCGCACTGGTGCTGGCGAGCGCGGGCGCGGGGGCGCTGTGGGACGCGTTCGGCGCGGGCGCCGCGTTTGGCGCCGGCGCGGCGGCGTGCGTGCTGGCGACGCTGCTGGCACTGCGGCCACGCGGCGCGGCGGCGGCCTAGGCGCGCGCCGGCAACGTCCCGGTCAGGTGGTCGAGCACCACGACCTCGCCGCGGCCCGGACGGTACGCGCCTTCGAGTGCGCGATGCACGTAGTCCGACGCGGCGACGCAGGCCGCCGGCAGGCTGCGTCCGCGGCACAGGTTGGCGGCGATCGCCGCGGCCAGGGTGCAGCCGGTGCCGTGCGCGACCAGCTCCAGGCGCGGATGCACGATCTCGCGGCTGCCGTGGCTGTCGGCGTACAGGTCCACCACCTGTTCGCCGTCGAGGTGGCCACCCTTGAGCAGCACCGCGTGCGCGCCGCGGTCGAGGAATTCGCGCGCCGCCGCCCGCATCGCGTCGAGGTCGGCGATCGCGTGGCCGAGCAGGACCTCGGCCTCGGGGATGTTGGGGGTGACCACGCTGGCCAGCGGCAGCAGCCGCTTGCGCAGCGCCTGCACCGCGTCCTCGGCGAGCAGGCGCGCGCCGCTGGTGGCGACCATCACCGGGTCGAGCACGACGAAGGACGGGCGGTGCACCTCCAGCCGGTCGACCACCGTGCGCACCACGTCGGCGTTGGCCAGCATCCCGAGCTTGACCGCGCCGATCCGGAAGTCGGCGAAGCAGGCGTCGATCTGCGCGCGCAGCATGTCCGGCGGCGGCACGTGCACCGCGGTGACGCCCTGGGTGTTCTGCGCGGTCAGCGCCGCGATCGCGGCGAGGCCGTGCACGCGGTGCGCGGCAAAGGTGCGCAGGTCGGCCTGGATGCCGGCGCCGCCGCCGGAGTCGGAGCCGGCGATGGTCAGCGCGCTGATCGGTCGAATGTCTGGCATGGCGGGTATCATGGCGGTTGTCCGTTGCCTTTGCACCGGGCAGTCCGGGAGCCGCCCGCTTGATCGCGATCGTTGAAGCCGCCCGTGCCGGCCTGCTGCGCCGGGAACACTGGTCGTCCAACATCGTCGCCGGCCTGATCGTCGGCGTGGTCGCGCTGCCACTGGCGATGGCGTTCGCGATCGCCTCCGGGGTCAAGCCCGAGCAGGGCCTGTACACCTCGATCGTCGCCGGCGCGGCGGTCGCGCTGTTCGGCGGTTCGCGGATCCAGATCGCCGGGCCGACCGGCGCCTTCATCGTCATCCTCGCCGGCGTGGTCGCGCAGTTCGGCGTGTCGGGCCTGTTGGTCGCGACGCTGATGGCCGGCGTGATGCTGGTGGCGATGGGACTGGCGCGACTGGGCGCGGTGATCCGCTTCATCCCCGACCCGGTGATCGTCGGCTTCACCGCCGGTATCGCGGTGATCATCTGGATCGGCCAGTGGCAGTACTTCTTCGGGCTGCCGGCACCGGCCGGCGAGGCCTTCTACGTCAAGGCCGGGCAGCTGCTGCGCGCGTTGCCGTCGCTGCATCCGGCGACCACCGCGCTGGCGACCGGCAGCCTGCTGCTGGCGCTGTGGGGGCCGCGCATCCCGGGCCTGGCGAAGATGCCGGGGCCGTTGCTGGCGATGCTGGCGGCGACCGCCGCGGTCGCGCTGTGGCATCCGCCCGGCGTGGCGACGATCGCGTCCACCTTCGGCGAGATCCCGCGCAGCCTGCCGAGCCTGCAGTTCCCGGCGCTGTCGTTCGACCTGTTGCTGACGCTGCTGCCGTCCGCCTTCACCATCGCCATGCTCGGCGCGATCGAGTCGCTGCTGTCGGCGGTGGTCGCCGACGGCATGGCCGGGACGAAGCACGACTCCAACCAGGAACTGGTGGGGCAGGGCGTGGCCAACATCCTGTCGCCGCTGTTCGGCGGTATCGCGGCGACCGGCGCGATCGCGCGCACCGCCACCAGCATTCGCAACGGCGCGACCAGTCCGCTGGCCGGCCTGGTGCACTGCGTGCTGCTGGTCGCGGTCTTGGTGTTCCTCGCGCCCTACGCCGGGCAGGTGCCGCTGGCGGCGCTGGCGGCGATCCTGTGGGTGGTCGCCTGGAACATGAGCGAGGCGCCGCGCTTCCTGCGCCTGGTCCGGCGCGCGCCGCGCGCGGACGTGGCGATCCTGCTGATCACCTTCGCGCTGACCATCCTCACCGACCTGGTGGTGGCGGTGAACATCGGCGTGATCCTGGCGATGTTCCAGTTCCTGCGCCGGATGAGCGCGGCGGTGGAGGTGGTCCAGCACGGCCAGGCCAGCCTGCGCCACGAGCTGGCCGAGGCCGGCCTGGAGGCGTTGCCGCGCGACGTGGTGGTGTACGGCATCGACGGGCCGTTCTTCTTCGGCTCGGTCGATTCGCTGGAACGCGCGCTGTCGTGGTCGCGCGAACCGCCGCGCTTCGTGGTCCTGCGCCTGGAGCGCGTGCCGTTCATGGACGCGACCGGGCTCAAGCGGCTGGAGTCGACCATCGGCCGCCTGCGCAAGCGCGGCGTGCAGGTGCTGCTCAGCGGCGCCAGCCTGCGCGTGCTGCGCAAGCTGGTGCGAGCCGAGATCGTGCGCCGCGACGATCCGTCCTACTTCAGGGACCTCGCCGAAGCGCTGCGCCATGTGTCGGCGCGCAGCGCGGGCGACGCCGGCTAGAGCACTTCCGACGCGTGGTCGGCCAGCCGCGAGCGCTCGCCGCGGCGCAGGGTCACGTGCGCGCTGTGCGCCCAGTCCTTGAAGCGGTCCACCGCGTAGGTCAGGCCGGAGGTCGTCTCGGTGAGGTAAGGCGTGTCGATCTGCTCGACGTTGCCCAGGCACACGATCTTGGTGCCGGGGCCGGCGCGGGTGATCAGCGTCTTCATCTGCTTGGGCGTCAGGTTCTGCGCCTCGTCGAGGATCAGCCAGCGCGACAGGAAGGTGCGCCCGCGCATGAAGTTGAGCGAGCGGATCTTGATCCGCGCGGCGAGCAGGTCGTTGGTCGCCGCGCGCCCCCAGCTGCCGCCTTCCTGGTTGTGGGTGAGCACCTCGAGGTTGTCGGTCAGCGCGCCCATCCAGGGCGTCATCTTTTCCTCCTCGGTGCCGGGCAGGAAGCCGATGTCCTCGCCGACCGAGACCGTCGCGCGGGTCATGATGATCTCGCGGTAGCGCTGCTGGTCCATGGTCTGCGCCAGGCCCGCCGCCAGCGCGAGCAGGGTCTTGCCGGTGCCGGCGGTGCCGAGCAGCGAGACGAAGTCGATCTCCGGGTCCATCAGCGCGTTCAGCGCGAAGTTCTGCTCGCGGTTGCGCGCGGTGATGCCCCATACGGCGTGCTGGCTGTGGCGGAAGTCGTCGACGATCTGCAACACGACCTTGTCGCCATCCACGCGCGCGACCTTGAGCTCCGATTCCTCCTCGCCCGGCAGGTACAGGAACTGGTTCGGATGCCACTCCTCGTCCTCGCGCCGGGCGATCTCGTAGAAGGTGCGGCCCTTTTCGGTCCAGGACTTCAGCTCCTTGCCGTGGCGCTGCCAGAAGTCGGCGGGCAGGGCGGTGGCGCCGGTGTAGAGCAGGCTGAAATCGTCGAGCGCGCGGTCGTTCTCGTAGTCCTCGTTGACGATGCCGGCGATCGAGGCCTTGATCCGCAGGTTGATGTCCTTGGACACGAACACCACGGCCGCCGCCGGTTCGGCTTCCTTCAACGCCAGGATCGCGCCGAGGATGTGG
The DNA here is from genome assembly GCA_035539135.1 of Lysobacteraceae bacterium. Classification (GTDB taxonomy): domain Bacteria; phylum Pseudomonadota; class Gammaproteobacteria; order Xanthomonadales; family Xanthomonadaceae; genus JABFWF01. The sequence goes on from DATLJD010000014.1 coordinate 152,791, forward strand.
TTGTCCGGGATGACCGCGCCGAAGCGCTTGCCCGAATCGAAGTTGCCGGTCTGGAAGCGCAACCGCCCCTTGCTCTGCGCGCCGCGCAGCTGCAGGCCCCGGGGCCGTTGCAACAGGATGCCGTTGGTGATGTCGCTGTCGGCGTCGCTTTCGATCAGTTCGTTGAGGAAGCGGCTGACCTGGCGTGCGTTGCGGCTGGCTTCGGAGGTGCCCTTCTTGGCGTTGTCCAGTTCCTCCATCACCTGCATCGGCAGGTACACGTCGTGTTCCTCGAACTTGAACAGCGCGGTCGGGTCGTGCATCAGCACGTTGGTGTCGAGGACGTAGATGCGCTTGCTGCGGGTCATGCGGGCTTCCGGCGGCTGCGAAGGGGAGGAGGCTGGGCGCCGCGGTGTGCGCGCGGCGCAAAGGGCGACGCCACCGCGGCCCGCGGGGCGGGGCAGTGGCGGAAGGAAGGGGGGATGGGCGTCACCGGGGCGGGCGGTTGCCCGACTGCGCGGCCTGCAGCGCGTCCAGCACGGCCTGCGCGTGGCCCGGGACCTTGACCCCGCGCCAGGCCTCGGCGACGCGGCCCTGCGGATCGATCAGGAAGGTGCTGCGTTCGATGCCGACGTACTCGCGCCCATAGAGCTTCTTTGGCCTGATCACGTCGAAAGCGCGGCACAGCGCCTCGTCGCCGTCGCTGACCAGCCGGAAGGCGAAGCCCTGCTTCTCGCAGAAGTTCCGGTGCGACTTCAGCGAGTCGCGGGAGACGCCCAGCACCTCGGCACTGAGCTTGCGGAAGCGCGGCAGCAGCGCGTTGAAGTCGTTGCCCTCGACGGTGCAGCCGGGCGTGCTGTCCTTCGGATAGAAATACAGCACCAGCCAGCGCCCGGCGAAATCGGCGAGGGTCGCGGTTCCGCCGTCGGACAGCGCCAGCGGCAGCGCGAGGGTGGATTTGCCCAGGGGTTTGCCGGCTTCGACCAAGGTACGGATCTCCAGGCGACGCCGGGTCAGAACTTCATCGGGTCCATGATCGCGTCGAGGTTCAGGTGGTCGCAGAACTCGAGGAAATCGTCGCGCAGCGCGGCGATGTGCATGTCCGCCGGGATGCCGATCGTCACCTGCGCGGAGAACATGTCGGCGCCGGTCTGCATCGCCCGGTAGCGCGAGCAGTGCAGGCTCTCGATGGTGATCGACTGGCGGTCGAAGAAGTCGGCGAGCTGGTACAGGATGCCGGGCTTGTCGGCGGCCACCACCTCGACCACGTAGGGCAGCAGGTTGGACTGCACCGGCTTGGCCCCGGTGCGGTACCACATCAGCTTGAGGCCTTCCTCGCGCTCGAGCCGGGTCAGCATCGCCTCCAGCTTGGCGACCGCGTCCCAGGAACCGGTGGCGAGCGCGATCACCGAGACGTCGCGGCCGACCGTGCTCAGGCGCGTATCCACCAGGTTGCAGCCGCTGTCCGCGATCCGCCGCGTGACCGCCAGCAGGGGCGAGCGCGGGTGCGTGGTGTACGCGTTGATCAGGAGGTGGTTTTCCTGCGGGGCGGGACGGGTTGCGTCGGGGTCGGTCAAGGCGGGTCTGCACGGGGAGGGCAGCGGTGCGCTGCCGCGGGCAGGATACCGGCCGCCCGTTTCGCGCCGCAAGCGAGCGCGCGCCGCGGGCCGCGGCGGCCGATGGACGGCGCGCGAGCGCCGCGGGTACCATCGCCGGATCATCGATTCAGCCGGCGCGCCCGCGCGCACCGGCCCAGCCGAAGGCCTGTTCCCTTGCGGATTGCCGGCAGCATCACCGCCCTTGCCACGCCCTTCACGCCATCGGGTGCGCTCGACCTGGACGGCTGGCGCGCGCTGCTGCGCCTGCAGCTGGAAGGCGGCACCCAGGCGCTGGTCGTCGCCGGTTCGACCGGCGAGGCGGCGGCGCTGACCGACGCCGAGTACGAGGTGCTGCTGCGCCTCGCGGTGGAGGCCGCGGCCGGCACCGGCGTGCCGGTGCTCGCCGGGACCGGCCTGTCCAACACCGCGAAGACCATCGCGCTGACCCGCCGCGTCGCCGCGCTCGGCGCCGACGCCGCGCTGGTGGTGACGCCGCCCTACGTGCGCCCGACCCAGGCGGGACTGGTCGCGCACTTCCGCGCCGTGGCGGAGGAGGGCGACCTGCCGGTCGTGCTCTACAACGTGCCGCCGCGGACCGGCTGCGACCTGCTGCCCGACACCGCCGCGCAGCTCGCCGCGCACCCCAACATCGTCGGCATCAAGGAAGCGCGCAGCGAACCGGAACGCATAGCCGCGCTGCTGCCGCTGCGCGACGCCGGCTTCGCCGTGCTCAGCGGCGACGACCCGACCGCGTGCCGGGCGATGCTGGCCGGCGCCGACGGCGTCGTCTCGGTCGCCTCCAACGTGCTGCCGCGCGCCTTCCGGCGCCTGTGCGACCTGGCCCGCGCCGGTCGCGCGGACGAGGCGCGGGCGCTGGACGGCGAATTGCGGGCGGCGGTCGCCTTCATGGGCGTGGAGCCCAATCCGATCCCGGTGAAGGCGATCCTCGCCCGCCTCGGCATCGGCGCCGGCCTGCGCCTGCCGCTGACGCCGCTGTCGCCCGCGCACGCCGCGCAGGCGGATGCGGTCGCCGCCGCCGTGCCTCCCCTCGAACAGACCTGCCGCGCATCCGCCGCGGCCTGACCCCAACGGAGATCCCGATGCGCCTGTCCGCCACGTTGCGCCCGCTTGCCTTCGCCCTCGCCGCCGCGACCCTGGTCGCCGCCACGGGCTGCCACTGGTTCAAGCGCGACAGCGCCTACCGGCAGCCGCCGGAGAACCGGCCGCTGGAAGTGCCGCCGGACCTCGACCTGCCCAACACCCAGGGCGCGATGCAGCCGCCGGAAGGCACCCATTCGGTGACCCGTTCGGAAATGGCGCCAGCGCCGGCGGCGAACCAGAGCGGCTTCACCGTGACCGGCGAGCGCGACGCGGTCTTCGCCCGGGTCGGCGAGGCCCTCGCCGGCATCGAAGGCGCGACCATCGCCAGCAAGGCGCAGATCCTCGGCACCTACGACGTCAGCTACGAAGGCAGCAACTTCCTGGTCCGCGTCACCGCGGTGCCGGCCGGCGTCTATGTTTCGGCAATCGATCCGCGCGGGACCCCGGCCACGGCCGAGGCGCCGGTCAAGCTGATCGCCGCACTGAAAGCCGCGCTCGGCGGCTGATCGCCGCACGACCCGGCATGAAACGAAACGGGCGCCGCGAGGCGCCCGTTTTTCGTCATGCGCCGGAAGCGCGCGGCTCAGCGCTCCAGCAGCGGCAGCTTGTCCGGCTTGCCGTCCCACTCGGCGGCATCGGCCGGCGGCTCCTTGCGGGTGGTGATCACCGGCCAGTCCTTGGCCAGCTCGGCGTTCAGGGCGACGAAGTGTTCCTGCCCCGCCGGCACGTCGTCCTCGGGGTAGATCGCGTTGATCGGGCACTCGGGCTCGCACAGGGTGCAGTCGATGCACTCGTCGGGATCGATGACCAGGAAGTTCGGCCCTTCGTGGAAGCAGTCGACCGGGCACACCTCGACGCAGTCGGTGTACTTGCACTTGATGCAGTTCTCGGTGACGACGAAGGGCATGGCGGCGGTGCGTTGCGGAAAGACGCAAAGTGTAGCGCCGCGGCTGCGCCGGCACGAACGTCCGCGGGGATCCGCTCGCGCCGCGCGCGCCGCAACGAAAAAAGGCACCCGCTTGCGCAGGTGCCTTTCCGATGCTGGTGGGCCGTCAAGGATTCGAACCTTGGACCTACTGATTAAGAGTCAGCTGCTCTACCAACTGAGCTAACGGCCCGAAGCGCGAAATTCTAGCAGATCCACACCATCCGGCAAGCGCTTGTCGCCGGCGGTGCTGCAAGGATGGGGTGGCTGAGGGGACTCGAACCCCCGACAACTGGAATCACAATCCAGTACTCTAACCAACTGAGCTACAGCCACCATGGAACGGTTGCGGCGTGGCGCGCCCGGCAGGACTCGAACCTGCAACCACCGGCTTAGAAGGCCGGTGCTCTATCCGGTTGAGCTACGGGCGCCCGGTCCGGATTGTCGCATCGCCCTTGCCGGATGGTCGGGGTAGAGGGATTCGAACCCCCGACATCCTGCTCCCAAAGCAGGCGCGCTACCAGACTGCGCTATACCCCGCCGATGGAACGGTTCCGAGCCTCCGCGGCGCGCCTGCGCTGCGAAAGACGGTTATTGTCCCGGGCGTGCGGTGGGCTGTCAACGCGAGCCGGCGCGTGGCTGGCGAACGAGCGTCCGATCGGGGAAACTATGGCGTTCTGCCCGCCGGCCCGCCGCCGGGCAGGCCCATCCAACTCGAACGCAGCAGGGGCCGCGTGGACGCGGCGCAGGAGCCTTACGCAATGCAAGTTTCGGTCGAATCCACCGGCAACCTCGAACGCCGCATGACCCTGCGCCTGCCGGCGCAGGACGTCGAATCCCAGGTGGGCGGCCGCCTGCGCGAGATCTCGCGCACCGTGCGCCTGAAGGGCTTCCGTCCGGGCAAGGTGCCGGCCAAGGTGGTCGAGCAGCGCTACGGCGCGCAGGTTCGCGCCGAAGTGCTGGACGACCTGCTGCGCCGCGGCTTCGACGACGCCGTGCGCGAGAACGCGCTGCGCGTGGCCGGCAGCCCGCGCATCGAGCCGGGCGCGGAGGACGGCGGCGAGCTCGCCTACGTGGCCACCTTCGAGGTGGTGCCGGACTTCGGCGACATCGACGTCGGCAAGCTCGAGGTCGTGCGCCACGTCGCCCAGGTGGAGGAGTCCGACATCGACCGCATGATCGAAAACCTGCGCCTGCAGCGCCGCAGCTGGACCGTGGTGACCCGCCCGGCGCAGCAGGGCGACGCGGTCAGCATCGCCATCTGGTCCCAGGTCGGCGACGAGCGGATCCCGGCCGAGGGTGCCGAGCGCAGCGTCGCGGTGGTCGGCGCCGGCAGCCTGTTCGGCGAGCTCGAGCAGGCCCTGACCGGCATGTCGGGCGGCGAGGAGAAGGTGCTGGAGATCGCCTTCCCGGCCGACTGGCGCGTGCCGGCGCTGGCTGGCAGGACCGCCCAGGTACACCTGACCGCCGAGCAGGTCGCCGAGCCGGTGCTGCCGGAGGTGGACGCCGGGTTCATCCGCAGCTTCGGGGTCAAGTCGGGCGAGATGGAGCAGTTCCGTGCCGACATCCGCAGCAACCTGGAGCGCGAGCTGAAGGGCGCGCTGATGACCCGCCTGCGCCGCGAGGTCGGCGAGCAGCTGGCCGCCGCCTACGCGCAGGTCGAGATGCCGCCGCGGCTGGTCGAGGTCGAGGCCCGGCAGATGGCGCAGCAGGTCGCCAGCCAGGCCGCCCGCCAGGGCCAGCAGGTCCCGCCGCCGCCGCACGAGCAGTTCCTCGACGCCGCCCGCAAGCGCGTGCTGGTCGGGCTGCTGGTTGGCGAGGTCGCCCGCCGCAACGAGATCAAGCTCGACCCGCGCCGGGTGAACGAGACCCTGCGCCTGATCGCCTCGACCTACGAGGAGCCGCAGCAGGTCATTGACTTGTACCGCAACGATCCCCAGTTGATGGCTGGGTTGCAAGGTCGTGTGATGGAGGAGCAGGTGATCGACTGGATCGCCGAGCGCGCCCGGCACACGGAGCAGACCCTGTCCTTCCAGGAGGCGATCGGCTCCCAGGCCTGATCGTCCTCCCCGAACCGAGAACGCCATGAGCCACGAGACCAAAGCCCTCAACCTGGTGCCGATGGTGGTCGAACAGACCAGCCGCGGCGAGCGCGCGTACGACATCTATTCGCGCCTGCTGAAGGAGCGGGTGATCTTCCTCGTCGGCCCGGTGGACGACCACGTCGCCAACGTGATCGTCGCGCAGATGCTGTTCCTCGAGGCGGAGAACCCCGAGAAGGACATCAGCCTGTACATCAACTCGCCCGGCGGCGTGGTCACGGCGGGCATGGCGATCTACGACACCATGCAGTTCATCAAGCCGGACGTGAGCACGATCTGCGTCGGCCAGGCGGCCAGCATGGGCGCGCTGCTGCTGGCGGCGGGCGCGCAGGGCAAGCGCTACGCGCTGCCCAATTCGCGGGTGATGATCCACCAGCCACTGGGCGGCTTCCAGGGCCAGGCGACCGACATCGACATCCACGCGCGCGAGATCCTGACCCTGCGCCAGCGCCTGAACGAGATCCTGTCCAAGCACACCGGCCAGGCGCTGGACACCATCGCCCGGGACACCGAGCGTGACAACTTCAAGAGCGCCGAGGCCGCCCGCGAGTACGGGCTGGTCGACCAGGTGCTGGAACGGCGCCCGGACGAGTCCATCCAGCCGGCGTGAGGCGGCCTCCCGGCCGGCGCGTGAACGGCGCCGGGCCGGCAGCCGCCGACTCGAACAATCTGTGCACCGGGCCCGCTGGCAAACCGGGCCCCGGGTGCTATTCTCGGGCCGCACTCGCGGCAGCTTCAGGTGTGGGGAATGAGCGAAGACCGTCACGGCCGATCCGACAGCAACAAGATCCTGTACTGCTCTTTCTGCGGGAAGAGCCAGCACGAGGTCCGCAAGCTGATCGCCGGCCCTAGCGTATTCATCTGCGATGAGTGCGTCGAACTCTGCAACGACATCATCCGCGAGGAACTCGAGGAGAAGTCGCAGGCATCGCGCAGCCATCTGCCGAAGCCGCGCGAGATCCTCGAGGTCCTGGACCAGTACGTGATCGGCCAGTCGCGCGCCAAGCGGACCCTGGCGGTGGCCGTCTACAACCACTACAAGCGGATCGAGAGCCGGCAGAAGAGCGACGACGTCGAGCTGGCCAAGTCCAACATCCTGCTGGTCGGCCCGACTGGCTCGGGCAAGACCCTGCTGGCCGAGACCCTGGCCCGCCTGCTCAACGTGCCGTTCACCATCGCCGACGCGACCACGCTCACCGAGGCGGGCTACGTCGGCGAGGATGTCGAGAACATCATCCAGAAGCTGCTGCAGAAGTGCGACTACGATGTCGAGAAGGCGCAGCAGGGCATCGTCTACATCGACGAGATCGACAAGATCTCGCGCAAGAGCGAGAACCCGTCGATCACCCGCGACGTCTCGGGCGAGGGCGTGCAGCAGGCGCTGCTGAAGCTGATCGAGGGCACTGTCGCCTCGGTCCCGCCGCAGGGCGGTCGCAAGCACCCGCAGCAGGAATTCCTGCAGGTCGACACCCGCAACATCCTGTTCATCGTCGGCGGCGCCTTCGCCGGCCTGGACAAGATCATCCAGCAGCGCTCGACCGAGGCCGGCGGCATCGGCTTCGGCGCCAAGCTCAAGAGCTCCGAGCGCAAGGCCGAGGTCGGCAAGGTACTGGCCGAGGTCGAGCCGGAAGACCTGATCAAGTTCGGCCTGATCCCCGAGTTCGTCGGCCGCCTGCCGGTGGTCGCGACCCTGGAGGAGCTGGACGAGGCGGCGCTGGTGAAGATCCTCACCGAGCCCAAGAACGCGATCAGCAAGCAGTTCCGCAAGCTGTTCGAGATGGAGGGCGTGGAACTCGAGTTCCGCCCCGACGCGCTGACCGCGATCGCGCGCAAGGCGCTCAAGCGCAAGACCGGCGCGCGCGGCCTGCGCACCATCGTCGAGTCGGTCCTGCTGGACACGATGTACGAGTTGCCCTCGCTCGAGAACGTCAGCAAGGTGGTCGTCGACGAGTCGGTGATCGAGCACCGCTCCGAGCCTTACCTGATCTACCAGACGCCCCCGGCGCAGCCCAAGGCCGCCGGTGCTGAGTAGGCGTCACTGAATGCGCAGCCGGCGGCCTGAACCATTGCAGGCCGCCCCCGCCGCCCCCATCCACGGCACGGCAATCCCTGACGCCCGTCGCACACGGGCGCCGCGGGCGCTTGCATGCTCGTCACGCGACCCCCACCTTCGTGACCGGGGCGCATTGCGCGATCTTGACCCCCGCGCGACTATCGTCCCGGACAGCGCCGTCCCGGCCGGTTCCGCGCCCGCCGTCCAACTGGAGTCCCCATGACCGACCATTCCGAGACCCTCTCCCTGCCGGTCCTGCCCCTGCGCGACGTGGTGGTGTTCCCGCACATGGTGATCCCGCTGTTCGTCGGCCGGGACAAGTCGATCCGGGCGCTGGAGCAGGCGATGGAGGCGGACAAGCGGATCCTGCTGGTCGCCCAGACCTCGGCCGAGACCGACGATCCGCGCGCCGCCGACCTGTACCCGATCGGCACCCTCGCCACCGTGCTGCAGCTGCTCAAGCTGCCCGATGGCACCATCAAGGTGCTGGTCGAGGGCCTGGAGCGGGCGCGGGTGGACCACGTGGTGGAGCGCGACGGCACCCTGACCGGCCGCGCCCACGTGGTCGAGTCGACCGAGGAGCGCGAGCCGCGCGAGGTGGAGGCGATCGCGCGCTCGCTGATGACCCTGTTCGAGCAGTACGTCAAGAGCAACCGCAAGCTGCCGCCGGAGCTGCTGCAGACCCTGGCCGGGATCGACGAGCCGAGCCGCCTGGCCGACACCATCGCCGCCCACCTGGGCGTGCGCCTGGGCGAGAAGCAGCGCCTGCTGGAAGCCATCGACACCGCCGCCCGGCTGGAGCTGCTGGTCGGCCTGGTCGAGGGCGAGATCGACGTGCAGCAGCTGGAGAAGCGCATCCGCGGCCGGGTCAAGTCGCAGATGGAGAAGAGCCAGCGCGAGTACTACCTCAACGAGCAGATGAAGGCGATCCAGAAGGAGCTGGGCGACCTCGACGACGCGCCGAACGACATCGACGAACTGGCGCGCAAGATCGGCGAGGCGGGCATGCCGAAGGAAGTCGAGGCCAAGGCGCGCACCGAGCTCAACAAGCTCAAGCAGATGTCGCCGATGTCGGCCGAGGCGGCGGTGGTGCGCAATTACCTCGACTGGCTGCTGGGCGTGCCGTGGAAGAAGCGCAGCAAGGTGCGCAAGGACCTCAAGGCCGCCGAAGAGGTGCTCGACGCCGACCACTTCGGCCTGGAGAAGGTCAAGGAGCGCATCCTCGAGTACCTCGCAGTGCAATCCCGCGTGGCGAAGATGAAGGGGCCGATCCTGTGCCTGGTCGGCCCGCCGGGCGTGGGCAAGACCTCGCTCGGGCAGTCGATCGCGAAGGCCACCAACCGCAAGTTCGTGCGCATGTCGCTGGGCGGCGTGCGCGACGAGGCGGAGATCCGCGGCCACCGCCGCACCTACGTCGGCTCGATGCCGGGCCGGATCGTGCAGAACCTGACCAAGGTCGGCACCCGCAACCCGCTGTTCATGCTCGACGAAATCGACAAGATGTCGATGGACTTCCGCGGCGACCCGTCGTCGGCGCTGCTGGAGGTGCTCGATCCGGAGCAGAACCACTCCTTCAACGACCATTATCTGGAGGTCGACCTCGACCTGTCCGAGGTGATGTTCGTCGCCACCTCCAACTCGCTGCACATCCCCGGTCCGCTGCTGGACCGCATGGAGGTCATCCGCATCCCCGGCTATACCGAGGACGAGAAGATCAACATCGCGCTGCGCTACCTGATCCCCAAGCAGATCAAGGCGAACGGGCTCAAGCCCGAGGAGCTGGAAATCCAGAAGAGCGCGGTGCAGGACATCGTGCGCTACTACACGCGCGAGGCCGGCGTGCGCAACCTCGAGCGCGAGATCGCCAAGATCTGCCGCAAGGTGGTCAAGGAGATCGCGCTGGCCGGGCCGAAGGCGAAGGCGCGCACGATCACCGTGAGCGGCAAGAACCTCGACAAGTACCTCGGCGTGCAGCGCTTCGACTACGGTCGCGCCGAGGCCGAGAACGAGATCGGCCTGGTCACCGGCCTGGCCTGGACCGAGGTCGGCGGCGACCTGCTGCAGATCGAATCCACGCTGGTACCGGGCAAGGGCCAGCTGATCCTCACCGGCCAGCTCGGCGACGTCATGCGCGAGTCGGCGTCGGCGGCGTTGTCGGTGGTGCGCGCGCGCACCGACCGGCTCGGCATCGATCTCGACTTCCTGCAGCGGCTGGACGTGCACCTGCACGTCCCGGAGGGCGCGGTGCCCAAGGACGGCCCGAGCGCCGGCATCGCGATGGCGACCGCGCTGGTCTCGATCCTGACCAAGATCCCGGTCAAGAACGACGTGGCCATGACCGGCGAAATCACCTTGCGCGGCAAGGTGCTGGGCATCGGCGGGCTCAAGGAGAAGCTGCTGGCGGCGATGCGCGGCGGCATCCGCACCGTGATCATCCCGGAGGAGAACCGCAAGGACCTCGCCGACCTGCCGAAGTCGGTCAGCGCGGCGATGAAGATCGTGCCGGTGCGCTGGATCGACGAAGTGCTCGACATCGCGCTGGAGCGCCCGCTGGTGCCCCGCCAGGCGCAGGCCGAGGCGGTGGAGGCGGAGCCGGCCCCGGTCGAGCCGGAGGCGGCGCCGGTGCAGCCGGATGTGACCCACTGACCGGACCGGATGTCCTGTCCCGGGTGCGTCCCGCGTTCGCGCGGGGCGCGGTTTTGCCGTGTTGCGCCCCCAAAATGCCGCTGGTATAACGAGCCACCGCGGTGCACGGCATCGCGGCAAGCGATCGGGGGACGCAGCGGCGCTGCCGCGCGCGACATCCGGGTCTTTCCAGGAATTCATGCGGCGGGCGCTGGCCCGTCCAGGGAGTAGCAAATGAACAAAGCCGAATTCGTCGATGCCGTCGCCGAGAGCGCCGAACTGTCCAAGGCGGAGGCGAGCCGCGCCATCGACGCCATGGTGTCCGTCATCACCCGCGCGCTGAAGAAGGGCGAGACCGTGACCCTGGTCGGCTTCGGTGCCTTCACCGTGCGCGAGCGCGCCGCCCGCACCGGCCGCAACCCGCAGACCGGCGCCACCATCAACATCGCCGCCGCCAAGAACCCGGTGTTCAAGGCCGGCAAGGCGCTGAAGGATGCGGTGAACTGAGCGTCGCCCTTCGCTGCACCAAGAGCCCGGCAGCGATGCCGGGCTTTTTCGTTTGCGGGTTTCCCTGCGATGTCGCGCGATCGCCGCGCCGCGAGCCGCAGCCGGTATCATCCCGTCACCGGGCGCTTAGCTCAGCGGTAGAGCGTCTCCCTTACAAGGAGAGGGTCGGGGGTTCGATCCCCTCAGCGCCCACCACGGATCTGTTGCACGGGCCGGATCGCGTCTGTATGATGCGCGGCTCCGCGGAGCGGTAGTTCAGCTGGTTAGAATGCTGGCCTGTCACGCCGGAGGTCGCGGGTTCGAGTCCCGTCCGCTCCGCCATTTTGCTCGATCGAAGAAGCCCGCAGCGATGCGGGCTTTTTTTGTTGCCCGGGCCGCCGGCGCGACCCGCCGTCACATTGCGGTTACACTGCGCGGCTACGTTCCCGCTGCGCCGTGCCCATGCTGCAGACACTCCGCGACAAGACTTCCGGCTGGATCGCCACCGTGATCCTCGGCCTGCTGACGATCCCGTTCGCCTTCTTCGGCATGGAGCAGTACCTGTTCCAGAGCAACGACGCGACCGTTGCCCGCATCGAGGCGCCGCCGACCTGGTGGCCGTCCGCGCCGGCGGTGTGGCCGGTGACCATGCTGTGGCAGCGCGACGCGATCCAGCCCGACGAGTTCCGCTCCGAGTTCGAGGACGCCCGCCAGCAGGAGCGCCAGCGCCAGGGCGACGCCTTCGACGCGCGCGAGTTCGAGAGCCTGGCCAACAAGCGCCAGGTGCTCGACCGCCTGATCGACAAGCACATCCTGCGCATGTTCTCCGACCGCAAGGGCATCGCGGTCGGCGACGACCTGGTGCGCGAGACCATCCAGGGCATCCCGGCCTTCCAGGTCGACGGGCGCTTCGATGCGCAGCGTTACCAGCTGTTGCTGGCCTCGCAGAATCCGCCGCGCACGCCGCGCGAGTTCGAGCGCGACATCCGCCTGAGCCTGGCCCAGTCGCTGGTACCGACCGCGGTCGCCGAAAGCGCTTTCGTCACCCCGTCGGAGATGCAGCGGGTGCTCAAGCTGCTCGGCGAGAAGCGCGACGTGGCGTTCGTCGTCCTGCCAGCGCCCGCGCCCGACACCGCCCCGGTCGACGCCGCCGAGATCCAGCGCTGGTACGACAGCCACAAGGCCGAGTACCGCGCGCCGGAGACGGTGACCATCGAGTACGTGGACATCGACGGCAACGTGCTGCCGGCGCCGCCGCAGGCCGACGAGGCCGCGCTGCGCCAGCGCTACGAACAGGAGAAGCCGCGCTTCGTCCAGCCCGAGCAGCGGCTGGTCTCGCACATCCTGGTCAAGGTGCCCGAGGGCGCCGACGCCGCGCAGCAGAAGGCGGCCGAGGACAAGGCGCGCAAGCTCGCCGAGCAGGCCCGCCAGCCGGGCGCCGACTTCGCCGCGCTGGCGCGCGCGAACTCGGAGGACGCCGGTTCGAAGGACACCGGTGGCGACCTCGGCTGGATCAGCAAGGGCGCGATGGTCAAGCCGTTCGAGGACGCGCTGTTCGCGATGCAGCCCGGCGAGGTCCGCGGCCCGGTCAAGACCGAGTTCGGGTGGCACGTGTTGCAGCTGCGCGAGGTCAAGGCCGGTTCGCAGCAGCCGTTCGAGGACGTGCGCGAACAGCTCGCGCGCGAACAGGCCGAGGCGGACCGCGAACACGCGTTCAACGAGCTGGTCGGCAAGCTGGTGGACCAGGTCTACAAGAATCCGACTTCGCTCGCGCCGGCGGCGCGCACGGCGGGGTTGCAGGTGCAGAAGGCCGGGCCGTTCGCGCGCGGGCAGGGCAGCGGCATCGCCGCCAACCAGGCGGTGCAGCGCGCGGCGTTCTCCGAATCGCTGGTCCAGGACGGCACGGTCAGCGATCCGATCGAGCTCGGGCCCAACCACAGCGTGCTGATCCGCGTGGTCGGCCACGAGGCCGAGCGCCAGCGGCCGCTGTCGGAAGTCGCGCGCCAGGTGATCGCCGCGGTGCGCGCTGACCGCGCGGCGAAGCAGGCGCAGGCGGCGGCCGACGCGATCGTCGCCCAGGTGCGCGGCGGCAAGACCCTGGCCGAGGCGGTGGCCGCGCGCGGCTTGGTGCCGAACGAGGTGCCGGGCCTGCCGCGCGGCGCGCCGATCCCCGAGCCGCAGGCCAGCGAGGCGATCTTCGCCGTGCCGGCGCCGGCCGAGGGCAAGGTGTCGGCCGGTTCGGCCGCGTTGCCCGACGGGCGCATCGTGGTGTTCGCCGTGCGCAAGGTGATCCCGGGCGACCCGTCGGAGGCGACTGCCGAGCAGCAGGAGGGCCTGCGCTCGCAGATCGCGCAGATGGGCGGCTACGAGGACGCGCAAGCGCTGGTCGAGGCGCTGCGCAAGCGGATGAAGATCAAGGTCATCGAGCAGCGGCTCTGACGCCGCCGCATCACGAAAAAAGCCCGGCTGCGCGCCGGGCTTTTTTTTTGCGCCGTGGACGTCCGGGGGTCAGTCGGTGTCGTGGATGCCGGTCATGCCGAGGATGTTGTAGCCGGCATCGACGTAGGTGACCTCGCCGGTGACGCCGGACGCGAGGTCCGAGCACAGGAAGGCGGCGACGTTGCCGACGTCCTCGATGGTGACCGTGCGCCGCAGCGGCGCGTTCTCCTCGACGTGGCCGAGGATCTTGCGGAAGCCGGCGATGCCGGCGGCCGCCAGCGTCTTGATCGGGCCGGCCGAGATCGCGTTGACGCGGATGCCCTCCGGGCCCAGGTTGTAGGCGAGATAGCGCACCGTGGACTCCAGGCTGGCCTTGGCGACGCCCATCACGTTGTAGCCGACCAGCGCGCGTTCCGCGCCAAGGTAGCTGAGCGTGAGGATCGCGCCCTTGCGGCCCTGCATCAGGGGACGCGCGGCCTTGGCGAGCGCGGCCAGCGAGTACGCGGAGATGTCGTGCGCGATGGCGAAGTTCTCGCGGGTCAGGCCGTCCAGGAACTGGCCGGCGATCGCCTCGCGCGGCGCATACGCGATCGCGTGCACGAGGATGTCGAAGCCGTCGCCCCAGCGCTGGCCGAGCTGCTCGAAGCACGCGGCGATGGAGGCGTCCTCGGCGACGTCCAGCGGCAGCACGATGTCGCTTCCGTGCTCGGCGGCGGCCTTCTCCACGCGCGACTTCAGCTTGTCGTTCTGGTAGGTGAAGGCGAGCTGCGCGCCTTCGCGGTGCATGGCCTCGGCGATGCCGCTGGCGATGGAGCGGTCGCTGGCGATGCCGGTGATGAGGGCGCGCTTGCCTTGCAGGAATCCCATGCTGGTGTCCGTGTTTCCTGAGCGAAACGCCAAGTGTGCCGCGACTGGCCGCGCGCGGCTACTCGCCGGCGTCCAGACCGATCTTCAGGACCGTGCCCGGGCGCAGCACGCTGCGGGCGAGCAGGCCGTTGCGCGACAGCAGGTCGTCCACCCGCAGGCCGTAGCGGCGGGCGATGCTCCAGGCCGACTCGCCCTGGCGCACGACGTGGGTGGCCGTGGTCCGCGCGGCTTCGGCATCCGGCGCGGCGTGCGCGCGTGCAATCGCGGACGCCGCGGCCGAGGACGCCATGGCGAGGGTCCGCCCGGCGGCGGGCGGGGCCGGCGCGGCGGCCGCGAGGGCCACGGGCTCCCGCGCGGACCGCTGCAGGGCGGCGAAGCGCGCCGAGGACATGAACGGCGCGTCCGCGTCGGCGATCGGGCGCGTGTCGGCGCCGACACGGGCGACCGCGACCGGCGCGGCGGGCGCCAGCACGCTGGCCTTGCCGGCGACCCCCGCGGGGATCCGCCCGCCGGCGAAGGCGGGGTTGAGGCGGCGCACCAGCGCGGCGTCGCGGCCGTGGCGCCGTGCCCAACCGTCGAGGCTGCGTGCCTGGGCCGGCAGCGGCGCGGGCTCCAGCACCGGTACCTGGTGGTCGAGGGCGGCGAGCCAGGCGTCGTGGTCGTCGGCGCGGTCGAGCAGGCAGGACAGCGCGTGCAGCTTGCGCACGTAGTCGCGGGTGATCTTCGGCAGGCCCTGCAGCCTGGCGAGGTCCACGTCGCGCGCCTGCTGGCCGCTGCGCCGCAGGGCGCCGAGCACCCGGTACTCGCCGGCGTTGTAGGCCATCACCGCCAGCCGCCAGTCTCCGGCGAACATGCCGTGCAGGGTCTTGAGGTAGCGCACCGCGGCGGCGGTGGATTCCACCGGCGAGAGCCGGCCGTCGTAGCCCGGACGGATGGTGACGTCGTGGTTGCGGGCGGTGACCTTGATCATCTGCCACAGGCCCGCGGGCCC
The DNA here is from genome assembly GCA_035539135.1 of Lysobacteraceae bacterium. Lineage (GTDB taxonomy): Bacteria > Pseudomonadota > Gammaproteobacteria > Xanthomonadales > Xanthomonadaceae > JABFWF01. Next base: position 167,957 of record DATLJD010000014.1, read on the forward strand.
GCTCGGGCTGCGCGCGCCGGGGCGGTAGCCGCTTTCGACGAACGGGATCAGCGCGTATTCGGTCGGCAGGCTGGCCGCGCGCAGGGCATCGACGACATAGCCGAACAGGGCCAGCGCGTCGTCGTCGGACCCGGCCAGGCGGCGCGGGGCGGCGGCGAAGTGGGCGCGCCAGCGCGGGGTGGCCGCGCCGTCGCACTGCGGGTCGGCGAGGCCTTCGTGGAAACGCTGGTAGATGTCGCGCCCGCTGCGGGTCGGCGTGGCGGCGGCGTCGGTCGCGCCTGCCGGCGCTTCGGCGGCCCGCGCCGCCGGCCAGGCCAGCGCCAGCAGCAGCAGTCCGGCGGCGAGCCGGCCCGTCATGCCGCGAACCCGTCCTTCCAGCGCCGCAGCGCGGCGAAGGCTTCCACCCGATCGGCCGGAGGCTGGCCGAGGTGGGCGGCGATCGCCGCGCGTACCGGCGTGGCGTCCACGCGCAGGAAGGGATTGCACGCGCGCTCTCCGGCCAGGGTGGAGGGCAGGGTGGGTCGGTCGGCTTGGCGCATGGCGGCGGCGTCCTCGGTACGGCGGCGCAGGGCCGGGTTGTCGGGGTCGACCACGCGCGCGAAGGCGGCGTTGGCCAGGGTGTATTCGTGCCCGCAGCAGACGCGGGTGTCGTCCGGCAGCGCGGACAGGCGGTCGAGGGAGGCCAGCATCTGCGCCGGCGAGCCTTCGAACAGCCGGCCGCAGCCCAGGCTGAAGAGGGTGTCGCCGCAGAACAGGTGGCCGTGGCCGACGAAGGCGAGGTGGCTGCGGGTATGCCCCGGCACGGCCAGCACCTGGAACCGCCAGGGCGGGCAGTCTACGACGTCGCCGTCGGCGACCCGCGTGAAGGGCAGGTGGATGCGGTCGTCGTCCGGCCCGTACACGGGCAGCCCCGGCCAGCGCTCGAGCAGGGCGGCGGCGCCGCCGATGTGGTCGGCATGGTGGTGGGTCAGCAGCAGCAGCGCCGGGCGCAGCCCGGCCTCGGCGGCGGCGAGGACCGGGCCGGCTTCGCCGGGGTCGACCACCACCGCACCGTCGCCGGCGGCCAGCGTCCAGATGTAGTTGTCGGCGAAGGCGGGCAGCGGCTGCAGGCGCATCGGCGAAACGATCCGGCGCGGCCGGCCCGGCCGCTAGAATGCCGACCATGCCCGCCCGCTCCCCCACCGGTCAACCCGCCCGCGCTCGCGCCTGGTTCGCGTCCGCCGCCGGCCGGGCGGTGCTGGCGAGCGAGACGGGGGCGATCCGCGCCGCCCTCGCCGAACGCCCGGGACAGGCCTGGCTGTGGTTGACCATGGACCCTGAGCCCGGCGTGGGCGAAGGCCGCGGCCTGGTCCTGCAGGCGGAGGCGGGCGGCTGGCGGGGCCCGGTGCGCTGCGCACTGCCGCTGCCGCTGGCCAACGAATCGGTGGCCGCGGTCGTGCTCCAGCACAGCACCGGCGGCCGCCGCGGCAGCGCCCTGCTGGAAGAGTGCGCGCGGGTGCTGGTGCCGGGCGGGCGGCTGGCGCTGTTCGGGCTCAATCCGTTCTCGCCCTACCACGCGCGCTGGATGGGAAGCCGCCCGGGCGCGGCCGAGCCCAGCCTGTGGCGGCGGCGCCTGCGCGCGGCCGGCCTGCACCCGGACGGCGTTTCGCTCGGGCTCGGGCCGCGCTGGCGGATCGGCGTGGACCCGGTCGTGCAGGAGGGCCCCGGCCTGCGCGCCGCCTGGCTGCTGCGCGCGGAGAAGCGCGCGCTGCCGCTGACCCCGGTCCGCGTGCGCCCGCGTCCGATCCTCGCCGAAGGCGTGCCGGCCGCATGAGCGCACGCAAGCAGGTCGAGGCGCACACCGACGGCGCCTGCCTCGGCAATCCCGGGCCGGGCGGCTGGGCGGCGCTGCTGCGCTGGCGCGGGCAGGAGCGCGAGCTGGTCGGCGCGGAGGCGATGACGACCAACAACCGGATGGAGTTGATGGGCGCGATCGCCGCGCTCGAGGCGCTGCGCGAGCCCTGCGACGTCATGCTGCAGACCGACTCGCAGTACGTCCGCCAGGGCATCACCGAGTGGATGCCGAACTGGGTCCGCCGCAACTGGCGCACCGCCGCCGGCGAGCCGGTCAAGAACCGCGACCTGTGGGAGCGCCTGCACGCGGCGACCCTGCGCCACCGCATCGAGTGGCGCTGGGTGAAGGGCCACAGCGGCGATCCCGACAACGAGCGCGTGGACAAGCTCTCGCGCGACGCCGCCTTCGGCATCCGCCAGCGGATGGCGCTGGAGGAGTGACCGGATCGCCTGCGCGCGCGTGACCGCTGCGCGCGATCCGTGAACGCGAGGTGGGCGTGGGCGCCGCGGGATGCCACACTGTGCGCGCCGCGCGGGAGCGGCGGGCCACCGGTGGCCGATTCCCGCGCCCGCCGCCACCGCTTCCGCGAGCTGCATGCGCCAGATCGTCCTCGATACCGAAACCACCGGCCTGTCCTGGGACAAGGGCCACCGCGTCGTCGAGATCGGCTGCGTGGAGCTGGTGGAGCGCCGGCCGACCGGGCGCACCTTCCACCGCTACCTCAACCCGGAACGCGACTTCGAGGCGGGCGCGCAGGAAGTCACCGGGCTGACCCTCGAGTTCCTCGCCGACAAGCCGAAGTTCGCCGAGGTCGTCGACGAGTTCCTCGCCTTCATCGATGGCGCGGAACTGATCATCCACAACGCCGCGTTCGACCTCGGCTTCCTCGACGCGGAGCTCGCGCGGATCGGCGTGCACCTGGGTTGCGTGCGCGACCGCTGCAACGTCGAGGACTCGCTGGAGATGGCGCGCCAGCGCTTCCCCGGCCAGCGCAATTCGCTGGACGCGCTGTGCCGCCGGCTCGGCGTGGACAACGCGCACCGCCAACTGCACGGCGCGCTGCTCGATGCCCAGCTGCTCGCCGAGGTCTACCTTGCGCTGACGTCGGGGCAGGGCGAGATCGGCTTCGAGGCGGCCGCCGAGGGCGCGCAGGCGGCGACCGTGGTGTTCGAGGCCACCACGCACGCGGCGCGGCCGCTGATCGCGGTAGCGGCCGAGGAACTCGCCGCCCACGAAGCGCGCCTGGCCGTTCTGCGCAAGAAGGCGGGGCGTGCACTGTGGGATGCGCTGGCCGCGCCGAGCGAGGAAGGGGTGGCGCTGGAACCTGCCTGATCGCGCGCACTCCGTGGAGAGCCCGTCGGCAGACCGCGAATGGATTCCGGGTTTTTTGCCGGAATGACGTCAGGCGCTAGTGCCGGCGCACCAGCACCACGGTGACGTTGTCCGAGCCGCCGCCGTCCAGCGCGGCGGCGACCAGCCCGTCCACGCATTCCTGCGCGCTGCACTCGGTGTGCGCCAGCACGCGTGAGATCGCGCCGTCGTCGACTTCCTCGGTCAGGCCGTCGCTGCAAAGCAGCAGCTGCATGCCCGGGCGCAGTTCGCCGGCCATGGTCTCGACGTTGAGCGCCTGCGGGTCGGTCACGCCCAGCGCCTGGGTGACCACGTTGCGGTGCGGGTGGCTGCGCGCCTGCTCGACGCTGATCGCGCCCTGGCGGATCAGCTCCTGCACGTAGCTGTGGTCCTGCGACAGCTGCGCGAGCTGGCCGTCGCGCCACAGGTAGACCCGGCTGTCGCCGACCCACGCCACCTCGAAGCGGTTGCCGGTCACCCGCGCCGCGACCACCGTGGTGCCCATCGGCAGCGCGTCGTTGCGCTTCTTCGAGGTGCGGATGATTTCCTCGTCGGCGATCCGGATCGCCTGCGCCAGCGGCGTGCCCTGGCGGATCTCGCGCACGATCGCCTCGCGCGCCAGCGCGCTGGCGACCTCGCCGTACTCGTGGCCGCCCATGCCGTCGGCCACCAGCCACAGCCCCAGCTCGCTGTCGCCGTAATAGGTGTCCTCGTTCAGCTCGCGCCGCAGGCCGACATGGGTCAGGTGTCCGAACTCGATCATGCGGGCGTCTGCGGGGGGTTCCTTTGGCCGAACGCAATCCTGCCGGCGGCCCGGCCTCGGCCGCAACTTCCAGCGATCCGCTTGTCTACCCCGGACCCGCCCCGTATCATTGCGGCCCCTTCCGCGTGCGGAAGGCAGACCACCGGAGAGGTGGCAGAGTGGTCGAATGTACCTGACTCGAAATCAGGCGTACGTGCAAGCGTACCGTGGGTTCGAATCCCACCCTCTCCGCCAGAAAAGAAAACGGGCCCTCGCGGCCCGTTTTTTTTTTCTGGCGAGGGGGTGCGTGGACGACCCCACCCGGGTTCGACGCATCGGCAGGAAGCCGATCCGGACAGCCGCAGGCTGCCCCGCGCGCAGCGCGGGGTGAGGCACATGGATGGCCGAATCGATCCCACCCTCTCCGCCAGAAAAAACGGGCCCAATGGCCCGGCTTTTTTTGCCGGCCGCGCGGGTGGCGGGCGCGTCGGGTGGGAGAGGTGGGCAGGACCGTATGCGCCATGGATGGCGCATCCGAGCCTCCATGGATGGATTCACGGCGTGTCCTGCCCACCTCTCCCGCCCGGCGCGCTCGCAGGTCGCCCCGATGCTGGACCCGCCACGATGATGGGACGCGAGCCGGCCCAACCGCCGCCGCCCGTGCGCTGGCAAAATTCGCCGATGGCCCGACCGACTTCCGCCACCATCCACACCGACGCGCTGCGCCACAACCTCGCCGAGGTGCGCCGGCGCGCGCCGGACAGCCGGGTCATGGCGGTGGTCAAGGCCGACGGCTACGGCCACGGCCTGGAGCGGGTGGCCCGCGCCCTCGGCGGCGCCGATGCCTTCGGCGTGGCCGCGCTGTCGGACGCCGAGCGCCTGCGCGCCGCCGGCCTGTCGCAACCGGTCGTGTTGCTGTCGGGCTTCAACGAGCCAGGCGACATCGACCAGCTGCGCCGGCTCAACGTCGAGACGGTGGTCCACCATGCGGTGCAGCTGGAAATGCTGGAGCAGGCGCCGGCGGGCGAGCCGGTGCGTTGCTGGCTCAAGCTCGACACCGGCATGCACCGGCTCGGTTTCCCGCTGGAGGACGTGCGCGCCGTCCACGCGCGACTCGCGGCGATACCGGCGGTGGCCGACGACATCGTGCTGATGAACCACTTCGCGAGTTCCGACGAGTTCGCGGATTCGCCCTCGCAGGGGCGGCAGACGCGCGCGCAGCTGGCGGCCTTCGCCCAGGCCACGGCGGGCCTGCCGGGCGCGCGCTCGCTCGCGAACTCCGCGGCCGTGCTCGGCTGGCCGCAGGCGCACGCGGACTGGGTGCGGCCGGGCGGGGCGCTGTACGGCATCTCGGTGGTGGAGGGCCGCAGCGGCGCCGACTTCGGCCTGCGCCCCGCGATGACCCTGGCCACCCGCCTGATCGCGGTCAACCGCGTGCGCAAGGGCGAGTGCATCGGTTACTCGGCGACCTGGCAGTGCCCGGAGGACATGCCGGTCGGGGTCGCCGCGATCGGTTACGGCGACGGCTATCCGCGGCACGCGCCGGCCGGCACGCCGGTGCTGGTCAACGGCCGTCGCGCCGCGATCGTCGGCCGTGTCTCGATGGACCTGATCACGATCGACCTGCGCGGCCAGCCGGACGCGCGGCCCGGCGATCCGGTCGTGCTGTGGGGCGAGGGCCTGCCTGTGGAAACCGTCGCCGCCGCCGCCGGCACCATCGGCTACGAGCCGGTGTGCTCGATCACCCGGCGGGTGCGCTTCGTCGAGAACTGACGCGGGGCGTCCCGTGCACGGCCCGCGCGTGATGCCGGTCGCCACGGACTGTGCGCCGTTTCGCGGGGCGAGCAATGTCGCGGCATGGGGCGCCCGGAGCGCGAAGCCGCGCACAACTTGCTGACGCCGCGGTCGCTATACAGCGTCAGGGCGCCGAAGCCCGGAAACAGGCGAGCGGGATGCCCGCGACGGGAAGCGCGACGACATCGCGATGGACGGCAGTGCGTGATGCCTCGGGCGTGGCCCTGGCCGCGGGTGCGCTCGCCTGGCTGTCGTGGGCGGTCGAACGCGCACTGAACGACGGCGCGCTGCCGTGGCTGGGCAACGGCCTGCTGCTCGCCCTGGCCCTGCGCGCGCCACGGGCGGCGCGCTGGTGGCTGCCGCTCGGACTGTTGACCGGACTCGCGATCCGCGGCGTGCTGGGCCTGCCCTGGCCCCTGGCCGGCGCGTTCGCGGCCGCCGATGCGATCGAAGTGTTGCTGCCCTGGGTGTTGCTGCGCGCCGACGATTCGCGCGTGGGCGGCAACGGCTTGCGCGGCGGCCTGCTGGCGGCCGCGCTGCTCGCGCCGATCCCAGCGGCGGCGGTGGCTGCCTTCGCAGGCACCCACCTCGGCGGTCTGGCGCTGGACGCCACCGCGCGTGGCTGGTGGCTCGGCCATGCATTCGGCCTGCTGCTCGTGTTGCCGCCGGCGCTGGCGTGGTCGACGCCGGCCTGGCGCGCGTTGCGCGCGCACCTGCCGGCGGTGTTCGCCGCCACGGCGGCCGGGGGCGGCATTGCCTGGTTGGCGTCTTCGAATTCGTTCGCGGTGCTGCTGCTGGTGCCGGTGCTGGTGCTAGCGGGGCGCCGGGCCGGCGGGCTCGGCGTGGCCGTTGCGGCGACGCTCGCCGCCGTGTGCTGCGCTGCCTGGGTGGCGCGCCTGGGCGGCACGCCGCTGACCGCGCTGCTGCCTTCGCCCGCGTTGCAGCTCGGCGCGGCGGCGGCGTTGCTCGGCTTCGCGCCGTGGCGCGCGGCGTCGCTGCGCGAACGGATCGCCGACGCGCAGGCGGGTGCGGAGCTGGCGAACGCGCGCCTGCAGTCCTTCGTCGCCCACGCACCGGTGCTGCTCGCGCGGGTCGGCCGCGACCTGCGGGTGCGCGAAGCCAACGCCGCCTGGCTGCAGTGGCTGGGCCGCGAGGCGGACACGGTGCATGGGCGGCGTCTGCAGGAGGTGTTCGCGGAAGCCGACGCGCAGCGTATCGTCAGCCGCCTGCAGCGCGCCTTCGCCGGCCAGGCGCAGGCCTTCGAGCTGGTGTTCGCCGATGGCCGCGCGCTGCAGTTGCGCGCGCAGCCGGAATTCGACGCCGAGGGCGCGCTCGACGGCGCGGTGCTGTTCGGCGAGGACCGCGCCTGGCGCCGCCAGGTCGCGCAGGAGCTGGAGACGCTGCTGGCGGCCGCCGATCCCATGTTGCTGCTGGACGGCGACGGCCGCATCGTGCGCGCGAATGCTTCCGCCGCGAGCCTGCTGGGCATGCAACGGGAGCTGCTGGTCCAGCTGCCGGCCGATCAGTTGCTCGCGCCGCAGGCGCGCGCCGGCTTCGCCGCCGCGCTGGCGCAGGCGCGCGTCGCCGACGCGCCGGTGGCGCTGGAGGCGGTCGAGGCGCGCCGCGGCGAAAGCGGCCGCCTCCTGCTCGACCTGCGCTGCACCCGCCTGCAGCACGACGGCCAGGCGCTGGTCGCGCTGGCCCTGCGCGACGCCAGCGCGCAGGCCGAACTGGCGCGCGCGCTGGAGCAGGCCCAGGCCGGCGCCGACGCGACCCTGCAGGCGGTCGCCGACGCCGTCGTCGCCTGCGACGCAGCGCGCCGGATCACCGCCTTCAACCCGGTCGCCGAGGCGCTGACCGGCTGGACTTGCGCCGAGGCGCTGGGCCAGCCCGCGCAGCAGGTGCTGCGGCTGGTGCGCGACGAGGCCGGGACGCCGGCGCCGTTGCCGCTGGAGGTGGTGATCGCCGGCAACCGCGCCGCGGTCGCGCAGGAGGCGGCGATGCTGCTGCGCCGCGACGGCAGCCGCCTGCCGGTGCAGGCCATCGCGCAGCCGGTGCGCGACGCGCTGGGCATGGTGACCGGCGGGGTGATGGCGTTGCGCCAGTACAACGAAGTGCGCGAGATGGCGCAGAAGATGACGCACCTCGCCCAGCACGACTACCTGACCGACCTGCCCAACCGCGTGCTGCTGCAGGACCGCCTGAACCAGGCGCTGGCGATGATCGACCGCGGCGCGAAGGGCGCGTTGCTGTTCCTCGACCTCGACTTCTTCAAGCAGATCAACGACAGCATCGGCCACCACGCCGGCGACCGCGTGTTGCAGGAAGTCGCGCGCCGTTTGAAGGAGAACGTGCGCGCCGACGACACCGTCAGCCGCCAGGGCGGCGACGAGTTCGTGCTGCTGCTGGTGCGCCTGGCCGACCCGCGCGACGCCGCGCGCGTGGCCGAGAAGCTGATCCAGTCGATCGAACAGCCGATCGAGTTCGAAGGCCAGCAGCTGCGCGTCTCGGCCAGCATCGGCATCGCCCTGTTCCCGCAGGACGGGCGCGACACCCAGACCCTGATGAAGCAGGCCGACACCGCGCTGTACCACGCCAAGGAAGCCGGGCGCGGCCGCTACAGCTATTTCACCGGGATCATGAGCGAGAAGGCCGAACAGCGCATGCGCATGGAGCACGACCTGCGCTTCGCGCTCGCCAACGACGACCTGTTCCTCGCCTTCCAGCCGAAGGTGACGCTGCCGGACGGGCGCATCACCGGCATCGAGGCGCTGGTGCGCTGGCGCCGCTGCGACACCGGCGAGGTGGTCGCGCCGGGCGATTTCATCCCGCTGGCGGAGGAGATCGGCCTGATCACCGCGATCGACGAGTGGGTGATGCGCGCGGCCTGCCGGCAGAACCGCGCTTGGCAGGACGCCGGGCTGCCGGCGATCCCGGTGTCGGTCAACGTCTCGCTGGCGCGCTTCGATCCGGAGCGGTTGCTGGCGAGTGTGGCCGCGGTGCTGGAGGAGACCGGGCTGGCGCCACAGTGGCTGGAGATCGAGTTCACCGAGAGCCAGATGTTCGCCCAGCTGGAGCGCGCGCAGGCGCTGATCGCGCAGCTCAAGGCATTGGGCGTGCAGGTCGCGATCGACGACTTCGGCACCGGCTATTCCGGCCTGAGCTACCTGATGCGCTATCGCTTCGACGTGCTCAAGATCGACCGTTCCTTCGTGCAGGGCCTGCCCCACGATCCGCGCAACAGTGCGATCGTGCAGGCAATCCTCGCGATGGCGCGCGCGCTCGACTACCGGGTGGTTGCCGAGGGCGTGGAGACCAGCGCCCAGGCCGACGCGCTGAGCGCTTACGGGTGCCGGGAGATGCAGGGGTTCCTCTACGGCGAACCGGTGCCGGCGGGCGAGTTCGCCGGCCTGCTGCGCCGCGGCGCGATCGTGTCCGGACGCGACTACGAGGCCTTCCCGCGCCGGGCGTAGCGATCGCGGGCGTGCGTTCGCGTCCGGCGAACGCGCGGGAATCAGCACGCCGCCTGAGGCTTCCTGCGCGCTGCATGCCTGCCGGTGCCTGAACGCGGCTCGCGGCCGTCACCATGCGGCGACGCGATGCTGCTTAACTTGGCCGCGCATTCAGGACCCACGGAGACTTCCGATGCGCAAGCTCGCCACGACCGCCCTGTGCGCCACCCTCGCCGGCGCCATGCTCGCCGGCTGCGCCACCTACACCGGGCAGACCGCCGACCCCAACGATCCGAACCGCACGCGCACCGGCGCGTTGATCGGCGCCGGCATCGGCGCGGTTGCGGGCCTGCTCAGCGGCAGCGACGCGGTCGAACGGCGCCAGCACGCGCTGGTCGGCGCCGGCGTCGGCGCACTCGCCGGCGGCGCGATCGGCGTCTACCAGGACCGCCAGGAGGCGGCGCTGCGCCAGCGCATGGCCGGCACCGGCGTGGACGTGGTGCGCAAGGGCGACAACATCACCCTCAACATGCCCGGAAACATCACGTTCGCCTTCGACAGCGCGAACCTGTCGCCGCAGTTCTACCCGGTGCTCGACAACGTCGCCGGCACCCTGGTGCAGTACAACCAGACCATGATCGAGGTCGCCGGCCACACCGACAGCGTCGGCGCCGAGGACTACAACCAGCGCCTGTCCGAGCAGCGCGCGCAGGCGGTGGCGAACTACCTGGCCGGCAAGGGCGTGATGCAGCAGCGCATGCTGGTGGTCGGCGCAGGCGAGACCCGCCCCGTCGCCAGCAACGAGACCGAGTCGGGCCGCGCGCAGAACCGCCGGGTCGAGATCACGATCGTGCCGGTGCAGGGCTGAGGCCCGGGCGCCGGTCCTCCGAGGCGACAAAAAAAGGCCGGCAGCAATGCCGGCCTTTTTCGTTGGGCGGAAAAGCCGCCGGCGTACCGGCGGCTCGCCCCACGGCACCGCCTACTGCTGCGGCGGCGTCTGCGCCGGCTCCTGGTCCGGGGCCTTGGTGTCGTCCGCGCCGCCCGCGGTCAGGCCGCGGCGCTCGAGCAGCGGCTCGATGTACGGATCGCGCCCGGAGAAGTCCTTGAACAGCACCAGCGCGTCCTGGCTGCCGCCCTGCGAGAGCAGGGTGTCGCGGAAGTGCTGGCCGTTGGCGCGGGTCAGGCCGCCGTTCTGCTTGAACCACTCCACGCTGTCCGCGTCCAGCACCTCGGACCAGATGTAGGCGTAGTAGCCGGCCGCGTAGCCGCCCATGATGTGGCTGAAGTAGGGCGTGCGGTAGCGCGGCGGCACCGGCGCGAAGTCGACGCCGTCCTTCTTCAGCGCGGCCGCCTCGAACGCCATCACGCCCGCCGCGTCCGGCACCTGTTCCGGCGCCAGCTGGTGCCAGTTCTGGTCGAGCATCGCGGCGCCGAGATACTCGGTAGTGGTGAAGCCCTGGTTGAACTTGCTGCTCGCCAACACCTTGTCCAGCAGTTCCTTCGGCATCGGCGCGCCGGTCTGGTAGTGCTTGGCGTAGTTGGCCAGCACGCTCGGCCAGTCGGCCCACATTTCGTTGACCTGCGAGGGATACTCGACGAAGTCGCGCGGCACGTTGGTACCGGAGAAGTAGGGGTACTTCACGTTCGAGAACATGCCGTGCAGGGCATGCCCGAACTCGTGGAACATGGTCGTCACCTCGTCCCAGGTCAGCAGGGTGGGCTGGCCTTCCGGCGGCTTGGGGATATTGAGGTGGTTGGCGACCACCGGCAGGAAGCCGAACAGCTCCGACTGGTCGACGTAGGAGTTCATCCACGCGCCGCCCTGCTTGCTCGGGCGCGCGTACATGTCGGAGATGAAGATCGCCAGCTGGCGGCCGTCCTTGTCGAACACGTCGAACACGCGCACGTCCGGCTCGTAGACGGGCAGGTCGTGGCGTTCCTTGAAGGTCAGCCCGAATTCCTGGTTGGCGGCGTAGAAGACGCCGTTCTGCTGCACGCTGTCGAGTTCGAAGTAGGGCTTGAGCTGCGACTCGTCGAAGTTGTAGCGGGCCTGGCGCACCTTCTCGGCGTAGTAGGCCCAGTCCCACGGCTCCAGCTTGAAGCTCGGCTCGCCCTTGGCCTGCTGTTCCTTGTCGATGATCGCCTGCATGTCGGCGGCCTCGCGCTTGGCGTTCGCGACCGCGGCCGGCGCCAGCTTGCCGAGCATGTCGTTGACCGCCTCGGGCGTCTTCGCGGTCTGGTCCTCGAGGCCGTAGGCGGCATAGGTCGGATAGCCGAGCAGGCGCGCCTTCTCCGCGCGCAGCTTGGCGACCTTGGCGACGATGCCGGTGTTGTCCCACTGGTTGCCGCGGCTGCCGCGCGAGATCGAGGCCTTGAAGATCTTCTCGCGCAGGGCGCGGTTGTCGAGGTAGGTCAGCGCCGGCTGGCCGGTGGTGTTCTGCAGCTCGATGACATACTTGCCCTCCAGGCCGCGGTCCTTGGCGGCCTTGGCGGCGGCGGCGACGTGCTCGTCGGGCAGGCCGGCGAGCTCCTCGCGGGTGTCGACCACCACCGCCAGGTCGTTGCGCTCGGCCAGCACGTTCTGGCTGAACTGGGTGCCCAGCGAGGCGAGCTCGGCGTTCATCGCCTTGAGCTTCGCCTTGTCGGCGTCGGACAGCTTGGCGCCGGCGCGCACGAAGTCCTGGTAGTACTTCTCGACCAGGCGCACGCCCTGCGCGTCCAGGCCGAGCGAGGCGCGCTGGTCGTACAGCTTCTGCACCCGCGCGAACAGCTTCGGGTTGAGGTAGATCGCGTCGCGGTGCGCGGCGAACTTCGGCGAATACTGGGCGTCGAGCTTGTCGCGCGCGTCGTTGGTGTCGGCGCTGACCAGCGCGTAGAACACGGTCGCGGCGCGGGCGAGGGTGCGGCCCGACTTCTCCATCGCGACGATGGTGTTCTCGAAGGTGGGCGCGGCCTGCTGGTTCGCGATCGCTTCGACTTCCTTCAGTTGCTCGGCCATGCCGCGGTCGAACGCGGGGGCGAAATCGCTGTCGTGGATCTTGTCGAACTGCGGGTAGTGCAGCGGCAGCGGGCTGTCGGCGAAGAACGGATTGGCGGTCTGGTCGGGCACGGCGGTCGCGGGGGCAGTGGCGGTGGACTGGGCGTGGGCGGGCGCGGTGGCGGCCAGCGCCAGGGCCAGCGCGAGGGCGAGCGGGTGCTTCATGCGGGCGGGTCCATGTCGAGACGGAACCACCAGCGTAGCGCACGGCTGGGGCGCGAGCCCATGACGAAAGGCAGGGGCGGGTCCCGGGCCCGTTCACCCTGTCACGACCGCGGTGGCGGCATCGTGATCGCTTCCTTCCACTTGCCGGAGGTTCCGATGGACATCCGTTCGGTCATGACCGCCGATCCGGCCTGCTGCAATGCCGGCGCCACGCTGCGGGAGGTCGCGCTGATGATGCGCCAGAACGACTGCGGGGAAATTCCCGTGGTCGACGAGGCCAACAAGCCACTGGGCGTGATCACCGACCGGGACATCGCGGTGCGCGCGGTGGCCGACGGCGCGGACTCCGACAGCACCGTCGACGACTACATGACCTCGCCGGTCACCACCATCCGCGAGGGGGCGAGCCTGGAGGATTGCGCCCGGCTGATGGGCGACAACCAGATCCGCAGGGTGGTCGTGGTCGACGCCCAGGGCTGCCTGACCGGCATCGTGGCCCAGGCGGACATCGCGCTGAGCGGCCGCGACGCCAGGACCGCCGAGGTGGTCAAGGAAGTGTCCGAGCCGTCGCTGTCCCGCCAGTAGCGGTTTCCTCCGGCGGCACGGAGTTGCCGCCGGCGCCCTGCCGGTGCGGCCCGGAGGGACCGCGGGTTGCCAGCCCGGCGCAAACGGGGTCTTAATGCGCGCCTCGCTTCCGCCGGCGCGCCCCCGATGCAGGACCTCAACGATCTCCACTACTTCGCCATGGTCGTCGAGCACGGCGGCTTCGCCGCGGCCGAACGCGCGCTGGGCATTCCCAAGTCGCGCCTGAGCCGGCGCATCTCGCAACTGGAAAGCGACCTCGGCGTGCGCCTGCTGCAACGCTCCACCCGCCGCTTCGCGGTCACCGATATCGGCAACAGCATCTACCACCACGCGCAGGCGATGCTGGCCGAAGCGCAGGCCGCGCGCGAGGTCGTGGACCGCCTCAGCGCCGAGCCGCGCGGCGTGGTCCGGGTCAGCGTGCCGGTGGGCCTCGCCCAGCAGCAGCTGCCGAGCCTGCTGCCGGAATTCCTCGCCCGCCATCCGCAGGTGCGCCTGCAACTGCACGTCAGCAATCGCCGCGTCGACCTGATCAACGAAGGCTTCGACGTGGCCCTGCGCGTGCGCACCCGCTTCGACGACGACGGCAGCCTGGTGATGCGCAGCTTCGGCCAGATCCAGGAACTGCTGGTGGCCAGCCCGAAGTACCTGGACCGGATGGGCCGCCCGCGCGATCCGGACGAGCTGGCCGAGCACGTCACCCTCAGCATCAACGAGGACGAGGCGCGCCAGCGCTGGGAACTGCACGGCCCGGCCGGCGAGGTGCGGCGGGTGGAACTCAAGCCGCGCGTGTCCGGCTTCGACTTCCCGATGCTGCGCTCGCTTGCGGAACAGGGCGTGGGCATCACCCTGCTGCCGGAAACGCTGTGTGCCGATGCCGTGCGCACCGGCGAGCTGGAGGTGGTGCTGCCCGACTGGCGGCTGCCGCAGGGCATCTGCCACGCGGTGTTCGCATCCCGCCGCGGCCTGCTGCCGGCCGTGCGGGTCTTCATCGACTTCCTCGCCGAACGGCTGCCGCCGCTGCTGGCGGAGGCGCGGCTGGAATGCGCGGAGTGCAGGAAGACGGGAGTGAAGTAGGGGTGCCCGGAGAAGAGAAACGGGCCGCGAGGCCCGTTTTTCCTGTCTGGCGGAGAGGGTGGGATTCGAACCCACGGTGACATTGCTGCCACGGCGGTTTTCAAGACCGCTGCCTTAAACCACTCGGCCACCTCTCCAGTTGTCGTTCCTTCCGGGTTGCTCGGCTATCCCTGGGCCTCGCCCCTCCGGCGCTGCGCGCCTGCGGGGCCAGCCTGTGGCTGTCCGGATTCGCTCCCGGCGAATCCGTCGAACCCACGGTGACATCGCTGCCACGGCGGTTTGCAGACCGCTGCTTAAACCACCCGGCCACCTCACCCAAGGCGCATTCTAGCCAGCGGAGGGCGCGAGACCGACGTCGGATTGGGAATTTCCTGACAGCCCGGCGCGCCCGCCGCGATTGTCCCGGCCGGCGGCGGCTCTTAGTCTTGCCGGCGGGGAGAGGTTCATGGAGGGGCGAGGATGACGATCCGGGTGTTCCTGCTGGACGACCACGCGCTGGTGCGGGTGGGCATGCGCATGATCCTGTCGGGGGAGACCGACATCGAGGTGGTCGGCGAGGCGGACAGCGGCGAGGAGGCACTGCCGCAGATTCGCCGGCTCAAGCCGGACGTCGTGCTCTGCGACCTGCACCTGCCCGGCCTGAGCGGGCTGGAGATCACCGAGCGGATCGTGCGCGGCCAGGACGGTACCCGGGTCATCGTGGTGTCGGTGCTGGAGGACGGGCCGATGCCCAAGCGCCTGCTCGAGGCCGGCGCCTCGGGCTACGTCGGCAAGGGCGGCGACGCCGCCGAGCTGCTGCGCGCGGTGCGCGACGTCGCCCGCGGCAAGCGCTACCTCGCCGCCGGCATCGCGCAGAACCTGGCGCTGTACGGGCTGGACGGCGGCAACACGCCGTTCGACGCGCTGTCGCCGCGCGAACTGGAGATCGCCATGCTGCTGATCCAGGGCCTGCGCCAGGACGACATCGCGACCCGCCTCAGCCTGAGTCCGAAGACGGTCAACACCCACAAGTCGCGCCTGTTCGAGAAGCTCGAGATCCACGACACCATCGCCCTGGCGCGGCTGGCGGCGCAGCACGGGATCGCGGATCCGGCGCACGCGCTGTAGCGGGGGCGCCCGCTGGGGACGGGTTTCCACAGCGCAGGCGGGGGCGGGCGGGCCCAGGCCCCGGGCCCCATCTAAGGGCCAACGGACAGTCGGGCTTGTAACGAAAACACCCGGCTTGCGCCGGGTGTCTTGCGATGGGATCAGGCGCTGTGCGATTCCGGTCGCTCGCGCAGTTCCTCCCTCGGCGCCTCGTCGATCTGGGCGGCGGCATCCGCTGCCGCCTCTACCGGATCGGCGGACGCGCCGTTGGCGGCCGGCAGATGGTCGAACAGGCCGGGCGCCTGCGCGATCTCGGCCGGTGCCCCTTCCGGCACCCCGACCGCGGCACTGTCCGCCGCGGCGAAGCTTGCCGGCTCCAGCGTTGGCGCGGGGTCGACCGGGGCGGGCGGAGCGCTCGCGGCCGCCTCGTCCAGGTGCGCAGGCATCGCGGCTTCTTCGCTCGCGTGTTCGACGTCGTCGTCGGCGGACGCCTCCGGCTGCACGGCGTCGTCGGCGCGCGCGGACGCCGTCGGCTGGGTGGCGCCCGGGGCTTCGCCGGCCGCAGCCGGCGTCTCGGCCTGCACCGCGCGCACCGTTCCGGCGGCGTCGGCCGCGAGGGTGGCGGCCACCGCCATGTCGACGGCGGGGCGCTGCGCTTCGACCGCGGCCTGCGGCAGCTGCACGGGCGTGTTCACCGGCGCCGGGCTCGCCTGCACGGGCGTGGCCGCCGATGCGGGAATCGCCGCCTGCGTGGCCGCGCCCGTCGGCGTGCTCGCGCGAGGCTCCTCGCGCGCCGCCCCGGGGAGCGCCGGGGTCTCCGCGTCGTCCTCGAAATCGAACTCGGGTTGCGAACGCTGCGGGCCGGCGATCTCTTCGTCCAGCGCGTCGATCGCGTCCTGCTGCGCGCTCTCGACGGCCTGGGCATCCGCGCCACCGCGACGGCGACGACGCCCGCCGCGACGGCCGCGGCGGCGACGGCCGCCTTCGGCCGACGCGCCTTCACCCTGGTCGGTTGCCGCGGGTGCGGGTTCCGTGACCGGCGGTGCGCCGGCACCGACGGGCGTCGCGGGCACCGTCGCGGTATCGGCGACCGCCGCCGCCACCGCGGCCGCCTGCAACGCCGGATCGGCCACGTCGGCCTCGCCGCGCTGCGGGCGCGGCGGCCTGGGCTGCTGCGGCTGCGGCGCCAGCTGGCGCTCGTCCTGCGGCTTCTGCTTCTGCGGCTGCTGCTTCTGCTGCGGGGCCTGCTGCGGTTGCTGCGGCTTCTGCTTCTGCGGCTGCTGCTGCGCCGGCTTCTGCTCGTTGCGGGCCTGCTTGCCCTGCTGCTGGTTGCGGCGACTGTCGTCGCGGCGGGCGTCGTCACGACGGCCTTCCTCGCGACGCTGGTCGCGGCCGGGCTTGTTGCGGTCGCGGCGGTTGCGCTCGTTGCGGCCGCGCTCGTCGCGGCCAGCGGGCGCGGGCGCCGGACGGGCCGCCGGCGCCGGTGCGAACAGGCCGCGCAGCCAGCCCATCAGGCCGCCGCCGGCCGGGGTCGCGACGGGCGCCGCCACCGGCGCGGGGGCCGGGGCGGGCGCTTCCTCGCGCGGCTCGCGCACGGGCGCGGGCTGCGCCGGCTTGACGTTGGTCACCGCCGGCGCGGCGGGGACGTTGAGGTTGGCCTTGGTCAGCGCGATCGTCGCCAGCTTGCGCGGGGTGCCGCGCTGGTAGCTCGGCTTGCTGGATTCCTCGCCGAGCTCGTTCTCGCGAATGCGGGTGACCTCGTAATGCGGGGTCTCCAGCTGGTCGTCGGCGACGATCACGATCGGCGCGTCGTGGCGCTGTTCGATCTCGCTCAGCGCGCGGCGCTTCTCGTTGAGCAGGTAGTTGGCGATCTCCACCGGGGCCTGCACCAGCACCTGGCCGGTGTTGTCCTTCATCGCGTGCTCCTCGGCGACGCGGATGATGGACAGCGCCAGCGACTCCACGCTGCGCATGCGGCCGTGGCCGTCGCAACGCGGGCAGACGATCTGGCTGGCCTCGCCCAGGCTCGGGCGCAGGCGCTGCCGGCTCATTTCCATCAGGCCGAACTTGGAGATGCGGCCCAGCTGCACCCGCGCGCGGTCCGAGCGCAGCGCGTTCTGCAGGCGGTTCTCCACCTCGCGCTGGTGCTTGTTCGACGCCATGTCGATGAAGTCGATCACCACCAGGCCGCCGAGGTCGCGCAGGCGCAGCTGGCGGGCGACTTCCTCGGCCGCCTCCAGGTTGGTGTGGAACGCGGTTTCCTCGATGTCGCCGCCCTTGGTGGCGCGCGCCGAGTTGACGTCGATCGCGGTGAGCGCCTCGGTCTGGTCGATCACCAGCGCGCCGCCCGACGGCAGGCGCACGTTGCGCTCGTAGGCGTTCTCGATCTGCGACTCGATCTGGAAGCGGTTGAACAGCGGCACGTCGTCGGTGTAGTGCTTGAGCTTGCGCAGGTTGTGCGGCATCACCTGTTCGACGAACTCGCGCGCCTCGTCGTACATCTCCCTGGTGTCGACCAGGATCTCGCCGATGTCCGGGCGCATGTAGTCGCGCAGCGCGCGGATGATCAGCCGCGACTCCTGGTAGATCAGGAACGGCGCCGGCCTGGTCAGCGCGGCTTCGGCGATCGCCCTCCACACGCTTAGCAGGTAATCGAGGTCCCACTGCAGTTCCTCGGCGTCGCGGCCGACGCCGGCGGTACGGATGATCACGCCCATCTCGTCGGGGATGTTCAGCGCGTCCATGGCGCGCTTGAGCTCGGCGCGGTCCTCGCCCTCGATCCGGCGCGAAACGCCGCCGGCGGTGGGCGAGTTCGGCATCAGGACCATGTAGCGGCCGGCCAGCGAGATGAACGTGGTCAGGGCGGCGCCCTTGTTGCCGCGCTCCTCCTTGTCCACCTGGACCACGACTTCCTGGCCCTCGCGCAGGAGCTCCCTCAGGCCGGCCTTGTGGTGGTCGACCCCGGCGGCAAAGTAGTCGCGGGAGATTTCCTTGAGCGGCAGGAAGCCGTGGCGCTCGGCGCCGTAGTCGACGAAGGCCGCTTCCAGCGAGGGCTCGAGCCGGGTGATGCGGCCCTTGTAGATGTTGGACTTCTTCTGTTCCTTCGACGGTTGCTCGATGTCGATGTCGTAGAGCGTCTGGCCGTCGACGATCGCCACGCGCAGTTCCTCTGCCTGCGTGGCATTGATCAGCATGCGTTTCATGTGTGCGTTCCTCGCGCGCTGTCCTGCGCGGAAACGCCATGGGCGTTTGCCTCTGGATACCGCCGGCCGCTCCGTCGCGCATGGCGCGGCCGGGGCGGCTTCATGTTTCCAGCGCTACGACACCACGGCGGACCGCGGGAGCGCTTTCTCGATTTGCTGTCAGGTTGCGGGCCGGGGCGGCCGCGCCGGGCGCGGCCGCCACGCGGGGCGTGTTCAAAGCACGGATGGTTGTCAGCCACCGGCGATGGCCGGATTTGCCGGCGAGCCGCTAACATGGCCGCCCCGGGGGCGGTGGTCGCGCGCTGCGTCGGGATCGCGGGAGGCGGGCTTTCGGCCCTCGCCGTGGCGCCCGTGGCGCCTTCGGCAACTCCCTGCGAAATCAAACCCTTATCTCGCGCGGCGAGTGTAGCAGATCAAACCCCGCCCATGACCCGTTCCGACCCGCCCGGCCGGCCCGCCGGCGCCCGCACCGTCCGCGTGCCCGACGACCGGGCCGGGCAGCGGCTGGACAACTTCCTGCTGGGCCAGCTGAAGGGCGCGCCGCGCTCGCTGGTCTACAAGTTGGTGCGCTCGGGCCAGGTGCGGGTGAACGGGGGGCGGGCGAAGGCCGAGCGCAAGCTGGAGGGCGGCGACGAGGTCCGGATCCCGCCGGTCCGGCTGGCCGAGGCGAGCGAGCGGGGCACCCCGGCGAAGGGCCTGCTGGACGCGATGGCGGCCAGCATCGTGTTCGAGGACGCCCGCCTGCTGGCGATCGACAAGCCGTCCGGCGTGGCCAGCCACGGCGGAAGCGGCATCTCCTTCGGCGCGATCGAGACCCTGCGCGCGCTGCGGCCGAACGAGTCGCTTGAGCTGGCGCACCGCCTAGACCGCGACACCTCGGGCCTGCTGGTGGTGGCGAAGAAGCGTTCGGCGCTGTCCGAATTGCAGGCCCTGATGCGGGAAGAGGGTGGCATCGCCAAGCGCTACCTCGCGCTGCTGGTCGGGCGCCTGCCGGACGGGGTGATGAGCGTCGACGCGCCGCTGCACGTCGGCCTGCGCCAGGGCGGCGAACGCCACGTGCAGGTCACCCCCGGTGGCAAGCCTTCGCTCAGCCACTTCCGGGTGCTCGAACGGCGCGGCGGGCATTCCTACTGCGAGGTGAGGATCGCGACCGGCCGCACCCACCAGATCCGCGTGCACGCGCAGCACCTCGGTCATCCGGTCGCCGGCGACGACAAGTACGGCGATGCCGAGGCCAACCGCCGCCTGCGCGAACAGGCGGGACTCCGGCGCCTGTTCCTGCACGCGTCCACGCTGGAGTTCGCGCTCGATGGCGGGCGTACGCCCTACCTGCTCAACGCGCCGCTGCCGGCGGATCTGATCGAGGTGCTGGACCGGCTCGCCTGAGCCGGTCAGGCGGCCGCCTGTTCGACTTCCACCCGGTCGCGCCCGCCGGCCTTCGCCCGGTAGAGCGCGGTGTCGGCGCGGGCCAGTACCGCCGCCGCGCTCTCGCCGGGGTGGTATTCGGCCACGCCGGCGGAAAACGTCACGTGGACCGGGCCCGCGCAGGTCTCCAGGGGCTCCTCGTGCATCGCCTGGCGCAGCCGATCCACGCACTGCGCGGCGTCGTCGGCGCCGGCGTAGGGCAGCAACAGCAGGAACTCCTCGCCGCCGTAGCGGCCGAAGCTGCTTTCGGCGCCGGCGCGGCCGATCGCGTCCATCCGTCGCAGCCGCTGCCGCATGCGCTGGGCGAAACTGCGCAGCGCGTCGTCGCCGGCGAGGTGGTCGTGCACGTCGTTGATCCGCTTGAAGTGGTCGAGGTCGAGGATGCACACCGCGAGGCCCTCGCCGTGGCGCCGGGCGCGCTCGCGCTGCTGTTCGAGCAGCTCCATCAGGTGGCGGCGGTTGTACATGCCGGTCAGCTCGTCGTGACTGGCCAGTTCCTGCACCCGCGCCAGCGCGGCGGCGAGCTCCTTGCGCCGCTTCGCCAGGTTGTTGCGCAGGTGGCCCACGTAGCCGCCGAGCAGGGCCATCCAGACCAGTGTCATCGCCAGCACCAGCAAGTACAGCAGTTCGATCCGCGTGGTCACGGCATCGTGCGGCACGTTGCGCAGCTTGAGCCACAGCACCGCGGCATAGGCGGCGATCGCCAGTGCCGCCATCGTCAGGTAGCGGCGGCGGCCCAGGCTGAAGATCCCGAAGAAGAACGCGGTGAAGAACAGCAGCAGGCTGACGATCCGCGCCTGCTCGGCGTAGTAGCTGACCACCAGTCCCATCGCGGTCGCGGCGACGATCTGCGCCTGCACCAGCGACGGGTCGGCGAAGCGTTCGCTGTAGCCGCTGCGGATCGCGAGGTGGAAGCCGAGGTTGATGACGATCGCCGCGGCCAGCAACGCCCCCAGCCCCGTCCAGCCGAAGCGCACCCAGCCCTCGGGCACCGACCACGCCAGCGGCACCAGGAACATCAGGTAGGTCGAGAAGCCCATCAGCTGCTGGCGCAGCCGGGCCGAACGCAACCGCCTGTCCCGGTCAGGGGCCTGCATCGTTCAGCCGGCCAGGGCTTCGGCCTTGGCCGCGCAGATGAAGTCGTTCTCGCTCAGGCCGCCGACGTCGTGGGTCGAATAGCGGACCACGCAGCGGTCGTAGTGCACGCTGAGGTCGGGGTGGTGGTTCTCGCGGTTGGCCATCCACGCCAGCGCGTTGACGAAGGCGATCGTGCGCCAGTAGTCGGGGAAGCGGAAGGTCCGGCTGAGCGCGTGGCCGTCCTCGACCAGTTCCCAGCCCGGGACCTGCGGCAGCAACTCGCGCACGCGCGCCTCGGTGAGGCGGTGCTCGCTGCCGCGGCGGGGCAGGCAGTGGGCGTCGGCGAGAGCGATCAGGTCGGACATGGCGGTTCTCCTCGGCGGGCGGCCCGGCGCTGAACCGTAGGCACACGGCGCGTCGCGGGCGCGTGCACCGGCGCGGCGGGCGGCGCGGGGCGGCTAGAATAGCCCGCATGATCCAGATCTCCGAAGCGGCCCAGGCGCACTTCCGCAGGCTGATCGAACGCGAGGACCTGCCGGGCCTCGGCGTGCGCCTGGCGGCGGTGCATCCGGGCACTGCCCGCGCCGACGTGCGGCTGGAGTTCGCCGAGCCGCGCGACCTCGCCGGCGACGAGTGGGCGGTCGACTGCCACGGTTTCACCCTGTGGGTGGAGGCGGCCAGCGTGCAGTACCTGGACGGCGCCGAGATCGACTTCACCCAGCAGGCGACCGGCGGCCAGTTGCAGATCCGCGCGCCGCGGATCAAGGGCGAGGCGCCGGCCGAGGGCGCCTCCCTGGTCGAACGCGTGCGCTGGGCGATCGAGCACGAGGTCAACCCGCAACTGGCGATGCACCGCGGCAACGTCTCGGTGCAGGAGGTGACGGCGGAAGGCGTGGTGGTGCTGCGCTTCGGCGGCGGCTGCCACGGCTGCGGCATGGCCGACGTGACGCTCAAGCAGGGGATCGAGAAGACCCTGCTGGCGAAGGTGCCCGGCGTCACCGCAGTCGTCGACGCGACCGACCACGCCAGCGGCCGCGACCCCTACATCCAGTCCGGCCGGCCGCGCGACGCGGCCTGACCCGGGCACCGGCGGCAGCGTCCGGGTGTTCACCTCCGCCGACCTGATCGAAGCCCTGCGCCGGCGCAGGCGGCGTTCGTTGCGCCCGGAGCGCCCCCCGGGCGAATTCCCGCCTGGCTGGCAGGCTTGGCTGGACGCACTGGCGACCCGCCTGGGCCGGGTGACCGGCGCCGCGGCCGAGGCCTTCGTCGCCCTGCTGCTGGAACGCGAGCCGCTGCCGCCGCCGCCGCGGATGGCCGGGCTGGGCCGCTGGCAGGCTTTCGCCACCCTGTGGCGGCAGGAATGGCAGCCGGCCTCGCGCGAGGGGCGCGGGCTGCGCATCACGGCAATGGCCATCACGTTCGTCTTCCACCTGCTGGTGGCGATCCTGCTGCTGTGGGCGGCGATGGTGCGCTACCCCCTGCCGGGGCCGGCGGGGGAGGAGGTCATCCAGGTGGAGTACATCGGCGCGGGCACGCCGGAAGACACCGGTGGCGGCGCGCCCGGCGCGAATGCCCCGGCGGAAACGGCCGCGCCGGCCGCCGGCGCGCAGCCGCCGCCGCGTCCGCCCGCGGAGGCGGCCGCCCCGGCGCAGGCGGCCGCGCCGCAGGCGCCCGAAGCGGCATCCGCGCCGGCGCCGCGCGTTTCCGAGACCTCGCAGCCGGAGCCGCCGGTTTCGGCGCCGGTACCCGCCGAGCTCCGCGTTCCCGAGCCCGTGCTGGCGCAGCCCGCGGTGCAGCCGCTGCAGGTGACCGAAGTGGCGGTGCCCGACACCGACTTCGTGCTGCCGCCGCCGACCCCGCTCACCGCGGAGGTGCCGCGGTTGCAGCCGCGGGAACTGCAAGCCGAGGTGCGCGAGATCGAAGCCATCGAACGCAGCGCGCCGCCGCTGGAGACCTTGCGCCCGCAACTGGCGACCGGCCGCCTGGCGGCGCCGTCGCTGCAACCGGACGTGGCGCCAGTGCTGCCCGAGGTGCGGGCGCGCAGCGTCGAGCTGCCGGTCGCGCGCGCGCCGGAGCTGCGGGCGCCGATCAGGGCCGTCGAACTGCGGGAGCCGGCGCCGCCCACGGCTGCGCCGGCGGCGGCCCCCGCTGCGACCGCAGCGAGCACGATCGAAGCGCCCGCCAGCGCGGCGACGCCGTCTGCCGCGGCCGCCAGCCCGGCCGGACCTTCGCCCGCCGCGGCCGCCGGGCCGGCCCGGACCGCGCCCGCGCCCGCGCCCGCGCCCGGCGGTACCACGGCGGGTGCGAACGCCCCCGCAGGCGCCGGCCCGGACAGCACGCGCCCCGGCGCCTGGCCCAGCCCGCGGCGCGACGACGACTGGGGCGCCTCCACCCGCGAGCGCCCGGGCGGCCGCGCGGGGCAGCCCGGCGGCCTGTTCGACGGCGACGGCTCGCCGCGCCTGCCGCCGGGGACCGCGGCGCCGGGTGGCGGCCTGCCGCCGGGCACGCTGACCCAGGACATCCCCAACCTCGACCGCGCCGGCACCTGGCTCAAGCGCCCGCCGATCGGCTACACGCCCAGCCGCTGGGACCAGTTCTGGATCCCCAACGAAACCCTGCTGGAGGAATGGGTCCGCCGCAACGTCCGCTCGGTCGAGATCCCGATCCCCGGCAGCACCAAGAAGCTGCGCTGCGTGGTCTCGCTGCTGCAGCTCGGCGGCGGCTGCGGCATCACCGATCCCAACCTGCAGGACCAGGAAGCCGAAGCGCGCCCGCCGCCGGACGTGCCGTTCAAGCCGGAGCTGCAGGAGGACCAGGGTGCGTTGCGAGAGCCGGGAACGGGTAGCCGGTAGCCGGTAGCCGGTAGCCGGTAGCCGGGAGCCGGTAGCCGGGAGCCGGGAGCCGGGAGCGGGGAGCGGGAAGCCGGGAACCGGGAACCGGTAGCGGGAACTGAGGCGGGAAGGGGGAGAGCGCAAGGATGCTTGCTACGGCTTCACGCCACGAAGAACCCCGTCTTCCTGCTTTTCCGGCTCCCGGCTTCCGGTTCCCGCTCAAAACAAACGGCCCGCTTGCGCGGGCCGTCGTCGAAGCCGAGGTCGCTTGCGCTTATTGCGCGCCGTGCAGGTCGCGCAACTGCGTCGGCTGGGCGCCGAAGTAGGCGGCGAGGTCCGCGATCTGCTGGTCGGTGAGATTCTTGGCCTGGGCCGCCATGACGTCGGCGGTCGGGCTGCCGCCGCGCTGGCCGTCGCGATACATCTGCAGCGAGTGCGCGATGTAGTCGTAGTACTGGCCGCCGAGCTTCGGGTAGCTCGCGTCGATCGGCGCGTTGCCCTGGGCGCCGTGGCAGGCCGCGCAGGCGGTGGCGAGCTTCTCGCCCTCGGCGATGCGGCCGGGCGGCAGGCCGGCGGAGGAACTGGTGTGGCCTTCGGCGCGGTCGGCGGCTGAGTGCTCGGCGGGCGTGTCGCCGCCGGAGCAGGCGGAGAGGGCGAGCAACAGCGCGGCGGCGAGGCCCAGCTTGGTGATGGAGGTCTGCGTCATGGCGGGGCTGCTCACTTCAGGCCGGACAGGTAGGCGGCGATGTCGGCGATGTCCTGCGCGGAGAAGCTCTGCGCCTGCGCCTGCATGGTCGGGTGCTTGCGCTTGCCTTCCTTGTATTCGGTCAGCGCGTTGATCAGGTAGGTCTCCGACTGCCCGCCGATGCGCGGCACGTGGTAGTTCGGATAGGCGTTCTTGTAGCCGGTGATGCCGTGGCAGCCCTGGCAGGTGTAGGTCAGCGTGTGGCCGCGGCTGGCGTCGCCGGTGACGGCCGGGGTGGCGGCCGCCGGGGGAGCGGCTTCGGCGGCGGGAGGAGCCTCGGGGGCGGCTTCGGCGGCGGGGGCCGGCTGGGCGTCCTGCGCCAGCGCGCTGCCGGCGGCCAGGGTCAGGGAGGCAAGCAACAGCAATCGGATCATGGACGGGTCCGCTGTCTGGGCCATGAAGGCGGGAGCCCCGAGGGGCGAGCTGATCGCCACTGACGCGGCGAAGTCAGGAAGTATAGCCATCTCGTTCATGCAACCCAACGCGCCCTCTCCGCGTCGGAAGAAGAACCCCTCCACGCCGACCATGACCTTCGGCCGATTTGCGCCCGGGATACGGGTGATATACATCCCTACAACACCAGACAAGGCCCCACCGATGTCCCTTGCCCGCCTTCCTTCCCCGGCCCTGCCGCGCCTGCTGCTGGCCTGCGCCCTCGCCGGCGCGTTGACCCTGACCGCCTGCAAGGGCGCGGCCGGCAAGCCCGAGGAGGGCAAGGGGCCGGACGCGAAGAAGGCCGACGCGGTCGCCGTCGAGGTGGCCCGCGTCAGCCGCCGGCCGATCGCCGCCAGCTACAGCGGCACCGCGCCGCTGGAGGCGCGCGCCGAGTCGCAGGTGGTCGCCAAGACCTCCGGCGTGGCGCTGCAGGTGTTCGCCGAGGAAGGCCAGCAGGTCAAGGCCGGGCAGGTGCTGGTGCGCCTGGACGGCGCGCGGCTGGCGCTGCAGGCGGCGCAGACCGCGGCGCAGGTGCGCAAGCTGGAGGCGAATTACAACCGCTCGCTGCAGCTCTCGAAGCAGCAGCTGATCAGCGCCAACGACCTCGACCAGCTCAAGTACGACCTCGAGAACGCGCGCGCGGCCAACCGTCTCGCCAACCTCGAGCTGTCCTACACCAATGTGGTGTCGCCGATGTCCGGCGTGGTCGCGTCGCGCTCGATCAAGCCCGGCAACTTCGTGCAGATCAACACGCCGATCTTCCGGATCGTCGACAACTCGCGGCTGGAGGCCACGCTCAACGTGCCCGAGCGCGAGCTGGAGACGATCAAGGCCGGCCTACCGGTGACCCTGCAGGTGGATGCGCTGCCCGGCAAGCGCTTCAAGGGCCTGGTGGATCGCGTCGCGCCGGTCGTGGACGCCGGCAGCGGCACCTTCCGCGTGGTCTGCGCGTTCGCCGGCGACGCGGTGCTGCAGCCCGGCATGTTCGGCCGCATCCGCATCGACTACGACCAGCGCGCCGACGCCACCGTGATCCCGCGCGTCGCGCTGCTCGACGACGAGGAGCCGGCGGTGTTCACCGTGCGCGACGGCAAGGCCGCGCGGGTGCCGGTCAAGCTCGGCTACGTCGACGGCGAGTGGGCCGAGCTGCGCGGCGGCCTGAAGGTCGGCGACGCGGTGGTCACCGCCGGCAAGGTCGCCCTGCGCGACGGCAGTCCGGTGCAGGTGCTCGAGGGCCCCGCCGGCAACGGCGGCGCGGCGGTCGCGGCCACGGCGGACGGCGGTAGCCGATGAGCACCGAAGGATCTTCCGCGGGCGGGCGCCTCGGCGCCGGCCTGATCGGCTTCGCCACCCGCCGCCGGGTCACGGTGGCGATGGCGACGATCACCCTGGTGCTGTTCGGCCTGATCGCGCTGCGCGACCTCAAGGTCAACCTGCTGCCCGACCTCAGCTACCCGACCCTGACCGTGCGCACCGAGTACACCGGCGCGGCGCCGGCGGAGATCGAGACGCTGGTCACCGAGCCGGTCGAGGAAGCGGTCGGCGTGGTCAAGAACCTGCGCAAGCTGACCTCGGTCTCGCGCACCGGGCAGAGCGACGTCGTGCTCGAGTTCGCCTGGGGCACCGACATGGACCAGGCCTCGCTCGAGGTGCGCGACAAGATGGAGGCGCTGCAACTGCCGCTGGAGGCCAAGGCGCCGGTGCTGCTGCGGTTCAACCCGTCGACCCAGCCGATCATGCGCATCGCGCTGTCGGCGAAGGACGCGGTCTCCGGCGACGAGGCGATCCGCCGCCTGGTCGCGCTGCGCCGCTACGCCGACGACGACCTGAAGAAGAAGCTCGAACCGGTCGCCGGCGTGGCCGCGGTCAAGGTCGGCGGCGGCCTCGAGGACGAGATCCAGGTCGACATCGACCAGCAGAAGCTGGCCGCGCTGCACATTCCGATCGCCACCGTCATCGACCGCCTCAAGCAGGAGAACGTCAACGTCTCGGGCGGCCGTCTGGAAGAGGGCTCGCAGCGCTATCTCGTGCGCACGGTCAACCAGTTCGCCGGTGTGGACGAGATCCGCGACATGCTGGTCACCACCCAAGCCGCCGGCGGCGGCGCGGCGGAGACCGCGGCCGAGCAGATGGCTCGCGTCGCCGCGGCGACCGGCGATCCCAACGCGATGGCGGCCGCGGCGTCGGTGCAGAGCGCCAGCGGCGGCGACCAGAACGTGCCCGCCGCGGGCCGGTCGGTGCGGCTGGGTGACGTCGCGACCGTGCGCCAGGGCTACAAGGAACGCGAGGCGATCATCCGCCTGGGCGGCAAGGAGGCGGTCGAACTGGCGCTGTACAAGGAAGGCGACGCCAACACGGTCGCCACCGCGGACGCGATCGCCGCGCGGCTGGCGCTGCTCAAGGACCAGATCCCGCCCGACGTCGAGCTCACTGTCATCGACGACCAGTCGCAGTTCATCCGCAACGCGATCCACGACGTCAAGGTCGACGCGGTGATCGGCGGCCTGCTCGCGATCCTGGTGATCTTCCTGTTCCTGCGCGACGGCTGGAGCACCTTCGTCATCTCGCTGTCGCTGCCGGTCTCGATCATCGCGACCTTCTTCTTCATGGATCGCTTCGGCCTCAGCCTCAACGTGATGTCGCTCGGCGGCCTCGCGCTGGCGACCGGCCTGGTCGTCGACGACTCGATCGTCGTGCTGGAATCGATCGCGAAGGCGCGCGAGCGCGGCCTCGGCATCCTCGAGGCGGCGGTCGCCGGCACCCGCGAGGTGAGCATGGCGGTGGTCGCGTCGACGCTGACCACGATCGCGGTGTTCCTGCCGCTGGTGTTCGTGCAGGGCATCGCCGGCCAGCTGTTCCGCGACCAGGCGCTGACGGTGGCGATCGCGATCGCGATCTCGCTGGCGGTGGCGATGACCCTGATCCCGATGCTGGCCTCGCTCAAGGGCCGGCCGCCGCTGGCGTTCCCCGAAGAGCCGCCGCACCCGCAGTGGCAGCCGCGACGGCGCTGGCTGCAGCCGGTGGCCGCGGGCAAGCGCGGGCTGGGCGCCGGGGTGCGCGGCGTGCTGTTCGGCATTGCCTGGCTGGTGATCCGCGCCTGGCGCGGACTCGCGGCCGTGGTCGGCCCGGTCATGCGCAAGGCCAGCGACCTCGCCATGCGGCCCTATGGAATGGCCGAGCGCGCCTACCTGCGTCTGCTGCCCGGCGCGCTGACCCGGCCGAAGACGGTGCTGCTGGCCGCGGCGGCCGCGTTCGGCCTGACCCTGCTGGCGGTGCCGCTGCTGGGCGCCGATCTGATCCCGCAGCTGGCCCAGGACCGCTTCGACATGACCGTCAAGCTGCCGCCGGGCACGCCCCTGCGCGAGACCGACGCGCTGGTGCGATCGCTGCAGCAGGCGCACGCGAAGGATCCCGGCATCCGCGCGCTGTACGCGGTCAGCGGCACCGGCACGCGGCTGGACGCGAACCCGACCGAGAGCGGCGAAAACATCGGCCGGCTCAGCGTGATCATGGCCGACGGCGGCAGCGAGGAACTCGAAGCCGCGGAGACCGAGCGCCTGCGCGGCAGCATGCGCGGCCATCCGGGCGCGCAGGTCGACTTCAGCCGGCCGGAGCTGTTCAGCCTGTCCCCGCCGCTGCAGATCGAACTGTCCGGCCCGGACCTCGCGACGATCGAGCGTGCCGGCCAGAAGCTCGCCGCGTTGCTGCGGAAGAATCCGCATTACGCCGACGTCAAGTCCACGGTGGAGCAGGGCTATCCGGAGATCCAGATCCGCTTCGACCAGGCGCGCGCCGCGGCGCTTGGCCTGACCACGCGGCAGATCGCCGACGTCGTCGTCAACAAGGTGCAGGGCAACGTCGCCACCCGTTACAGCTTCCGCGACCGCAAGATCGACGTGCTGGTGCGCGCCGACCAGGACCAGCGCGCGTCGATCGACGATATCCGCAACCTGATCGTCAACCCGGGCGGCGGCACGCCGGTGCGGCTGTCTTCGGTGGCGGACGTGGTGTCCACCACCGGTCCGAGCGAGATCCATCGCGCCGACCAGGTGCGGGTGGCGATCGTCTCGTCGAACCTGCGCGACATCGACCTCGGCGCCGCGATCCGCGAGGTGCAGGCCATGACCGCGGCCGAGCCGCTCGGTGCCGACGTGCGCCTGCACATCGGCGGCCAGGGCGAGGAGCTCGGCGACTCGGTGCGTTCGCTGCTGTTCGCCTTCGGCCTGGCGGTGTTCCTGGTCTACCTGGTGATGGCCTCGCAGTTCGAGTCGCTGCTGCATCCGTTCGTGATCCTGTTCACCATCCCGCTGGCCCTGGTCGGCGCGGTGCTGGCGTTGCTGCTGACCCGCTCGCCGGTGTCGGCGGTGGTGTTCATCGGCCTGATCCTGCTGGTCGGCCTGGTGGTCAAGAACGCGATCATCCTGATCGACAAGGTGAACCAGCTGCGCGAGCAGGGGGTGGCCAAGCGCGAGGCGCTGGTCGAGGGCGCGCGCTCGCGCCTGCGGCCGATCATGATGACCACGCTGTGCACGCTGTTCGGCTTCCTGCCGCTGGCGTTGGCGTTCGGCGAGGGCGCCGAGGTGCGCTCGCCGATGGCGGTCACGGTGATCGGCGGCCTGCTGGTGTCCACGTTGCTGACGCTAGTGGTGATCCCGGTGGTCTACGACCTGCTCGACCGCAGCGCCGACGAAACCTGGCGCGAGCGCGCCCGCCGCGCGCGCCGCGACGCCGACGTGGTCGCCGACAGCCTGCGCCACGAATCCGACCCGTTGGCGGGCGAGGGCCAGGCATGAGCGTCGCCGAGCTCAGCATCAAGCGGCCGGTCACGACGATCATGTTCTTCGTGTCGCTGCTGGTGATCGGCCTGATCGCGGCGATCCGGCTGCCGCTGGAAGCGTTCCCCGAGGTCTCGCCGCCGTTCGTGTTCGTCTCGCTGCCGTATGCCGGCTCGACCCCGGAGGAAGTCGAGCGCACCGTGCTGCGCCCGGCCGAGGAAGCGCTGGCGACGATGGGCGGGATCAAGCGGATGGATTCGAACGCCCGCTCGGACGGCGCGCAGATCTTCATCCAGTTCGCCGACTGGAGCCGCGACGTGGCGATCGCGGCGTCGGAGGCGCGCGAGCGCCTGGATGCGATCCGCGACGAGCTGCCGGAGGACCTGCAGCGCTACCAGGTGCTGAAGTTCTCCACCACCGACCAGCCGGTCCTGCGCGTGCGCCTGGCCAGCGCGCAGGACCTGACCGGCGCGTACGACATGATCGACCGGGAGTTCAAGCGGCGGCTGGAGCGGATCCCCGGCGTGGCCCGGGTCGAGGTGTCCGGTGCGCCGCAGAACGAGGTCGAGATCGCGATCGAGCCCGACCGCCTTTCAGCGCACGGCATCAGCATCAACGACCTCAGCGCCCGCCTGCGCGAGGTGAACTTCTCGGTGTCCGCCGGCGAGATCGACGACGGCGGCCGCCGCCTGCGCGTGCAGCCGGTCGGCGAGATCACCGACCTGCAGCAGCTGCGCGACCTCGTGATCGCCCGCGACGGCACCCGACTGGGCGACATCGCACAGGTGCGGCTGAAGCCGGGCGAGATGGACTACGGCCGCCGCCTGGACGGCGAGCGCGCCGTCGGCCTGGACATCTACAAGGAACGCAACGCCAACCTGGTCCAGGTCGCGCGCGACGCGATGGCGGAGGTGGACGCGATCCGCGCCCAGCCCCAGCTCGACGACATCCAGATCAAGGTCATCGACGACCAGGGCAAGAACGTCACCACCTCGCTGGCCGAGCTGGCCGAGGCGGGGGGGATCGGCCTGCTGCTGTCGATCCTGGTGCTGTACTTCTTCCTGCGCCACTGGCCGTCGACGCTGATGGTGACGCTGGCGATCCCGATCTGCTTCGTGATGACGCTGGGCTTCATGTACTTCGCCGGCGTCACCCTCAATATCCTGTCAATGATGGGCCTGTTGCTGGCCGTCGGCATGCTGGTGGACAACGCGGTGGTGGTGGTCGAGAGCATCTACCAGGAGCGCGAGCGGCTGCCGGGCCAGCCGCGCCTGGCCTCGATCCTCGGCACCCGCCACGTCGCGATCGCGCTGACCGCGGGCACCTTGTGCCACTGCATCGTGTTCGTGCCCAACCTGTTCGGCGAACGCAACTTCCTGAGCATCTACCTCGCCCAGATCGCGATCACGATCTCGGTGTCGCTGCTGGCGTCGTGGCTGGTCGCGGTCAGCCTGATCCCGATGCTGTCGGCGCGGCTGAAGACGCCGCCCGCGGTGCGCGACGATCGCGGCCTGATCTCGCGCCTGCAACGGCGCTATGCCGGCCTGCTGCGCTGGACCCTCGAGCACCGCGGCTGGAGCGTGACCGGCATCGTGCTGATCATCGCGATCAGCATGGCGCCGGTGATCCTGACCAAGAAGAACATGTTCGGCGGCGAGGACGGCAACGAGACCTACGTCTCCTACCAGTGGAAGGGCAGCTACACCAAGGAGCAGATGTCGGGCGAGATCGCGCGGGTCGAGCAGTTCCTCGACCGCAACCGCAAACGCTTCCACATCAAGCAGATCTATTCGTTCTGGAGCGAGCAGGGCGACGCCGGCACCATGGTCACCTTCGAGGACGACTTCGCCGGCCGCACCCGCCCGTTGATCGAGGACATCCGCAAGGACATGCCGAAGTCGGCGCGCGCCGACATCGCGATCGGCGACCAGGGCGGCGGCCCGGGCGGCGGGCAGCCGGGGCAGAACGCGCAGGTGCAGCTGGTCGGCGACTCGACCAAGGTCCTGGCCGAGCTCGGCGACGGTATCGTCCCGCTCCTTGCCCAGCGCAAGGAGCTGCGCGACGTGCGGGTGGACGCCGGCGACCAGAACAGCGAGCTCAACGTGCGCGTGGACCGCGAGCGCGCGGCGGCTTTCGGCTTCAGCGCCAAGCAGGTCGCGGACTTCGTCGGCATTGCGCTCCGCGGCGCGCCGTTGCGCGAATTCCGTCGCGGCGACAACGAGGTGCCGGTGTGGGTGCGCTTCGCCGGCGCCCGCGAGTACCGCGTGCAGGACTTGTCCGGCTTCACCGTGCGCGCGCCGGACGGCCGCACCGTGCCGCTGCTGGCGATGGTCGACGTCTCGGTGGAGCCGGCGGCGACCCGGATCCAGCGCACCAACCGCCAGACCACGCTCACCTTGAAGGCCAACCTCGCCGACAAGGTGACCATGCCCGACGCGCGCAAGGCGATGGAGGAGGTGCTTTCGCAGGTCGCCTTCCCCGACGGCTACAGCTACAGCTTCGAGGGCGGCGGCTTCCAGGAGGAGGACGAGGCCGGCAAGCAGATGTTCTTCAACCTGCTGATCGCGCTGGTGATGATCTACGTGGTGATGGCGGCGGTGTTCGAATCGCTGCTGTTCCCATCGGCGATCATGTCGGGCGTGCTGTTCTCGGTGTTCGGCGTGTTCTGGCTGTTCTGGCTCACCGGCACCGAGTTCAACATCATGGCCTTCATCGGCATCCTGGTGCTCATGGGCGTGGTGGTGAACAACGGCATCGTCATGATCGAGCACATCAACAACCTGCGCCGGCGCGGGCTGTCGCGCACCGAGGCGCTGGTGGAGGGCAGCCGCGAGCGGCTGCGGCCGATCCTGATGACGATGGGCACCGCGATCCTGGCGATGGTGCCGATCGCGCTGGCGAACACCAAGATCGGCGGCGATGGCCCGCCGTATTACCCGATGGCGCGCGCGATCGCCGGCGGGCTGGCGTTCTCGACCGTGGTCAGCCTGCTGTTCCTGCCGACCATCTACGCGATCCTCGACGACCTGCGCCATGGCACCTCGCGGTTGCTGGCGCGTGCGCGCGGTGTCCGGGGCGGCGGCCTGGCCGCAGCCAGCGTGACGGCGACCCTGGCGGAGTAGGACGAACTGGCTCGAACGCGGGTGCCGCGCTCAGTACGCGCGGCACTGCCGGAAGCGCACCGGCCGCTCGCTGCCGGCCGGCGGCTGCAGCTGCACGCGGGAGGCGGCCAGCTCGTCGTAGCGCTCGAGCAAGGGGCAGATGTCGCCCATCGGATCGGGCAGGTCCTGCGCCAGGTAGACCAGCAGGGTGGAATGGGTGGTCCACAGCGCCTTGTCCACCCCGCGGACCGTGGATACCGCGGTCGCCACGTCCTGGCGCCGGCGCTGCAGCTCGACCGGATCGGTGGGGATGGCCGGTGCGGCGATCGCCGGCGCCACCCGCACCGGGGCGCGGTGCGCCGCGGTCGCCACGGCCGCTTCAGGCTCGCGCGGCGCCAGCCGTTGCAGGAGCAGTCCGACCAGCAGGCCGGTCGCGATCGCGCCGGCCCAGGCGAAGCCTGTTTCGCGCCGGCTGGTGGCCAGGGTCGGGGCGAGGATGTGCTCGCGCTCCTCCGGCGGCAGCAGGCGCTTCACCTCCGGCCACAGCGCGGGACCGTCGAGCAACTCGATGCGCTGCGCATTGGCCAGCGCGTGCGCCTCGTCGGCGAACCGGCCGGGGGTCACCAGCAGCCCGCCGGTGGCGCCGCGCATGCGCATCTCGCGGGCGAATTCGGCGATGCTGGTCGAGCCCAGCACGTAAGCCATGCCGTGCTTGCACGAGAGCAGCCAGCGCTGGCCGTCGCGTTCGAGCAGGAAGTCGCTCTCGTTGCCGCCGGCGCCCGGCTCGAACACGCGCTCGTAGCCGCGCTGGTTCATCGCCGCGAGCACGAGGTGCATGAAGTCGCGCCAGCGCATGCCGGCGAGCGCGGCGATCCCCGCCGCGGTTTCCTCCCGCGGCAGGCGCATGCTCCGCAACAGCCGGGTCGCGCCGGCGCCCAGTGCCACGCACACGACCGCCGCCACCGGCCAGGCCATCCATCCGCTCATGCGTCAGCCTCCTGAAGGCCCGGAAGCATAGAACAATCCCGCGCGCGCCCGCTCACGGGAAACGCTCGCGCAACACCCGCCGCAATTCCTGCTCGATCGGCCCGCGCAGGCCCGCCAGCAGTAGGCCCAGCCGAGCCTGCACGCGCAGCATGCCGGGGCCGAGCGCGATCCGGCCGTCGACTCCGGGTCTGCGGAAGTGCAGGGTGTCGCCTTCCCAGCGGTAATCCACGCCGAAGCGCTGGCCGAGCCGGATCGCGACGTCCTCCACCGCGCGGCGCGCCTGCGCGGGAGGCAGGCCATGGGGATGCTCGAGATCGATGTCCGGCATGTGCGGGCTCCTGCGAAGGGCGGCATTGTGTCGTAATGCGGATGGCCCGCGCGTGGGCGCGCGGGCATCTGCTAGATTGGCGCGGCGTGAACGAAGCCCGCCTGCGATTCCCCGGACAGCCTCCCGTCGAGCATCCGCTCGCCGCGGGCGTGCATGGCATCGGCCGCGTCGCCGGCGAACGGCTGGGCCCGGTCGATCCGCGCCAGGCGCCGGTGCGCATCTGCGTCGACCGGCGCGGGATCTGGCTGCACCTGGAGGAGGGCGCGCGCGGTGTGCACGTCAATGGTCGCCCGGTGCGGCGGCTGGCCATGTTGCGGCTGGGCGACGTGGTCTTCGTCGACGGTGCGGAAGTGGCGCTGGTCGGCCGTCCGCAGGCGGCCGCGAACCTGCCCGCGCCCGGCGCCGGCGACCCGCGCCTGCTGCTGCGTGGGCTTGGCGGGCGCCACCACGGCCGCAGCTACACCCTCGAACGGCCGCGCGTCGTCGGCCGCGGCGCCGACGCCGACATCCGCCTCGAGGACCCCGCCGCCGCCGAACGCCACGCGCGCCTGGAGCCGCACGGCGACGCGGTCCTGCTGCGCGACCTCGGCTCCGCCGAAGGCACCCTGGTCAACGGCGTGCCGGTGCGCGAGGCGCTGCTGCGGCCGGGCGATCAGCTGGCGTTCGACGCCCACCACCGCTTCGTGGTCGAGGCGCCCGGCCTGGCCGGCGCGATGCCCGCGCCGTCGCAGCCGGACGAGGCCGCCGCCGGGCACGTGCGCGAAGCTTCGCTGGCGCCATCCACCCGGCGCCTGCCATGGCTGCTGCTGGCGGCGCTGCTGCTGGCCGCGGCGCTGAGCGCGTTGCTGCTGTTCGGCACGCCCTGAGCGACGCCCCGCGCCGCGAGGCGCGTGCTAGCCTGACGGCGCCGGCCGCAGGCCGCGCTTCCCTCCAGCGAGACGCCACCGTGCCCCGTGCCCACAACTTCAGCGCCGGTCCCTCGACGCTGCCCGAACCCGTCCTCCGCCAGGCGCAGGAGGAAATGCTGGACTGGCGCGGCGTCGGCGCGGGCATCTTCGAGCTCAGCCATCGCGGCAAGGAGTTCATGCAGGTCGCGGCGGAAGCCGAAGCCGACCTGCGCACGCTGCTCGGCGTCCCCGACGACTACGCGGTCCTGTTCCTGCCCGGCGGCGCGACCCTGCAGCAGGCGCTGATCCCGCTCAATTTCGCCGCGCCCGGACAGCGTGCCGATTACGTGCTGACCGGCCATTGGGGCAAGACCGCGATGAAGCAGGCCGCGTCCTGTGTCGCCGCCCAGGTCGCCGCGAGCAGCGAAGCCGCGGGTTTCCGCAGCATCCCGCCGCCGTCCGAGTGGCGGCTGTCGCCCGAGGCGGCCTATCTGCACCTCACCGCGAACGAGACCATCCACGGCGTCGAGTTCCGCGACGCGCACTACGACGCGATCGCCGCCGGCGACGTGCCGCTGGTCGCCGACTTCAGCTCCTCGATCGCGTCCGGACCGCTGGACGTGCGCCGCTTCGGCGTCCTCTATGGCGGCGCGCAGAAGAACCTCGGTCCGGTCGGCATCGCGTTCCTGGTCGTGCGCCGCGACCTGCTCGAGCGCCCCGGCCAGCCGCGCGCCGACATCCTCGACTACCGCTCGCACGCGTCGCGCGACTCGATGCTCAACACGCCGCCGACCTGGAACTGGTACATGCTGGGGTTGACGGTGAAATGGATGCTGGCCGAGGGCGGCCTGGCCGAGTTCGGCCGCCGCAACGCGCGCAAGGCGGCGCTGCTGTACGCGGCGATCGACGGCTCCGGCGGCTTCTACCGCAACGAGGTGGACCCTGCGGTGCGTTCGCGCATGAACGTGCCGTTCTCCCTGCACGACGCCGCGCTCGACGCGGCCTTTCTCGAGGAGTCCAGGACTGCCGGGCTGCTCGCGCTCAAGGGCCACCGCGCGCTC
Organism: Lysobacteraceae bacterium; assembly: GCA_035539135.1. Lineage (GTDB taxonomy): Bacteria > Pseudomonadota > Gammaproteobacteria > Xanthomonadales > Xanthomonadaceae > JABFWF01. The sequence goes on from DATLJD010000014.1 coordinate 203,931, forward strand.
GGCGGCATGCGCGCCTCGCTGTACAACGCGATGCCGGAGGCGGGCGTGCAGGCGCTCGTCGATTTCATGCACGACTTCCGGCGGCGGCATGGCTGAGGGCGATCGCGTCCGCACCGCACGATGAGCGGGTCGGCGATGGAACCGCGGCGCGACTGGCTGGCGTTCCCGGGCGCGCCGCTGCGCGGCGCACTGGGTGTTCCCGGCGACAAGTCGGTCTCGCACCGCGCGGTCATGCTGGCGGCGATCGCCGACGGCGACTCGCGCGTCGACGGCTTCCTGGAAGGCGAGGACACCCGCGCGACCGCGGCGATCCTCGCCCGGCTTGGGGTGGAGATCGCCACGCCGGCGCCGGGCGTGCGGCTGGTGCGCGGCGTCGGCCTGCACGGACTGCGCGCGCCGTCGGCGCCGCTGGACTGCGGCAATGCCGGCACCGGCATGCGCCTGCTCGCCGGGCTGCTGGCGGGCCAGCGCTTCGACAGCGCCCTGACCGGCGACCCCTCGCTGTCGCGGCGGCCGATGGGGCGGGTGATCGAGCCGCTGGCGCGGATGGGCGCGCGCATCGACGCCGAGGCCGGTCTGCCACCGCTACGCATCCACGGTGGACAGGCATTGCACGGCATCGACTACGCACTGCCGGTGGCCAGCGCGCAGGTGAAGTCCGCGCTGCTGCTCGCCGGCCTGTACGCGCACGGAGAGACCCGGATCCGCGAGCCGCATCCGACCCGCGATTACACCGAGCGCATGCTGCGCGCGTTCGGCTGGCCGATCGCGTTCGCGGCGGGCGAGGCGCGGCTGTCCGGCGGCCATCGCCTGCGCGCGACCGACGTGGTGGTACCGGCCGATTTTTCCTCGGCGGCGTTCTTCCTGGTCGCGGCCAGCGTGGTGCCGGGCTCGGACCTGCTGCTGCGCCGGGTGGGCCTCAATCCGCGCCGCACCGGCCTGCTGCAGGCGCTGCGCGCGATGGGGGCGGACATCGTCGAAAGCGATCCGGGCGAGCAGGGCGGCGAGCCGGTGGCCGACCTGCGCGTGCGCCACGCGCCGCTGCGCGGGATCGAGGTCCCGCCGGCGCTGGTGCCGGACATGATCGACGAGTTCCCTGCGCTGTTCGTCGCCGCGGCGTGCGCGCAGGGGACGACGCTCGTGCGCGGCGCCGCGGAACTGCGGGTCAAGGAGTCCGACCGCATCGCGGCGATGGCGCAGGGCCTGCGCGCGCTCGGCATCGAGGTCGCGGAGATGCCGGATGGGGCGGCGATCAAGGGCGGGCGCCTGCGCGGCGGCATGGTCGACAGCCACGGCGACCACCGCATCGCGATGGCGTTCGCGGTCGCGGCCCAACGTGCGGACGGCGAGGTGCGGATCGGCGACGTCGCCAACGTCGCGACATCGTTTCCCGGCTTCGACGCGCTCGCGCGCGATTGCGGCCTGGGCCTGCGCGCGGCCTGAGCTCAGCCGCCCGGTTCGAAGTTGATCGGCACTTGCACGCTGCCGGGCACCGGCTGCCCCGCGCGTTGCGCCGGGCGGAAGCGCCAGCCGCGCACCGCGTCCACCGCCGCGCGGTCGAGCGCGCGCGTGCGGCTGCTGCGCACGACTTCGACGTCGGTCGGCACGCCGTCGGTCCCGACCTCGACCCGCAGCAGGACCGTGCCGGATTCGCGGTTGCGCAGCGCAGACGGCGGGTAGCGCGGCGCCGGCATCACCACGGGCACCGGCGCGCTGGCCGCGGCGACCGAAGCGGCGGCCTGCGCCGGCGCGGGAGCGGTCGCTGACGGCGGCAGCGGCGCGCGCGGCGGCGGTGGCGGATGCGGCGAGCTGGCGGTGGCGGTGTCCGCTTCGCCCATGCCGCTGGCGTTGCCGGACTCTCCCCCGGGCAACGGCGCCGGCAGCGCCTCGAAGCGCTGGCCCGAGGGCGCGACCGGCTCCGGCGGCGCGCGGTAGAAGGACTGGTCGCGTTCGCTCCACCACAGCAGCAGGAACAGCAGCAGGCCCAGCGCCACCGCGCCCGCGACCAGCACCGGTCCGCGCCAGGTCATCCCGCGGCTGCGTTGCATCGGCGAGTCGGGCGAGGCCGGGGCCATGGGCATTCCTCGTGTGGCGTCGACCCGAGTCTCGCACAGGCCGTGGCGAACCGCCGACAAACGGCGGCGATGCACGCGATAATGCGGCTTTCCGCGACCTGCCACCGCCATGCTCGATCCCGCCCTGCTGCGCTCCGACCCCGCCGCCCTCGCCGCGCGCCTGCGCGAAACGCGCGGCTTCGACCTGCCGGTGGCGCGGCTGGAGGCGCTGGAGTCCGAGCGCAAGCGCATCCAGGTGCGCACCCAGGAACTGCAGCACCTGCGCAACACGCGCAGCAAGGCGATCGGCCAGGCCAAGGCGAAGGGCGAGGACGTCGCGCCGCTGCTGGCCGAGGTCGCCGGTTTCGGCGAGGAGCTGAAGGCCAGCGAGGCGCGGCTGGAAGCGATCCGCGCGGAGATCGACGCGATCGCGCTCGGCATCCCCAACCTGCCCGACCCCTCGGTGCCGCCGGGCGCGGACGAGGCGCACAACGTCGAGCAGCACCGCTGGGGCACGCCGCGCGCGTTCGACTTCGAGGTGAAGGATCACGTCGAACTCGGCGCCCGCCATGGCTGGCTGGACGGCGAAACCGCAGCCAGGCTCAGCGGCGCGCGCTTCACCGTGCTGCGCGGGCAGCTCGCGCGGCTGCACCGCGCGCTGGCGCAGTTCATGCTGGACCTGCACACCGGCGAGCACGGCTACGAGGAGACCAACGTCCCGCTGCTGGTCAACGCCGACAGCATGCGCGGCACCGGCCAGCTGCCGAAGTTCGAGGACGACCTGTTCGCGACCACGGTGGGAGAGGGCGAGGCCGCATCGAAGCGCTACCTGATCCCGACCGCGGAAGTGCCGCTGACCAACACGGTGCGCGACGAGATCGTCGATGCCGCGCGGCTGCCGCTGCGCATGACCGCGCATTCGATGTGCTTCCGCGCCGAAGCCGGCAGCCATGGCCGCGACACCCGCGGCATGATCCGCCAGCACCAGTTCGAGAAAGTCGAGCTGGTGTCGATCGCGCGGCCGGAGGAGAGCGACGCCGAGCACGAGCGCATGACCCGCTGCGCCGAGGTCGTGCTGGAGCGGCTCGGCCTGCCGTACCGGCGCGTGCTGCTGTGCACCGGCGACATGGGCTTTTCCGCGCGCAAGACCTTCGACCTCGAGGTCTGGCTGCCGTCGCAGGGCGCGTACCGCGAGATCTCGTCCTGCTCCAACTGCGGCGACTTCCAGGCGCGCCGCATGCAGGCGCGCTGGCGCAACCCGGAGACCGGCAAGCCCGAGCCGGTGCACACCCTCAACGGTTCCGGCGTGGCGGTCGGCCGCGCGCTGATCGCGGTGATGGAGAACTACCAGGAGGCGGACGGCTCGATCACCGTGCCGGAGGCGCTGCGCGCCTACATGGGCGGCGTCGAGCGCATCGCCTGATCGCCGGGCCCCGCGCGCCGTCCGTGGAGAAGCGCCCCGCCTCTCCCGCAGGAGGGGCGGAGCGCCCACCAGGAACCGCGCTCAGGCCGCCAGCGGCAAGCCGACGTCGAGCTCGCCCGCGTCGATCCGCGCGTGCGCGGCGGCCAGCGCCTGCGCGCGCTGCTCGGGCGAGATCGCCAGGCCTTCGGCGGTGACGAACTGCACGTCGCCGATGCCGAGGAAGCCGAACATGAAACGCAGGTAGGGCTCGATGAAGTTGCTCGGGCCGCCCGCCGGATGGGCGCCGCCGTAGGCGCCGGCGACGATCACCCGCTGCGCCTTCGCCAGGCCCTCCGGGCCCTGCGCGGTGTAGCGGAAGCTGCGCCCGGCGACCGCGACGCGGTCGATCCAGGCCTTGAGCTGGCTGGGGATGTTGAAGTTGTACATCGGCACGCCGACCACGATCAGGTCGGCGGCGAGGAATTCCTGCAGCAGGTCCTCGGCGAGCGCGGCCTCGCCGGCGTCGGCCTTGGCCAGCGAGCCGCCGTCCAGGTGCTTCGGGGTGGCGGCGGCGAGGTCGCGGTAGGCGACCTGCAGGCCGGGGGCCTGCGCGCGCAGGCGGGCGACGACGGCGGCGCTGAGCTCGCGGCTGGCGGAGTTCTGGCCGAGGATGCTGGAGTCGAGGTGAAGCAGGTTCATGGTGGGCCTCCCAGTGGTGCGGCCGGATGCCGCTCGGGAGGCAAGGTAGGGTGTTGCAAAATCAGGATAAACAGATCAGCACGCCACTTATTGTTGCAAATTTGTAGGTAATTGCATTGGGGTGAGGTGAATTCACTGGGTTCCTGCTGCCGGACCCCGCGGTTTTCCTTGGCCGCAGGCGTTGGGCGGTTGCCCTGCGTCGCCATCGCTGCCGGCGAAAATCCGGGCGCGCGCCGCGCCGGACGCTGCGTTCCATCCGCGGCTCAATGGAAGTCGCGGGAGGTCGTCGCCAGCCCGGACAGCAGTGGCGTGAGGTCTTCCAGCCGCCGCGCGATCAGGTGGCGCACGCCCTGTTCGGATTCCAGGCGGCCTTCGATGCCCATCAGCCGCGCCTCGAGGAAGACCCGGCGCTGGCGCTCGGCCAGCTGCGCCCAGACCACCACGTTGATCATCCCCGCCTCGTCCTCGAGGGTCATGAAGGTGACCCCGCTGGCGGTCTGCGGGCGCTGGCGCAGCAGCACCAGGCCGGCGAAGCGGGCGGGACGGCCGTTGGCCAGCGCCGCGATCTCGCTGGAACGGCGGTAGCGGCGCTCGCGCAACTGGCGGCGGATCAGCGCCAGCGGGTGCGCGCCGAGGGTGAGGCCAAGGCTGGCGTAGTCGGCGCGGGTGCTCTCGAAGGCGGTCGGCGGCGCGATCGCGATGCGCGCTTCGTCCGCCGGCCGGGTACCGGCGAACAACGGCAGTTGCCGTTCGGTACCGGCGCTCTGCCAGCGCGCGCGGTGGCGATGGCCGGCCAGCCCGCGCAGCGCGCCGGCTTCGGCGAGCTGGTCGAGGCAGGCGCGGTCGAGGTCGGCGCGGTGGACCAGGTCGTCGAGGTCGCGGAACGGCGCCTGCGCGCGCGCGGCGGCGATGCGCCGCGCGGCGTCCTCGCGCAGGCCGCGGACCAGGCGCATGCCCAGGCGCAGGGCGAACGCCGCACTCCCTCCCCCGCGGAGCGGGGGAGGGTTGGGGAGGGGGTGCGTGTGGACTGCGCGAGGCTCGGCGCTCCGCGCCTCGCGCCCCCATCCCGGCCTTCCCCCGCAAGCGGGGGAAGGAGGATTCGCCCGCAAACGGGGGAGGGAGTGCCCGCCTTCCAGCGTGCAGTCCCAGTCGCTGAAGCGCACGTCCACCGGCCGCACGTCCACCCCGTGGCGGCGCGCGTCGTCCACGATCTGCGGCGGCTGGTAGAAGCCCATCGGCAGCGAGTTGAGCAGCGCGCAGGCGAAGGCCTCCGGGTGGTGGCACTTGATCCAGGCGCTGGCGTAGGTGAGCAGGGCGAAGCTGGCCGCGTGCGATTCCGGGAAGCCGTAATCGCCGAAGCCCTTGATCTGCTCGAAGATGCGTTCGGCGAATTCGGGGCCGTAGCCGTTCCGGGCCATGCCGGCGAGCAGGGCGTCGCGGTGCTTTTCCAGCCCGCCGTGGCGTTTCCACGCCGCCATGTCGCGGCGCAGCTGGTCGGCCTGGCCGGGCGTGTAGTCGGCCGCTTCCATCGCGATGCGCATCACCTGTTCCTGGAACAGCGGCACGCCCAGCGTGCGTTGCAGCACGCCGCGCAGTTGTTCGGACGGATAGTCGACCGGTTCCAGCCCCTGCCGCCGGCGCAGGTAGGGATGGACCATGCCGCCCTGGATCGGGCCGGGCCGCACGATCGCGACCTCGACCACGAGGTCGTAGAAGTTCTCCGGCTTCAGCCGCGGCAGCATCGCCATCTGCGCGCGCGATTCGACCTGGAACACGCCGATCACGTCGCCGCGCTGGATCATCCGGTAGGTGTCGGCGTCCTCCTTCGGGATGGTGGCGAGCGTGTAACGGTCGTCCCGGTGCCGGCGCACCAGGTCCAGCGCCTTGCGGATGCAGGTCAGCATGCCCAGCGCGAGCACGTCGACCTTGAGCATCTTCATCGTGTCGAGGTCGTCCTTGTCCCACTGGATGATGGTGCGCTCGGCCATCGCCGCGTTCTCCACCGGCACCAGCGTGTGCAGCGGGTGTTCGGAGATCACGAAGCCGCCGACGTGCTGTGACAGGTGGCGCGGCTTGCCGAGCAGCTGCGCGACCAGCCAGCGCAGCCGCCGCATCGGCGCGCTGTCGGGATCGAAGCCGTATTCGCGCAGGCGCTCGCCCGCGGGCGCGTCGCTGCTCCAGGCGCCGGCGGTGCGGGCGAGCTGGGCGACCTGGTCCTCGGGCAGGCCGAGCGCGCGCGCCACGTCGCGGATCGCGCTGCGGGCGCGGTAGCGGATCACCGTCGCGGCGAGCGCGGCACGCTCGCGGCCGTAGCGCGCGTAGACGTACTGGATGACCTCCTCGCGGCGCTCGTGCTCGAAATCCACGTCGATGTCGGGCGGCTCGTTGCGCTCGAGCGAGAGGAAGCGCTCGAACAGCATGTCCATCCGCGCCGGGTCGATCGCGGTGATGCCGAGCGCGTAGCAGACCACCGAGTTGGCGGCCGAGCCGCGGCCCTGGCAGAGGATGTCGCGCGAGCGCGCGAAACGGACCACGTCGTGGACGGTGAGGAAGAAGGGTTCGTATTTCTTCGTGGCGATCAGCGCCAGTTCCTTCTCGACCAGCCCACGGGTCTTCGCGTCCATGCCATCCGGCCAGCGTTCGCGGGCGCCGGCTTCCACGAGTTCGCGCAGCCAACTGGTCGGCGTGTGCCCGGCCGGGACGATCTCGTGCGGGTATTCGTAGCCGAGGTCCTGCTCGAAGGTGAAGCGGCAGCGGTCGGCGATCCGCACGCTCTCTTCCAGCAGGGCGCGTGGGTAGATGGCCGCGAGCGCCTTGCGCGACCGCAGATGCCGCTCGCCGTTGGGGAACAGGCGGCGGCCGGCTTCCGCCAGCGTCGTGCGCAGGCGGATCGCGGTCATCGTGTCCTGCAGCGCGCGGCGGCCGCGCGCGTGCATGTGCACGTCGCCGCTGGCGACGGCGGGCAGTCCGAGGGCGGCGGCGAGGGCGAGCAGGTCGCGCAGGCGCGCGGCGTCGTCGGCGCCGCGATGCAACTCGACCGCGACCCACAACCGGCCGGCGAAGCGTTGCCGCAGCCAGGCGCCGTCCGCGCGCGACAGGCGCGCATCCGGCAGCCACAGCGCGAGCAGGCCGGGCAGGGGATCGTCGAAGTCGCCGCGGGCCAGGCGGTATTCCCCCTTGGCGGAACGACGCCGGCCGCGGGTGACCAACCGGCATAGCGAGCTGTAGCCCTCGCGGTCCTCGACCAGCAGGACCAGCTTGAGCGGCGCGGCGGCGTCGCCGGCATCGTCATGGACCAGGAACTCGCCGCCGACGATCAGCTTGAGCCCGGTGATGCGCGAGGCCTCGAACGCGCGCACGATGCCGGCGAGCGAGCACTCGTCGGTGATCGCGAGCGCGCGGTAGCCCTGTCGCACGGCGCGCTCGAACAGTTCGCCCGCGTCGGACGCCCCGCGGCCGAAGCTGAAGTCGGAGAGGCAGTGGAGCTCGGCGTAGTCGGGCAGGAAGCCTGGCGAGCCGTGGCACTGGTCGCGTTCGCCGCCATCGGCCTGCAACGCTGCGGTTGCCGGAACGTTCGTCGTGGCATCGCAGCGGACGTCGCGTTCGCCGCCGCCTTCGACCAGACGCAGCTTCGGCTTGCCCGCATCGGTACCGGAGACCTTCATGCGAACCAGCCCTGCAGCATGAAGCCGCCTGCTTCCTCGCCCGCCGGCCGGTACACCCAGGCGCGCTGCCCGTCGCCGGTCTCGACGACGTAGTAGTCGCGGCGCACGCCGGCGTCGTCCCACCAGCCGCTCTCCAGCCGTTCCGGGCCGGCGAGCACGCGACGCACGCGACCGCGCAGCGGCACGGGGTGCGGCAGCAGCCAGGTCGGGCGCGGGTCGCGGGCGCTGGCCACGTCGTCGCGCGCGGCGCGCGCTTTCGGGCCGCGCGCCGCGTCCGGAAGCGCGACGCGTTTCCACGCGCGTTCCGGGCGATGGTCGTCCTGCGCCGCCAGCGCGTGCACCGCCCCGTCGCCGAGGCGCGCGCGCAGACGCTCGCGCAACGTCGCCCACGGCACCGCCTGCGCCGGACGCTCGTCGAACAGTTCGCGACCGGCCGGCACGAACGGCGGGAGTTCGTCGGCGACCAGGCGCAGGCCGCGCACCGGCGCCGGGATCCGCGCCTGTTCCAGCCGGCCCTTGGCCAGTTCGAACAGCAGCGCGGGATCGCGCTCGGCGGCGAGCATGCCGACCGCGACTTCGGTGTCGGCGTGGCCCTCGTGCTCCAGGCGCAGCCCGAAGCGCTGCACGCCGCCGTCGCGGCCGGCGAGGAAGGCGGCGAGGTCGGCGGTCATCCGCCGCAGCGGGAACAGCAGCGCCTGCGAGCTTTCGACGTCGTAGGCCAGTTCGATGCGCAGGTCGAAGCGGTCGGGCGGACGGTACAGGTCGAAGGGATCGGGAGCGCCGCGCAGGCGGTCGAGATGTTCGAGCAAGGCCGCACCGAACCGGCGCGCCAGCGCGTCGCGCGGCGCCGCGAACAGCTGCGCCAGCCGGCGCAGGCCCATCGCGTGCAGCGCCTGCGCGGTCTTCGGCTGCAGCCGCGCCCGGCCGACCGGCACCCGCGCGAGCGCGGATTCCAGGGTGCGCGCGTGCACCAGCGCCAAGCCGTCCTGCACGCCGGCCAGCAGCCACGCCGCGCGCGCGTTCGGCGCGACCGCGATGCGGTGGGCGAAACCGAGCGCGGCGAGGTCCTCGCGCAACTGCCGCTCGAAGCGCGGCCACGGTCCGAACAGCTTCAGGCTGGCGCCGATCTCCAGCACCACCGCGTCGGCGAACGCGCAGGACACCTGCGAGCTGTAGCGGTAGGCCCAGGCGGCGAGGAAATCGCGCGAGCGCGCGACCGCGGCGGCGTCGTATTCGACCGCCGCGAAGTCGGCGAGCAAGGCATGCGCCGCCGCCAGCGCCTGGCCCGCGTGCAGGCCATGGCGCGCCGCCGCCGGATTGACCGCCGCCAGCACGCGCCGCTGCGCCGGGCCGGTGACCAGGGCGAGCGGGCGTTCGGGATGTGGATGCCGGCGCAGGACATCGTCGAGCGCGAGCGAGGGCAGGTGGATGCAGGCCCAGAGCATCGGAGGGCGCTCAGGCGGGAGGAAGGGAAACGACGACGTCCGTGTCGTGGGGAACGGGCGATCCAGTTCGCGTGTCCTGCAACAGGATCACCTGCGCGGGCGGATTGCCGCCGCGGCATTTGAGGATCCGCAGGCGTGGCGTCCCCGTGGGAAGTCGAATCCCGGTCGCGGGCGTCGTTTCGAACAGGATGCGCAGCGCCGCCGGCGACGGATTGCCGGCCGCGCGCGCGTCGCGGAAGGCGAAGCAGAGCGTGCGCCCGCTTTCCGCGGCGACCTGCAGGCGGCGCAGCGCGCGGTCGTCGGCCTTGTGCGGCCAGCACAGCACCGCGGCGAGGCAGCCGGCGCGCAGGCATTGTTCGCTCGCCCACAGCGCGTCGCGCGGCGCGGCGTCCACCACATGCAGGTGCGCGAAATCCACGCCTGCCTGGCGCCAGCCGTCGGGGTAGGGCACATAGGGCGGCGCGACCAGGGCGATGTCCTGGCCGGCGCGGGTCAGCCGCGCCAGGGTCGGCAGCACGAGGCGCAGTTCGCCGACGCCGTCGCGCGGCAGCAGCAGTTCGGTGAGCGCGGCGTCCGGCCAACCGCCGGTGGGCAGCGCGGCGTCGAGCGCGGCGTGGCCGCTGGGCTGTGTCGCCGGCGGCAACGCGGCGGGGCGCCCGCGCCAGACGCGGCGGTCGCCGAGCAGCGCGTCGAGCGCGATGACGTGTCCCGCGATGGCGCCCATCTCAGGCCTCGCGGATCAGGCCGCAGTACACGCCTTCGATGGCGAAGTCCTGGCCGGGGACGACGTCGATCGCCGGATAGTCGGGATTGCGCGGCAGCAGCCGCGGCGCATCGCCGCGCAACTGCAGGCGCTTGATGGTCAGCTCGCCGTCCAGGCGCGCGACCACGACCTGGCCATCGCGCGCGTCGGGCGTGCGCCGCACCGCGACCAGGTCGCCGTCGAGGATGCCCTCGTCGCGCATCGAATCGCCCTGCACGCGCAGCAGGTAGTCGGGGCGGGTGGAGAACAGTGCGCGATCGAGCAGCAGCTCGCGCTCGCTGCCGATGTCGGCGCCGATCGGCAGGCCTGCGGCGACGCGGCCGAGCACGGGAAGCCGCAACTGCTCCGCACGCCATGCTCCCAGGTGTGCTCCCTCCCCCGCGTGCGGGGGAGGGGCGGGGTGGGGGGCAGTGACGGAGCGGGCCAGTCCCTTATCCCCCAGCCGGATCCCGCGCGCCTTGCCCGGCAACAAGGTGAGGTAGCCCTTGGCCTGCAGCGCCTGCAGGTGCTTCTGCGCCGCGCGGGTCTGGCGGAAGCCGAAGGCACGCGCGATCTCGGCCCAGGTCGGCGGCAGTCCGTCGGCCGCGATGCGCTCGCGGACGAAGTCGTAGATGGCCTGCTGGCGGGCGGTCAGGTCGGGCACGGTAAGCATTTTAGTACCTGCACGGGCGCACAACCTGAAGACGGAAGTGCCACTGAAGATTCAATGGCTTGCCCGTCTCATTGCATGCGATTGGCGAAGTGACGGATGCGCACCGCTCATGCCTGCGAGCCGCCATTCCCGGAGTGCCTGGAAAGAGTGCAGGCCTCGCCCGCGGCCATGCCGGCCGCAACGCCGCTAGGCGTCCTTGTTGTGCCGCCGCAGCAGGCGTTGCTTCTCGCGCGCCCAGTCGCGTTCCTTGCTGGCCTCGCGCTTGTCGTGCGCCTGCTTGCCCTTGGCCAGCGCGAGCTCGGCCTTGACCTTGTTGCCCTTCCAGTACAGCGCGGTGGGCACCAGCGTGTAGCCGTCGCGCTGCACGCGGCCGATCAGGGTGTCGATCTCGTTGCGGTGGAGCAGCAGCTTGCGGGTGCGGTGGGCGTCGGCGACGACGTGGGTCGAGGCCGAGATCAGCGGGGTGATCTGCGCGCCGAACAGGAACAGCTCGCCGTCGCGGATCACCGCGTAGCTTTCGCCGATGTTGGCGCGGCCGGCGCGGATCGCCTTGAGTTCCCAACCCTGCAGGGCCAGGCCCGCCTCGTAGCGTTGCTCGAGGTGGTATTCGTGGCGCGCACGCTTGTTCTGCGCGATCGTGCCGCCGCCGTTTGCCTTATCCTTGCCGGATTGCTTCTTCGCCATCGGCGCATTGTCCCGGAACGGGACCCGGCGCGCGAGGGCGCCTCCAGCGGACATGCCCAGGATCCAGCGCAGCGCCCTCGTCGAACACTCCGCCGCGCGCATGTTCGCGCTGGTCGACGACATTCCCGCGTATCCGCGCCGGTTCGGTTGGTGCGAGCGGGCGCAGGTGCTGGAACGCGACGAGGGCCGGGTGGTCGCCCGCCTCGACGTCGGTCTCGGCGGCCTGCGCACCTGGTTCACCACCGAAAACGCGCTGTCGCCGCCGCATCACATCGACATGCAGCTGCGCGACGGGCCGTTCAGGCGGTTGACGGGGCGCTGGCAGTTCCATGCCCTGGACGAATCGGCCTGCAAGGTCACCCTGACCCTTGACTTCGAGCCGCAGAGCCGCCTGCTGCTGCCCGCGCTGACCCTCGGCATGCAGGGCCTGGCCGACCGCATGGTCAACGACTTCGTGCGCGTTGCAGACGGCCTCGGGGCGAAGTGATGCGGGTGCAGGTCGTGCTGGCCTGGCCGCGACGCCACCAGGCGGTGGAACTCGAACTGCCTGACGGCGCGCGCGTGGCCGACGCGCTCGCCGCCTGCGGGTTGCCGCTGGACGGGATCGCCGGGCAGGCGGTGTTCGGCGAACGGGTGGAGGCGGACGCGGTGCTGCGCGACGGCGACCGCGTGGAGCTGCTGCGCCCGTTGCGCGCCGACCCCAAGGACGCCCGCCGCCGGCGCGCCGCGCTGCAGCGCTCGCGCGGCTAGGCCGCACACGAAAACGCCCGGCAGCGCCGGGCGTTCCGCGTCGCGACCGTACGGATCAGCGGCCCTTCTTCTTGTCCTTGGCGATGTTGCCGAAGCGGGCCATGCGCTTGGCCAGCTCGTTGTCCTGTTCGGCGAAATATTCGCCTTCCCACTTCGCCAGCGCGTCGTTCTCGAACCACAGGGTCAGGTTCTTGACCCGGGTGGTGCCGCGGCGGTTGGTGCGCTCGCTGGCGGTGTAGTCCCAGCGGTCGTGGTGGAAGGGATCCTGGATCGAGGGCGAGCCGAGCAGGGCTTCCACCTGCTGCTTGCTCATGCCGGCCTGCAGCTGGTCGGCGGCGCTCTTTTCGATCAGGTTGCCCTGGTAGATCGGCTGCTTGTACAGGATGCCGCAGCCGGTGGTGGCGGCGGCGAGTGCGGCAACGAGCAGGAGCTTGCGCATCGGGGGCTCGGCGGGAAAGGGGTCGTGAAAACGGGCCCGATGATACACTGCCGGTTGGCGGGCCTGCGGCGTTTTTTTTGCCCCGGGCCGAAAGACGATGCAAGCGGAGCGCGAGCATGGAAACCCACCACGACCTGCGCCGGGCCGGGCTGAAAGTCACCCATCCGCGCATGCGCATCCTCCAGTTGCTCGAGCAGATCAGGCCCCGGCACATGACCGCCGAGGACATCTACCGGCACCTGCTCGAGCAGGGCGACGAGATCGGGCTGGCGACGGTGTACCGGGTGCTGACCCAGTTCGAGGCGGCGGGGCTGGTGCTCAAGCACAACTTCGAGGGCGGGCACGCGGTCTACGAGCTCGACCGCGGCGAGCACCACGACCACATGGTGGACGTGGACACCGGCAAGGTGATCGAGTTCCACAGCGACGAGATCGAGGAGCTGCAGCACCGGATCGCCGAGCAGCACGGCTACCGGATCGAGGACCACGCGCTGGTCCTGTACGTGCGCAAGAAGCGCTGACGCGCCCGGCCGGCGCGCCGCCGGCTACTTCTCGACGAACGCGCGCTCGAACACGTACTGCCCCGGCACGCCGATGCGCGGCGCGGCGGCGAAACCGCGGCCGTCCAGCAACGCGCGGAAATCGGCCAGCATCTGCGGGCTGCCGCAGACCATCGCGCGGTCGTGCTCCGGGTCCAGCGGCTCGATCCCGAGCTGCTCCATCATCCGCCCGCTGGCCATCAGTTCGGTCAGCCGTCCGCGCTGGTCGCGGCCGGCGAATTCGAACGGTTCGCGGGTCACCGCCGGGTAGTACAGCAGCTGGCGGGCGACCTGCTCGCCGAGGTATTCGTGCCGGGGCAGTTCGTTGGCGATGTAGTCGCGGTAGGCGAGGTCGCCCGCGTGGCGCACGCCGTGGCAGACGATCACCCGCTGGAAGCGCTCGTAGGTGGCCGGGTCCTTGACGATCGCCAGCCACGGCGCGAGCCCGGTGCCGGTGCCGAGCAGGTACAGGTTGCGCCCCGGGTGCAGGTCGCTGATCAGCAGGGTGCCGGTCGGCTTGCGCCCGATCAGCACGCTGTCGCCCGGCTGGACATGGCGCAGGCGCGAGGTCAGCGGGCCGTTCGGCACCTTGATGCTGAAGAACTCGAGCTGCTCCTCCCAGTTCGCGCTGGCGATGGAGTACGCGCGCATCAGCGGGCGCGTCGTGCCGTCCGCCTGCGGGACGTCCAGTCCGATCATCACGAACTGGCCGTTGTCGAAGCGGAAGCCGTCGTCGCGGGTGGTGGTGAAGCTGAAGTAGTCGTCCGTCCAGTGACGGACGTCCAGCACGGTTTCGGTGCCGAAGGCGGAGGACATGGGGAAGGTGGGGGCGCAGCGAAGCGCCCATTTTAAGGCAGCCGCGCCGCGCGTGCCGCACGGGGCCTCAGCGCGGGCCGGGTTCCTCGCGCGGGCGCGCCTTGCGGTCGCCGAGCAGCGCGCTGAGCACGATCGCGATCCCCAGCCCGCTGCCGATCAGGAACAGCACCAGCGCGATCGCCGGATAGCCGAACAGGGTGGTCTTCGCGTCCACCCGCATCATCAGCGCCGAGGCCAGGATCAGCGCCGCGGTCACCAGTCCCGCGGCGATCCGGTTGGCGATCTTCTGCAGGCTTTCCATCAGGTGCGATTCCTCCAGCCCGGTCATGCGCACCTGCAGGCGGTTCTCCGACAGCAGCGACAGCAGGTCGGACACCTTGCGTGGGGCCTCGCGCAGCAGCGCCTGCACCTCGATCGCCTCGCCGGCGAGGTTCGAGGGCGACAGCGAGCGGCGCAGGCGCTGGCGCATCACGTGCTCGAGGTGGTCCTCGACGATGCACTTCATGTCCACGTCCGGATCCAGCAGCGCGGCGACCCGTTCCAGGTTGAGCAGGGTCTTGCCGAGCAGGCTCAGTTCCGGCGGCGTGCGCAGGCCGCAGGCGGTGGAAACCCGTACCAGCTCCAGCATCAGCCGCCCCTCCGAGCGCCCGTGCTGGCTGGCGTGCGCGGCGTAGCGCGCGACCATGTGGCCGATCTCGCGGACGAAGCGTTCGCCGTCGAAATCCTCGAGCCGGGTGCCGAGGTCGATCGCCTCGTTGGCGACTTCCTCGCCGCGCCCGTCCACCGCCGCGAACAACAGCTTGAGCAGGCGCTCGCGCTGCTTGGGCGGCACGTGCGCGACCATGCCGAGGTCGAACAACGCCAGCCGGCCATCGGCGGTGACCAGCAGGTTGCCGGGGTGCGGGTCGGCGTGGATCTCGCCGTAGACGAAGACCTGGTCGAGGTAGCCGCGCATCAGCGCCGAGGCCAGGCCGTCGAGCTTCTGCTCGGTGCGACGCAGGCCGCTCAGTTCGGTGACCTTGGTGCCGACCACGAGCTCCATGGTCAGCACGCGGCTGCGGGTGTAGTCCCAGATCGGCGCCGGCACGTACAGCTCCGGGTATTCGCGGAAGTGCACGCCGAAGCGCACCAGGTTCTCGGCCTCGGCGTGGTAGTCCAGTTCCGCCAGCAACGTCTTCCGGAACTCGTGCACCCAGTCGGCGAAGCGCACGCGGCGGCCGAGGTCGGTCAGCTGGTCGGCGCGGCCGGCGAGGCTGGCGAGCGCGTCGAGGTCGGCGCGGATCGACTCCGCGACCCCCGGCCGCTGGACCTTGACCGCGACGTCGCGTCCGCTGCGCAGCGTCGCCCGGTGCACCTGCGCCAGCGACGCGCAGCCCAGCGGCACTTCGTCGAAGCTGGCGAAGGCCTTGCTCAGGCGTACGCCGAGTTCGTCCTCGACCACCGCGCGCACGGCCTCGAACGGGATCGGCGCGACTTCGTCCTGCATGCGCTCGAGCGCGGCGAGGTAGGACGCGGGCACCATGTCCGGCCGGGTGGACAAGGCCTGTCCGATCTTGACGAAGGCGGGGCCCAGCGCCTCCAGGTCGTTGACGAATTCCTCGGGCTTGCCCTCCGTCGCCGGCGCCTGCTCCGGGTCAGCGGCGTCGAGGTCGAGTCCGGTGAACACGCCCGCGCTGCGGTACTTCAGCAGGAAGCGAAGGATCTGCGCGGTGCGGGCAAGGCCGCTGCTGGGTTCGGTCATGGCGCTGCTCGGCCCTCGGAGGCCTGCAGCCTAGCGACGGGCCCGTCAACGCCGCTTCATCCGCATGCCGGCACGATGGCGGCATGAATGCGCCCGCCGGCACGCTGTGGACGATCGGACATTCCACCCGGCCGTGGCCGGACTTCGTCGCGCTGCTGCGGGAGGCGGGGATCACCTGCCTGGTGGACGTCCGCCGCTTCGCGGGTTCGCGGCGCAATCCGCAGTATTCGCCGGTGGCGATGGGCGAGGCGCTGCCGCAGGCCGGCATCGAGTACCGGCCGATGCCCGAGTTCGGCGGCCGGCGCGCGCCGCAGCCGGATTCCCCCAACGGGGCGTGGCGGGTGGCGGCTTTCCGCGGCTATGCCGACCACATGGCCAGCGCGGAATTCGAGCTCGCGCGCGCGCGCCTGATGCGGCGGGCGGAGGCGGAGCGTTGCGCGGTGATGTGCGCCGAGGCGGTGTGGTGGCGCTGCCACCGGCGGCTGATCGCCGACGATTTCACCGCGCGCGGCTGGCGGGTCCTGCACCTGCTGACGCCCGGCCGCGCCGAGCCGCACCCGCTCAACCCCGCGGCGCGGATGATCGACGGCGTGCTGCGCTATCCGCCGGAGCAGCAGCGGCTGCTGTGACCGGATCGCGCTCAGGCCAGGCCGAACGGCAGGTTGGGCGGGGACACCACGCGCGCGCCGACGCGGTCGCCGCGCAGGAAGCGCCCGCTCAATCGCGATAGCGCCGCAACAGGTCGCCGTAGGCGTCGATCCGGCGGTCGCGCAGGAACGGCCAGATCCGGCGCACGTCCTCGCTGCGGCGCAGGTCGACTTCCGCCAGCACCAGCTCCGGTGCTTCCCCGGCCCTGGCCAGGAATTCGCCCTGCGGGCCGAGCACGTGGCTGGTGCCCCAGAAGTCGATGCCGCTGTTGCCGATCGGCGAGGGCTCGTGGCCGACCCGGTTGCACGACAGCACCGGCAGGCCGTTGGCGACCGCGTGCCCGCGATGGCTGAGGATCCAGGCCTCGCGCTGGCGTTCCTTCTCGGCCCGGTCGTCGTTCGGGTCCCAGCCGATCGCGGTCGGATACAGCAGCAGCTCGGCACCGGCCAGCGCCATCAGGCGCGCGGCTTCCGGATACCACTGGTCCCAGCACACCAGCACGCCGAGACGGCCGACCGAGGTGTCGATCGGGTGGAAGCCGAGGTCGCCCGGGGTGAAGTAGAACTTCTCGTTGAAGCCAGGATCGTCCGGGATGTGCATCTTGCGGTACTTGCCGGCGATCGCGCCGTCGCGCTCCAGCACCACCGCGGTGTTGTGGTAAAGACCGGCGCCGCGGCGCTCGAACAGCGAGGCGACGATCACCACGCCGTGCCGCTTCGCCAGCGCGCCCAGGCGCTCGGTGGTCGGGCCGGGGATCGGCTCGGCCAGCTCGAACTCGCACACGTTCTGGTGCTGGCAGAAGTACGCGCCGTTGTGCAGCTCCTGCAGCAGCACCAGGCGCGCACCCTGCGCCGCGGCGGCGGCGACGCGTTCCTCGATCACGGCGAGGTTCGCCTCCGCGCTGCCGTGGTTGCGCTCCTGCACGAGGGCGACGGGAAGGGTGGCGTTCTTGTTCATCGCACGGGCTCCGCGGGCAAGCGCGGCATTCTAGGTCACCGCCGCTGAAGCGCGCGGCAGCCGCGACGCCGGCATTCCCGGAGGATGTGGAGCGCGGTGCCGGACGCGCCCCGCAACCTCAGTCCACCAGCCCTTGCGGCAACTGCATGGTGATGCAGTGCAGGCTGCCGTTCTGCCAGATCAGCGGGCGGCACGGCACCTGCACGATCTCGCGACCGGGAAAGGCTTCCGCCAGCACGCTCGCCGCGCGCGCGTCGGCAGGATCGTCGTACGCCGGCATCAGCACCGCGCCGTTGACGATCAGGAAGTTGGCGTAGGACGCCGCCAGGCGGCGGCCGGCGTCGTGGATCGGCCGTGGCCAGGGCAGCGGGAACAGCCGGTAAGGCTTGCCGGCGCGGGTGCGCAGGTCCGCCATTTCGGCGGCCATCGCCTGCAACTCGGCGTAGTGCGGATCGGCGGGATCGTCGCAGTCCTGGAACACGATCGCGTCCTCGCCGGCGAAGCGGGCGAGGGTGTCGACGTGGGCGTCGGTGTCGTCGCCCTCGAGGTAGCCGTGGTCCAGCCACAGCACCCGGTCCTGGCGCAGCCAGCCGGCGAGGCGGGCGGACAGCGTGTCCCGGTCCAGGTCCGGGTGGCGCTCGTGCAGGCAGCGCCAGGTGGTCAGCAGGGTACCCGCGCCGTCGGTTTCGATCGCACCACCTTCCAACGCGAAATCAATGGCTTGCCGATCACTCTTGAGAAAAGCTCCAGCTTCGCCCAGGTGCTGGACCAAGGCGTCGTCCTGGCTGGCCTCGAACTTGCCGCCCCAGCCGGTGAAGCGGAAATCGAGCAACCGGAAGCCATCGCCGTCGCGCAAGGTCAGCGGTCCCGAATCGCGCAGCCAGGTGTCGTCGTAGGGCGCGTGCACGAAGCGCACGCGGTCCATGTCGACCCGGTTCGAGCGCAGCCGGGCCTCGGCGTACGTCTGCAGGTCGTCGTCGGCAACGACGATCACGACGTCCTCGAAGCGGGTGATCGCGGCGACCAGGGCGACGTAGGTCTCCTCGACCTCGCCCAGGCGCTCGGCCCAGTCGGTGTCGGCGTGCGGCCAGGCGATCAGGACCGCCGATTGCGGTTCCCATTCGGCGGGAAAGCGGAGCGTGGTGGGGGGCATCGGCGACGTCGCGAACGAAAAGCGGCGGGCATTCTAGCCCGCCGCGTGTCGGCGACAGTCGGTCCGGGCCGAGCGGCGCGGATGCCGGTGGTCAGCGCACCGCCGGCTTCGGCCCCACCTCGTCCTCGCCCGCCTTGTTCGCCACCGCGTCGATCACGCGGTTCTTCTCGAAGTAGACGGTGAAGGCGGGATAGCTCCAGCGGTTGATCGTGGGCCAGGCGCGCTTCTGGCCGCCGCGCGGTTCGAGGCGGCTGGCGGGGGCGCCGAAGCGTGCCTCGACCTGGGCCATGGTCATGCCGCGCGCGGGCAGGGTCATCGACTGCTCTTCCTGGACCCGCTGCACCAGCAGGGTGTCGGCGGAGGCCGCGGCGCTGGCGGCGGTGGCGAGCAGGGCGAGCAGGACGACGGACGTGGTGCGCAGCTTCATGGCGGGCCTCCCCGGTAGGTCGGCCGATTGTAAGCACAGAGCGCGCGCGCGGGCGCGCCACTCCGGAAAACGCCGAAGGCCGCCTCGCGGCGGCCTTCGATGCAACCCGGCAGCCCGGCGCTTGCGCGCAGCGGGCATGCCTTCGTGTTTCAGCGCTGGCGCGCCTTGAAACGCGGGTTGGACTTGCAGATCACGAAGACCTTGCCACGACGGCGGACCACCTTGCAGTCGCGGTGACGGGCCTTCGCCGACTTCAGGGAGGACAGCACCTTCATGACGGAACCTCGGCTACAGATTGGGTGGAAACACGAAGCCCGGCATTGTAGCCGGCTTTTCTCCGCCCATTCAAGCGCTTGCGAAAGGCAGGCGAGGGCGTGGCCGGCCCGCGCACGGCGCGCCCCGATAGAATCGACCGATTCTCCCACAGGGCCCGCCCATGACCGACCCCGCCGCGACCGCCGTCCCCGTGCTCACCATCGACGGGCCGTCCGGCTCGGGCAAGGGCACGATCAGCCGCCTGGTCGCCCGCCGGCTGGGCTGGCACTACCTCGACTCGGGCGCGCTGTACCGGGCGGTCGGCATCGCCGCGGGCTGGAACGACATCGACCTGTCGGACGCCTCCGCGCTGGTCCGCTGCGCCTTCGACACCCGGGTCAGCTTCCTCGACGAGGCCGGGGACGAGCCGCGGGTGCTGGTCAACGAGGTGGACGCGACCAGCGACCTGCGCACCGAGACCGCCGGCGCGGCGGCCTCGGCGATCGCCGCGATCCCCGAGGTCCGGGCCGCCCTGCGCGACCGCCAGCGCGCCTTTCGCCAGCCGCCGGGCCTGGTCGCCGACGGCCGCGACATGGGCACGGTCATCTTCCCGGATGCCGCCCATAAGGTCTTTCTGACCGCCAGTGCCGAGGAACGCGCCGAAAGGCGCTATAAGCAGTTGAAGGACAAGGGGGTTTCCGTTACATTGGCCGGTCTGCTGCGGGAGATCCTCGCCCGCGACGCCCGCGACGCCAGCCGCGCGGTGGCGCCCCTGCGACCGGCCGACGACGCCGTCCGCATCGACACCACCGGCGTGCCGATCGAAGCGGTCGTCGAGCGCGTGCTGGCCTTGCTGCCGGCGCCGGACCGGATCGCCCCTGGCAGAGCAAGCCCCTAGCAGAGCAAGCAAGAACGGCCCGCCGCGATCCCGCGGCGGTCATCCACCAGACCTGGTTGCGTTCCCCGCCGGCCTTTCGCCGGCGACAACCTGCCAACCCAACGGGTGGGCCGATGCGTCGTCCGCACAGCGGCGGCCGCGGCCTGTGTATCCACCAGAGATTTTCCATGACTCCTGCTGCAACCGAATCCTTCGCTGAACTGTTCGAACAGAGCCAGGCCCACATCGCCAAGCTCAAGCCCGGCGCGATCGTCACCGGCACCGTGGTCGACGTGCGTTCCGACGTCGTCGTCATCAACGCGGGCCTGAAGTCCGAAGGCATCGTGCCGATCGAGCAGTTCCGCAACGACGCCGGCGAGATCGACGTGGGCATCGGCGACACCGTCAAGGTGGCGCTGGACTCGCTCGAGAATGGTTTTGGCGAGACCGTGCTTTCGCGCGAGAAGGCCAAGCGCGCGATGGTGTGGGACGAACTCGAGGAAGCGCTCGAGAAGAACGAGACCATCACCGGCCGCATCAGCGGCAAGGTCAAGGGCGGCTTCACCGTCGACATCAAGGACGTCCGCGCGTTCCTGCCGGGCTCGCTGGTCGACGTGCGCCCGGTCCGCGACCCGGTGTACCTGGAAGGCAAGGAGCTGGAGTTCAAGCTCATCAAGCTCGACCGCAAGCGCAACAACGTGGTGGTTTCGCGCCGCGCGGTGGTCGAGTCCGAGCATTCGGAAGAGCGCGAGCAGCTGCTCGAGAAGCTGGTCGAGGGCGCCGTGCTGAAGGGCGTCGTCAAGAACCTGACCGACTACGGCGCGTTCGTCGACCTCGGCGGCATCGACGGCCTGCTGCACATCACCGACATGGCCTGGAAGCGCGTGCGCCATCCGTCCGAGGTGGTGGAAGTCGGCCAGGAGCTCGACGTCCGCGTGCTCAAGTACGACCGCGAGCGCAACCGCGTCAGCCTCGGCCTGAAGCAGCTGGGCGAGGATCCGTGGGACAACATCGGCCGCCGCTACCCGGCCAACACCCGCGTGTTCGGCAAGGTCTCCAACGTCACCGACTACGGCGCATTCGTCGAGATCGAGCCGGGCGTCGAGGGCCTGGTGCACGTGTCCGAGATGGACTGGACCAACAAGAACGTCAACCCGTCCAAGGTCGTGCAGGTCGGCGACGAGGTCGAGGTCATGGTCCTGGACGTGGACGAGGAGCGCCGCCGCATCTCGCTGGGCATCAAGCAGGTCACCTCCAACCCGTGGGAGACCTTCGCCGCGATCCACAAGAAGGGCGACAAGGTCGAGGGCCAGATCAAGTCGATCACCGACTTCGGCATCTTCATCGGCCTGGAAGGCGGCATCGATGGCCTGGTCCACCTGTCCGACATCAGCTGGAACTCGACCGGCGAGGACATCGCCCGCAACTACAAGAAGGGCGACACCCTCGAGGCCGTCGTGCTGGCGGTCGATCCGGAGCGCGAGCGCATCTCGCTGGGCGTCAAGCAACTGGAGCAGGACCCGATGGGCACCTACGTCGCGTCCAACGCGCGCGGTTCCATCGTCCGCGGCAAGGTGAAGGAAGTCGACGCCAAGGGCGCGACGGTCGAGCTCGAGAGCGGCGTGGAAGGCTACATCGCCGCCCGCGACATCGCCCGCGAGCGCATCGACGACGCCTCGCAGCACCTGAAGGTGGGCGACGAGGTCGAGGCCAAGATCATCGGCACCGACCGCAAGAGCCGCCTGATGCAGCTGTCGATCAAGGCCAAGGACGAGGCCGAGACCCAGGAGGCGCTGGCCGAGTACAACCGCGCCGCCGCCGAGGCCTCCAGCGGCACCACCAAGCTCGGCGCGCTGCTGCGCGAGCAGCTCAACAGCAAGTCCGAGTAAGCGACAGCGACAACGCGGCACCCAGGCGACGGCCCGGCGCGCAAGCCGGGCCGTCGTCCTGACGGCGACACGCAGTCCCAGGGCAGGCGATGACCAAGTCCGAACTGATCGAAATCCTCACCCAGCGCCAGGCGCACCTGAAGGCCGAAGACGTCGACCTCGCGGTGAAGGCCCTGCTGGAGATGATGGGCGGCGCGCTGGCCCAGGGCGAGCGCATCGAGATCCGCGGCTTCGGCAGCTTCTCCCTGCATTTCCGCCCGCCACGCACCGGCCGCAACCCGAAGACGGGCGAGGCGGTCGCGCTGCCGGGCAAGCATGTTCCCCATTTCAAGCCGGGCAAGGAGCTGCGCGAACGCGTCAGCCAGGCCATGCCCGCGCCGGCCGAGGACTGAGTCCGTCGGTTCACCGGCCGTGATCCCCGCGCACCACGTCGGCTAAGCTGGCGCCCGGCGAGCGGAACCACGCCGGCCAGGCGGGCGTGTCCGCCTGCACGACGTCCGCGACGGACGCGCCAGGCGCGCGCTCCGGCGCCTTTCATGGAGCGAGCGTCCGGTGACGGCTTTCCTCAACGAGTGGTTCTGGTTCTTCCTGTTGCTGCCCCTGGCGGCGCTGAGCGGCTGGGTCATCGGCCGTCGTGGCGGCGAGCGCCACAGCGACAGCCAGGTCAGCAAGCTGTCGACGACCTACTTCCGCGGCCTGAACTACCTGCTCAACGAGCAGCCGGACAAGGCGATCGAACTGTTCCTGCACATCGCCGAACTGGACAAGGAAACCTTCGAGACCCAGGTCGCGCTCGGCCACCTGTTCCGCCGCCGCGGCGAGGTGGACCGCGCGATCCGCCTGCACCAGGCGCTGGTCGAGCGCCGCGACCTGAGCGACGCGCAGAAGGTGCAGGCACTGCTCGCGCTCGGCGAGGACTACATGAAGTCCGGCCTGCTCGACCGCGCAGAGACCGTGTTCACCGACCTCGCCAGGATCGACCAGCGCGCGCCGCAGGCGCTGCGGCACCTGATCGGCATCTACCAGGCCGAACGCGACTGGCCCAAGGCGATCGAGAACGCGACCCGCTTCGAGGCGGTGACAGGCGAGCCGATGGGGCGGCTGATCGCGCAGTTCGAGTGCGAACTGGCCGAGCGCGAACGCGCGGCCGGCGACCTCGACGGCGCGCGTCGCGCAATCGCGCGCGCGTATGCGGCGGACTCGGCCTCGGTCCGCGCCGGCATGCTGGAAGGACGGATCGAGGTCGAGGCCGGCAACGACGTCGCCGCGATCCGCGCCTTCGAGCGCGCCGCGCGGCACGATCCCGACTACCTGCCCGAGATCCTGCCCGCGTTGCTGGCCTGCTACGACCGGGTCGGCGACACCCCGGGCGCGCGCGCCTTCCTCGCCGAAATGAGCGAGCACTACCGGGGTATCTCGCCGGTGCTCGCGCTGACCCGGCTGGTCGAGGCGGGCGAAGGCGTCGGCGCGGCCCGCGCCTACCTCGCCCAGCAGCTGAAGGACCGGCCGTCGGTGCGCGGCGAGGCGGCGCTGATCGACCTGACCCTCGCCGAGGGCGCCGACCCCGCCGCGACCCTGCACGACCTCAAGCACATCACCGACCAGTTGCTGGTGCGCAACCCGAGCTACCGCTGCAGCCGCTGCGGCTTCGGCGCGCGCAGCCACCACTGGCAATGCCCCAGTTGCAAGGAATGGGGCACGATCAAGCCGCTGCTGAACTACGCGGTGGTGTGAACATGCCGCCGTCCGGCTGGCTGCCCTGGGCCGGCGTCGCCTTCGTCGTCGCCTGCGCCGGCACCTGGCTGGCGCGCCGTTACGCGCTGCGCCGCCGGCTGATCGACCAGCCCGGGGAACGCCGCAGCCACCAGGTCGCCACGCCGCGCGGCGGCGGCGTCGCGATCGTGCCGGCGGTGCTGCCGCTGCTCGCGTGGCTCGCGTGGCGAACGCCGGCGGAACGCCCCTTGTTCGTCGCGATCGCCGCCGGCCTGCTGCTGGTGGCGGGGATCGGCTGGCTCGATGACCACCGCCCGTTGTCGCCGTGGCTGCGGCTGGGCGTGCACGCGCTGGCGTCGGCCTGCCTGGCCTGCGGGATCGCGCCGGACGCGGGCCTGGCAGGTGCCTTGCTCGCGTTTGCCGCCGCTATGGCCCTGACCAACGTGTGGAACTTCATGGACGGCATCGACGGGCTGGCGGCCAGCCAGGCGCTGCTGGTCGCGAGCGCCTGCGCGCTGTGGGCGGGCGGCGGTGCGGTCGCGCTGCTGGCCGTCGCGTTGGCGGCCGCCTGCGCCGGCTTCCTGCCCTTCAACCTGCCGCCCGCGCGGATCTTCCTCGGCGACGTCGGCAGCGGCGCGCTCGGCTTCCTGGTGGCCGCGTTGCTGGCCATGCTCGCGCCGCGGGACTGGGCGACGGCGTCGCTGCTGCTGTTGCCGATATCCGCCTTCGTTCTCGATGCCGGCTTCACGCTGGCGTCGCGCATCCGCGCGGGGGAGCGCTGGTGGTTGCCGCACACCAGCCACGCCTACCAGCGCTGGACGCGGCGGCTGGGCCGACATGGCCCGGTCACGGCGGCCTACGCAGCATGGACCCTGGGCGCGTCCCTGCTGATGCTGGCCGGCAAGGAGGCGGGCGCTGCGTTTACAATGCCGGTCCTCGCCGGCTGCGGCCTGGCGGGGGCAGCCGCATGGACCCGGCTGCGCGCACTGCAACCCTCCGGAGACAGGGAATGACCCGTTGGAAGGATCGCGTGACCCACGGCCTGCCCAGGCTGGCGGTCACCATGCACGACCTGTTCATGGTCTGGGCCGCGTGGCTCGGCCTGCACTACCTGCGCTTCGCCTTCTCCACCACGCCGCAGCCGTTCGTGCCCTGGTCCACCGAGGTGGCGATGGTGCTGACCGCGCAGGGCCTGGTGTTCTGGCGGGTCGGCCTGTACCGCGGCCTGTGGCGCTTCGCCAGCGTTCCCGACCTGATCAACATCCTCAAGGCCTGCCTGTTCGGCCTGCTGGCGATCGTCGCCACCCTGTTCCTGTACAACCGGCTGGACCTGGTGCCCCGCTCGGTGCTGGTGCTGTACCCGATCGTGCTGACCGCGCTGCTGGGCATGCCGCGCCTGGCCTACCGGGCGTGGAAGGATGTCCAGCTCGCGCATTCGGGCCAGGCCGCGCTGCGCGTCCTGATCCTCGGTGCCGGCCGCGCCGGCGAGGCGCTGGTGCGCGATCTGCGCCGGACCGGCGCCTACCATCCGGTCGGCTTCCTGGACGATGCGCCCAGGCTGCGCGGCACCGATCTCCAGGGCCTGCCCGTGCTCGGCCGGATCGACGAGGTGGGCCGGATCGCGCCGGAAGTGGCCGCGCAGCTGCTGGTGATCGCGATGCCGTCGCTGGGTGCGCAGGAAATGCGCCGGATCGTCGCTTCCTGCGAGCGTACCGGGCTGCCATTCCGCACCGTGCCACGGCTGGACGACCTGCTGGAAGGCCGCTCGCTGCCGGGCGACCTCAAGGAAGTGGCGATCGAGGACCTGCTCGGCCGGCTGCCGGTCACTCCGGACTGGAAGGCGATCCGCGGCTGGCTGGGCGGCCGCAGCGTGCTGGTGACCGGTGCCGGCGGTTCGATCGGTTCCGAGCTCTGCCGCCAGTGCGCGCGCCACGGCGCCGGCCGGATCGCCCTGGTCGAGATGGATGAGCTCGCGCTGACCCGGATGCAGTCCGAACTGGCCCAGCACTTCCCGCAGGTGCAGTGCGTGCCGGTGCTGGGCGACTGCGGCGATCCCGCGGTGATCGGCCACGCGCTCGCCCTGGCCGAACCGGAAGCGGTGTTCCACGCGGCGGCCTACAAGCAGGTGCCGCTGTTGCAGAGCCAGCTGCGCGAGGCGGTGCGCAACAACGTGCTGGCGACCGAGACCGTCGCCCGCGCCAGCCAGGCGGCGGGCGTGGCGACCTTCGTGCTGATCTCCACCGACAAGGCGGTGGACCCGGTCAACGTGCTCGGCGCGACCAAGCGCTTCGCCGAAATGGCCTGCCAGGCGGTGATCGATCCGCAGGTCACTCGCTCGGTGACCGTGCGCTTCGGCAACGTGCTCGACTCGGCCGGGAGCGTGGTGCCGCTGTTCCGCGAGCAGATCCGCCAGGGCGGTCCGGTGACGGTCACCGATCCGGAAGTCACCCGCTACTTCATGACCATTCCCGAGGCCTGCCAGCTGATCCTGCAGGCGGCCGCCTTCGGGGCCCAGCAGGTGGTGTACACCCTGGACATGGGCGAGCCGGTGCCGATCCGCATGCTCGCCGAGCAGATGATCCGCCTGGCCGGCAAGGTGCCGGAACAGGACATCGCGATCGTCTACACCGGCCTGCGGCCCGGCGAGAAGCTGCACGAAAACCTGTTCCACGCGGACGAGCGTTATCGCCCGACCTCGCACCCGAAGATCCTGCAGGCGGAAGCCCGCGCGATCTCGGCCGAGCACGTGGTGGCGGCGAGTGAACGCCTGCGTGACGCGGTGGCCCGTTACGATCTGGAGGAACTGTCCCGCCTGCTGCGCGACGCGGTTCCGGACTTCGTCCCGAGCGAACGCGCGCCCCAGGCGGCTTCGGCGACCGTGGTCGCCTTCCCCGCACGTCAGGCACGGAAGAATTCATGACATCAGCGCCGTCAGGTCCATCCCCCCGCATCCGCAAGGCCGTTTTCCCCGTCGCCGGACTCGGCACCCGGTTCCTTCCGGCGACCAAGACCGTTCCCAAGGAAATGCTGCCGGTGATCGACCGGCCGCTGATCCAGTACGCCGTGGACGAGGCGATCGAAGCAGGCTGCGACACCCTGGTGTTCGTGACCAACCGCTACAAGCATGCGGTAGCGGACTATTTCGACAAGGCCTATGAGCTCGAGCAGAAGCTGGAGCGCAGTGGCAAGACCGAGCAACTGGAACTGGTGCGCAGCGTGCTGCCCGACGGCGTGCGCGCGGTGTTCGTCACCCAGGCCGAGGCGCTGGGGCTGGGCCACGCGGTGTTGTGCGCCAAGCCCGTCATCGGCGACGAACCCTTCGCGGTGGTGTTGCCGGACGACCTGATCTGGAACCGGGGGCCCGGCGCACTGAAGCAGATGGCCGACCTCGCGGAGAAGACGGGGTCCAGCGTGCTGGCGACGCAGAACGTCAAGCGCGAGAAGACCGGCAGCTACGGGATCGCGGCGACCGAGGACTTCGAGGGGCGGCATGGCCGGATCACCGCGATCGTCGAGAAGCCGGTCCCCGATGAAGCGCCCAGCACCCTGGCAGTGGTCGGCCGCTACGTGCTGTCGCCGCGTATCTTCGAACTGCTGGAACGCACGACGCCGGGCGCCGGGGGCGAGATCCAGCTGACCGATGCGATCTCCGCGCTGCTCGCGGAGGAGCCGGTGCTGGCCTACCGTTTCCAGGGCACGCGCTTCGATTGCGGCACCCATATCGGTCTCGTTGAAGCCACCATCCGTTTCGCGCTCGACCACGAAACGCTGAGCGATGCCGCGCGGGACATGATGCAGAAGGCGCTCGCGGAACTCGGCGTCATCGAACTCACCTGACTCGGCTGCCGCCGGGACAGGCGGGGTTCGGGCACGTCGCTGCGGAACAGGCGGCCTGCTAGGCTGGCGAAGCCGCCGACCGGGTTCCTGCCGCATGCCCGCAGTCCAGAGCTACTACCGCGCGACCGCACCCGTCCTGGAATTCGGGCCGCCGCTGCGCGGACGAAACGACGCGCGGATCTGCGTCGTGGGCGGGGGATTCGCCGGCCTCAACACGGCGCTCGGGCTGGCCGAGCGCGGCGTCCGCGACGTGGTCCTGCTGGAGGCCGAACAGGTCGGCTTCGGCGCGTCGGGGCGCAACGGCGGCTTCGTCTTCGGCGGATTCTCGCGCGGCGAGGACGCGCTGCTGCGCGAACTCGGCCCGCAACGCGCGCGCGCGCTCTACGCGGGCACCACCGACGCGGTGGAATGCATCCGTCGCCGCATCGACCGCTACGCGATCGCCTGCGAGCGCACCGAGGCGGGCGTGGTCTGGGCGAACTGGTTCCGCGATCCGGAGGTGCTGCGCGCGCGCCAGCGCCTGCTCGCCGACCACTACGGGGTCGACTGGCAGTGGCTGCCGCAGGACGCGTTGCGCGAGCGGATCCGCAGCGCGCGCTACCACGACGGCCTGTTCGAACCGCAGGCCTTCCACTTCCACCCGCTCCGCTACGCGCAGGGCATCGCGGCGGCGGCGGCGGGGCAGGGGGTGGCGGTGCACGAACGCTCGCCCGCGATCGCGCTGGAGCGCGCGGGGTCGGGCTGGCGCGTGCGCACCCCGGAGGGCGCGGTGGAAGCGCAGTCAGTCGTGCTCGCCTGCGGCGGCTATCTCGCCGGGCTGCGGCGCGACGTCGACGCGGGCGTGCTGCCGATCGCGACCTATGTGATGGTGACCGAACCGCTCGGCGCGCGCATGCGCGAGATCCTGGCGACCGGCGCCGCGGTCTACGACACCCGCTTCGCCTTCGACTACTACCGGCCGCTGCCGGACACGCGCCTGCTCTGGGGCGGGCGGATCTCGGTGCTCGATCGCTCGCCGCGCGCGGTGGAGCGGCTGCTGTATCGCGACCTGCTCAAGGTCTTCCCGCAGCTCGGTGGCGTGCGCATCGACCATGCCTGGTCGGGGCTGATGAGCTACGCCCGCCACCAGATGCCGGAACTCGGCGAGATCGCGCCGGACCTGTGGCTGGCGCAGGCCTTCGGCGGTCACGGCGTCGCACCGACGACCTTCGCCGGCGAGCTGGTGGCTTCCGCGATTGCCGATGGCGACACGCGCTGGCGCGAGCTGTCGGACTACGGCCTGGTGTCCGCGTTCAAGCCCGCCGGCTTCGTCGCCGCCCAGCTCGGCTACTGGTGGGCCGAGTTCAAGGACGCGTGGAAGGACGCGCGCGAGCGGCACGGGGGCTGACGGAAGAACGGCGCCACGCAGGCGCCGTCCTTCGTCGCATTCCGGGCGGGGCCGGCTACAGCGCCTCGAAGATCCCGGCCGCGCCCATGCCGGTGCCGATGCACATCGTCACCATGCCGTACTTCTGCCGGCGCCGGCGCAGGCCGTGGACGATCGTCGCCGTGCGCACCGCGCCGGTCGCGCCGAGCGGATGGCCGAGCGCGATGGCGCCGCCCAGCGGGTTGACCTTGTCCGGGTCGAGTTCGCTGTCGCGGATCACCGCCAGCGCCTGCGCGGCGAAGGCCTCGTTGAGCTCGATCCAGTCGAGCTGGTCCTTGGTGAGTCCCGCCTGCTTCAGCGCCTTCGGGATCGCCGCGATCGGACCGATGCCCATCACCTCCGGCCGCACGCCGGCGACCGAGAAGCTGACGAAACGCGCCAGCGGGGTCAGCCCGTAGTCCTTGATCGCCTGCTCGGACGCGAGCAGCACCGCGCCCGCGCCGTCCGACATCTGCGAGCTGTTGCCGGCGGTCACGCTGCCGCCGAACTGCGCGTTGCGGAACACCGGCCTGAGCTTCGCGAGGCCCTCGGGCGAGGTATCGGGGCGCGGGCCCTCGTCGGTGTCCACCAGGGTCTTCTTCAGCCGGATCGTGTTGCCGGCGAGGTCGGGCAGGTGGGCGACGACCTCGAACGGGCTGATCTCGTCGCGGAACTCGCCGGCCTGGATCGCCGCCAGCGCCTTGCGGTGCGAGGCCAGCGCGAACGCGTCCTGGTCCTCGCGCGAGACCTTCCATTCCTCGGCGACCTTCTCGGCGGTGATGCCCATGCCGTAGGCGATCGCGACGTTCTCGTCGCGGGCGAACACCTGCGGGCTGAGCGCGACCTTGTTGCCCATCATCGGCACCATCGACATCGACTCGGTCCCGCCGGCGAGCACCAGGTCGGCGTTGCCGAGGCGGATCTGGTCGGCGGCCAGCGCGACCGCCTGCAGGCCGGAGGAGCAGAAGCGGTTGATGGTCTGCGCGGCGATCGTGTTCGGCAGGCCGGCCAGCAGCACGCCGATGCGCGCCACGTTCATGCCCTGCTCGGCCTCGGGCATCGCGCAGCCGATCACCGCGTCCTCGATGCGGGTCGGGTCGATCCCCGGCGCCTGCGCGACCACGCTGCGCAGCGCGTGCGCCAGCAGCTCGTCGGGGCGGGTGTTGCGGAACACGCCGCGCGGCGCCTTGCCGACCGGGGTGCGGGTGGCGGCGACGATGTAGGCGTCCTGGATTTGCTTCGTCATGGTGTAGTTCCTGCTCTGGCGCCGGTCAGGCGCGCTTCGATTCGGCCCGGGACTCAGTTCCGCAGGGGTTTGCCGGTCTTGAGCATGTGCGCGATCCGCTCCTGGGTCTTGGGCATCTGCGCCAGCGCGACGAAGTGCTCGCGCTCCAGGCGCAACAGCCAGTCCTCGTCGACGATCGCACCGCGGTCGACCTCGCCGCCACAGATCACGGTGGCGATGCGCGAGGCGATCTCGTAGTCGTGCGACGAGATGAAGCGGCCCTCGAGCATGTTGACCAGCATCATCTTGAAGGTCGCGATGCCCACGTCGCCGGCGACCTGCACCCGGCGGGCGGGCAGGGGCGGGCGGTAGCCTCCCTCGGCGAGCGCGCGCGCATTGGCCTTGGCCACGTGCAGCAGTTCGTGCGCATTGAACACGACCGGGTCGCTGTCGCGCGCCAGCTTCAGGTGCTTCGCCTCCAGCGCGGACGTCGATACCTTTGCCATCGCCACGCTCTCGAACGCGGTCTTGAGCTGGGCGAACACATCGCCGCCCGGGCCGGCCGCTTCGGAAGCGCGCACCGCGAATTCCTTCAGGCCGCCGCCTGCCGGCAGCAGGCCGACGCCGGCCTCGACCAGGCCAACGTAGCTCTCCAGTCCGAACACCGTGCGCGCCGCGTGCATCTGGAACTCGCAGCCGCCACCGAGCGCGAGCCCGCGCACCGCCGCGACCACTGGCACCAGCGCGTACTTGATGCGCTGGCTGGTGGCCTGGAAGTTGGCGACCATCGCCTCGAAGCCGGCCACGTTGCCCGCCTGCAGCAGGCCGAGCGCGCCTGCCAGGTCGGCGCCTGCGGAGAACGGTTCCTTCGGCTGCCAGATCACCAGGCCGCGGAAGTCGCGCTCGGCGATGCCGATCGCCTCCTGCAATCCGTCCAGCACCTGGTCGTTGACCGTGTGCAGCTTGGTCTTGAAGCCGACCACGGCGATGTCGTCGCCGTCGTCCGCCCACATCCGCACCCCGTCGTTCTCGAACACGGTGCGGCCGTGGCCGAACTTCTCGCCCAGCAGCGGGTCCGGGAAGCGCTGGCGCGCGTACACCGGGTTCTCCGAGCGCGGCACCGGCTTGTTACGCGCCGGGCTGTAGCTGCCGACGCTGCCGTGCACCTCGCTGCGGCCGTCGAACACCCAGTCGGGCAGCGGCGCGTCGCTCATCGCCTTGCCGGCGACGATGTCCTCGGCGATCCATTCGGCGACCTGCTTCCAGCCCGCCGCCTGCCAGGTCTCGAACGGACCGGTGGACCAGCCGTAGCCCCAGCGCATGGCGAAGTCCACGTCGCGGGCGGTGTCGGCGATGTCCTTCAGGTGGAAGGCGCTGTAGTGGAAGGTGTCGCGGAAGATCGACCACAGGAAGCGCGCCTGCGGATGCGCGCTGGCGCGCAGCGCGGCGAACTTCCTGGCCGGATCCTTCTCCTTGAGCAGGCCGGCGACCTCCGGGTCGAGCTCGCCGGCGAGCGGGCGGTAGTCCTGTTGCGCGAGGTCGAGCACCAGGATGTCCTTGCCGCGCTTGGTGTAGAAGCCCGCGCCCGTCTTTTGCCCGAGCGCGCCTTTCTCGACCAGCGCCGCCAGCCACTTCGGCGCCTGGAAGTAGCGGTGCCAGGGATCCTCCGGCAGGGTGTCGTGCATGGTCCGGATGACGTGGACCATGGTGTCCAGGCCGACCACGTCGGCGGTGCGGTAGGTCGCAGACTTGGGCCGGCCGATCGCCGGGCCGGTCAGCGCGTCGACGGTGTCGAAGCCGAGCCCGCACTCGGTGGTGTGGTGCATCGCCGCCAGCAGCGAGAACACGCCGATCCGGTTGCCGATGAAGTTCGGGGTGTCGCGCGCGATCACCACGCCCTTGCCCAAGGTGGTGGTGAGGAAGGCCTCCAGGCCGTCCAGCACCGCCTGGTCGGTGTGCCTGGACGGAATGAGTTCGGCCAGGTGCATGTAGCGCGGCGGGTTGAAGAAGTGCACGCCGCAGAAGCGGTGGCGCAGTTCCTCCGGCAGCACGTCGGCCAGCGCGTCGATGCCGAGGCCCGAGGTGTTGCTGGCCAGCACCGCGTGCGCCGGCACGAACCGCGCGATCCTGCGGTACAGGTCCTGCTTCCAGTCCATCCGCTCGGCGATCGCCTCGATCACGAGATCGCAGCCGCGCAGCAGCTCCAGCCCGGTCTCGTAGTTGGCGGGCACGATCCGCTCGGCGAGCGCCTTGTCGGCGAGCGGGGCGGGGCTCAGCTTCGCCAGGTTGGCGATCGCCTTGTTGACGATGCCGTTGGGGTCGCCTTCCTTCGCGGGCAGGTCGAACAGCACCGTGTCCACGCCCGCGTTGGTCAGGTGGGCGGCGATCTGCGCGCCCATGACGCCGGCGCCGAGGACGGCGGCGCGGCGGACAAGCAGTTTCTGAGACATGGGGTGTAAGTCCTTGAAATTCTGAAAGAAGTGCCCGGGAAGGGCCTTACGACTGGAAACCGGCCGCGGCGAACCGGATCAGCTCCCGCGCCGCCCGCGCCCGGTGGGCGGCCTCGCTGCTGCCCGCGGGCCGCTTGATCAGGCCGAAGTCGGCCATCGCGTAGGTCAGCGCGCCGGCGAGGAAGTCCAGCCGCCAGTACAGCTCCTCCTTGCTCAGCTGCGGCAGGCAGGCGGCGATCGCCCGGGCGAAGTCGCGCAGCACGTGCCCGTACTGGTCGGACAGGAACTTGCGCAGGCTGTCGTTCTTCTCGGCGTAGGCGCGGGCGATCACGCGGATGAAGGCGCCGCCGCCGTGGCGGTCCTGGGCCATCGCCAGCGCAGGTTCGACGAACGCGGCAAGGATGGGCTCGAGCTCGCCCGGATGCTCGGCCATCGCGGCCTTGAGCGCGGCCAGGCGGCGCGCGCTCATCTCGTCCATGCGCCGGCGGAAGACCTCGTTGACGAGGTTTTCCTTGCTGCCGAAGTGGTAGTTCACGGCGGCGATGTTGACATCGGCGCGGCTGGTGACCTGGCGCAGCGAGGTGCCGGCAAAGCCGTGCTGGGCGAACAGCTCCTCGGCGGCGCCGAGGATGCGATCCTTGGTGGAGAAGGGGGCGGAAGCCGGCATCGAACGGGGCCTGATCAAACGTTTGTTTGGATGCTAGGCCTGCCGGCGGCGATCGTCAAACCGGTCGGCGCGGAGTCATGCAGTCCCCCCGCGCGATCCGCTAGAATCACCGCAGCCATATCGGCTAAACCCGCGTCCACACGCGGGTTTTTCTGTTATCCTCGGGCCTCGGGGCACCACACCCGCGACCCGCCTACCGGAGAAATTTCCCATGGCGCTGGAGCGCACCCTGTCGATCGTCAAGCCCGATGCCGTCGCCAAGAACGTCATCGGCGAGATCTATTCGCGTTTCGAAAAGGCCGGCCTCAAGGTTGTCGCCGCGAAGATGAAGCACCTCTCCAGGCAAGAAGCCGAAGGCTTCTACGCCGTGCACCGCGAGCGGCCGTTCTTCAAGGCGCTGGTCGAGTTCATGATTTCGGGCCCGGTGATGATCCAGGTGCTGGAAGGCGAGGGCGCGGTGCTCAAGAACCGCGAGCTGATGGGCGCGACCAACCCGAAGGAAGCGGCGGCCGGCACCATCCGCGCCGACTTCGCCGATTCGATCGACGCCAACGCCGTGCACGGTTCCGACTCGCTGGAGAACGCGGCGATCGAGATCGCCTACTTCTTCCCGGCGACCGACGTCTACGCCCGCTGATCGCCATCCAATGAACGACACGCGCGCCATCGCCATCGAACTCGCCCCCGCGCAGGCCGCGGGCGATGCGCGCGCGCCTGTCGCGCGCGCGGCCGCCGTGCAATCGGGCAAGACCAACCTGTTCGACCTCGACCGTGCCGGCCTGGAGCGCTTCTTCGAGGAGGAGCTGGGCGAGAAGAAGTTCCGCGCCCACCAGGTGATGAAGTGGATCCATCACCGCTACGTCACCGATTTCAGCGACATGACCGACCTCGGCAAGGCGCTGCGCGCCAAGCTAGAGGAGCGCGCCGAGGTGCGCGTGCCGCAGCTGGTGTTCGACAAGGCGTCCGCCGACGGCACCCACAAGTGGCTGCTCGGCATGGACGCGAAGAACGCGATCGAGACGGTCTACATCCCCGACAAGGGGCGCGGCACGCTGTGCGTGTCCTCGCAGGTGGGCTGCGCGCTCAACTGCGGCTTCTGCTCGACCGCGACCCAGGGCTTCAACCGCAACCTGTCCACCGCCGAGATCATCGGCCAGGTGTGGGTGGCCGCGCGCCACCTCGGCAACGTGCCCCACCAGCAACGCCGCCTCACCAACGTGGTGATGATGGGCATGGGCGAGCCGCTGGCGAACTTCGACAACGTCGTGCGCGCGATGAGCATCATGCGCGACGACCTCGGCTACGGGCTGGCCAACAAGCGGGTCACCCTGTCCACCGCCGGCATGGTCCCGCAGATCGACAAGCTCGGCGAGGTCAGCGACGTCTCGCTCGCGGTGTCGCTGCACGCGCCGTTCGACGAACTGCGCAGCGAGCTGATGCCGATCAACCGCAAGTACCCGATCGCCACCCTGATGGACGCCTGCGTGCGCTACGCGCGGCGCAAGCCGGGCACCTCGGTGACCTTCGAATACACCCTGATGAAGGGCGTCAACGATCAGGCCGAGCACGCGCGCGGCCTCGTCGCGCTGATGCGCGCCTTCGATCGCGCCGCGCAGATGAAGGGCGCGGCCAAGGTCAACCTGATCCCGTTCAACCCGTTCCCGGGCACCCGCTTCGAGCGCCCGGACGAGGCCGCGATCCGCGCCTTCCAGAAGCTGCTCAACGACGCCGGCATGATCGCGCCCGTGCGCAGGACCCGCGGCGACGACATCGACGCCGCCTGCGGCCAGCTCAAGGGCCAGGTGATGGATCGCACCCGCCGCCAGGCGGAATTCCGCAAGCGGCTGGACGCGCAGGGAATCAACGATGCCGCAGCGTAGGGGGGGCTTGCCGGCCGCGGCGATCGCGTTGTCCGGCCTGGCGCTGCTGGCGTCCGCCTGCTCGCGCCTGACCTTCGTCAAGCCCAAGCTCGAGCGCGGCGAGTTCACCCAGGTCGCGCCCACCTACGAGGTGCACGAAACCGAGGCGGACCGGCGCCGGATGGCGGCCGCCCGGGCGGTCGCCGCGGCCCAGGTGCTGCTGCGGGCCGGCGACCTGGATGGCGCCGGGCGCCAGGCCCGCGCCGCCGCCGACGCCGATCCGACCCTGGCCGAGGCCCATACCCTGCTGGCGCTGGTCGCCAGCGGGCGCGGCGACAGCGCCCGTGCCGGCGATGAATACGCCAAGGCGATGCGGCTCGCGCCGGACCGCGGCGCCACCCTCAACAACTACGCCGCCTGGCTGTGCGCGAACGGGCGCGCGGCGGAATCGTTGCCGTTCTTCGACCGTGCCGTGGCCGACCCGCACTACGCGACCCCGGCGGCGGCCCTGGCCAATGCCGGCGCCTGCGCGCTGACCGCCGGCCAGCCCGGACGGGCCGATCGCGACCTGCGGCGCGCGCTCGAACTCGACCCCGACAACGCGGTCGCGCTCGCATCGCTGGCGCAAAGCGAATATCGTGCAGGGCGCTACTTCCAGGCGCGCGCCTTCTCCGAGCGCCGTCTCGCGGCTGCACCAGCGACGGCGGAAGTGCTGGAACTCGCGTCACAGATCGAGCAAAAGCTGGGCGACACGGCTGCGGCCGCTCGCTATGTTCAACGCTTGAAGGCGGAATTCCCCGCGTCGCGGGCGGTTCCCCCGGGGGATGCAGGGCAGTGACTGATCAGGCGAACTGGATCGTGCCGGAAGGCGATCGCGGTTGCGGTCGTCGTCTCCGTCAGGCGCGCGAAGCCGCGGGTCTCACCCAGGCCGACGTGGCCGCGCGCCTGAAAATGCCGGTGCGGGTGGTGAACTCGCTCGAGGAGGAAGACTGGAGCCGCCTCGGCGCCCCGGTCTTCGTGCGCGGCCAGCTGCGCAGTTATTCGCGCCTGCTCGGCCTGACCACCGCGCCGATGGTGGCCGCCGCCGGCGTCGCCACGGTCGAGCCGCCGGTGCTGACCCCGCGCACCTACACGCCGCCGATGCGGCGCTTCGCCGAACAGGCCGCGCGGCGCCTGGTCTACATCGTCATCACCGCCGCGATCGCGGTACCGGTGTGGCTGGCCACCCGGCCGCACCTGGGCACCGTTGCCCGCGACGCCGCGCCGCTGGACGTGCCGGCGGTCGGCGACACCACCCCCGCGCACGCCGGCCCCGCGGCGCAGTCGCCGCGGCCGCTGGTGGCCTCGATCGCCGCGCTGCCGGCGGCGCCGGAAACGCAGGACGCGCCGACCCTCGCCCTGCGCCTGCACGGCGACAGCTGGGTGGAAGTGACCGGCCGCGACGGCACGGTGCTGGAGCAGGGCCTGCTGCACGCGGGCGCGCAACGCGCCTGGCCGGTCGACGACGTGGGCACGGTCGTGCTCGGCGACGCCACTGCCGTGGACGTGCTGCGCGAAGGCAAGCAGTTGGACCTCGCCGCGTTCCGGCGAGCGAACGTCGCGCGCTTTACGGTATCCTCTGACGGTTCCCTCGCGCCTGCCGCTGACTGACCCCGTCGGCGATCCGCCCGGGTCGCGGGGGCTGTCCCTCCACCGTTTCCACCGGCCACGGCCGGTCACGAGGCAGCGCACGGCATGGCAATCGACGACCTGCTCGACGAGCACGAACAAGGCGAACGCGTCCGCCAGTGGCTGCGCGACAACGGCGCGGGCCTGATCGGCGGCGTGCTGATCGGCCTGGCCGCGATCGGCGGCTGGCAGTGGTGGCAGAAGCAGCAGGCCCAGCAGCGCGTCGAGATCGCCGGCCGCTACGCCGCGGTCGGCCACAGCATCGACGCGAAGAAGCTTGACGAGGCGCAGGCGCAGGTCGCCAAACTGCCCCAGGGCGTGTACGCGGCGCTGGCCGCGCTGGACCTGGCCAAGGCCCAGCTCGAGGCCGGCAAGCGCGACGCCGCGATCGCCACCCTGCGCAACGCCAAGATCGAGGACCCGGCCCTGGCTGCGGTCGCCAACACCCGCCTGGCCCAGTTGCTGGTGGACGCGGGCAAGGCGCGCGATGCGCTCGCGCTGCTGCCGGCCGACAGCACCAACGCGGCGATCCAGCAGGTCCGCGGCGACGCGCTGTTCGCCCTCGGCCAAGCCGCGCAGGCGCGCGACGCCTACCAGAAGGCGCTGACCCACATGGACGTCGCCGCGCCGCAGCGCCGCCTGGTCGAACTCAAACTGTCCCAGGCCGGCGGCATGCCGGCCAAGCCCGAGGCCCGCTCCTGATGAAGCCCGCCCCCACGCGCAAGCGGCCGCAACTGGCCGCCGTCCTCCTGCTGTCCGCGACCGTCGCGCTGGCAGGCTGCAGCACGATAAAGGGCTGGTTCGACGGCAAGGAGAAGGAGTCGCCGCAGGCCCCGGCGGAGCTCGTCGACATCGCGCCCAGCGTGACCGTCACCCGCCTGTGGACAG
The DNA here is from genome assembly GCA_035539135.1 of Lysobacteraceae bacterium. Taxonomy (GTDB): domain Bacteria; phylum Pseudomonadota; class Gammaproteobacteria; order Xanthomonadales; family Xanthomonadaceae; genus JABFWF01. Next base: position 241,498 of record DATLJD010000014.1, read on the forward strand.
CCGACGCCGGCAAGGGCGAAGGCCGCCTCGGCGCGCGCCAGGGCCCGGTGGTCGCGGACGGCCGTGTGTACGCCGCCGCGGTGCGCGGCGGCATCACCGCCTTCGACCTGCAGACCGGCAAGCCGGTCTGGCACCACGACTCGGAGCTGGCGCTCGCCGGCGGTCCCGGCGCGGGCGACGGCCTGGTCGCCGCCGGCAGCCTCGAGGGCGACGTGCTCGTGCTCGACGCCGCGACCGGCGCCGAAAAGTGGACCGCCAAGGTCAACAACGAGATCATCGCGCCGCCGGTGATCGGGCAGGGCATGGTCCTGGTCCGCTCGAACGATGGCCGGGTCACCGCCTTCGACGCCGCCAGCGGCGAGCGCCGCTGGTTCTGGAACCACGAGCTGCCCAACCTGACCGTGCGCGGGAACGACGGCGTGCTGCTCGGTCCCGGCTTCGTCTTCGTCGGCAACGACGACGGCACCATGACGGCGCTGGCGCTGGCGGACGGCCGCCCGCTGTGGGACGCCACGATCGGCGAAGCCGAGGGCCGCACCGAACTCGAGCGCATGGCCGACGTGGACGGCACCCCGGCGCTCGACGGCACCATCCTGTTCGCCAGCAGCTACAAGCGCAAGACCACCGCGGTCGACGGCCCCAGCGGCCGCGTGTTGTGGCAGCACGATGCCGGTGGTCCGGGCCGGGTCGCCGTCTCCGGGGCGAGCGTGCTGGTCACCAGCCCGGACGGCGTGGTGTGGGCGCTCGATAAGTCCGGCGGCGGCGCGTTCTGGCAGCAGGACAAGCTGAAGAACCGCGGTGTCAGCGCGCCGGCGGTGCAGGGCGACTATGCCGTGGTCGGCGACTTCCAGGGCTACCTGCACTGGCTGAAGCTGGAGACCGGCGAGTTCGCCGCGCGCGCGCGCGTCGACGACGCCGTGCGCGCCGCGCCGGTGGTCGCCGACGGCATCCTCGTGGTCCAGGACATCGGCGGCGAACTGAGCGCGTTCCGCCTGGCGCAGTAACCGGACCGGGAGTCGGCAGCGGGCAGCCGCGCGCGCGGCCCGGCACCGGCGGAAAACGGCGCGCCCGGTGCGCGCCTGCTAGCTTTTGACGTCCCATTCCCGCCATTCCCGGACCGCTTCGCCATGCTCCCCCTCGTCGCCCTGGTCGGCCGCCCCAACGTGGGCAAGTCGACCCTGTTCAACGCGCTCACGCGCACCCGCGACGCGCTGGTGCACGACGCGCCGGGCGTCACTCGCGACCGCCAGTACGGGGTGTGCCGGATCGATCCCGCGCGTCCGTTCGTGGTGGTGGACACCGGCGGGATCGCCGGCAGCGAGGAAGGCCTGGCCGGCGCCACCGCGCGCCAGTCGCGGGCCGCGGCGGAGGAGGCGGACCTCGTCCTGTTCATCGTCGACGGCCGCGAGGGTCCCTCCGCGCTGGACGACGAGATCCTGGCCTGGCTGCGCAAGGTCGACACGCCGATCTTCCTGGTCGTCAACAAGATCGACGGCATCGACGCGCGCGCCGCGCTGGCCGAGTTCGCGCGCTACGGTTTCCGCACCGTGCTCGGGGTATCGTCCGCGCACCGCCAGGGTCTCGACGCGCTGCTCGCGCAGGCGCTGGCGGCGCTGCCGGAGGACGGCGACGCGCCGGTCCTGGACGAGGACCCGGAGCGCATCCGCATCGCCTTCGTCGGCCGCCCCAACGTCGGCAAATCGACCTTGGTCAACCGCCTGCTGGGCGAGGAGCGGATGATCGCGTCCGACGTGCCGGGCACCACCCGCGACTCGATCGCGGTGGACCTGGAGCGCGACGGCCGCAAGTACCGCCTGATCGACACCGCGGGCCTGCGCCGCAAGTCCAAGGTCGAGGAGGCGGTGGAGAAGTTCTCGATCGTCAAGACCCTGCAGTCGATCGAGGAATGCCAGGTCGCGGTGATCCTGCTGGACGCCTCCGAAGGCGTGACCGAGCAGGACGCCAGCGTGCTCGGCGCGGTGCTCGACGCGGGCCGCGCGCTGGTGATCGCGATCAACAAGTGGGACGGGCTCAGCGCCTACCAGCGCGAACAGAACGAGGCGCTGCTGTCGCGCAAGCTGTCGTTCGTCAACTGGGCAGAGGCGGTGCGCATTTCCGCGCTGCACGGCTCCGGCCTGCGCGAGCTGTTCAAGGCGGTCCACCGCGCGCACGCGTCGGCGACCCGCGAGTTCGGCACCTCCGAGGTGACCCGCGCGCTGGAGGCGGCATACGAGGCCAACCCGCCGCCGACCGTGCGCGGCCACGTCGCCAAGCTGCGCTTCGCCCACCCGGGCGGCGACAACCCGCCGACCTTCGTCGTCCACGGCACCCGCCTGCGCACGCTGAGCGAGACCTACCGGCGCTACCTCGAGAACTTCTTCCGCAAGCGCTTCAAGCTGGTCGGCACGCCGGTGCGGTTCGTCTTCAAGGAAGGCGAGAACCCGTACAAGGACCGCAAGAACGAGCTCACCGACCGCCAGGTCGCGCGCAAGCAGCGGCTGCTGCGGCACGTGAAGCGCAAGGGGTAGGGCGCCGCCCGGACGGTGCGTTGCGCGCCGGATCCACCAGGCACCCGGCGCAGCGCGCGATAATCGCCGCATGGCCGTCCGCGAACTCCCCGTCGCCGAAGCGTTCGCCCGCGTGCGCGCCGGCGCGCGGCTGGTCGACGTCCGCGCCGAACACGAACGCGCGCTGGGCATGGCCGAAGGCGCCGCCGGCGTCGTCCGCGAGGCGCTTGAAGCCGATCCCGCCGCGCACCTGCCCGACCGCGACGCCGAGATCCTGCTGATCTGCCAGGGCGGCAAGCGCTCCGCCCTCGCGGCCGAGGCGCTGCAGGGGCAGGGCTACCGCAATGTCTACTCCGTCCAAGGCGGCACCAGTGCATGGGAAGCCGCCGCGTTGCCGATGACACGAGCGAAACTGGATGCGGACTTCGCTGACCGTTACTCGCGCCACCTGCGCCTGCCCGAAGTCGGGCTGGACGGCCAGCGCCGCCTGCAGGCCGCGCGGGTACTCGTCGTCGGCGCCGGCGGCCTGGGTTCGCCGGCCGCCTTCTATCTCGCCGCCGCCGGCGTGGGCACGCTGCGCCTGGCCGACGACGACGTGGTCGAGCGCAGCAACCTGCAGCGGCAGATCCTGCACGCGGACGCGCGCATCGGCCAGGCCAAGGTCGACTCCGCCGCGACCGCGCTGGCCGCGCTCAATCCCGGCCTCCGCCTCGAGCCGGCGCGCGCGCGCGTCACCAGCGCCAACGTCGAGACGCTGCTCGACGGCGTGGACGTCGTCCTCGACGGCGCCGACAATTTCCCGGTGCGCTACCTGCTCAACGACGCCTGCGTGAAGCTGGGCAAGCCGCTGGTGTACGGCGCCGTGCACCGCTTCGCCGGGCAGGTGAGCGTGTTCGACGCGGGGCGCCGGCGCGGCGCGGCGCCGTGCTACCGCTGCCTGTTCCCGCAACCGCCGGCGGCGGAGGACGCGCCCAACTGCAGCGAGGCCGGCGTGCTCGGCGTCCTGCCCGGCGTGGTCGGCATGCTGCAGGCGACCGAGGTGCTGAAGCTGCTGCTCGGGATCGGCGAGCCGCTGGCGGGCCGCCTGCTGCAGTTCGACGCGCTGGCGATGCGTTTCCGCGAAACGCGCCTCGCGCCGGATCCGGACTGTCCTGTGTGCGCGCCCGATCGCGTATTCCCGGGCTACATCGATTACGCCGCCTTCTGCGCCGGACACTGATTCACCGTCCCGGCGCGCGCCACGTGCGAGGATCGGCGATGGCATCGGGCGGGGAGGCGGAATGGGGAAGGCTGGCTGGATCGTCGCGCGCCTGCTTGGCGCGTGGCTCGCGTGCGCGGCGCTGCCGGCGATCGCAGGCGAGGCCTGTGCGACCTCGGCCGATCCGGCCGCCGGCATGGGCGCGCGCGTCGGCGCGATCGCCTGCGCCGAGAACGCGCTGTGGGGCGCGCCCTTCATCGACAACGACGGCCGCCTGGCCAGCATGACGGTGGGCGAGGCCGAGCAGAGCCTGCTCGCCGACCGGGCGACGCCGGCGTGGCGCCGCGTCGTCGACTACTGGCGCGGCAGCGGCCTGCTGTGGGGCATGGGACAGCGCGCGGGCGCGCGCGAGTGCGCGTTGCCCGACAGCGCGCCGGCGCTCGCGGCCTGCCGCGGCTTCGTGGTCGACACGCCCTGGTCCGCGGCCTTCGTTTCGTGGGTGCTGGTGCGCGCCGGGGTGCCCGGCTTCCGGCCGTCCGCCAGCCATGTCGACTACGTCCGCGACGCGCTGCGCCAGCCTGGCGGGCCCTACACGCTCGCCGATCCCGACACCACCGCGCCCGCGCCCGGCGATTTGCTGTGCTTCAGCCGCCAGCCCGCGGTGCGCGACTACGCCGGCCTGCGCGCGCTGCTCGCGGGCGCGCCGCAATCCGGACTGGCCATGCACTGCGACATCGTCGCGGCGACCGACCTGGTGCACGGCCGCGCCTACCTGGTCGGCGGCAACGTGCTGCAGGGCGCGACGCTGCGCGTGCTCAACCTCAACCGTAAGGGCCTGTTCTGGGACCTGCCGCGCCGCGGCCCGGGCTGCGGCCCCGCCGACCCCGCCGGCTGCAGCTTCAACCGCCAGGACTGGGTCGCGCTGCTCAAGCTCAGGCCGATGGCGGTGCCGGCGAACGCGCCGCCCCTGCGCGAGCCCGTGCCGACGGCGCCGTGCTGCGAGGTCTGCACGCTGCCGATGCCCCCCGGGATGCAGCGCTGTCCCGCGCCCGACGCGGACGGCGCGCAGACGGCGCCATGAGCGCGCCGGGGCGGGGGAGGGGCGATGAGGGATAATGACCGGCTCGCCGCCAGGTCTCGCACCACGGAATGAACCAGCAGAGCCCGCACCAAGCCCGCATCCTCGACGGCAAGCGGATCGCCGAGGCCCTGCTCGACGAACTGAAGGCGCGGGTGGACGCGCGCGTCGCCGCCGGCGGAAGCCGCCCCGGTCTCGCGGTGATCCTGGTCGGCAACGATCCGGCCTCGGCCGTGTACGTGCGCAACAAGCGCCGTGCGGCGCAAAAGGTCGGCATCCGCGCGATGGACTTCGACCTGCCGGCGGACGCCGGCGACGACGAACTGCTGGCGCTGGTCGACCGCCTCAACGCCGATCCGCAGGTGCACGGCATCCTGCTGCAGCTGCCGCTGCCCGACCGCCGCGACGCCACCCGCCTGATCAACCGGATCAGCCCGTGCAAGGACGTCGACGGGTTCCACCCGCAGAACGTCGGCCACCTCGCCCTGCGCGAGTTCGGCCTGCGGCCGTGCACGCCGCGCGGGATCACCACGCTGCTGGCCTGGACCGACCGCCCGGTGCGCGGCGCCAGCGCGACCATCGTCGGCGTCTCCAACCACGTCGGCCGGCCGATGGCGCTGGAGCTGCTGATCGCCGGCTGCACGGTGACCAGCTGCCACAAGTTCACCCCGCCCGCGGTGCTCGAGCAAAGCGTGCGCAACGCCGACATCCTGGTGGTCGCGGTCGGCCGTCCCGGCCTGATCCCCGGCGAGTGGGTCAAGCCCGGCGCGGTGGTGATCGATGTCGGCATCAACCGCCTGGACGACGGCCGCCTGGTCGGCGACGTCGGCTTCGCCGCCGCGGCCGAGCGCGCCAGCTGGATCACGCCGGTACCCGGCGGGGTGGGGCCGATGACCGTCGCCACCCTGATGCAGAACACGCTGGAAGCCGCGGAGGCGGCCGATCCGGTCTGACGTTGGCAGGCGGACGGCATCCGGTCAGGCGCCGCGGTGCGCGGACGGGTTACAATGGCGCGCTTCACCGCCCCGGGGTTGCCCATGCTCCGCATCCAGGCTGAAGCGCTCACCTACGACGACGTCTCCCTCGTCCCCGCGCATTCGGTCGTCCTGCCCAAGGACGTCTCGCTCGCCACCCGCGTCACCCGCGACCTGCGCCTGAAGCTGCCATTGCTGTCGGCGGCGATGGACACCGTCAGCGAAGCCCGCCTCGCCGTCGCCATGGCCCAGCTGGGCGGCATCAGCATCATCCACAAGAACATGACGGTCGAGCGCCAGGCCGCCGAGGTCGCGCGGGTCAAGACCTTCGAGGCCGGCGTGATCAAGGAGCCGTTCACCGTCGGTCCCGAGACCACGATCGGCGAGGTGCTCAAGCTCACCCGCGCGCGCAACATCTCCGGCGTGCCGGTGGTCGACGAGAGCGGCCACCTGGTCGGCATCGTCACCGGCCGCGACATGCGCTTCGAGAAGAAGCTCGACGACCCGGTGCGCCACGTCATGACCAAGCGCGACCGCCTGGTCACGGTGAAGGAGGGCGCCTCCGACGACGAAGTCATGGGCCTGCTGCACAAGCACCGCATCGAGAAGGTGCTGGTGGTCAACGACGATTTCGAGCTCCGCGGCCTGATCACCGTCAAGGACATCCAGAAGAAGTCAGACAACCCGAACGCCGCCTACGACGCCAGCGAGCGCCTGCTGGTCGGCGCCGCGGTCGGCGTCGGCGGCGACACCGAGCAGCGCATCGAAGCACTGGTCGCGGCCGGCGTGGACGTGGTCGTGGTGGACACCGCGCACGGCCACTCGCAGGGCGTGATCGAGCGCGTCGCATGGGTCAAGAAGCGCTTCCCGAAGCTGCAGGTGGTCGGCGGCAACATCGTCACCGGCGACGCCGCCCGCGCGCTGGAAGACGCCGGCGCGGACGCGGTCAAGGTCGGCGTCGGCCCCGGTTCGATCTGCACCACCCGCGTCGTCGCCGGCGTCGGCGTGCCGCAGGTCACCGCGATCTCGATGGTCGCCGAGGCGCTGCAGGACCGCATCCCGCTGATCGCCGACGGCGGCATCCGCTATTCGGGCGACATCGGCAAGGCGCTGGTCGCCGGCGCCAGCTCGGTGATGATCGGCGGCCTGTTCGCCGGCACCGAGGAGTCGCCGGGCGAGACCGAGCTGTTCCAGGGCCGCAGCTACAAGAGCTACCGCGGCATGGGCTCGATCGGCGCGATGGAGAAGGGCTCCAAGGACCGCTACTTCCAGGACGCCTCCGACGCCGACAAGCTGGTGCCCGAAGGCATCGAGGGCCGCGTGCCGTACCGCGGCCCGCTCAGTGGCGTCGTCCACCAGCTGATGGGCGGCCTGCGCGCGACCATGGGCTACGTCGGCTGCGCGACGGTCGAGGAGATGCGCAAGAAGCCGTCCTTCGTGAAGGTGACCGGCGCCGGCCAGCGCGAGAGCCACGTGCACGACGTGCAGATCACGAAAGAGCCCCCGAACTACCGCGCGGGGTGAGGCTTCCAGAGAGGGTAACCGGTAGCCGGTAACCGGCAGCCGGAAAGCAACGAAAACCGTCGGCGGGCCGGCTTTCCGGCTCCCGGCTCCCGATTCCCGGCTCCCGGCACACCCATGACCGACCTGCATTCCGACCGGATCCTGATCCTCGACTTCGGCGCGCAATACACGCAGCTGATCGCGCGCCGCATCCGCGAGATCGGCGTGTACTGCGAGATCTGGGCCTGGGACCACGATCCGGCGGAGATCGCCCGCTACGCGCCGAAGGGCATCGTCCTGTCCGGCGGCCCCGAGTCGACCACCGCGGACGGCGCGCCGCGCGCGCCGCAGGCGGTGTTCGACGCCGGCGTGCCGATCCTGGGCATCTGCTACGGCATGCAGACCCTCGCCGCGCAGCTCGGCGGCGCCACCGAGGCCGCCGACCAGCGCGAGTTCGGCCACGCGACGGTCGAACTGGTCGCGCAGGACGCGCTGCTCGACGGTCTCAAGGACCATCCGGGCTCGCCGCCGAAGCTCGACGTGTGGATGAGCCACGGCGACCACGTGTCGGTCGCGCCGCCGGGCTTCGTCGTCACCGCGCGCACCGACCGCATCCCGGTCGCGGCGATGGCGAACGACGACAAGCGCTGGTACGGCGTGCAGTTCCATCCGGAAGTCACCCACACCAAGTCCGGGCAGGCGCTGCTGCGCCGCTTCGCGGTCGACATCTGCGGCTGCCGCACGCTGTGGACGCCCGAGCACATCATCGAGGACCAGGTCGCCCGCGTGCGCGCGCAGGTCGGCGGCGACGAGGTCATCCTCGGCCTGTCCGGCGGCGTGGATTCGTCGGTGGTCGCCGCGCTGCTGCACAAGGCGATCGGCGACCAGCTGACCTGCGTGTTCGTCGATACCGGCCTGCTGCGCTGGCAGGAAGGCGACCAGGTGATGGCGATGTTCGCCCAGCACATGGGCGTCAAGGTGATCCGGGTCAACGCCCGCGAGCGCTACTTCCGGGCGCTCGAGGGCGTGGCCGACCCGGAGGCCAAGCGCAAGATCATCGGCAACCTGTTCGTCGAGATCTTCGACGAGGAGGCGGGCAAGCTGAAGAACGCGAAGTGGCTGGCGCAGGGCACGATCTACCCCGACGTGATCGAGTCGGCCGGCAGCAAGACCGGCAAGGCCCACGTCATCAAGAGCCACCACAACGTCGGTGGCCTGCCCGCGGACATGAAGCTGGGCCTGGTCGAACCGCTGCGCGAGCTGTTCAAGGACGAGGTGCGCCGCCTCGGCGTGGAGCTCGGCCTGCCGCGCGAGATGGTCTACCGGCATCCGTTCCCGGGCCCGGGGCTGGGCGTGCGCATCCTCGGCGAGGTGAAGCCGGAGTACGCCGAGCTGCTGGCGCGGGCCGACCACATCTTCATCGAGGAACTGCGGCGCGCCGACCTGTACGACAAGGTCAGCCAGGCTTTCGCGGTCTTCCTGCCGGTGAAGTCGGTCGGCGTGGTCGGCGACGCGCGCGCCTACGAATGGGTGATCGCGCTGCGCGCGGTCGAGACCATCGACTTCATGACCGCGCACTGGGCGCACCTGCCGTACGACTTCCTCGGCCGCGTCTCCAACCGCATCATCAACGAACTGCGTGGCATCTCGCGGGTGGTCTACGACATCAGCGGCAAGCCGCCGGCCACGATCGAGTGGGAATGAGCCGCTTGCGCGCCATGCCGCAAGCGGCTCATTGACCGGCCACGGATGGCCGGGCCGGACGATCCGAAGCCGGGGACGCGACGCCCTGGATGGCGGCGCCGAGCTGGCCGAAGCCGGGAGCAAGCGTGACCCAACCTGATCCGACCGCTACCGACCAGCACTGGATCCGCCATGCCCTCGCGCTCGCCGAGCGCGCGGAGCGCGAGCACGACGAGATTCCGGTCGGCGCGGTGCTGGTCGCGGCCGACGGGGAGGTGCTCGGCGAAGGCTGGAACCGCAACATCACCGACAACGACCCGAGCGCGCACGCGGAGATCGTCGCCTTGCGCGCGGCCGGCCGCCGGGCCGGCAACCACCGCCTGCTCGGCGCCACCCTGTACGTGACCCTGGAGCCCTGCGCGATGTGCGCGATGGCGCTGGTCCACGCGCGCGTCGCCCGCGTGGTGTTCGCCGCCGCCGATCCCAAGACGGGCGCCGCCGGCAGCGTGTTCGACCTGCTCGCCGATCCCCGCCACAACCATCGCGTGGCAGTGCAGGGCGGCGTGCTCGCCGACGAGGCCGGCCGCCGCCTGAGCAACTACTTCCGGGCCAAGCGCGGCAAGCCGCCGCTGGAATGAGGCGCGGGGCAGGGCGGCGCCTCGGCTATCATGCCGGCAGCACCGCGACAGGGAACGCCACGTGACCCAAGGCACCGAAGGCCGGCTGATCTGGATCGACCTGGAAATGACCGGGCTCGACACGGCCACCGATTCGATCATCGAGATCGCCACGGTCGTCACCGACGCCGAACTCAACATCCTTGCAGAGGGTCCCGAACTGGCGATCGCCCATCCGCTGGCCGCGCTGGAGGCGATGGACGAATGGAACCGCACCCAGCACGGCAAGTCCGGCCTCTGGCAGCGCGTGCTGGAGAGCAGGGTCTCGATCGCCGAGGCCGAGGCGCGGACCGTGGCCTTCCTGGCCGAGTGGGTGCCGGCGAACGCCTCGCCGATGTGCGGCAACTCGATCTGCCAGGACCGGCGCTTCCTGCACCGGCTGATGCCCGCGCTGGAACGCCACTTCCACTACCGCAACCTCGACGTCAGCACGATCAAGGAACTGGCCCGGCGCTGGGCGCCGCAGCTGATGGCCGGGCTGCGCAAGGACGCCGCGCACACGGCGCTCAGCGACGTGCGCGACTCGATCGCCGAATTGCGCTATTACCGCCAGCACATGGGCCCGCTGGGCGGCCACCCGGCCTGACCCCGAGGGTTTCCGCCGCTCCCGGCTTGCGGCACCATGCGCGCGAGCCCGGATGGCGAAACTGGTAGACGCAAGGGACTTAAAATCCCTCGGCCGCAAGGCCATGTCGGTTCGATCCCGACTCCGGGCACCACATGGGGGATGGCAATGCGGGACCTCGCCAGCGCGCGCATCGCGGTCGTCGGACTGGGCTACGTCGGCCTGCCGCTGGCGGTCGCCTTCGGCCGGCGCTACGACACGCTCGGCTTCGACATCGACGCCGCCCGCGTCGAGGTGCTGCGCGGCGGCCGCGACGACAACCGCGAAGTGGACGACGCCGAGTTCGCGCAGGCGACCCGGCTGCGCCTGTCCGCCGACGCCGCCGACCTGCGCGGGCGCGACGTCTACGTGGTCACCGTGCCGACTCCGATCAACGAGCACAAGCAGCCCGACTTCGGCCCGCTGGTGCGGGCCAGCCGCGCGATCGGTGCGGTGCTCGCGCGCGGCGACGTGGTGGTCTACGAGTCCACCGTCTATCCCGGCGCGACCGAGGAGATCTGCGTGCCGGAACTCGAGCGCGCCTCCGGCCTGCGCTTCAACCAGGACTTCTTCGTCGGCTACAGCCCGGAGCGGATCAACCCTGGCGACCGCGCGCGCCGGCTGGCGGACATCCCCAAGGTGACGTCGGGCTCGACGCCGGAAGCGGCGGACTTCGTCGACGCGCTGTACCGCAGCATCATCCCGGCAGGTACGCACAAGGCGTCCAGCATCCAGGTCGCGGAGGCGGCGAAGGTCGTCGAGAACACCCAGCGCGACGCCAACATCGCGCTGATCAACGAGTTCGCGTTGATCTTCCACCGGCTCGGGATCGACACCGGGGAAGTCCTGGAGGCGGCGGGCACCAAGTGGAACTTCCTGAAGTTCCGCCCGGGCCTGGTCGGCGGCCACTGCATCGGCGTGGACCCGTACTACCTGATCCAGAAGGCGCAATCGACCGGCTACTACCCGGACATCCTGCTCGCCTGCCGCCGCATCAACGACGCGATGGGCCAGCACGTCGCCGCCGAGGTCATCAAGCTGATGATCCGGCGCGGCATCGCGGTCGCCGGCGCGCGCATCCTGCTGCTCGGGCTGACCTTCAAGGAGAACTGCCCGGACCTGCGCAACACGCGGGTGGTGGACCTCGCGCGCGAATTCCGCGAATACGGCGCGACGGTCGACATCCACGACCCCTGGGCCGACCCCGCGCAGGCGCGCGACGAGTACGGCGTGAGCCTGCTGGACGCGCCGCAGCCGGGCGCCTACGACGCGATCGTGGTTGCGGTCGCCCACGACCAGTTCCGCGACATGGGCGTGGACGGCCTGCGACGGCTGGCCAACGGGCGCGCCGTGATCTACGACATCAAGGGTCTGTTCCCGAAGGACGCGGTGGACGCGCGGCTGTAGTCCGCGCCCGCGCTATCCTCGGGGCCGGTCCTCGCCGGAGCCGTCGCATGCTGCGTTACGCCGCCTACGCCGCCAGCCTGCTGCTCACGCTGCTGTGCATCGCGCTCGCCGTGCTCGACGGGCGCGGCTGGCGCTGGGGCGCCGTCGGGTTCGGCCTGCTCGCGCTGCTCGGCACCTGGGACCTGCTGCAGCGGCACAGCACCCTGCGCCGCAACTATCCGCTGCTGGCGCACTTTCGCTACGGGCTGGAGTCGATCGGTCCCGAGATCCGCCAGTACTTCATCGAGCGCGACACCGAGGAGGCGCCGTTCTCGCGCCAGCAGCGCGCGCTCGTGTACCAGCGCGCCAAGCAGGTGATGGACGTGGTGCCGTTCGGCACCGAGCACGACGTCTACAACCCGGCCTACGAGTGGATCAACCATTCGCTGCAGCCGACCGCGATCGCCTCGCACGATTTCCGGGTGCGGGTCGGCACGCTGGCGACCCAGCCCTACGACGCCAGCGTCTTCAACATCTCGGCGATGAGCTTCGGCGCGCTGTCGGCGGCGGCGATCCGCGCGCTCAACGCCGGCGCGCGGCTGGGCGGGTTCTACCACGACACCGGCGAGGGATCGATCTCGCCGTACCACCGCGAGCACGGCGGCGACCTGGTGTGGGAGATCGGCTCGGGCTACTTCGGTTGCCGCGACGACGAGGGCCGCTTCAGCGAGGAGCGCTTCGCCGAAAACGCGCTCGATCCGCAGGTCAAGATGGTCGAGGTCAAGCTGTCGCAGGGCGCCAAGCCCGGCCATGGCGGGGTGCTGCCGGCGGCCAAGGTCAGCGCCGAGATCGCCGCCACCCGCGGCGTGCTGGAGGGCCGCGACTGCATTTCGCCGGCGCGGCATGGCGCGTTCTCGACCCCGGTCGGCCTGCTCGAGTTCGTGGCGAAGCTGCGCGACCTGTCCGGCGGCAAGCCAGCCGGCTTCAAGCTGGCGATCGGCCATCCGTGGGAGTGGTTCGCACTGGCCAAGGCGATGCAGGAAACGGGCCTGCTGCCCGATTTCATCGTGGTGGACGGCGCGGAGGGCGGCACCGGCGCGGCGCCGGCCGAGTTCGTCGACCACGTCGGCGTTCCGATGCACGAGGGGCTCATGCTGGTGCACAACACCCTGGTCGGCCTCGGCCTGCGCGACCGGATCAGGATCGGCGCGGCCGGCAAGATCGTCAGCGCCTTCGACGTCGCGCGCACGCTGGCGCTGGGGGCGGACTGGTGCAATGCCGGGCGCGGCTTCATGTTCGCGCTTGGCTGCATCCAGTCGCAGAGCTGCCACACCGATCGCTGCCCGACCGGCATCGCCACCCAGGACCCGCGGCGCTGGCGCGCACTCGACGTGCCGGACAAGGCCAACCGCGTGTTCCGCTTCCAGCAGAACACCCTGCACGCGCTGCGCGACCTGCTGTGCGCGGCGGGGCTGGAGAGCCCGGCCCAGCTCGGGCCGGAGCACATCCTGCGGCGGGTGTCGCCGACCGAAGTGCGCTCGCTGGCGGCGCTGTACCGCTTCCTCGAGCCAGGCGAGTTGCTGCACGGCGTGCCCGAGCACGCCGTGTTCCGCGCCTTCTGGACGGACGCGCGCAGCGACAGCTTCGCCCCGCCGGAGCGGGTGCGCTCGCTGCGCGCCAGCAAGTCGCTCTAGCGGAGCTCCCTACAGCAGTTCCAGCACGCGCTCCGGCGGCCGCCCGATCACCGCGCGCCCGTCCTTGACGAAGATCGGCCGCTCGATCAGCCGCGGATGCGAATGCATCGCCCGCAGCAGGGCGTCCTCACCGAGCGCCGGGTCGTCCAGCCCGAGTTCCGCGTACTCGGTCTCGCCGGCGCGCAGCAGGGCGCGCGCCGGCAGGCCGAGCTGGCGCAGCACGCCGCGCAGTTCGTCCACCGTGGGCGGCGTCTCCAGGTAGGACACGATCACCGGGTCCACGCCGCGCTCGCGCAGCAGGTCCAGGGCGCCGCGCGACTTGGAGCAGCGCGGGTTGTGGTAGAGGCGGGGGGCGTCGTAGGACATCGCGGATTCCGGGCGTGTGCGGCCAAGGGTAGCGCGCCAGCCCGATCGTGCGGGCGAGGCTTGGCCGCGCGCGGAGGCGCCGCTATACTGCGCGGCCCCGGGCGGTTAGCTCAGCGGTAGAGCATTGCCTTCACACGGCAAGGGTCGCAGGTTCGAACCCTGCACCGCCCACCAGGATCAAGCCCCCTCGCGGGGCTTTTTCGTTTCCAGCCTGGCCCGGTGCCCGCGGCGGCCCGCGATCATGACGCTGCCTTGTCCGCCCCGCCCAGTACCCTGCGTGCTTCCTGAAGAGAAGCCAACGGGGGCATCGGCATGGACAACGGACAGCGGGCCCCGGTGCACATCCTGTGGACGGGCGGCTGGGATTCGACTTTCCAGTTGCTGCGGCTGCTGCTGGTGCACCGGGTGCCGGTGCGGCCGGTCTACCTGATCGACGCGAAGCGGCGCTCGCTGCAGGTCGAGCTGCAGACGATGGACCGCATCCGCGCCCGCTTGCTGGAGCTGCATCCGGAGACCCGCGGGTTGCTGCTGCCCACGCTGACGGCGAAGGTCGAGGAGGTACCCCTCGATCCGCAGGTCACCCAGGCATTCCGCCGCCTGCAGGCGCGGGCGCCGATCGGTTCGCAGTACGAGTGGCTGGCCAGCTTCTGCCTGCAGCAGGGACTGAGCGAGGTCGAACTGGGCGCCGAGAAGACCCGCAGCGGCGCGGGCGCGCTGGTCGCCCCGGAGATCGTCGCGGCGACCCGCGCGCGGGGCGGCTACGAGACCCACAGGATCATCCCGGGACTGGACCCGGACATGGACGTGGTGTTCGGCAGGTACGCGCTGCCGCTGTTCGAGATGACCAAGCAGGACATGGCGCGCGAGGTGGACGAGCGCGGCTGGCGCCCGCTCATGCTGGAGACCTGGTTCTGCCACCAGCCCGCCGGCGGGTTTCCCTGCGGCCGGTGCAATCCCTGCCACAGCGTGGTGAAGGCCGGACTGGGCTGGCGCATCCCGGTGCGGCGCCGTCTGGTCGGCGCGGTGCACGGGGCGACTCTCGGCTTCGCGCGGCGCACCGCCCGCCGCCTGCTGCTGCGGCTGCGCGGCCTCACGGCCGCTCCCGGGCGCCGGCCCCTGGACGGCGGGCGCTCAGCCGATCAGCCGGCCCAGCATGCGCAACCCGCCGGTCCACACGCCGATCGCGGTGCCGAGGCTGGTCAGGAAGAAGTTCACCAGTACCCGTGACACGCGGTTGCGGTACCAGCCGCGGAATGTCTGCACGTCCTCGCGCAGGGCGAGGAAGTCGGCGTAGGTCGGCTTGCGCACCCAGGCCTCGACCAGCGCGCTGATCGTGCCGGAGGCCAGCGCCGGGTGCAGCGGGGTGAGCGGCGAGGCGACGAAGGCGGCGAGGATGCTGAGGGGATGGCCGCCAGCGAGCGCGCAGCCGAGCGCGCCGAGCACGCCGGTCGCCAGCACCCACTGCAGCAGCAGGTCGGCGCCGACGTCCACGCCGCCGCGCCAGAAGCCCCAGGCGAAGCCGCCGAGCACGAACACGGCGAGCAGCAGGGTGAACCAGGGCACCGGCGACTTCGGACGCACCGCCTCCAGTTCGGCGCAGACCTCGGCCGGCGGCGCCATGTCCTCGCGCAGGCGCCGGGCCAGGCCCTGCAGGTGGCCGGCGCCGACCACCGCCAGCACCTCACGGGCGCCGTCGTCGGCGGCGGCGCGCAGGCGCGCGGCCATGTACCGGTCGCGCTCGGCGATCAGCACCTCGTACAGCGTCGGGTTGCCGCGGGCGAATTCGCCGAAGCTGGCCTCCAGCATGTCGCCCTCCTTGAGCTGCTCGATCTCTTCCGCGCCGACCTCCTCGTCGGCAAGCAGCGAAGCCAGCAGCCCGCCGCCCAGCTGGGCGCGCTGCCACCAGCCCAGCCGCTGCGACGCGCGCTTGAAGGTCAGGCCGACGTCGCGGTCGATCAGGGCCAGGCGCAGGTCACCGGCGCGGGCCGCCTCGGCGGCGGCCTTGAGCTCGGCCCCGGGCTCGATACCGAGCTGTTCGGCCAACCGCCGCTGGTAGGTGGCGAGCGCGAGGTTGGCGGCGAACAGCGCGGTCTTGCCCTCGCGCAGCACCTTGATCAGGTCCAGCCGCGCCAGCGCATCCGGGTCGCTCAGCGACTGCAGGCGCTGCGGATCGAGCTCCACCGCGATGGTGTCGAAGGCGCCGGTGGCGATCGCCGCGCGCACCGCTTCCACGCTGGCGTGGGAAACGTGCGCGGTGCCCAGCAGCGTGTAGCGCACGCCGTCGCGCTCGACAATCGCGGTGGGCTGGGCGGGCAGGGGAGCGGGATCGGACATGCGTCGGCGTGCTGCGGGGGAAACGCCGCAGGATAGCCGACCCCCGGGCCCGGCCCGTGGCGCGGCCAGAAAAAAGGCCGGGAGCGCTGGCTCCCGGCCCGGTATTGGTGGAGGTGGGCGGAATTGAACCGCCGTCCGAAGGCACTCCATCTCCGGCACTACATGCTTAGCCCGTTGTTCGATCTCGGACGGCGGCAACACAACGTGCGAGGCACACCGCCGTCCACACCCGCTTTGGTTTCGGAGCCGGTTGACGGGTCGCCGCCGGCACCTATCCCGTGATGATGACCCTACATCCGCGAGCACGGGCACAAGCGGGTTCGGGGCTAGGCCTTAAGCGGCCAGAGCGTAGACGTCGTCGTTGGCGTCTGGTTTTTTGCGGCTGGATTAACGAGGAAAGCTGCCCCCTCGGCATGCGCCAGACGATTTCGCGACCCCCGTCGAAGCCAGTGCACCCCCGGGAAGCGTCGATCTCGCCGACGGGGCCAGTATAGGGGCTGGCGGCCGGGCCACAAGCCGCCCGGGCGGGCAGTGCAGGATCGGTTCATCGCGCCGCTCACGTTATGCTCGCGCGATGCCCGACGCTTCCCCCCGCCGCGGCCTGTCCCGGCTCCCGCTCGGTTATCTGCTCGCCTTCGCGGTGTTCATCGCCGCGCTGGTGGTCGTGCAGCTGTACGTGTTCAAGACCGAGCAACGCGAACTGGAGGCGGCGGAGACGGCGTTCGCGGCGCGCACCGACGAAATGGCCGCGCTGCTGGTCCAGCGCCTGGACAACTACGAGCTGATCAATCGCGGGGGTGTGTCCCTGTTCGCCTCGGTCGACCGGCCCAGCCGCCAGCAATGGCAGGATTACGTCGCGGGGCTGAACATCACCCGGCGCTTCCCGGCCCTGGTCGGCCTCGGTTATGCGGTCTATGTCTCGCCCGGGCAGTTGTCGGACCTGCAGCTCGCGCTGCGCGACAGCGGCGAAGGGCTGTTCGCCGTGCATCCGCGCGGGCCCCGCGACCATTACGGCCCGATCCTGTACCTGGAGCCGCAGAACCAGGTCAACGTCGACGCGATCGGCTACGACATGTTCGCCGAGCCGGTGCGGCATGCCGCGATGCAGGCCGCGCTGGAGACGGGCGAGCCCCGCATCAGCGGCCTGGTCCACCTGGTGCAGGACCGGGGGGCGCCGATCCCGTCCGCGCAGATCTACCTGCCGGTGTTCCGCGGCGGCGTGAGGCCCGCGACGATGGCCGCGCGACGGGAGCTGATGAACGGATGGGTGTACGCGCCGTTCCGCATTGCCGATTTCGTGCAGGAAGCGCTCCACAACACCCAGCGACGCGGCATCCGCCTGCGGTTGGCGGACGTGACCGGTCCGGCCGAAGTGGAACTGTACGCCGATCCCGGCCCGGCGAACCTCGCGGCCTTCCGGCGCAGCGTGATGCTGGACGTCTACGGGCGGCGCTGGCGGGTGGATTTCGAGTCGCCGCCGCAGGAGGCGCTGGAAGCGCGCATCGCCGGCCTGCGCACCGCGCGCGTGATCGGCTTCCTCGCCGCCATGCTGCTGTTCGCGGTGATCCTGTCGCTGACCCGCACCCGCGAGCGCGCCGAGCGGCTGGCGGAGACGATGAGCGAGTCCTACCGCCGCAGCGAACTGCGCTTCCGCGCGGCGATGCAGTATTCGGCGATCGGCAAGGCCCTGCTCGACCGCCAGGGCCGCATCGTCGAAGCCAATCCGTCGCTCGCCGCGATCCTCGGCAGCGACCGCGAGGCGCTGATCGGCACCACGTTCGGCAGCCATTTCGTCGAGGACGACCACGCGCCGGTGCGCACCCACGAGATGCAGGCTTTCTCGGACGGCGTGCTGCGCACCACCCGCAGCCTGCGCCGCACCGACGGCGACGTGCGCCAGGCGCAGCTGACCTTCGCGCCGGTGCCGGGCGAGATCGGCCAGGACATCACCCGCCTGGTCCAGGTCGAGGACATCACCGACCGGGTCCGCGCCGAGGCGCAGGTGCTGGCGCTCAATCGCTCGCTGGAGGCGCGGGTCGCCACCCGCACCCACGAACTCACCATGGCCAACCGCGAGCTCGAGCGCTTCGCCTACAGCGTCTCGCACGACCTGCGCGCGCCGCTGCGGGCGATCGACGGCTTCAGCCGGATGCTCGCCGAGCGCTACGGCGCGCGCCTGGACGAGGACGGGCGCGAGTACCTGGCGCGGGTGCGCGCGGCCGCCGGACGCATGGGCGAGTTGATCGATTCGCTGCTGAAGATGGCGCGCCTGAGCCGCGGCGACCTGCGCCTGCGCGCGCTCGACCTCACCCGGATCGCCAGCGACGCGATCGGCGAACTGCGAGCGAGCGACCCTGCGCGCAAGGTCGAGGTGGAAATCGCGCCGGGGCTGCACGCGGTGGGCGACCCCGGCCTCGCGCGCAGCCTCCTGCAGAACCTGCTGGACAACGCCTGGAAGTTCACCCGCCAGCGCGAGGATGCGCGGATCGAGGTGGGCCGCACCGAGGGCGGCGAATTCTTCGTGCGCGACAACGGCGCCGGTTTCGACCCGGATTTCGTCGACAAGCTGTTCCGGCCGTTCCAGCGCCTGCACAGCCAGACCGACTTCAGCGGCCACGGCATTGGCCTGGCGTCGGTGAAGCGCATCGTCGAGCGTCACGGCGGCAGCATCCGCGCCGAGGGCAGGCCGGGCGAGGGCGCGACCTTCTACTTCACGCTGCCGGAGCGCTCGGCCGAGGAACCCGCCGCGGACAGCCCGCCGGGCGCTGCCGGCTAGCGATCGGCGACCGCCGCGTCGCGGCCGTCGCGGCCGTCGCGCAGCAGCTTGCGCGCCGCCGCGCGCGCCTCCTTGCCGACCTCGACGCCACCGAGCATGCGCGCGATCTCCTCCTCGCGCGCCTTCGCGTCCAGCGCCTGCACCGCGCTGCGGGTGACGCCGCCGCCCTCGGCCTTGCTCACCCGGTAGTGCGCGTGGCCCTGCGCGGCGACCTGCGGCAGGTGGGTCACGCACAGCACCTGGCGCCTCGCGCCGAGCGCGCGCAGCTTCTGGCCGACGATCTGCGCGACCGCGCCGCCGATGCCGGTGTCCACCTCGTCGAAGACCATGGTCGGCACCGCGTCCAGGCCCAGCGCCGCGACCTCGATCGCCAGCGAGATCCGCGACAGCTCGCCGCCGGACGCGACCTTGCGCAGCGGCCGCGGCGGCTGGCCGGCATTGGCCGCGATCAGGAATTCGACCCGCTCGCTGCCGTGCGGATCGGGGCGCGCGTGCTGGGCCTCGTCGAGCACCACGTCGAAGCGGCCGCCGCCCATTCCGAGTTCCGCGATCAGCGCCGTGGTCGCCTCCGACAGCGCCCGCGCGGCGTCGGCGCGGCGCGCGCGCAGCGCGGCGGCGGCGCCCGTCCAGCGCGCGGTCGCGTCCGCGATGTCGCCGTCGAGGGTGCGCAGGCGTTCTCCCGCCCGGCGCAAAGACTCCAGTTCGGAGAACAGCGCGTCGCGCTGCGCCGCCAGCGTCTCCGGCGTGACCCGGTGCTTGCGCGCGAGGTCGTGCAGGCGGCCGAGGCGGCGGTCGAGTTCCTCGAAGGCGGCCGGATCCAGGTCGAGGTCGGCGCGTACCTGCTCGAGCAGGGCCAGCGCCTCGTCGAGCTGGATCGCGGCCGAGTCGAGCATGGCGTCGACCTCGCCCAGGCGCGGCTCGTGCTCGGCCTGGCGGACCAGCTCGGACCGCAATTGATGCAGCTGGCGCGACAGCGCCGGGCCCTCGTCGCCGGCCAGCCGCGCGACGGCCGATTCGCAGGCCGAGATCAGGCCGGCCGAGTGCGCGTGGCGGCGGTGGCTGGCGACCAGTTCGGCGATCGCCGCGGGCTCCAGGGACTCGCGCTGAAGCTCGCCCAGCTGGTGCTCCAGCCAGGCGATACGCTCGGAGACGTCGCCCTGGTTGGACAACAGCTCGCGCTCGCGCAGCAGCGCGGACCAGGCCTGCGCCGCCTCGCGCACCGCCGCCAGCTCGGCGTCGTGGCGGCCGTAGGCATCGAGCAGGGCGAGCTGGCTGGCGCGCGCGAGCAGGGCCTGGTGGGCATGCTGGCCGTGGATCTCGACCAGCAGCGCGGCGAGTTCGGACAGTTGCGCCAGGGTCACCGGGCGGCCGTTGATCCAGGCGCGCGAGCCGCCGTCCGCGCGCAGGGTGCGGCGCAGCTGGCAGTCGTCGCCGTCGTCGAGGTCCGCCTCGCGCAGCCAGGCCGCCGCCGCCGGCGCGTCGGCGAGGTCGAACTGCGCGTCCAGCTCGGCGCGTTCGGCGCCGTGGCGGACCATGCCGCTGTCGGCGCGCGAGCCGGACAGGAAGTCCAGCGCGTCCACCAGCAGCGACTTGCCGGCGCCGGTTTCGCCGGAAATGACGGTGAGGCCGGGACCGAACTCGAGTTCGGTGGCGGAGACGACCGCGAAGTCGCGGATGGCGAGGTGGCGCAGCATCCCGATAGCGTAGCAATCGTCCTCTCTCATCCGCAGCGACGATCGCGCCGGGCCGGCCTGTCGGCGCGGGCCGCGGGCCGCGGTCGGAACGCGCCGCGGCCCGGTGTCGGCCGTCGGGCCCGGTCGAAGGACGGCCGCCGGGGCAGGACACGGCTTGCGCGCGTCGGGAGCGGGGCTTATATCCGGGGCATGAGCCAGCGCGTGCCCGATCCCCTGCCGCAGCCCGCCCTCGACCCGCGCGCGCGGCAGCTGCTGCGCACGCTGATCTCGCGCTACATCCGCGACGGCGAGCCGGTCGGCTCGCAGACCCTGGCCCGCCACGCCGGCCTCGACGTCAGCCCGGCGACCATCCGCAACATCCTCGGCGACCTCGAGGAGCTCGGCCTGCTCAGCTCGCCGCACACCTCGGCCGGCCGGGTGCCCACGCCGCAGGGCTACCGGGTGTTCGTCGATTCGCTGCTGCAGTTGCGCCCGCTGCCGGAGGCGGAGGTCGCGCGGCTGCGCCAGGAACTGCCGGCCGGCGCCGGCACCCGCTCGCTGCTCGGCAGCGCCTCGGAACTGCTGTCGGCGATGAGCCACTTCGTCGGCGTGGTCAGCGCACCGCGGCGCGACGCGTTCGCCTTCCGCCACATCGACTTCGTGCCGCTCGAGGGCCGGCGGGTGCTGGCGATCCTGGTGTTCGCCGACAACGACGTGCAGAACCGGGTGCTGCAGACCCAGCGGGCGTTCGACGCCGGCGAACTGGAGCGGGTCGCGAACTACCTCAACCGGCACTTCGCCGGCCATCCGCTGGCGGAGGCCCGGGCGACCCTGCTGCGCGAGCTGCGCGAGGCCCGCGACGAGATGGAGACCTTGCTGGCCAGCGCCCTGGAGCTGTCCGAGCAGGCGCTGGCCGGCGACGACGAGGCGGAGGGCATGCGCCTGGCCGGAGAGAGCCGGTTGCTGGGCGTGCAGGACCTGTCCGACCTGGAGCGCCTGCGCGGCCTGTTCGAGGCCTTCGCCCGCAAGCGCGAGATCCTGCAGTTGCTCGAGCGCACCCTGCGCGCGCCGGGGGTGCGCATCTTCATCGGCGAGGAGACCGGCCTGGCGCCGCTGGCCGGGATGTCGCTGGTCGCCGCGCCCTACGCGGCGGGCGGGGAAGCGGTGGGCGTGCTCGGCGTGATCGGGCCTTCACGGATGGCCTACGAGCGGGTGATCCCGGTCGTGAAGACCGCCGCCGACGTGCTGGGAGCGGCCTTGAAAGCCGGCTGAGCGGCCCAAATACCCTCCGTTCAGGCGGCGCGGCGCCGCCGGATGACCGTGGACGGAGCATGAGCAACGATCAACTGCAGGACGCCGGCCAGGCCGGCATGGACGCGGACGCGGGCGGCAATCCGGTCGCCGCCGAGCTGGAGGCGCTGCGCGCCGAGGTCGAGCAGCTGCGCGGCGACATGCTGCGCGAGCGCGCCGACCTCGAGAACCAGCGCAAGCGCCTCGCGCGCGAGATGGACATGGCCAGGCGCTTCGCCAACGAAAAGCTGTTGAGCGAGCTGCTGCCGTTGTTCGACGCGATGGAGGCCGGCCTCGCTGCCGCGCCCGCGGGCGACCCGCTGCGCGAGGGCCTGGAGCTGACCCTGCGCCAGTTGCACCGCATCGCCGAGGGCAACGGCCTGGTCGAGATCGCGCCGGCCGCCGGCGACGGCTTCGACCCCGAGCGCCACCAGGCGATGAGCACCGCCGCCGCCGACGGCGTGCCGCCGGGCGCCGTGGTCCAGCTGTTCCAGAAGGGCTATGCGCTGAACGACCGCCTGCTGCGCCCCGCGCTGGTGGTCGTCGCGCCGCACGACTGACGCTTGAACGACGGGGCGGACGCCCCAGATACCGCACATCGGCCCCGCGCGCGGCGCGGCGCCAACCGACACAGAAGAGGGAGCAGCACCATGGGCAAGATCATCGGCATCGACCTCGGCACGACCAACTCGTGCGTCGCGGTCATGGAGGGCGGCAAGGCCCGCGTCATCGAGAACAGCGAAGGCGACCGCACCACGCCGTCCATCGTCGCCTGGACCAAGGACGGCGAAGTGCTGGTCGGCGCCTCGGCCAAGCGCCAGGCCGTGACCAATCCGAAGAACACCTTCTACGCGGTCAAGCGCCTGATCGGCCGCCGCTTCGGCGACGCCGAGGTGCAGAAGGACATCCACCTCGTCCCCTACGGGATCATCGAGCACAGCAACGGCGACGCCTGGGTCGAGACCAGCGACGGCAAGAAGATGGCGCCGCAGGAAGTCTCCGCGCGCGTGCTGGAGAAGATGAAGAAGACCGCCGAGGCCTACCTCGGCGAGACCGTCACCGAAGCGGTGATCACGGTGCCGGCCTACTTCAACGACAGCCAGCGCCAGGCGACCAAGGACGCCGGCCGCATCGCCGGCCTCGAGGTGAAGCGCATCATCAACGAGCCGACCGCGGCGGCGCTCGCCTACGGCCTGGACAAGAAGGGCGCGGGCGACCGCAAGGTGGCGGTGTACGACCTCGGCGGCGGCACCTTCGACATCTCGATCATCGAGATCGCCAACGTCGAGGGCGAGATGCAGGTCGAGGTGCTGTCCACCAACGGCGACACCTTCCTCGGCGGCGAGGACTTCGACAAGCGCGTGATCGACTACCTGGTCGAAGAGTTCCAGAAGGACCAGGGCATCGACCTGCGCAAGGATCCGCTCGCGCTGCAGCGCCTAAAGGACGCCGCCGAGCGCGCCAAGATCGAGCTGTCGAGCACGCAGCAGACCGAGGTCAACCTGCCGTACGTGACGGCGGACGCGTCGGGCCCGAAGCACCTGAACATCAAGCTGACCCGCGCCAAGCTCGAGGCGCTGGTCGACGACCTGGTCCGCAAGACCATCGAACCCTGCCGCGTCGCCCTCAACGACGCCGGCCTGCGCGCCAGCGACATCGGCGAGGTGATCCTGGTCGGCGGCCAGACCCGCATGCCGAAGGTGCAGCAGGCGGTCGGCGAGTTCTTCGGCAAGGAGCCGCGCAAGGACGTCAACCCGGACGAGGCGGTCGCGGTCGGCGCCGCGATCCAGGGCGGCGTGCTGCAGGGCGACGTCAAGGACGTGCTGCTGCTCGACGTCACCCCGCTGTCGCTGGGCATCGAGACGCTCGGCGGCGTGATGACCAAGATCATCGAGAAGAACACCACCATCCCGACCAAGGCCTCGCAAACCTTCTCGACCGCCGAGGACAACCAGACCGCGGTCACCGTGCACGTGCTGCAGGGCGAGCGTGACCAGGCCCGCTACAACAAGTCGCTGGCCAAGTTCGACCTCACCGGCATCGAGCCGGCGATGCGCGGCATGCCGCAGGTCGAGGTGTCCTTCGACATCGACGCCAACGGCATCCTGCACGTCAGCGCCAAGGACAAGAAGACCGGCAAGGAACAGAAGGTCGAGATCAAGGCCGGCTCCGGCCTGTCCGAGGAGGAGATCCAGCGGATGGTCCAGGACGCCGAGGCGCACCGCGAGGAGGACAAGAAGTTCCAGGAGCTGGTGCAGGCGCGCAACCATGCCGACGCCCTGATCCACGCCGCCCGCAGCGCGATCAAGGACAACGGCGACAAGGTGGCGGGCGACGTGATCGGCCGCGCCGAGGGCGCGATCGCCGAGCTCGAGACCGCGATGAAGGGCGACGACAAGGCCCAGATCGAGGCCAAGAGCCGCGCGCTGGAGGAAGCCAGCCAGTCGCTGTTCGCGGCAGCCGCGGCCGCCGGCCAGCAGGGCGGGGCGGAAGGCCCCTCCGCCGGCGCCGGGGCGCAGGGCGGAGCCGGCGGCGACGACGTCGTGGACGCCGAGTTCACCGAGGTCAAGGACGACGACAAGCGGGCGTGAGGCGGGGCCTGGGACCCGGTTCCATGAACCGGCCGGCAGGGAACGCTAGGATGCAACGACGGGCAGGCGAGGGTCTGCCCGTCGTTTTGGGGCCCGCGCCGCGCGCGCGCCGCCCCGCCAAGGGGAATGCAGTCGCCACATGAGCAAGCGTGATTACTACGAGGTCCTGGGCGTTGCCCGCAACGCGTCGGACGAGGAACTGAAGAAGGCCTATCGCCGCTGCGCGATGAAGTACCACCCGGACCGCAACCCGGGCGACGCCGCCGCGGTGGAGTCCTTCAAGGAGGCCAAGGAGGCCTACGAGGTCCTGTCCGACGCCGGCAAGCGGCGGCTGTACGACGCCCACGGCCACGCCGCGTTCGAGCACGGCATGGGCGGTGGCGCGGGTGCCGGCGCCGGCTATGCCGACATGGGCGACATCTTCGGCGACATCTTCGGCAACATCTTCGGCGGTGGCGGCGGCGCGCGACCGCGCCGCGGCGCTGACGTCGGCTACGTGATGGAACTCGACCTCGAGGAAGCGGTCGCGGGTGTCGAGAAGCGGATCGAACTGCCGACCCTGGCCGCCTGCGGCGCCTGCGCCGCGACCGGCTCCGAGGACGGCCGCCTGGATACCTGCGCGACCTGCCATGGCCGCGGCCAGGTGCGCATGCAGCGCGGCATCTTCACCATGCAGCAGGTCTGCCCGCACTGCGGCGGCCGCGGCCAGACCATCGCCAACCCCTGCAAGGTCTGCCACGGCGCCGGCCGCGTCGAGCAGGAAAAGACGCTGGCGGTGAAGATCCCGGCCGGCGTCGACAGCGGCGACCGCATCCGCCTGGCCGGCGAGGGCGAGGCCGGGCCGGCCGGCGCACCGCCCGGCGACCTGTACGTCGAGGTGCGGGTGCGGCCGCACGAGATCTTCGAACGCGACGGCGACGACCTGCACTGCGAGGTGCCGTTGCGGATCGCCCAGGCCGCGCTCGGCGACGTGATCCGGGTGCCGACCCTGGAAGGCGAGGTGGAGCTGCGAATCCCTGCCGAAACCCAGAGCGGCAAGGTCTTCCGCCTGCGCGACAAGGGCGTGCGCTCGGTGCGCAGCCGCCGGCCGGGCGACCTCTACTGCAAGGCGGTGGTGGAGACGCCGGTCAACCTCACCCCGGAGCAGCGCGAGTTGCTGGAGAAGTTCGACGCCACCTTCGTTGGCGAGGGCGGCCGTCGCCATTCGCCGAAGTCGAGCACCTTCCTCGACGGGGTCAAGGGCTTCTTCGACCGCATGGTGTCCTGACGCGCACCGACGCGTCGCGGAAAACGGCCGCCTTCGGGCGGCCGTTGTGGTTCACGCCAGCGGCCGGTCATTGGCGCCGCAGTTCGATCGTCCCGACCAGCGGCCTGCCACCCGCTGGTGTGCCGGCCGGCACGATGGTCACCACCAGCCCGTCGCGCGCGCCGGTGCCGTCGCGGCGACGGAAACTTTCCAGCAGCGCGGTGACGTCGAACGAGAACAGGTTCGCGCCCAGCGCCTGGTCAAGCACCGCGTCGCCGTGGTCGTGGAACTCGGCGTCGAAGAAGTTGATGTTGCCCGCGTAGTGCGCCCGGTCCAGCGGCGCCGCGCCGCGACCGGGGCCGAGGTAGACGTGGAACAGCACGCCCGGCTGCGCCCATGCGTGCAGGTCGCGCAGCACCAGGTAGGCCCGGCCGCCGCCGGCCTGATCGTCCAGCCCCAGCACGTTCGACCTGCGCGTGGTGGCCGAGGGCAGCAGCGGCACCCGCACCGGTCGCGCGCCGAGCTCCGCGCCGGCGCGGGCGGCGGCCACCCGCTCGGAACGTCCGCCGGCGACCGCCGCGGCCAGCTTGGCCAGGCCGGCCGTCGGCTTCGGAATGAACTGGTCGTAGCCGTAGCCCAGCGAGGTGGTGCTGAAGAAGTCGCGCAGCGCGCGCCGGACCCGGAGCCCGTTCGCGTCGACGAACGTGAACTGGTTGTAGGTCCAGCTGGCGGTGGGGTTCCTGCCCCCGTTCCTGTTCCAGCTTGCCCACATGCGATCGATGTTGGCGTGGTGCACCCAGAACAGCGGATCGTTGCCGGCGTAAGGCACCGCTCCCATGCCCCTGGTGGTGCCGACCAGTGTGTGGATGCGGCCGTGGATGCCGGAATCGATCGCGCGGCAGAACCCGGTCACCGCGTCCACGGTGCTGTAGTCGGTTTTCGCCATCGCGTCGTCGACGCCCATGACGTCGGTCGGCTGGCCGGCGTCCAGGCGCAGGCCGCCGTTGGCCAGGCTGCCGCGGTTGGCGCGGTACAGGCTGCCGAACAGCGGATCGTCGGGCAGGCGGAACTGCGCCGGCACGATCCCGCGCTTCGCCGGATCGCTGGAGGTGTAGTCCCAGTAGGGCAGGGTGAAGTCGCTGCGGCCGCTGGCCTGGCGCACGATCCGCTCGAAGTAGTAGACGAACATCCGGTGCCAGGGCAGGAAGTGGTTGCTGTTCTGGCCGGCGTGCGACTGGCAGGTGTTCCAGGTCTCGTTCGCCAGCGACCTGGCTGCGGACGTGCCGCTGCCGAACAGGCGGGTGAGCTCGGCGCCCTTGCTGGTCGTGCCGCTCACGAAGTGGGTGTACCACTGCCACAGCCAACCGAGCGGGTTGGCCTCGCCCAGTCCCTGCATCGTGCGCACGGCCTGCGCGTAGACCTCCAGCATCTGCTGGCCCTGGGCGCTGGCGAGGTCGTGGCGGATGCGCAGGGTCGCGCCGCGCGCGGGGCGCGGCAGCGCGAGCAGCAGGGGCGCGGCGCCCACGCCCTGGATGAACGCGCGGCGGGAAACGGTGGCCATGAGGGGTCCTCCTGCGAAGCGCGGCGCGCGCCCGCGGGCGGCGCGCGCCGATGGCGGGGACCGGCGCGGGGTTCGGGACGATGCGGGAACGACGGCGACGGCGTTGCGGCTGCGGCGTGCGGGCCGCTGGCGGCTCGCCTCGAAGCGCGCCGTCATGCAGGCCAACGCGGACGCGCAAAAAAGCGGCCGCGATCTCGCGGCCGCTTTCTGTTCGCCCCGGTGCGTGCGCGGGATTACTGCAACCGCAGCTCGATCGAACCGACCATGGGCTTGCCGCCCGACGGGGTGCCGGCCGGCACGATGGTGACCATCAGCGCGTCGCGCGCGGCGTTGCCGCCGCCGCGGCGGATGTGGTCCAGCAGGTCGGTGACGTCGAAGCTGTAGAAGTTCTCGCCCAGCGCCATGTCCATCTTCGCGTTGCCGTGGTCGTGGAACTCGGCGTCGAAGAAGTTGATGTCGCCCACGTAGTGCGTGCGGTCGAGCCGGCCGACACCGTTCCCCGCGCGCAGGTAGACGTGGAACAGCACCTCCGGCTGCGACCAGGTGTGCAGGTCCTTGAGCACCAGCCAGGAGCGCCGGCCCGAGGCGACGTCGAGACCGAGCACGGAGGAACCGCGCTTCGCGGTCACCGGCAGCAGCGGGATGTTGACCGGACGCCCGCCGAGGTCGGCGCCGCCGCGCGCGCGCGCGACCTGCTCGGACACCCGGTTGCCCCCGGCGGCTTTCGCCAGCCGCGCGCTCGCCGCGAGCGGCGCCGGCGGACGCGGGAAGTACGCGTCGTAGTCGTAGTTGAGCGCGAGCACGCTGAAGTAGTTCTTCAGCGGGTAGTTGACCCGGGTACCGCTGCCGTTGACGAAGACGAAGCGGTTGTTGATCCAGGGATACTGGGTGGCGTCGGTGGGGTTCTTGTTGCCGTTCCGGTTCCAGCTCGCCCACATCCGGTCGATGTTGGCGTGGTGCACCCAGAACAGCGGGTCGTTGCCGGCGTAGGGCACCGCGCCCATGTTCCGGCTGGTGCCCGTCAGCACGTGGATGCGGCCGTGGATGCTCGAATCCACGGCCCGGCAGAAGCCCTGTTCGGCGCCGACCGTCGTGTACGAGGTCTTGGACATGATGCCGGTGACGTCCATTTCGTCGACGGGCTGGTTGGCGTCGATGCGCTGCCCGCTGTTGGCCAGCGACGTGCGGTTCGGCCTGTACAGGCTGCCGAACACCGGATCGTTCGGCATGCGGAACTGCGGCGGCAGGATGCCGCGCTGCGCGGGATCGTCCGAGGTGTAGTTCCAGTAGGGCAGGGTGAAGTCGCTGCGGCCGCTGACCGTGCGCACGATCTGTTCGAAGTACAGCACGAACATCCGGTGCCAGGGCAGGAAGTGGTTGCTGTTCTGGCCGGCGTGCGACTGGCAGGTGTTCCAGGTTTCTTCGGCCAGGGTGCGCTGCGCCGATGGCGTGGTCCCGAACACGCGGTCGAGTTCCGCGGCCTTGCTGGTGGCGCCGTCGACGAAGTGGGTGTACCACTGCCACATCCAGCTCATCGGGTTGTCGGGCCCGAGCTGCTGCATCTGGCGCACGGCGTTGGCGTAGATCTCGAGCATCTGCAGCCCCTGCGGGCTGGCGCAGTCGTAGCGCCGGTAGGCGGTGGCGGCGCGGGCGGCGCGCGGCGCGGCGAGCGCCATCGGCAGGGCGGCGAGGCCCTGGACGAAGGCGCGGCGGGAAATCACGGTCATGACAGTCTCCTGTTGCGGGCCTGGCGGCGTCCGGTGCCGCCGTCTGCATTCCGGCGCCGCGGGCGCGCGCGCTGGCGCCCGACGCGGACGCCGGAGCCCACAGGAAACTTCAAGCCCGGTGACCGCACCGTAAAAAATGCGATACGCGTCACGGGTTCACTCGCATGAATGCGGGAGCGGGAGGCGCAGGGTTCCCCCTGCGACCCACGCCGCACTCGGCGCGCCTGGAAGGAGGACGGCGTCAGTCCTCGTGGCGCGCGTTGCGATCGCGGCCGGAACCGAACCGGCGGTCGGCCGCGCCGGCGACGCGCTTGACCAGCCGCGAGAGGCCTCCGCGCCTGGTCTTGCGCAGCTTCTCCTCGTCGCTGGTCAGCCAGGCGACCTGCACGACGCGGCGCTCGCCTTCGTAGGGAAGGTGGCCGTGGAAGGAATTGGCGGTGCGGCGGAACGCGGCGAGGGTGCCGTACAGCGGCCGGATCTCCGGCAGCACCAGCGCGTCGATGTCGTCGATCCGGCGCAGGAAACGCAGGCAGCCGCCGCTGGTGTCCGGCCAGCCCGGGTTGAGATAGACCAGCGCGGTGGCCACCTTCGACTGCGAATCCGTGTGGATGGTGCCGTGGCGGCGGTTGAGCGCCTGGCACAGGGTCACCAGCGTCGGATAGCGCCCGAGGCCATGGACCCCCAGCGCGTCGCCGATGGCGTCGGCGAAGGCGGGCGCGGTCAGGGCATCGACCAGTGCGCGCACGGAGTCGCCGCAGTCGGCGGGGTCGTAGGGAAAGAAACCGGCGCTGCCGTAGCGCGGGAAGTCGCGGGCGAGCGCGTCGGCGGCCTCGCGCGCCAGCTGGTCCTGGGCGACGAGGATCGGGAACGGCTCGCGCAGGACGGTACTGGCGGGGCCGGTCAGGCGGGCCGGATCGAACATGGTGGGTGCCCGGTGGAAAGCGCGATTCTAGCCGCGGCGCGCTTGTCCGGTGCCGGCCGCGCCGCTAGCCTGCCCGCCATGGACACGCCTCCCCGCCTGCTCATCCACGGCGCCACCGGCCGCATGGGCCAGGCGTTGCTGCGCCTGTGCGCCGCGCAGGAGGACACCTGCCGGGTGGTCGCCGCGGTCTCGCGCGGCGCCCCGGCGCAACGGGTGGCGGACGGGGTGGCCTGCTTCGCCGCGGCCGAGCTGTCCGGCGTGCCGGCGTTCGACGTCGCCATCGACTTCAGCCTGCCGCAAGGCTTCGACCAGGTGCTGGCGCTGTGCGTGGAGCGCGGCGCGGCGCTGGTGTCGGGCACCACCGGGTTGGCGCCGGCGCAGCGCGAGGCGCTGCAGGCGGCGGCGCGGCGGATCCCGGTGGTGTGGGCGTCCAACTTCAGCGTCGGGGTGGCGGTGCTGGCCGAACTGGTCGAACGCGCCGCGCGCCAGCTGCGGGGCTGGGACTGCGACATCGTCGAGGCCCACCACGCGCACAAGCAGGACGCGCCGTCCGGCACCGCGCTCAGCCTCGGCGACGCGGCGCGGCGGGGCGGGGCATCGCCGCGCTACGCCTCGCTGCGCGCGGGCGACATCGTCGGCGAGCACACCGTCCAGTTCAGCGGCCTGGGCGAGCGGATCGAACTGGTCCACCGCGCCGGCAACCGCGACATCTTCGCCCGCGGCGCGCTGCACGCGGCGCGCCGGCTGGCCGGCCACCCGCCGGGCGACTACCGGCTGACCGACCTGCTCGACTGAACCCGCGCCGCGCTGGCGCGCGGCCGGGCGCGCCGGTAGAATTCCCGCTCGCCCTGATTCCCCTTCACTGGCTGTCGCCAGCACGGACCGGTCCTGCGCCGCGTCCGCGCTTTCCTGCAACCTGCGTCCGCAGGCCCGCAGCGCGGCGGCCCGAACCCAAGGCGATGCCCGTGACCCAGCCTGCAATCCTCGCCCTCGAAGACGGCACCGTGTTCGAGGGCGATTCGGTCGGCGCGCCCGGCCTCGCGGTCGGCGAGGTGGTGTTCAACACCGCCATGACCGGCTACCAGGAGATCGTCACCGATCCCTCCTACGCGCGGCAGATCGTCACCCTCACGTACCCCCACATCGGCAACACCGGTTGCAACGCGGCGGACGACGAGTCCACCCGCGCCTGGGCCGCCGGCCTGATCGTGCGCGACGTCCCGCGCCGGCCGTCGAGCTGGCGCAGCGAAATCGCGCTGCCGGAGTGGCTCAGGCAGCGCAACGTGGTCGCGATCAGCGGCATCGATACCCGCAAGCTGACCCGGCTCCTCCGCGACCGCGGCGCCCAGAACGGCGCGCTGATGGCCGGCGAGGGCATCGACGCCGACGCGGCGATCGAGGCCGCGCGCAAGTTCCCCGGCCTCCAGGGCATGGACCTGGCAAAGGAGACCTGCACGCGCGAAGCCTACGCCTGGGGCGCCGGCCAGCTCGACCTCGACCGCAATGCGTTCGCCTCCGGCGGCGGCAGGTTCCGCGTGGTCGCCTACGACTTCGGCACCAAGCTCAACATCCTGCGCATGCTGGCCGAGCGCGGCTGCGACCTGACGGTGGTGCCGGCGCAGACGCCCGCGTCCGAGGTGCTGGCGATGCGGCCGGATGGCGTGTTCCTGTCCAACGGCCCGGGCGATCCGGCGGCCTGTGACTACGCGATCGCCGCCACCCGCGAGTTCGTCGCGAGGAGGATCCCGCTGTACGGCATCTGCCTCGGCCACCAGCTGCTCGGCCTCGCGCTCGGCGCGAAGACGCTGAAGATGAAGTTCGGCCACCACGGCGCCAACCACCCGGTGATCGACGTGGACAGTGGCCGCGTGCTGATCACCAGCCAGAACCACGGCTTCGCGGTGGACGAGGCGACCCTGCCGGCGAACGTGCGCGTCACCCACCGCTCGCTGTTCGACGGCTCCAACCAGGGCATTGCGCTGACCGACGCGCCGGCGTTCTCGTTCCAGGGCCACCCGGAAGCGAGCCCGGGACCGCACGACGTGAGCTACCTCTTCGATCGTTTCATTGCGTCCATGGAGGCGCGCTGACATGCCCAAGCGCACCGACCTCAAGACCATCCTGATCATCGGCGCCGGCCCGATCGTGATCGGCCAGGCCTGCGAGTTCGACTACTCCGGCGCGCAAGCCTGCAAGGCCCTGCGCGAGGAGGGCTACCGGGTGGTGCTGGTCAACAGCAACCCGGCGACGATCATGACCGACCCGGACATGGCGGACGCGGTCTACATCGAGCCGATCAACCGGCAGTCGGTGGAGAAGATCATCGCCAAGGAACGCCCGGACGCGTTGCTGCCGACGATGGGCGGGCAGACCGCGCTCAACTGCGCGCTCGACCTCGCCGACCACGGCGTGCTCGAGCAGTACGGGGTGGAGCTGATCGGCGCCTCGCGCGACGCGATCCGCACCGCGGAGGACCGCGAGCTGTTCAAGCAGGCGATGTCGGAAATCGGGCTCGAGAGCCCGAAGTCGGAAGTGGCGCGCAGCTACGAGGAGGCGGTGGCGATCCAGGCCAGCGTCGGCTTCCCGACCATCATCCGGCCGAGCTTCACCCTCGGCGGCAGCGGCGGCGGCATCGCCTACAACCGCGAGGAGTTCGAGGACATCGTCAAGCGCGGCCTCGAGCTTTCGCCGACCCACGAGGTGCTGATCGAGGAATCGGTGCTCGGCTGGAAGGAGTTCGAGATGGAGGTGGTCCGCGACACCGCGGACAACTGCATCATCGTGTGCTCGATCGAGAACCTCGATCCGATGGGCGTGCACACCGGCGACTCGATCACCGTCGCCCCGGCGCAGACCCTCACCGACAAGGAATACCAGCGCCTGCGCGATGCGTCGATCGCGGTGCTGCGCAAGATCGGCGTGGACACCGGCGGCTCGAACGTGCAGTTCGGCATCAACGCGCAGGACGGGCGGGTGGTCGTCATCGAGATGAACCCGCGGGTGTCGCGTTCGTCCGCGCTGGCCTCGAAGGCGACCGGCTTCCCGATCGCCAAGGTCGCGGCCAAGCTGGCGGTGGGCTACACGCTCGACGAGCTGAAGAACGAGATCACCGGCGGCCTGACCCCGGCCTCGTTCGAGCCGAGCATCGACTACGTCGTCACCAAGATCCCGCGTTTCGCGTTCGAGAAGTTCCCCGCCGCCGACTCGCGCCTGACCACCCAGATGAAGTCGGTGGGCGAGGTGATGGCGATCGGCCGCACCTTCCAGGAGTCGCTGCAGAAGGCGTTGCGCGGCCTCGAGACCGGCAAGGTGGGCCTCGACCCGACCGGCATCGACCTGACCGACGAAGACGGCCTGGCGCGGCTCCGGCGCGAAGTGAAGGAGCCGGGGCCGGAGCGCATCTTCCATCTCGCCGACGCGTTCCGCGCCGGGATGTCGGTGGAAGAGGTGCACGCGCTCTCGTTCGTGGATCCGTGGTTCCTCGACCAGATCGAGGAGCTGGTCGCGCTGGAAGCCGAACTCGCCGCGTCCGGACTGGACGCGCTCGACGCGCGCCGCCTGCGCATGCTCAAGCGCAAGGGCTTCTCCGATGCGCGCCTGGCGCAGCTGGCCGGCACCAGCGAATCGGCGGTGCGCGTGCTGCGCCGCGCGTTCGGCGTGCGGCCGGTGTACAAGCGGGTGGATTCCTGCGCGGCCGAGTTCGCGACCACCACCGCCTACATGTACTCGACCTATGAGGACGAGTGCGAGGCGCACCCGAGCGACCGCCGCAAGATCATCGTGCTCGGCGGCGGCCCCAACCGCATCGGCCAGGGCATCGAGTTCGACTATTGCTGCGTGCACGCCGCGCTGGCGCTGCGCGAGGACGGGTTCGAGACCATCATGGTCAACTGCAACCCGGAGACGGTCTCGACCGACTACGACACCTCCGACCGCCTGTACTTCGAGCCGCTGACGCTGGAGGACGTGCTGGAAATCGTCGAGGTCGAGAAGCCCGAGGGCGTGATCGTGCAGTACGGCGGGCAGACCCCGCTCAAGCTGGCGCGCGCGCTGGAGGCCAACGGCGTGCCGATCATCGGCACCTCGCCCGAATCGATCGACCTCGCCGAGGACCGCGAGCGCTTCCAGCAGCTGGTCGAGAAGCTCGGCCTGAAGCAACCGCCCAACCGCACCGCGCGCAACCCGGACGAGGCGCTCGCGCTCGCCCGTGAGATCGGCTATCCGCTGGTGGTGCGCCCGAGCTACGTGCTCGGCGGCCGCGCGATGGAGGTGGTGCACTCGGACGCCGACCTGTCGCGCTACATCCGCGACGCGGTCAAGGTCTCCAACGATTCGCCGGTGCTGCTGGACCGCTTCCTCGACAACGCGGTCGAGGTGGACATCGACGTGATCGCCGACAAGTCCGGCCGGGTGCTGATCGGCGGCGTGATGGAGCATATCGAGGAGGCCGGCGTGCATTCGGGCGATTCGTCGTGCTCGCTGCCGCCGTACTCGCTGCCGCCGGCGGTGCAGGCGCGCCTGCGCGAGCAGGTGGTGGCGCTGGCGCGCGCGCTGGACGTGGTCGGCCTGATGAACACCCAGTTCGCGGTGCAGACCGACGACGCCGGCGAGGCCACGATCTACCTGCTCGAGGTCAACCCGCGCGCCTCGCGCACGGTGCCGTTCGTGTCCAAGGCGACCGGCGTGCCGCTGGCCAAGATCGCCGCGCGCTGCATGGCCGGGCGCTCGCTGGAAGAGCAGGGTGCGACCGCGGAGGTCGTGCCCGAGTACTTCTCGGTCAAGGAGGCGATCTTCCCGTTCGCCAAGTTCCAGGGCGTGGACCCGATCCTCGGCCCGGAGATGCGCTCCACCGGCGAGGTGATGGGCGTGGGCCGCAGCTTCGGCGCCGCGTTCGCGCGCGCGGAGGAGGCGGCGAACATCAGCGCGCCGGCCGGCGGCAAGGCCTTCCTGTCGGTGCGCGAGCCGGACAAGGCGCGGCTGCTGCCGGTCGCGCGCGAGTTGCTGCGGCGCGGCTACGCGCTGGTCGCTACCCGCGGCACCGCCGCCTTCCTGCAGGGGCAGGGCGTGGCCTGCGAGGTGATCAACAAGGTGATGGAAGGCCGGCCGCACGTCGTCGACCTGATCAAGAACGGCGAGATCGCCTACATCGTCAACACCACCGAGGGGCGGCAGGCCATCGCCGACTCCTTCTCGATCCGCCGCGAGGCCCTGCAGCAGCGGGTGACCTACTCGACCACGATCGCCGGGGCGAAGGCGCTGCTGCACTCGCTCGACTACCGCGACAGCGGCCCGGTATGGTCGCTGCAGGAACTGCACGAGGAACTGACGGCATGAGAGCGCCGATGACGTTGAAGGGCTCGCAGCGCCTGCGCGCCGAGCTGGAGGAGCTGAAGTCGGTCAAGCGCCCGGCGGTGATCCAGGCGATCGCCGAGGCCCGCGCGCACGGCGACCTCAAGGAAAACGCCGAGTACCACGCCGCGCGCGAGCAGCAGGGCTTCATCGAGGGCCGCATCAAGCAGCTCGAGGCCGAGCTGTCGCACGCCCAGGTCATCGACGTCGCGACTCTCGACGCCGGCTCGAAGGTGGTGTTCGGCGCCACGGTGGACCTCGCCGACACCGAGACCGACGAAGAGAAGACCTACCAGATCGTCGGCGACCTCGAAGCCGACATCAAGCTGGGCATGATCGCGATCTCCTCGCCGGTGGCGCGCGCGCTGATCGGCAAGCACGAGGGGGACACCGTCACCATCGACGCGCCGGCCGGACAGCGCGAATACGAGATCGTCGGCGTCCGCTACGAAGGCTGAGATGGCCGCCGCGCCCGCGACGGCGACCCTGCTGCTGCCCGCGCGCGCGCGGCTGGCCGGCGCGCCGCTGCCGGAACGGCTGGCGCGCGCGCTCGGCCGCGCCGACCGCCTGGCGGACGGTGACCCCGGCGAACGCGCGCAACTGCTGCGCCACTTCGAACTGCTGCCGCGCAGCTGGCCGGTCGCCGCGCTGACCCGCCAGCGCGATGCCGGCGACGCCGCCGGTGCGGCCTGGTTGCGCGCCGATCCCGCCTACGTGCGCCCGGACATCAACGGCGTGCGCCTGCTCGGTATCGGCGAATCGCTGCAACTCGCGCGCGAGGATGCCGACGCGCTGCTGCCGGCGCTGCGCCCCCTGTTCGGCGATGCCGGCTTCCCGATCGACGCCCCGGACTCCGCGCGCTGGTACCTGCGGCTGCCGCGCGAGGCCCGGCTGCCGCTGTTCGCCGACGCCGGGGAGGTGCTCGGCGCGGACCTGTTCGACCACCTGCCGGACGGACCGGAAGGACGCCGCTGGCGCGCGCTGCTGAGCGAGGCGCAGGTCGTGCTGCACAACCATCCGCACAACGCGCTGCGGGGCGAACGCGGCCTCCCGCCGGTGAACTCGCTGTGGTTCTGGGGCGGGGGCGCGTTGCCCGACCACGTGCGCAGCCCGCATGCGCAGGTACGCAGCGACGACCTGCTGCTGCGGTCGCTGGCGCTGGCCGCGGGCATCGATGACGGGCGCGCGATGAACGAGGGCGCCACGGCCGGCGGCGTGCTGCTCGACTACCGCGCGCTGGCGGCATTCGACGACGGCCTCTCGGCGTGGGTCGACGCGGCCGTCGGCGGACAACTCGCACGGCTGGTGCTGGATTTCGCCGACGGCGCGCGCTGGGCGATCGCCCGCCCGCAACGCTGGCGCATCTGGCGGCGGCCGCTGCAGCATCTGGCGGGATGAGCCCCCTCCGCAGCATCCGCCGCCGCGCGCCCGTCGCCGACGCCGGCGCCTGGCCCGACCACGTGCCGCCGCTGTTGCGCCGCCTGTATGCCGCGCGCGGTGCGCTCTCGCTCGACCAGGCGCGGCCGCGGCTGGCCCAGCTGCATCCGCCGGATGCGCTCGGCGGGCTGGACGCGGCGACCGCGCTGCTCGCGGACGCGATCGCGCATGACCGCCACATCGTGGTGGTCGGCGACTTCGACTGCGACGGCGCCACCGCCTGCGCCGTCGGCGTGCGCGGCCTGCGCCTGCTCGGCGCGCGCCGCGTGTCGCACGCGGTGCCCAACCGGATGGTGCACGGCTACGGCCTGTCGCCGGGGCTGGTGGACGACCTCGCCGCGCTGGCGCCGGACCTGCTGGTGACCGTGGACCACGGCATCAACTGCCACGCCGGCGTGGCCGCGGCGAAGGCGCGCGGCTGGCAGGTGCTGGTCACCGACCACCACCTGCCGGGCGAGGTCCTGCCGCCCGCCGCCGCGATCGTCGATCCGAACCTGCGCGGCGACGGCTTCCCGAGCAAGGCGCTGGCCGGCGTGGGCGTGATGTTCTATGTGCTGCTCGCGCTGCGGCGGCACCTGCGCGCGCAGGGCGCCTTCCCCACCGACCCCGACCTGGCGTGCCTGCTCGACCTGGTCGCGGTCGGTACCGTCGCCGACCTGGTGCCGCTGGACGCCAACAACCGCGCGCTGGTCGCCGCAGGCCTGCGGCGCCTGCGCGCGCGGCAGGGCTGCGCCGGGCTGCAGGCGCTGATCGAGATCGCGGGCCGCGATTCGCGCACGCTGACCGCGGCCGACGTCGGCTACGCGCTGGCGCCGCGGATCAACGCCGCCGGCCGGCTCGAGGACATGGCGTTGGGCATCGAGTGCCTGCTGTGCGACGATCCGGCGCGTGCGCGCGAACTGGCCGCCACGCTGCACGCCATCAACGCCGAGCGCCAGGGCGTACAGCAGCAGATGGTCGACGAGGCGGAAGCCGCGCTCGCGCGCATCGTGCTCGACGGCGCGCTGCCGCCCGCGCTGTGCCTGTACGACCCGGCCTGGCACCCCGGCGTGGTCGGCCTGGTCGCCTCGAAGCTCAAGGAACGCGTGCACCGGCCGGTGTTCGCCTTCGCGCCCTCCGAGCCGGGCGGCACGCAGCTGCGCGGCTCGGCCCGCTCCATTCCCGGCCTGCACATCCGCGACGTGCTGGCGGCGGTCGACGGCGCGCACCCGGGATTGATCGGCAAGTTCGGCGGCCACGCGATGGCCGCGGGCCTGAGCGTGGCGGCGGATCGCTTCGCGCACTTCGAAGCCGCCGTGCGCGCGTGCGTGGAACGGGTACTGGATCCCGCGCTGCTGCAGGCCGAAGTGCTCACCGACGGCGAACTCGCCGCGCACGAGTGCGACCGTCGCCACGCGGAGCTGCTGCGCAACGCCGGGCCGTGGGGGCAGGCCTTCCCGGAGCCGCTGTTCGACGGCGTGTTCGCGCTGCAGGGGTGGCGCGTGGTCGGCGAGAAGCACCTGAAGCTCGAACTCGACGGCTGGGGCCGGCGGGTCAACGCGATCGAGTTCGGCGGCTGGCGCGGCGAGCCGCCG
Source organism: Lysobacteraceae bacterium (assembly GCA_035539135.1). Lineage (GTDB taxonomy): Bacteria > Pseudomonadota > Gammaproteobacteria > Xanthomonadales > Xanthomonadaceae > JABFWF01. The sequence goes on from DATLJD010000014.1 coordinate 279,648, forward strand.
CCGCCGCGCCTGCGCATCGCGTTCCGGCTCGAGCCCGACGACTGGCGCGGTGGCGACGCCGTCCAGCTGGTCGTCGTCCACCGCGAGCAGGCCTGAGTCAGCGTGCGACGCTCGCCGCCGGCGCGGGCACCCGCACCGGCCCGCGCTCCATCGCCTTGAGGCCGAACAGCGGCCGCAGCCAGCGCACCCGGCGCACGAGTTCGAAGCCGAGCAGGCAGGCGAGGGCGGTCGCCAGCACCAGCAGCGGGCCCTCCAGCGCGGGCCGCAGGCCGAGCGGCTGCAGCTCGTGCGCCAGCACCACGATCACCGTCTGGTGGAGGATGTAGAAGGGGAACACGGCCTGGGTGAGGTAGCGCAGCAGCGGGTCGTCGACTGGCGCCCACTGGCGGCCGAAGCCGAGGATCGCGGCGATCGCGCTCCACTGGAACAGGCCCCACACGCCGCGCTGCAGCAGGCGCAGCGCGTCGGCCGGCGGATGGGCTTCGTCGAAGCGCCAGAAGTACCAGGCGAGGAAGGCGTATCCCGCGACCGCCAGCGCCAGCGCCGGCCAGCGCAGCGCGCGCAGGCGGTCCCAGACCGCGTCGGCGCGCGCGATCCAGTAGCCGAGCAGGAACACCGGCAGGTACTGCGCGTGGTTGTACCAGTCGTCCACCAGCGCGTGGGTGGACTCGAAGCGCCCGACCAGCGCGATCCGCGTCGCCGCCAGCAGCAGCGCCGGCCACAGCAGCACGCTCCAGCCGCAGCCCAGCCAGCCCGTGAGGCGCGCGCCGGTGGCGGCCAGCGCGGTCGGCGCCAGGCGCCGCATTGCCCACAGCAGCACGCTGTAGACCCACAGGTAGGCGACGAACCAGAGGTGGTTCCAGGTCGGCAGGATCAGGCAGTCGCCGCCCCGGCAGAAGCTCCCGTCGGCGCGCAGGTAACGACCCCAGAAGGCCAGGTAGCCGTCGCCGTAGCCGAGTTTCTCGACCACCTCGTAGTACGACTGCGGCGGCACCACCACCAGCATGCCGAAGGCCAGCGGGACGAGCAGCCGCCAGCTGCGCGGCCCGAGGAAGCGCCCGGGACGGTCGAGCAGGAAGCCGGTCGCCGCCCCCGAAAGCAGGAACAGCAGCGACAGGCGCCAGGGCGAGGCCGCGATCATCAGCGGCTCCAGCGCGGTGCTGGCGAACGGACTTTTGACGTGCCAGTCCCAGCTCACGTAGTACATGCCGACGTGGAACAGGATCAGCACGCCGAAGGCGAGCACGCGGATCCAGTCGAGGTCGTGGCGGCGGAGGGAGGACGCGGAGGGAGGGGCGGTCATGGCGCGGCACCGGACGGAGGAGCCGCCCATCCTTCACGCGCACTGCCGCGTCGCCAGCGCGAAGGGACGACCGGCGCGCGCCCTGGGACGAAGCGCGCCCCGGCGGGGACGAGCATGGCCGGGCACCGGCGCCGCCCTCGCTAGAATGCGCGCATGCCGAGCCCCTCCGCGATCGCCTACCGCCGCTTCCTGCCGTGGAAGCCATGGCTGGAGGCCGGCTTCTGGCTCGCCATCACCGCCGCCAACGCCTTCGCCAACAGCGCGGCGGTGCTGATCGAATACCAGCGGCGCGGCGATCCGCTGCCGGCCTGGGAGCCGCTCGCCTGGGAATGGTCGAGCAACCTCCTGGTGCTCGCCCTGGTCCCCGCCACCGCCTGGCTCACTCGTCGCTGGCCCCTGCACTGGGACACCTGGCGCCAGCGGCTGCCGCTGTACCTGGGCGCCAGCCTCGCCTGGTCGGCGATCCACATCGGCGGCATGACCCTGCTGCGCCAGGTCGTCTACGCGCTGCACGGCGAGCGCTATCGCGTCGGCGACTGGCCGCGGGAACTGCTGTACGAATACCTGAAGGACGCGCGTTCCTTCCTGCTGATCGCCGGCATCATGCTGGTCTACCGCGGGTTGCTGCGCAGCTGGCAGGGCGAGGCCAGCCTGCTCGACGCGCCCGAGGAAGGCCCGCCGGTGGAGCCGGTGGAGCGGCCGGAGCGGTTCCTGGTGCGCAAGCTCGGTCGCGAGTTCCTGGTGGCCGCGGCCGACATCGAATGGCTGCAGGCCGCCGGCAACTACGTCAACCTGCGCGTGCGCGGCCACGACTATCCGCTGCGCAGCACGATCGCCGGCATCGAGGCGCGCCTCGATCCGCAGCGCTTCGCCCGCATCCACCGCAGCTATATCGTCAACCTCGACCTGGTCAGCGCCATCGAACCGGTCGACAACGGCGACGCCCGCGTGCACCTGCGCGACGGCACCGTGCTGCCCTGCAGCCGCCGCCACCGCGCGCAGCTGCGCGAGCGCGCCGGGGCGGCGGAGCCAGTGGCCGCCGGACCGGCCGGCTGAAGCGCGTGAACCGTGCCGGCGCGCCGAACCGGGCCGGGGCGCGCGGCCCCGCTGCTATCATTTCCGCTTTGCCAGAAGGCCTTTGCCGGACATGATCGAACTCAATCCCGTCCGCCAGCGCATCGCCGACCTCCGGGGCCGGCTGGATGCGCTGAGGGGGTATCTTTGACTACGACGCCAAGGTCGAGCGTCTGGAAGAAGTCAACCGCGAACTGGAAAGCCCCGACGTCTGGAACGACGCCGCGCGCGCGCAGGCGCTCGGCCGCGAGCGCTCGCTGCTGGACAAGACCGTCACCGGCATCCGCAGCCTGAGCGAAGGCCTGGCGTCGGCCGGCGAACTGCTGGAACTGGCCGAGATGGAGGACGACGAGGAAACCGCGCAGGCGGTCGTCGACGACGTCGAGCGCTACGCCGATGGGGTGGAGCAACTCGAGTTCCAGCGCATGTTCTCCGGCGAGATGGATTCGCAGCCGGCGTTCGTGGACATCCAGGCCGGCGCCGGCGGCACCGAGGCGCAGGACTGGGCGGAGATGCTGCTGCGCATGTACCTGCGCTGGGCGGAATCGCGCGGCTGGAAGACCGAACTGCTGGAAGTCTCCGGCGGCGAAGTGGCCGGCATCAAGTCGGCCACCTTCCGGGTCGAGGGCGACTACGCCTACGGCTGGCTGAAGACCGAAACCGGCGTACACCGGCTGGTGCGCAAGTCGCCGTTCGACTCGGACAACCGCCGGCACACCAGCTTCACCTCGGTGTTCGTCTCGCCGGAAGTCGACGACGACATCGACATCGAGATCAATCCGGCCGACCTCAAGACCGACGTCTACCGCTCCTCCGGCGCCGGCGGTCAGCACGTCAACAAGACCGAGTCGGCGGTGCGCATCACCCACGTGCCGTCGGGCATCGTCGTCGCCTGCCAGACCGAGCGCAGCCAGCACGCCAACCGCGATCGCGCGATGAAGATGCTGGCGGCCAAGCTGTACGAGATGGAAATCCAGAAGCGCAACGCCGAGCGCGACGCGGTCGAGGCGACCAAGTCCGACATCGGCTGGGGCAGCCAGATCCGCAACTACGTGCTCGACCAGTCGCGGATCAAGGATCTCCGCACCGGGATCGAGCGCAGCGACACCCAGAAGGTGCTGGACGGCGACCTCGACCAGTTCGTCGCGGCCAGCCTGAAGGCCGGGCTGGCGGTGGGCGCGAAACGCAGCGACGCGGCGTAGGCCGCGTCCTCGCCGGCAACCGAACACACTGGCCCCCGCCGCCGGGGCGACGCAACGACTGATCGCTCCGTCCGGAGCACGAGCACAGACGCATGACCGAGCACACGCCCGCCACCCCGCAGCAGTCCGCCGACGAGCACCACCTGATCGCCGAGCGCCGGGCGAAACTCGCCGCGCTGCGCGGGCAGGGCGTCGCCTTCCCGAACGACTTCCGCCGCCTCGACCACGCCGGCGACCTGCAGGCGCAGTACGCCGACGCCGAACGCTGGACCGGCGAGGCGCTGGAAGGCGAGGGCCGCCGGGTCGCGCTCGCAGGGCGGCTGCTGGCCAAGCGGGTGATGGGCAAGGCGGCGTTCGCCCAGGTGCAGGACGTGTCCGGGCGGATCCAGCTGTTCCTGCAGGCGAACGCGCTGGGCGATGCCTACGAGGCGTTCAAGGGCTGGGATGTCGGCGACATCGTCGCCGCCGAAGGCACGCTGATGCGCACGAAGACCGGCGAGCTGTCGGTCAAGGCGGATTCGCTGCGGCTGCTGGTCAAGTCGCTGCGGCCGTTGCCGGACAAGTGGCACGGCCTGGCCGACGTCGAGCAGCGCTACCGCCAGCGCTACGTGGACCTGATCGTGACGCCGGAGGCGCGCGAGGTGTTCGTCAAGCGTTCGCGCATCATCGGCGCGATGCGGCGCTGGCTGGACGCGCGCCGCTTCCTCGAGGTGGAGACGCCGATGATGCATTACATCGCCGGCGGCGCCACCGCGAAGCCGTTCACCACCCACCACAACGCGCTCGACCTCGACCTGTTCCTGCGCGTCGCCCCGGAGCTCTACCTCAAGCGCCTGGTGGTCGGGGGCTTCGAGCGTGTGTACGAGATCAACCGCAACTTCCGCAACGAGGGCGTCAGCACCCGCCACAACCCGGAATTCACCATGCTCGAACTGTACGAGGCCTATGCCACGTACGAGGAGATCATGGACCTGACCGAGGGCCTGATCCGCGACGTCGCGCAGGAAGTCCTCGGCGCCACCGCGGTCAGCTGGGAAGGCAACGCGATCGACCTCGGACCACGCTTCCGCCGCTGGAAGCTGGAGGAGGCGGTGCGCGAGAAGAACCCGGAGATCTCCCCCGCCGACTGCCGCGACCGTGACGCGCTGGCCCGCCACTGCGAGCGCCTGCGCATCCCGGTCAAGCCGGGCTACGGCTGGGGCAAGCTGCTGCTGGAGATCTTCGAGAAGACGGTCGAAGGCGGCCTGGTGCAGCCGACCTTCATCACCCATTACCCGGTCGAGGTCTCCCCGCTGGCGCGCGAGAGCGACAGCGAGCCCGGCATCACCGACCGCTTCGAGCTGTTCGTCGGCGGCCGCGAGCTGGCCAACGGCTTTTCCGAGCTCAACGACCCCGAGGACCAGGCCGCGCGCTTCCGCGCCCAGGTCGCCGCCAAGGAGGCCGGGGACGACGAGGCCATGCACTACGACGAGGACTACATCCGGGCCCTGGAGGTCGGCCTGCCCCCAACCGGTGGGCTCGGCATCGGCATCGACCGCCTGGTGATGCTGCTCACGGATTCGGCCTCGATCCGGGACGTGCTGCTGTTCCCCTACATGCGGCCGGAAAACTGACGATATAGGGGTATGGCCGGGGGGGCCGCGATCCCGCGTCGGATCGGGGCGGGGGAAAACAGCCGGGGTTGCCTGCCGCCGCAAGGGCGGCGAGGATGCCCCTGACCCGCCCTCGGGCGGACCACCACGGCACGACCACGTTCGGGGGTGCAGCGTGAACATCGTCATCGTGGACGACCAGACCTCCGCCCGCACCATGTTGCGGCACATCCTCGAGGACATCAGTCCCGAGCTGCAGGTCTACGACTTCAGCGAGCCCAGGGTGGCGCTGACCTGGTGCGACGACAACCGCCCGGACCTGCTGCTGCTCGACTACCGGATGCCGGGGATGGACGGGCTGGAGTTCGCCCGCCGCTTCCGCAAGCCGCTGATGCACCGCGACGTGCCGATCGTGCTGGTCACCGTGGTCGGCGACGAGCCGGTGCGGCAGGCGGCGCTTGACGCCGGCGTGATCGACTTCCTGGTCAAGCCGATCCGCCCGCGCGAGATGCGCTCGCGCTGCCGCAACCTGCTCCAGCTGCGCCAGCAGAGCGAGTCGGTCAAGCAGCGCGCGCTGTCGCTGGAGCAGCGGCTGCTGTCGAGCATGCACGAGGTCGAGGAGCGCGAGCGCGAGACCCTGTCGCGGCTGGCGCGCGCGATCGAATACCGCGACGCCGGCACCAGCGCCTACCTGGAGCGGATGTCGCACATCGCCGGGCTGGTCGCCGAGGAGCTCGGCCTGTTCGAGGATGAGGTGCGGCTGATCGAGGCGGCGGCGCCGCTGCACGACATCGGCAAGATCGCGGTGCCCGACTCGGTCCTGCTCAAGCCCGGCCCGCTGCAGGAGCACGAGGCGAAGATCATGCGCCGGCATCCGCTGATCGGCCACGAGCTGCTCAGCGGCAGCCAGAACCGCTTCATCCAGACAGCGGCGGTGATCGCCCTGCGCCACCACGAGCGCTACGACGGCAGCGGCTATCCCGACGGCCTGGCCGGCGACGCGATCCCGATCGAGGCGCGTATCGCCACCGTGGCCGACGTCCTCGACGCGCTGCTGTCGCCGCGTCCGTACAAGGATGCGTGGCCGCTGGACGAGGCGCTGGACTACCTGCGCGAGCAGGCCGGCCGTCACTTCGACCCGCGCTGCGTGGAGGCCCTGTTGCGCGCGCGCGACCGGCTGCAGGCGATCTGCGAGCGCCACGCCGTCGCCAGCACCCGCCCGGGGCTCGAGTGAACCTGCGACGCGCCAGCGGCTGGCACTGGGCGCGGGCGCGACTGGCGCAGCGCCCCGACAGCGAGCACGCGCAGAACTTCGTCCGCCTGGTCATCACCGGCCTGTTCTGCATCTACCTGGGCTGGCGCTTCCTGGACGGCGAGGGCGGCAGCGCGCTCGTGGCCACGTGGACGATCCTCCTCGGCGAGCTGGCGGTCGCGTTCTGCCTGCTCGGCCTGCAGCTGCGCGATCCCGGCGTGTCGCACGTGCGCCGCTGGATCGGCATGCTGGCCGACTACGGCGCGATCGGCGCGATCATGTGCCTGGAGGGCGAAGTGGTCGCGCCGCTGTATTCGGTCTACCTGTGGGTGACCGTCGGCAACGGCATGCGCTACGGCAACCGCTACCTGCGCGCGGCCACGGCGCTGGGTTCGGCCTCGTTCCTGTGCGTGGTGCTGGTCTCGCCGTACTGGCGCGCGAACCCGTACCTCGCCTGGGGCCTGCTGCTCGGCCTGGTCGCGGTGCCGCTGTACTTCGACTCGCTGCTCAACGCGCTGACCCGGGCGATGGACGACGCCCGCCGCGCCAACGAGGCGAAGAGCCGCTTCCTCGCCCACATGAGCCACGAGCTGCGCACGCCGCTCAACGGCATCATCGGCATGGCCGAACTGCTGGCCGCGACCAAGCTTGACCGTGAGCAGCGCGAATCGGCGGAAATCATTCAGGGCTCGGCGCAGACCCTGCTGCTGCTGGTCAACGACGTGCTCGACATCTCCGCGATCGAGGCCGGCAAGCTGCGCGTGCAGGTGCAGGACTTCGACCTGCCGGCGGTGCTGGAACGCGCGCGGCGGATGGTCGGCCAGCAGGCCGCGGCCAAGCAGCTGGAGCTGCGCAGCGAATGGGACCCCTCGCTTCCGCGCGGCGTGCGGGGCGACCCGCAGCACCTGCTGCAGGTGCTGCTGAACCTGCTCAGCAACGCGGTCAAGTTCACCCAGCACGGCTACGTGCTGCTGCGCGCCGAACAGCTGCGGCGCGACGGCGCGACGGTGCGCGTGCGCTTGTCGGTCACCGATACCGGCATCGGCATCCCGGCTGAGGCGCGGGCGCGCATCTTCGACGCGTTCGAGCAGGTCGACAGCGGGCGCGACCGCCGCTACGGCGGCAGCGGCCTGGGCGTGACCATCGCCCAGACCCTGACCCGGCTGATGGGCGGCAGCATCGGCGTCGAGGACAATCCCGGCGGCGGCACCCGCTTCTGGGTCGAGCTGCCGCTCGCCGTGGCCGAGGCCGCCGCGCGGCCGGCGCCGGTCGCGCCCGGCGCGCCGACCGCCAAGGTGATCGCCTTCGACGACCCCTTCGTGCGCCACCGTGTCCGGGTGCCCGCGCTCAACCTGCTGGTGGCCGACGACCAGGAGGCCAACCGCATCGTCCTGCGCCGCCTGCTGGAGCGCGCCGGGCATCGGGTGAGCTTCGCCGAGGACGGCGAGGAAACGCTGGACCGCCTGGTCGCCGAATCCTTCGACGCGATCCTGCTCGACCTGCACATGCCGGGCATGAGCGGCTTCGACGTGATCCGCCAGGCGCGGGTGATGGAAGCGGGGCGCCCGCGCACGCCGATCATCGTGCTGTCGGCCGACGCGACGGTCGAGGCGCGGCGCGAGGCCGAGCGGGCCGGTTGCTACGCCTTCCTGACCAAGCCGGTGATCGTGCCGCGCCTGCTGGAGACGCTGGCGCGCGCGGCCGGGCAAGCCCATGACGGCGCGGATGCGGCCGCCGGCGAGGGCGAGTCGGCCCATCGAGCGGACCGGGGAGACGGGAGCGTGCTGCAGGAACTGGCCGGCATGCAGCTCGGCGACGACTTCCTGCGCGATTTCGTCGAACAGTGCCTGCGCGACCTCGGCCGCTGCATGAGTGGCGCCCAGCAGGCGGCGGCCGCGGGCGACGGCGAGGGGCTGCACGAGGCGGCCCATGCGATGCGCGGCGTCGCCGAGAACCTCGGCGCCGGGCCGCTGGTCGAACGTTGCCGGGAGCTGATGCGCCTGGACACGCCGACCCTGGTGCGAGATGGCGTCAGGCTGACCGCCGACCTCGGGGTGCTGGTGGAGACGACGGCGCGCCGGGCGCGGGGCGAGGTGCGGGAACTGCTCGCGCAGTCGCACCGTGGTACCCCGCTGCCCGGTTCCGATCCCCCCTGAGCCCGCCTGCGCGGGGACTCAAGCGAGCGCCTCGTGTCCGTCCTGGCGACGGTACTGCGCGCGCACCAGCCGCTCCATCGTGCGCAGCGACTTCTCCCCGAGCTGCAACGCGGTGTCCACCCAGATCTCGGTGATCCGCAGCATCTCCTCCAGCGTCACCGGGTGCGCCAGGCCGCGCACCTGCTGCATCGCCGCGCGCGCGTGCGGGATCCGGCGGCCGGCGCGGATCACGTCCTCGACCGCGCGCGCGCCCTCGCCACGCGGCACGACCACGTCGACCAGGCCCATACGGTGCATTTCCTCGGCGGGGTAGACGTTGCCTTCCAGCATCAGCCGTTCCGCGGCCTTGGGCGGGATGCGCTGGCACAGGAAGGAGTAGGCGCCCATCCCCGGGAACAGGTCGAACAGCACCTCCGGCAGGCCCATCAGCGCGCCTTCCTCGGCGACGATGGTGTGGCAGCTCAGCGCCGCCTCGAAGCCGCCGCCCAACGCGTCGCCCTGCACCAGCGCGATGGTGTGGGCGCCGACACCGAGCCCGGCATGGAACGCGTGCACGCCGCGCACGCACTTGTAGGCGTAGTCGAGCAGGCCCTCTCGGTCGCCGGCGCGGATCAGCCGGCAGAACAGCTCGAGGTCGCCGCCCAGGTTGAAGACGCCGGGGTTGTCGGAGGCCAGCACCACGTGCGGCGGGTCGTCGGCGTCCGGCCTGGCGCTGCGCAGGCGCGTCGCCAGTCCCTGCTGGTAGCCGAGGATGTCGTCGACCAGCCGGGTCGAGAAGCAGGCCCGGCCCGGCCGGCCGACCAGGTCGGCGTGCATGTGGCACCAGTGGACGTTGCGCGCGGCGTCCTCGGCCAGGCGCAGGGTGCGGCGGGGTTCGGCGGGGAAGAACGGGTGAACGGCTGACATGGCAGGTACCTCCGAAGGCGCCGTCCGGCCGGTCGGGGGATCAGACGGCAAGGGGTGTGCGCTGCGCCCGACCCCCCGATTCTATGCCTGCAAAACGACGCGCCCGCAAACCACGGGGGCTGCGGGCGCGAAGACCGTCCTTCGAGGCGCGCCCCGCTAGCGTGCCGGCGGCGCGTCGCGCAGTTCGCGACGCAGGATCTTGCCCACGTTGGACTTGGGCAGCTCGCTGCGGAACTCGACGTAGTGCGGCCGCTTGTAGCCGGTGAGGTACTCGCGCGCGTAGGCCTTGACCTGCTCGGCGGTGAGCGAAGGGTCCTTCTTCACGATCACGACCTTCACCGCCTCGCCCGACTTCTCGTCCGGCACGCCGATCGCCGCGACCTCGAGCACGCCCGGCATCGCCGCGATCACGTCCTCGACCTCGTTCGGGTACACGTTGAAACCGGACACCAGGATCATGTCTTTCTTGCGGTCGACGATGTAGAAGAAGCCGCGCTCGTCCATCCGCGCCATGTCGCCGGTGTGCAGCCAGCCGTCGCCGTCGATGACCTTGGCGGTCTCGTCCGGGCGCTGCCAGTAGCCCTTCATCACCTGCGGGCCGCGGATGCACAGCTCGCCGACTTCGCCGACCGGCAGCCGGTTGCCGGCCTCGTCCTTGACGCAGGCGTCGGTGGACGGGATCGGCAGGCCGATCGCGCCGTTGTATTCGGCCAGGTCCATCGGGTTGATGCAGGCGGCGGGCGAGGTCTCTGTGAGGCCGTACGCCTCGACCAGGGTGCAGCCGGTGACCTGCTTCCAGCGTTCGGCCACCGCGCGCTGCACGGCCATGCCGCCGCCGAGGGTGAGGCGCAGGCGCGAGAAGTCCAGCTTGTCGAAGCCCGGCGTGTTGAGCAGACCGTTGAACAGCGTATTGACGCCGGTGATCGCGGTGAAGCGCACCTTGCCGAGCTCCTTGACGAAGCCCTTCATGTCGCGCGGATTGGTGATCAGGTGGTTGAGGCCGCCGATCTTCATGAAGATCAGGCCGTTCGCCGTCAGCGAGAAGATGTGGTACAGCGGCAGCGCGGTGATGATGATCTCTTCGCCCTCGCGCACGTTGTTGCGCACCCAGGCGGCCGACTGCTGCATGTTGGCGACGAGGTTGCGGTGGGTGAGCATCGCGCCCTTGGCCACGCCGGTGGTGCCGCCGGTGTACTGCAGGAAGGCGATGTCCTCCGGGCCGACCTGGACCGCCGGCAGCGGCAGCGTCTTGCCGCGGGCCAGCGCGTCGCGGAAGCGGATCTCGCCGGGGATGTCGCTGTCCGGCACCATCTTCTTGACGTGGCGCAGGACGAAATTGACGATCGCGCCCTTGGGGAAGCCGAGCAGGTCGCCCAGCCCGGTCGCGATCACGTGCTTGAGTGGCGTGCCGGCCATCGCCTCCTGCACGGTGGCGGCGAAGTTGTCGAGCACCACGATCGCGGTGGCGCCCGAATCGGCGAGCTGGTGGTGCAGCTCGCGCGCGGTGTACATCGGGTTGACGTTGACCACGGTCAGTCCCGCGCGCAGCACGCCGTGCGTGGCGATCGGGTACTGCAGGCAGTTGGGCATCATCAAGGCGACGCGGTCGCCGCGCTTGAGCCCGAGGCCGGACAGCAGGAACGCCGCGAACTGCGCGCTGAGCCGGTCGATCTCGCGGTAGCTCATCGCCTTGCCCATGTTGGCGAAGGCGGGGCGGTCGCCGAACTTCTCCACCGACTGCGCGAAGACCGCCGCGATGGACGGATACTCGTCGGCGTCGATCTCGGCGGGCACGCCGGCCGGATACTGCGCCAGCCACGGACGTTCTGCGGCCATCATCTCCCCCTGCTGGTCGCACCGCCTGCGCAGCACGCGGATGCGGGTGCGTACGGTGCGTCCGGATTGGAGCATAGCCCCCCATGACTGGCAAGGCGGCCGGGTACGATGCGGCAAACGGCAGGGAGGGGCGGCGATGCGGGGGACCACCCGCTGGTGGTGGCTGGGGCCGATGCTGGCGCTTCTGCTGCTGTCGGCCTGCGCGCGGGAGGCGCCCGAGGCGCGGCTGCGGACCACGGTCGCAAACCTGCAGCAGGCGATCGCGGAGCGCGACGCGGGCGGCGTGCGCGCCGCGCTGGCGGAGGATTTCATCGGTCCGGACGGCCTCGATCGCGCGGGCGCGGTGCGGCTGGCGCAGGCCATGTTCCTGCGCTACCGGACCCTCGGCGTGCACGCCGGCCCGCTCGAGGTGCGGATGCTGCCGGAACACGCGACGGTGCGCTTCCAGGCCGCGCTGACCGGCGGCGACGGCGGCGTGCTGCCGGAAACGGCGCGCCTGTACGACGTGGAAACCGGCTGGCGCCTGGAGGACGGCGAGTGGCGGCTGGTCAGCGTCGCCTGGACCCCGCGGCTGTGAGGCGCGGGTCCTGAAAAGACGAAAGGCGGCCGGTTGGCCGCCTTCGTCGCGCGCGGGCGGGTCTTACGCCGCCTTGCGCGCCGCCAGCTGCCGCAGTACGTAGTGCAGGATGCCGCCGTTGCGGAAGTACTCGACTTCCTTGGGCGTCAGCAGCAGCACGCCGACTTCGAAGCGCTTCTCGAAGCCGTCCGGGCGCCGCGCGATCACCGTCGCGGTGCGCGAGGCGCCGTCCTGCAGCCCGGTCACTTCGACGATCTCGCTGCCGTCCAGGCCGAGCGTGCGCGCGTTCTCGCCGTCCTTGAACTGCAGCGGCAGTACGCCCATGCCCACCAGGTTGGAGCGGTGGATGCGCTCGAAGCTTTCCGCGATCACCGCCTTCACGCCGAGCAGGTTGGTGCCCTTGGCCGCCCAGTCGCGCGAGGAGCCGGTGCCGTACTCCTTGCCGGCGAACACCACCAGCGGCACGCCGTCGGCCTTGTACTTCATCGCCGCGTCGTAGATCGACATCTTCTCCGGCGCCGACTGCGCGCTGAAGTACAGGGTGTTGCCGCCTTCCTCGCCGCCGAACATCAGGTTCTTGATGCGGATGTTGGCGAAGGTGCCGCGCACCATCACGTCGTCGTTGCCGCGGCGGCTGCCGTAGCTGTTGAAGTCGGCCGGCTGCACGCCGCGCGCCTGCAGGTAGCGGCCCGCCGGCGAGTCCTTCTTGATGTTGCCGGCCGGCGAGATGTGGTCGGTGGTGATCGAGTCGCCGAACAGGCCGAGCACGCGCGCGCCGTGGATGTCGGCGATCGGGCCGACCTCCATGGTCATGCCCTCGAAGTAGGGCGGGTTCTTGATGTAGGTGGAGGCCTCGTCCCAGGCGTAGGCCTCGCCGTCCGGCGACTCGATCGCGTTCCAGCGCGCGTCGCCCTTGAACACGTCGGCGTAGTTCTTGGCGAACATCTCCGGGCCGACGGTGGCCAGGATGGTGTCGCTGATCTCCTTGTTGCTCGGCCAGATGTCGCGCAGGTAGACCGGCTTGCCGGCCTCGTCGTGGCCGAGCGGCTCGCTGGTCAGGTCGATGTCGACGGTGCCGGCGAGGGCGAAGGCGACCACCAGCGGCGGCGAGGCCAGGTAGTTCATCTTCACCTCGGGATGCACGCGGCCCTCGAAGTTGCGGTTGCCCGACAGCACCGACGCGACCGCGAGGTCGTTCTCGGCGATCGCGGCGGAGACTTCCTGCGGCAGCGGGCCCGAGTTGCCGATGCAGGTGGTGCAGCCGTACCCGACGATGTAGAAGCCGAGCTTCTCCAGCGGCTCGATCAGGCCGGCCTTGGTCAGGTAGTCGGTGACCACCAGCGAGCCCGGGCCGATCGACGGCTTGACCCACGGCTTGCTCTTCAGCCTGCGCGCGACCGCGTTGCGGGCGAGCAGGCCGGCGCCCAGCATCACCGCCGGGTTGGAGGTGTTGGTGCAGGAGGTGATCGCGGCGATCACCACCGAACCGTCGGTGATTTCCACGTCCTGCTCGGCGATGCGCAGGCGCGAGACCGGGCGGGCCGCCAGGTGGTCCGCCTGCGGCTGCGCGCCGCCCTCGGCGTCCATCCGCGCCGCGGCGTTCTTCGCCTGGCGGTTGGCGGTGAGGCCCTGCACGTTGGTGCGGAAGTTGTCGCCGACCTTCTCCAGCAGCACGCGGTCCTGCGGGCGCTTGGGGCCGGCCAGCGACGGGCGCACGTCGCCGAGGTCGAGTTCCAGCGTCGCCGAGTAGGCGGCGTGCGGCGCGTCCGGCGTGTGCCACAGGCCCTGGGCCTTGGCGTAGGCCTCGACCAGCGCGATCTGCTGCGCGCTGCGGCCGGTCAGGCGCAGGTAGTTCAGCGCCTCGGCGTCGATCGGGAAGATGCCGCAGGTCGCGCCGTACTCCGGCGCCATGTTGGCGATGGTGGCGCGGTCGGCGAGCGGCAGGTGCTGCAGGCCGTCGCCGAAGAACTCGACGAACTTGCCGACCACGCCGAGCGCGCGCAGCATCTGGGTGACGGTCAGCACCAGGTCGGTCGCGGTCGCGCCTTCCGGCAGCTTGCCGCTCAGCTTGAAGCCGACCACCTGCGGGATCAGCATCGACGAGGGCTGGCCGAGCATCGCCGCCTCCGCCTCGATGCCGCCCACGCCCCAGCCGAGCACGCCGAGGCCGTTGATCATGGTGGTGTGCGAGTCGGTGCCGAACACGGTGTCCGGGAACGCCCAAAGCTCGCCCTCGACTTCGCGCTCCATCACCACCCGGGCGAGGTTCTCGAGGTTGACCTGGTGGACGATGCCGGTCGAGGGCGGCACCACCTTGAAATCGCGGAACGCCTTCTGGCCCCAGCGCAGGAAGCTGTAGCGTTCCTTGTTGCGTTCGAACTCGATCCTGCCGTTGAGGTCGAGCGCGTCAGGGCGCCCGAACACGTCCACCTGCACCGAGTGGTCGATCACCAGTTCGGACGGGATCAGCGGATTGATCTGCTTCGCGTCGCCGCCGAGCTTGGCCACCGCGTCACGCATCGCCGCGAGGTCGACCACGCAGGGCACGCCGGTAAAGTCCTGCAGCACCACGCGCGCCGGCATGAACGCGATCTCGGTCTCCGGCTCGGCGTTCGGATCCCAGTTCGCCACGGCCTCGATGTGCGCCGGCAGCACCGTCACCCCGTCCTCATGGCGGAGCAGGTTTTCCAGCAGGATTTTCATCGAGTAGGGCAGCCTGGCCAGGTTGCCGAAGCGCTCGCCGAGCCGGGGCAGGCTGGCGTAGGTGTAGGACTTGCCGTTGACGTCGAGGCGGGCGCTGGTGGCGAAGGAGTCGGCCATGCGTGGGGCTCCGGGGAAAGCGGGGAGGGCGCGGGAAAAACACACCGCGGGTCAGTTCGCAATTATGCCGGAAAGGGGCGGTGATCGCAGCGGGAAGCCCGCCGTTGCGGCGTTTCCGGGGCGTGTCGCCCGCGCGCGAGAGGGCGCCGGTCCGGCGCGGAGGCGGTCGTCAGCGCAGCAGCGCCTCGACCGCCTCCAGCATCGCCCGCCGGCGCAGCAGGAAATCCCACAGGCTGCCGCCGAGCTGGCGCCACAGCACCGCCGAGCGCAACGCCGCCAGCAGCACCGCGCGCACCTCGCCCACGACCTGCGCCTGGCCGAGGTAATGCGGGTTGCCCTGCACCAGCACGCGCGGGCGCAGGTGGCTGACGGTGGCGGCGTACAGGTTGCCGAGCGCCGCCAGCACTTCCGGATGCGCGCTGCCCAGCCGCGCCGCCGTCGGTCCCGCACCGACGATGCCGGCGTGCACGCGCTGCGCCATCGGATCGCGGCTGAAGCGGCGCTCAAGCTGCAGCACCGCCAGCGCCAGCCGCGGCAGGCTGTCGTCGCGCACCGAATTGCGGAAGTGGTCGCGCAGCAGCATCAGCCCCGGACGCAGATTGGCGGCACCACCGTAGACCGCCGCCGGCGATTCGGCGTCGATCTGGAACACGCTGTCCACCGCGGTGGACAGGATCGCCTGGTCCGCCGCGCCGGTGTCGGCCAGGCGTCGCACCTGCTGCACCGCCTGCGCCAGCCCGGCGAGGGCGAGCACGCGGCCATCGAGCGCGCTCATGCCGCGGCTCCGTGCAGGCGCAGCTCCAGCGGCGCGTCGGTGGCGGCGATCACCGCCCCGCCCAGGCATTCCTCGCCGGCGTAGAGCACCACCGACTGCCCGGGCGTCACCGCGCGCTGCGGCCGGGGGAAGCGGATGTCCAGGCTGCCATCGTCGAGCACGCGCACCTCGCAGGGTTCTTCCGGTTGTCGATATCGGGTCTGTGCCGCGCATTCAAAGGTTGGCGCGGGCGGCGCGCCGGCGATCCAGTGCGCAGCCTCCGAGCGCAGCCGGGTGGAACGCAGCCACGGGCTGTCGTGTCCCTGGTCGACGTAGAGCACGTTCGCCGCGACGTCCTTGCCGACCACGTACCAGGGCGCGGCGGGACGCCCGCGCACGCCGCCAAGCTGCAGCCCCTCGCGCTGGCCCAGCGTGAAATAGAAGACGCCGGGGTGCTCGCCGAGGAGGCGCTCCTGCGGATCGCGGATCTCGCCCGGCCGCGCCGGCAGGTAACGGCCAAGGAAATCGCGGAAATCGCGCTCGCCGATGAAGCAGATGCCGGTGGAGTCCTTCTTCGCCGCGGTGGGCAGCCCGGCCTCGGCGGCGAGGGCGCGCACCTGGGCCTTTTCCATGTCGCCGAGCGGGAAACGGGTCGCCGCCAGCTGGGCCTGGCCGAGCTGGTGCAGGAAGTAGCTCTGGTCCTTGCCGCGGTCGCGCGCGCGCAGCAGGCGGTGGCGGCCGCCGTTGCCTTCGATCCGCGCGTAGTGGCCGGTGGCGACCGCTTCCGCGCCGAGCTCGCGCGCGGCATCGAGGAAATGCGCGAACTTGATCTCGCGGTTGCAGAGCACGTCCGGGTTGGGGGTGCGACCCCGCGCGTACTCGGCGAGGAAATGCTCGAACACAGCGTTCCAGTATTCGCGCGAAAAGTCCCGGAAGTGGATCGGGATGCCGAGCCGCCCGCAGACGGCGACCGCGTCGCGGCGGTCGTCCTCGGCGCGGCAGTCGCCGTCGTCCTCGTCCCAGTTGCGCATGAACAGGCCGGCGATGTCCTCGCCGGCGCGCTGCAGCAGGAGGGCGGCGACCGAGGAGTCGACGCCCCCCGACATGCCGACCACCACCCGCGGGCGCGACGACGCGTTCACGCCACCTGCTGCAGCAACGACAGCGGCTGGCGGCGACCGCCGAGGTGGTCGGCCACGACCCGCCACACCAGCGGGCTGCGGTGGCGGGCGGCCTCCGCGCGCAGTTCCGCAGGGGTGAGCCAGAGCGCGCGCTCGATGCCGTCGTCCAGCGGACGGGCGGGATCGTGCGCGACCGGCTCGGCGGCGAAGGCGAAGCGCAGGTAATGGCGGCCTTCGGCCTCGCCATCCCGCGCCGGCGCGGTCCACTGGTAGGCGCCGATGAAGGCGGTCAAGCGCACGTCCCAGCCGGTTTCCTCGCGGGTCTCGCGCAGGGCGGCCTCGAACAGCGACTCGTCCGGCTCCAGGTGCCCGGCCGGCTGGTTGAGCACCAGCGCGCCGCGCACCCGCTCCTCCACGCACAGCAGGCGGCCGTCGCGCACCACCACCGTGGCCACGGTCACGTCCGGTTGCCAGAAGCGGCCTTCGCGGTAGCTCATCCTGCCTGCCTTCGGTTGGGATCGCCGGCATTGTCGGCCGCGCCGGCGGGCGCCGTCCATCGCGCCCGCGCGGCCGGTCGTCCGCGCGGGCGCTTCGTATAATCGGAGGCATGGCGAACCTCCCGGGCAACGAACACGACCACGACCATGGCCACGGCCTCGCGGTGGAGACCAGCAAGCCGGAGCTGGCGCGCCCGCCGATGTACTCGGTCCTGCTGCTGAACGACGACTACACCCCGATGGACTTCGTGGTCGAGGTGCTGGTGCGTTTCTTCGCCATGAACCTCGAGAAGGCGACCCAGGTCATGCTCCACGTGCATACCCGCGGCAGGGGCGTGTGCGGCGTCTACACGCGCGAGGTGGCAGAGTCCAAAGTCACTCAGGTGAACGAATACGCAAGGCTCAACCAGCACCCGTTGCTGTGCACCATGGAGAAGGCTTGAACAGGCTTTACGGCGCCGCAACGAGGACGCGCGCCGGCTTGTGGACGGGCCGCGCTCACCCCACATACACGGCAGGTTCTCCGGAGGGCTTCCGCCCCTATGTTCAGCAAAGACCTCGAATACAGCATCGGCCAGTGCTACAAGCGCGCCCGTGAGGCGCGCCACGAGTACATGACGGTCGAGCACCTGCTGCTGGCGCTCCTCGACAACCCGTCCGCCGAGACCGTGCTGCGCGCCACCGGCGCCGACTTCGGCCGCCTGCGCGCCGACCTGGAGGACGCGATCGAGCGCTCCGTGGCGAAGCTGGACGGGGACGACGGCCGCGACACCCAACCGACCCTGGGCTTCCAGCGCGTGCTGCAGCGCGCCGTCTATCACGTGCAGTCCTCCGGCAAGAAGGAGGTCACCGGCGCCAACGTGCTGGTGGCGATCTTCGGCGAGAAGGATTCGCACGCGGTGTACTTCCTCAACCAGCAGGACGTGACCCGGCTGGACGTCGTCAACTACCTCTCGCACGGCATCGCCAAGCAGGGCGGCGAGGAGCCGCACGCGGGCGAGGACGGCCTGCGCGCCGAGGGCGGCGAGGGCGAATCGCGTGGCGGCGACGCGCTCGGCGAGTACGCGACCAACCTCAACGAGCAGGCCGCGGCCGGCAAGATCGACCCGCTGGTCGGCCGCGCCGACGAGATCGAGCGCACCATCCAGGTGCTGTGCCGCCGGCGCAAGAACAATCCGCTGTACGTCGGCGAGGCCGGCGTCGGCAAGACCGCGCTGGCGGAAGGCCTGGCCAAGCGCATCGTCGACGGCGACGTGCCCGAGGTGCTGGCCGACGCGGTGATCTACGCGCTCGACCTCGGCGCGCTGGTCGCCGGGACCAAGTACCGCGGCGACTTCGAGAAGCGGCTCAAGGCCGTGCTGGCGTCGCTGAAGAAGACGCCCGGCGCGATCCTCTTCATCGACGAGATCCACACCATCATCGGCGCCGGCTCCGCGTCGGGCGGGACCATGGACGCGTCCAACCTGATCAAGCCGGTGCTGGCCTCCGGCGAGTTGCGCTGCATCGGCTCGACCACCTTCCAGGAATACCGCGGCATCTTCGAGAAGGATCGCGCGCTGGCGCGGCGCTTCCAGAAGATCGACGTGGTCGAGCCGACCGTGGGCGAGGCGATCGAGATCCTGCAGGGCCTCAAGCCCAAGTACGAATTGCACCACGGCGTGACCTACGCCGACGACGCCCTGCAGGCCGCGGTCGACCTGTCGGTCAAGCACATCGCCGACCGGTTGCTGCCGGACAAGGCGATCGACGTGATCGACGAGGCCGGCGCCCGCCAGCGCCTGCTGCCGCTGGAGGCGCGCAAGAGCCTGATCGACGTCGAGGAGATCGAGACCATCGTCGCCAAGATGGCGCGGATCCCGGCCAAGCAGGTGAGCGCGTCCGACAAGGACGTGCTCGCCCACCTCGAGCGCAACCTGAAGATGGTCATCTTCGGCCAGGACCCGGCGATCGAGACCCTGGCCAGCGCGATCAAGCTCGCCCGCTCGGGCCTGGCCAACCCGGACAAGCCGATCGGCAACTTCCTGTTCGCCGGCCCGACCGGCGTCGGCAAGACCGAGGTGACCCGCCAGTTGGCGCTGCAGCTCGGGATCGAGCTGGTGCGCTTCGACATGTCCGAGTACATGGAGCCGCACTCGGTGTCGCGCCTGATCGGCGCGCCCCCGGGCTACGTCGGCTTCGACCAGGGCGGCCTGCTGACCGAGAAGATCGTCAAGACGCCGCACTGCGTGCTGCTGCTGGACGAGGTGGAGAAGGCGCACCCGGACATCTTCAACATCCTGCTGCAGGTGATGGACCGCGGCGTGCTGACCGACACCAACGGGCGCGAGGCGAACTTCAAGAACGTGATCCTGGTGATGACCACCAATGCCGGCGCGGCGCAGGCCGCGCGGCGTTCGATCGGCTTCACCCGCCAGGACCACTCGAGCGATGCGATGGAAGTCATCCGCCGCAGCTTCAGCCCGGAATTCCGCAACCGCCTGGACGCGGTGGTGCAGTTCCAGCCGCTGGGCATGGACCACATCCTGCGGGTGGTGGACAAGTTCCTGATCGAACTGGAAACCCAGCTGCACGAGAAGGACGTCACCCTGTCCGCGACGCCCACCGCGCGCGACTGGCTGGCCCAGCACGGCTTCGACCCGCTGATGGGCGCGCGGCCGATGGCGCGGGTGATCCAGGACAGGATCAAGCGTCCGCTCGCCGACGAGCTGCTGTTCGGCAAGCTGGTCAAGGGCGGTCGGGTCAGCGTCGACGTCAAGGACGGCGAACTGGTGGTCGACGCCCAGGCGGAACCGGAGAAGCTGCTGCCCGCGACCGTCTGAGCGCAGCGCGCAGGCGAGGAAAAGGAGAAAAGGACGGGCCGCAGGCCCGTCCTTTTTTGCGTCGGGCGTCAGCGCGCCTTGCGCTGGTAGCGGGCGTAGGACTCGGCGCTTATCAGATCGATCTGCCGCGCCGAGCAGATCCCGGAGCGGGTTTCCACGCGGGTGTTCTTCGGGCACAGGCGATTGGCCTGGCCGTCGGTCTGGACCGTGACCTGGGTGGCGGTGGTCAGCGCGCCGCAGCCGCTGCCGAAGGACAGGCGGTAGTGCGCGTCGCCGTCCTTCACGAACAGGTACTGGGTGCCGAAGCGAAAAGCTTCGTGCTGCGGGGCGATGTCGGTGCAATCGGACAGCGGTTGCTTCGCGCCGTCGGCGGCGCAGGCGGCGCCGGCCAGCAGGAGCAGGGGCAGGGCGAGCAGCAGGGGGCGGAACGACATGGGAGCCTCTCTCGGGTTGCGGCCGGGAATCGAGCCGACGCCAAGTTAGGCAAGCGCTGCGGTCCGCGAATCTGCAGCAAGTCGCCGTGACCGACGGCACGGGAGGCGGGTGACCTGCGACCGTCGCGCGCCCTGCGTCATCCGCGGATGACCGGCAACAAAAAAGCGGCCGGTGGCCGCTTCGTCGTCCCGCGCAGGGTGCGCGCCGAGTGTTCGCTGCTCCGCCGCTCAGCGATGGCGGTAGGTGATCCGGCCCTTGCTCAGGTCGTAGGGGGTCATTTCGACCTTGACCCGGTCGCCGGTCAGGATGCGGATGTAGTTCTTGCGCATGCGCCCGGAGATGTGGGCGATGATCTCGTGGCCGTTCTCCAGCTTCACCCGGAACATGGTGTTCGGGAGGGTTTCGGAGACCGTGCCTTCGAATTCGATGACGTCGTCTTTCGCCATGTGTCCTGTGCCGGGCGGGGAAAGCCGCCGCGAAAGTCCATTATTTTGGCACGTGGCCCGCCCCCGCGCAAAACGCCCGCTCGGCAGCGCTCAGGCGGCGGCCAGTTCCGTCGCCGCCAAGCGGCCGAAACGCGCGGTCCAGGGTCCCGGGGCGGGCGGATCGACCAGGCCGGCGACCGCCCGCAGGAAATCCTCGCGCGCCATCGCGTGCGCGCCGAGTGAAACCAGATGCGGGCTTTCGACCTGGGCGTCGATGAGCGGCCAGCCCCAGCCGTGCAGGCGGCGGGCGAGGCCGGCCAGGGCGGCCTTGGAGCCGCCCGGACGGGCGCTGAACATGGATTCGCCGAAGAACATCCGTCCCAGCGCCACGCCGTAGATGCCGCCGACCAGCGCCTCCTCGTCGTACACCTCGACCGAGTGCGCGTGCCCGAGCCGATGCAATTCGCCATAGGCCGCGCGCATCCCGGCGGTGATCCAGGTGCCATGCTGGCCGTGCCGGGGGACGGTGGCGCAGGCGGCCACCACCGCGTCGAAGGCGGTGTCGGCGCGCAGCGTCCAGCCGCTGCGACGCAGGGTGCGACGAAAGCGCGAGGACAGCCGCACGCCATCGGTGGCGAACACCATGCGCGGGTCGGGCGACCACCACAGGATCGGCTGGCCGTCCGAGAACCAGGGGAAGATGCCATGCCGATAGGCGGCGAGCAGGCGCACCGGGGACAGGTCGCCGCCCACCGCGAGCAGGCCGTCCGGCTCGCGCAACGCCGCTGACGCCGGCGGGAATGGGCTGGCCGGGTCCTCGCCCAGCGCGAACAGCCGCGGCGCGCGCCTCACGCGGCCTCCCGGAACGGGCCGTGCGCGCGCAGGGTGGCGGCGTAGCCGCGCACCGCCTCCGCCTCTTCCGCGCACCAGGGGGCGAGGGCGCGGGCGAAGGCGGGATCGGCGATCCAGTGCCGGCTGCGCACCAGCGCCGGCAGGAAGCCGCGCGCGAGCTTGTGCTCGCCCTGCGCGCCGGGTTCGAACACGCGCAGCCCTTCGCGCAGGCAATACTCGATGCCCTGGTAGTAGCAGGTCTCGAAGTGCAGGCCGGGCAGCGGCTCCTCCGCGCCCCAGTAGCGACCGTACAGGGTGTCGCCGCCGCGCAGGCACAGCGCGCCGGCGATGGTGGCGCCGTGCCGCTCGGCGAGGATCAGCACCAGCCGCCGCGGCATCGCGCGGGCGAGGTGGCGCAGGAACTCCAGGGTCAGCGCCGGGGTGTTGCCGTAGTCGGCGAAGGTGCGCAGGTAGAAGCCGTGCATGGCGGCGAGGTCGGCGTCGTCCGCCTCGTCGCCGTGGACCACGCGGAAGCCGACGCCGGCGCGCGCCACCTTCGCCCGCTCCTGGCGGATGTTCTTGCGATGGCGGTGGTCCATCGCCGCGAGGAAATCGGTGAAGTCGCGCCAGCCGGCGTCGTTGCGCCAGTGGTACTGCACGTCCAGCCGCTGCAGCCACTCGTCGCCGAATAGCGCGTCCTCGCCGGCGGCGTGGAAGTTGACGTGCACCGACGACAGGCCCGCCTCCCGCGCGCCCTCGGCGAGCACGGCGAGCAGCAGGCGCCGGCCGTCGTCGTCGCGCGCGAGCAGGCGCGGGCCGGTCGCCGGGGTGTAGGGCACCGCGCACAGCCACTTCGGGTAGTAGTCGCGGCCGTAGTGCGCCCAGGTGCGCGCCCAGGCGTGGTCGAAGACGAATTCGCCGTGCGAGTTGGCCTTCAGGTACGCGGGCGCGGCGGCAAGCAGGCGGTCGCCGTCGCGCAGGACCAGGTGCCTCGGCGCCCAGCCCAGCCGCGACTGCAACACGCCGTGCGCCTCCATGCCGGCGAGGAAGGCGTGGGCGACGAACGGGTTACCGCCGTCGTGCAGCGCGTCCCAGTCGGCGGCCGGGATGTCGGCGAGCGAATCGAGTGCGTGGGCGGTGGGCATCGGAAGCGGAGCTGCGCACCGCCTCAGCGGACGGTGCCCGTGTCTTGCACGTCCGGCATCATGCCTCCACGGCGCGGGCGCTGCCGAGAAGACAGCGCGCGCTACTCGCTCTTGTCGAGGAAGCGCTCCGCGTCCAGCGCCGCCATGCAGCCGAAGCCGGCGGAAGTGATTGCCTGCCGGTAGTGCTGGTCGGCGACGTCGCCGGCGGCGAACACGCCGTGCACCGAGGTCGCGGTGGCGTTGCCGGCCAGGCCCGAGCGGATCTCGATGTAGCCGTTGTTCATCGCCAGCTGGCCGTCGAACAGCGAGGTGTTCGGCGTATGCCCGATCGCCACGAAGAAGCCCTGGACCGGCAGCTCCTTCGTGCTGCCGTCGAGCGTGGACTTGACCCGCATCCCGGTCACGCCCGCGTCGTCGCCGAGGATTTCGTCGACCACGTGGTGCCAGACCGGCTCGATCCTGCCGGCCTCGATCCGGGCGAACAGCTTGTCCTGCATGATCTTCTCCGCGCGCAGGGTGTCGCGCCGATGGACCAGGTAGACCTTGCGCGCGATGTTGGACAGGTACAGCGCCTCCTCGACCGCGGTGTTGCCGCCGCCGACCACCGCCACGTCCTGGTCCTTGAAGAAGAAGCCGTCGCAAGTCGCGCAGGCGGACACGCCGCGGCCCTTGAACTTCTCCTCCGATTCCAGCCCGAGGTACTTGGCGGTGGCGCCGGTGGCGATGATCAGCGCGTCGCAGGTGTACTCGCCGTTGTCGCCGCGCAGGCGGAACGGGCGCTGCGACAGGTCGGCGCTGTGCACGTGGTCGAAGATGACCTCGGTGTCGAAGCGCTCGGCGTGCGCCTGCATGCGCGCCATCAGGTCCGGACCCAGCAGCCCGTGCGCGTCGCCCGGCCAGTTGTCCACCTCGGTCGTGGTCATCAGCTGGCCGCCCATCTGCAGGCCGGTGACCAGCACCGGCTTGAGGTTGGCGCGCGCGGCATAGACGGCGGCGGTCCAGCCGGCGGGGCCGGATCCGAGGATGAGCAGGCGGCAGTGCTTGGAGGAGGCCATGGGTATAATTTCGCGTCCGGCGGAATGCGCCTTCCCGGCGCAGGACGCATAGCTTGGCGGCGCCTTCCCGGCAACACAAGGCGCGCATGCGCGACACAGCAACCCGCGCGGCGGCACCCCGCCGCCGCGCACGGTCGTCCGCGCCGCGGCGGCCGCAACGAACGACAGCCTGCGCCGGCCCCCGTGCCGGTGCATCACGGAGAACCTGCAATGCGTATCGGTGTTCCGAAGGAAACCAAGACCCTGGAAGGGCGCGTCGCGCTCGTCCCCGCCGCGGCCGGCGACCTGGTCAAGCGCGGCCACGAGGTCTGGCTGGAGAAGGACGCGGGGATCAAGAGCGGCTTCTCCGACGAGCAGTACACCCGGCTCGGGGTCAAGATCGCGCCGGACGCCGCCGCGCTGTACGAGAAGGGCGAAATGATCGTCAAGGTCAAGGAGCCGATCGCCGGCGACCTGGCCCACCTGCGCCGCGACCACCTGCTGTTCTGCTACCTGCACCTGGCCGCCGAGCCCGTGCTGACGAAGCAGCTGCTCGACATCGGCCTGACCGGTGTCGCCTTCGAGACCGTCGAGCTGCCCAACGGCGACCTGCCGCTGCTGGCGCCGATGTCGGTCATCGCCGGCAAGATCGGCGTGCAGGTCGGCACCCACCTGCTGCACCAGCCGATGGGCGGCAAGGGCAAGCTGCTCGGCGGCCTGCCGTCGACCGAGCGCGGCAAGGTCGTGGTGTTCGGCGCCGGCAAGGCCGGCGGCGCGTCCGCCGCGCTGGCCGCGGCCGCCGGCGCCAACGTGACCGTGTTCGAGATGCGCACCGACCGCATGGACGAGATGATGCGGCTGGGCCACAACGTCACCGCGCTGTACCCCTACCACGACGTGGTCGCGCGCGAAGTCGCTTCCGCCGACCTCGTCATCGGCGCGGTGCTGGTCACCGGTGCCAAGGCGCCGAAGGTGCTGACCCGCGAGATGCTGCAGGGCATGGAGGACGGCAGCGTGCTGGTCGACATCGCGATCGACCAGGGCGGCTGCTTCGAGACCTCGCGCCCGACCACCTGGAAGGAGCCGACCTACGTGGAGGAGGGCGTGACCCACTTCTGCGTGACCAACATGCCCGGCGCGGTGCCGCAGACCTCCTCGCAGGCGATCTGCGCGGCGATCCTGCCGTGGGTCAACAAGCTGGCCTCCGGCGACTGGCGCGGCAACGAGGCGCTGGTGCGCGGCATCAACGTCGAGGGCGGCAAGCTGGTGCATCCCGCGCTGCAGGGGATGAAGCTCTGACGCAGGTCCCGCGCCGGGACCGCCTCCGCCAGTGGCGGGGGCGGCCAGCCGGCGCCTTTGCATTCGCCCTCGCGGCGGATGACACTGGAACCCCGTCCAGTGGGGACGACGGGTTCCGGTCGCTGTTGCGCCCACTCGTTTCCTCGTATATTCAAGCACTAACAGGCACGAGCTGAGGCAGAACCTCACAGTGGCGCAAGCCCCGGCAGCAACCCGCAGGAAAGCCCGCGCGGCCAAGGAGGCCGGGACGCCACGCCGGCAACGGCTGTGGCGCGATCTCGCGTTGATCGCGATCGCGCCGCTGCTGCTGTACCTGCTTGCCAGCCTGGTCAGCTTCTCGCCCGAGGATCCGGGCTGGTCGCACTCGGGCAGCATCACCGCGCCGCTGCACAACGTCGGCGGCCTGGTCGGGGCGTGGATCGCCGACGTCCTGCTGTACCTCACCGGGTACGTCGCCTTCGTGTTGCCGCTGATGCTGGGCGCGGTGGCGTGGATCGCGCTGTTCGGCCTGGACAGCGATGGCGACGGCGAGGCGGACCTCGGGCCGGCGCTGCGGCTGGTCGGCATGGTCGGCTTCCTGGTCGCGGCGACCGGCTTGCTGCAATTGCGGCTCGGCCCGGCGCAGGACTTTTCGGCCGGGAGCGGCGGCATCCTCGGCCGGCTGGTGGGCAACTCGCTGTATGGCGGCTTCGGCCCGGTTGGGGCCAACCTGTTCCTGGTCGCGCTGCTCCTGATCTCGGTGACCCTGGCCACCGGCCTGTCCTGGCTGGCGGTGATGGACCGGCTCGGCGCGATCGTGCTCGCGCTGCCCGGGGTGTTCGGCAAGCTGGCCCGCCGCGGCAGCCATGAGGCCAGTGAATGGCAGCGCACCCGCGCCCTGCGCGAGGAGCGCGAGGAAACCCGCCGCTACGACACCGAGCTGCGCGCCAAGCGCACGCCGGTGAAGATCGAACCGCCGCCGGCGCCGGTGGTGGAGAAGAGCGACCGCGCCAAGCGCGAGCAGCAGATCCCGCTGTTCCACGTCGGCGACGGCAGCGGGGTGCCGCCGCTGGCCCTGCTCGACGATCCCAAGCCGCAGCCCAAGGGTTACGACGAGCAGACCCTGGAGACGCTGTCGCGGCAGATCGAATTCAAGCTGAAGGACTTCCGGATCGACGCGCAGGTGGTCGGCGCCTATCCGGGCCCGGTCATCACGCGCTTCGAAATCGAGCCGGCGCCGGGCATCAAGGTCAGCCAGATTTCCAGTCTGGACAAGGACATAGCGCGCGGACTTTCAGTAAAGTCCGTGCGCGTGGTCGACGTCATCCCGGGCAAGTCGGTGATCGGCCTGGAAACGCCGAACACCCACCGCGAGATGATCTACCTGAGCGAGTTGCTGCGCTCCAAGGAATACGACAAGTCGGCCAGCCCGCTGACCCTCGCGCTCGGCAAGGACATCGCCGGCCGGCCGACGGTGGCCGACCTCGCGCGCATGCCGCACCTGCTGGTGGCCGGCACCACCGGCTCGGGCAAGTCGGTCGCGGTCAACGCGATGGTGCTGTCGCTGCTGTACAAGGCCTCCGCCAAGGACGTGCGGATGCTGATGATCGACCCGAAGATGCTCGAGCTCAGCGTCTACCAGGGCATCCCGCACCTCCTGGCGCCGGTCGTCACCGACATGAAGGAAGCCGCCAACGGCCTGCGCTGGTGCGTGGCGGAGATGGAGCGCCGCTACAAGCTGATGAGCGCGGTCGGCGTGCGCAACCTGTCCGGCTTCAACAAGAAGGTCCGGGACGCGCAGGACGCCGGCCAGCCGCTGATGGACCCGCTGTTCAAGCCCAACGCCGAGCTGGGCGAGGCGCCGCGGCCGCTGGAACCGCTGCCCTACATCGTCGTCTTCATCGACGAATTCGCCGACATGATGATGATCGTCGGCAAGAAGGTGGAGGAGCTGATCGCCCGCCTCGCGCAGAAGGCGCGCGCGGCCGGCATCCACCTGATCCTCGCGACCCAGCGGCCGTCGGTGGACGTCATCACCGGCCTGATCAAGGCCAACATCCCCACCCGGATCGCGTTCCAGGTCTCGAGCAAGATCGACTCGCGCACCATCCTCGACCAGTCCGGCGCGGAAACGCTGCTCGGCCACGGCGACATGCTGTACCTGCCGCCCGGCACTGCGATGCCCGAGCGCGTGCACGGCGCCTTCGTCAGCGACGAGGAAGTGCACCGCGTGGTCGAGCACCTCAAGCAGGCCGGCGGCGGACCGGACTACATCGAGGGCGTGCTGGAGGAAGTGCAGTCGCTCGGCGACGGCGTGGTGGTCGGCGCGACCGGCTTGCCGGAGTCCAGCGGCGGGGCGGGGGACGAGTCCGACCCGCTGTACGACGAAGCGGTGCGGATCGTCACCGAGACCCGGCGCGCGTCGATCTCCGGCGTGCAGCGCCGGCTCAAGATCGGCTACAACCGCGCCGCGCGCCTGATCGAGGCGATGGAGGCGGCCGGCGTCGTCTCGCCGCCGGAGCACAATGGCGACCGCACGGTGATCGCGCCGCCGCCGCCGCGGTAGGCATCGCTCGCCCTCACCCCAACCCTCTCCCGCAAGCGGGAGAGGGGCCACTGCAAGGCGATGCTTCCACCTCTCCCGCCTGCGGGAGTGCGGGAGAGGTCGAGCGCGCAGCGCGAGGGTGAGGGCCGCCTTGTGGATCTATCTCCGATGAAACCCGCATTCAGCCATTTCGTCGCACACTCCGCCCATCGCCAGTTCCGGGGCAACCCCATGCGCCTGATCCGCCTGCTCGTCCTTCCGCTCGTCCTGTGCGCGACCACCGCGATCGCCGGCGCGCGCGACGATCTCGCCACCTTCACCAGGGGCCTGAAGGGACTGGACGGGCAGTTCAGCCAGCAGGTCTTCGACCAGAACGGCAAGCTCAAGGAACGCTCCAGCGGGCGCGTCGCGCTGTCCGCGCCACGCCTGTTCCGCTGGGAATACGTCAAGCCGTACCCGCAGCTGATCGTCGCCGACGGCAAGACCGTGTGGGTGTTCGATCCCGATCTCGAGCAGGTGACCAAGCGCCCGCAGGGCATCGCGGAGGAGGGCAACCCGCTCGCCGCGCTGGTCGATCCCGCGCGTCTGGACCGCGACTACGTGGTCGAGGACGCGGGCAGCGAGGACGGGCTCGACTGGCTGGTGCTGAAGCCGAAGGACGACGCGGGCGCCAGCTTCCAGTCGGCGCGGCTCGGCTTCGGCGCGCAGGGCCTGGAGCGCATGCAGGTGGTCGACGCAGTCGGGCAGAAGACCCGGATCGAATTCAGCGGCTGGCGCCGCAATCCGGCCTTCGCCGCCGGAACCTTCGCGTTCACTCCACCGAAGGGCGTGGACGTGGTCGGCGAATGACGCACCGCCTGCGCGCGCGCATGCCGGCGGCCGCTATGATCCCGGCATGCCCCGCCGCACCACGCCCGCCGCGCCCGCGCGCGACCTGCTGAGCGCCGACACCGACGCCCTGCGCCCGCTCGCCGAGCGGATGCGCCCGCGCACCCTGGACGAAATGGTCGGCCAGCGCCGGCTGCTCGCGCCGGGCACCGCGCTGCGCCGCGCGATCGAGTCCGGCCGCGTGCACTCGATGATCCTGTGGGGTCCGCCCGGCTGCGGCAAGACCACGCTGGCGCTGTTGCTGGCCGAATACGCGGACGCCGAGTTCCGCGCGATCTCGGCGGTGCTGTCCGGCCTGCCGGACGTGCGCCAGGTGCTGGCCGAGGCCGCGCAGCGCTTCGCCGACGGCCGCCGCACCGTGCTGTTCGTGGACGAGGTGCACCGCTTCAACAAGGCGCAGCAGGACGCGTTCCTGCCGCACATCGAACGCGGCACCATCCTGTTCGTCGGCGCGACCACCGAAAACCCGTCCTTCGAGCTCAACTCCGCGCTGCTGTCGCGCTGCCGCGTGCACGTGATGGAGCCGGTGTCGGCGGACGACATCCTCGCCGCGCTGCGGCGCGCGCTGGAGGACGCCGAGCGCGGCCTGGGCGGGCGCGGGCTGCAGGTCGACGACGCCGCGCTGCGCGAGATCGCCGGCGCCGCCGACGGCGACGTGCGCCGCGCGCTGACCCTGCTGGAGATCGCCGCCGAGCTCGCCGAAGGGGAGGGCGGCGTCGTCAGCGAGGGGACCCTCGTGCAGGTGCTGGCCGATCGCACCCGCCGCTTCGACAAGGGCGGCGAGCAGTTCTACGACCAGATCTCGGCGCTGCACAAGTCGATGCGCAGCTCCAACCCGGACGCGGCGCTGTACTGGCTGGTGCGCATGCTCGACGGCGGCGTGGACCCGTCCTACCTCGCGCGCCGGCTGACCCGGATGGCGGTGGAGGACGTCGGCCTCGCCGATCCACGCGCGCTGCAGATGGCGCTGGACGCCTGGGACGCCTACGAACGCCTCGGCAGCCCGGAGGGCGAACTCGCGCTGGCCCAGCTCGTGCTCTACCTTGCCAGCACCGCCAAGTCGAACGCCGCCTACATGGCCTACAACGCGGCGCGCGCCGACGTGCGCGAGCACGGCACCCTGGAGGTGCCGCTGCACATCCGCAACGCGCCGACCAGGCTGATGAAGCAGCTCGGCTACGGCAAGGGCTACCGCTACGACCACGACATCGAGGGCGGTGTCGCCCTCGACCAGACCGGCTTCCCGGACGCGCTCGGCGAACGCATCTACTACGCACCGGTCGCGCGCGGACTGGAACTCAAGCTCAAGGACAAGCTCGACGCCCTGCGCGCGGCGCGGGCGCAGGCACGCGCCGGCCGGACTGGCGACGACGCGGACGCGGTGTGATCATCGGCGGATGAACTGGGGTGGCTTCGCGGCGGTGGGCATCGGGGCGGCGCTCGGCGCGTGGCTGCGCTGGGGGCTGGGCGCCTCGCTTAACGCGTTGCTGCCGCAACTGCCGCTGGGCACGCTCGCCGCCAACATCGTGGGCGGCTACCTGGTCGGCCTGGCGCTGGCGTGGTTCGCGCTCGCGCAGGGCATCGCGCCGGAGATGCGGCTGCTCGTCATCACTGGCTTCCTTGGCGGGCTGACCACGTTCTCCACCTTCTCCGCCGAAGCGGTCGGCCTGCTCGCGCGCCAGCAGTACGGCTGGGCCGCCGCGCACGTCGGGCTGCACCTGGGCGGCTCGCTGGCGGCGACCGCGCTCGGCTTCGCCAGCTTGCGCCTGCTGCGGGGATGAGTCGATGGACGATTGCGTCTGCCTGAAGTTCTTCGTGCTCGAGCAGCAACGCCACGAGGGCCAGCCCGTGTACCAGTGGCTGCTGCGGCGCGCCGCGCGCCTGGGCTTGCCCGGCGGCTCGGCGTTCCGCGCGGTCGCGGGGTTCGGCCGCCACCACGTGCTGCACGAGGCGCATTTCTACGAACTCGCGGGCGAGCTGCCGATGGAGGTGGTGTTCGTGGCATCCCGCGAGGATGCCGACCGCCTGGTGGCCGAGGTCGCTGCGGCCGGCCTGGCGCTGTCCCATTACCGGATGCCGGCCGAGCGCGGGGTGACTGGTGGGACGGCCGCTTGAGGGTGGAGCAGGAGCGCAGGGGTTGCCGATGGAGCGGTTCCAGTACTTCGCATAATGCCTATTATGTAAATACCGCAACCATGGCCCGCGCCCCTTACAACCCGAAACAGGCCTGCACGGCCTGGCGCTCCAGCCGATCGCGATACGGGCGGCTGGCGCCGTCCAGCGAGGCGCGGTTGGCCGCCTCCTTCGCTCGCCGGCATTCCTCCCAGCGCGCGCTGCGGCCGGTCTTCAGGCCCGGGCGATGGACGGGCGCCCGGTAGCCGCGATGCGATTCGGCATTGCGCCGGTTCATTTCCTGCTCGATCTGCTGCCGTCGCTGGAGCGCCTCGGCATGGTCGGGCGTGTCGTACACGCGGGTGGCCAGTTCCTGGCCCGGTGCGCACGGCGCGCTCTGGTACGCGAGCGTGCCCTTGGGCCCCTTGCACTTCCAGATCACGTTCGCGGCCGGCGCGGGCAGCGCGACCGCCAACAGCAACGCCATCGCAATCCATTCGCGCATCGCGCACCTCCTGTGCCTGGGCCGGCAAATTACCGCCAGTGGCGCGGACGGTGGAAGCCCTCCGCGCCAGGTCGCGGCGAATTCCTACGGCGATTCGCGCCCGGCGGCCATCCGCGACAACGCAGCGCGTTGCCGACCACCGACACCGAGCTCAGGCTCATCGCCAGCGCGGCGATCATCGGGCTGAGCAGCAGGCCGAACACCGGGTACAGCACGCCGGCGGCGATCGGCACGCCCAGCGCGTTGTAGAGGAAGGCGAAGCCGAGGTTCTGCTTCATGTTCGCGACGGTCGCGTCGGAGATCGAGCGCGCGACTAGGATCCGGCGCAGATCGCCCTTCAGCAGCGTCACCTGCGCGCTGGACATCGCGACGTCGGTGCCGGTGCCCATCGCGATGCCGACGTCGGCGGCCGCCAGCGCGGGCGCGTCGTTGATGCCGTCGCCAGCCATCGCCACGCGTCGGCCTTCCGCCTTGAGCCGCTGCACCAGCGCGACCTTGTCCTGCGGGCGCACCTCGCCATGCACTTCGTCGATGCCGAGCGTGCTGGCGACCGCGCGCGCGGTGCCTTCGGCGTCGCCGGTGGCCATCACGAGGCGCAGGCCGTCGGCGCGCAAGGCCGCGATCGCCGCCGGCGTGCTGGCCTTGACCGGATCCGCCACCGCGATCGCGCCCAGCAGGCGGCCGTCCGCGGCCAGGAACATCACGCTGGCGCCTTCGCCGCGCAGCGATTCAGCGGACGCGCTCAGCGCGGCCACGTCCACGCCCGCCTCGTCCATCAGCGTGCGGTTGCCCAGCAGCAGGCCCTGCCCGTCCACCGTGCCGCGAACGCCCTGCCCGGTCACCGAATCGAAGCCGTCGACCGCGGCCAGCGGCAAATTGCGGCGGCGCGCCTCGGCGACGATCGCCTCGGCCAGCGGATGCTCGCTGCCCTGGTCGAGGCTGGCGGCCAGCCGCAGCAGTTCCGCTTCCTCCACACCCGGCGCCGGCAGCGCGCTGCGGAACGCCGGGCGTCCTTCGGTGAGCGTGCCGGTCTTGTCCACCACCAGCGTGTCGATGCGGCGGAACTGCTCGATCGCCTCGGCGTCGCGGAACAGCACGCCCGCCTGCGCCGCGCGCCCGGTCGCGACCATGATCGACATCGGCGTGGCCAGGCCCAGCGCGCACGGACAGGCGATGATCAGCACCGACACCGCGGCGAGCACGGCGTGGGTCCACGCCGGCTCCGGCCCGAACAGCCCCCACGCGAAGAACGTGACGATCGCGACCGCGATCACCGCCAGCACGAACCAGAACGCGACCTTGTCCGCCATCCGCTGCATCGGCGCGCGCGAGCGTTGCGCCTGCGCGACCATCTGCACGATCTGCGCCAGCACCGTCGCCGAGCCGACCTGGTCGGCGCGGATCACCAGGCTGCCGGTGCCGTTGAGGGTCGCGCCGATGACCTTCGCGCCCTCCCCCTTTCCCACCGGGATGGGCTCGCCGGTGAGCATGGATTCGTCCACGCTGGAGCGGCCTTCGACCACGGTGCCGTCCACCGGCACCTTTTCGCCGGGGCGCACGCGCAGGCGATCGCCGACGTGCACGTGCTCGAGCGGGATGTCTTCCTCGCCGCCATCGTCGCGCAGGCGGCGCGCGGTCTTCGGCGCGAGGCCGAGCAGCGCCTTGATCGCCGCCGAGGTTTTCGAGCGCGCGCGCAGTTCCAGCAACTGGCCGAGCAGCGTCAGCGAGACGATCACCGCCGCCGCCTCGAAATACACGCCCACCCGGCCGTGCTCGCGAAACGAGGCCGGGAACAGGTCCGGCGCCACCGTCGCCACCACGCTGTAGCCGAACGCCGCGCCGACGCCGGTGCCGATCAGCGTCCACATGTTCGGGCTGCGGTTGCGCAGCGACTGCAGCCAGCGCTGGAAGAACGGCCAGCCCGCCCACAGCACCACCGGCGCGCTCAATGCGAGTTCCAGCCAGGTGCGCGTCGCCGGCGACAGCCCGCCGACGTAATGCCCGAACATCGCCAGCACGAACACCGCGGCGGTCAGCGGCAAGGTCCACCAGAAGCGGCGGCCGAAATCGCGCAGCTCCGGGTTGTCCTCCTCGTCCAGCGAGGGCATCTCCGGTTCCAGCGCCATGCCGCAGATGGGACAGGTGCCCGGCCCCTCCTGGCGGATCTCCGGATGCATCGGGCAGGTGTAGATCGTGCCCGCCGGCATCGCCTGCGCGGGCGGCGCCGGCTGCAGCCAGCGCGGCGGATCGGCGACGAACTTCTCGCGGCAGCGCGCCGAGCAGAAATGGTAGTCGTGGCCGCCGTGGGTCGCGTGATGCGCGGTCGCCGCCGGATCCACCTGCATGCCGCAGACCGGGTCGGTCACCGTGCCGGCGGCGGGCGTGGCGCCCTGGCCGTGCGCGCAGCAGCCCCCTGCCCCGCCCTGCCCGCCCAGGTAGCGTGCGGGATCGGCAAGGAACTTGTCGCGGCAGCCGCCGCAGCAGAACACGTATTCCGTGCCCGCGTGCGTCGCGCGATGGCGCGCGGTCGCGACGTCCACCTGCATGCCGCAGACGGGGTCGGTCGCCTGGGCGGACGCGTGCGTGCCGCCGCCGTGCGCGCCGTGGTCGTGGCCATGCCCGTGCTCGTGCGCGCTCATGCCGCGTCCCCGGCCAGCGCGTCGAGGATCGGGCAATGGTCCAGCGCGCCATGGCCCGGGCACGCGGCGACCAGGGTGGCGAGGCCCGCGCGCACGCGCTGCAGCTCGGCCAGCTTGCCGTCGATGTCGGCGATCTTGGCCTCCGCCGCCGCCTTCACCGCCGCCATGTCGTCCTCGCGGCGCGTCGACAGCGCCAGCAGCTCGCGGATCTCCGGCAGGGTGAAGCCCAGCGCCTTGGCGCGGCGGATGAAGCGCAGTCGCCGCAGGTCGCCGGGCGCATAGTCGCGATAGCCCGAGGCCAGCCGCCGCGCCGCGGGCAGCAGCCCCTCGCGCTCGTAATGCCGCACCGTGTCCACCCCGATGCCGGCCTGCTTCGCCAGTTCGCCGATTTTCATGTCCCGCTCCGTTAAGGCGATGCGGGTAGCTTGCACCCTGGAGTAGGGTCCGGAGTCAAGCTTTTGGCATGCGACCGTAGGAGATTTGGTGTACCGCGGGCGGCGGAGACCGCTATTAGCCAAAAGCGGCCGTTCGGCTGCACCAGCCGCCGATGTTCGCGGCTCCAGTTCCAGAACGAAGGAACTCGACCGCTGATGCAGAATGTCCGCTCAGGTCGCAAGCGGACATCGGCAGGGGAGGTCGGAAATGGCGACGTCCGCTTTCGGGGAGAGCGACTTCGGAGCTACTTGCCCAAGGGGACTAGCGTCGACTCAATGTGACCCTGGTTCTTCCGCAGTGTCCTCCGAAGGGGCCTGCTCTGCGTTCGCTCCAGCATCCTGGCCACGTAGTAGAAAGGGTAGCCAGAATTGCGGAGGGAACGGCGTTCGAAAGTGCCGGCATGCCATCAGAGGCAGGCCAAACAACCCGTGGCGGACTGCAGACGCAAACGAAAGATCGGGCACCGTCCCGTTCGCCAGCAGGTCCCGATTGGCTTGGACCAGTTCTTGGATGGTAGCCGGGAAGACGATGGGAGCTTCGGTGGTACCGGACTCGCGTTGGGCCGGCTCACGATAGATAAATGCGTCCGTCTCTTCATCCGGATACCACAACTGCAAGCAGACATCTTCGAATACGTCAGGCTGGACGGACTGCAGGGCGTGGTACAGCTCCTCGTGTCCGAAGATTGCACACCAGTACAGTACGGTCGGAACGAGCGTGCTCAGATGGCGGAGCTTCTGAACCTCGGCTTCGGCCAGTTGCCCGGTGTCGAATTCGACGAGGTCATCCAGCGAATCCGTCGCGATCGGAAATCCCTTGGATCGACGGAAGCCGTAGACCAACCGCTGGCCAATTTCCGAAAGCCATGCTTTGGCTGCATCCTCCTTACCCGCTGAGAGCAGCAGCAACAAGGCGAGTGAAATTTCGATAGCGTGCCCATCGAAGCGCGGAGAACCGGAGCTCGGGTTGTTCTTGATCAGCGCCAGAACGGCATTGGCCACGACATCTGTATTGTTCGTCGCCGCCGGATCTCTTTCCCCTAACGCGCGTTGCAGCTGAAGCAACCCAACCTC
Source organism: Lysobacteraceae bacterium (assembly GCA_035539135.1). Lineage (GTDB taxonomy): Bacteria > Pseudomonadota > Gammaproteobacteria > Xanthomonadales > Xanthomonadaceae > JABFWF01. The sequence goes on from DATLJD010000014.1 coordinate 314,902, forward strand.
GGCCAACAGGCCGATCTGCTCGAACACCTTGTTGGCCACTAACGAGCTTTCGCCGGCGTAGCTGGATATCGCATCGCGGACAAAGCAGTACGGCTGCAACTTGACGAAATATGCGTGGCAAATCCGGTTATGAAGATTGTAGAGATCGATATATGCCGACACGGCCGGCCGATAGCCCATTAACTCTCGAACGCGTATTCCGTCCCATGCCCACAAGCAACAGCGCTCGCCCGCGAGGAAAGCGTTCAGTAGATTCCCTTCCTGATTCGCCCAATGGAACATCACTTCAAGTGCCAGTGCGGCGGTCTTGAGTTGCCGAACGAATCGCTTGCGTTCGCGGCTGTCCGACGCCGGTGAACCCGCTTCCGGTGAACTCGCCAGCAAGAGGTCTCGAAAAAGTTCGTAAGCATGCCTCAGGTCGTAGTCGCTAGTGCCAATCAGCGCAATCGCACGGCGCAGATTTCCGCGCTCCGTGGGATTGATGGCGTATTCGTCCAGCAAATGTGCATCGATAAATTCAGCTAGCGTATCGCCTGACCAGAACGCATACGTCAGATTTTTCTCTGTGTTTCGTTCTGTAAATCCATTGAAATCTGCCAAGACGTCCTGCTTCAGGTCACCAGTGGTGCAGACTATTATTTTGATCGGTAAGTCTTGATGTTCAGGGCGGACATAGCTGCGCAGATAGGAGTCTTTGACCTGGTCGAGGGTGGCGCGAATTGCATTCACGCCAGAATCCCAATCGCGACGCCCGACGTCCCCCACCTTGAGCACAAACAAGTAAAGCGTCTTCACGCCATCTTCGTCCTTGCCGACGGCAGCAACATCCACGCCATTTTGCCGTACGCCAATCTGCGGCCTACTGATGGGGATCAGCTTCATCCGCGCCAGAAGATCGGGTAGCAAACGATCCAGTTCACCGGATTCCTTGAGCTGCCCTAGGAATTCCCGAATGATGAGCTTCATTTATCGCCCACCTGCGCCAGCTGGAAATGGAAGCGCTCGATTGCGCAACCGACCGAATCGATCACCTCCGCTCGTGGAAATGCCATGGAGTGGGAGAAGGAGGACAGGCGCATCTTTTCTCCGATTTGCCCATTGCGTCTTGAGAATGAAGAACGTCCACCCTTCAACGGAATCTTGGTGGCGATTAGCTGCAGGATCGAGTTTTTGTTCGCTTCCTCGTATGCCTGGTTCATGGCGCGCTGACTCGCTTTTCGGTAGCGCTGGCGATGATCGTCCGGGGACTTCAGTTCCTCGATATGGGGAAGGGCATTGAGTTCGTCGTAGTAGTGCTCCATGCGCTGGAGCGTCGCCGTTGCGAGACGACCCAGGATTGAATCGATTTCACTCTCAATCACTTTCTCCAAGTGCGTGCGCGTTGCCCGCGGATAGCTGTAGCCGACACGATCTGCCAGAACCGTGTGCACTAGTGGGAAAGAACGGGCCTCGGCCGATTGGGTGTCCGTCAATGACCAGACCAACGCCACCAGTTGATCATCACGGAGGACATTTCCAAGCAGGCGTCGAATGAGGTGCACAAGTTCTTCTTGGCTCATTGGGTCGAGCATCTCGCGTGGGACGCGCAACCCTGAGAAATTCCTATGCCCCAACTCATCCAGGACGTCGCGAGCGGCCCGTTGGACACGCAGGTCTGCGTCCAGAAGCCACCTGATCAGCAAAATATTCAATCGCTGACCATCACGCCGCATTGCGTCGAACAGCTGAGGAAACAAGCGAGGAAATGACTCCATTTCATTACCTTCCTCCCGGCGTGAGTGAACCCACGTGTCTAGCCAGCGATATGGGATCTCGGCGGTGGTTTCATTTTTGAGGAACGACGTCAGTGCATGATCCACTCCATGACAAGAGCCGGAGTTGATGTCAGCCTTCCGCGCCAGCAGCATGATCTTGTCTGGGAACCACGTCTGCGTTGCGATCGCGTCGGAGCGAAACCCAAGGTGGTCTCCAACCAACCTGGTAATGAATGGCTTATCGAGGAAGGTGACTTCATCGATCAGGTGGTGATGATCCGAGGATTGATTTACAAGCCACAACGCCCCCAGCGCGGACGAGAAGACTTTGGCATCGGCCGACGACGAGAGCCCCTCACGCAATGCCGCCACCGCCTGATCGATCGCTGACCGATCTAGCAGAGACCAATCGAATAGGCCAAGTGCCTCAAGGGCAGCGGAAGAAATGGGCCCGTGCTCGCTCAATCGAAGTGAGTGAATCCGATCCAATGTCACGATCGGATCACTGGCGGCTGCCCGTGACAGTGCGATTCGTAGCAGCGCGGAGATGGCTTCGCTGGGCGCTGCCAGGCAGGCATCAATAGTTTCACCTACATCCTCCGGATGCAGTGTTAGCCACCGGTCGGCCATGTTGTATGGCAACCCATTCGCCCAATCATTCTTAATATGGGGATAGGCGACGTTACAAAATCGGAGTAGATCCTGAACGTTGATTCGTTCAAATAATGGAAGAGCGTCGGCGAGCATGCGAACAGTCGCAAACACATCTCCGCCCTGCTCTATGGCGGCGACAGCAAGCGCGAGACCATTTGCAGCCTCTGTGTTATGAGCCATTGCAAGTGCATGGCCATTGAGGTTGGCGTGCCTCGAATGCGATTCCGCCCAAACGCGATCCAACCGCCTAAATAGCTCACTCGGATCTAACAACAAGGGCAGAACCATGCTGCGATAAACGTGATGCAGAGCGTGCTGGTTAAGCGCTTGATCATCGAGAGATCTTATTGCTTCACTCGTAGAAACATCTTGGCCGCATATCGCCTTCCAAGCCGACTCGCCTAACTCAATATCATCCATTTGTCCCCCTAAGATGGCCGCCTCAGCCGCACCCGGCCCGTTCGTCCAAATTCTGATTGAACTCCACTCAGGAGTTCGATTGGCCCCCCAAGGCTATTAGGCTCCGGAACGACCGCTTTGGGTGACAGCGGCCTCGGAATCGTAAAGCAGGTCAGCTCTGGAACGGAAAAGTCGTGAATCGTCGTTCCTAGAGCCAGCCGCTGATCCCTGCAACTACAAGCGTCTCGCGTGCCGGTTTCCCATCGGCTCGATGCAGTGCTGCTGTCCCACCAAACGCACGCTCATGCACCACGCCCACATACGGCATGAAGCGCCGGCTGGCGCGGTAATGCAGGCGCAGTCCGAACTCGGCCTCCGCCAGGCCGGCGCCGATGCCGCGGGCGCGGTCGGCGCGGTCGTAGGCGTGGAGCTCCAGGCGCGGCTGCAGCAGCCAGCGGTCGCTGAGCAGGGCGTCGTAGGTCAGTTCCAGCCGCGCCTGCACCTGGCCGCCCTGGCCGATGATCGCGCTCAGGTCGGTGTCGATCTTCATCGGCGCCTCGCCCTGCAGGGCGAGCACGAGCTGGGTCTCGCTCGTGGAGCGCCGGTAGTCCTGGCGCACGCCGACCAGCGCGTCCCACCACGGCGAGACGCTGCGGCCGTACAGCACTTCGAGCGACGCGTCCTCCACGTCGCCGTCGCCGCGCGTGCCTTCCAAGCGCAGCCAGAGGCGGTCGAGGTCGGTGCCGATCCAGGCGTGCGCGTCCCAGTCGAGGTCGGCGCCGGGGGCGTCGCTGGTTTCCAGGCGGTCGAGCACGAACTTGGCATGCCAGGCGTTGTCGTGCGCCGGGTGGCCGCCTGCTGGCGCGCGCGCGGCGGCGCGGTCGGCATCGGTGATGGGCGGGATCGGCGTGCGCGGTGCGTCGGTCGCTTGTTGCGCACCGTGCAGGGCGTGCATGTCGTGTCCGGCGTGCGGATCCTGCGCCTGCGGCGCAGGCGGCGCAGCGTGGCCGCCGTGCGCGGCCGGAACGGAGGGCTGCGCGGGCGCGTGCTGCGCGTGCTGCGCGTGCCCGGTATGCGCATCGGGTTGGGCTTGCGCGGGCGCGTGACCCGCATGCGCGGCGTGCGGATCGGGCTGGGCTTGCGCCGGGGCGTGCCGCGTGTGCGTCGCATGCGGATCGGACGCGGCTGGCGTCGTTGCATGCTGCGCATGCCCCGCATGCGGATCGGGCGCGGGTTGGCCCTGCTCTGTTTGCGCCGGCGCGCCCGCGGACTGCGCCGCGCCGTGCTGCGCGTGCGTGGCGTGCGTGTCTTCCGGCGGCGGCGTGCCGTGCCCGGCGTGCTGGGCCAGCGCCGGCCAGGCGGCGAGCGCCAGCGCGGTCGCCAGGAGGGTCTCCCCTGCCCTGCGGTGGCGGCGCGTGCGCATGCTCATTCCTCCACCCGCACCTGCCGCATCATGCCGGCCTCCATGTGGTACAGCAGGTGGCAGTGGAAGGCCCAGCTGCCGAGCGCGTCGGCGCGCACGCGGAACGCGCGGCGGGTGCCGGGCGGCATGTCCACCGTGTGCTTGCGCAGCTGGAACGCGCCGTGCTCGTCCTCGAGGTCGCTCCACATGCCGTGCAGGTGGATCGGGTGCGCCATCATCGTGTCGTTGACCAGCACCACCCGCAGGCGTTCGCCATAGCGGAAGCGCAGCGGTGCGGCGTCGGAGAACTTCTGTCCGTTGAAGCTCCAGGCGAACTTCTCCATGTGGCCGGTCAGGTGCAGTTCGACCTCGCGCCCGGGGGCGCGGCCGTCCGGGTCTTCGAAGGCGCTATGCAGCATCGCGTAGGTGAGCACGTCGCGGCCGTTGTCGCGCAGGCCGACGCCGGGGTCGTCGAGGCGCGGCAGCGGCATCTGCGCCTGCATGTCCACCAGCGGGTTGCCTTGTTCGCTGGCGGGATGGTCCTGCGCCGCCATGCCGTGCATCGCGTGCCCGCCGTGCGCGGCTGGGGCGTCGTGCGCCATGTCGCCGTGGCCCATGTCGGCCATCGACAGGATCGGCCGCGGATCCACCGCCGGCACCGGCGCGCGCAGGCCGCGGCGCGTGGCCAGGGTGCCGGCGACGAAGCCGGTGCGCCCCATGTCCTGCGCGAACAGGGTGAACGCGTCCTGCCCCGCCGGCGTCACCAGCACGTCGACGGTTTCCGCGGCGGCGATGCGCAGCTCGTCCACCGTCACCGGGTGCACGTACTGGCCGTCCACCGCGACCACGCGCAGCTTGAGCCCCGGGATGCGCACGTCGAAGTGGGTCATCGACGAGCCGTTGATGAGGCGCAGGCGCAGCGTCTCGCCGTGGCGGAACAGGCCGGTCCAGTTGGCGCCGCTGGTCAGGCCGTTGAGCAGGTAGGTGTAGGTGTGGCCGTTGACGTCGGACAGGTCGGTCGGCGTCATCCGCATGCGGCCCCACATCGCGCGGTCGGCGAGCGCGGCGTCGAGGCCGTCGCGGCGCGCGTCGCGCAGGAAGTCGCCGAGCGTGCGCTTGTAGTGGTTGTCGTAGTCGGACGCCTGCTTCAGCCGCGCGTACAGCGCGTCCGGCGCAAGGTCGGTCCAGTCGCTGAGCAGGACCACGTATTCGCGGTCGTAGGCGAAGGGCTCGGGCGCGAGCGGGTCGATCACGATCGCGCCGTACAGGCCGGCCTGCTCCTGGAAGGCGGAGTGGCCGTGGTACCAGTAGGTGCCGGCCTGGCGCACGTCGAAGCGGTAGTCGTAATGGTCGCCGCGCGCGATGCCGTCGAAGCTCAGGCCGGGCACGCCGTCCATGTTCGCGGGCAGCAGCATGCCGTGCCAGTGGATCGAGGTGTGGTGGCCGTGCGGCGAGCCCGGCGGCAGCGCGTTGCGCACGCGCAGGCGCACGCTGTCGCCCTCGCGCCAGCGCAGGATCGGGCCGGGCACGCTGCCGTTGACCGCGACCGCCGGACGCGGCCGGCCGGTGACGTTGGCGACGATCTCGCCGACCTCCAGCTCGAACATGTTCCCGGACAGCACCGGCGGCGGCGTCATCGCGGCGAACGCGCGCCCGCCGGCCGCCCACAGCCCGGTGCCGGCGACGGCGCCACCGGCCGCCAGGCCGCGCACGAAGCGGCGGCGGGACGGATCGCTGGGGTGGTCGGGAAGCTGCGACATGCGGCCGGTGCGTTCGGGAGGGGCCGTTACTCTAGCTGCCGGCCGCGGGGCGGTGTCGGCACCGGAGCTGGCCGCCGGCTGAATCGCGCGCTGCTGCGCGCGGAGCTTGATCCGGATCAGGGCGGCGCGCCGCCGCTGCGCGATGCTGGCCGCATCGTTCCACGGGAGGTCCGCCATGCACCGCGTCGAAGGCAAGACCTGCATCGTCACCGGCGCCGCGCTCGGCCTCGGCCGCGCCAGCGCACTCCGGCTCGCGCAGGAAGGCGCGCGCGTCGCCCTGTTCGACCTGCACGACGCCGAAGGCGAGGCGCTCGCCGCGGAACTGCAGGCGCAGGGCCACGCCGCCGGCTACTGGCGCGTGGACGTCAGCGACGAAGCTTCCGTCGCGCGCGCGATCGGCGAGGTCGTCGCGCGCTTCGGCGCACTGGACGTGCTGGTCAACAACGCCGGCATCGCCGGCGCCAACAAGCCCACCCACGAGCTCAGCGTCGAGGAATGGGAGCGCGTGCAGGCGGTCAACGTGCGCGGGGTGTTCCTGTGCACCAAGCACGCGATCCCGCACCTGCAACGCGCGGGCGGCGGCAGCATCATCAACCTGTCGTCGATCTACGGCCTGGTCGGCGCGCCCGACGTGCCGTCCTACCACGCGTCCAAGGGCGCGGTGCGGCTGATGAGCAAGACCGACGCCCTGCTCTACGCCGCCGACCGGATCCGGGTGAACTCGATCCACCCGGGCTTCATCCGCACGCCGATGGTCGAGCACCACCTCGCCGACAGCGGTGCGGCCGACCTGGAGGCGGCGATCGTGGACGTCGGCCACCTGCACCCGCTCGGCCACATGGGCGAGCCCGACGACGTCGCCTGGGGCGTGGTCTACCTCGCGTCGGACGAAGCGAAATTCGTCACCGGCAGCGAGCTGGTGATCGACGGCGGCTACACGGCGCGCTGAGCCACCCACGCCGCCGGCAACATCAGTGCCGCATCAGCAGCGGCAGGTCGGCGTGCTCCAGCATGTGCCGGGTCACGCCGCCGAGCACCCATTCGGAAAACCGGCTGCGTCCGTAGGCGCCCATCACCAGCAGCTGGGCGCTGGCGGCGTGCGCGGCGGCCAGGAGGGACGGCCCGTCGCCGGGCGTTTCGTCCAGCGGCGCGTAGTCCACGTGCGGCAGGTGGGCGGCGCACCAGTCCTCGAGCGGGAACTGCGGCAAGGGTTCCATCAATTCCTTGCGCTTGCCCAGCAGCAGCACGACGCGGCGCGCCTCGCGCAGGAGCGGCAGCGCGGCATGCAGGGCGCGGATGGCTTCGACCGAACCGTTCCAGGCCACCGCGATCGTGTCGCAGCGTCCCGGCAACTGCGTCCCCTGCGGCAGCACCAGGCTGGGCAGCGCGGCGCGCAGGACGACGCGGGCGACCCCCGACGGGCTCGCCCAGGGATCGTCGGGCTTGCGCTCCAGCGGCAGCACCAGCAGGTCGTGCCAGTTGCCGGCGTAGGCCAGCGCGTCGGCGACGTCGCCGGCGCAGGCCAGCCAGGCGGGATTCGCGGCGCCCAGCGAGGCGGCCCAGGCGGCGAAAGCGGGTGCGTGGCGCTGCGCGTCTTCGGTCAGGCGCGCCAGCTCGCGCGCGTACTCGGCGAACATCACGCCGCCGTCGTAGCTGGTGGAGATCGGCGCGATGCCGGCGGGGATGACGTAGACGGCGGTCAGCGAGGCGCGCAGCACCGAGGCGAGCGCGGCGCCGGCGCGGACGCCGGCGTCCTGGTCGTCGAGGCGGGTGGCGCGGACAAGCAGGTCATGCATGGCGGTGCTCCGGACGGTGGCCCGACGGCGAGCGTGTGCCGTCATCTGGCTCAACGCCTTGATCCGGAGCAAACGGCCCGCTGACAGCCGCGCCGCTCATCGGCCGGCCGGGGGTTGGCGTTGTCGTCCGGCTGCCCTGCCCGCCTACGCGGCCAGCCAGTCGCAGGCGCTCTTCTGGTCGTGGAAGATGCGGCAGAAGTTCGGCTGGTAGTGGGCGAGGAAGCCGGCGACCGCGTCGTTCGCCCCCGGCCCGACCACGTAGGCGAGGCGCCCGAACGAGGAGGATTCGAGCACCCGGCTGGCGACGCCGATCATCTCGATCGATGCGTACGGCTCCTGCTCCGCGCCGGTCAGGTCGATCAGCACGCGGGTCACCCGCGCGGCGGTCGCCGCATCGCCGATGGTGAGCTTGGCGACCCTGCGTTCGTCGATCGTGGTCTTGCCGTGGTAGGCCGCGCGCAAGACCTGCTCGGGCAACACGTCCAGTTGTAGATGCATGCGTTCGGCTACCGGCAGCGAAGTCGGGGCGGCGCGCGGCTGGCGGCGGACAGCCGCATCGCCGGGCGCAAGGCCGCCCGGGCCGGTCCCCAGTGTCGCAGGCCGGCGTGACGGGCTTTTGTGCCGCGGCGAGCTTAATGCGCCGGTCGGGGGGATTTCTGACGACCGGATCAGACTTTTCCTACGCGCGCGCAGCCCTCCGGCCACGCGCTTTCGCGCATGGCCGCCCGGAAAACACGAAGGGCCGCCCTGCGGCAGCCCTTGGTGCTTGGTGCGGATGGCGTCCCCACGGGGATTCGAACCCCGGTCGCAACCGTGAAAGGGTTGTGTCCTAGGCCTCTAGACGATGGGGACGAAGCGGTGCCGCCTGGGACGGCGAAGACCGTGCGGAAGCAGGATCTCCGGAAACCTGGTGGAGCCAGCCGGGATCGAACCGGCGACCTCTACAATGCCATTGTAGCGCTCTCCCAGCTGAGCTATGGCCCCACTGCTGGAAAGCGCGAAAGTCTAGAGGGCGTCCGCGAAGCCGTCAAGCATTTTGCTCGACGCGCTCAGGCCGCTTCGCGTGCCTCGACGCGGCGCAGGGTCGCCACCCCGTGCCCCTGCTCGGCGAGGTACTGCAGCCACTTGCCGAGGAAGGTGTTCATGCGCAGGCGGTGGCCGAGCAGCTGCTGCGGCGGCGGGTTGAGGCCGAGCACGTCCTGCCAGCGGCGGCCGACATAGCAATGGGTCGCCTCGACCTGGCGCGCATCGCGGTACAGGCGCAGGAACGCGGACGGATCCGGCTCGCCGGTCAACGGGTCCTGCATGGCATAGGTCAGACGCAGTTCGCTGGTGTAGCGGTGCTGTGCGAGCACGTCCAGGCGCAGGTCCAGGCTGTCGCCGATCGACGAGACGTAGCTTCCGGGCGCGAGGTCCGCGGGCTCGAACAGGCGCACCAGTCGCTCGTGGTTCTCCGCATACAGTTCCATCAGCCAGGCGAAGCGGCCGAGGCGGGGAACGCGGATGGCGCGGGCGAGCACGGAAGGCATGGCCCGATGCTACACGCGCGGCCTTGCCGGCGGCAGCATTGACCGGCCCTCTTCCGCGGGCTACGGTCACGTTTCGTGCAGCGTCGATGTGATCCGCCACGCGCGCCGCGAGGCGGCCTCAGAACATCTCGCGGTTGATCCCCAGTTCCTCGAGGATGCGGCTGGAGATTTCCTCGATCGAGGCGTGGGTCGTGCTGAGCATGCCGATGCCCTCGGTGCGCAGCATCGACTCGGCCGCGGCGACTTCCCGCTTGCAGGTGTCCAGCCGCGCGTAGCGCGAATCCGGGCGGCGTTCCTGGCGGATCTGGTGCAGGCGCTCGGGATCGATGGTCAGGCCGAACAGCTTGTTGCGGTAGGGCCGCAGCCGCGCGGGCAGGCGATCGGACTCGAGGTCCTCCTCGGTCAGCGGATAGTTGGCCGCGCACAGGCCGTAGTGCAGCGCGAGGTAGACGCAGGTCGGGGTCTTGCCGGCGCGGGAGACGCCGACGAGGATCACGTCCGCCTCGTCGTAGTCGGCCCCCACGCCGTCGTCGTGGCTGAGCGCGTAGTTCATCGCGTTGATGCGCCGGTGGTAGCTGTCGAAGTCGACCATGCCGTGGGCGCGACCGACGTGCGACTGGCGCTGCTCGCCGAGCTCGCGCTCCAGCGGCGCGATGAACGGCTCGAACACGTCCAGCATCAGCGCCCCGCTCTCGGCCAGGATCGCGGTCAGCCGCGGATCCACGCAGGAATTGATGATCACCGGGCGCGTGCCGTGGGCGTCGCCGGCCCGGCGGACCTCGGCGGCGGTGGCCCGCGCCTTGTCCTCGGTGTCCACGAACGGGATGCGGTCGGTGACGAAGCGGGTGTTGGCGAACTGGGTCAGCAGGCTGTGGCCGATCGTGGCGGCGGTGATGCCGGTGCCGTCGGAGACGTAGAAGACGGGGCGGATGTCGGCCATGCGGACGGGAGCTTGACGAGGGCTTGCTAAAATAGCCGTTTCGCCCCGGGGCCGTCGCCCCGTGGGCTTTTTGGACCGTCCCGACCCGGAGCCCCCGCCTTGACCGCCAACATCCTTTGGCTGCACGACCTGCGTCTGTCCGACCTCGCCCAGGTGGGCGGCAAGAACTCCTCGCTGGGCGAGATGATCGGCCAGCTGGCCGACCTCGGCGTGTCGGTGCCGGGCGGCTTCGCGACCACCGCGGACGCCTTCCGCGACTTCATCGCCCACAACACCCTGCACCAGCGCATCTACGACCGGCTGGCGAGCCTGGACGTGGAGGACGTGCCCGCCCTCACCCGCGCCGGCGCCGAGATCCGTGGCTGGGTGATCGACGCCCCGCTGCAGCCCGAACTGGACCGCGACATCCGCGCCGCGTACGCGCAACTGTGCGCCGACGCCGGCGGCCAGGACATCGCGGTCGCGGTGCGCTCCTCGGCGACCGCCGAGGACCTGCCCGACGCCAGCTTCGCCGGCCAGCAGGAGACCTTCCTCAACGTGACCGGCGTCGACGACGTCGTGCGCAAGGTCAAGGAGGTCTTCGCCTCGCTCTACAACGATCGCGCGATCGCCTACCGCGTGCATCACGGCTTCAAGCACGAGGACGTGTTCCTGTCCGCCGGCGTGCAGCTGATGGTGCGCTCGGACGTGGGCGCGTCGGGCGTGCTGTTCACCCTCGACACCGAATCCGGCTTCCGGGACGTGGTGTTCATCACCGCCAGCTACGGCCTCGGGGAGATGGTCGTGCAGGGCGCGGTCAACCCGGACGAGTTCTACGTTTACAAGCCCACCCTGCGCGAGGGCAAGTACGCGATCCTGCGCCGCTCGCTCGGCGCCAAGCAGATGCGCATGGTCTATTCGGACAAGCCCGGCGAGCGCGTGCGCACCGAGGAAACCCCGGCCGACCTGCGCGGCAGGTTCTCGATCACCGACGAGGACGTGCAGGAACTGGCGAAGCAGGCGCTGGTCATCGAGCAGCACTACGGCCGGCCGATGGACATCGAGTGGGGCAAGGATGGCAACACCGGCAAGCTCTACATCCTGCAGGCGCGCCCGGAAACGGTGAAGTCGCGCGCCAAGGCCACCCAGATCGAACGCTATGCCCTGAAGCAGCGCGGCGAGGTCGTCGCCGAAGGCCGCGCGATCGGCCAGAAGATCGGCAGCGGCGTCGCCCGCGTGGTGCGCTCGCTGGACGACATGAACCGCGTGCAGCCCGGCGACGTGCTGGTGGCCGACATGACCGACCCCGACTGGGAGCCGGTGATGAAGCGCGCCTCGGCGATCGTCACCAACCGCGGCGGCCGCACCTGCCATGCCGCGATCATCGCCCGCGAACTGGGCGTGCCCGCGGTGGTCGGCACCGGCAACGCGCTGGAAACGATCCCCGACGGCAAGGAAGTGACCGTCAGTTGCGCCGAGGGCGACACCGGCTACATCTACCGGGGCGCCCTGCCCTTCGAGCGCACCACGACCGACCTGACCAACATGCCGCCGGCGCCGCTCAAGATCATGATGAACGTCGCCAACCCGGACCGCGCCTTCGACTTCGGCCAGCTGCCGAACGCCGGCATCGGCCTGGCGCGGCTGGAGATGATCATCGCCTCGCACATCGGCGTGCATCCGAAGGCGCTGCTGGAATACGACCGGCAGGGCGCCGAGACGAAGAAGAAGATCGACGCCAAGATCGCCGGCTATGCCGGCCCGGTGGACTTCTACGTGGACCGCCTGGCCGAGGGCATCGCCACCATCACCGCGTCGGTCGCGCCGAACCCGGTGATCGTGCGCCTGTCGGACTTCAAGTCCAACGAGTACGCCAACCTGGTCGGCGGCGGCAAGTACGAGCCGCACGAGGAGAACCCGATGATCGGCTTCCGCGGCGCCAGCCGCTACGTCGATCCGTCCTTCAAGGACGCCTTCGCCCTCGAGTGCCGCGCGGTGAAGAAGGTGCGCGAGCGGATGGGCCTGACCAACCTGTGGGTCATGATCCCGTTCGTGCGCACGCTGGACGAAGGCCGCCGCGTGCTCGAGGTGCTGGCGGAGAACGGCCTGAAGCAGGGCGACGGTGGCCTCAAGGTCATCATGATGTGCGAGGTGCCGTCGAACGCGCTGCTGGCCGACGAGTTCCTGGAACTGTTCGACGGCTTCTCGATCGGCTCCAACGACCTGACCCAGCTGACCCTCGGCCTGGACCGCGACTCCGGCATCGTCGCCAGCCTGTTCGACGAGCGCGACCCGGCGGTCAAGAAGATGCTGGCAATGGCGATCTCGACCGCGCGCGCCAAGGGCAAGTACATCGGCATCTGCGGCCAGGGCCCGAGCGACCACCCGGACCTCGCGCAATGGCTGATGGAACAGGGCATCGAGTCGGTCTCGCTCAACCCCGATACCGTCGTCGACACCTGGCTGCAGCTGGCCAAGTCCAAGGCGGGTTGATCGCCGCTTCCCCGCCCCGCCCAGGCCGGGGCCAGGAAAAAGAAAAACCCCGCATCGCTGCGGGGTTTTTGTTCTGGAGGCCGGGGTCGGAATTGAACCGGCGTACGCGGATTTGCAGTCCGCTGCATAACCACTCTGCCACCCGGCCGGATGACGCTTCGATTGTTCCACAACGCGCCCGGACTGCACAGCGGCAGATGAACGCGGCGCTGAAACGACGAACCCCGGCGAGCCGGGGTTCGTGGAGTTCTTCCTTGAGAAGTCCGCACAGGGATGTGCGGTTCTTGTTCAGGGACGAACAATGTCTGGAGCGGGAAACGAGACTCGAACTCGCGACCCCGACCTTGGCAAGGTCGTGCTCTACCAACTGAGCTATTCCCGCGGTGAGCCCGGCATTTTACCGGTCGCGCCGGCGCTGTCAACACGTTTCGGTTCCCCGTCGCGCAGGGCCGGCCAGGCCGCGCGCAGGTACTCGAACCCGGACCACAGGGTGAGCAGCGCGGCGGCCGCCAGCAGCCAGTCGCCGACGTGGAAAATCAGCTCGCCCATCCACGGCGACGGTCCCGGCTGGCGCCCCGGCGAGATCGAATACAGCAGGCACAGCAGCGCGACCATCTGCGCCACGGTCTTGATCTTGCCGACCGTCGCCACCGCCACCCGCGCGCGTTGGCCGAGCTCGGCCATCCACTCGCGCAGCGCCGACACCGCGATCTCGCGGCCGACGATGACCGCGGCCCACAGCGCCATCCAGGCGGTCGGGTGGCCTTGCACGATCAGGAACAGCGCGGTCGCCACCATCAGCTTGTCGGCGACCGGGTCGAGGAAGGCGCCGAACGCGGAGAACTGGCCGAAGCGGCGCGCGATCCAGCCGTCCAGCCAGTCGGTGATCGAGGCCAGCGCGAAGATCGAGGCGGCCGCCAGGCTGGTCCACTTCCAGGGCAGGTAGAACACGATCGCCAGCACCGGGATCAGCGCGATCCGCAGCAGCGTCAGGATGGTGGGGATCGTCAGCCTCATGCGTCCTGCCTGTCCTTCGGGGTGTCCGCCGCCAGCCCGTGCAGGCTGGCGTAGATGCGTTCGGCGAGGGCGGCGTTGATGCCCTCGACCCGCGCGATTTCCTCCGCGCCGGCCGCGCGCAGCCCCGCCAGCCCGCCGAAATGCCGCAACAGGTTAGCGCGTCGGCGCGGGCCGATGCCCGCGATGTCCTCCAGCCGGCTGACGTTGCGCGCCTTTGCCCGGCGTCCGCGGTGGCCGGTGATCGCGAATCGGTGCGCTTCGTCGCGGACCTGCTGCACCAGTTGCAGGCCCGGCGACTCGGGGCCCGGCCGGATTTCGCGCCCGTCCGGCAGCAGCAGCGCCTCGTGCCCGGGCCGGCGCGCCTCGCCCTTGGCCACGCCGACCACGGTCACCCCGGTGATGCCGAGTTCGGCCAGCACCGCGTTCGCCTGCGCGACCTGGCCGGCGCCGCCGTCGATCAGCAGCACGTCCGGCAGCACGCCGGTGATGCGGGTGCCGGCACCCTCGCCCTCCTCCACCTCGACGGCGCGCCGGAAGCGCCGGGTCAGCGCCTGGTGCATCGCGGCGAAGTCGTCGCCCGGAGTGATGCCGCCGATGTTGTAGCGGCGGTACTGGCCGCGCACCGGCCCGTTCTGGTCGAACACCACCTGCGAGGCCACGGTCGCCTCGCCCATCGTGTGGCTGATGTCGTAGCACTCGATCCGCGCCGGCGCCTCGGGCAGGCCCAGCAGCTCGCACAGCGAGGCCAGGCGCGCCTGCTGGGTCGCCTGGCTGCCGAGCTCGGCGGCCAGCGCCAGCTCGGCGTTCCGGCGCGCGAGGTCGAGGTAGCCGGCGCGTTCGCCGCGCACGCTGGCCTTGAGTTGCACGCGGCGGGCGGCGGCGGCCGACAGCGCCTCCTGCAGCAGTTCGCGGTCCTCGATGTCGCGGTCGAGCACGATTTCGCGCGGCGCCGGCTGCTCGCCGTAGTACTGCGAGACGAACGCCGCGAGTACCTCGGCCGGGTTGTCGGCGCCGTTGGTCTTGGGGAAGAAGGCGCGGGTGCCGAGATTGCGGCCGTCGCGGAACGCGAGCAGCAGCACGCAGGCGTGCGGACCCTGCTGGGCGATCGCCAGCACGTCGAGGTCGGCGGCGCGGCCGTCCACGTACTGGCGCGCCTGCAGCTTGCGGATGGTGGCGATCAGGTCGCGCACGCGCGCGGCCTCCTCGAAGTCGAGCCGCTCGCTGGCCTCGGCCATGTTGCGCTCCAGCTCGGACGACAGCTCGTCGCCGCGGCCTTCCAGGAACAGCTCGACCCGGCGCACCGCGCGCGCGTACTCGGCGTCGTGCACCAGGCCGACGCAGGGCGCGCTGCAGCGTCCGATCTGGTATTGCAGGCAGGGCCGGGAGCGGTTGCGGAACACGCTGTCCTCGCAGCTGCGCAGCTTGAACAGGCGGTGCAGCAGGTTGAGCGTCTCGCGCACCGCGCCGACGCTCGGGTACGGGCCGAAGTAGCGCCCCGGGATCGACCGCGCGCCGCGATGCAAGGCGAGCCGCGGCCAGCGCTCCTGGGTGAGCAGCACGTACGGATAGCTCTTGTCGTCGCGCAGCATCACGTTGTAGCGCGGCTTGAGCGACTTGATCAGCTGGTTCTCGAGCAGCAGCGCCTCGGCCTCGGTGCGGGTGACCGTGACCTCCATGCGCGCGACCTGCGCGAGCATCGCCATCGTGCGCGCGGTCTTCGGCGTCGCGTTGAAGTAGCTGCCAACGCGCTTGCGCAGCTCGCGCGCCTTGCCGACGTAGAGCACGGTCTCGTCGGCGGCGTACATGCGGTACACGCCCGGGGTGACGCCGAGGGCGCGGGCGAAGGCCTTGCCGTCGAAGGATGCGCCGGCGGGCGCGGGGTCCTGCTGCCGTCGGGTCATTCGCCGACCGGGATCCGCTGCAGCGTGCCGGTGCGCGTGTCCAGGCGCAGGATCGCGTGCGCCTCGGTGTCGGCGATCCACACCGCGCCGCCGGCGACGGCGAGGCCGCAGGGGCCGTGCAGGCGCTCCGGGAGGGCGTGGGTGGCGAGCTCGCCGCCGCCCAGGCGCAGGGTGCGCAGCAGGTCGTTGCCGGCGTCGGCGATCCACAGCAGCGGCGCATCCGGATCCAGCGCGATCGCCTGCGGATCCTGCAGGCGGGCGGCATGGCGGGCGCCGTCGTCGCGCCCGAATTCCCACGGATCCTGTCCGATCAGGGTGCTGACCTGGCCGGTGCGTTCGTTGAGGCTGCGGATCGCCGACCCGGCGGCGTCGCAGACGTAGAGCAACTGCTGCACGGCAGCCAGCGCGACCGGTTCGGCGAAGGCCGCGGTCTCGCCGGTGCCGTCGCGCACCGCCAGCGCGCCGGAACCGGCGGCGACGTCGAGCCGCCGGCTGGCGAGGTCGTAGCGCCACACGCGGTTGTCGCCACGGCAGGCGACGAACAGCATGCCCCCCGACAGCAGCACCGCGCGCGGATGATCCAGCGGCGTCGCCGCCGCGGCGGACACCTCGCCCGCGGCCGGCGCCGCGGCGCGGCCGTTGCCGAGCAGGGTCTCGACCTCGCCGCTGCGCAGGTGGATGCGGCGTACCGCGTGGTTGCCGCTGTCGGCGACGTACAGCGCGTCGCGCTGCAGGTCCAGCCCGTGCGGGCGCTGGAACGCGGCGAGGTCGGCGGGGCCATCGAGCAGGTCCGGGCGGCCGGTGCCGAACTGCCGCAGCACGCGGCCGGCGTGGTCGCACTCGAGGATGCGGTGGTGGCCGCTGTCGGCGACGTAGAGGTACTCCTCGCCGACCGCGATGCCGGACGGATGGCGCAACGGCATCGCGGGCTGCGGTTGCGGGCGCAGGGCGATCGCCGCGCCGGCGCGCGCCGGACTGGTGGCGGCCAGTTCGGCGATGCGGCTTTCCAGCGCGACCGGATCGGCCGCCCCGACCACGCGCTCGCGCACGCGCCCCTCGCCGTCGACCAGCAGTACCGTCGGCCAGGCCTCGATCCCGAACTGCTGCCAGGCGACCCATCCGGGATCATGGGCGAGCGGGAATCCGAGGCCCTGCAGCGCCAGCCGGCGCGCGGTGCGGCGCGCGTCGCGTTCGTGCTCGAAGCGCGGCACGTGCACCGCCAGCACCTGCAGCCGGTCGCCGTGCCGCACCTGCAGGCGCGCGAGCTCCTGCAGGCGCTGCTGCGACCAGGCCGAACCGGCGCTGACGAAGGCCAGGGCGCAGGCGCGCCCGCGCAACTCGGCCATCCGCACCGGCCGGGCCAGGTTCAGCCACTCCAGCGTGTCCGGCAGTTCGGGGGCGAGCGCGGGATCCACGGCCACTCCTGTGACGGAAGACGCCCCGATTATGCGCCAGCCGCGCGTGCTCAGCCGGCCAGCAGGCGCTCCGCGCGCTCGAGGTCGGCGGGGGTGTCGATGCCGGGCGGGAACGGTTCCGGCGCGAGGCCCACCGCGATCCGGAAGCCGGCCTCGAGCGCGCGCAGCTGTTCCAGCGATTCGAGCTGTTCCAGCCGCCCCGGCGGCAACGCGGTGAAACGCCGCAGGAAGCCGGCGCGGTAGGCGTAGATGCCGATGTGCCGCAGCCAGGCGTCGCCGGGCGGCAGCACCTCGCGCTGCTGGCGGAAGGCGTCGCGCGGCCACGGGATCGGCGCGCGGCTGAAGTAGAGCGCGTCGCCGTTGCCGGCGCGCACCAGCTTGACGATATCCGGATCGAACAGTTCCGCGGCCTCGCCCAGGCGGGTCGCGAGCGTCGCCATGTCCGCGCCGGAGTCGCGCAGGGTATCTGCCACCGCGCGGATCCCGGATGCCGGCGCGAAGGGTTCGTCGCCCTGCAGGTTCACCACCAGGGTGTCGTCGTCCCAGCCGGCGATGCGCGAACACTCGGCGAGGCGGTCGCTGCCCGACGCGTGCGCGGGCGACGTCATCGCGATGCGCACGCCGCAACCGGCCAGCGCGTCGGCGATGCGGGCGTCGTCGGTCGCCACCCAGGCCTCGCGCGCGCCCGCGGCCAGCGCGCGCCGCGCCACGTGCAGCACCAGCGGCTCGCCGCCGAGCAGGCGCAGCGGCTTGCCGGGCAGCCGGCTGGCGGCGTAGCGGGCGGGAATGGCGACGACGAAATCGGAGGCGGGCATGCGGGGCGCGGCGGCGGCGAAGGGCGCCATGGTCGCGGATCGTGGCGCGTGCCGCCAGCTACGCCCTGCCCGGCGCGGCCCGGAGCTTTTCGAGCAGCCCGATCCAGAACGCCTCGGGCAACTCCGCGCGCACAGGCACGCCCCAGGCGTCGTCGCCGGCGAGGGTCGCGCACTTGACCGCGTCCTTCTCGGTCATCAGCACCGGCAGGTCGCTGGCGAACGCGAGATCGGCGGGTGCGTAGGCGTGGTGGTCGTCGAAGGCGTGCGGCACCACCGCGATGCCGGCCGCGCGCAGGGTGTCGAAGAAGCGCGCCGGGTCGCCGATGCCGGCCACCGCGTGCACGCGGCGGTCGGCGAACCACGACAACGGCCGCGGACGACCGCCGGCCAACGGCACCGCGAGGTCGGTGACCAGCCGCATCGGCCACTCGCCGAAACCCGGTTCCGGCGTGGCGCCCTCGGTTTCCGTGCCGAGGTTGACCACATGGAAGTCGCAGTCGCGCGCGCGGCCGGGCGGCTCGCGCAGCGGACCGGCCGGCAACAGGCGGCCGTTGCCGTAGCGGCGGCGACCATCGATCACCTCGATTTCGACGTCGCGGCGCAGCCGGTAGTGCTGCAGCCCGTCGTCGCAGACGATCACGTCGCATCCGGTGGCGGCCAGCGCGCGCGCGGCGGCGACGCGGTCGCGGTCCACCCGCACGCGCGCGCCGGTGCGGTGCGCGATCAGCAGCGGTTCGTCGCCGGCCGTGCGCGCGTCGTCGCCGGCCTCGACCCAGCGCGCCTGCTCCGGCTGCGCGCGTCCGTAGCCGCGCGACGCCACGCCGGGCGTCCAGCCCTCGCGCGCCAGGCGCTCGACGATGGCGATCGTCAGCGGCGTCTTGCCGCTGCCGCCGGCGACCAGGTTGCCGACCACGACGACCGGCACCGGCACGCCGCGCGTGCGCAGCAGGCCACGGCGGTACAGCGCGCCGCGCAGCGCGACCGCCCCGGCGTACAGCGCGGCGCCCAGGCGCGCGCCCAGCGGCGGCTCGCGCGCCTCGTCGTACCACCAGGGCGGCGCTTTCGCCATGCGTGCGGCTCAGGCCTCGGCCGGCTGGTCGCGGAACTGGCTGCGGTGCAGGTGCGCGTACAGGCCGCCCTGCGCGAGCAACTGCGCATGCGTGCCCTGCTCCACCAGCCGCCCATGGTCGAGCACCAGCACCTGGTCGGCGTGCTCGATGGTGGACAGGCGGTGGGCGATCACCAGCGTGGTGCGGTCCGGCAGCAGGCGGTCGAGGGCGTCCTGCACCAGCCGTTCGGACTCGGCGTCGAGCGCGGCGGTGGCCTCGTCGAGGATCAGGATCGGCGCGTCCTTGAGCATCGCGCGGGCGATCGCCAGGCGCTGGCGCTGGCCGCCGGACAGGCGCCCGCCGCGCGCGCCGATCGGGGTGCGCACGCCCTCGGGCAGGCGCTCGACGAACTCGGCGGCGTTGGCGCCGGCGATCGCGCGGTCCAGCAGCGCCGGCGGCACCTGCTCGAGCTCGCCGTAGGCGACGTTGGCGGCGACGCTGCCGTCGAACAGCATCACCTGCTGGCCGACCAGCGCGATCTGCCGGCGCAGGTCGGCGAGGCGGTACTCGCGCAGCGGGTTGCCGTCGAGCAGGATCTCGCCCGCGGCCGGCTCGTAGAAGCGCGGGATCAGCTTGACCAGGGTGGACTTGCCGCTGCCAGAGCGGCCGACGATCGCGGTGACCGTGCCCGGCCGGGCGACGAAGCTGATGCCTTCCAGCGCCGGCTGTGCCTGCCCGGGATAGCGCGCGGCGACGTCGCGGAACTCGATCAGCCCCTGCGCGCGCGCCAGCGACCGCTTGCCGGTGTCGGGCTCGTCCGCCGCGTCCAGCACCGCGAACAGGCGCTCGGCCGAGGCGACCCCGCGCTGCAGCATGCCCTGCACGTTGGTCAGCTGCTTGAGCGCCGGGATGATCGCCATCATCGACATCATCAGGGCGACGAAGCCGCCCGCGCTCAGCCGCCCGGCCAGCGCCTCGCGCCCGGCGAAGAACAGCAGCAACGCCAGCCCGATCGCGCCCATCAGCTGGACCAGCGCCGAGGAGATGCTGCGGGTGGACTCGACCTTGAGCGCCAGCTTGAGGTTGGTGTCGGCGAGGCCGTGGTAGCGCGCCAGCTCCACCTCCTGCGCGCCGTAGACCTTGACCTCCTGCTGGCTCGACAGGGCCTGGTCGGCCGACTGCATCAGCTGCCCGCTGCTCTCCTGGATGCGGTGGCCGATGCGGCGGTAGCGGCGGCCGACCTTGTCCATCACCCAGGCCAGCGGCGGCGCCATGACCAGGATCGCGATCGTGACCTGCCAGCTGGTCCACAGCATGACGCCGACCATCGCGAGCACCTGCAGCGACTGCTGCAGCATGACCTTCATCGCGTCGATCGCGGCCTGCGCGACCTGGTCGCTGTCCGAACCGAGCCGCACCAGCATCGACGGCACCGGTTCGGCGTCGAAGCGCTCGCCCGGCAGCCGCAGGTATTTGTGCAGCACGCGCACGCGCAGGTCGCGGGCGATGCTGCGGCCCGAGCGGGCCATGCCCATGTCGGTGACGTAGCCGGCGATCCCGCGCACCAGGAACAGCGCGACGATCGACAGCGGCAGCACCAGGCCGAGCCGGCTGTCCGGCGTCACGAAGGTGTCGTTGATCACCGGTTCCATCAGCTTGGTGAAGGCGCCGCCGGCCGCCGCCTCGACCAGCATGCCGACCAGGCTCGCCGCCAGCAGCGCGCGGTAGGGCCGCACGAAGCCGAGCAGGCGCCGGTAGGTCTGCCAGGGCGACAGGGTGCTCATCGCGACGTCCCGCCCGCGTTCGCCGGCACCGGCGCGGTCGCGATCGCCACGTGGCGGAAGCCCAGTTGGCCGAGCGCGTCCAGCGCGGTCACCACCGCCTGGTGCGGGGTGCGCGCGTCGGCGCGCAGCAGCACGTTGCGTTCGCGGTCGGGGCCGGCGACGTCCGCGATCGTGCGCTTGAGCGACTCGACGTCGGTGCGCAGCGCCTCGCGGTCGCCGATGAAGTAGCGGCCGTCTGCGTTCACCAGCACGCTCAGCGCCTCGGTCCGGGCCTGCGCCGGCTGGCCGTCGGCGCGCGGCAGCTCCAGCTTGAGCATCGAGCGCGTGTCGAAGGTCGTGGTGATCACGAAGAAGATGATCAGGCACAGCACGACGTCGATCAGCGGGACCAGGTCGATCGTCGGCTCGTCGTCCTTGCGGTGGTCGCGGATGCGCATGCGGGGCGCGCTCAGTCGGCCGGGATCGGCGGCACGATCCCATGGCCGCCGGGCGCGACGCGCGCGGTGGCCGGGCGCGGATCGAGGGTGTCCACCAGCTGGATCGCCTCGTGCTCCATGTCCACGATGTAGCCGGCGATCCGGCCGCGGAAGTAGCGGTGGAACATCAGCGCCGGGATCGCCACGATCATGCCGGTCGCGGTGCACACCAGCGCCTTGCCGATGCCGCCGGCGAGCTGGTTCACGTCGCCCACGCCGTGGTCGAGGATGCCGAGGAACATCTGGATCATGCCGACCACGGTGCCGAACAGGCCGAGCAGCGGGCCGGCCGCGGCGATCGTGCCCAGCGTGTTGAGGTAACGCTCCATGCGGTGCACGAGGTGGCGGCCGACGTCCTCGATGCGCTCGCGGATCTGGTCGCGCGGGCGGTTGCGCACGTCCAGCGCCGCGGCCAGCAGCGCACCGAGCGGCGAGGTCTGGCGCAGGGAGTCGATGTGCGCCGGGTCGAGCTTGCCGCGCGACGCCCAGGCGCGCACCTCCTCGCCGAGGCGCGGCGGCAGCACCGCCTTGCGGCGCAGGGTCCAGAAGCGCTCGACCACGATCGCCAGCGCCACCGCCGACAGCAGCAGCAGCGGGATCATCGGCCAGCCGCCGGCCTTCACCAGTTCCAGCACGCGCAGTCCTCCGTTGTCGTCAATGCCACGACGCGACGCGCGCCGCCTAGTGCGGTCGATAGGATAGCCCAGCCGCCAGCCGCGCCTGCCGCCGCACGGCGTCCCAGGGACGCGGTTGCGCCTGGCGGCGTGGCGACAGCGTGACGCCGGTCGCAGCCAGGCGCACGTGCTCGGCGCCGTCGTCGAAGGTCACGCGCAGGTCGGCGCCGGCCGCGCGCCAGCGCGCGACGACCTCCGGGTGCGGATGGCCGAAGCGGTTGCCGTAGCCGGCCGAGACCAGCGCCAGGCGCGCGCCGCTGGCGGCGACGAAGGCCGGGGTCGAGGAGTTGCGGCTGCCGTGGTGGCCGACCACGACCACGTCGGCGCGCAACGCGCGCGGGACCTCGCGCAACAGTCGCTGCTCGATCACCTCGCCGACGTCCGCCATCAGCAGCGCCGCGTGGCCGGCCGCCTCGATCCGCAGCACGCAGCCCGCCTCGTTGTCGAGGTACGGAAACCAGCGTGGCGGGTGCAGGAAGCGGAAACGCACGCCATCCCAGGTCCACGTGGTGCCCGCGAGACAGGGATGGCCGCGCGGCAGCGGCGGCGCGCCGTCGGGAGTGAACGCCACCCCCGGCGGGAACGCGCGCGCGACCGCGGGAAAGCCGCCGGCATGGTCGTTGTCGCCATGGCTGACCACCGCCGCGTCCAGCCGGCGCACGCCCAGTGCATGCAGCGCCGGCACCGCGATCCGCTCGCCGGCGTCGAAGCCGTCCGGCACCGCCGGGCCCATGTCGTACAGCAGGGTGTGGTGCGCCGTGCGCACCAGCACCGACAGCCCCTGCCCCACGTCCAGGACCACCAGTTCCGCCTCGCCCGGCGCCGGCAGCCGCCGGTCCGGCCACAGCAGCGGCAGCCACAGCAGCAGCGCCAGCGGCTTGCCCGGCACGCCGCGCGGCTGCAGCAGCCACAGCCCACCGAGCAGCGCCAGCGGCAGCGCGAACCAGCGCGCCTCCGGCAGCCACAGCAGCGCCAGCGGGCCGTGCGCCAGCCATTCGAACAGCGGCCAGCTGCGGTCGAAGGCCCACGCCGCCGCCCGCCAGACCCAGGCCCCGAATCCCGCATGCAAGGCCTCGAGCGCGGTGCCGGCCAGCGCCAGGGGCACCACCACCAGGCTCCACCACGGGATCGCTAGCAGGTTGGCGAACGGGCCGGCCAGCGAGGCCTGGCCGAACAGGGTCACGCCGAACGGCAGCAGGCCGATCGTCGCCACCGCTTGCGCCCCGGCGAAGTCGCGCAGGCGCCCGCCCCAGCCGCGCGCAGCGGCCTGCGGCAGGCACCACAGCAGCCAGGCGACGCCGGCGAAGCTCAGCCAGAAGCCGGCCGACAGCAGCGCCAGCGGGTCCGCGAGCAGCAGCGCGATCGCCGCCAGCGCCAGCGCGTCGACGCCACGCTGCGCGCGCCGCAGCAGGCGTGCGCCGACCACCACCGCGATCATCAGCACGGTGCGCATGGTCGGCAGCGCGAAGCCGGCAACCGCGGCGTAGCCGAGCGCGCCGAACACGCAGGCGACCGCCGCGGCCTGCACCCGCGGCACGCGCAGGCCGAGCGCGGGCAGCAGCCGCCACGCGAGCGCGGCCAGCAGCGCGAAGAAGCCCGCGACCAGGCCGACGTGGAAGCCGGAGATCGCGATCAGGTGGGTCAGGCCGGCCGCGCGCAGCGTTTCCCAGTCGGTGTCCGTGAGGCCGCGGGTGTCACCGAGGGCGAGCGCGCGCACGAAGCGCGAGGTCGGCGTCGCCACCGCCCGTGCGATGCGCGCCGACATGCGCTCGCGCCAGGCGTCGATCCCGGCGGCCGGCGCGAGCTGTCGCGCATTCACTGCATCGCGCACGTAGCCGACCGCGGCGATGCGGTCCAGCAAGGCCTGTTTCTCGCCGTCGAAACCGCCTGGGTTGCGCAACCCGCGGGGCGCGCGCAGGCGGACGCTGAAGCGCCAGCGGCCGCCCGCGTGCAGGCGGTCGCGGGGCCGGGCCTGCCCCGGCCGCTGGTGGTAGTCGTCGTACCAGTTGAGGCGCAGGCGCCGGCCGCGCAGCGCCGCCGGCAGGTCGCGGGCGTCGTCCACGCGGAAATCGAAGCGCGTGCCGCGCTCGCCGGGTTGCGGCAGTTCGAGTACCTGCCCGCGCACGGACAGGTCGTGCTGCTCGAGCGCCGGCGGCAACTGCCGCGCCAGCGCGACCGTCGCATGCAGTCCGGAAAAGGCGAGACCGAACAGCAGCGCGCCGGCCAGCGCGGCCCGGCCGCCGCGCCACCACAGCGCCAGGCCGGATACCAGCGCGAGCGCCAGCCACGGCCACCCGGGCAGGCGCGGCAGCAGCAGGCAGCCGCCGCAGCCGGCGAGCAGCGCGAGCGCGGTCGCCGGCAGGCCCGGTCGTCGTCTGGTCGGCGGCGTCCCTGCCGCGTCGCGCATCGCTTACACCTCGCCGGGTGGCAGTTCCCTGAGCTTGCCTTCGTGCAGTTCCAGCACGCGGTCCAGCCGCCGCGCGAGGCGGCGGTCGTGGGTCACCAGCACCAGGCTGGTGCGCTGCGCGCGGTTGAGTTCGAGCATCAGTTCGAAGACGGTCGCGGCGGTCTTCTCGTCGAGGTTGCCGGTCGGCTCGTCGCCGAGCACGCAGGCGGGCGCGTTGACCAGCGCGCGTGCGACCGCGGCGCGCTGGCGCTCGCCGCCGGACAGCTCGCCGGGCTTGTGTTCCAGCCGGTGCGCGAGCCCGACCGCCTCCAGCAGTCCCCTCGCCCGCCGGGCCGCCTCCGGCACGCCGGTGCCGTTGAGCAGCACCGGCAGCATCACGTTCTCCAGCGCGGTGAACTCGGGCAGCAGGTGGTGGAACTGGTAGACGAAACCGAGCGCGCGGTTGCGCAGCTGGCCGCGCGCCGCGTCCGACAGCGCGCTCATCTTCTGCCCGGCGACGTAGACTTCGCCCGCCGTCGGCGTGTCGAGTCCGCCGAGCAGGTGCAGCAGCGTGCTCTTGCCGGCACCGGACGCGCCGAGGATCGCGACGGTCTCGCCCGCGCGCACCGACAGCTCGAGGCCATCGAAGACCGGCGTGCGCAGCGTGCCCTCCGCATAGGTTTTCGCCAGCCCCTCCGCGCGCAGCACGATGCCGTCGTGCGCGCCCGCGCCCTCGGGCTGCCGGCTACCGGTTCCCGGCTCCCGTCGCTCATTCATAGCGCAGCGCCTCCGCCGGGGCCGTGCGCGCCGCGCGCCAGGCCGGGTACAGGGTGGCGACGAAGGCCATCGCCAGCGCGACGCAGGCGATGATGGTCACGTCGCTCGCCTCCAGCCGGGTCGGCAGGCCGGTGATGTAGTAAACGTCCTCGGGCATCAGCTGCACGCCCAGCACCGCCTCGATCGCGCGCAGGATGCGGTCGAGGTTGAGGGTGAGCAGGATGCCGCCGATCACGCCGGACACGGTACCGATCGTCCCGATCAGCGACCCCTGCACCATGAATACCTGCATCACCGCGCGCGGGGTCAGCCCCAGCGTGCGCAGGATCGCGATGTCGGCCTGCTTGTCGGTCACCAGCATCACCTGGGAGGACACCAGGTTGAAGGCGCCCATCGCGACGATCAGCGACAGCAGGATCGCCATCATGGTCTTCTCCAGCTTGAGCGCGCGGAACATGTTGGCGTTGTCGTGGGTCCAGTCGCTGACCCGGTAGCCGCCGCCGAGGCGCAGAGCCAGGTCGCGGGCGACGTCGAACGCGAGGTCCATGTCGTGCAGGCGCAGGCGCACGCCGGTGACGCCGTCGCCGATCCGCAGCACGCGCTGCAGGTCCTGCATGTTCACCACCGCCAGGCCCTTGTCGTACTCCTGGTAGCCGGCCTCGAAGATGCCGCTGACGGTGAAGCGCTTGAGCCGCGGCAGCGCCCCGGCCGGGGTGCTGCGGAAGTCGGCGAAGGTGACCGTCACCTTGTCGCCCACGCGCACGCCCAGCCACAGCGCCAGTTCCTGGCCGAGCACGATGTTGTAGCTGCCGGGCGTCAGGTCATCGAGCCGCCCCTGCACCATCTTCCGCGCCAGCGTCGAGACCTGCGCTTCCTCCTGCGGCAGCGCGCCGCGCACGATCGCCGGCTGGTTCTGCGCGCCCTGCAGCAATGCCTCCTTCTCGACGTAGGGCGCGGCGCCGGCGACGCGCGGATCGCGTCGGGCCTCGGCCACCGCGCGCCGCCAGTCCTGCAGCGGCACGCCGTCGCCGGTGACGGTGGCGTGCGCCGCCATCTGCAGCATGCGGTCGCGGATTTCGCGCTGGAAGCCGCTCATCACCGCCAGCGTCGTGATCAGCGCGGCGACGCCGATCGCGATGCCGAGGATGGACGCCAGCGAGATGAAGGAGATGAAGCCGTTGCGGCGCTTCGCGCGCAGGTAGCGCAGGCCGATGGCGACGGGGACGGGCTTGAACATTCGGTCGAAGAGCATGCGGCTCGGCTCGGCGAGGCAGCGGCTATGGTGCCATCGAAGGCGTGGCGGGCGTATCCGCCGTGACCACGGCCGCCAACCGGAGTTCGCGCCGGGCCGCTGCCGGCAGCGTGTCCGGCCACCAGGCCAGGCGCCGGGTGCGGCCGTCTGCGTCGCGCCAGCGCAGGAAGGCGAGCGGGCCGCGCCAGTGCAACACCGCGCCAGTCACAGCGATTCCGTCGATCTCCGGCGCGCGTCCCGCGACCCAGCACAGCCGCCGCGGCGCGGCGCGGCGGTAGCGCCAGGCCGACCAGATGCCCCAGCCCAGCGCGGCGGCGGCCAGCGGCCAGGCGACGGGGCGCGGCATTTCGCTGGCGAGCACCGACAGCGCGGCAAGCGCACCAAGCAGGCGCAGCGCCACGGTCAGCTGGCGCGAGGGCCGCCAGTCACACCGGCAGGTCGCGGATGCGCTGGACGAGGGCGGCGAGGTCGGCATCGGGCGGCGTTTCGTGGCCGAGGAACCAGCGCCAGAGCCTATCGTCCTCGCAGTCCAGCAGCCGTAGGAAAACCCCGCGCTCGGCCTCGGAAGCCGTCGGCCAGGCGAGGTCGAGGTAGCGCTCGAGCAGACGGTCGAGCTCGCGCATGCCGCGCCGGCAGCGCCAGCGCAGGCGCCGCAGTTCCGCGTCCTCGCTCATCCGCGCAACAGCCCGACCGCGAGCACCGCCCACAGCGCCCACAACACCAGGCCGCCGGCGAGATAGGCGAGGAAGCGGTGCATGACCTTGTTGTAGCTGCAGTGGATCGCGCTGTGCACCACGCGCAGGGCGACGAACGCCCAGGCCAGGCCCAGCGTCAGCGCATCCACCTGCGCGGTCAGCGCGGCCACCACCAGCGCCAGGTAGAACAGCACCGGCAGTTCGAACAGGTTGCGGAAGTTGTCGGCCGCGCGGCTGTCGGTCAGGCGCGCGGCGGCCTGGGCCGAGGTCGCGACCGCCTGCGGGTGGATGCGCTCGCGCTTCATCTGGCCGATGCGCATGAAGTACATGCGCCACCAGACCACGAAGGTCAGCGCGGCCATGGCGAGCGCGGGGAGGAAGATCGCGGAGGCGTCGGTCATCGTCGGCCGCTCCCGGCTGATCCCGGCTAGGGCCGGGATCGCCCTCGGACATCACAGTGGGTTCCGGCCTGCGCCGGAATGACGAAACGCCCCTACCCGCGCCGCGCCAGCATCAGCTGCTTGATCTCCGCGATCGCCTTGGCTGGGTTGAGGCCCTTCGGGCAGGTGCGGGTGCAGTTCATGATGGTGTGGCAGCGGTACAGCTTGAACGGATCCTCGAGCTCGTCCAGGCGCGCGCCGGTGTCTTCGTCGCGGCTGTCCATGATCCAGCGGTGCGCCTGCAGCAGGATCGCCGGGCCGAGGTAGCGCTCGCCGTTCCACCAGTAGCTCGGGCAGGCGGTCGAGCAGCACGCGCACAGGATGCATTCGTACAGACCGTCGAGCTTGGCCCGGTCCTCCTTCGACTGCAGCCGCTCGCGGTCCGGGGGCGGCGCGCTCTGGGTGCGGATCCACGGCTTGATCGAAGCGTACTGCGCGTAGAAGTGGGTCAGGTCCGGCACCAGGTCCTTGACCACCGGCATGTGCGGCAGCGGGTAGATCGGCACCTCGCCCTTGCGGCAGTCCTCGATCGCCTTGGTGCAGGCCAGCGTGTTGGTGCCGTCGATGTTCATCGCGCACGACCCGCAGATGCCCTCCCGGCAGGAGCGGCGGAAGGTCAGCGTCGGGTCGATCTCGTTCTTGATCTTGATCAGCGCGTCCAGGACCATCGGGCCGCACTTGTCGAGGTCCACCTCGTAGGTGTCGACCGTCGGGTTGCGCCCGTCCTCCGGGTTCCAGCGGTAGACCTTGAAGCGGCGCACGCGCGTCGCGCCCGCCGGCGCCGGGAAGTTCCGGCCGGGCTGGACCTTGGAGTTGCGGGGTAGCGTGAATTCGGCCATGAGCGGACTCGGTCAGTAAACGCGCGGCTTCGGCGGCACCACCTCGACCTCGTCGTCGAGGGTGTACAGGTGCACCGGGCGGTAGTCGATGCGGGTGTTGCCCTGCTCGTCGACCCAGCACAGGCTGTGCTTCATCCAGTTGGCGTCGTCGCGCTCGGGGAAGTCCTCGCGGGCGTGGGCGCCGCGCGATTCCTTGCGGTTCTCGGCCGACACGATCGTCGCCAGCGCCTGCCCGAGCAGGTTCTGCAGCTCGAAGGTCTCGACCAGGTCGGAGTTCCACACCAGCGAGCGGTCCGACACCCGCACGTCGGCGAACGATGCATGGATCTCGCGGATCTTCTTCACGCCCTCGGCGAGGGTCTCGCCGGTGCGGAACACCGCGGCGTCGGCCTGCATGGTGCGCTGCATGTTGTCGCGGATGACCGCGGTCGGCGTGCCGCCGTTGGCGTTGCGCACGCGGTCGAGGTTGGCCAGCGCGCGGTCGCAGGCGTCGGCGGGCAGGCGGCCGTGCGGCTTGCCGGTCGGGATCGTCTCGGCGCAGCGGTTGGCGACCGCGCGACCGAACACGACCAGGTCGAGCAGCGAGTTGGAGCCGAGGCGGTTGGCGCCGTGCACCGACACGCAGGCGGCCTCGCCGATCGCGTACAGACCGGGCACCACCTCGTCGGGGTTGCCGTTGCGCAGCTGCACCACCTCGCCGTGGTAGTTGGTCGGGATGCCGCCCATGTTGTAGTGCACGGTCGGCAGCACCGGGATCGGCTGGCGGGTGACGTCCACGCCGGCGAAGATCCGCGCGCTCTCGGCGATGCCGGGCAGCTTCTCGTGGATGTCCTTGGGGTCGAGGTGGGTCAGGTCGAGGTGGATGTGGTCCTTGTGCTCGCCGACGCCGCGGCCCTCGCGGATCTCGATGGTCATCGAGCGCGACACCACGTCGCGCGAGGCGAGGTCCTTGGCGTTGGGCGCGTAGCGCTCCATGAAGCGCTCGCCGCTGGCGTTGCGCAGGATGCCGCCTTCGCCGCGCACGCCCTCGGTGATCAGCACGCCGGCGCCGTACACGCCGGTCGGGTGGAATTGCACGAACTCCATGTCCTGCAGGCCCAGCCCCGCGCGCAGCGCCATGCCGCCGCCGTCGCCGGTGCAGGTGTGCGCCGAGGTCGCGGAGAAGTAGGCGCGGCCGTAGCCGCCGGTCGCCAGCACCACGCCGTGGGCGCGGAACAGGTGCAGCGTGCCTTCGGCCATGTCCAGCGCGAGCACGCCGCGGCAGGCGTCGTCGGCGTCCATGATCAGGTCGAGCGCGAAGTATTCGATGAAGAACTCCGCCTCGTGCTTCAGCGACTGCTGGTACAGCGTGTGCAGGATCGCGTGGCCGGTGCGGTCGGCCGCGGCGCAGGTGCGCTGGGCGATGCCCTTGCCGTACTCGGTGGTCATGCCGCCGAACGGACGCTGGTAGATGTGCCCGTCCTCGGTGCGCGAGAACGGCACGCCGTAGTGCTCGAGCTCGACGATCGCGGGGATCGCCTCGCGGCACATGTACTCGATCGCGTCCTGGTCGCCCAGCCAGTCCGAGCCCTTGATGGTGTCGTAGAAGTGGTAGCGCCAGTCGTCCGGGCCCATGTTGCCGAGCGCCGCGGAGATGCCGCCCTGCGCCGCCACGGTATGCGAGCGGGTCGGGAAGACCTTGCTGATGCAGGCGGTCTTGAGTCCCTTCTGGGCCAGGCCGAAGGTCGCGCGCAGGCCCGCGCCGCCGGCGCCGACGACGATGACGTCGTACTTGTGTTCAGTGATCTTGTAGGCGGTCGTCATGGGCGGGTCACAGGGCGGGGGTGAGCGCGATGCGGACGATCGCGTACAGCGAGGCCAGCGCGCCGAACGCGCAGGCGAAGGTCACCAGCAGCTGCAGTGCGATCTCCAGCCAGCGGGTGTGCACGTAGTCCTCGATCACCACCTGCACGCCGAGCTTGGCGTGCCAGAAGGCGGCGATGGCGAAGGCGGCGAAGGCGATCGCGTTCCACGGCCGGGCCACGGTCGCGCGCACGGTCTCGAAGTCGGCGCCGACGAAGGACAGCAGCAGCCCGACCAGCCACGGCGCGAGCAGCGCCAGCAGCACCGCGGTCGTGCGCTGCGCCCACCAGTGGCCCACGCCGGACTTGCCGGAGCCCAGGCCGCGCGCGCGCTTGAGCGGCGTGCGGTAGTCGCTGCCGGCCGGGCGCCGCGCCGGCGCGTTGTCGGTGCCGATGTTGCTCATGCTCGGGCTCCGAAGGCGGCGAACCAGATCGCCGCGGTGAACACGATGGTCAGCACCGCGACGGTCCAGCCGGAGCGGTAGAACTGCGGGATCTCGAAGCCCCAGCCGGCGTCCCACAGCAGGTGGCGGATGCCGTTGAGCAGGTGGTAGACCAGCGACAGCGAGAACGCGAACAGGAACAGCAGGCCGATCGGCGAGGCGACGCAGGCCGCGACGCGCTCCCAGGCCTCGCCGCCGCGCGCCAGCGCCAGCAGCCAGGCGGCCAGGCCGAACGCGCCGGCCGCGAGGACGAGGCCGGTGGTCCGGTGCAGGATCGACATGGTCATCGTGATCTGCCAGCGGTAGACCTGCAGATGCGGTGACAGCGGACGTTCGCGGGTGCTCATGCGCGGCTCTCCGACATTGCGGCGCGCGCGCCGCGTGGTCGCGGGGTGATGCTAGAAGTCGATGCAACGGCCGTTCTTTTCCCAGTCGCCGTAGCGGGTCGGATCGAGCCCGCCGCGACCGCCGATCTCGGCGGCCGGAACCGGCGCCGGCGCGCCTTCGGCGGGCGCCGCCGGGGCGTCGTCCGTGTCGGGCTGCTGGGGGGATTGGCCTATGATCTGTGGTTTCACAGCCGATCAAGTGTAAGTCCCCGCCTCCATGTCGGACAACCCGCAGCGCGCGCAGCCCGTTTTCTTCGCCCTCGGCGGCGGCGTGGTCGAACTCGCCGGGCCGGACGCCACCCGCTTCGCCCAGGCGCAAACCATGAACGACGTCGCGGCGCTGGCGGCTGGCCGTTGGCAGTGGAACGGCTGGCTGACGCCCAAGGGGCGGCTGGTCGCCCTGTTCGCGCTGCTGAAGTTCGACGACGCGCGGCTGTGGCTGTGGTTGCCGGACGCCGATGCCGGCGACTTCGCCGAGCGCCTGCGCCGCTTCGTGTTCCGCAGCAAGCTGGCGGTCGCGGCGCGCGCGGATCTGCACGTCGCCGGTGCGTTCGGGTCGCCGGCGCGGGCGCGCGGAGCGGGCTTCGCCGGCGATGCCGACGCGGGCGTGGAACTCGACCTTTCCGCCGAAGGTGGCGCGCGCCTGCTGCGTATCGCGACGACCGAGGCCGCGGAGGACGCTGCCGCCCTCGCCCGCTGGCGCCGCCAGGACCTCGCCCACGGCCTGCCGCGGCTGGATCCCGCGCAACAGGAACAGTGGACGCCGCAGATGCTGTCGCTGGACAGGCTGCGCGCCTACAGCGTGAAGAAGGGCTGCTATCCCGGCCAGGAGATCGTCGCGCGCACCCACTTCCTAGGCCAGGCCAAGCGCGGGCTCGCCCTGCTGCACGCCGATGCGCCGCTCGCGGCCGGCGCCGACGTCGCAGGCGCCGACAGGACGCTCGGACCCGTCGTCAGCGTCGCCGAAGACGACGACGCGACGCTGGCGCTCGCCGTGCTGCCGGTCGAACGCGAAGGCGTTGCGCTGCGGGCGGGCGAGGCCGCCCTGCGCGAGCAGCCCTTGCTGGACGGTCTGGCGCGCTAGGCCGGACGCCGGCGCGCGCGCCAGGTTTCCCGCTCAGCCCGCCAGCGCGTCCGCGGCGGCCACGATCTCCGCGTCCGAGGGGATCACCAGGAAGGCCGCGCCCGCCAGCGGGGTGAAGGTGTCGGCGCCGACGACGCGGCGCAACGGCTTGTCGCCCAGGCCGCCCTCCGCCAGCGCGGTGATCACGCCCTCGCCCACGCCGGCGCTGCGGCGGCCTTCGTCGACCACGATCACCCGCTTCGCGTTCGCCGCCTGCTCGCGGATGAAGGCCTCGTTGAGCGGCACCAGCCAGCGCAGGTCGACCACGCGCACCTTCCAGCCGTGCTTCGCCTCGATCGCGCGCGCGGCGCGCAGGCTCATCGGCACGCCGTTGCCGAAGGTGAAGACGACCAGGTCGTCGCCCTCGCTGCCGTCATCCGGCTTGTACACCCTGCCCTCGCCGAGCGGAATGAACTGCTCCGGCGACGGGTACTCGGTCAGCCAGCCGCCGTCGCCCGGCTCGTGCAGGTCCTTGGCCATGTACAGCGCGATCGGCTCGAGGAAGGCGCACACGCGCCCGTCGACCTTCGCCAGCGCGGCCAGCGTGCGCAGCATCATCGCCGCGTCGTCGCCGCGCGACGGGCAGCCGACCACCAGGCCCGGGATGTCGCGCAGCGCGGTGATCGAGTTGTCGTTGTGGAAGTGGCCGCCGAAGCCGCGCTGGTAGCCCAGCGAGGCGATCCGCACCACCATCGGGTTGCGGTACTGGCCGTTGCTGAAGAACTGCAGGCTGGCGGCCTCGCCGCGGATCTGGTCGCAGGCGTTGTGGAAGTACGCCAGGTACTGGATCTCCGGGATCGGCAGCATGCCCATGTTGGCGTAGCCCTGGGCGAGGCCGAGGATCATGGTCTCGTCGAGCAGCGTGTTGAACACGCGCGCGCCCTTGAACGCCTTCTGCAGGCCCTTGGTGACGGTGTACACGCCGCCCTTCTGCGCCACGTCCTCGCCGAACAGCAGGGTTTCCGGGTACTTGGCGAACAGGTCGTGCAGCGCGTTGTTGATCTGGATCGCCAGATGCCGGGGGGCCTGTTTCTCGGGCAGCTTGTCGGCGCCGCCGAAGACCTGCTCGCGCTTGTCCGCGTAGTCGGAGCGCGCGGCCTCGGCGGCGACCTTGTCAGGCGTGTACGGGGCGAGCGGCGCCACCACCTCCTCGAGCGTCTCCAGGCGCGGGCGGCGGTCGGCTTCCTCGGCGGCGGCGAAGCACTTCCTGCGCGTGTCCTCGTACAGCGCGAGCACCTCGTCCTGCGACATCAGGCCGGACTCCAGCGCGATCGCCGCCGAGCGCAGCAGCGGGTCGCCGGCCTCCACCGCGCACAGCTCCTCGATCGAGCGCCACTCGATCTCGAAATCGGTGCCGGCGTGGCCCATGATCCGGGTCGTGCGCAGGTGCAGGAAGGTCGGCCGGCGGGTGCGCCGGCAGTGTTCGACCGCCGCCTGCACCTGGCCGTAGCCGGCGGCGAGGTCGAGGCCGTCCGCGTAGAAGTAGTCGAGGTCCGCGCGATCGCGGAAATTGCGCGCCACCCAGCCGTCGGGCGTCTTCACCGAGATGCCGATGCCGTTGTCCTCGCACACGAACAGCACCGGCGCCGGCAGCTTCTGGTAGGCGGTCCACGCCGCGGCGTTGAACGCGGTCTGCGCGGTCGCGTGGTTGCTGGAGGCATCGCCGAAGGAGCAGATCGCGATGCTGTCGTCCGGGATCGGCAGTGGGTGGCCGATGCGCTTCGCCTGCTCGATGGCGACCGCGGTGCCGAGCGCCTTGGGCAGGTGCGAGGCGATGGTCGAGGTCTGCGGCAGCACCCACAGCGGCTTGCTGCCCCACACCTTGTGGCGGCCGCCGGACGCGGGGTCTTCCTTCGACGCGGCGAACGACAGCGCCGAATCCATGATCGGATCCATGCCGGGCAGCTTGCGGAAGCGCTCGGCCATGAAGCCGCCGGAGCGGTAGTGCAGGAACGCGGGATCGGTGTGGCGGGTGAGCCGCGCGACCATGGCGTTGCCCTCGTGGCCGGAGCTGCCGATCGTGTAGAAGACCTTGTTCTGCACCCGCAGCACGCGCGCCATCAGGTCCAGGTGGCGGCTGATCAGCTGCGACTCGAACAATTCGCGGAAGCCGCGCGCGTCGAGCGCGCTGCCGTCGAGGATCGCCTCGCCGGGCGCGGGCCTGGCGCCGGCCCGTCCGTTCCAGGCGCGCACGAACTCCTGGAAGTTGACGTCGCAGATCTCGGCGCGGTTGAGGCCCTTCATGCGGGCCGGGATGGGGTTGGGGACGGTGGCGAACATGGCGTTGCGTTTCTCGATGGCGTCGTTTGCGGAGCCGCGGAACGACAGGGATCAGGTGGACTGGGCGATCAGTGCCGCGGCGGCGGCATCGGGCTCGGGCACCGGCACGAAGCGGGGCGTCGCCGCGATCCGCGCCAGCCAGTCGCGGATCGCCGGATAGGGCTCCAGTGACACGCCGCCGTGCGGTGCGACGGAGGTATAGGCGAACAACGCGATGTCGGCGATCCCGTAGCGCGGGCCGGTGAACCAGGAGCGCGCCGACAGGTGCCGTTCCATCACCGCGAGCGCCTGGTGGCCGCGCTCGCGCAGGCGCGGTAGTTCGGCGCGGCGCGGCGAGTCCGCTGGCGTCCAGCCGCAGACGAAGCGCGCGACGGCGATGCAGGGCTCGTGGCTGTACTGCTCGAAGAACATCCAGCGCAGGGCCTGCGCGCGCTCCCAGGCGTCGTCGGGCCAGAACGGCGTCCCCTCGGCCAGCCAGCACAGGATCGCGTTGGATTCGCTGAGCACGCGCCCGTCGTCCAGTTCGATGAAGGGCACCTTCCCGTTCGGGTTCCTGGCCAGCATCTCCGGCGTGCGGGTGGAACCGTCGTCGCTGCGGACTTCAACCCAGGCGAAGTCGCGCCCGAGCTGTTCCAGCAGCAGCCGCACCTTGTGGCAGTTGCCCGAAGGCGCGAAGCCGTAGACGGTGATCATGCCGCCGCTCCGGCGCGGCGCCCACGCCACTGTTCGCGGGTCTGGCCCCACAGGCCGATCTCCACTTCGTGGAAGGGCGGCGGCAGCCGGCCCGGGCCGAGATACCGCGAACCGAGGCGCTCGGCGAGCGCGATCGACGCGGCGTTCGGCGGCTGGATGCTGTGGATCACCTCGGTCCAGCCGAGCGTGTCGAAGGCCCAGTCGATCGCCGCGGTCGCCGCTTCCAGCGCGTAGCCCTTGCCGGTGAACTCGCGGCGCAGGGCCCAGCCGACCTCGGTGCCCGGCCAGCCATCCGGATGCCAGGGGCCGCACTGGCCGATCCAGGCGCCGCTCGCCTTTTCCACCAGCGAGAACATCGCGAAGCCCTGCACCGCCCACGCGCCGGGCATCTGCAGGAACTTGCGCCAGGCCGCGGCGCGCTCCAGGCGGCCGCCGATGTAACGCGCGGTCTCCTCGTCGGCCATCATCGCCGCGTAGGGCTCGAAGTCCTCCATCCGCGGCAGGCGCAGGACGAGGCGTTCGGTCTCCAGGCGGACATCGGGTGCTGCCACGACGGACTCCCCAATGCGCGGCGCCGTCGGGCTGCCGCGCGCGACGATCGCGGTTCCGCTGGGGGAACCGCGGATGGAACTCAGAACGCGTTGATGCCGGTCAGCTCGCGGCCGATCACCAGCTGGTGCACCGTTTCCGTGCCTTCGTAGGTGATCACCGATTCCAGGTTGAGCGCGTGGCGGATCGCCGCGTGCTCGGTGGTGATGCCGGCCCCGCCGAGCAGGTCGCGGCAGTCGCGCGCGATGTCGATCGCCATGCGCACGTTGTTCCACTTCGCCAGCGACACCTGCGCCGGCTGCATGGTGCCCGCGTCCTTCAGGCGGCCGAGCTGCAGGCTGAGCAACTGCGCCAGGGTGATCCTGCGGGCCATGTCGGCCATCCGGATCTGCGCGCTCTGGGTCGCCGCGACCGGGCGGTCGAACAGGATGCGCTCCTTGGTGTAGCCCAGCGCCTCGCCGAGGCAGGCGATCGCGGCGCCGATCGGTCCCCAAGTGATGCCGTAGCGGGCCTGGGTGAGGCAGCCGAGCGGCCCCTTCAGGCCCTTCACGTTGGGCAGGCGGTTGGCCTCCGGCACCCGCACGTTGTCGAAGTACAGCGCGCTGGTCACCGACGCGCGCAGCGACATCTTGTGCTTGATCTCCTGCGCGGCGAAGCCGGCCATGCCCTTCTCGACCACGAAGCCCTGGATGCCGTCCTCGGTCTGCGCCCAGACGATCGCGATGTCGGCCAGGTTGCCGTTGGTGATCCACATCTTGGACCCGTTGAGGATCCAGTCGTCGCCGTCGCGCCTGGCATTCGTCTTCATGTTGGCCGGGTCCGAGCCGCCGTGCGGCTCGGTCAGGCCGAAGCAGCCGATCACCTTGCCGGCGGCCATGTCCGGCAGCCAGCGCTGGCGCTGCTCCTCGGTACCGTAGGCGTAGATCGGGTACATGCACAACGAGGACTGCACGCTCACGAAGCTGCGGATGCCGCTGTCGCCGCGCTCCAGCTCCTGGCAGATCAGGCCGTAGCTGACGGAGTTGAGCCCGGCGCAGCCGTACTGCTCCGGCAACGAGGACCCCAGCAGGCCAAGTTCCGCGATCTCGCCGACCAGCTCCTTCGGGAAGCGCCCCTGGTCGAAGGCGTCGCCGATGATCGGCAGCACGCGCTCGTCGGTGAAGCGGGCGACGGTGTCCTGGACCGCGCGCTCCTCCTCGCTGAGCAGGGAGCGGACGTCGTACAGGTCGAAGGGAGGCAGGGCCATGGGCGGTCGGGTCCGGAGGACGGGAAACCGCCATTCTATCGGCCCGTGTTGCGCCGCGGCAGTCTCGCCCTGCAACGGCAACGAAAAGGCCCCGCCGAAGCGGGGCCTTCTTGGGCCGGGACGCCAAGCGGAGGAGATCCGCCCGGCGGGACGCAGCGGAGCAAGCTCCTCCCTACTGGCGGCTGCTGCCGTCGTCCATGGCGGCGACCTGGGTCACCAGCTTGCCGTCCACCACCGGCAGGCGGTCGCCGGCCGGCTTGTCGTCCATGCGCACGGTGTGCTCGGCGCCGTCGTAGCGGTAGGTCACGTCGTAGCCGACCGTGCGGTTCTCGCTGCCCAACAGGATCCGGCTGCCCGGGCGGCTGTCCATGCGGGTGCTGCCGGTGGTGCCGTCCGGGTTGCGGTAGGTGACCTTGTAGGCGACCACGCGGGTGGCCTCCGATGTCGAGGTCTCGGTATGGCACTGGCGCTCGGTGCGGTTGACGACCTGGCCGCCCACGTGGCGGCGGTCGATCTCGCGGCCGGCGAAGCCGCCGCCGACCGCGCCGGCGACCGTGGCCAGCTTCTTGCCCTTGCCGCCGCCGACCTGGTTGCCGATCAGGCCGCCGATCACCGCGCCGGCGACGGTGCCGCCGACGTTGCCGTCGCGTTCGGGCAGGCGCTCCTGCACGACCACGTCGTTGCAGACCTCGTGCGGGGTGGACACGGTGCTGGTCTCACGCACCGGCTCGGTGCCGATCACCTGCGCGTACAGCTTCTCCTTGCGCGTCACCGGCTTGACCGCGACGACCTGCGCGTAGTCGAGAACGGGCGCGGAGGGCGCGACGCTGGCGTCATCGGCGGGCGCGTCGCCGTCGAGGAGTTGCTGGGCCGCGGGCGCCGCGGCGGCGGCCGTTTCCGGCTGCGCGGGCGTCCGGCTGTGCTGGAAGGCGGCGACGGCGACGCCGCCGACGAGCAGGGATGCCAGCGCGATCGCGAGGGTGCTGTTGTTCGACATCGGGTTCTCCTGGCGCGGACGTCCGCGTCCTGTGTGCGACACGATTGCAGCACCGCCCTGCTGAACGCGCGCCCATCACGCTTACGTTTTTTTCACCGGCAGCTGAACACGCCGATGCGACGGGCGTGCTAGCGTCGGCGCAGGTCCACCATCGATGCGCGCCATGCCCAATCCGCTCGTCGCCCCTCTGCTGCGCTGGGTCGGACGCCTCAGCTATCCGCGCCTGTTCCTGCTGACCGCGGCATTGTTCCTGGCGGACCTGGTGGTGCCCGACGTGGTGCCCTTCGCGGACGAACTGCTGCTCGGCCTGGGCACGCTGTTGCTGGCGAACTGGAAGCGGCGCAAGTCCTGAGCCTCCCTTGTACGCTCTGGTCGACAGCCACTGCCACCTCGACGACGCGGCCTTCGACGGCGATCGCGACGCGGCGGTGCGGCGCGCACGCGAGGCCGGCGTCGTGCGCCAGGTGGTGCCGGCGGTGGCCGCCGCGGGCTGGGCGAAGCTGCGTACCGTGTGCGCGGAGGATCCCGGCTTGCACGCCGCCTACGGCCTGCACCCGCTGGCGCTGGCCGCGCACCGGACGGAGCATCTGGCGCAACTGCGCGACTGGATCGAGCGCGAACGCCCGGTGGCGGTCGGCGAATGCGGACTGGATTACTTCATCGAGGGGCCCGACCGCGACGCGCAGGCCGGTTGGTTCGACGCGCAATTGCGGATCGCCCGCGACTTCGACCTGCCGGTCATCGTCCATGCCCGGCGCGCGGTGGATGCGGTGATCCTCGCGATCCGCCACGTCGGCGGCCTCCGCGGCGTGGTGCACAGTTTCTCCGGCAGCCCGCAGCAGGCCCGCCAGTTGTGGGACCTCGGCTTCCTGCTCGGCCTGGGCGGACCGGTCACCTATCCGCGCGCGAACCGGCTGCGCCGGCTCGCCGCCGACATGCCGCTCGAGTTCCTGTTGCTGGAGACCGACGCGCCGGACCAGCCCGACGCGGATCACCGGGGCCGGCGCAACGAGCCGGCGCGCCTGCCGGAGGTGCTCGCCACGATCGCCGCGCTGCGCGGGCAGCCCCGCGCCCTGATCGCCGCCGCGACCACGCGCAATGCCTGCCGCCTGTTTCGCCTGCCCGAACCGGCGCGGCAGGGCACCGTACCCGACGGCTGATCGCCAGCCTGAATGCGCGCAACCTGGAGCGTCCCCTCAAGGGTCGCGCCGGCGGGCCGTAAAATCCCGCGAGGGCCGCTTGCCGCTGGCGCGCGATCCGGAACCGGCCTATTGCGTGGTAGGGAAGCGAATGAACGACGAGCGGCGCGACGCCGTCACGACCACCCCGCCGCGCGCGTGCGACGAGGCGGGCATGGCGATCCTCGAGGCGGCCACCCCGGGTGAAGTGGCCGCCGCCCTGCTGGCTTCGCTGCGCGTCGGCGGCCTGTCCGCCGGGGCGGTCGCATGGACCGCGGGCGACGAGCTCCGGTTCGAGCCGCCTGCGGCCGCGTCCCCCGCGCGCCAGCAGGCGGTGAGCGCGGCCATCGTGGCCCACCTGCAGGGCCTGTCCGGGAACCCGGGCGTGCACCTGCTGTGCAACGGCGCCTCCGACGCCAGCGCCGCGCTGCTGGCCGATCCCCTGCAACTGGCCGCGCCGACGCCCGCGCAGGCGCGCCTGCTCGCCCTCGCCGGCCGGCGCATGTCCGAGCTGTTCGCGATCCAGCGCCTGCACGCCTCGGTGCGCGATCTCGCCCAGGCCGAGCAACTGCAGCGGGCGCTGTTCGCGATCGCCGACATGGCCGGCAGCGAGCGCGACATGCCGAGCCTGCTCAAGGGCCTGCACGGGATCATCGGCGAGCTGATGTACGCCGAGAACTTCTACATCGCGCTGTACGACCGCGACGCCGACGCGCTGCGCTTCGTCTACTTCGCCGACACCGTGGACACGCTGGGGCCGTCGTTCGTGCGGCCGGTGCCGATGGCGGACATCGAGCGCGGCCTGACCTGGTACCTGATCCGCGACGCGCGCCCGCTGATGGGTACCACCGAGCAGCTGGCCACCCAGGTGTCCGGCCCGCTGGCGCTGCACGGCGCCGACAGCGCCGACTGGCTGGGCGTGCCGATGCTGCGCGAGGGCGCGGCGGTCGGCGCACTGGTCGTGCAGAGCTACCAGGAGGGCGTGCGCTACACCGCCTCCGACCGCGCGGTGCTGTCCTTCGTCGCCGAGCACGTGCTGAACGCGCTCGAGCGCAAGCGCGGCCAGGAGGAACTCGAACAGCGCGTCGCCGACCGCACCCGCGAACTGGCCGAGGCGAACGCGCGCCTGCAGGAGCAGATCGCCGAACGCGAGCGCGCCGCCCACCTGCAGGCGACCCTGTACCGGATCGCCGCGCTCAGCAACACGGAAGAGAGCGACGAGCGCTTCTACCGGGCGATCCACCTCGCGGTCGGCGAACTGATCAACGCCGAGAGCTTCTATATCGCGCTGGTCTCCGACGACGGCGGGATGCTGCACTTCCCCTATTCGGTGGACGCTGCGGGCGAGCGCCCGGAGGCGCGGCCGATGGGACACGGCCTGAGCGAGTACGTGATCCGCCACGGCAGCACCTTGCTGATCGACGACGCCGGCGTGCAGCGACTGATCGCGCGGGGCGAGCTGGCGCCGTTCGCGCGCACCGCCGGCACCCCGGCCGTGTGCTGGCTGGGCGTGCCGCTGCTCGGCGCGCAGGGGGTGATGGGCCTGGTCGCGGTGCAGAGCTATCGCAGCGACCTCGCCTACACCGGCGAGGACGCCGAACTGCTCACCTTCGTGTCCTCGCAGATCGCCAGCAGCCTGCAGCGGCGCAAGCAGGCCGAGGCGCTGCACCGGCTCAACAGTGAGCTCGAGCAGCGCGTGCTGGACCGCACCCGGGAGCTGCGCCAGCAGATCGCCGTGCGCGAGCAGGTGGAGGCCCAGCTCAAGCACCAGGTCATGCACGACCCGCTGACCGGCCTGCCCAACCGCCTGTACCTGCGCGACCGCCTGGAGCGCGCGCTGGCCGGCGCGCAGCGCAACCCGCAGCGCAGCTTCGCCCTGCTCTACCTGGATGTCGACCGCTTCAAGCTGTTCAACGACAGCCTCGGGCACCTTGCCGGCGACGCGGTGCTGCGCGAGGTGTCGCGGCGGATGCAGGAATGCGTGCGCGATCCCGACGTCGTCGCCCGCCTGTCCGGCGACGAGTTCGCGATCCTGCTGGAGGACTGTCCCGTGCCGGCGACCGCGTGCAAGGTCGCACAGCGCATCCAGGCGCGACTGCAGGCGCCGATGCTGGTCGGCGACCGCGAGCTGCAAACGTCGGCCAGCATCGGCATCGCGATCAGCCACCCGCGCCACCAGGTCACCGATGATCTGCTGCACGACGCCGACGTCGCCCTTTACCGGGCCAAGGCCGCCGGCCGCCAGCGCTTCGTGCTGTTCGACGAGACCCTGCAGCGCAGCGCGATGAACGTGCTCGACGTGGAGCAGCAGCTGCGCAACGCGCTGCTCGGTGGCGAGTTCCAGCCGTTCTTCCAGCCGATCGTGCAACTGGAGGACGCCCGCGTGGTCGGCTACGAGGCCCTGCTGCGCTGGCGCCACCCGCAACGCGGCCTGCTGGGCCCGGCCGACTTCCTGCCCGTCGCCGAGGAGAGCGGCCTGATCGAGGCGATCGACTGGCACATGTACCGTCTCGCCTGCCAGGCCGGAGCGCCGCTCGTGCGCGACGGCGGCTACCTGACCCTCAACATCTCGCCGAGGCACTTCCAGAGCGACGACTTCGACCAGCGCCTGCTCGCGCTCGCCGCGGAGACCGGTTTCAATCCCTCACGGCTGCGCATCGAGGTCACCGAGGGCACCCTGCTCGGCGACCCGGAGGCGGTGGCGGCGATCCTGCGGCGACTGCACGAGGCCTGCGTGGGCGCCGCGCTGGACGATTTCGGCACCGGCTATTCCTCGCTCGGCTACGTGCACCGCTTCCCGCTGAAGATGATCAAGATCGACCGCTCCTTCGTGCACCCGCTGGGCGACGAGCAGCAGCAGCGCAGCTCGGCGATCGTCGGCGCGGTGATCAACCTGGCGGGCTCGCTCGGCCTGGAGGTCATCGCCGAGGGCGTGGAGACCGAGGCCCAGCGCCGGGCGCTGCTGGCGATGGGCTGCACCTACGCCCAGGGCTTCCTGTTCGGGCGGCCGCAGCCCGTGGCGCACTGGACGGGTACGTCGCCGTCGCGCTGAGCGGGACGGCGACGCCCGGCAGGTGCCGGCGTGCCCTACTCGAAGCTCCCGACCGCGTCGTGGCTGAGGTTGTCGAAGCGGGTGTACTCGCCGAAGAACTTCAGCTTGACCGAGCCGGTCGGGCCGTTGCGCTGCTTGCCGATGATCACTTCGGCCAGGCCCTTGTCGGGCGAATTTTCCTTGTTGTAGTACTCGTCGCGGTAGATGAAGACGATCACGTCCGCGTCCTGCTCGATCGCACCCGACTCGCGCAGGTCGGCCATCACCGGGCGCTTGTCGGTGCGCGTCTCGAGCGAGCGGTTGAGCTGCGACAGCGCGATCACCGGCACCTTCAGCTCCTTCGCCAGCGCCTTGAGCGAGCGCGAGATCTCGGAGATCTCGGTCGCGCGGTTCTCGCTGTTGCCTGGCACCTGCATCAGCTGCAGGTAGTCGATCACGATCAGGCCGAGGTCGTGCTCGCGGTTGAGCCGGCGCGCCTTGGCGGCCAGCTTGACCGGCGACAGCGCAGGCTCGTCGTCGATGAAGACCTTGGTCTCGCGCAGCAGGCGGATCGCGCTGCTGACCCGGCTCCAGTCCTCGTCCTCGAGCTGGCCGGTGCGCAGGCGGGTGGCGTTGACCCGGCCGACCGAGGAGATCAAGCGCAGCGCGAGCTGGCTGGCCGACATTTCCATCGAGAACACGGCCACGGCCTTCTTCGTCTTCATCGCCGCGTACTCGGCCATGTTGAGCGCGAGCGTGGTCTTGCCCATCGCCGGGCGCGCGGCGAGGATGATCAGGTCGGTCGGCTGCAGGCCGGCGGTCATCTCGTCGAACTCGGTGTAGCCGGTCGGCACGCCGGTCACGCCGCCGCCGTTCTGGTAGCGCGTCTGCAGGACGTCGAAGGCCTCGCGCATCGCGTCGTTGACCGCGGTGAAGTCGCGCTTGCCGCGGGCGCCGGCCTCGGCGATCGCGAGCACGTTCTTCTCCGCTTCCTCGAGGATCTCGCGGGTCTCGCGGCCCTCGGGCTGGAAGCCGTCGTTGACGATCCCGGTGCCGACCTCGATCAGCTGCCGCAGCACCGCCTTGTCGCGCACGATCTCGGCGTAGGCGGTGATGTTGGCGGCAGAGGGCGTGGTGCTGGCCAGCTCGATCAGGTAGGCGCCCCCGGCGACCAGCTCGGCCTGGCCCATGGACTCGAACCACTCGCCCAGGGTCACCGCGTCGTACGGGCGGTTCTTCTCCGCCAGTTCGCGGATCGCGCGGAAGATCAGCTGGTGGTCGCGGCGGTAGAAGTCGCCGTCGACCAGCAGGTCGGCGACGCGGTCGTAGGCGTCGGGCGCCAGCATCAGCCCGCCGAGGACGGCCTGCTCGGCCTCGACCGACTGCGGCGGCACGCGCAGCTGCTCGATCTTCTGGTCGGCGCGCCCAGCGAATGCACCCTGCTCTGCACGGAACTGACGTGCGCTCATCAGCGAAGCAACTCCCCCGGAAGGACCGTCGGTGCGGTCGTCGGCATGCGGCCGAGTGGCCATCGTAGGGACTCCGGCTGTGGATTCGCGACGCAACAAGCTGTGGATAAGCCGCTGTGGGCAAACCGGCGGCGTCGCGCCCTTCTAGGCCGGGCCGGTCTCACCGCCCGCGAACCGGGCGCCCCAAAACGAAACGGGCGCCTCGCGGCGCCCGTTCACTTGGTGCTTGCCGAAGGGCTTACGCCGCTTCGGGCTGCACGATCACCTTGACCGGCACCTCGATGTCGGCGTGCAGGTGCACGACGACCTCGTACTCGCCGACCTGGCGGAAGGCGCCTTCGCCCAGCACCACTTCCGACTTCTCGACCGGGGTGCCGAGCCTGGTCAGGGCCTCGGCGATGTCGCGCGGGCCGACCGAACCGTACAGCTTGCCCTCGGTGGACGCGTTGGCGTAGACGGTGACCTCGGCGCCCTCGAGCCTGGCGCGGCGCGACTCGGCCTCGCCCAGCTGGGCGGCGGCCTTGGCCTCGTACTCGGCGCGGCGCGCCTCGAACTCGGCGAGGTTGGCGGCCGTCGCCGGCACCGCCTTGCCCTGCGGGACCAGGAAGTTGCGGCCGTAGCCCGGCTTGACCTTGACCTTGTCGCCGAGGTTGCCGAGGTTGGTCACCTTCTGCAGAAGGATCAGTTCCATGATGTGGCTCCGTAGCTCTTGCTGAGCTTCATTCGTTAGCGGCGCGCGCGGCGCCGCAACGTGTGCTGTCCGAATGGACCGGGACTTGCCATCTCCCGCAAGCGGGAAAAGGGGGAATAAGCGTCCTCGCGGCGCGAGGACGGTTTCCTCAAGCGTTGTGGTTGTCGGTGTACGGGATCAGCGCCAGGAAGCGCGCGCGCTTGACCGCGGTGGCGAGCTGGCGCTGGTAGCGCGACTTGGTGCCGGTGATGCGGCTCGGCACGATCTTGCCGGTCTCGGTCAGGTTCTGGCGCAGGGTGTTGAGATCCTTGTAGTCGATCTCCTTGACGCCCTCGGCGGTGAACT
Source organism: Lysobacteraceae bacterium (assembly GCA_035539135.1). Lineage (GTDB taxonomy): Bacteria > Pseudomonadota > Gammaproteobacteria > Xanthomonadales > Xanthomonadaceae > JABFWF01. The sequence continues at coordinate 359,400 of DATLJD010000014.1, forward strand.
TGCAGAACTTGCGGCGGCGGAAGAACTTGGACATGGGTGTGCTCCTGGAACGAGATGGGCCTTAGGCGGCTTCTGCGGTGTTGTCGGCGTCGCCGGCGGCGGCCGGCGCACCCTCGTCGTCGCGGCGGCGACGCTCGCCGCGCTCGGGCTTGTCGCCCTTCTCGTCCTTGTTCTTCATGATCAGCGACTGCTCGGTGACCGCCTCGTCGCGGCGGATCACCAGGTGGCGCAGCACCGCGTCGTTGAAGCGGAAGCCGGAGACCAGCTCGTCGAGCACGTCCTGGCCGACCTCGATGTTCATCAGCACGTAGTGCGCCTTGACCAGGTTCTCGATCGGGTACGCCAGCTGCCGGCGGCCCCAGTCCTCGAGGCGGTGGATGGTGCCGCCGCCGTTCTCGATCAGGCCCTTGTAGCGCTCGATCATGGCCGGGACCTGCTCGCTCTGGTCCGGGTGGACCAGGAACACGATTTCGTAATGACGCATGGTGGTTCCTCGTGGATGTGGCCGTGCGCGTGACACGGCCGGACAGCCCCCCGACGCCCGCCTTGCGGCGGCCCGCGGTGGGGCAAGGGACCCGCGGCCGGAGCCGCGGGAGCCGGACATTATGCGGGAATCAAGGAGTTACGGGCAAGCCTTGGGGCGGAAACCGGTAGCCGGTAGCCGGAAACCGGAAGCCGGGGACCGGGGGGCCGGAGCCAGCCCTATTTGCCCGCCTTCCGCGCCGCGATCCAGGCATCGATGTGCTTCTCCAGCACCGACAGCGGCACCGAACCGGTCTCCAGCACGGCGTCGTTGTAGGCGCGCAGGTCGAAGCGGCCGCCCAGCTCTCGGGCCGCCTTGTCGCGCAGTTCCGAGATCTTCAGCTGGCCGATCTTGTAGGCCAGCGCCTGGCCCGGCCAGTCGATGTAGCGGTCGATCTCGTTGACCACGTCCTGGCGGGTCTTGGGCGAGTTGTCCATGAAGTACTGGATCGCCCGCTCGCGGCTCCAGCCCTGGCTGTGCATGCCGGTGTCGACGACCAGGCGCACCGCCCGCCACATGTCGTAGGCGAGCTGGCCCATGCGGTCGTAGGGGTCGTCGTACAGGCCCATGTCGTAGCCCAGGCGCTCGGCGTACAGGCCCCAGCCCTCGCTGTAGGCGACGAAGTACGCGGTGCGGCGGAACATCGGCGCGTCCGGCAGCTCCAGTTGGCGGGCGAACTGGAAGTGGTGGCCCGGGACCGATTCGTGCAGGGTCAGCGGGATCATTTCCCAGGTCGGCCGCGTTTCCGGCTTGTACAGGTTGACGTAGTAGTAGCCGGCGCGGGAACCGTCGCTGGCGCCCGGCTGGTAGTAGGCGGTGGTGGTGTCGGGCGCGATGTTGTCCGGGATCGGGCGCACGCCGTAGGGCAGCCGCGGGATGACGTGGAAGGCCTTCACCAGCTCCGGGTCGATCCGCTTGGCGACCGACTGGTAGCGCTCCAGCAGCGCCGCCGGCGTCTTCTCGAAGAACTTCGGGTCGGTGCGCAGGTAGGTGAAGAATTCGGCGAGGCTGCCCTTGAAGCCGACCTCGGCCTTGATCTTCTCCATCCCGGCGCGGATGCGGGCGACCTCCTTCAGCCCGATGGCATGGATCTGCGCGGGCGTCAGGTCGGTCGTCGTGAAGTAGCCGGCGAGGTAGGCGTAGTAGGCCTCGCCGTCCGGCAGCGCGGTCACCGCGATGCTGTCGCGGGTCTTCGGCAGGTAGTCGCCGTCGAAGTACGCCTGCAGGCTGCGGTAGGCCGGCACCACCTGGTCGCGGATGATTTGCCGCGCCTCGCCGCGCAGGGCCGCGCGGTCGGCCTCGCCGATCGAGTCCGGGAAGCGCTTGAACGGGCGGTAGAACGGGCTTTGCTCCGGGTCGTCGACGATCTGCGCGGCGATCTGCGCCGGCACCCGCTGCATGAGCACCCTGGGCGGGACGTTGCCGGCCTCGACGCCCTGCTTCAGCAGCACGATCGTCTGCGCGACCTGGGTCGGCAGGGCGGCCATGCGTGCCAGCCAGTCGCGGTAGTCCTTGACGGTCGCGAAAGGGGCGATCTCGGCCAGGCCATCCGCGGTCTGGATGCCGCCCTGGTGGCTGATCGCCTGCTGCCAGGTGCGGAAGCGCTGGGCCGCGATGGCGTGCTCGAGCTGCCATTCGAAGGTGTCGTAGTCCAGCCGGTCGGCGGCGGACAGCGCGTCGCGGTCGATCGCGTGCAGCTTCTCCAGGGCGGCGCGGTCGCCGGCCTCGCGCCGGGCGATCGCCTCCGGGCTCAGGTCGGTCCAGCGGTCGTTGTAGCGGGCATCGCCTTCGGCGGTCGCGTTCTCCGGATGCTCGCGCAGGCCGCGCTCCCACTCGGCGTCGAACAGCGCGCGCAGCGCCTTGGCGGGATCCTGCGCCTGGGCGGCGGCGAGCGGCGCGGCGAGGGTCAGGACCGCGGCGAGCGCGGCGGCGGCGAGCGGTCGGAACATGGGCGTCTCCCCGGAACCAGTCCGGCGAGTCTAGCCCGCGAACGCCCGGGCCTGCGGGGCCGGAAGTCCCGGCCGGTCAACCGGCGTGCGCGGGATCGGTGGTGAAGCTTTCGCCGCAGCCGCATTCGGCGGCGACGTTGGGGTTGCGGAACACGAACTGCTCGTTCAACCCCTGCTTGAGGAAGTCGATCTCGGTGCCGTCCACCAGCGCCAGGCTGTCGGCGTCCACGTAAATGCGCACGCCGTCCTGCTCGAACACCCGGTCCTCCGGCGTCGCCTCGCGCGCCATGTCGATCGCGTAGCCCCAGCCCGAGCAGCCGGTGCGGCGCACGCCGAAGCGCAGGCCGAGCGCACCGGGGGTACCGGCGAGGTAGCCGCGGACGCGGTCGAGGGCGGCGGGGGCGAGGGAGACGGCCATGGTCGGACTCCGGTGGTGCGGTCGCGCCACCATTCTACCGGCGCGCCGCGCGCGAAACCGCCACGGTACACTGCGCGATTCAGGATTGGCGCCCGGTCGGGCGGAGACACGGCATGACGGTGGTGAGCGTCGAACATGCGCTCGCGGGCAAGCTGCCCGCCGGCGGGGAAGTCACGGTCCGCGGCTGGGTGCGCACCCGGCGCGATTCCAAGGCCGGCCTGAGCTTCGTCAACGTCAGCGACGGATCCTGCTTCGCGCCGATCCAGGTGGTCGCGCCGGCCACCCTGCCCAACTACGACGACGAGGTGAAGCGGCTCACGGCCGGCTGCTCGGTGGTCGCGACCGGCACGCTGGTGCCCTCGCAGGGCCAGGGCCAGGCGTTCGAGATCCAGGCCAGCGCGATCGAGGTCGTCGGCTGGGTGGACGATCCGGAAACCTATCCGATCCAGCCCAAGGCGCATTCGCTGGAATTCCTGCGCGAGGTCGCCCACCTGCGCCCGCGCACCAACCTGTTCGGCGCGGTCACCCGCATCCGCGACTGCCTGGCCAAGGCGATCCACCGCTTCTTCCACGAGCAGGGCTTCTTCTGGATCAACACGCCGATCGTCACCACCTCCGACGCCGAGGGCGCGGGGCAGATGTTCCGCGTGTCCACGCTGGACCTCGCCAACCTGCCGCGCGGCGCCGACGGCGCGGTCGACTTCTCGCGCGACTTCTTCGGCAAGGAGACCTTCCTCACCGTCTCCGGCCAGCTCAACGTCGAGGCCTACTGCCTGGCGCTGAGCAAGGTCTACACCTTCGGCCCGACCTTCCGCGCCGAGAACTCGAACACGACCCGGCACCTCGCCGAATTCTGGATGATCGAGCCGGAGATCGCCTTCGCCGACCTGAACGACGACGCGGTGCTGGCCGAGGAATTCCTCAAGTACCTGTTCCGCGCGGTGCTGGCCGAGCGCGCGGACGACATGGCCTTCATCGCCGAGCGCGTGCAGAAGGACGCGATCACCCGGCTGGAGGCCTTCGTCAACGCGCCGTTCGAGCGGATCGACTACGGCGAGGCGGTGAAGCTGCTGCAGCGGTCGGGCCGCAAGTTCGACTTCCCGGTCGAATGGGGCCTGGACCTGCAGACCGAGCACGAGCGCTGGCTGACCGAGGACCATGTCGGCCGCCCGGTGGTGGTCATGAACTACCCCGAGCACATCAAGGCCTTCTACATGCGCCTGAACGACGACGGGAAAACCGTCGCGGCGATGGACGTGCTGGCGCCCGGCATCGGCGAGATCATCGGCGGCTCGCAGCGCGAGGAGCGGCTGGACGTGCTCGACGCGCGCATGGCGCAGTTCGGCCTCGACCCGGCGCACTACCAGTGGTACCGCGACTTCCGCCGCTACGGCACGGTGCCGCACGCGGGCTTCGGCCTCGGCTTCGAGCGGCTGGTGGTGTACGTGTGCGGGCTGGCCAACATCCGCGACGCGATCCCCTACCCGCGCGCGCCGGGCCACGCGGAGTTCTAGCGCGCCATGGTGCTGTTCCTCGCCCTCTGCTTCGTCGCCATGGCGATCGCCGGCGCCACCGCCTTCGTGATCTTCTGGCCGCTGGCGCTGGTGCACATCCGCGACCGCCACCCGGAGATCACCGCCGTGCTCGGCGAAGGCGCCTTCCTCAAGCCGCTCGCGCTGGCCTGGCTGCTGCGCGGCGACTACCGCGCGACGCGCGACCCTTCGCTGAGCGGACTGGCGACGCCGGCGCGGGTCTCGCTGCTGGTGATCATCGCCGGGCTGGTGCTGGCCGGGCTGCTGTGGCTGGTCTCGCTGGTGCTGCCGGCATGAGCGGCGACACGATCCCCGCGCGCGACGGCTGGTGGCTGGCCACGTTCGGCCGCACCCTGGTGTGGGCGCGGCTGCGCGCGCTGCCGGCGGGCACCGCTGAAGTCTTCGACAGCGACGGCGCCACCCTGCCCTTCGACAGCGAGGACAGCGCGCGCGCGGCGCTGCTGGACGCCGGCTTCGTGGAATTCGACGGGCTCGACGCCGACGACGCCGCCGAACGCGGCTTCGACCTCGCCGCCGTGCAGCCGCCGACGGCCAGCGACGACGCCGCGCTGCGCGCGCGCATGGTCCAGCAGCTGCCGCCGGCGGCCTGAGTGCACCTGCCGCGCGCCTTCGCCGAGCACCTGGCGCGCTTCAACGCGCTGGCCGTCGCGGACGTCCCGCCGCGTTTCGACAGACGGGGATCGCGCGCGCCCGTGGAGCTGATGCGCGAGCGCATGCCCGCCCGCGACCCCCAGGAGCCCACCTGATGGACCTCGACCTCCGCGGCCGCCACGCCTTGGTATGCGGCGCCTCCGAAGGCATCGGCCGCGCCGCCGCGCACGAGCTCGCCCTGCTCGGCGCCGACGTCACCGTGCTCGCCCGCCGCGAAGAGGTGCTGCGCGAAGTCGCCGGCGCGCTTCCGCGCAGCGGCGCGCAAGAGCACGGCTGGGTCGCCGCCGACGTGGCGAAGACCGACGCCCTGCGCGCCCAGGCCGAGGCCCTCGCCGCCGGCAAGCCCGTGCACATCCTGGTCAACAACACCGGCGGCCCGCCGCCCGGCCCCGTGCACGCGGCCGAGGTGCCGGCCTTCCTCGACGCCTTCAACAAGCACCTCGTCGCCAGCCACACGCTGGCGCAGGCGCTGCTGCCCGGGATGCGGGGCGCCGCCTGGGGCCGCATCGTCAACGTGATCTCGACCTCGGTGCGCGAGCCGATCGAGGGCCTGGGCGTCTCCAACACCGTGCGCGGCGCGGTCGCGAGCTGGGCGAAGACGCTTTCGCGCGAGGTCGCGCCGTTCGGGATCACCGTCAACAACGTGCTGCCCGGCTTCACCGATACCGGCCGCATCGCCCAACTGGTGCGCCGGCGCGCCGAGGCCAGCGGCCGGAGCGAGGACGAGATCGCCGACGAAATGCGCGCGCTGGTCCCGGCCGGGCGCTTCGCGCAGCCGGCCGAGCTGGGCGCGGTGATCGCCTTCCTGTGCACGCCGGCGGCGGCCTACGTCAACGGCGTCAACCTCGCGGTCGACGGCGGCCGCACGCGGGCGCTGTAGGAGCGGACATGGACGCGATCCGGATGGCGGAGGCGGCGCGGCGCGATTCGGACCGGGTGCCGTTCGCCGCGCAGTTGCTGGTGCTGCACGCCGGCCGGGGCTGGTTCGTCAACTTGTACGACTTGTCCGCCGGCGGCTGCGCGGTGTTCCGGCCGGCCGGCTGGTCGCCGCAGATCGACGACCTGGTGCAGTTGTTCTTCCGGCGCAACCACGGCCCGGCCAACGACGTCGCGGCGCGGGTCGCCCGGGTCACCGAAAACCTCGTCGGCTTCGAATACCACGATCCGCAACCGGTACCGCCCTGCGCCTGAGCGCGGAATACCGCTCCGCGAGTTAAGCTTGTCCGATGCGACTGACGCACTGGATCGATGGCGAACCCCGCGTCGCCGCCGGCGGAGGCTGGCGCGCGGTCTGCGATCCGGCCACGCGGGAAGCCTTCGCCGAAGTCGCCGACGGCGATGCCGCCGACATCGAAGCGGCCGTTGCAGCCGCCGGCGCCGGCTTCCCCGCCTGGTCGGGACTGCCCGCGGGCGAACGCGCGCGCTGGATGGAGGCGCTGGCGTCCGCGCTGGAGGCCCGGCTCGAGCTGTTCGCGCAGGCCGAATCGCGCGATGGCGGCAAGCCGCTGCGGCTCGCGCGCGAGGTCGAGATCCCGCGCGCGGTGTCCAACCTGCGCTTCTTCGCCCACGCGGCGACCCAGTTCGCCAGCGAATCGCACCACGGCCAGGCCGGCCTCAACTACACGTTGCGCCCGCCGCTGGGCGTGGTCGGCACGATCTCGCCGTGGAACCTGCCGCTGTACCTGTTCACCTGGAAGATCGCGCCGGCGCTGGCCGCGGGCAACACGGTGGTCGCCAAGCCTTCCGAAGTGACCCCGCTGACGGCGACCATGCTGGCGGAACTGGCCGCGGAGATCGGCTTCCCGCGCGGCGTGCTCAACGTCGTGCACGGGCTCGGCCCCGCGGTCGGCGAGCCGCTGGTCGCGCACCCGCGGGTGAAGGCGGTGTCCTTCACCGGCAGCACCGCGGTCGGCCGCCGCATCGCCGGCATCGCCGGACCGCTGCTGAAGAAGGTCTCGCTCGAACTCGGCGGCAAGAACGCCACGCTGGTGTTCGCCGACAGCGACTGGCGCGGCGCGCTCGACACGATCGTCCGCTCGGCGTTCCAGAATTCCGGGCAGATCTGCCTGTGCGGCTCGCGCATCCTGGTCGAGCGTGCGATTTACGACGACTTTCGCGACGCGCTGCTGGAACGGGTGCGCGCACTGCGCGTGGGCGAGCCGTCCGATCCCTCGACCGATCTCGGCCCGCTGGTGTCACAGGCGCATTTCGACAAGGTCGTCGCCGCGCTCGCTCGGGCGCGCGACGAAGGCGGCCGCATCCTGTGCGGCGGCCACGCGCTGGACCGCCCCGGCTGGTACGTCGCGCCGACCCTGATCGAAGGCCTCGGCCCCGGCTGCGCGACCAACCGCGAAGAAATCTTCGGACCGGTCGCGACCCTGCAGGCCTTCGACGGCGACGACGAGGCGCTCGCGCTCGCCAACGCCTGCGACTACGGCCTGTCCGCCTCGCTGTGGACGCGCGACCTCGCCCGCGCGCACCGCCTCGCCGCCGGCCTGCAGGCCGGCATCGTCTGGATCAACTGCTGGCTGATGCGCGACCTGCGCACGCCCTTCGGCGGCACCGCCCAGTCCGGCCTCGGCCGCGAGGGCGGGCTGGAGGCGATGCGCTTCTTCACCGAACCGAAGAACGTCTGCATCGCCATCTGACACAAGGAGCACACCCGTCCATGCCCACCAAGGCTTCCCTCGCCCGCCTGCTCGCCAACAACCGCGACTGGGCCGATGCCGTCACCCGCGACGATCCCGGTTTCTTCGAACGCCTCTCGCTGCAGCAGGCGCCCAGGTACCTGTGGATCGGCTGCTCCGACTCGCGCGTGCCGGCCAACCAGATCATGGGCCTGGCGCCGGGCGAGGTGTTCGTCCACCGCAACATCGCCAACGTGATGGTGCACACCGACCTCAACTGCATGTCGGTGATCCAGTTCGCGGTGGACGTGCTCAAGGTGCAGCACATTCTGGTCGTCGGCCACTACGGCTGCGGCGGCGTGCAGGCGGCGCTGACCGGGCTGCGGATCGGGCTGGCCGACAACTGGATCCGCCACGTCGGCGACGTCGCGCAGAAGCACGGCGCGTTGCTGGAGGCGCTCGATCCGGCGCAACGCTCCGACGCGCTGTGCGAGCTCAACGCGATCGAGCAGGCCGAGAACGTGTGCCTGTCCACCGTCATCCGCGACGCCTGGGCACGCGGCCAGGTGCTGTCGGTGCACGGCTGGGTGTACAGCCTGCAGGACGGCCGGGTGCGCGAGCTGGGCATGGACGTGGCCTCGCCCGACGCGCTGGAGGGCGTGTATGCCCGCGCGGTCTCCGGCGTGCGCGAACGACGGGCCAGCGCGGCGTGAGCACGGGCGGCATCCACGCGGGCAACGCGCCGCGCGCGGTCGGCAGCTATCCGCATGCGCGGCGGGTCGGCGACCTGCTGTTCCTGTCCGGGATCGGCCCGCGCGACCCGGAGACCAACGCGATCCCCGGCAACGAACTGTACGCCGACGGCCGCGTGCGCCGCTACGACATCGCGGCCCAGACCCACGCCGTGTTCGCCAACGTGCGGGCGGTGCTGGAGGCCAGCGGCGCGCGCTGGGAAGACCTGGTCGACGTGACCGTCTACCTCACCGACATGCTGCGCGACTTCCGCGGCTACAACGCGGTGTGGGCGGAATATTTCCCGGACCCAGCGACCGCGCCGTGCCGGACCACGGTCGGCATCACCGCGCTGCCGACGCCGATCGCGATCGAGCTCAAGTGCACGGCGGTGGTCGGTTCCTGAGTTCGCGCCACCGCCGCGCGAGCTGGTCCACAATGATCCACGCCCCACGCCGGAGCGCGCCATGCCCCTTCCCGCCCCGATCAACCTGCAGGCCTGGATCGCCGAGCACCGCCACCTGCTGAAGCCGCCGGTCGGCAACAAGTGCCTGTACGACGGCGACTTCATCGTGATGGCGGTGGGCGGCCCCAACGCGCGCACCGACTACCACTGGGACGAAGGCCCGGAATGGTTCCATCAGCTGGAAGGCGAGATGGTGCTGCGCATCCAGGAGGACGGCCGGCCGCGCGACATCCCGATCCGCGCCGGCGAGACCTTCCTGCTGCCGCCGCGGGTGCCGCATTCGCCGCAGCGCATGGCCGGCTCGGTCGGCCTCGTGATCGAGCGCAAGCGGCTGCCGCATGAACGCGACGGCCTGCTGTGGTTCTGCGAGCGCTGCAACCACAAGCTGTACGAGGAGTTCTTCGTGCTGCAGGACATCGAGCGCGACTTCCCGCCGGTGTTCGATCGCTTCTACGCTTCGCGCGAGCATCGCACCTGCACCTCCTGCGGCCATCTGAACCCGGCGCCCGCGAAATACGACGCGGGGGGCTGAAGGCGCGCGCGTCCGCGCGATGATCGCGGCCGATCGCCGGCCGCAGCGACACGCTGCCGCATCGCCGCGCCGGCGGCTCCCGGACCTGCGCCCGGAGGCAGGCAGGCGCCTGCATTCATCCTGCGACGACATGCGCTCCACGGGCGTTCCGGCAGGGTGCTGCAGTCGGCATCCGGCCGATGCCCCCTGAAGGAGAACAGCCCCATGACCGTGAACGAATCCCGCGACATGAACCGCGATCCCATCACCGGCGCGCCCGGTTCGCATCCGGTCGGCACGGGCGTCGGCGCGGCGGGCGGCGCGCTTGCCGGTGCGGCGATCGGCTCGATGTTCGGCCCGATCGGCACCCTGGTCGGTGGCGCGATCGGCACCGTGGGCGGCGGCGCCGCCGGGCACGGCGTGGCCGAACGGGTGGATCCCACGGGCGAGACGGAATACTGGCGCAGCACCGCCACCACCCGTCCCTACTACCGGTCCGACTACGACTTCGACAGCGACTACGCGCCCGCCTACGCCTACGGCAGCGACGCCCGCGCGCGTTACGGCGATCGCCGCTGGGACGACAGCCTGGAGAACGACCTGCGCAGCGGCTGGGAGAAGGTCAAGGCGAAGTCGCGCCTGACCTGGGAAGAGGCCAAGGACGCGGTGCGCGATGCGTGGGACCGCGACGACCGTACCTATCGCACCTACGACGCCAGCGACCGCTTCTACAGCCAGCAGTTCGCCAGCCGCGACCGCGATGCCCGCTTCGACTACGAAACCGATTACCGCCCGGCCTACCGCTACGGCACCTGGGCGCGCACCGCCTACCGCGACCGCGACTGGGACGACCGCCTGGAAAGCGACCTGGAACAGGGCTGGAACACCGCCAAGGGCAGCTCTCGGATGGCGTGGAACGATGCGAAGAGCACCGTGCGCGAATCCTGGGACAACTTCGAGCGCGCGCTGCCGGGCGATTTCGACCGCGACGGGCGCTGACGCGCCATGCGGCGACCGGACGCGCAGGTGCCCGGTCGCCGCTGATCGCTGCGCCGCCGGCAAGACGCGACGCACCCCGCGGCGTCAGCGGCGATACCACGCCCACACCCGCTCCGGCAGCCGATCCTCCAGCGCGATCCCGAGCGCCGTGCAGGCGTCCAGCGCGTCGCGCACCGCCTGCCGCAGGTTCGCGCGTGGGGACGGATCCTCCAGCACGCCGGCGTCGAGCATCGCCTGGCTCCAGGCGAACAGCCGCTGGCTGTCGGCGTCGAGCGCGCCGCGCAGCCACTCCCGCAGCGGCGCATGCAGGCGGTGGCCTCGTGCCCGCAGCGCATCCGCCTCCGCGCGCAGCGCCGCACCGGCGCCGCGCAGCCACTCGGTGTGGCCGCCGGCCGCTTCGCGTACCGTCAGCGGCGCGACCGCGCGGTGCTCGGCGAGCGCATGCCTGAGCGACAGTTCCAGCGCCCGCGCCTCGCGCACCCGCTCCAGTTCGACCAGCCATCCCGCGTCGAGGTCGAAGAACCCGAACCAGCGCGGATGCAGCGTGCGGATCCGCTGCAGCGGATCACGCGAGATGCCCAGCTTGAGCAGGTCCTCCCAGTGGCCCGGGAAGACGTACAGGAAACAGCGGCCGCGGCTGGGCACGGTACCGCTGCGAAACGACAGCGCCTCGCGCATGCACGCCATGCTGGGCCGCGGCGGTCGCAGCGCGCGTGACGCCACGCATCCGCCCCGCGCGGTAGGGTCATCCATGCCCCCGGCGGACCGCAGGACGCCTCGCCCATGCCGCAGCTGAAGATCGCGACCTTCAACGTCAACGGCATCCGCTCGCGGCTGTCGCCGCTGCTGCAGTGGCTGGAACGGGAGCGCCCGGACGTCGCCTGCCTGCAGGAGCTGAAGGCGCCCGACGAGGCGTTTCCCGAAGAGGCGATCCGCGACGCTGGCTACGGCGCGCTGTGGCATGGCCAGCGCTCGTGGAACGGCGTCGCCATCCTCGCCCGCGATGCGCAGCCGGTCGAAAGCCGGCGCGGCCTGCCCGGCGATCCGGAGGACACGCAATCGCGTTACCTCGAGGCGGCCGCGCACGGCGTCATCGTCGGCTGCCTGTACCTGCCCAACGGCAACCCGCAGCCGGGCCCGAAGTTCGCCTACAAGCTGGCCTGGTTCGAGCGGCTGATCGCCCACGCGCAGGCGCTGTACGCCAGCGGCCACCCGGTGGTGCTGGCCGGCGACTTCAACGTGGTGCCGACCGACGACCTGGACATCTACAACCCGCGCTCGTGGAGGAAGGACGCGCTGCTGCAGCCGGAAACCCGCGCCTGCTGGCAGCGCCTGCTCGCCCAGGGCTGGACCGACGCGCTGCGCGCCCTGCATCCGGACGAGAAGGTGTTCACCTTCTGGGACTACTTCCGCCAGCACTGGCAGCGCGACGCCGGCCTGCGCATCGACCACCTGCTGCTCAACGCCGAACTGGCGCCGCGCCTGCGCGCCGCCGGCGTGGACCGCTGGGTGCGCGGACTGGAGGGCGCCAGCGATCATGCGCCGACCTGGGTCGTGCTGGACCGGGCCGCGACGCGCTCCGCCAGGACCGGCAAGCGCGCGGCGCCGGCCGCGGCCGCCCCGCCGCGCAAGCGCGCGCCGCGCCGCCGCGCCACCTGAACCGTGTCCGCCCCGAGCAACCGCAAGGTCGTTTACGCCGCGCTGTTCGGCAACCTCGCGATCGCCATCACCAAGTTCACCGCCGCTTTCCTCACCGGCAGCTCGGCGATGCTCAGCGAAGGGGTGCATTCGCTGGTGGATACCTGCAACGAGCTGCTCCTGCTGCACGGCATGCGCCGCGCCGAGCGCCCGCCCGACCCGGCGCATCCCTTCGGCTACGGCCGCGAACTCTATTTCTGGAGCTTCATCGTGGCGCTGATGGTGTTCGCCCTCGGCGCAGGCGTGTCCTTCTACGAAGGCATCGCCCACCTGCGGTATCCGGAGCCGATCGAGCGGCCGTGGATCAACTACGCCGTACTCGGCGCGTCGCTGCTGTTCGAGGGGATCTCCTGGTGGATCGCGCTCAAGGCATTCCGCGCGGCCAAGGGCCGGCGCGGCTGGTACGCGGCCTTCCGCGCCAGCAAGGATCCGACGACCTTCACCGTGCTGTTCGAGGACAGCGCCGCGCTCCTCGGCCTGCTGGTCGCGCTCGCCGGGATCGCGCTCGCGCAGGCGCTGGGTGATCCGCGTTTCGACGGCTATGCGTCGCTGGGTATCGGTGTGGTGCTGGCGGTCGCCGCGCTGCTGCTCGCGCGGGAAACAAAAGGCCTGCTCATCGGCGAGGCCGCCGGGGCGGGAGTGCGCGAGGACATCCTTCGGATCGCCGCCGCCGACCGCGCGATCCGCTGCGCCAATGGCGTTCTCACCGTGCAGATGGGGCCGCGCAGCATCGTCGCCGCGCTCAGCGTGGAATTCGAGGATGCGCTGGCGACTCCGGACATCGAGCGCTGCATCCGCCGCATCGAGGACGCGGTGCGGGCGGCGCACCCGGACGTGGTCGCCCTGTTCGTCAAACCGCAGACGGCTGGCACGTGGGCGCGGCGCGCGGCCCGCCTGCGCGGAGACGAGGACTGAAAGGCGGCCACCGGCGCCCCGCGGGCGTCGCCCCGCGGGCGCACTTCAAGCCCGGTCGGGCGCGGCCGTTAAAGGGGGCGATGAACGAGGCTGCACCTGCATCCACGGCGGCCGACCTGGACGCGTATTACGACAAGTTCTACGTCCACGGCCAGGCCGAGATCCGCCGCCACCTGCAACGGCTGGTGGACGGCCGCTGCGCCGTACGCGCGCGCGCGGAAGGCAGCAACGCGAGCGTGGTCACGGTCGTGCTCCAGGTCGAGGACGCCTCCCTGTGGGTGGACCTGCCCCCGGACGAGCCGATGCTGCGGTCCTGGCTGGCGGCGCCGCAGCTGCGCTTCGAGGGCAGCATCGAACGGGTGGCGCTGCGCTTCTCCTGCGGCCCCGGCACGATGGACAGCCAGGACGGGCGCCCGGCGTTGCTGTTGCCGATCCCCACCCGCCTGCTGCACCTGCAGCGGCGCGAGTATGTCCGGCGCGAACCGCCGATCGGCGCGCTCACCTGCCGAATCGCCGCACGGCGCGCGGGGCACGAGGTGGACGCGACCATCCGCGACATCGGCGGCGGCGGGCTGGCGATCGTCGCCACCCGTGACGCCATCGACTTCACGGTCGGCGAGGTGCTGGGCAGCCGGATCGAACTGCCGGGAATCGGCGAGGTCGAGGTGGACCTGCGGGTATGCCACGTCCTCGCCCGCGAGCACCGGGGGCGCGAACTGGCCCAGGCCGGTTGCGAGTTCGTCGACCTGGCCCCGGCGGCGCAGCGCAAGCTGTTCCGCTACCTGATGCAGCTCGACCGGGAGGCGATGGCGCGCCGGCGGCTGGCCGAATGACGCCGGCTCAGGACGCGTGCAGGCGGGGGCCCGCGCCGCGCGCGGCGCGCGTCCCGGTCTGGTCCCAGCGTTCGGCGACGACCCGGTTGCGGCCCTTGCTCTTGGCCCGGTAACACAGTTCGTCGCAGCGCGCGAGCAGCTCCGCCGGCGAACGCAGGCCGTCGCGGAAATCGAGCAGGCCGATGCTGGCGCCAACCCGGAAGCGCTCGCCCTCCCAGGCGAAGGCGAAGCCGGCCACTGCCTCGCGCAGCTTCTCGGCGACGCAGGCGGCATCCTCCGGGCTGGAGTCCTCGAGCAGCACCGCGAATTCGTCGCCGCCCAGACGCGCGAGGGTGTCGCGCTCGCGCAGCTGCTTGCGCAACAGCGCCGCCAGCTGGCGCAGCAGCTCGTCCCCGGCGACGTGGCCGCCGCGGTCGTTGACCGCCTTGAAGCGGTCCAGGTCGAAGCACAGCAAGGCATGGCAAGCGCCCTGCGCGGCCGCGCTGGCGACCGCGCGGTCCAGCCGCGACTCGAACGCGCGCCGGTTGACCAAGCCGGTCAGGGCGTCGTGGTTGGCGTGGTACATCAGTTCGCTGGTCAGCCGCTTGGCCGCGGTGACGTTGCGGAAGCTCAGCACCCAGCCGGCGGGCCGCCGCTCTTCCTCGATCGGCGCCAGCGCGCCGTCGATCAGGATCACGTGGCCGTCGCGGCGGACCAGCGCGGTGATGTCGCCGCCGGCCTGGAGCGCATCGAGATCGAGCACGTTGCCGCGCGCGTCCGTGAGCCGCACCACCTCGTCGAACGGGCGGCCCAGCGACTGTACCTCGCTCCAGCCGGTGAGATGGGCGGCGACCGGATTCAGGAACGCCACGCGCCCCTCCAGGTCGAGCACCGCGACGCCGTCCGGGATCGCGCGCAGCGCGCGCCGGCAGAAGGTCTCCGGGTCGCCGATCCGCGCGGTCGGGAGGCGCTGGCCACCCGCTCCTGTGCGGGGTGGACTGCCGGTCGCCGCCGCCGGCTCGGCATAAGGGTGCGGCGAAGGCGCGTGCATCCGGACACGGTAGCCCGGCAAGCGCCAAGCCCAAGTGAGTTCCGGGCGGTGGAGCCCACCCTGCGTCGCGGTTCAGGCTTGACCGGGGTCGCAACCCCCGCAGCTCAGCCCCGCGGCGAGCGCAGCAGCAATTCCAGCGCGCGCCCGGCGGCGGCGAAGGCGAACGCGCCGGTGACGTGGGTCGCGGCCCCCAGCCCGGTGCCGCAGTCCAGGCGCAGCGCCGCGTCCGCGTCGAGCTTCGGGCGCAGGCCGCACACGCTGCCGTCGGCCTGCGGGTAGCGCACGTTCTCCAGCGAATACACCGCCGGCACGCCGAAGTAGCGGTCCGGGTTGCGCGGGAAACCGAAGTCCGCGCGCAGCTTCTTGCGGATCAGCGACAGCATCGCGTCGTGCTCGGTGCGCGAGAGGTCGCGCACGCGGACCTGGGTCGGGTCGGTGCGGCCCCCGGCGGAACCCACGGTGAGGATCGGCTGCTTGCGGCGCCGGCACCAGGCGATCGCCTCGATCTTGGCGCGGAAGCTGTCGCAGGCGTCGAGCACCAGGTCGAAGCCGCCGCCGAGCAGTTCCTCCAGGTTGGACGGCGTCAGGAAGGCCGGCACCGCCTCCACGAGGAGGTCGGGATTGATCGCGCGGCAGCGCTCCGCCATCGCCGTCGCCTTGCCCTGGCCGTACTGCCCGAGCAGCGCCGGCAACTGGCGGTTGGTGTTGGACACGCAGATGTCGTCGGCGTCGATCAGGGTCAGCGCGCCCACGCCGCTGCGGGCCAGGGCTTCCACCGCCCACGAGCCGACACCGCCCAGCCCGACCACCGCGACGCGACGCCCCCGCAGGCGCGCGACCGCGCCGCTGCCGTACAGCCGGTCGATGCCGGAGAAGCGTTCGCGCCAGGGATCCATCGTGCAAGTCTAGCGGCCGCCCGTGCTATCGTCGCCGCGGTTTTCCGGCTGGGGGATGCAGATGGCAAGCAGCGGATCGCGTTACCTGTTCCTGTTCGTGCTGGGCCTGGCGGTGGGCGCTGTCGGCACCGTGATGGCGATGCGCGCGATCCAGGCGCGCAGCGACCACTTCCCGGGCAGCGTCATGGAAGTCATGGCCTGGCATGTCGGCCAGCTCAAGAACAGCACCCAGCAGAACCGTTGCGCCGCGACCGACACCCTGCCGCACCTGCAGACCCTGCGCGCGATGGCCAACGACATCGAGCCGGCCTTCGGCGACCTGCGCGACGACCAGCGCTTCAGCCAGCACGCCAGCGACCTGCGCGCCAGCCTCGATGCCGCGCTCGCCAACCCGCCGCTCAATTGCGCCGGCGTCGGCACCACGCTCGGCAAGATCGGCGACGACTGCAAGGCCTGCCACCAGGACTTCCGCAACTGAGGGACGCAGCCGGCCTGGCGACCCGCCGGCGCGCCATGCGGTGAATCCGCGCTGACGCCGATCGCCGCTCGCGCGGCTGGTTGACCCCTCTTTCACCGCGGCGTTCCGAGGATGGATGACGGCCGGGAGCCTGCCTCCCGCCTCCCTTCCCTTCCGAGGAGAGTCGCATGAACACTCGTCTGATCGGCGCCTGCGCCCTGTTCGCCACGCTCGCGGCCGGTGGTTGCGCGACCACGGCGGATTCCAGCTACGGCTACGGCACGGCGACGCCCGCGCCGGCCGGCACCTCCTGCTACGACTGCGGCACGGTGACCCGGATCGAGGTCGCCTCCACCGGCACCAGCAACGTGCCCAACGCCACCGGCGCCGTGCTCGGCGGCGTGGTCGGCGCCGCCGCCGGCCACGAACTGGCCAAGGACAGCAGCAAGGGCCGCCAGAACACCGCGACGGTCGCCGGCGCGGTCGCCGGTGCGGTCGCCGGCAACGCGATCCAGAACCGTGCGCAGGCCAACAACACGACCTACAACGTCTACGTGCGGATGGACGACGGCACCACCCAGGTCATCACCCAGAACGACCTCAACGGCATCCGCGAAGGCTCCTACGTCCGGGTCAGCGGCGGACGCGCCGTGCTGCGTTGAGCAGCCAGCCCCGAGCAGGATCGAAGGCCCGCGCGAGCGGGCCTTCCCTTTTCCGCCCAGCCTGGGGAGCTGCCGCCATACGCCCCCCGACTGATGCGACGCAAGATGCGCACCCCCGGCTGGCGGGTTTAGTTTCGTGAAGTCCGTCCACTCCCGACTGGGGAATCACGCATGAAAGGCAAGCTCAGCGCCACCCTCGCCTGCACCGTCGTCGTCGCAGGCGCGATCGCCGCGGCCACCGCCGCGCCGCCACCGGCCCGGCAGAATCCCCTGCGCGTGAGCATGTACGCGCACGACGGCACGCTGGAGGTGATCGTCACCAACACCAGCAACCGCATCGCGCGCGTGCCGAAGTGGCAGCTGCCCGCTCCCCGTCTGGAAGGGAACCTGTTCCGCATCAGCCGCGACGGCAAGCCGCTGGCCTACGAGGGCCCGATGATCAAGCGCGGCCTGCCGACCGCCGCCGATTTCGCGATCCTGCGTCCGGGCGAAAGCCGGCGCAGCGAGGTCGACCTCGCCGACTACTACGACCTGCGCCAGCCGGGCCAGTACACCGTCGTGCTGGCCTCGCCGCTGCAGTACGCCTCGCTCTCGGACGGCCGCCAGCTGCGCACCGCGCGCGGCGCGCCGATGGTCCTGCGCAGCGCGCCGCTGCAGTTCTTCGGCCGCGGCAAGGCGCAGGTGCCGGCGGCGCGCAAGAAGCCGACCAAGCCCGGCGGCGGCACGGTGGTGAACGGGGTCAGCTACGTCGGCTGCTCGAGCACCCAGATCAACACCGCCGGCAGCGCGGTGGTGCAGGCGCGCGCCTACGCGGAGAACGCCAAGGGTTACCTTGCCGGCGGCACCGTCGGCTCGCGCTACACGACCTGGTTCGGCGCGTACACCTCGTCGCGCTATGGCACCGCCAGCCAGCACTTCGTCGCCATCGACGGCGCGCTCGACCAGGGCGGCGGCCAGATCAAGATCAACTGCGGCTGCAACCAGAACTACTACGCCTACGTGTATCCGACCCGCCCCTACGAGATCTTCGTCTGCCGCGCATTCTGGAGCGCGCCGCTGACCGGCACCGACTCCAAGGCGGGCACCCTGATCCACGAGACCAGCCACTTCAACGTGGTCGCCGGCACCGACGACATCGTCTACGGCCAGAGCGGCGCGAAGAACCTGGCATCGAGCGATCCGAACGGCGCCCTCGACAACGCGGACAACCACGAGTACTTCGCGGAAAACAACCCGAAGCTCAACTGACGTTCCCCGGTTCCGTGCGGTCCACGAAGCCCGGCACGCGCCGGGCTTCGTGCATGATGGGTCCGCGCCGTTTCCCCGATGGAGGCCCGGATGACCCTGCTCTACGTGCTCGCCGCGCTGCTCGTGCTGGTCGGCCTGGTCGGCATCGTGCTGCCGGCCCTGCCCGGGGTGCCGCTGGTGTTCGGCGGGATGCTGCTGGCGGCCTGGGCCGATGGCTTCCAGCGCATCGGCGTGGTCACGCTGGTCGTGCTCGGCCTGCTCACCCTGCTGTCGCTGGCGGTGGACGTCTGGGCCACCGCGGTCGGCGCCAAGCGCGTCGGCGCCAGCCGGCTGGCGCTCGCGGGCGCGGTGCTCGGGACGCTGCTGGGTTTCCTGTTCGTCCCGATCGGCCTGTTCGCGGGACCCTTCGTGGGCGCGGCCGCGGGCGAGCTGCTGCACCAGCGCCGGATCGACCGCGCGGTGCTCGGCCAGGCGACCCGCGTGGGCTTCGGCACCTGGCTGGGGATCGTGTTCGGCGTCGCGCTCAAGCTGATGCTGGCGTGCGCCATGCTGGGCCTGTTCGCGCTGGCCTGGTTCGTCTGACCTGAAACGCGAGGGCCGCCTTTTCCTTAGACGGAGCTTGCTCCGCTGCCGTGCCGCGGTGCCCGGGACAGCGGAGCAAGCTCCGCTCTACGACCTGCTTCCGACTGTCGTGAGCGAAGCAGGCGCCGCTCGTCTCACCACACCAGGTCGTCGGGCACCTGGTACTTCGGGTCCGCGTAGGGGTCCTCGTCCGCCGGCGCGTCCGGATCGACCCTGAGCGCGACCGCCGCGGGAAACACCGATTCGGCCTGCGCCAGCAGCTCCGCGGTCACCAGCAGGTAACGCCCGTCCAGCTGCAGCACACCGAGTTCTCCGGCGTTGAGCGCGCGCAGCTGTTCGGCGGTGACGTAGATTCGTTTGATCTTGCCGCCGTAGGGGAAATGGCGCGCGATCTCGGCCTCGGCGACGTTCAGCGACTTGCCGTGCACGAGCTCCGCGAGCTTCGCCCGGGCTTCCCGGCGCTGGCGCGCGGCTTCCTGCTTCTGCCGCTCGGCCTCGATGCGCTCGTCCTTCTCGCGCTGGGCGCGCAGCGCGTAGGCCTTGGCGAGGTCGATTTCCTCGCGCGACTTCTTCGATGCGCGCGGCGGTTGCGCCCCAGCCTTACCGTGTCGTTCCGCCGGCTTCGGCCTGCCGCCGGCGCGCGCGGGCGGCTTTTGGGGCTTCCTGTCGGGCTTCGGCGCCGGCTTGAAGCCGAGGCCGAGCAGCTGGTCGCGGAGGGAATCGCTCATTGCCGTGCTGCGCTTGCGATAGGGCGTAAGAAGGGCGGAAGCATGCCGCAATCCGCGCGGGCGCGGAACGGCCGCATCGCGGTGCGGGGGATGCAGCGGGTGAATCAGTAATGCGGCGGAGGCGGTTCCGTGGCAGGGTCGGCGTAGGGCGCGCCGCGATTGGCACGCAGCTCCTCGAGCGCACGCTGCAGGAGTTCGGCGTGGCGGGCGTTTTCCAGCCGGGTTTGCGTCAGGGCGTCGCCGAGCTCGGCGAGCGCCTGTTCCTGGAACGCGAGCCTGGTCTCGAGTTCGACCAGGCGTTCCTCGAGCGCGCGGTCGCTCACGCGTCCGGCCTGCGCACCGAGCGGCCGCGGCCGATGCCGTAATAGGCGAGGCCCACGGCTTCGACCTCCGCGGGTTCGTAGAGGTTGCGGCCGTCGAACACCACCCGGTCGTGCAGCGTCGCCGCGAGACCGGCGAAGTCCGGGCTGCGGAACTGCTTCCACTCGGTGACCACGACCAGCGCGTCGGCGCCCCGCACGGCGTCCTGCGCGGAATCGCACAGCACGAGGTCGGCGCGCTCGCCGAAGATGCGGCGGGTCTCCTTCATCGCCTCCGGGTCGTAGGCGCGGACGGTCGCGCCGGCCTCCCACAGCTGGGCGAGCAGGCGGCGGCTGGACGCCTCGCGCATGTCGTCGGTGTTCGGCTTGAACGCCAGGCCCCACACCGCGAAGGTCTTGCCGCGCACGCCCTCGTCCTCGCCGAGGTCGTAGTGGCGCTGGATCAATTCGAACAGGTGGCCCTTCTGGGCGTGGTTGACCGCTTCCACCGCGTTGAGCAGGCGCGGCTCGCAGCCGACCTGCTCGGCGATGCGCGCCAGCGCCTGCACGTCCTTGGGGAAGCAGGAGCCGCCGTAACCGGCGCCCGGGTAGATGAAGTGCCAGCCGATGCGCGGGTCCGAGCCGATGCCCTGGCGCACGTGCTCGATGTCGGCGCCGACCTGCTCGGCGATGCACGAGATTTCGTTCATGAACGAGATCTTGGTCGCGAGCATCGCGTTCGCCGCGTACTTGGTCAGCTCGGCCGAGCGCACGTCCATCGCCACGATGCGCTCGTGGTTGCGGTTGAACGGCGCGTACAGGCGGCGCAGCTTGTCGATCGCCGCCGGGTTGTCGGAGCCGATCACGATGCGGTCGGGGCGCATGCAGTCCTCGACCGCCGCGCCCTCCTTCAGGAATTCCGGGTTGGACACCACGTCGAAGGCGATGTCCGCGCCACGCGCCTGCAGCGCCTGCGCGATCGTCGCCCGCACCTTGTCGGCGGTGCCGACCGGCACGGTCGACTTGTCCACCACGACCGCGGGCCGCTGCAGGTGTTCGCCGATGGTCCTGGCCACCGCCAGCACGTACTGCAGGTCGGCGCTGCCGTCCTCGTCGGGCGGCGTGCCGACCGCGATGAAGACGATGTCGCCGTGGGCAATGCCGGCGGCCGCGTCGGTGGTGAACTTCAGCCGGCCGGCCGCGTGGTTCGCCTTGACCATCGGTTCCAGGCCCGGCTCGTAGATCGGGATCACGCCGCGGTCGAGGCCTTCGACCTTGGCCTGGTCGACGTCCACGCAAACCACGTCGTGGCCGACCTCGGCCAGGCAGGTGCCGGTGACGAGGCCGACGTAGCCGGTGCCGAAGATGGTGACGCGCATGGAGTCTCCTTCACTGAATGCGGGGCCGCGTAGTGTCGCAGCCGATCACGTCACGCCCGGGTGACGTGACCGCATCGGCGCCCGCCGTTACTTCGGCTGCTTGACGATGTCGAGCAGCTCGACCTCGAACACCAGGGTGGCGTTCGGGCCCATCGGCGCGCCCGGCGGGACCTTGTCGCCGTAGCCGAGCTTGCCGGGGATCCAGAAGCGGTACTTGCTGCCGACCGGCATCAGGGTCACGCCCTCGCGCCAGCCCGGGACCACCGCCTGCAGCGGGATTTCGGCGGGGCCGCCGTTGCGCGCGGAATCGTCGAACACCTTGCCGTCCAGCAGCATGCCCTTGTAGTTCACGCGCACGACGTCGTCGGCCCTGGGCTTGGCGCCCTTGCCTTCCTGGATCACTTCGTACTGCAGGCCGGACGCGGTCGTGTGCACGTTCGGCTTCTTCGCGTTGGCGGCGAGGAACGCTTCGCCAGCCTGCTCGTTCTTGCGCGCCTCGGCGGTCGCCTGCTCCAGCTGCTTCGCCTGCATCTTGCGGCCGAAGGCCTCGCCGGTCTCGATCGCCTGCTGCTCGGTCATCAGCAGCTTCTCGCCCTTCAGGCTCGAACGCACCGCCTTCATCATGACGTCGAGGTCGATCTCGTCCTTCATCGGCTCGAGCTGCTTGCCCAGCGCCATGCCGACCATGTAGCTGACCCGGTCCTTCTCGGTCGGCAGGCCGGCGATCGCGTTGGCGTCCTTGGCGTCGGCGCCGGCGGCGGGCTTGGCGTCGGCGGCCGTCTTGTCGGCCGGCTTGGTGCAGGCCGCGAGGGCGACGGTGGAGGCGGCCAGGAGGGCCAGGGTCAGGCGGGACGGCTTCATGCGGGAGGCTCCAGGAGGCGGGCGCGTGGCGTTATTGCACGATGGCCTGCAGCTCGACGTCGAACTGCAGGGTGGCATTGGGACCGATCTGGCCGTCCGGGGTTCCGTGCTCGCCGTAGCCGAGCTTGCCCGGGATCCAGAAACGGTACTTCGCGCCGACCGGCATCAGCGTGACGCCTTCCGACCAGCCGGGGATGACCTGGTCCAGGCCAAACTCGGCCGCCTGGCCGCGCTCGTAGGAGCTGTCGAAGACCTTGCCGTCGAGCAGCTTGCCCTCGTAGTTGACCCGCACCCGGTCGCCCGGCTTCGGGCGCGGGCCGGCGCCCTGGCGCAGGACCATGTACTGCAGGCCGGACGGCGTGGTGAACACGCCTTTCACCGCCTTGTTCTTCGCCAGGAAGGCTTCGCCCTCCGCCTTGTTCTTCTCCCCCGCGGCCGCGGCCTCGGCCTGCATGCGCGCGCGCATGCGCTCGCCGAACGCGGTGAGTTCCGCCTTGAGCTGGGCGTCGTCGAGCAGCGGCTTGCCGCCCGACAGCACGTCGCGCAGGCCCTGCATGAGGCGCGGCAGGTCGATCTCGTCCTTGATCGGCAGCAGCGACGGGCCGACCAGGTAGCCGCCCACCATCTGCCCGACCTTGGCCTTGTCGACCGCCGCGTTCGCGGCCTCGGGCGGGACCTGCACGCCGTTGCGCGCGGCGACGCGGCCGCGCAGCACCTGGTCCACCGCCTGCGCATCCTGCTCGGACAGGGTCGGCTTGTTGCCGGCGAAGGCGTTGCGCAGCGCCGCCTCCAGCGCGCCGACGTCGATCTCGGGCGCGATCGGCTGCAGCGAATGGGCGACGTCCATGCCGATCGCATAGCTCGTCCGGTCGCGCTGGCTGGCCAGCGACGCGGACGCGGAGGCGGCCTGCGCGGGCATGGGGGCGAAGGCGGTGGCGCCGAGCAGGATGGCGCACAACAGGGACGCGGCGAGGCCGCGCAGGGAGCACTTCATCGGGGATCCTCGATCGCGCCGGAAACCGGCGTTTGGGCCGCGCAACGCGCGTGGGCCGGTCATTGTCGCGGTCGCCCCGATCGCGCGCAACGCCGCGCGATCGACGCCGGAAACCCGCCCGGCGCCAGGCGCCGCGCGGCCGGCTGGGCGGTGGCCCCCTGGCGCGCCGGACCTGTGCCATCAGTTGGGGGGCCTCCCCTTGACCGGTCGTGTTTTGGTGTTATAGTTGCATACAACACCAGTCACCCCGAGCAGGACGTTCGCCATGAACCGCAAGCTCCTCCGCACGATGACGGCGCTCTCGGCGTCCGCCACCGTGTTCGCCGTGTTGCTGCTGGCCGGCAAGCCGGTCGCCATGCCGTTGCCGGGCGGCCTGCTGCCGGACGCCGCGTTGTCGGGCGCCCCCGCGGTGGCCCTTCCGGCCGAGGCGGCGCTGCTGGACGACGCCGGCCTGCCCGGCGCCGACGCCGACGCCGACATGGACGCCGCCCCTTCCCGCCACCATGGCGCGCGCCGGACCCGCTCGCTGCTGGCCCTGCCCTACTTCTCCTTCGCGCAGGGCCTGCGCCGCAGCCGGAGCTGAACCATGACCTCGATCCAGTGGAGCGACGGCGCTCCGATCTACCGCCAGCTCAAGGAGCGCGTCATCGCGATGATGCTGGACGGCGTGCTGAAGCCGGGCGACGCCCTGCCCTCCGTGCGCCAGGTCGCCGCCGAATACCAGCTCAACCCCATCACCGTCTCGCGCGCCTACCAGGAACTGGCGGACGAGGCTCTTGTCGAGAAACGCCGAGGACTGGGCATGTACGTCACCGAAGAGGCTGCGAAGAAGCTGCTCGTCAACGAACGCGAACGCTTCCTGCGCGAGGAATGGCCGTTGGTGCTGGAACGCATCCTGCGGCTCGGCCTGTCCCCCGAGGAGCTGCTGGGCAGCCAGGCGGGTGCGCGATGAGCGCGATGCAGATGGAAGAAGCCGTCGCCCGCACCGCGCCGGTGGTGGTCGCCCGCGGCCTGCGCAAGACGTACAAGAACAAGGTCGCGCTGGACGGCACCGCGTTCGAGATCCCGGCCGGCCGCATCGTCGGCCTGATCGGCCCGAACGGCGCCGGCAAGACCACCGCGCTCAAGGCCATGCTCGGCCTGATCCCCTTCGACGGCGAGCTGAAGGTGCTCGGGCGCGATCCGCGCAGCGAGCGCGACGAGCTGATGGAGGACGTCTGCTTCATCGCCGACGTCGCCGTGCTGCCGCGCTGGCTGCGGGTGCGCGAGGCGATCGACTTCGTCGCCGGCGTCCACCCGCGCTTCGACCGCGCCCGCTGCGAACGCTTCCTCGCCAACACCGGGCTCAAGCCGCAGATGCGCGTGCGCGAGTTGTCCAAGGGCATGATCGTGCAGCTGCACCTGGCGCTGGTGATGGCGATCGACGCCAGGCTGCTGGTGCTCGACGAGCCCACGCTCGGCCTGGACATCCTCTACCGCAAGCAGTTCTACCAGCGCCTGCTGGAGGACTACTTCGACGAGGACAAGACCATCCTGATCACCACCCACCAGGTCGAGGAGGTCGAGCACATCCTCACCGACGTGCTGTTCATCCGCGACGGGAAGATGGTGCTGGATGCCGCCATGGACACCCTCGGCGAGCGCTACGTCGAGTTGCTGGTCAACGCCGACCGCCTCGACGCCGCCCGCGCGCTCAAGCCGGTGGACGAGCGTGGCCTCCCGTTCGGCAAGACCGTGATGCTGTTCGACGGCGTGCCGCAAGCGCAGCTGGGCGCCTTCGGCGAAACCCGCACGCCGGGCCTGGCCGACCTGTTCGTCGCCGTCATGAAGGGGACCTACGCATGAATGCCGTTGCCGAAACCCGCGCCCATCCGGCGCATCCGACCCACAAGTTCCGCCTGCTGCTCAGGCGCGAGTTCTGGGAACACAAGGGCGGCTTCCTGTGGGCGCCGCTGGTCGCCGGCGGCATCTTCCTGCTGCTGTCGCTGATGGGCATGGGCGTGGGCGAGATGGCCGCGCGCCGCGCCGTCGGCGAAGGCAAGCTGGTGATCGACAACGGCGATGGGGTCGTCATCAACGGCCTCGATTTCGCAGCGCTGGCCCGCCACCTCGACGCCAAGGACATCCACCAGCTCGGCGGCGCGCTCGACATCAGCCTGCTGATGGCGGCGAGCTGGCCCTTCATCGTGCTGGCCTTCGTGGTGTTCTTCTACTGCCTGGGCGCGTTGTACGACGAACGCCGGGACCGCAGCGTGCTGTTCTGGAAGTCGCTGCCGCTGTCGGATGCGCAAACCGTCTGGTCGAAGGTCGCGAGCGCGACCCTGATGGCGCCGGTGATCGCGGTCGGCGCGGCGCTGGTGACCGGGCTCGGCTTCCTGCTGCTGCTCAGTCTGTTCGTGCTGTTCCACGGCGGCAACCCGGTGCAGCTGCTGTGGGGCCCGGCGAGCCCGTTCGCGCTGGCCGGCCGCCTGCTCGCGACCATCCCGGTGTACGCGCTGTGGGCGCTGCCGACGGTCGGCTGGCTGCTGCTGTGCTCGGCCTGGGCGCGCAGCAAGCCGTTCCTGTGGGCGGTGATGATCCCGGTGTTCGCCGGCATTTTCGTCAGTTGGTTCGACCTGATGCAGCTGTTCGACCTCGGCTCGGCCTGGTTCTGGAAGAACGTCGTCGGCCGCGCCCTGCTCAGCGTCGTCCCGGGCAGCTGGGTGTCGGTGATCGACACGCGAGGATTCCCCGATGGCGATCCGGGCGCCGCGCTGCACGTGCTCGATCTCGGCCAGACCTGGTCCGTGCTCGCCACCCCGCAGCTGTGGATCGGCGCGATCGCCGGCGTCGTGATGATCCTCGCCGCCATCCGTCTGCGCCGGTGGCGGGACGAGGGGTGAGCGGCCGCGCCAGCCGATGCCCTATCGGCATCGGCTGCGGCCGCGAACCCCCGGCCATGGAGGGCCAGGCCGAACGATCCGAAGCGAGGAAGTGACGCCATGGATGGCAACCACCACGCTCCAGGAACCGAAACGTGTCGAACCGGCTCACGCACGCCGGGCCGCGACCTGAAGCAACACGCGTTGCGATGAAGGCAACGCCTTCGAACGCAACCTTTCGCCTTTCCCCGCCCGAGCATCTCAAGGGACGCCCGCCATGACCACCACCCGCTCCCCGCTGTTCCTCGGCCTCGCGCTCGCCCTGGCCCTGCCGCTGCTCGGCGCCTGCCACCGCGACGCGCCCCCGGCCGGCAACCCGGGCGCTGATGCGCACGGCGCGCCGCAGACCGCCCTCGGCAAGTCCGTCGACGCCGCCCTGCGCAAGGCGCGCACCGAGCTCGAAACCAGCGACCTCGACATCAGCAACGGCCCGGACATCCAGATCGGCGCCGGCAAGAGCAGTGTCCGCATCAGGCATCGCGACGGCAGCCTGCCCAAGGCGGTGATCACGCCTGACGGCGAGTTCGTGGTCGACGGCCGCAAGGTCGCCACCACGCCCGCGCAGCGCGAGCTGCTGCTCGCCTACCGCAAGCAGGTGATCGGCATCGCCGAGGCCGGCATGACGCTCGGCGTACAGGGCGCGGACCTCGCCGGCAAGGCACTGGGCGAGGCCTTCACCGGCCTGCTGCACGGCGACACCGACACCCTCGAGCAACGCATGGAAGCCGAAGGCAAGCGCCTGGAGGGCGAGGCCCGCAAGCTCTGCGTGCAACTGCCGCCGATGCTGGAGACCCAGCAGCGGCTCGCCGCGTCGCTGCCGGAATTCGCGCCCTACGCGCGACTGACCCGCGAGGACATCGACGACTGCATGAACGACGACCACGTCGCCACCGACGAGGATCGCGCGCGGATCCGCGACGGTATCCGCGAGGGAATCCGCAACGGCGTGCGGGCCGCCGTCCGCCGCGACTCGGGCGACGCCGACGCGACCGACGCCGCGCGCGAGGCCGACGCGGCCACGAGCGAGTGAGCGATCCGGCGGCGGCGTGCCGGCGACTGCCGGGCGCCACGCTGCTCGCCGCTGGCGCGGCCAAGGCCTGCCGACGCCCGCCTCCCGCTCAGGGCCGCGACGAACCGGAAATCCCGCCGCGGGTGAGCGCCGCGGGATCGAGCAGCCGGCGCAGCCGCTGTTCCGGCAGTCCGCTCATCTCCACCGCGACCTCGATGATCGGCCGGCCTTCGGCATAGGCCCGCTTCGCGATCGCCGCCGCCTTCTCGTAGCCGATCACCGGGTTGAGGGCGGTAACCAGGATCGGATTGCGGTCCAGCACCGCGGCGACGCGATCCGCGCGCACCCGCAGGCCGGCGATCGCCTCGTCGGCGAGCAGGCGCATCGCGTTCGCCAGCAGGTGGATCGATTCGAGCAGGTCGGTCGCGACCAGCGGCAGCATCACGTTGAGCTGGAAGTTGCCGCTTTGGCCGGCCACGGTCACCGCGACGTGGTGACCCATCACCTGCGCGCAGACCATGCAGGTCGCCTCGGCGATCACCGGATTGACCTTGCCCGGCATGATCGAGGAGCCGGGCTGCAGCGCCGGCAGCTCGACCTCGCCCAGCCCCGCCAGCGGCCCGGAGTTCATCCAGCGCAGGTCGTTGGCGATCTTCATCAGCGCCACCGCGAGCGCGTTGAGCTGGCCGGACAGCTCGACCGCGTCGTCCTGCGCGGCGAGTCCCTCGAACTTGTCGGCGGCGGATTCGAACTTCGCCCCGGCCAGCGCCGACAGCGCCTTCGCCATCTCCCGGCCGAAGCGCGGATCGGCGTTGATGCCGGTGCCGATCGCGGTGCCGCCGATCGGCAGCCGGCGCAGGCGCTTGAGCGCGTCGCCGATGCGCGCGCGCGCCGACGCCAGTTGCGCGGCCCATGCGCCGAGCTCCTGGCCGAAGGTCAGCGGCATCGCGTCCATCAGGTGGGTGCGGCCGGTCTTGACCACCTTGCCGAGCTCCTGCGCGCGCGCCGCGATGGTGCCGCGCAGGTGGTCGAGCGCCGGCAGCAGCGCCTCCAGCACCGCCAGTTGCGCCGACACGCGCAGCGCGGTCGGGATCACGTCGTTGGAGCTCTGGCCGAGGTTGACGTCGTCGTTGGGATGCACGCGCGCCTTGCCGTCGCGCGACGCCAGGGTGGCGACCACCTCGTTGGCGTTCATGTTGCTCGAGGTGCCCGAGCCGGTCTGGTAGACGTCGATCGGGAAGTGCGCGTCGTGTTCGCCGGCGGCGACCGCGAGCGCCGCGCGCCGGATCGCCGCCGCCTTCGCCTTCGGCAGCAGGCCGAGGCCGGCGTTGACCTCGGCCGCCGCCGCCTTGACCAGGCCGAGCGCGCGGATGAAGTCGCGCGGCATGGGCCGGCCTGAGACCGGGAAGTTGTCGACCGCGCGCTGGGTCTGCGCGCCCCACAGCGCGTCGGCGGGCACCTGCAGCTCGCCCATGCTGTCGTGCTCGGTGCGGAACGCGGCGGATTTCCTCGCGGCCACGATGGTCTCCCTGCCATTGGCGGACGGCCGGAGCATACGCCCCCGACCGTTTAGAATTGCGCCCTTCCCGCCGTCCTGCGCCCGCGCCCATGTCCGACGCCCAGCTGCTCGCCCTGTCCCCGCTCGATGGCCGCTACGCCGGCAAGGTCGACGCGCTGCGGCCGATCTTTTCCGAGTACGGCCTGATCCGCGCGCGGGTCCGGGTCGAGGTCGAATGGCTGCTGGCGCTGGCGGCCGAGCCGGGCATCGCCGAACTGGCGCGGTTTTCGCCGGCGGCGGCGCAGCGCCTGCGCGCCCTGGCCAACGGGCTGTCGGTGGCCGATGCGGCGCGGGTCAAGGAGATCGAGCGCACCACCAACCACGACGTCAAGGCGGTCGAGTACCTGATCAAGGAACGGCTGAAGGACGACGCCGAGCTTGGCCCGGCGCTCGAGTTCGTGCACTTCGCCTGCACCAGCGAGGACATCAACAATCTCAGCTACGCGCTGATGCTGCGCGAGGCGCGCGACGCGGTGGCGCTGCCGAAGCTGGACGCGCTGGTCGCGACCCTGCGCGACATGGCGCACGCGCACGCCGGCCTGCCGATGCTCTCGCGCACCCACGGCCAGACCGCCTCGCCGACCACGGTCGGCAAGGAACTCGCGAACGTGGTCGCGCGCCTGGCGCGCCAGCGCGAGGTGCTGGCGGCGCTGCCGATGCCGGGCAAGATCAACGGCGCGGTCGGCAACTACAACGCGCACGTCGCCGCCTACCCCGACCTCGACTGGACCGCGTTCTCGCGCCGCTTCGTCGAATCCCTCGGCCTCGCCTGGCAGCCGTACACGACCCAGATCGAGCCGCACGACGGCATCGCCGAGCTGTGCGACGCGATGAAGCGGATCGACACCGTCCTCATCGACCTGTGCCGCGACGTGTGGGGCTACATCTCGCTGGGCTACTTCAGGCAGGCGGTGAAGGCGGGCGAGGTCGGCAGCTCGACCATGCCGCACAAGGTCAACCCGATCGACTTCGAGAACGCGGAGGGCAACTTCGGCGTCGCCAACGCGCTGTTCGAGCACTTCGCGGCAAAGCTGCCGGTCAGCCGCTGGCAGCGCGACCTGACCGATTCCACCGTGCTGCGCGCGCTCGGCACCGCCTTCGGCCACGCGCTGATCGGCTTCGACTCGCTGGCCCGCGGCCTCGGCAAGCTCAGCGCCAACCCGCAGCGGCTGGCCGAGGATCTCGACGCGGCGTGGGAAGTGCTGGCCGAAGCGGTGCAGACGGTCATGCGCCGGCACGGCCTGCCCAATCCCTACGAGCAGCTCAAGGCGCTGACCCGCGGCCAGGGCATCAGCGCGGATTCGATGCGCGACTTCGTCGCAGGCCTCGACCTGCCGCCCGAGGCGAAGCAGCGCCTGATGGCGATGACGCCGGCCACCTACACCGGCCTCGCCGAGCGCCTGGCGCGGGAGATCTGAGGATGGCGAAGCGGCCCGCGCGCAAGTCCGCGGCGCCGGCCGCCGCCCTGCCCTTCGAGGTCGACGCGACCGGGCGCCCGCCGCTGGGGATGCCGGCGGCGGAGTTCCTGCGCGACTACTGGCAGAAGCGCCCACTGCTGATCCGCAACGCCTTTCCCGGGTTCGTGTCCCCGCTCGATCCCGACGACCTCGCCGGCCTCGCCTGCGAGGAAGGCGCGCTGTCGCGCATCGTCGCGCACGACCGCGCGAGCGACCGCTGGACCCTGCGCCACGGCCCGTTCGCCGAAGCCGAGTTCCCCGGCATGCCGCGCCAGGACTGGACCTTGCTGGTGCAGGACGTGGACAAGTGGAGCGACGAGGTCGCCGCGCTGCTCGACCACTTCCGCTTCCTGCCGCGCTGGCGGATCGACGACGTGATGGTGTCCTTCGCCGCGCCCGGCGGCTCGGTCGGCGCGCACGTGGACCAGTACGACGTGTTCCTGCTGCAGGCGCAAGGTCATCGGCGCTGGGAGATCGACGCGTCGCTCGCGCTCGGCCGCGCCGCGCCGCCGACCGACTTCCGCGCCGACGTCGAACTCAAGCTGCTGCGCGCGTTCCAGCCGACCCACGGCTGGCTGCTCGGCCCCGGCGACATGCTCTACCTGCCGCCCGGCGTGCCGCACCACGGCGTCGCCGAGGATGCCTGCCTGACCTTCTCGGTCGGCATGCGCGCGCCGGCCGCGGCCGAGCTGCTCGGCGATTTCGTCGACACCCTCGCCGCCGACGCCGACGACGCCCTGCGCTACCGCGATCCCGACCTGGCGCCGCCGGCCGATCCGAACGAGATCGATGCCGCCGCGATGCAGCGCGTGGTCGAGGCGCTCAACCTGCTGCGCATGAACGACCCCGAGCGCCTGGGCGACTGGTTCGGCCGCTTCATCACCACCTACCGCAGCGCCGGCAGCGTCGCCCCCGCGGGCGAGCCGCCCTCGCGGATCGAGCTCGACTGGCAGCTGGAACACGGCGCCCGCCTGCTCCGCCACCCGCTCTCGCGCATGGCCTGGCGCAAGGCCGGCCGCGGCGCGCGCCTGTACGCCAGCGGCCGCGACTTCGCCCTGCCGGCGAAGGACGCGCGCCTGGTCGCCGGCGCACGCACGCTCGACGCCACGGCCTGGGCCGCGCTGTCGGCGACCGGGCGCGACGTGGTCGCCGCGCTGCTCGGCGAGGGCCACTACCAGCTCGCGCACGACGAGGAGGAATGAGCATGCCGGTCGCGCCCGCCTTCCGCGTCGCCGTGGTCGACTACGCCGACGCCCGGCCCGAGTTGCACGCGGTGCGCGAGACGGTGTTCGTGCGCGAGCAGCAGGTGCCGGCGGAACTGGAGCGGGACGCGCTCGACCCGGCCTGCGTCCACGTCCTCGCCCGCGACGACGCCGGCCGCCCGATCGGCACCGGGCGGCTGACCCCGGAGCGCAGGATCGGGCGGATGGCGGTCCTGCGCGAATGGCGCGGCCGCGGCGTCGGCGACGCGATGCTCGGCGAACTGCTGCACGCCGCGCGCGGCCGCGGCTGGCGCGAGGTGACGCTCAACGCGCAAACCCCGGCGATCGACTTCTACCTGCGCCACGGCTTCACCGCCTTTGGCCCGCGCTTCATGGAAGCCGGCATCGAGCACCAGGCGATGCGCCGCCCGCTCGGCGTGCACGCGATCGATAACCGAGAGGCGGCCTGCGCCGCGGTGGCCGCGCTGGTGCACGGCGCGCGCCGCCACCTGTGGATCTACACCCGCGAAGGCGACCCCGGCCTGCTGGACGACGCCGGCGTGCTCGACGCCCTGCGCCGCTTCGGCACCGCCGGACGCAGCGGCGAGGCGCGCATTCTGTTGCAGGACGCGGCGGCACCGCAGCGCGCGCATGCGCCGCTGCTGGCGCTGGCGCAGCGCCTGCCGAGCGTGTTCCTGTTCCGCGAACCGGCCGATCCGGTCGACCGCGCCTACCCCTCGGCCTTCGTGACCAACGACGCCGGCGGCTTCTATTTCCGCGCGCTCGGCCACCGCTTCGACGGCGAGGCCGACCTGCACGCGCCTGGCCGCGCGCGCCAGTTGCGGCTGGAATTCGAGGCCTTCTGGGAGCGGGCGCGTCCGGTGAGCGAATACCGCGCCCTCGGCATCTGACCCCAGGCTGACCCGCCGGGCCGGAACCCGTCGCCGCGACGCGGGCGCGGGGCAGGCTTGATGCAGTGCGGCAAGCGGTCCGGCTATAATTCCGGGCCTTTCGTGCGACTCGGCGCGGAAGCCGTTTTTCCCCCGCCGATCAGCAGTTTGGACCGCGCCTCCGCCCTCCCCTTCGAGCTTCTGACCCCATTGTGGACAGTCTCCTGAAGCAGTTTTCCCGCACCTCGCAGCTCGGCGCCAATGCCGCCTACCTCGAGGAGCTGTACGAGCAGTACCTGGTGGCGCCCGACAGCGTCGGGCCGCAGTGGAAGCGGTACTTCGACGAATTGAAGGGGCGCGAGGCGGGCGACGTGCCGCATTCGGCGGTGATGGCGCAGGTCGCCGCCGCGGGCCGCCAGGCGGCACGCGGCATGGTCCCCGCGGCCGGCACCGGCGACGCGCGCGAACGCGCGGTCGGCAAGCTGATCACCGCCTACCGCTCGCGCGGGCACCTGGGCGCCGAACTCGACCCGCTGGGCATGGCGCCCAAGCCGGACGCGCCGGACCTGACCCTCGGCTTCCACGGCCTGTCCGACGCCGACCTGTCGACGGAGTTCAGCACCGGCGGCGTCGCCGGCCGCGAGCGGATGAAGCTCGCCGACCTGGTGACCGTGCTCAAGGCGACCTACACCGGTTCGGTCGGCGCCGAGTTCATGCACATCGCCGACGCCGCCCAGCGCCGCTGGATGTACGAGCGGCTGGAGCAGGCGGCCGGCAACTACGGCCTGTCGAAGGAAGACAAGCTGCGCATCCTCGAGCGCCTGACCGCGGCCGAGGGCCTGGAGCGCTACCTGCACACCAAGTACGTCGGCCAGAAGCGCTTCTCGCTGGAAGGCGGCGACAGCCTGATCCCAATGCTGGACACGCTGATCCGCCGCGGCGGCGCCGACGGGGTCAAGGACGTGGTGATGGGCATGGCCCACCGCGGCCGCCTCAACGTGCTGGTCAACATCCTCGGCAAGCCGCCGCGCAAGCTGTTCGACGAATTCGAGGGCAAGTTCGAGCACGCCCACGCCGACGGCCGCGCGCACACCGGCGACGTCAAGTACCACATGGGCTTCTCCGCCGACGTCGGCACTCCGGGCGGCCCGGTGCACCTCGCGCTGGCGTTCAACCCGTCGCACCTGGAGATCGTGGACCCGGTGGTCGCCGGCAGCGTGCGCTCGCGCCAGCACCGGCGCGGCGATGCCGAGCGCAAGGTGGTGCTGCCCGTGCTGATGCACGGCGACGCCGCCTTCGCCGGCCAGGGCGTGGTGATGGAACTCCTGCAGATGTCGCAGGCGCGCGGCTTCCGCGTCGGCGGCACCGTCCACATCGTCATCAACAACCAGGTCGGCTTCACCACCTCGGCCGCCGAGGACGCGCGTTCCACGCTGTACTGCACCGACGTCGCCAAGATGGTCGGCGCGCCGGTCCTGCACGTGAACGGCGACGACCCGGAAGCGGTGGTGTTCTGCATGCAGCTGGCCTACGACTTCCGCCAGCGTTTCCACAAGGACGTGGTCATCGACCTCGTCTGCTACCGCCGCCACGGTCACAACGAAGCCGACGAGCCGGCGGCGACCCAGCCGCTGATGTACCAGAAGGTGCGCGCCCACAAGACCACGCGCGAGTTGTACGCGGAGGCGCTGGTCGCCGGGGGCGTGCTGTCCGCGGACCAGGCGAAGGCGATGGTGGACGCCTACCGCGCCAAGCTGGACGCCGGCGAAGTCACCGCCGAGGTGGTCGCCAAGCGCCCCGAGGACGCCATCAGCGTCGACTGGTCGCGCTATTTCAAGGGCAAGCTGTCCGATCCGGTCGACACCCGCTTCGACCGCAAGCGGCTGGTCGAACTGGCGCACGCCATCAACGACATCCCCGCCGAGACCACCCTGCACCCGCGCGTCGCCAAGATCTACGACGACCGCCGCAAGATGACCGCAGGCGAGCTGCCGGGCGACTGGGGCTTCGCCGAGAACCTCGCCTACGCGACCCTGCTCGACGAGGGCTTCCGGCTGCGCTTGGTCGGCCAGGATTCCGGCCGCGGCACCTTCTTCCACCGCCACGCGATCCTGCACGACCAGAAGACCGACGCCTACTACCTGCCGCTGCGCCGGCTGGTGAAGGATCCGGAGGACGTCACCATCATCGACTCGCTGCTCAGCGAGGAGGCGGTGATGGCCTTCGAGTACGGCTACGCGACCGCCGATCCCACCACGCTGGACATCTGGGAAGCGCAGTTCGGCGACTTCGCCAACGGCGCGCAGGTGGTGATCGACCAGTTCCTGTCCTCGGGCGAGGCGAAGTGGGACCGCCTGTGCGGGCTGGCGCTGTTCCTGCCGCACGGCTACGAGGGCCAGGGC
The DNA here is from genome assembly GCA_035539135.1 of Lysobacteraceae bacterium. Classification (GTDB taxonomy): domain Bacteria; phylum Pseudomonadota; class Gammaproteobacteria; order Xanthomonadales; family Xanthomonadaceae; genus JABFWF01. The sequence goes on from DATLJD010000014.1 coordinate 393,850, forward strand.
CCGGAGCACAGCTCGGCGCGCCTGGAGCGCTTCCTGCAGCTGTGCGCCACCGAGAACATGATCGTGTGCGCGCCGACCACGCCGGCGCAGGACTTCCACATGATCCGCCGGCAGATGCGCATGGAAACGCGCAAGCCGCTGGTGGTGATGACGCCGAAGTCGCTGCTGCGGCACAAGCTGGCGGTCTCGTCGCTGGACGAGTTGGCGAATGGCGAATTCCAGAAGCTGATCCCCGACAGCACCGCCAGCGCGAAGAAGGTGCGCCGGGTGGTGGTCTGCTCCGGCAAGGTCTACTACGACCTGCTGGAGGAAGCGCACAAGCAGGGCATCAAGGACGTCGCGCTGGTGCGCGTGGAGCAGCTGTACCCGTTCCCGCGCCCGGAGCTGAGCGCCGAACTGAAGCGCTTCGCCGGCGCCACCGAGGTCGTCTGGTGCCAGGAGGAGCCGCTCAACCAGGGCGCGTGGTACCAGATCCGCCACCACCTGGTCGCCTGCCTGCAGCCGAAGCAGTCGCTGCACTACGCCGGCCGCCCGCGCTCGCCCTCGCCCGCGGCCGGCCACCTCGCCGAGCACATGGCCGAGCAGGCGCAGCTGGTCGCCGACGCCCTGGTCAACCCCGCCGACGGCGAAAGCTCGCCGGAATAACGAACCCCCGACTTGCCGCCCCGGGCCCGGCCCGGATCGACATCACTCAAGGACGCCCACCATGGCCACCGAAGTCAAAGTCCCGGTCCTCCCCGAATCCGTCTCCGACGCGACCATCGCCAGCTGGCACAAGAAGGCCGGCGACGCGGTCAGCCGCGACGAGAACCTGGTGGATCTCGAGACCGACAAGGTCGTGCTGGAGGTCCCGTCGCCGGTCGACGGCGTGCTCAAGGAGATCCGCTTCGAATCCGGCGCGACCGTGACCAGCCAGCAGGTGCTGGCGGTGATCGAGGAAGGCGCGGCGCCGGCGGCGAAGGAAGAGGCCAAGGCCGCCAAGGCGGAATCGGCGCCGGCGAAGCAGGCCGCCGCCACCCAGGCCGGCCCGGCCCCGATCGCGCCGCGTGCGGAAGCGCCGAAGGCCGCCGCCGGCGTCGAACAGCTGCCGCCGGGCGCGCGCTTCACCGCCGCGAAGGAAGGCATCGATCCAGCCCAGGTCGAAGGCACCGGCCGGCGCGGCGCGGTGACCAAGGAAGACCTGGTCAACTACGCGGCCGGCAAGACCGGCGGCGTGGCCGGCGGCGCGCGCCCCGAGGAGCGCGTGCCGATGACCCGCATCCGCGCCCGCATCGCCGAGCGCCTGATGCAGTCTAAGAACTCGATCGCGATGCTGACCTCGTTCAACGAGGTCAACCTCGGCAAGGTCATGGCGATGCGCAAGGAACTGGGCGAGCAGTTCCAGAAGGAGCACGGCATCAAGCTCGGCTTCATGAGCTTCTTCGCCAAGGCCGCCGCGAATGCCTTGCAGAAGTACCCGGTCGTCAACGCCTCGGTCGACGGCAACGACATCATCTACCACGGCTACGCCGACATCTCGATCGCGGTGTCCACCGACCGCGGCCTGGTGACCCCGGTGCTGCGCAACGTCGAGCGCATGTCCTTCGCCGACGTCGAGAAGGGCATCGACCAGTACGCCCGCGCCGCGCGCGAGGGCGGCCTCAAGCTCGAGGACCTGCAGGGCGGCACCTTCACCATCACCAACGGCGGCACCTTCGGCTCGCTGATGTCCACGCCGATCGTCAACCCGCCGCAATCGGCGATCCTCGGCATGCACACCATCAAGGAGCGCCCGATCGTCGAGAACGGCCAGGTGGTCGCCGCGCCGATGATGTACATCGCGCTGAGCTACGACCACCGCATCATCGACGGCAAGGACGCGGTGCTGTTCCTGGTCGAGATCAAGAACCAGCTCGAGAATCCGCACCGGATGCTGCTGGGCATGTAATCGCCGGCAGCCGGTAACCGGTAGCCGGGAGCCGGAGAGCGGACACCCGCTTTCCGGCTCCCGATTTCCGGTTTCCGGCTCCCGTCCTCAGGAGAGAGAACGAACATGGCAGAACAATTCGACGTCGTCGTCATCGGTGGCGGCCCGGCCGGCTACCACGCCGCGATCCGCGCCGCGCAGCTCGGCATGAAGGTGGCCTGCGTGGACGCCGCGCTGGGCAAGGACGGCAAGCCGGCGCTGGGCGGCACCTGCCTGCGCGTGGGCTGCATTCCCTCCAAGGCGCTGCTCGATTCCTCGCGCCAGTTCTGGAACATGGGCCACCTGTTCGGCGAGCACGGCATCAGCTTCAAGGACGCGAAGATGGATGTCGGCCAGATGATCGGCCGCAAGGACAAGATCGTGAAGCAGTTCACCGGCGGCATCGCGATGCTGTTCAAGGCGAACAAGGTCGCGGCCTACTACGGCTTCGGCCAGCTGCAGCCGGGCAACGTGGTGTCGGTCAAGCAGCACGACGGCAGCACGGTCGAGCTCAAGGGCACCAACGTGATCCTCGCCGCCGGCTCGGATTCGATCGAGCTGCCGTTCGCGAAATTCGACGGCAAGCACATCGTGGACAACGTCGGCGCGCTCGACTTCACCGAGGTGCCCAAGCGCCTGGGCGTGATCGGCGCCGGCGTGATCGGGCTGGAGCTCGGCAGCGTGTGGAAGCGCCTGGGCAGCGAGGTCACCATCCTCGAGGCCCTGCCCGACTTCCTCGCCGCCGCCGACGGCGAAGTCGCCAAGGCCGCCGCGCGCGAGTTCAAGAAGCAGGGCCTGGACATCCGCCTCGGCGCCAAGGTCAGCAAGGCCGAGGTCAAGAAGGACGGCGTGCACCTGACCTACGCCGACGCCAAGGGCGAGCAGTCGCTGGTGGTGGACAAGCTGCTGGTGGCGGTCGGCCGCCGCGCCGCGACCAAGGGGCTGCTGGCCGAGGGCACCGGGGTCAAGCTCGACGAGCGCGGTCGCGTCGAGGTCGACGCGCACTGCCACACCGGCGTCGACGGCGTGTGGGCGATCGGCGATTGCGTGCGCGGGCCGATGCTGGCGCACAAGGGCTTCGAGGAAGGCATCGCGGTCGCAGAACTCATTGCCGGCCTGCCGGGCCACGTCAACTTCGACACCATCCCGTGGGTGATCTACACCGAGCCGGAGATCGCCTGGGTCGGCAAGACCGAGGAGCAGCTCAAGGCCGAGGGCGTGCCGTACAAGACCGGCAGCTTCCCGTTCGCGGCGATCGGCCGCGCGGTGGCGATGGGCGAGCCGGCCGGCTTCGTCAAGGTGATCGCGCACGCGGAAACCGATCGCGTGCTCGGCTTGCACTTGGTCGGCGTCGGCGTCTCCGAGCTGGTGCACGAAGGCGTGCTGACCATGGAATTCAAGGGCTCGGCGGACGACCTGGCGCGCATCTGCCATGCCCACCCGACCCTGTCGGAAGCGATCCACGACGCCGCGATGGCGGTCGACAAGCGGGCGATCCACAAGGCGAACTGACGCGCGCCGACGGCATGCGGCCTCCGAAGGACCTGCCTCCGCGCAGGTCCTTCGCCGTTTCGGGGATCGGTTGGTGGCAGGCGAAGCAAGCGGCAGCATGACCGCCAGCGCGGCGGGCGGGAGAGGCAGTCAGGACACGCCGTGAATCCGTCCATGGAGGCTCGGATGCGCCATCCATGGCGCATACGGTCCTGCCTGCCTCTCCCACCCGCCGCGCCCCCACCACTTCCGCGGTCGGGTGTTTCGCTTTCGTTGAGCGGAGCCTGCTCCGCTCAACGGCAAGCTGCGAAGGTGTTGCCGAGCGCCCGGGAGGGCGGGGGTGTTGCGTCAGCGCGCCATGGATGGCGCGCGCCCGCATAAGGGCAGGACTGCCCTTCTAAGGGAAAAGCAATACCCCCGCCATCCCGGGCGCGGGCCCAGGACGCACAGAGCCGCCGTGAAGATCAGTTCGCGGGCTCGTCCGGCCGCCGCAGCAAGCCGCGCAGGCGGGCTTCCAGGTCCTCGATGCGGTACGGCTTGGCGATGAAGTCGCAGCCCTCGGGCACCACCGGCAGGCGCCCGCGCGCGTAGCCGCTGGCGAGCAGCACGCGCAGGCCGGGCCGCAGCGCGCGCGCCTCGCGCAGCAGCTCCAGGCCGTCCACGCCCTTGGGCATGACGATGTCGGTGAACAGCACGTCCACCCCGGGATCGCGGCGCAGGATCTCCATCGCCGCGCCGCCCTCGTCGGCGGTGACCACCGCGTAGCCCATGTAGCGCAGCGCCTCGACCGTCACCAGCTGCACGTCCGGATCGTCCTCGACCAGCAGGATCTTGGGCGGCGCCGTCGGCTCGGCTTCGGCTTGGGCGTCGCCTTCGCGCACCGGCAGGTGCAGCTCGATGGTGGTGCCGCGCCCTTCGCTGCTGTCGATGGTCACGTACCCGCCGGACTGCGCGGCGAAGCCGTACACCTGGCTCAGGCCGAGGCCGCTGCCGCGCCCGACCTCCTTGGTGGTGAAGAAAGGTTCCATCGCCCGCGCGCGCACTTCGGGCGACATGCCGCTGCCGTTGTCCTCCACCGAGATGACGACGTAGCGGCCGGTCGTCTGCTCGCCTTCGCCGGCCTTGGGATCGTATTCGGGCGGCAACTGGCGTTCGCGCGTGCTCAGCTGGATGCGGCCGCCTTCGGGCATCGCGTCGCGCGCGTTCACCAGCAGGTTGAGCAGCGCCACCTCCAGCTCGGCGGCGTCGACCTCGACCGTACCGAGCCGCCTGCCCAGGCTGAACTCGACCTCGATGCCCTCGCCCACGGCGCGCCGCAGCACCGCTTCGCCGGCGTGGATCAACGCGTTGATGTCGTGCCGCTCGGGGCGCAGCGTCTGCCGCCGCGAGAAAGCCAGCAACTGCCGGGTCAGGCTGGCGCCCCGGGCGGCGGCGCGCTGCGCGCCGGCCACCAGCCGCTGCCGCCGGTGCGGATCGTCAGCAGCGCTCGAAGCCAGCAGGTCGAGGGTGTTGCTGATCACCGTCAGCAGGTTGTTGAAGTCGTGGGCGACCCCGTAGGTCAGCTGGCCGATCGCCTCCATCCGGTGCGCCTGCATCATCGACTGGTGCGCGACTTCCAGCGCCTGCGCCTGCTGCCGGCGCTCGGTCACGTCCCGGGTGATCTTGGCGAAGCCGATCAGCCGCCCGTCTTCGTCCCGGACCGGATCGATCACCACGCTGGCCCAGAAGCGGCTGCCGTCCTTGCGCACGCGCCAGCCTTCCTTCTCGTAGCGACCCTGGGTGCGCGCGATCTCCAGCGCGCGCGCGGGTTCGCCGGCGAGGCGGTCCTCTTCGGTGTAGAAGCGGGAGAAATGCTGCCCGATGACGTCCTCGCGCGAGTAACCCTTGATGCGCGCGCCGCCGGGGTTCCAGGTGGCGATGTAGCCGTCCGGATCCAGCATGTAAATCGCGTAGTCGGTGACGTTCTGGATCAGCAGGCGGAACTGGCGCTCGCTCTCGGCGAGCCCTTCGAACCGCCGCGCGGCACCCGTCGCCGGACTGGCCCGCATGTCCTCGTTGTCCAAGCGCCCCCCTGTCTGCGCGCGCGCCGCGTGCGGGCAAGCACGCGACGATGCGCCATCGCAGTGTCGACGCCGCGTGAAACCCCGCGATGTCGCGGGCAGCGTGGCGGCCCGCGATTCGCACGAGGCCCTCGGCCGCGCACCCTGATGGTAGCAGCAGCGGGCGGGTTTCATCGCTGTTTCACCGCGTTGCACCGAAGGTTCCCGGACCGCCAACCTGGCGCATCCGGCCCCGGAATGATCGACGCAACCGACATCCTGTCCGCCCGCATCCTGGTGGTCGACGACGAACCCGACGCCGCGCGCGCGCTCGCCGAAGCGCTGACGGTCAATGGCTACGGCGCGGTGAGCGCGACCACCGAGCCGCGCGCGGTGCGCGAACTGCACCGCGCCAACGACTACGACCTGATCCTGCTCGACATGCACATGCCGGGCATGGATGGCTTCCAGGTGATGGAAGGCCTGAAGGAATACGAGCGCGACGGCTACCTGCCGGTGCTGGCGCTGACCGGCGAGGACGGCCACCGCATCCGCGCGCTCAAGTGCGGCGCCAAGGATTTCCTGCGCAAGCCAGTGGACGTGGACGAACTGCTGCTGCGCGTGCGCAACATGATCGAGGTGCGGCTGCTGTACAAGGAGCGCGCGCTCGCCGCCGCCCGCGCCGCCTGAGCGCATGCCGGCGGCCAGCGCGGGGATCCTGCTCTACCGCCGCGACGCCGACGGCTTGCGCGTGCTCCTCGCCCACCCGGGCGGCCCTTTCTGGCGCAACCGCGACCGCGGCGCGTGGATGCTGCCCAAGGGCGGGATCGGCGAGAACGAAACCGCGGAGGCCGCGGCACGGCGCGAGTTCGAGGAAGAGCTCGGCCAGCCGGCGGTCGGGCCGCTACAGGCGCTGGGGACGTTGCGCCAGAAGGGCGGCAAGCAGGTCGAGGCGTTCGCGATGGAGGGCGACTTCGACCCGGCGCGGCTGCGCAGCAACAGCTTCGAATGCGAATGGCCGCCGCGCAGCGGCGCGCGGGCGAGCTTCCCCGAGATCGACGCGGTGCGCTGGTTCGACCTGGCGACCGCGCGCGACTGCGTCCTGCCGAGCCAGGCGCCGTTGCTCGAGCGTTTGCAGGTATTGCTGTCGGGATAAGCGGGACCGTTGTTCGGACCGCGGCAATGCTGGGGCGTGTCGGGTGGGAGAGGTAGGCAGGACCGGCGGTTGCTCGAGCGCCTGCAGGTATTGCTGTCGGGATAAGCGGGACCGTTGTTCGGACCGCGGCAATGCTGGGGCGTGTCGGGTGGGAGAGGTAGGCAGGACCGTATGCGCCATGGATGGCGCATCCGAGCCTCCATGGATGGATTCACGGCGTGTCCTGGCTGCCTCTCCCGCCCGGCACGCTTCCCCGCCCTGCCACGCCCCTGGGCTTCCGCGAGCGGAGCCTGGTCGGCAGTCCGTCGCTACTCCCGGCAGCCCGCCAACTTCAGCCGCTGGCCCTGGCGCACGGTGTAGCGCGGCGCGCGGATCGCGTTGTCGCGCGCCAGCGTGCGCAGGTCGCACTGGAAGCGGTCGGCGATGGACGACAGCGTTTCGCCACGCTGCACCTTGTAATGGTTCGGACGATCCGGCGCGCGGGCGGCGGTGCGCAGCGGCGGGCTTTGCACGCTAGCCGCCCCGGTGGTCGCCGCGCCCATCGGCGCGGACTTGTCGTCCCCGGCCCGGACGATCGCGCGGTCGGGGTCGGCGGTAACCAGCTGTTGCGCCAGCGTCGCGCGCGGTCCGTCGACGCAGTAGCGCCCGTACAGGCCGACGATCCTCGTCGTCGCGTTGAGGGTGGTGCCGGCCGGAAGCCAGCTGTCGGCCTGGTAGCGCGGGTTGAGGTTGCGCAGGGCGCGCATGTAGCCCTCGCGCACGCCGCGGTTGCCGAGGCAGATCGTCAGCTCGTAGATCGACGATGGACGCTCCAGGCGCAGCGGCGCCGGCTTGGCGTCCACCTTCGGGAAGCTCAGGCCGTACTGCTTCGGATGCAGGAACAGCCAGGCCGCCGCGATCACCATCGGCACGTAGTCGCGGGTCTCCTCGGGGAACTGCGCGTACACGTCCGCGTCCCAGAAGCTGCGCCCGCCGCTGCCCTGGTAGACGCGCAGCGCGCGGCCCTCGCCGCCGTTGTAGGCGGCCAGCGCCAGCTCGATGCTGCGGTTGAGCTGGCCCATGCGCTCGTTGAGATAGGCGGCGCTCGCCTCCGCCGCCGCGTGCGGGTCGTAGCGGGTGTCGAACCCGGTCGCGTCCACGCCCAGGCCGAAGCGCTTGCCGGTCGCATACATGAACTGCATCGGCCCGGCGGCGCCGGCGCGCGAGGTCGCATGCACCTTGCCGTTGGACTCCTTGGCCATGATCCCGAACAGCAGCGCCTCCGGCAGGTGCGCGCGCTCGTACGACGGCCACATCAGCTGGCGCATGTACTGGTAGTTCTCGTAGCTCTGCAGCAGCGGGCCGCGCATGTCGGTCAGCCAGCGCCGGATCGCCGCCTGCACCGCCGGGTTGTACTGCACCATGGTGTCGAAGCGGTGGGTGTGGTCGTCGAGCAGGCTGGCCGCGCGCGCCGCCTCGGGCACCGCCGCGTTGAAGGCGACGTCGCCGAGATGGTCGGGATCGGGGTCGGCGGGGTCGATCTCGTCGTCCTCCAGCTCCGTCGCCGCGCTGTCGGCCTCAAGCTTGAGCAGGCGCTTGTAGGTCGCCAGCAGGGTCGAGACCTGGCATCCGCGCTGCTTGCCGCAGGCGGCGACCGCGTCCTCCATGTCCTCCAGCGCGGCATCGCTGTCGCGCTGCGCGTCGGGGTCGTTGTTCGACAGCTTCACCAGCGCCTCGCGGTAGCGCGCCTCGGCCGCGGCCATCCGCTGCTGGATCGCGTCCGCCGCGGTGGCGTCGCGGCGCCCAGCCTGCGCCGACGGCAGGCAGGCGAGCAGCACGAGGAGGGTGGGCGCAAGGCGCGTGGCAAGGCCGGCAGGCTTCATGACGATCATGTGAAAAACCAGTGGAAGCCGCAGCTTGCCTGCGCACACCGCGTGAAAACAAGGGAACCCGTCGCAGCGCGCACGCCAGGCCACGTGAATGGGTGAGAAGCACGCCCGCCGCGCATAGAATCGCCGCGTTCACACGGAGCCGGACATGCCCCCCATCCTCGTCGGCAAGGCCACCACCACGCCCGCCAGCGGCCAAGTCCTCCTGCAGCCGCGCTACGGCAACCGCCATGGCCTGGTCGCCGGTGCCACCGGCACCGGCAAGACCGTGACCCTGATGACGATCGCGGAAGGCTTCTCGCGGATCGGCGTCCCGGTCTTCCTCGCCGACGTGAAGGGCGACGTCGCCGGCCTCGCGGTGGCGGGCGCGGACGGCCCGACGCTGCGGCAGCGCATCGCCGACATCGGCATCGCCGACTGGCGCCCGGAAGCGACGCCGACGATCTTCTGGGACCTGTACGGCCGGCTTGGCCATCCGGTGCGCACCACCGTCAGCGAGATGGGCCCGTTGCTGCTGTCGCGCATCCTCGAGCTCAACGACACCCAGGCCGGCGTGCTCGACATCGTCTTCAAGCTGGCCGACGACCGCGGCCTGCTGCTGCTCGACCTGGAAGACCTGCGCGCCCTGCTCGGCCTGGTCGCCGCCGAGCGCAAGGACATCTCGACGTCCTACGGCCTGGTCAGCAGCCAGTCGGTGGGCGCGATCCAGCGCGCGCTGCTGCGGCTGGAGCAGGAAGGCGGCACGCAGTTCTTCGGCGAGCCCGCGCTGGAGCTGTCCGACCTGATGCGCACCACGCCCGACGGCCGCGGCGTGGTCGGCATCCTCGCCGCCGACCAGCTGGTGCTCAAGCCGCGGCTGTACGCGAGTTTCCTGCTGTGGCTGCTGTCGGAGCTGTTCGAGCAGCTGCCGGAGGTCGGCGACCTCGACAAGCCGAAGCTGGTGTTCGTGTTCGACGAGGCGCACCTGCTGTTCGACGACGCGCCGCCGGCGCTGCAGCAGCGGATCGAGCAGGTCGTGCGGCTGATCCGCTCCAAGGGCGTGGGCGTGTACTTCTGCTCGCAGTTCCCCGACGACGTGCCGGACGCGATCCTCGGCCAGCTCGGCAACCGGGTGCAGCACGCGCTGCGCGCGTTCACCCCGCGCGACCAGAAGGCGGTGCGCACCGCGGCCGAGACCTTCGTGCCCAACCCGGCGCTGGACGTCGCCGCCGCGATCGGCCAGCTCGGCGTCGGCGAGGCGCTGGCGTCCATGCTGGGCGAGAAGGCGGTGCCGCAGCCGGTCGAGCGCACGCTGGTCGCGCCGCCGCGCTGCCGGATGGGCGCGATCACCGACGCCGAGCGCGCGCAGGTCCGTGCCGGCAGCCCGGTCGGCGCGAAGTACGACCGCGCGATCGACCGCGAGTCGGCGGCCGAACTGCTGGCGCGCAAGGCCGAGGCGGCGAGCGCGCAGGCGAAGGCGCCGCCGGCGCGCACCCGCGCCCAGGACGAGGCCGAGGACCCCGGCTTCGGCCGGGCGGTCAAGGACGCGGTATTTGGCACCCGCCGCCGCCAGGGCATGGTCGAGAGCATGGCCAAACAGGCCGCGCGCACGGTCGGCAACCAGATCGGCCGGCAGATCCTGCGCGGGCTGCTCGGCGGCATCTTCGGCGGCAGTCGCCGCTGACCGCATGTCGCGCTGGCGCCCGCCCGCGGAGAAGAGCACCGCGCTGATCACGCCGCAGGGGCACGCGCGGCTGAAGGCCGAACTGGACGACCTGTGGCGGGTCAAGCGGCCCGAGGTAGTCAGGGCGCTGGCCGCCGCCGCGGCGGAGGGCGACCGCTCGGAGAATGCCGAATACACCTACCGCAAGAAGCAACTCGGCGAGATCGACCGCCGCGTGCGCTACCTCAGCAAGCGGCTGGAATCCCTGCGCGTGGTGGACGCGCCGCCGTCCGACCGCGAGGCGGTGTTCTTCGGCGCCTACGTCGAGGTGGAGGACGTGGCCAGCGGCGCGCTGTCGCGCTACCGCATCGTCGGCCCGGACGAGACCGACGCCAGGCAGGGCTGGATCAGCATCGACTCGCCGCTGGCGCGGGCGATGCTGAAGAAGCGGATCGACGACGAATTCGAGGCGGCATTGCCAGGCGGCATCGCGCGCTACGCGATCGTGGACGTGTCCTACGACGCGAGCTGACGCGACACCGTCGTTCCGGCCACGGCCCGGGCCGTCGCGCGGCTCAGCGCGCGACGATCTCCACCCGCCGGTTCTTCGCCCGCCCCGCCTCGTCCGCATTGGACGCCACCGGGGCCAGGCTGGCGACGCCGCTGGCCAGCAGCCGCCCCGCAGCGATCCCGTGTTCGCCGGTGAGCGCCGTCACCACCGCCTGCGCGCGCCGCTTCGACAGCGCCAGGTTGTGCTCGTGGCTGCCCTGGCCGTCGGTATGGCCGACGACGTGCAACCGCAGCTGCGGGGTCGCCTTCAGCAACTTCGCCACTTCGGCGATCGCAGCGCGCGAGGCAGGCAGGGGCACGTCGCTGTCGCTGTCGAACTGGATGCCGTACACGGCGACGTGGCCGGTGGCGTCGATCGCCTTCTCCATCGCCGCCGCGTCGACGGTCACCAGCTTCGTCTCCATCGGCCGGGTTTCCACCGTCACCGTGCGCACGTACACGCGGTCCCTGGTCGGCCCGCCGACGCCGTAGTTCTTGACCACGAACACGCTGGCCCAGGTGTCGCCCTTGCGCGCGGCGATGTAGCGCTGGCCCTTCGGCGTTTCCTGGAACCCGCGGTAGCCGGCGCCGGCGATGTGGTTGAAGTCGCGTCCACCGCAGTCGGCGTCGCTGCAGGCGTACAGGGTGTCGAAGCCCTTCGCTTCCAGCGCGTCCTCGTAGTTGCGCATGACCTCCAGCGTGGTGCGTTCGGCCGGGATCTCGTAGCGCACGTCGGTGACCCGGCCCTCGAGGTTGCGGCTGGTCGCGAGGCGGCCGCGCGCGGTGGCCTTGCCGGTGGGCAGGACGTACGCGTCGAAGGCTTCCTGCGTGTAGTAGACGATCCGCGCGCCGGGGAAGCGCTGGCCGATCCCGGGCGGATCCTTGGCCCCGGCGATGTCGCCGTCGGCGGCGAAGGCCGCACCGGCGCAGGCGGACAGGAGCAGCAGGGCGAAGGCGCGCGACAGGCGCATGGGCAGGTCTCCGGCGGGCGTCAACTGCTCAATACGCAATCGCCGCGCCCCGGGGGCCAGCGCGACGCTCAGCGGCCGCCAGCACCCGCGTGGTAGCTCGCCACCAGCTGGGTGAACGCCGGCAACGCGGCCTCGTGCTCGAGGATGCCCTCGGCGCTGAGCGCGAACACCAGGTAGTGGTCGCCCTCCTCGCCGTAGGCGATGGTCTCCCAGTGCGCCTTGCCGTCCTTGCCCGGCGACATGCGCACGGCGGACAGGCGGCGGCCGTCGCCGTCGGCGAACGACAGCCCGGTCTTGACCTCGAGCCCCGCGTACTGGCGGCGGAAGGCGGCGATGTCCTGGGCGATGAACGCGGCCAGCGTGGCAGGTTGCCCTTCCTTCGGCACCGCCTTGGCGTACATCACCGCGAGCGCATTGCCGAAGCGGCTGCCGGCGGGGGCGAAGGCGGCGGCACGGTAGTGCGCGCTCGCGCCCTGCTTGCGCTCCCAGCCCCGGGGCGCCGCCACCGTCGGCTCCTGCCACAGGCAGGAACCACCGCCCTCGCCGCCGCAGTCGCCGAGCACCGGCTCCAGCCCCGCCCGCGCGGCGGGCACCAGGGTCATCAGCAACAGTCCGGCCAGCCAGGTGCGTGCGCGCATGGGTCTCTCTCCTTGGGGGACGTGCCATCGACCGTTTGCGGCGGCCGGGGTTCCGTCAGGCGACCTCGCCGTAGAGGTCGTGCTCGTCGCTGCCGAGGATCTCGACGTCAACGAACTGGCCCGGCTGCAGGCCGGCGGCGGCGCCGTCCTGGATCTGCACCAGGCCGTCGATCTCCGGCGCGTCGGCGCGCGAACGCGCAATCGCCAGTTCACCGTCGATCGCATCCACCAGGCAGCGCTGCACGCTGCCGACCTTCGCTTCCAGGCGCGCGGCGGAAATCGCCGCCTGCCGTTCCATGAAGCGCGCCAGCCGTTCCTGCTTGACGGCTTCCGGCACCGGATCCGGCAGGTCGTTGGCGGCGGCGCCTTCCACCGGCGAATAGGCGAAGGCGCCGACGCGGTCGAGCTGCGCCTCGTCGAGGAAATCCAGCAATGCCTCGAACTCTTCCTCGGTCTCGCCCGGGAAGCCGACGATGAAGGTCGAGCGGATGGTCAGTTCCGGACAGGTCGCCCGCCAGCCGTGGATGCGCTCGAGCGTGCGCTCGACCGCGCCCGGCCGCTTCATCAGCCGCAGGATGCGCGGGCTGGCGTGCTGGAACGGAATGTCGAGGTACGGCAACACCTTGCCCTCGGCCATCAGCGGGATCACCCGGTCCACGTGCGGATACGGATAGACGTAATGCAGGCGCGTCCAGATGCCGAGTTCGGACAGGCCCTCGCATAGGGACTGCATTCGGGTTTCGTATTCGCGGCCGCGCCAGGCGCGCGCGGCGTAGCGCAGGTCGACGCCGTAGGCGGAGGTGTCCTGGGACACCACCAGCAGTTCCTTCACCCCGCCCATCGCCAGCTTCTCGGCCTCGCGCAACACCTCGTCGACCGGCCGCGAGACCAGGTCGCCGCGCATCGACGGGATGATGCAGAAGCTGCAGCGGTGGTTGCAGCCTTCGGAAATCTTCAGGTAGGCGTAGTGCTTCGGCGTCAGCTTGATGCCGACGTCGTCGGCGCGGCGCGGCAAAAGGTCGAGAAAGGGATCGTGCGCGGGCGGCGCCGCTGCGTGCACCGCGTGCATCACGCTGGCGTAGTCCTGCGGGCCGGTGATCGCGAGCACGCCGGGGTGGGCGTCGCGGATCACGTCGGCGCGCTTGCCGAGGCAGCCGGTGACGATCACCTTGCCGTTCTCCGCCAGCGCCTCGCCGATCGCGTCCAGCGATTCCGCGACCGCGGCGTCGATGAAGCCGCAGGTGTTGACGACCACCACGTCGGCGTCGTCGTAGGTCTGCACCAGGTCGTAGCCCTCGACCTTGAGCTGGGTGAGGATGCGTTCGGAATCCACCAGCGCCTTCGGGCAACCGAGGCTGACGAATCCGACCTTGCGGTTGCGGGAAGCGGCGTCTTGCATGGGCACGGCGAAGGAAGCCTCGGCGGCTTCCGGTCGAAAACGGGCCGCGCAGTATATCCGCGCGGGCACGCCGGCCGGCGTAGGATGGCCGCCGGAGGTGAACCATGGGCGAATGGCGGGAGCTGGCCACGCCCCGCGGCACGGTGCAGGCCTGGCTGGCGCGGCCTGAACAGGCGCCGCGCGGGGCGGTGGTGGTCGTGCAGGAGATCTTCGGGGTGACCGCGCACGTGCGCGCCGTGGCCGGCCGCTTCGCCGAAGCCGGCTACCTGGCGATGGCGCCGGCCTTCTTCGACCTGGTCGAGCCGGGCGTGGAACTGGCCTACGACCAGGCCGGCATCGAGCGCGGCCGCGTCCTGATCGGCGAACTCGGGCTGGAACGCGCGCTGGAGGTCGTGGACGCCGCGGCGCGGACCCTGCGCGCGGAGGCTGGCCCGGTCGGCGTGGTCGGCTTCTGCTGGGGCGGCACGGTCGCCTTCCTGTCCGCGACCCGGCTCGGCCTGCCGGCGGTGAGCTATTACGGCGCGCGCAACGTCCAGTTCCTCGACGAGCAGGCGCGCGCAGCGCTGATGTTCCACTTCGGCGGGCACGACCGCAGCATTCCGCCGGAGGCGATCGCGGCGCACCGGGAGAAGCAGCCGCAGGCGCAGGTCTTCATCTACGCGGATGCCGACCACGCATTCAATCGCGATCCCGACCCGCCCTACGAGCCCGCCAGCGCGGCGCTGGCCTGGCGGCGCACCCTCGATTTCCTCGCGGAGCACCTGTCATGAAAGCGTCCTCCGGCAAGCGCGCCGGCTCCCCGCGCGCCGCAACCGAACCCAAGCGCGCCAGGCTGGCCCCGGTCGAGTGGCAACTGCACCCGCAACTTGCCGCCGACAGCCATCCGCTCGCCGCGTTCGCCCTGAGCGAACTGCGCCTGATGGACGACGCCACCTACCCGTGGCTGGTGCTGGTGCCGCGCGTCGCCGGCGCGCGCGAGCTGACCGACCTCAAGCGCGCGCAACGGCACGCGCTGTCCGACGAAATCGACCGCGCGTCGCGTGCGCTGGACGCGCTGGTGCGGCCGTTCAAGCTCAACGTCGCCGCGCTCGGCAACCTGGTGCCGCAGCTGCACGTGCACGTGATCGCGCGCTTCGAGGACGACCCCGCCTGGCCGGCGCCGGTCTGGGGGCGCGTCGCGGCCCGGCCGTACACGCCGGAGCAACTGGTCGAACGCATCGCCGGCCTGCAGGCCGCCCTGCGCGACTGATGGCCTGGCGGATCGGGCGCCTCGGCGAGGACGCGTTGCTGCTCGAAGCGGACGGCGGCATGGACGCGGCAATCAACGCGCGCGTGCATGCGCTGGCGCGCCAATTGGAGAGCGCGCGGCCGGCGTGGCTGCGCGACATCGTGCCGGGTTATGGCAGCCTGGCGTTGTTCGTGGACGACGATGCCGGCGCGGACGATCCGCTTGCGCGTGCCGAAGCCTGGCTGCGCGGACGGCTGGATGCGATGCCGGAACACTCCGCCGCCGCGCCGGTGCGCGTCGTCGAGATCCCGGTGCGCTACGGCGGCGAGGACGGCCCCGATCTGGAGGATGTCGCACGGCATGCGGGCCTCGCGCCGGAGGAAGTCATCGCCCGCCACGCCGGCGGCGACTACACCGTCGCCATGCTCGGCTTCGCGCCGGGCTTTCCCTATCTGCTCGGACTGGACCCCGCGCTGGCGACGCCGCGCCGGGCGACGCCGCGCACGCGGGTGCCGGCCGGCAGCGTCGCGATCGGTGGCGCGCAGGCGGGGCTGTATCCGCAGGACAGCCCCGGCGGCTGGCAGCTGATCGGGCGCACCGACCTGGTGTTGTTCGACGCGCTGCGCGATCCGCCGTCGCTGCTCGCGCCCGGCGATCGCGTGCGCTTCGTGCCGGTGCGCGCGCGGTGAGCATCGAAGTCCTCGCGCCCGGCCCGCTGTCCACCGTGCAGGATCGCGGGCGCGCGGGCTGGCGCCATCTCGGCGTCGGCGTCGCCGGCGCGCTCGATCCGTACGCGCATGCGCTTGCCAACCTGCTGGTCGGCAACGCGCCGGATGCGGCGGCGCTGGAGATCACCCTCGCCGGCCCGCGCCTGCGCTTCGAGCGCGCGGCGGAGATCGCGCTGTGCGGCGCCGACATCGACGCGCGCTGCGACGGCGCCGCCCTGCCCCGCGCGCGACCGCTGCGGCTGCCGGCGGGCAGCGAACTCGCGCTGGGCGCCTGTCGCATGGGCGCGCGCGCCTACCTCGCCGTCGCTGGCGGCATCGCCGTGGAACCGGTGCTCGGCAGCCGCAGCACCGACCTGCGCGGCGGCTTCGGCGGACTGCAGGGACGCGCGCTGCGCGCCGGCGACTTGCTGCCGCTGGGTGAAGCGCCTCGCTGCGACGTGGACGCGATAAGGATCGCGCCGTGGTGGATCGACGACGCGCCGGACGGCGATCCGCGCGGCGCGATCCGCGTGCTGTCCGGGGCGGACGCGACCGTGCCGGGCGACGCGCTGTACGCGCATGGATGGAAGGGCGCCGCCGCCAGCAACCGCCAGGGCCTGCGGCTGGAAGGCGCCGCGCTGGAAGTCGCCGACCGCGGCGAGCGCGTGTCCGCCCCGGTCGCACCGGGCACCGTGCAACTGCCGCCCGACGGCCAGCCGATCGTGCTGCTCGCGGATGCGCAGACCCATGGCGGCTATCCCCGCATCGGGCACGTCATCCGTGCCGACCGCCCGCGCCTGGCGCAGCTGCGGCCCGGCGACCGGCTGCGCTTCGCGCCGTGCACGCAGGAAGAAGCACGACTCGCGTGGCAAACGCAACAACAGGCGCTGGCGCGGCTGCGGCTGGCGATCGCGCAACGCCGGGGGTAGCGCACACCCTCACCCCAACCCTCTCCCGCAAGCGGGAGAGGGGGAACAACGGGGGGCGACGCAGCCCCGCTGTTGCTGTCACCTCTCCCGCTGGCGGGAGAGGTCGAGCGCGCAGCGCGAGGGTGAGGGTGCCGCTGTTGGCGAAGACTCGCCCCCGCCGACTCACCCCCACCCCAACCCTCCCCCGCTGCGCGGGGAAGGGCGCAACAGCAAGAGCGCCCTCACCCCAACCCTCTCCCGCAAGCGGGAGAGGGGGAACAGCGGAGGAGGGAGCAAGCGCGTCGGCATCCCCGCGAGGGGGGAAGGCAGAGCGCGCCGGCATTGCTGCAAACGTGAAAGCGCGCACGGGCGCCGGGGAGCCCATCCGGCCGCGACCTGCTAGGCTCGCCCCCACTGCCTGCCAGGAGTGCCGCCATGCGTCCGTCGCTGCGCCAGCTTCCGCTCGCCGCCCTGCTCGCCGCCATCGTCGGCTTCGCCGGCTGCGACAGCACGCCAGGCCCCGACGCGGCGAGTCCCGCATCGGCCACGCAGCCTGCGGCAGCCGACGCCAACGCCGCCTTCGACCAGGCCATCGACGCCTTCGTCGAAGGCTTCTTCCAGCGCAACCCGGTATTCGCCGCCAACGCCGGGCGCCACGAGTTCGACGGCCAACTGCCCGACTGGAGCGCCGAAGGCCTGAAGGCCACCGCCGCCTGGCTGCACGCCCAGCGCGACGCGCTCGCCGCCTACGGCGACGACCGCCTCGATCCGCAGCACCGCTTCCGCCGCGAGTACGCGCTGTCGGTGATCGACGGCCAGCTGTTCTGGCTGGAGGATTCCGGCTTCGCGTACGGCAACCCGGCGTTCTACACCGGCGACCTGTCGCCGAGCATGTACCTCACCCGCCCGTACGCGCCGCTCGCGCAGCGCATGGACGCCTTCATCCGCTACCAGGAGGCGCTGCCGAAGGCGATCGCGCAGATCCGCGCCAACTTCCGCACGCCGCTGCCGGCGCCGTGGATCGAGCTCGGCGTCAACAGCTTCGGCGGCTACGCGTCGTTTTTCGAAACGGACGTGCCGAAGATCTTCGCCGAGGTGCGGGACGACGCGCTGCAGCAGCGGCTGCAGGCCAGCAACGCCGCCGCGATCGCCGCCACCCGCGACTTCGCGAAGTGGCTGGACGCGCAGCGCCCGCAGGCGACCCAGGCCTACGCGCTGGGCGCGGGCAAGTTCGCGAAGATGCTGTACGCGACCGAGCGCGTGGACCTGCCGCTGGACCAGCTCAAGGCCGCCGCGCAGGCCGACCTCGACCGCAACCTGGCCGCGCTAGAATCGGCCTGCGACGCATTCGCGCCCGGCAAGTCGCTGCACGCGTGCATGGACCAGGCCAACGCCGACAAGCCGGAAGGCGGCGCGGTGGAAGGCGCGCGTGCGCAACTCGCCGACCTGCGCCGGTTCCTGGTCGACCACGACATCGTGACCATCCCCGGGCCCGAGCAGGCGAAGGTCGAGGAAGCGCCGCCGTTCAACCGCTGGAACTTCGCCTACATCGAGATCCCCGGCCCCTACGAGAAAGCCCTGCCCTCGGTCTACTACATCGCGCCGCCGGATCCGGCCTGGCCGAAGGCCGAGCAGCTCGCCTACGTGCCGGGCAAGTCGGTGCTGCTGTTCACCTCCGCGCACGAGGTGTGGCCGGGCCACTTCCTGCAGTTCCTGCACTCGAACCGCTCGGACTGGAAGTTCGGCCAGCTGTTCGTCGGCTACGCGTTCGCCGAGGGCTGGGCGCACTACACCGAGGAGATGATGTTCGACGCCGGCCTCGGCGGCGGCACGCCCGAGACCCACATCGGCCAGCTCAGCGAGGCGCTGCTGCGCGACGTGCGCTTCCTGTCCGCGATCGGGCTGCACACCGGCGGCATGACCGTCGCCCAGTCCGAGCAGCTGTTCCGCGACAAGGGCATGCAGGATCCCGGCAACGCCCGCCAGCAGGCCGCGCGCGGCACCTACGACCCCGCCTACCTCAACTACACGCTCGGCAAGCTGATGATCATGCAGCTGCGCGAGGACTGGACCCGCGACAAGGGCGGGCGCGAGGCATGGAAGCAGTTCCACGATGCGTTCCTGTCCTACGGCGGCCCGCCGATCCCGCTGGTGCGCGCGCAGATGCTGGGTGGCGCGCCGGAAGCCAAGCTGTGGACGGCGCCCGCCACCGCCGGCGCGACGGCGCACTGACGCTTGCCCACGCTCGATTTCAATTGCGACCTGGGCGAGGGCTGCGGCAACGACGCCGCGATCGTGCCGCTGGTCAGCTCGGCCAGCATCGCCTGCGGCGCGCACGCCGGCGACGCGGCGACGATGCGCGAGACCGCCGCGCTGTGCCTGGCGCACGGCGTGGCGATCGGCGCGCATCCGTCGTTCGAGGATCGCGAGCATTTCGGTCGCCGCGAACTTGACCTGCCGCCGGAAGCGATCGCAGAGTCGCTGCGGCGCCAGGTCGAAGCGTTGGCCGAGGTGTGCGCGCGGCTCGGCGCGCGGCTGCGCCACGTCAAGCCGCACGGCGCGCTGTACAACCTCGCCGCGCGCGACCCCGTCGTCGCCGAGGCGATCGCGCAGGCGGTCCACGCGCTGGATCCCGCGCTGGTGCTGTACGGCCTCGCCGATTCGCGCCTGACCGAAGCGGGCACCGCCGCCGGCCTCGCCGTGGCCCACGAGGTGTTCGCCGAACGGGCCTACGACGCCGACGGCCGGCTCGCGCCGCGCGGCACCCCGGGCGCGGTGATCGCCGACCTCGACGCGTCGCTGGCGCAGGTGCGCCTGCTGCTGCGCGAGGGCGTGGTGGTCGCCCGCGACGGCAGCCAGGTGCCGCTGCGCGCCGACACCCTGTGCCTGCACGGCGACCGCCCAGACGCGCCCGCCTTCGCGCGCGCCCTGCGCGCGGCGCTGGAAGCCGAGGGCGTCGCCATCCGCCCGCCGCGGGAGCGCGCGTGAATTATTGGCCGCTGCTCGGCATCGCGGTGGTGATCGTCGGCTTCGTGCGGCGCTACAACCCGGTCGCGGTCGTGGTCGCCGCCGGCCTCGTCAGCGGCCTGCTCGCCGGCAAGACGCCAGGCGAGCTGCTCGCCCTGCTCGGCGACAGCTTCGTCTCCAACCGCGCGCTGCTGCTGTACGTGCTGACCCTGCCGGCGATCGGCCTGCTCGAGCGCGCCGGCCTGCGCGAGCACGTGCACGCCTGGATCCTGCGCCTGCGCGGCATGACCCTGGCGCGCCTGCTCACCGGCTACCTCGGCCTGCGCCAGCTGCTGAGCATGATGGGCCTGACCAACGTCGCCGGCCATCCGCAGACGGTGCGCCCGCTGCTGGCGCCGATGAGCGAGGCCGCCGCCGAGAAGACCGTCGGCCCGATCGATCATGCCACCCGCCAGCGCCTGTACGCGCTGGACGCTGCGACCGACAACGTCGGCCTGTTCTTCGGCGAGGACGTGTTCGTCGCGATCGGCGCGGTGTTGCTGATCCAGGGCTTCTACGCGCAGAACGGGATCGTGCTGGAGCCGCTGCACATCGCGCTGTGGGCGCTGCCGACGGCGGTCGCGGCCTTCGTCATCCATGCGATCCGGATCGCGTTGTTCCAGCGCAGCCTGCTGCGCGCGCGGTCGGTGGACGCCGCGGGCGCGAAGGGCGAGCCGGCGCCATGATCGACATCGGCTGGTTCTACTGGCTGCTCGCCGCCTTCCTGCTGTATGCCGGCTGGCGCAACCTGCGCGAGCGGCGCTGGGCGCAGGCCGGGTTCTGGTGCGTGCTGGCGCTGCTGTTCGCCGGGGGCGACGCGGTACTGGCCGCGCGCGATGCCGGCAACCTGCTGCCGGCGCAGCTGGCCGGCGCCGGCGTGATCGCGCTCGCGTTGCTGGCGCTGGGCATGCGCCGCGCGCCGGTGGCGGAGGCGCCCGCGGAGGCGCGGCTGGCGTCGGCGCAACGGCTCGGCCACCGGCTGTTCGGCCCGGCGCTGCTGATCCCGTTGCTGACGGTGCTGGTCGCCTTTCTCGGCCCGAAGCTGTCGATCGGCGGCCATCCGCTGCTGGGCGAAGGCAGCGCGACCCTGATCGGCCTCGCGCTGGCCAGCGTGGTCGCCGCGCTCGCCGCATTGTGGGTGACCCGCGCGCCGCCGCTGGCGGCGCCGGCGGAAGGCCGTCGCCTGCTCGACACCATGGGCTGGGCCGCGTTGCTGCCGCTGGTGCTGGCGACGCTGGGCGGCGTGTTCGCCGCCAGCGGCGTCGGCGAGGCGGTAGCGGCGCTGGTGTCGGCGGTGATCCCCACCGACAGCCGGATCGCCTGCGTGCTCGCCTATGGACTCGGCATGGTGCTGTTCACCGTGATCATGGGCAACGCGTTCGCCGCGTTCCCCGTGCTGACCGCGGGCATCGGCCTGCCGCTGCTGATCCAGCGCCACGGTGCAGATCCCGCGGTGCTCGGCGCGCTCGGCATGCTCACCGGCTACTGCGGCACCCTGCTCACGCCGATGGCGGCGAACTTCAACCTGGTGCCGGCCGCGTTGCTGGAACTGGACGATCCCAACGGCGTGATCCGCGCGCAGGTGGCGACCGCGCTGCCGTTGATGGCGGTGAACCTGCTGCTGATGTACCTGCTGGTGTTCCGCTAGGCGGGCGCGGCGTCCGGCGCGCACATGCCCTTGCCGTAGATGCCGGAACGGTCGAAGCAGCAGATCCGGCGCTTGCCGGCGGCGAGCATGTCGCAGGCGTTGCGGATGCGACGGGCGCGGGTTTCGGCCTGCTTCGCGGTGGCCAGCCACTGGATGAAGTCGCGGCGCGCGGCCGGGGTGAGCGTCTTCCATTGCGCCTGCGCCTCGGGCGCGGCCGCCAGCGCCTGGCGCAGGTCGGCCGGCACCCGCGGTTCCGGTTCCTTCGTCGCCGGCGCGATCGCCAGCGTCACGCTGTCGCCCGCGTCCACGCCCGCCGCCTCGCGCAGCGCGCGCGGCACCTTCAGCCAGTGACTGCCTTGGCCATCCGGTTCCAGCGTCGCCTTGAGCGGTTGCCCGTCCAGCGTGCCTTCGATGCTGACCATGCCGCGCGAGGGCAGTTTCGCGCTCGCCGCGGGCGGCAGCAGCAGGAAGCGCCAAGGCGCGCTCTTCGGGGTCGCCGGCCGCAGCAGCCGGGCCTTGAAGCGGATCGGGGTGGCGTCGGGCATGCGCGGAAGATAGCACCGGCCTGCGCGCCGTCGCCCTAGAATCCCGGCATGGCCGCCGCACGCAAACGCACTCCCACGATCCTGCTCACCGGCTTCGCGCCGTTCGGCGGGGAAGCTTCCAATCCGAGCTGGGACGCGGTCGCCCGACTCGACGGCGCGCGCATCGGCGGCCATCGCGTGGTGGCGCGGCTGCTGCCGGTCGAATTCGTCGCGTCGCTCAAGGCCCTGCGCCGCGCGCTGCGCGAGACCGCGCCTGCGCTGGTGCTGTGCGTGGGCCAGGCCGGCGGGCGCGCGCAGCTGTCGCTGGAGCGGGTCGCGATCAACCTCGCCGACGCGCGCATCCCCGACAACGCCGGCGCCTCGCCGGTGGACGCGCCGGTCGTCGCGGGCGGGCCGGCGGCGTACTTCACGACGCTGCCGGTCAAGGCGATGCTGGCCGCGCTGCGCCGGGGCGGCATCCCCGCCGAGGTGTCGCACACCGCCGGCACCTACGTCTGCAACGCGGTCTTCTACGGGTTGATGCACGCGCTGCGCGGCAGGCGCGTGCGCGGTGGCTTCCTGCACATCCCCTACTCGCCCGCGCAGGCCGCGCGGCACCCGGGCGCGCCGGCGATGGCGACCGA
Source organism: Lysobacteraceae bacterium (assembly GCA_035539135.1). Taxonomy (GTDB): domain Bacteria; phylum Pseudomonadota; class Gammaproteobacteria; order Xanthomonadales; family Xanthomonadaceae; genus JABFWF01. The sequence goes on from DATLJD010000014.1 coordinate 416,213, forward strand.
GACCGTGGTCGAAGGCCTGCGCATCGCCCTGCGCACGGCGCTGGCGACCGAGCGCGACCACGGGCCGGCGGCCGGCGACACCCACTGAACGCGGCGACGACGGCGTTCAGCGGCGCAAGTTACGCTCCACGACCGGAAGCGGCGTGGCAGTCGTGCCCGAGTCAGCCGTTGCGCCTGGGCGTTGCTAGCATCGCGCTTCCTCCATCCCGGAATGCCGCCATGCGCCGCCTGCTGCTCGCCGCTCTGCTCGCCTGCGCCCTGCCCGCCCACGCCGCGCTGTTCCAGAAGAAGCCCGAAACCGCAGCGCAGGACGCCGCGCGCGCCAACCTGCCCGCGGTCACGATCTGGGTCGACGCCAGCTGGGGCTTCCGCAACCAGGGCGCCGCCAACGACCTCACCCGCGCGCACTCGGCCTTCGCCGCGCAGGGCTACAAGGTCGTGAGCGTGCAGCCCTACATCGAAAACGGCGACCTGGAAGGCTTCTTCGTCACCTACCAGCGGCCCTGAGGCTTGGCTGTGTCGAAAGGCGATTCCATGGGCCCGCCCTCCCGGTCGCTCGGGAGAGATCCAGGCGGCTTGCCGTAGAGCGGAGCTTGCTCCGCCGCGAGCGCGAGAGTGGTGGGGCGCGTTGGGTGGGAGAGGTAGGCAGGACCGTATGCGCCATGGATGGCGCATCCGAGCCTCCATGGACGGATTCACGGCGTGTCCTGCCTGCCTCTCCCGCCCGGCGCGCTCGCGAGCTGACGTTGGCCGGCACCAGCAGGCGTCACGCCCGCTTCGCGAGCCAGTCGTGGATCGCCTCGGGTACCTGCTTCTGCGCGCGGCCGGAGACGTAGATGCCGATGTGGCCGCCACGGAAGGACAGCTCGCTGTAATCGTCCGTGCCCACCAGGTCCTTCAGCGCGCGCGAGGATTCCGGCGGCACCAGGTGGTCCTGCTCGGCGTAGATGTTGAGCACCGGCATCTCGACCAGGCCGAGGTGCACCTCGCGGCCGCCGATCCGGATACCCCCGTTGACGAAGCCGTTGCCCTGGTAGAACGCCTTGGTGAACTGCCGGAACGCCTCGCCCGCCAGGTCGGGCGAATCGAAGATCCACTTCTCCATGCGCAGGAAGTCCTCGACCGCCTTCCTGTCATCGAGGATGTCCACCAGTCCCACGTACTTCTGCAGGTTCAGGCGGAACGGCTTGAGCATCAGGTAGCACCAGTTCATCAGGTCCGCCGGCACGTTGCCGAGCGTGTCCACGAACAGGTCCACGTCCAGCTCGCGCGTCCAGCTGGACAACATGTTGTCGCCGGCGTGGAAGTCCACCGGCGTCACCATGGTGACGAGGTTGCGCACCTTGCCGGGGTGCAGCGCCGCGTAGCACAGCGAGAACGCCCCGCCCTGGCAGATGCCGAGCAGGTTGATCGCGTCCAGGCCGGAGGTTTCGCGCAGATGGTCCACCGCGCCGCCGAGGAAGCGCTCGATGTAGTCCTCCAGGGTGAGGAAGCGGTCGGAGCGGTCCGGGTAGCCCCAGTCGATCACGTACACGTCCTCGCCGCGCGCGAGCAGCCCGCGCACGATCGAGCGGTCGACCTGCAGGTCCACCATGTACGGCCGGTTGACCAGCGCGTAGCTGATCAGCAGCGGGACCTTCGCGGTCGGCGCCCCCTCTCCGCGGAAGCGGTACAGCACGACCTTGCCGTCGCGCCAGACTTCTTCGCGGTCGGTCGCGCCGTAGTGCACGTCCCCGACCTGGCGCAGGGTGTCGAACGCAGTGCCGAGCTTGCGCTGCAGCGCCAGCGCTTCTTCGGCCAGTTTTTCCGGCGTGAGATCGAGCGGACCGGTCATCGCGGCGCTCCCTTGGCTGGCTTGCGTGCAGCCGCCTTCTTGGCGACCTTCTTCGCCGGCGCCGCGCCCGTGGCCTTCGCCGTCGTCCTGCCACCGGCGCGCCGCGGCGCCGGCCCCGGTTCCGTGCCGGCGCGATCGCCCGCCGCGCGCATCCGCCGCAACTCGCGCTCCAGCTCCGTGATCCTGCGGTGCGCCGCGTCCATCTCCGTGCGCGTCGGCACGCCGAACAGGCCGCTCGCCAGTTCGACCTCCTTCTGCACGCCGGCGCGCAGGCGCATCTGCGCGTTGACCAGCGCGCCCCACGCGTGGCGGAAATCCTCCGACAGCGCGACCTCGGCGTAGGCCTCCTCGGCGGCGTCGATCCACAGGTCGAACAACGCGCGCGCAGAGTTCAGTTGCCTGCCGGGTTCCGCTCGCTCCGCCAGCTTCTCCTCGAAGAGCGCATACGCGCGCTCTCCGGCGCGCAGCAGCACACGATGGAAGGCGTCCTCGCGTTCGCGGTATGCGAGCTGCGCGCGCGCCAGCGCCTGCCAGCGTTCCTGGTGCTCACGGGCCAGGCCGAAGGCCGGCAGCCGCAGCCAGCGGTCGGCCTCGCGCCGCCATGCGTCCAGCCACGGTTGGACCTGCTCGAACCACGTCTCCACGCCCTGCTGCCCCGGCGCGCGCATCGCGCGCAGCATCTCGGGCAGCGGATTGGCGCCGAGCAGGCGCTTCCATTCCGAAGCGATCTCCGCCGCGTCAGCGTCCACCCCGGCGAAGCGCGCCGCCAGCTGCTGCATCTGCCCGAACCAGGATTGCGCCGAGGCCGCCGCCCGCCGCACCGCCTCGTCGGCCTGCGTGCCGCCGCCCTGCGCCAGCCCGCCCCACCACTGCAGCGCGTCGTTCCAGCCGGGCACGCCGCCCGCCTCCGTGCCCTGCCGCAGCGCATCGCCCCAGGCCTGCCAGTAGCGGCGCGCGAGCGCGTCGAAATCCGATCCGGCGTCGTCGACCATGCCTTCCTCCTCCATCGCGCCATGCCAGCGCGGCGACCTCAGGGCTTCGGGATCCGCAGCGTCTTGCTGATCATCAGCGAGCCCGACAGGGCGAAGGCCAGCACCAGCGGATGCAGCTGCCACGGGCCCAGTTGCCACTCGCCGAACCACAGCGCGTCGCCGATCCGGCCCCGGGCCGCGGCCCAGGCCAGCAGGCCGACCAGGACCACGCTGGTCGGGATCGGCGTGCCCTCGAAGTACTTCACCTTGCCGCTTTCGCCCGAGAGTTGCTCGGCGGTGACGTTGTAGCGCGCCAGGCGGCTGACGCCGCAGCCGACGAAATACGACAGCACCAGCCAGTCCCAGCCGCCCTGCAGGCCGCAGGCGTAGCCGAGCGCGGCCGGGGCGACGCCGAAGGAGATCACGTCGGACAGCGAATCGAGTTCGCGCCCGAGGGTGGACGCCGACTGCCGCCAGCGCGCGACCCGCCCGTCCAGTGCGTCGAACACGAACGCCAGCGGGATCAGCGCCATGCCCCATAGCAGGTCGCGCACCACGCCCTCCTGCAGGAAGCGCATCGCGGCGAAGATCGCGCCGGTGCCGCAGAACGCGTTGGCCAGGGTGAACCAGTCGGCCAGCTGGAACTCGCGCAGCATCGAGAAATGGCGCCTGGGCTCGGGCACGGCCTGCTCCTGGAACGGTCCGCGCCCAGCATGCCGAAGGCGGCGCGACCAGGGCAAGCGCGCCGCCGGGACCGCGCTAGTGCGCGCGCGGCCGCTCGGCCTCCCCCGCCCGCTGGCGCGAGGACGGCAGCACGGTCAGCACCCGCTCCACGAACTGGCAGAACTCGCGCATGTAGTTGCGCAGGAACTCCTCGGTGGAGGCGTCGGTGACCTCGCCGTCGCCGGTGATCAGCCCCTCGCGGAAATGGATGTAGGCCTCCGGCGCGCTCATCTGCGGCGAATTGCAGAAGCCGAGCACCGCGCGCAGGTCCTGCTGCGCCAGCGCGGTGCCGATCGCGCCGGGCGAGGTGCCGATCACCGCCGAGGGCTTGTGGGTGAACGCGTTCTGCCCGTACGGGCGGCTGGCCCAGTCGATCGCGTTCTTGAGCGCGCCCGGGATCGAGCGGTTGTATTCCGGAGTCACGAACAGCAGCGCGTCCACGTCGGCGATGGCCTGCTTGAAGGCGCGCGCGGCCGGCGGGAAATCCGCGTCGTAGTCCTGCGAGTACATCGGCAGCTCGCGGAAGGGGATCTCGGTGAAGGTCAGCTGCTCCGGCGCCAACCGGATCAGTGCCTTGGACAGCAGCCGGTTGATGGAAGTGCTCGACAGGCTGCCGATCAGGTAGCCGACGTGGAAGGTGGTCATGGCGGCGCGTCCGGGTGGGAAGTGCCCGGATGCTGCGCTTCCCAGGATCAAGGCGCCGTACGCGCGGCGTGAACGCGTTCGCCGAGCCGGCTCGCCGCCGTACCGCACCGTAGGCGACGCGCGCCCACGGCCGCAACCTACTTTGGTCCGAAGCCGCCCCGCGGCGGCCCTGCTAGGCTGCGGCTTTCCTTTGCAGGGCCCGCCATGACGCCTCGCTGCATCCTCGTCACCGGCGCCGGCAGCGGCATCGGCGCCGGCATCGCCGCCGAACTTGCCACCGCCGGCCACCATCTGGTCGTCACCGACGTCGCCCTCGCGCCCGCGCAGGACGTGGTGGACGGCATCCGCGCGCAGGGCGGCTCGGCCGAGGCGCTGATGCTGGACGTTACCTCCGACGAGAGCGTCGCGCTCGCGCTCGGCAAGCTGTCGCGGCCGGTGGACGTGCTGATCAACAACGCCGGCCTGCAGCACGTCGCGCGGCTGGAGGAGTTCCCGATCGAGAAGTGGAACTTCCTGGTGCAGGTGATGCTGGTCGGCGTCGCCCGCCTCACCCGCGCGCTGCTGCCGGGCATGCGCGAGCGCGGCTTCGGCCGCATCGTCAACATCGGCTCGATCCACTCGCTGGTCGCCAGCCCGTACAAGAGCGCCTACGTCGCCGCCAAGCACGGCCTGGTCGGCTTCTCCAAGGTCATGGCGCTGGAAACCGCCGACACCGACATCACCATCAACACGATCTGCCCGACCTACGTGAAGACCCCGCTGGTGGACCGCCAGATCGCCGACCAGGCGCGCACCCGCGGCATCCCCGAGGCCGAGGTGGTCAGCCAGGTGATGCTCAAGCCGATGCCCAAGGGCGTGTTCATCACCTTCGAGGAGCTCGCCGGGATCACCGCATTCCTGATGTCGGACGTGGCGCGCAACATCACCGGCCACACGATCGACGTGGACGGCGGCTGGACGGTGCAGTGAGGCACGCCATCGTCGTCCTGGGAGTCGCCGGCAGCGGCAAGACCACCCTGGCCCGCGCCCTCGCGCGTCACTTCGGCCACGTCTTCCTCGACGCCGACGACTTCCACACACCGGAGGCGCGTGCGCAGATGGCAGCCGGCGTGCCGCTCACCGACGCGCAGCGCGCGCCGTGGGTGGACGCGCTGGTGGCGGAACTGCAGCGCTACGCATCCGAAGGCCGCTCGACCGTGCTCGCGTTTTCCGGCCTGCGCGCTGCGCATCGACAGCGCTTGCGCGAGAGCGGCGTGCCGGTGCGGTTCGTGTTCCTGCGGGTGACGCCGGAAACCATCGCCAAACGCCTGGCGGCGCGCAGCGATCACTTCATGCCGCCCGAATTGATCGCCAGCCAGTTCGGCACCCTGCAGTCCCCAGCCGGGGAGACTGACGTGGCACTGGTGGATGGCGATGCAAGCGCCTCGTGCGTCCTGGACCGGGCGATCGCGGCATTGGCCACATTGGCAGCGACGTGACGCGAACCTGGATCGGGCGCGCAGCGCGAGGGTGAGGGCGCGGCTGTTGCGAACGACTGGCGGCAGGAAGCGGGATCAGCCCTGCCGCCAGGCCTCCATCGCCAGCGCGAAGCTGCGCACCCGCGCTTCGTGGTCGAACACGTTCGCCGTCAGCAGCAGCTCGTCAGGCTGGTGTTTCGCGACGAACGCGCGCATGCCCGCGCGCACCGTGGCCGGCGATCCGACCACCGCGCACGCCAGCGCCGCGTCCACGCCCGCCTTTTCCTGCGGCGTGCAGTAGGCGTCGATCGCCTCGCCCGATTCCAGCGGCGGGGGCACCAGCCCAGGCCGGCCGCGCCGCAGGTTGACGAAGGCCTGCTGCTGGGTGGTGAACAGCCGCGCCGCCTCCGCGTCGTCGTCGGCCGCGACCACGTTCAGCGCCAGCATCACGTGCGGACGCTGCAACCGCGCGGACGGCCGGAACTGCAGACGGTACACCGCCAGCGCCTGCTCGAGCAGGTCCGGCGCGAAGTGCGAGGCGAACGCGTACGGCAGTCCCAGCGCCGCGGCGAGCTGCGCCCCGAACAGGCTGGAACCGAGGATCCAGGTCTCCACCTCCACGCCCGCGCCCGGCACCGCCTGCACCGGCTGCCCGGGTTGCGCCGGTTCGAACAGCCGCAGCAGTTCCATCACGTCAGCCGGGAATTCCTCCGCGCTCGCGTAGTAGCGCCGCAGCGCCTTCGCCGCCGCGTGGTCGGTGCCCGGCGCGCGGCCGAGGCCGAGGTCGATCCGCCCCGGGTACAGCGACGCCAGCGTGCCGAACTGCTCGGCCACCTGCAGCGGCGCGTGGTTGGGCAGCATGATCCCGCCGGCGCCGACCCGGATGGTGGACGTGCCGCCGGCGACGTGCCCGATCAGCACCGCGGTCGCCGCGCTGGCGATGCCCGGCATGTTGTGGTGCTCGGCCAGCCAGAAGCGCCGGTAGCCGAGGCGCTCGGCGTGCCGCGCCAGGTCGAGCATATTGGCGAAGGCCTGCGCCGGCGTGCTGCCTTCGGTGACGGGGGCGAGGTCGAGCAGGGACAGCGGAAGCATCGCGGACTCCGGGGAAAGCGCTCCGGAAGAGATGGGGTGTCCGGGCCCGAAACAAACCCTTCCGGGCGCCGCGCCCCTGCGTTAGCCTTCACGCGAGGGGGAACACGCAATGGCAGACAACGGCCCGGACGCCGTCGAGACGTTCATCGCCCGCTGGAAGGGCGTGCAGGCTTCCGAGCTGTCGGCCTCGCAGAGCTTCCTGCTCGACCTGTGCGCGCTGCTTGAGGTGGACGCCCCGCACCCCACGCCCGAACAGGACTACATGTTCGAGCGCCCGATCACCTTCCGCCACGGCGACGGCAGCACCAGCGCCGGCCGCATCGACCTGTACCGCCGCGGCGCCTTCGTGCTGGAGTCCAAGAAGCTGCGCGGCAACGTGCAGGCCAAGGGCTTCGACGACGCCCTCCTGCGCGCCCGCAGCCAGGCCGAGGGCTACGCCCGCGCCCTGCCCGCGTCCGAAGGGCGCCCGCCTTTCGTGGTCGTCGTGGACGTCGGCCACCGCATCGAGCTGTACGCGGAGTTCTCGCGCTCGGGCGCCACCTACACGCCCTTCCCCGACCCGCGCAGCCACCGCATCGCGCTCGACGACCTGCGCGACGCGGCCATCCGCGAACGCCTGCGCCGCGTCTGGCTCGACCCGCTCTCGCTCGATCCCAGCCGCGAGTCCGCGCGCGTCACCCGCGCGATCGCCGCGCAGCTCGCCGAACTCGCCCGCAGCCTCGAACACGCCGGCCACGCCGCCGACAGCGTCGCCCAGTTCCTGATGCGCTGCCTGTTCACCATGTTCGCCGAAGACGTCCGCCTGCTCCCGGCCGACAGCTTCCGCGACCTGCTCACCCGCCACGCCGACCAGCCCGACGTCGCCATGCGCATGCTCGCCCAGCTCTGGCGCGACATGGACGCCGGCGGCTTTTCCGCCGTGCTCGCCGGCGACGTGCTGCGCTTCAACGGCAAGCTGTTCAAGACGCCCGACACCCTGCCGCTCGACAGGCAGCAGCTGCGGTTGCTGCTCGAGGCCGCCCGCGCCGACTGGAAGCACGTCGAACCCGCCATCTTCGGCACCCTGCTCGAACGCGCGCTGGAGCCGGGCGAGCGCCACAAGCTCGGCGCCCACTACACCCCGCGCGCCTACGTCGAGCGGCTGGTGCTGCCCGCCGTGATCGAACCGCTGCGCGCCGAATGGAGCGACACCCAGGCCGCCGCCCTGACGCTCGCCGCCGAGGGCAAGTCCGACGAAGCCGCCGCCGAACTGCGCCGCTTCCACCACCGCCTGTGCGGCGTACGCGTGCTCGACCCGGCCTGCGGCTCCGGCAACTTCCTGTACGTGACCCTGGAGCACCTCAAGCGCCTGGAAGGCGAAGTGCTCAACGCGCTCGACGAACTCGGCGACCGCCAGACCGGCCTCGCCCTGGCCGGCGCGCGCGCCGACGCCCTCGCCGGCGAGACCGTGGACCCGCACAACCTGCTCGGCATCGAGCTGAACCCGCGCGCCGCCGCGATCGCCGAGGTCGTGCTGTGGATCGGCTACCTGCAATGGCACTTCCGCACCCGCGGCGACGTGCGCCCGCCCGAGCCGGTGGTGCGCGACTTCCGCAACATCGAGAACCGCGACGCCGTGCTGGCGTACGACGCGGTGGAAATCGTCACCGACGCACACGGCATCCCGGTCACCCGCTGGGACGGCAGGACCATGAAGCCCTCGCCCGTCACCGGCGAACCGATCCCGGACGACAGCGCCCGCGTCCCCTTGGAGCGCTACGTCAACCCGCGCAAGGCGGCCTGGCCGGAGGCGGATTTCGTGGTGGGGAATCCGCCGTTCATTGGTTCAAAGAGGATGCGCGAAACCCTCGGCGATGGTTACGTTGACGCCATACAGGAGGCTTGGCCGGAAATTCCGCAGGCGACTGATTTCGTCATGCGCTGGTGGCACCACGCGGCAGTGCTCGCAGGCCGCAAGGCCATTCGAGATTTCGGATTCATAACGACTAACAGCTTGCGTCAAGCGTATGTGCGCCGAGCAGTAGAACCGCACTTGGCGAGCGACGCGCCGATTTCGCTGATATTCGCCATCCCGGACCATCCGTGGGTAGATAGCGAGGATGGCGCTGCCGTTCGTATCGCAATGACGGTCGGCGAAGCGGGCAGGAAGCCGGGGCGGCTGCTCACTGTGACGGCCGAGCGTGCCGAAGCGGAAGAGGGCGACGACGATCTGGTCGTCGCGATGGAAAGCCGCTTCGGCCGAATTAACGCAGACCTGACGGTGGGCGTGGATGTCACGCGAGCCACGAGCTTGGCGGCGAACGCCGGTCTTTGCTCGGTTGGCATGAAGACTATCGGCGCCGCCTTTCAGATCGACGAACTACGCGCCCGCGAGCTTGGACTCGGTTCCATTGTTGGCTTGGAACGACACATCAGGCCCTACATCAACGGTCGCGACATTTCGCAGGCGCCGCGCCATCTGTACGTCATCGACTTCTTCGGCATGGAGGCGGAAACGGTTCGTCATTCGTATCCCGCGGCGTACCAGCACCTTCTGGAACGCGCAAAAGCGGAGCGCGACCTCAACCGCAACCCGATCTTCCGGGAACGCTGGTGGGTGATTGGGCATCCGCGTCCGCAGTTTCGCGAGGCCGTAGCAGGACTCTCGCGCTACATCGTTACGCTGGAAACATCCAAGCACCGCTTCTTTTGCTTCATTCCCGAATACGTAACGCCTGACAGCTCGCTTGTAACCGTGGCAGACGAGCGTGCGGCAACTTTGGGCGTCCTATCCAGCACGATGCATGAGACATGGGCACTTGCGACGGGTGGAACACTCGAGAGCCGACCGCGTTACAACAAGACCCAATGTTTTGAGAACTTTCCTTTTCCCGACTGGCACTTCCTCGACAAGTTCAGCGGCCCCATCGGGCGGCTGCACCGTCACCCACGCCGACGGCACCGTGCAGCACGTCGGCCCGATTGGCGAGTACCCGTCGGTCGAAATCGGCCACCTCGCCGAACAGCTCGACGCCCACCGCAAGCGCCAACAGGCCGCGCATCCCGGCCTCACGCTCACCGGCATGTACAACGTGCTCGACAAGCTGCGCGCCGGCGAAGCGCTGACCGCGAAGGAACGCGTGATCCACGAGCAGGGCCTGGTCTCCGTCCTGCGCCAGCTGCACGACGAGCTCGACGCGGTCGTGCTGGCCGCCTACGGCTGGAGCGACCTGTTGCTCCTGCTCCGCATCGCCCACGGCAACGACCCCGCTCCCGCCGGCCAGACCCGCGAGGACGCTCGTCGCGCCTTCGACGACGCCATCCTCGAACGCCTGGTCGCCCTCAATGCCGAGCGCGCCGCGGAGGAAGCCCGCGGTCACGTCCGCTGGCTGCGCCCCGACTTCCAGAACCCGCCATCGTCCGCCGCCGCGCGCGACACCGCCCCCGAACAGGGCACGCTCGCCACCGACACCGAAGACACCACCGCCCCGCCCGCCGGCACCGCCAAGCCGGCCCCGTGGCCGAAGGACACCCTCGCCCAGGTCCGCGCCCTCGCCGACCTCCTGAATGCCAGCCCCGTGCCGTTAACGCTCGAGGACATCGCCGCCCGCTTCACCGCCCGCGGCCCGTGGAAGAAGCGCCTCCCGCAGTTGCTGGAGATGCTGGTGGCGCTGGGGCGGGCGCACCGGCAGGACGACGCGCGCTATGTCGCCGGCGCCTGACCTCCGGACCCCTGATGGAGCCCGCATGACCGAGCCATCCGACGACTGGGGCAACGTGCGTTTCCGCCGCCGGGCGCGCTACGCTCCGGACTCCCCCGAGGATGCCGCCAGCGCGCGCTTCACCATCGGTCTGATCGTGTTCGTGGGCGTGGCGCTGGCCTATCCCTGGTACGCCTACTGGGTGCAATCGCGCCTGCTCGCGCGCGACCTCGCCGCAGGCGTGGCACAGGTCGAGCAGCAACTCAGCGCCGCTGACGCCGAAGCAGCCCGGCGGCTGGCCGACCTGCAACGCGCGCGCCACGCCGCATCGCAACGGGCGCGGGTCCAGGCCGTGCGCGTGATGGGTGCCTATCCCGGCGCGGACAGGCCCACCGTCATCGTCCAGTTGGGCACCGCCACGCTGGAGGAGTCGGGCGCAACCATCTGCCGGCAGGCGGCGGCCTGGCTCGGCAGGCCGGTCTCCGGAACGCTGTTGCGCGTCCAGCAACATCGCGGCAGCGCGCCCGCGTTGGACATCGGCAACATCCGCTGCTGAGCCGCATCGTGCAACGGCCAGCCGACCACCGAGTGACCAGTTGCAACGGTCGCGACCGGCCACCTCCGGCGGCGGCCGGTAACCTGGAAGCGCCGGGCCATTGCCGTTGTACCGGAGGAACCATGAAGCCACGTCCCCTTGTTTTCCTTGGCGCGACGACGTACGTGACCAAGCCGATCAAGACGACGACGGCGAGAAACGCGCCGGATTCCGGGATCAGGCAGACGGCGTTCCGGCCATGCTGATCAAGCGATCCGACGACCATGCGGCCTCGCTGCAGGCACTCGAACGCATGGCCCAGGGCGCGGGGACCGGCGCCCGGCGGGCTGCCGAGGAACTGCGCATCCGCAAGGCCGGCCTCAAGGGCGAGGCGGAATCCGCCTACCTGATCGACTTCGAGTTCGCCAGGTCCCCCAACTGGGCGGTGCTGCACGACCTGCGGCTGGAGCACGGCGGCCGGGTGGCGCAGATCGACCATCTGCTGATCAACCGCTGGATGGACATGTACGTGCTGGAAACCAAGCACTTCCATGCCGGCGTCAAGATCACCGAGGACGGCGAGTTCCTGCGCTGGAACGCCTACCGCAAGACCTACGAGGGCATGGCCTCGCCACTTGAACAGAACGACCGGCACATCGCCGTGCTGCGCGACGTCGTGTCGTCCATCGAGCTTCCGCAACGCCTTGGCCTGCGAATCCCGCCGTCCTTCTTCTCGCTGGTGCTGGTCGCGCCGGCGGCGCGCATCGACCGCCCGCGGCGCTTCGATACCTCGCGGGTCATCAAGGCCGACCAGCTGAAGAAGCGCATCTGGAAGGACATCGACGGGGAGAATGGCCTGGTCGCGCTGCTCAAGGCCACGAAGATCGTCGCGCCGGAGACCGTCGAGTTCGTCGCACGCCAGCTCGCCGCCAGGCATGTACCGCTCGCATCGCGCCAGACACCTGCCGCGTCTGTGGCGTCTGTGGCACCCGCGCCGCCAGCACCACCCGCGCCGTTACCCAACACGACGGGACGCAAGTCCCGCGTCGAGCCGACGCTTGCGGCGACGCCGGCGGCCTCTTCGGCCCGCGGCGACGGGCCCGCCTGCAAGCGGTGCGGCCATCGGCTTGGCGCGATCCTGCACGGCCGTTACGGTTACTACTTCAAGTGCGCAGGCTGCGCCGCGAACACCGCGATGCGCTTCACCTGCAAACCGAACCACCAGCCGCGCTTGCGCAAGGACGGGCCGGCGTTCTACCGCGAGTGCGCCGAATGCGGCACCAGCGTCCTCTTCCACCGAAACGACGCCGGAGCAGGGCGCGATGATTAGCCTGGCGGTCGTGCTCTACCAGGTGCTGTTCGTGGCGATCCTTTACCTGGCCAGCCGCTTCGGCACGAAAGCCCTGTTCATCGTCATGGCCGCGAGCCTCGTCTGGACCGCCACCCATCTGTTCTTCCCGCCACTGGCGGTGTTGCAGACCTGCGTCATCGTGGCCAGCTACTTCGTATTCCGGAGCCGGGCCAAGGCCCGGAAGCAGCACGCGGATTGAGTCCTTCGCGCAAATGTCGATGCCGGCAACCTCTTCTCACGACCCGCTCATCCCCACGCCGGCACCCTCGGGGTCTTCGCACGAGGAGAGCGAGGCGATGGCCAGACACGAGCAACCTTCCCGGCGGGATGCATCCGCGCGGCAGGCGGCCGAGCGCAGCAACAAGCGCCTGGCCGGCGGCGAGGCGCACCGCGATCCGGAGCGGCTGGAGATGGGCGGCAAGCGCCTGCATGCCGATGACACGCAGCGCCAGCGGATCGCCGACGAGCCGGACGAGGACGGGCTGAATGCGGAGCAGCACCGTTAGCGGTCGCGGAGCCGCGCCCTCAACCTCGCGCTGACGCGCTCGACCTCTCCAGCAAGCGGGAGAGGTGACAGCCAGTGAAGCCCCGCCCCGCCGCGCCCTAGAATGCCGGCGTGCCCCCGCCGCAGCGCAAGATCCTCCACGTCGACATGGACGCGTTCTACGCGTCGGTGGAGCAGCGCGACGACCCGGCGTTGCGCGGGCGGCCGGTGGTGGTGGCCTGGCGCGGGTCGCGCTCGGTGGTGTGCGCGGCCAGCTACGAGGCACGCCGCTTCGGCGTGCGCTCGGCGATGCCGGCGCTGCGCGCGGAGCGGCTGTGTCCGCAGGCGGTGTTCGTGCCCCCGGACTTCGTGCGCTACAAGGCGGTGTCGCGCCAGGTGCGGGCGATCTTCGCGCGGCATACCGACCTGATCGAGCCGCTGTCGCTGGACGAGGCCTACCTCGACGTCACCACCACGAAGACCGGCCTGCCGACGGCGACCGCCACCGCCGAGGCGATCCGCGCCGCGATCCGCGAGGAGACGCAACTGACCGCGTCGGCGGGCGTCGCGCCGAACAAGTTCCTGGCCAAGATCGCCAGCGACTGGCGCAAGCCGGACGGACTGTTCGTGGTGCGGCCGCACCAGGTCGAACGTTTCCTCGCCCCGCTGCCGGTCGGGCGCCTGCCGGGCGTGGGGCGGGTGATGGAGGCGAAACTCGCCGAACTCGGCGTCGCCACCGTCGCCCAGCTGCGCGCCCTGCCCTGCGCGCTGCTGGAACAGCGCTTCGGGCGCTGGGGGCGGCGCCTGCACGAGCTGTCCTTCGGCATCGACGAACACCCGGTGCAGCCCGAGCGGCCGACGCTGCAGATTTCGGCCGAGGACACCTTCGCGCAGGACCTGCACCTGGACGAGCTCGCGCCGCACATCCGCCGGCTGGCCGGGAAGGCCTGGGCGGGCTACCAGCACGAACTCGCCGATCCGCACGGGCGGATCGCGCGCACGGTGGTGCTCAAGCTGAAGACCAGCGACTTCCGCATCCTCACCCGCAGCCTGACCCCACCGCAGCGGCCGCAATCGCTGGCCGACGTCGCCGACATCGCCTGCGCGCTGCGCGAGCGGGTCGAGCTGCCCTCGCGCACCCGCTACCGGCTGGTCGGCGTGGGCCTGGCGGGCTTCGTGCCGCGCGACAGCCTGGCGGCGCAGCCGGAGCTGTTCGCGGACGCGTGAAGCGGACGGGCTGAACAGGACTGCCGTTTCGCGCACGGGCGAACCCGGCGCTCACGCCCCGCGCGGCCGGCCTTGGCCACAATTCCGTCACCTCCCCGACCACGCGCCGCATGCCGAGCTTCAACGTCCTGACGGTGAACACGCACATGGGCTTCGGCCCCTTCAACCGCCGCTTCGTGCTGCCCGCGCTGCGCGACGCGATCCGCAGCGTGTCCGCGGACGTGGTGTTCCTGCAGGAAGTCCAGGGCGAGCACGCCGAACGCGCCGGGCGCCACGCGCAGTGGCCGGAGAGCCCGCACTACGAGTTCCTCGCCGACTCGATCTGGCCGCAGTACGCCTACGGCCGCAACGCCGCCTATCCGCACGGCCACCACGGCAACGCGCTGCTGTCGAAATTCCCGATCCTGCAGTACGAGAACCGCGACGTTTCCATCCACGGCCACGAGGGCCGCGGCCTGCTGCACTGCGTGCTCGGCTTGCCGGATGGACCGCGGCTGCACGCGATCTGCACCCACCTCGGCCTGCTGGAGGGCCATCGCCGGCGCCAGCTGGAACTCCTGTGCGACGTGGTCGCGCGCGAAGTGCCGGCGGACGCACCGCTGATCGTCGCCGGCGATTTCAACGACTGGCGCGGCAAGGGCCACCCGCTGGTCGAGCGCTGCGGCCTGCACGAGGTGTTCCTGGCCGCGCACGGGCGGTTGGCGCGCAGCTTCCCGGCACGCTGGCCGCTGTTGCCGCTGGACCGGATTTACCTGCGCAACGCGCGCGCGACGCAGCCGCGCGTACTCTCCACGCGGCCATGGTCGCACCTGTCCGACCATGCGCCGCTGGTGGCGTGCGTGGAGGTCTGAGGATGGCCGCGTGGCGCGATGGCAACCGGGCGCAACTGCTGGAGAACGGCGAGGCCTTCTTCCCCGCCGTCCTGAACGCGATCGCGGCCGCGCGGCGCGAGGTGCTGCTGGAGACCTTCATCCTTGCCGAGGACAAGGTCGGTCATGCGCTCGCCGACGCGCTGGCCGCCGCGGCCCGGCGCGGCGTCGAGGTGCGGGTGATGGTCGACGGCTACGGCACGCCCGCGCTGTCGGCGGCCTTCCTCGAGCGGCTCGGGCCGCGCGTCGAGCTGCGCGTGTTCGATCCGCGGCCGCGCCTGTTCGGGATGCGGGTCAACCTGTTCCGCCGCATGCACCGCAAGCTGGTGGTGGTGGACGGCACCCGCGCGTTCATCGGCGGCATCAACTTCTCCGCCGACCACCTCGCCGACTTCGGGCCGGAGGCGAAGCAGGACTACGCTGCCCTGCTGGAAGGACCGATCGTCGCCGATATCCGCGATTTCGTCCGCGCCGCGTTCGCCTCCGACGGGACCGGCGAACGCTGGCGCGCCTCGCGCGAGGCGCGGCGCACCCGCCGCGGCGACGGCGAGGCGATGTTGCTGCTGCGCGACAACGGCCGCCGCGCGACCGCGATCGAGGATGCCTACCGCCGCGCGATCCGCGCCACGCGCCGCGAGATCGTGATCGCGAACGCCTACTTCTTCCCGGGCTACGGCTTCGTGCGCGAGCTGCGCCGCGCGGCGCGGCGCGGCGTAGCGGTGTCGTTGCTGCTGCAGGGCGAGCCGGACACGCCGGCGGCGCGGATCGCCGCGCGCCTGCTGTACCGGCCGCTCATCGAATCCGGCGTGCGCATCCACGAGTACTGCCGGCGACCGTTCCACGGCAAGGTCGCGGTGTTCGACGGGGAGTGGGCGATGGTCGGCTCGAGCAACCTCGATCCGCTGAGCCTGTCGCTCAACCTCGAGGCCAACGTGCTGGTGCGCGACCGGGCCTTCGCCTGCGACCTGCAGGCGCGGTTGCAGCTGCTGCAGGCCGCGCATTGCCGCGCGGTCGACGCCGACGGCGTGCCCGGCAGCGCATTCGGCGACGCGCTGCTGCGGCCGCTCGTGTTCCATTGCCTGCGCCGCTTTCCGGCCTGGGCCGGGTTGCTGCCCGCGCACACGCCGCGGATCGCGCCGGTGGGCAGCGCGTGCGACGGCGACCAGGTCGGGAAGGCGGCATGATCGCGCGGCATCCGCGCCTGCGGCTGATCGCGCGCGCCGCCTTCTATGGCTTCCTCGTGCTGGTGGCGGTGCTGCTGGCGCGCTACGCGCGCGGCATCGACTGGGGCCAGGTGGGCGCGGCGATCGCGGGTTACGGCTGGCGCCCGCTGGCGCTGGCCGCGTTGCTCACGAGCGCCAGCTACCTGCTCTACTGCGGCTACGACCTGGCCGCGCGCCGCTACGCCGGCCACGCGCTGCGTACCCGGCGGGTGATGCTGATCGCCTTCATCAGTTACGCGCTGAGCATGAACATCGGCGCCCTGCTCGGCGGCGCCGGCTTCCGCCTGCGGCTGTACTCGCGCGCCGGCCTGTCGCTGGCGACCACGACCCGGATCATCGGCTTCAGCACGGCGACCAACTGGCTCGGTTACCTGCTGGTCGCCGGCGCGCTGTTCGCCGGCCGCACGCTGGCGCCGCCGGCGTCCTGGCGGATCGGCACCGGCGGGCTGCAGGCGCTGGGCGTGCTGATGCTGCTGCTGGTGGCGGCCTATCTCGTCGCCTGCCGGGCGACACGCGGCCGCGTGTTCCACCTGCGCGGCCACCACTTCCGCTTCCCGGGCCCGGGGCTGGCGCTGGTCCAGTTGCTGCTCGCCGCCTGCGACTGGATGCTGATGGCGGCCATCCTGTACGTGCTGTTGCATGGCGCGGTCGGCTACCCGCTGGTGCTGGCGGTGCTGCTGGTCGCCGCCGTCGGCACCGCGGTGACGCACGTGCCGGCGGGGATCGGCGTGCTGGAGGCGATCTTCGTCGCCCTGCTCGGCGCGCTGGTGCCGGACGCACGCCTGATCGCCGCGGTGCTGACCTACCGCGCGGTGTACTACCTGCTGCCGCTGCTGGTGGCGATGGCGCTCTACGCGGCGCTGGAGGCGCGCCGGCACCGACCGCTGTGGCGGGTGCGCGAGGTCAAGGCCGATAGCGCAGCTGCAGACGCAGGCTGGTCAACGGATCGTGCTCGCGATCGCCACCTTCCTGGCGGCGCACCTCCAGCGGGACGTACAGCAATTCGGCGCCCACGCTCCAGCGCGCGGTGAGGTCGCGCTGCGCGCCGACCACGAACAACGGCAACACCGAATCGGCCTGCAGCAGCGACAGGTCGTGCTGGTCGTAGGTCAGCGCGTCCACCTGCACTTCGGTCTCCGCACGCACCGCGCCCACCGTCGCGTGCCAGCGCCAGTCGGCGGCGGCCCAGGACGATGTCAGATCGAGCCCGTAGTAGTTGAGCGCGACCCGGTCGCGCGAGGCCGCTTGGCAGCCGTAGGGGTTGCGCTCGCTGTCCTCGACGCCGGCCAGCCGCTCCGGGCAGGTGATGTCGCCGTGCACGCGGCCGTGCTGGCCGAACAGGCGCACCGACAGGGTGTAGGAGCCGCGCTCGAGCAGGCGGCGGCCGATCCCGAGCGCCACCAGGTCGCGGGCCTCGGTGTGCTCGACCTCCACCGGCGGTGTGTAGCCGATCTCGCCCACCCAGCCGCCCGGCAGCCCGATCCAGCCGTGCAGGCGGCCGAACACCGGCGAGCGGTTGAGGTCTTCCGACTTGAACCCGTTGAAGCCGACCTGACGCTGCTCCTCGCTCAGCCGCGGAACGTGGCCGAGGTCGACCGCGACCTGACAGCGTCCCGGCGCCAGCGCCGGCGTCTCCCCGCCGGCGGTCATCAACGTACTCGCCGCGAAGTAGTTCATCGCCCAGGCTTCCGGACGGTGCGCGTCGAGATGCTCGTCCGCGCGCACGATCGTCTGGGCGTCCGCGGCCGGTCCGATCAACAGCAGGCACGTGAATACGAGCGCGCGCATGGCGTTCCCCGCCGGCTTGGACGGCGCGATCCTACCCCCGTTCTTGCTGCCCGTGCATTCACCCGCGCAGCTCGGGGCGCGTCCCCGCATCGGCGGTACGGGGCTCCCCGGGCGCAGGAGGTTTGCACACCCGGGCACTTGCCCTCGCAAGGGTGACGGAGTAGACCGGGGCCGCTTTCCCGGACACGGGCATCGCGGGTTTCCGGGCCGATGCGCTGGCCCTCCCGGAACGCGGCGCCCGTTCCTACCGATAGGGGGCAAGCGGCCAGCAACGGAGGTCTGCCATGCATCCCACACCCATTCGCCTTGCCCTGGCGGTCGCGCTCGGGCTCGCCGCGTTGCCGGCGAACGCCACCTTCCACCTGATGAAGGTGGTGGAAGTCTTCGCGGGCACGCCCGCATCTCCCAATGCGCAATACGTCGTCATCCAGATGTACGCAAGCGGCCAGAACCTGGTCAACGGCCACACGTTGACCGTCTTCAACGGCGCCGGGCAGCAGGTCGGCAGCTTCGCGTTCACCCACAACGTGGCCAGCGGCGCCAACCAGTCCAAGATCCTGATCGCCACGCCCGAGGCGGCCGGCTTCTTCAGCGTCACGCCGGACCTGACCATGAGTGCAGCCATCCTCGCCGCGGGCGGCAAGGTGTGCTTCGCCGACACCATCGACTGCGTGGCCTGGGGCGCCTACACCGGCGGCAGCGCGGGCGTCGGCCCGCCCTTCAATCCCGGCGGCGGCATCACGCCCGGCCGCGCGATCCTGCGTCGGCTGGACATCGCGGGCTCCGCGTCCATCCTGGACGCGCTCGACGACACCGGCAGTTCCGCCAACGACTTCCGCTTCGGCACGCCCGGACCGAGAAACAACGCCGGCATGCTCGGCCACGCACCCGCCAACACCTGCGGCAACGGCACGGTTGAGGGGCTGGAACAGTGCGACGACCGCAACGTCACCAGCGGCGACGGATGCTCCAGCGTCTGCGCGCTGGAGGAAGGAGCATCCACCCGCCGCGTGGCGACCGACTACAACGGCGACGGCCGCTCCGACCTGTTCTGGCGCAATGGCTCCACCGGCGGCAACGTGATCTGGCGATCGGCAAGCGCGCAAAGCTCGCAGTCGCTGCCAAGCGTTATCGTGCAATGGCAGGTAGTGGGCGAAGGCGACGTGGATGGCGACGGCGCCTCGGATGTCGTCTGGCGCAACGCCAGCACCGGCGCGGACGTCATTTGGCGCTCCGGCAATCCCGCGAGGTCGCTGCCGATGACCGGCGTCACCGTCCTCAGCTGGCGCATCGTTGGCGTCGGCGATTTCGACGGGGACGGACGTGCCGACGTGTTGTGGCGCAACGCCAGTTCAGGCGCCAACGTCATCTGGCGCTCCGGCAACTCCGCGACCTCGCAGGTGGTAACGAGGGTGGAGGACACCAACTGGCGGGTGGTTGGCATCGGCGACTTCGACGGCGACGGCAAGTCGGACGTCCTGTGGCGCAACGTGCGCACCGGCGGCAACATCATCTGGCGCTCGGCACTCTCCTCGAACCCGCTGGGGGTAACGGCGGTCACGACCCTGAGCTGGCAGATCGTCGGGATCGGCGACTTCGATGGCGACGGCAAGTCGGACATCCTGTGGCGCAATGCCAGCAGCGGCGGCAACACCATCTGGCGATCCGCCAGCAGCGCCGCCACCGTCGCGGTGACCACCGTCGCGGACCGCAACTGGCGCGTGTCCGCGATCGGCGACTACAACGGCGACGGCAGGTCGGACATCCTGTGGCGGAACGCAGCCACCGGCGCCGGAGTCATCTGGCGCTCGGCCAATTCGGGAAGTCGCACCGAGGTCACGACCGTCACCAACTTGGCGTGGTCCGTCGTGCCGCGCCAGGGACAATGACCTCTCCGACCGGTCGCCTGCGGACACCCGGCAGACGGGGCGGCGTCGGAAAAAAGAAAGCGGGCCATGCGGCCCGCTTTTCTTCGCGCGATGGCGCGACGGCTCAGCCGTTCGGCAGCCCCTCGCCTTCCTCGACCGCCTTCATGGACAGGCGGATGCGGCCCTGCTTGTCCACTTCCAGCACCTTGACCTTGACCACATCGCCTTCCTTGAGCTTGTCGCTGACCTTCTCGACGCGCTCGTTGGAGATCTGCGAGACGTGCACCAGGCCGTCCTTGCCGGGCAGGATGGTCACGAAGGCGCCGAAGTCCATCAGCTTGGCGACCTTGCCCTCGTAGATCCGGCCCGGCTCGACGTCCGAGGTGATCTGCTCGATGCGCGCCTTGGCGGCCTGCGCCGCGGCGGCGTTGACCGATGCGATCACGATCGTGCCGTCGTCCTGGATGTCGATCTGGGTGCCGGTTTCCTTGGTGATCGCCTGGATGGTCGAGCCGCCCTTGCCGATCACCTCGCGGATCTTGTCCGGGTGGATCTTCATGGTCAGCAGGCGCGGGGCGAACTCCGAGAGCTCCGCGCGCGGCGCGGTGATCGCCTTCTGCATCTCGCCGAGGATGTGCAGGCGGCCGGCCTTGGCCTGCTTCAGCGCGACCTGCATGATCTCCTCGGTGATGCCCTGGATCTTGATGTCCATCTGCAGGGCGGTCACGCCGTTCTCGGTGCCGGCGACCTTGAAGTCCATGTCGCCGAGGTGGTCCTCGTCGCCGAGGATGTCGGACAGCACCACGAAGCGGTCGTCTTCCTTCACCAGGCCCATCGCGATGCCGGCGACCGGCGCCTTGATCGGCACGCCCGCGTCCATCAGCGCCATCGAGGAGCCGCACACCGACGCCATCGACGAGGAACCGTTCGACTCGGTGATCTCCGACACCACGCGCACGGTGTACGGGAATTCCTCCATCGACGGCATCACCGCCAGCACGCCGCGCTTGGCGAGGCGGCCGTGGCCGATCTCGCGGCGCTTGGGCGCGCCGAAGCGGCCGGTCTCGCCGACCGAGTACGGCGGGAAGTTGTAGTGGAACAGGAAGTGTTCCTTGTACTCGCCGGAGACGGCGTCGATGATCTGGCCGTCGCGCGCGGTGCCGAGCGTGGTGACCACGATCGCCTGGGTTTCGCCGCGGGTGAACATCGCCGAGCCGTGGGTGCGCGGCAGGACGCCGACCCTCGAGGTGATCGGACGCACCACGTCGAGCGCGCGGCCGTCGATGCGCACCTTGGTGTCGAGCACGGAGTCGCGCATGGTGCGGTACTCGAGCTCGCCGAACTCCTTGTTGTACTCGGCCTGGGACCAGCCTTCCGCCTCGGCGCGGCCGGACAGCGTGGTCCAGGTGTCCTTGCGGATCGCGGAGATCGCCTCGCGGCGCTGCTGCTTGTCGCGGATCTGGTAGGCCTGCGCCAGCGCGGCGCCGGCATTGGCCTTGATCTCGGCGATCAGCGCGTGGTTCTTCGGCGGGGCGACCCAGTCGGACGGCTTCACGCCGGCTTCGACGCACAGCTCGTTGATCGCGTTGATGACCTTCTGCTGCTCGCGGTGGCCGAACATCACGGCGCCGAGCATCACTTCTTCCGACAGCATCTTCGCTTCGGACTCGACCATCAGCACGGCGTTGGCGGTGCCGGCGACGACCAGCTCAAGGTCGCTGGTGGCGAGCTCGGTGGCGGTCGGGTTGAGCAGGTACTGGCCGTCCTTGTAGCCGACCTTGGCGGCGCCGATCGGGCCCTGGAACGGGGTGCCGGCGAGCGCCAGCGCGGCGGACGCGCCGATCAGCGCCGGGATGTCGCCGTCGATTTCCGGAT
Source organism: Lysobacteraceae bacterium (assembly GCA_035539135.1). Taxonomy (GTDB): domain Bacteria; phylum Pseudomonadota; class Gammaproteobacteria; order Xanthomonadales; family Xanthomonadaceae; genus JABFWF01. The sequence goes on from DATLJD010000014.1 coordinate 437,835, forward strand.
TCAGCGACATCACCGTCGCGATGATCTGGACTTCGTTCTTGTAGTCCTCGGGGAACAGCGGGCGGATCGGGCGGTCGATCAGGCGGGAGATCAGGGTCTCCTTCTCGGTCGGCCGGCCCTCGCGCTTGAAGAAGCCGCCGGGGATGCGGCCGCCGGCGTAGAACTTCTCCTGGTAGTCCACGGTGAGCGGGAAGAAGTCCTGCCCTTCGCGCGCCGACTTGGCGGCGACCGCGGAGACCAGCAGTACGGTGTCGTCCATCTTGACGATGACGGCGCCGCTGGCCTGACGGGCGATCTCGCCGGTCTCCAGCGTCACGGTGTGCTTGCCGTACTGGAAGGTCTTGGTGATTTTTGCCACGTTGGGTTCCTCGGTTCTCATGCGTTCCGCGCACCGCCCTTGCGGCGTGCGGTGGCCGGTGAAGGCCGGGCGCTGCCATTCCGAACGGAGTGAGGCATCGGCTCTGCGAGCCCCGTGGGCGGAAAGCGGATCCCTCGCTACGCTCGGGATGACAGCGGGAAAAACGAAACCGCGGCGCATCGCTGCGCCGCGGTCGGGGTACTGCTCAGCGGCGCAGACCGAGCTTCTCGATCAGGGCCTTGTAGCGCTCGGCGTCCTTGCGATGCAGGTAGTCGAGCAGGCTGCGGCGCTGGTTGACCATCTTCAGCAGGCCGCGCCGGCTGTGGTGGTCCTGCTTGTGGATCTTGAAGTGCTCGGTCAGCTGCGCGATGCGCGCCGAGAGCAGGGCGACCTGGACTTCCGGCGAGCCGGTGTCGTTGGGGCCGCGGGCGTGTTCCTGGATGACTTTGCTGCTGTCGATGGACATGGGTTCTTCTCGGTAGATGCGTGGTCGGCAGGAACGCCGGCGTCGCAGGAACGCCGGAACGCACCGCCAGGCCCGCCGCGTGCGGGGTGGGTGCTGCGAGCGGAGACTCGGGAGCCGCGGGATTGTAGCCCGCGGGGTCCTTGCGGGACAAGGCGTTAGGGGCCATCGCCGCGCCGGGATCCCTGCGCCGGCGCGCGGTTTCCGCTGCCGCGTGACGGACGGATTGGAGGCGAGGGCCGCGCTCAGCCGGCCGGCTGCGGCTGCACGCAGCCCCAGGCGAACCAGCGCTGCGGGCGCAGGCCGGCCGCGTCCGCCAGCCCCAGGCCCAGCGCCCGCCCGTCCTCGTCGAACACGGCGACGCTTCCCTCGGCGCCGAAGCGCCCGGCCAGCGCCTGCCCCTGCCCCAGCCGCCGCGCCTGCGCCGCGTTCACCCGCACCTGCGGCCAGGAGGCCATGCCGGCCTCGATCGGCAGCAGGCAGGCGTCCAGGCCGCGTTCGCCGCGTTCGGCCAGCGCCTGCAGCGCCTCCAGGGTCCACATCCGCGGCTCGCGGAAGGGATCCACCCACAGCCGCCGCAGCTCCGCCACGTGCGCGCCGCAGCCGAGCAGCTCGCCGAGGTCGCGGACCAGGCTGCGCACGTAGGTGCCCGCTCCGCATTCGACGTGCAGCCGCAGCAACGGCGCGCCGCCGTCGAGCAGGTCGGCGGCGGACTGCAGCTCGAACGCGTGCACGTCCACCTCGCGCTCGTCCACCTCCACCACCTCGCCCCGGCGCGCCTTGGCGTACAGCGGCTCGCCGCCGCGCTTGAGCGCGGAGTAGATCGGCGGACGCTGGCGGATGCGGCCGGTGAGCCGTTGCAGGGCGGCGTCGATGGCGTCAATGGTGAGCGCCGGCACCGGCCGCTCGCGCAGCGGCTGGCCTTCCGCGTCGTCGGTGTCGGTGACGACGCCCAGCCGGGCGACGGTGTCGTAGGCCTTGCGCGCGCCGAGCAGGCCGCCGGCGATCTTGGTCGCCTCGCCGAAGCAGACCGGCAGCAGGCCGGTGGCGAGCGGATCCAGGCTGCCGGTGTGGCCGCCCTTGTCGGCGCGGAACAGATGGCGCACGCGCTGCAGCGCCTGGTTCGAGCTGAGTCCGCGCGGCTTGTCCAGCAGCAGGATGCCGTCGAGGCGCCGGAATTTGGTCTTGGACGCCATCAACGGTCGCTCGTGGCCGGTTCCATCGTGTGTGCGGCTTGTCGCGGCGCCGGCGGCGTTCGCCCGCCGCCATCGTTCCGGCCGGAGCCGGCCACCCCTTTATGCCCGTCCGCGGGGGAAAACGCGACTGGCGCGCCCGGACCGGCCGCGGCCCGGACGGCGATACCGCTACGCGCCTTTGCCGTCCCCGTCCGCGCGGCCGGCGTCCGGCAGGTCGCGCAGCAGGCGTTCGATGCGCTCGCCGCGGTCCACCGAGTCGTCGTAGGCGAAGTGCAGTTCCGGGACATGGCGCAGCTTGACCGCGCGCGCCAGCGCGAAGCGCAGCTCGCGCGCCAGCCCCTTCAGGCCGCGCACCGCCTCCTCCGAACGCTCGGGCTGGAGCGCGGTGACGAACACCTTGGCGTGCGCCATGTCGCGGGTGACCTCGACGTCGGAGACGCTGGCCGAGGGCAGCCCGTGCTCGCGCACGGCCTCGTGCACGAGCCGGCCCAGCTCGCGACGGAGCTGGGCGGAGACGCGGTCGGTGCGGTGGAAGGACTTCTGCGGCATCAGGTTCCCCTGGGCGTCACAGCGTGCGCTGGACCTCGATGCGCTCGAAGCACTCGATCTGGTCGCCCGGCTTGATGTCGTTGTAGGCCTTCACGCCGATGCCGCACTCGGTGTTGACGCGCACCTCGTCGACGTTCTCCTTGAAGCGGCGCAGCGATTCCAGCTCGCCCTCGAAGATGACGGTCTGGTCGCGCAGCACGCGGATCGGCTTGCTGCGCTTGACCACGCCCTCGACGACCATGCAACCCGCGACCGCGCCGAACTTCGACGAGCGGAACACGTCGCGCACCTCGGCGATGCCGATGATCTCCTCGCGGATCTCGGTGCCGAGCACGCCGGAGGCGATCTGCTTCACCTGGTCGATCACGTCGTAGATGATCGAGAAGTAGCGCAGGTCGACGCCGTTGCCTTCGATCACCTTGCGCGCGGAGGCGTCGGCACGGACGTTGAAGCCGATGATGGTCGCCTTCGAGGTCGCCGCCAGCTGGGCGTCGGACTCGGTGATGCCGCCCACGCCCGAGCCGATCACGTTGATCCGGATCTGCTCGTTGGACAGACCGGTCAGCGCCTCGCGCAGGGCCTGCACCGAGCCCTGCACGTCGGCCTTGACGACCAGGTTGAGGGTCTGCTGCGCGGCGCCCTCGCCCATCTGCGCCATGATGTCTTCCATGCGGTTGCCCGCCTGGGCGACCAGGCGCGTCTCGCGGCGCTTGGCGTCGCGCTGCTGGGCCACTTCCTTGGCCAGGCGCTCGTCCTCGACCACCACGAAGTCGTCGCCCGCGTCCGGCACGCCGGACAGGCCGAGCACTTGCACCGGGATCGACGGACCGGCGTCCTGCACCTGGCGGCCGCTTTCGTCGAACAGCGCGCGCACGCGGCCGTACTGGGTGCCGCACACCAGGTAGTCGCCCTTCTGCAGGCGGCCCTGCTGCACCAGCACCGTCGCCACCGGGCCGCGGCCCTTGTCGAGCGCGGACTCGATCACGACGCCGGTCGCGCGGCCTTCCGGCACCGCGCGCAGTTCGAGCACCTCGGCCTGCAGCGAGATCGCGTCGAGCAGGGTGTCCACGCCCTGGCCGGTCTTGGCCGAGAGCTCGACCATCTGGGTGTCGCCGCCGAACTCCTCGGCAACCACGTCCTGCGCGAGCAGTTCGTTCTTGACCCGCGACGGGTCCGCGTCGGACTTGTCGATCTTGTTGATCGCGACGATCAGCGGCACGTTCGCCGCCTTGGCGTGCTGCACGGCCTCGATCGTCTGCGGCATCACGCCGTCGTCGGCGGCCACCACCAGCACCACGATGTCGGTGAGCTTGGCGCCGCGCGCGCGCATCTGGGTGAACGCGGCGTGGCCCGGGGTGTCGAGGAAGCTGATCGTGCCCTTGTCGGTCTCGACGTGGTAGGCGCCGATGTGCTGGGTGATGCCGCCGGCCTCGCCCGAGGCGACCTTGGTCCGGCGGATGTAGTCCAGCAGCGAGGTCTTGCCGTGGTCGACGTGGCCCATGATGGTGACCACCGGCGGACGCGCGGTCTTCTCGCCCTGGGCTTCCTCGACGTGCGCCAGCAGCTCGCTCTCGGCGTCGTCCGCGTTGGCGGCCACGGCGGTGTGGCCGAGCTCCTCGACCACCAGCACCGCGGTGTCGTGGTCGATGGTCTGGTTGATGGTCGCCATCACGCCCATCTTGAACAGCGCCTTGACCACGTCGCCGCCCTTCAGGGCCAGCTTCTGGGCAAGGTCGCCGACGGTGATCGCCTCGCCGATCGCGACTTCGCGCACGATCGGCGCGGTCGGCCGCGAAAAGCCGTGCGCGCCGCCGCCGCTGCGGGACTGCTCGGCCTGGCGGCGGGCCTTGGGCTTGCCGCGCGCGCTGGAACGACGCGCGCGCTCGGAGGCCGACAGGTGCAGCTGGCCGGCGAAGCGCGCGGTGCTCTCGTCGTCCTCCACGCCCGCCGCCATCGCGTGCGAACCGCGGGTCTTGTGCTTGTGCGCGCCGGCCTTGTCGTCGCGCGCGGCCGGCGCCTTGTGCGGATGGCCGTGGCCGCCGGGGCGGGCCCGGCCGGCTTCCTCCTCGCGCGCGGCGGCGGCCGCGGCGGCGGCCTGGCGCTCGGCCTCCAGGCGCGCGGCCTCTTCCTCGCGCTGCTTGCGCGCGGCTTCCTCGGCGCGGCGGCGGTCTTCCTCGGCCAGCCGCTGCTGCTCGGACAGGTTGCGCTGGCGGGATTCCTCGAGCTTGCGGAGGATCTCGGCGCGCTCGTCGCTTTCCTCGACCGGCGCGGCGGTCTCGGTCGGCTTGACCAGGGTCACCTTCTTGCGCACCACCACGTCCACGGTGTTGCGGTTCTTGCCGCCGCCCACCGTGATTTCCTGCTTGCGGCTGCGGCTCAGGGTGATCTTCTTCGGCGCCGCGATCTCCTCGGCGGCCTTCTCGCCCTTGCCGTGCGCACGCTTGAGGAAGCCCAGCAGCTTCATCTTCTCGATGCTGGTGACGACCTGGTCGGGCCCGTCGAAGCGCATGCCCGCCTCGGACAGCTGCTCCAGCAGTTTCTCGACCGGCGTGTTCACCAGTTCGGCAAGCTTGCGGATGGTGGTTTGCTGCGACATTCGGTTTCCGTGTCCTGGGGCCCGGTCAAGCCGGGCGCGTGAAGCGGGCGATTCTACTGCGATGGGGCGTGCGGGGCCGTCTGTTGCGGTTTTCTCTTCGCTGCGGTGCAAAAAACTCCACTGGAACGTGATGGCCGCGACCGGCGCCGATGGGACACCGGCCGCACGCGGCCGTCAGCCCTCGCGCTCCAGCCTGGCGATCTCCTCCGCGCGGGCGGCCAGGATCAGCGCGGCGGCGCGCGCCTCGTCCAGGCCGTCGATGCCGAACTCGGCGACTTCGTCCGCGCCCAGCTCGCCGAGGTCGTCGGCGGTGCGCACGCCGTTGGCGGCCAGCGCGTACGCGGTCTCGTCGTCCATGCCCTCCAGGCCCAGCAGGTCCTCGGCGGGCTGGTTCTCGTCCAGCTCCTCCTCCACCGCCAGCGCGTCGTTGAGCAGGGCGTCGCGGGCGCGGGCGCGCAGTTCCTCGACGATGTCCTCGTCGAAGCCCTCGATCGCCAGCAGTTCGCCGACCGGCACGTAGGCGATCTCCTCGACGGTGCTGAAGCCTTCCGCGACCAGGATGCCGGCGATTTCCTCGTCGACCTCCAGCTTCTCCTGGAACAGCGCGCGCGCGGCGGCCTGCTCGGCCTCCGACTTCGCCGCGACCTGGTCCTGGGTCATGACGTTGAGCTGCCAGCCGGTCATGCGGCTGGCCAGGCGCACGTTCTGGCCGCCGCGGCCGATCGCCTGCGCCAGCTTGTCCTCGGCGACGGCGAGGTCCATCGAGTGCTTTTCCTCGTCGACGATGATCGACTGCACCTCGGCCGGCGCCATCGCGTTGATCACGAACTGCGCCGGGTTGTCCGACCACAGCACGATGTCCACGCGCTCGCCGTTGAGCTCGTTGGACACCGCCTGCACGCGCGAGCCGCGCATGCCGATGCAGGCGCCGATCGGGTCGGTGCGGTTGTCGTATGCGACCACCGCGATCTTGGCGCGGTCGCCCGGGTCGCGGGCGCAGGCCTTGATCTCGACCAGGCCCTGGCCGACCTCCGGCACCTCGAGCTTGAACAGCTCCATCATGAATTCGGGGGCGGCGCGGCTGATGAACAGCTGCGGGCCGCGCGGCTCGCTGCGCACGTCGAACAGGTAGCCGCGCACGCGGTCGCCGGCGCGCAGCACGTCGCGGGGGATGCCCTTGTCCTTCGGGATGAAGGCCTCGGCATTGCCGCCCAGGTCGACGTAGATGTTGCCGCGCTCCACGCGCTTGACCACGCCCGTGACCAGCTCGCCGACACGGTCCTTCCAGGCGTCGACGACCTGCTGGCGCTCGGCCTCGCGCACGCGCTGCACGATCACCTGCTTGGCGGCCTGCGCGGCGATGCGCCCGAACTCCGGGTTGTCGATCTGCTCCTCGATGTAGTCGCCGACTTCGACCTCGCCGCTCTCCTCGAGCGCGTCCATCAGGCGGATCTGCCGGTCCGGCGACTCCATCACCACGTCGTCGGCGACCACTTCCCAGCGACGGAAGGTCTCGTAACTGCCGTCCTTCGGATCGATCTGCACGCGCACCAGCACGTCCTGCTCGGGATAGCGCTTCTTCGCCGCCGACGCCAGCGCGGCCTCGAGCGCCTCCAGGATCACGGATTCCGGCACGCCCTTCTCGTTGGCGACCGCATCCACCACCAGCAACAGTTCCTTGCTCATTCGGGTTACGCCTCTGGAATCTGAATTTCCGTCTCTTCGGAGCATGGAAGACAGGCTTCCACCACCCCACCAGTCCCTTCGGGCCTGGTCGCCCCTCGACCCGAGGGGCTGAAAACCTGGCTTCGGGAAACCACCCGGAGCCCCTCCGCCGCCAGCGCTTCTTCGCCGGGGGCGCCTTGCTGCCGCGACGGCGCCGTTACTCCTTCGGCGCCTTCCTGGCCTTCTGCTTGCCGGGCCGCGCGTCGCGGCCCGACTTGTCCTTCGCCGGCGCCAGCCCCAGCGCCACCCAGTCCGGCACCAGGCGCGCCTTCTCGATGTTCTCGACCGCGACGGCGAGCTCGCCGCCGTCGACCTCGAACACCACGCCGTCGCCCTCGGCGCGCAGGATCGCGCCCTGCAGCCGGCGGCGGCCGTCCTGCGGCAGCTTCAACCAGACCTTGGCCTGCTCGCCGGCGAAACGGGCGAACTGCGCCGCGGTGAACAGCGGCCGCTCCAGCCCCGGCGAGGACACTTCGAGCGTGTAGTGCCCGCTGATCGGATCGGCCACGTCGAGCTGGGCCGAGACCTCGCGGCTGACCGCCTCGCAGTCCTCGATGCCGACGTTGCGCGGCTGCCCGCCGGCATTCGTCGCGCCTTCCGGCACGTCGATGTAGAGCCGGAGCAGCGCGCCGCCGGGAGCCGGCAGGTACTCGACGCCGAGCAGCTCCAGCCCCAGCGAGGCGATCGTGGGGGTCAGCAGTGCGGCGATGTCGTTGGCCTTCGCGCTCATGCCGTGCTCCTGGGAAAACGCCCTTTCCGAAAAAGACAAAGGGGCCCGGTGGGCCCCTTGTCCGATACCGCTGGATGTCGGTGACGGCGCGCTTGCACGGCCGTCGAGCCCGCCGGCCGTACCGCGCCGGTGTCATCACTCCTGCTGAAAACGAAAAAGGCCCCGAAGAGCCTTTTCGCCAGCACGAAGCTGGTAGCGGGGGCAGGATTTGAACCTGCGACCTTCGGGTTATGAGCCCGACGAGCTGCCAGACTGCTCCACCCCGCAGCAGACGCGGAATTATGCCGATCCGGCCGCGTTATTGCAAGCCCGCGCGACGGGCCGATGGCTGGCGGTCAGCCCGCGAAGGCCTGCTGGCACCAGGCCATCAGCGGGTTCCAGAAGATGCCGAGCACCACCAGCGCCAGCGCATTGACCGAGAGCGCGATCCGCAGCGGGCGGTCGTTGCGCGGCGCGGGCACGCCTGCGGCCGGCGGGTCGAAATACATCACCTTGACCACGCGCAGGTAGTAGAAGCAGCCGACCACCGCGAACACGATGCCGACGATCGCCAGCCACATCAGGTCGCCCTGGATGGTCGCGCGCAACACCGCCAGCTTGGCCCAGAAGCCGAGGAACGGCGGGATGCCGGCCAGCGAGAACATCACTACCAGCACCAGGCCGGCCAGCCACGGGCTGCGCTGGTTCAGGCCCTTGAAGTCGTCGATGCGGTCGGCCTCGAACCCCTGGTTGGACAGCACGATGATCGCGCCGAACGCGGCCGCCGACATGATCGCGTACGTGATCACGTAGAACATCGCCGCGGCATAGCCCTCGGCGCCGCCGCCGGCCAGGCCGAGGAAGACGAAGCCGATGTGGGAGACCGCGGAGTACGCAAGCATGCGCTTGAGGTTGGTCTGGGCGATCGCGATCAGGTTGCCGACCACCAGCGAGGCCGCGGCGAGCCCGGCGATCAGCAGGCGCCACTGGTCGTCGAGCGGACCGACGCCGGCCTCCAGCAGCCGGAACGCGAGCGCGAAGGACGCGAGCTCCGGCGCAGAGCCGATGAACAGGGTGATCGGGGTCGGGGCGCCGTGGTAGGTATCCGGCACCCACATGTGGAACGGCGCCGCGCCGAACTTGAACGCGATGCCGGCGATCATGAACACGGTGCCGGTGAGCAGCAGGCTGGTCTCCTGCGAGCCGGCGACCGCGTCGCGCAGGGTGGCGAGGTCGAGGGTGCCGGTCGCGCCGTACAGCAGCGACATGCCGTACAGCAGCAGGCCGGAGGACAGCGAGCCGAGCACGAAGTACTTCATTGCGGCTTCGGAGGCGAGCGGGCTGTCGCGGTCGATCGCGACCAGCGCGTACGAACACAGCGCCAGCATTTCCAGGCCGAGGTAGACCATCACCAGGCTGCCGGCCGAAACCAGCAGCATCATGCCGAGGGTGGCGAACAGCATCAGTACCACCACCTCGCCCTGGTGCAGGCCGCGCTGGCGCAGGAACGGCCAGGCGTAGAGCACCGCCAGCGCCGTCAGCACGCACATGCCGCCGTTGAGCACGTCGGCCATGGTGTCGCGGACGAACATGCCGGCCAGCACCGTGCCCTGCCCGCCGACGCCGGCGAAGGACATCCACGCGACGACCAGCAGCAGGGCGATGCCCGCCAGCCAGGTCACGATCCGGCGCGCGTCATCCAGGAACAGGTCCAGCATCAGCAGCGCGAACGCGCCGGCGGCCAGCACGATCTCCGGCAGCAGCGGCAGCAGTTCGGCGGCGGTGGGCATGGGCAGCATGCGGCGGTCTTCCTGGCAGTCGTCAGAGCTTGGTCGCGGCCAGCTGGCTCGCGAGCTGGGCGATGGAGGGCTCCATCAGGTCGGTCAGCGGCTTCGGCCAGACGCCGATCAGCAGCACGCCGGCAGCGAACACGCCGAGCACGATCCACTCGCGCGGGTACAGCCTCGGCATGGTGGCGACCGCCGGGTTGGTGACGTCGCCCCAGATCACGCGCTTGGTCAGCCACAGCGTGTAGCCGGCGCCGGTGATCAGGGTGGTTGCCGCGGCGAAGGCGATCAGCGGGTGCTGCTGGAAGCTCGCCAGGATCACCATGAACTCGCCGACGAAGCCGCTGGTGCCGGGCAGGCCCGAGTTGGCCATCGCGAACAGCACCCACAGGCCGGCGAACCACGGCATCACGTTCACCACGCCGCCGTAGTCGCGGATCATGCGTGTGTGCAGGCGGTCGTACAGCACGCCGACGCAGGAGAACATCGCGCCGGACACGAAGCCGTGGCTGATCATCTGCACCATCGCGCCCTGCATGCCGAGGCGCGCGGCGTCGGTGTTGCCGGATTCGCGCACCAGCGCGAAGCCGATGAAGATGCCCAGGGTGACGAAGCCCATGTGCGCCACCGACGAGTACGCGATCAGCTTCTTCATGTCGTCCTGGACCAAGGCGACCAGGGCGACGTAGATGATCGCGATCAGCGACAGCGCGATCACCAGCCAGGCGAACTCGTGGCCGGCGTCCGGGGTGATCGGCAGGTTGAAGCGGACGAAGCCGTATCCGCCGATCTTCAGCATGATCGCGGCCAGGATCACCGAGCCCGCGGTCGGCGCCTCGACGTGCGCGTCCGGCAGCCAGGTGTGGACCGGGAACATCGGCACCTTGACCGCGAAGGCGATCAGGAACGCGAAGAACAGCCACGTCTGCTCGGCCATGGTCAGCGGCAGCGCAGCCAGGTCGGCGAGCTGCCAGCTGCCGCCCTTCAGGTACAGCCAGATCAGCGCGACCAGCATGAAGACCGAGCCGAGGAAGGTGTACAGGAAGAACTTCAGCGAGGCGTACACGCGGCGCGGGCCGCCCCACACGCCGATGATCACGAACATCGGGATCAGCATCGCCTCGAAGAACACGTAGAACAGCATCGCGTCCATCGCGCAGAACACGCCGATCATCAGGCCTTCGAGGAACAGGAAGGCCGCGTAGTACTGGCTGACCCGCTTGTCCACGCCCCACGCGCCGACCAGGGTCAGCACCGTGGTCAGGGTGGTCAGCCCGATCAGCGCGACCGAGATGCCGTCGGCGCCGAGGTGGTACTGGATGTCGTAGGCCGGGATCCACGCCCACTGCTCGACGAACTGCATGCCGGCATCGGCCATGTCGAAGGCGGTGAACAACGGCACGCTCAGCGCCAGGGTCGCCAGCGCGAAGGCCAGGCCCAGCCAGCGGGCCAGTTGCGGGCGGGCGTTGCCCACCAGCAGGCAGGCCGCGCCGCCGAGGATCGGCAGCCACACCAGCAGGCTGAGCAGGGGGAATTGCGAGGGCTCGGTCACAGTCACGGGTCCCTGTCGATCAGTGCCAGTAGCGGATGAGCACGGCCAGCAGTGCGATCAGGCCGAGGATCATCGCGAAGGCGTAGTGGTAGAGGTAGCCGGACTGGGTCCGCCGCAGCAGGCCCGCGCCGAAGTCGATCAGGCGCGCGCTGCCGTTGACGAACAGGCCGTCGATGAGCTTCTCGTCGCCGGCGCGCGAGACCTTGCCCAGGCGCACGCCGCCGCCGGCGAAGCCGCCGATCCACAGGTCGTCGAAGCCGTACTTGTTCTCGAGGATGCGCACCGGCAGCGCGAACAGGCGGCGCGCGCGGTGGTGCAGCTCCGGCTTCCACCAGTACATAACCGTGGCCAGCAGGAAGCCGGCGAACGCGAGCCAGAAGGTCGGCGCGACGAAGCCGTGCAGGGCGAACTGGACCGGTCCGTGCCAGGCTTCTTCCGCCAGCCTGGCGAGCACGTCGCGCGCGGCCGGCACGTCGATCGCGCCGAGGAAGAACGGCAATTGCTTCGCGTGGCCCAGCATGTCGGTGCCGAACAGCATCGGCCCGGCGGTGAGGAAGCCGATCACGATGGACGGGATCGCCAGCAGCACCAGCGGCACCGTCACCACCCATGGCGACTCGTGCGGTTCGTGCGCGCCGTGGCCGCCGTGGTCGTCGTGGCCGTGTTCGCCGGCCGGGGCGGCATGCCAACGCGGCGCGCCGGCGAAGGTCAGGTACAGCAGGCGGAAGCTGTAGAAGCTGGTGACGAAGGCGCCCAGCAGCACCGCCCAGTAGCCGTAGCTCGCGACCCAGTTGCCGGCCTCGTGGGCGTGCTCGGCAGCCGCCTCGATGATCGTGTCCTTCGAGTAGAAACCCGCGAAGAACGGCGTGCCGACCAGCGCCAGGGTGCCGACCAGCATGGTCCAGAAAGTCACCGGCATCACCTTGCGCAGTCCGCCCATCCGGCGCATGTCCTGCTCGTGGTGCATGGCGATGATCACCGAGCCCGCGCCGAGGAACAACAGCGCCTTGAAGAAGGCGTGGGTCATCAGGTGGTAGACCGCGGCCGAGTACGCCGAGACGCCCAGTGCGACGGTCATGTAGCCGAGCTGGGACAGGGTGGAATACGCGACCACGCGCTTGATGTCGTTCTGCACGATGCCGATGAGGCCGGTCCAGAACGCGGTGGTGGCGCCGATGAACAGGACGAAGTTGAGCGCGGTCTCGCTCAGCTCGAACAGCGGCGACATGCGCGCCACCATGAAGATGCCGGCGGTGACCATCGTCGCGGCGTGGATCAGTGCCGAGATCGGGGTCGGGCCTTCCATCGAATCCGGCAGCCACACGTGCAGCGGCACCTGCGCCGACTTGCCCATCGCGCCGACGAACAGGCAGATGCAGATCAGGGTCGCCACCGACCATTCGTGGCCCTGCAGCACGGCGACGGCCTGGCCAGCGCCGATCTTGTCGCCGGCGTTGGCGAACACGGTCGCGTAGTCCAGCGTGCCGAACCAGTACAGCACCGCGGCGATGCCGAGCAGGAAGCCGAAGTCGCCGACGCGGTTGACCAGGAAGGCCTTGAGGTTGGCGAAGATGGCGGTCGGCCGCTTGAACCAGAAGCCGATCAGCAGGTAGGACACCAGCCCCACCGCCTCCCAGCCGAAGAACAGCTGCAGGAAGTTGTTGCTCATCACGAGCATCAACATCGAGAAGGTGAACAGCGAGATGTAGCTGAAGAAGCGCTGGTAGCCCGGGTCCTCGGCCATGTAGCCGATCGTGTACACGTGCACCAGCAGCGAGACGAAGGTGACGACCACCATCATCATCGCGGTCAGCTTGTCGACCATGAAGCCGACGTTGGCCTGGATGCCGCCCGCCTGGAACCAGGTGTAGACGTTCTCGTTGAACGGCGGCGCGCCCTGCCCCACCAGCTGCCACAGCACGTAGCCCGACAGCGCGCAGCTGATCGCGACGCCAAGGATGGTCACGATGTGCGAGCCCACGCGACCGACCTGGCGGCCGAACAGGCCGGCGACGATCGAGCCCACCAGCGGCGCCAGCACGATCGCCAGCAGTACGGACTTCGAGATCATATGTTCAACGCCAGGCATCGGCTCAACCCTTCAAGCTGTCGATGTCGGCGACGTTGATCGTGCGCCGGTTGCGGAACAGGGTGACCAGGATCGCGAGGCCGATCGCGGCCTCGGCCGCGGCCACGGTCAGGATGAAGAACACGAACACCTGGCCGGCGGCGTCGCCGAGGTGGCGCGAGAACGCGACGAAGTTGACGTTCACCGCCAGCAGCATCAGCTCGATCGACATCAGCAGCACGATCACGTTCTTCCGGTTGAGGAAGATGCCGGCCACGCTGATGCAGAACAGGGCCGCGCCGAGCGCGAGGTAGTGGCCCAGGCTCAGGCCGGTGGCGAGCGCGTTCATGCCTTGCCCTCCGTGTCGGTGACGGGCGTCGCCGGCTCGGCCAGCGGGCGCTCGGTCGGGACGCTGACCAGGCGGACGCGGTCGCGCGCGCGCACCGCGGCCTGCAGCGACGGATCCTGGTGCTTGGCGCCCGGGCGCCGGCGCAGGGTCAGCATCACCGCCGCGATCACCGCGATGGTGAGGATGACCGCGGCGACCTCGAACGGCAGCATGAAGTCGGTGAACAGCGCGCGCGCCAGCCAGGTGGTGTTGGGCACCTGATCGGCGGAGGCCTGCACCGCGGCGTTGTCGGCGAACGGCACCGCGCTGCGCGCCTTGACGCCGATCAGCGCCAGCACCTCGGCCAGCATGACCACGGCGACGACCAGGCCGACCGGCAGGAAGCGGACGTAGCCTTCCCGCATCTTCGCCACATCGATGTCCAGCATCATCACCACGAAGAGGAACAGCACCATCACCGCGCCGACGTAGACCAGGATCAGGGCCACGCCGAGGAACTCGGCGCCGGCGAGGATCCAGGTGCAGGCGACCGTGAAGAAGGTCAGCACCAGGAACAGCGCGGCGTGCACCGGGTTGCGCACGCTGATCACCGCGACGCCGGAGGCGACCGCCGCGACGGCGAAGGCATAGAAGGCAAGCAGGGCGAAGTCCATGACGGCTCGTCGGTCAGCGGTAGGCGGAATCGGCCGCGCGGCGGGCGGCGATCTCGGGCTCGAGGAGGTCGCCCAGGGCCAGCAGCTGCGGCTTGGTCACCACGTTCTGCCCACGCTGGTCGAAGTGGTACTCGAGGATGTGGGTCTCCACGATCGAGTCCACCGGGCACGACTCCTCGCAGAAGCCGCAATAGATGCACTTGAACAGGTCGATGTCGTAGCGCGTGGTGCGGCGCGTGCCGTCGGCGCGCTGCTCCGAGTCGATGGTGATCGCCAGTGCCGGGCACACCGCCTCGCACAGCTTGCAGGCGATGCAGCGCTCCTCCCCGTTCGGGTAGCGCCGCAACGCGTGCAGGCCGCGGAAGCGCGGCGACTGCGGCGTCTTCTCCATCGGGTACATGAGCGTGTACTTCGGACGCCACAGGTACTTGAAGGTCAGCCACATGCCCTGCAGCAGCTCGATGAGCAGCAGGCTGCGGAAGTAATCGACGATCCTGGCCATCAGCGACCCGCCTCGAACACGCCGTAGTACGCCATCACCGCCGTCACGCAGATCCAGGCGATGGTGAGCGGAATGAACACCTTCCAGCCCAGCCGCATGATCTGGTCGTAGCGGTAGCGCGGGAAGGTCGCGCGGAACCAGATGAAGGCGCTGGCGAAGAAGAACACCTTGGCGAACAGCCACCACCAGCCGTCCACCGACAGCAGCGGCACGCCGAGGCCGTGGAAGGGGCTGAGCCAGCCGCCGAGGAAGAAGATCGCGGTCAGGAAGCTGACCAGGATCATGTTCGCGTATTCGGTCAGGAAGAACAGCGCGAACTGCGAACCCGAATACTCGACCATGTGGCCGGCGACGATCTCGGACTCGCCCTCGACCACGTCGAACGGCGCGCGGTTGGTCTCGGCCACGCCGGACACGAAGTACACCACGAACAGCGGCAGCAACGGCCACACGAACCATTCGAACGCGCCGGCGTTGCCGGCCTGCGCCATCACGATGTCGGTGAGGTTGAGGCTGCCCGCGGCGATCAGCACGCCGACCAGGGCGAAGCCCATCGCGATCTCGTAGCTGACCACCTGCGCGGCAGAGCGCATCGCGCCGAGGAACGCGTACTTCGAGTTCGAGGCCCAGCCGGCGATGATCACGCCGTACACGCCCAGCGAGGTCATCGCCAGCAGGTACAGCAGGCCGGCGTTGGCGTTGGAGAGCACCAGCTGCGCGTCGAACGGCACCACCGCCCAGGCGGCGAACGCGGGCACCAGCGCCAGCATCGGCGCCAGCACGTACAGCGCGCGCTGCGCGGCGCTGGGGTGGACCACTTCCTTGAACAGCAGCTTGAACACGTCGGCGAAGGTCTGCAGGATGCCGCGGCCGACGTACATCGGCCCGTGGCGCACGTGCATCCAGCCGATCAGCTTGCGCTCCCACAGCACGTAGAAGGCGACCGCCAGGATCACCGGCACGGCGATCGCCAGCACCTTCAGCACGATCCAGGCCAGGGCGCCGAGCGCGCCGAGCGAGAGGAACCAGTCGCGGATGGGGTCGGTGATCATGCCGGGCGGACCTCCACGCGGGCGGCGGCGAGCGGCGCGGTCGCGCCGTAGCCGGTTTCGATCCAGGCGCAGCCGGCGGCGACCTTGTCGCTGACCGCGACCGGCAGGGTCGCGGTACCGGCCTCGGCGGACACCTTCGCCATCGCGCCGGTGGCCAGCCCGGCCTGCTGCGCGTCCTGCGGATGCAGCACGACGCGCGCGCCGAGGGTGAGCGGATGTGCCTGCAGGGCGGCGGCGCGGCGGGTGACCGCGTCGCAGCGGTAGATCGCCTGCGAGGCGACCACCTCGAAGCCGTTTCCGGCGAGCGCGGGTGCCCCGCCCTTCGCCACGACGACCTCGCGCGCTTCCACGCCGGCGCGCAGCCCGTCGAGGTCGAAGAACTCGAAGCCCGGGGCCTGCAGCAGGCCGCCGAGCGCGCGCAGCACGCGCCAGCCCGGGCGTGCCTCGCCCGGCAGCTTGCCGCCGGCGACCGCGCGCTGGTCGTGGCCGTCGAGGTTGGTCAGCGTCGCGTCGATTTCCGGCAGCGCGCCGATCGGCAGGATGACGTCCGCGACGCGGCGGGTGGACTCGCAGGCGAAGGTGGTGAACGCCACCACCTGGGCCCTGCCCAGCGCCTGCATCGCCAGCGCCTGGTCGGCGAAGTCGAGACCGGGCTCGATGTTGTACAGGAGGTACGCGCCGCGCTGCTCGCGCAGCATCGCCTGCGCGTCGCGCGCGGTCGGCAGCACGCCGTGGCGGGCCAGGCCAAGCGCGTTGGCACCCTGCGGGATGCGGCACAGCGCGGCGCCGTGCGCGGTCGCGAAGGCACGCGCTGCGGCGCGGATCGCGGCGGCGTGCGGGCCGCTCTCGGCGACGCCGCCGACGATCACCGCGACCCGGCCGGCGCCGGCGAGGTCCACCTGGCCGAGCGCGTCGGCCAATTGCGACGGCGGCACGATGCGTTTGCTGGCGACGTCGAAAGTGAAATCGAAGTCGACCGGATTGACGACGTGCACCCTGGCGCCGTGCTTGACCACCGCCTTGCGCACGCGGGCGTGCAGCAGCGGCAGTTCGTGGCGCAGCTGCGAGCCGACGATGACGATCGCCTCGGCCTGCTCGATGTCGGCGACCGGCATCGCGAAGGCCTCGGCGACCGCGCCGTCGGACAGGTCCAGCTGGCCGATGCGGTGGTCGAGGTTGCCGGTGCCCAGCGCCTGCGCCAGGCGCGCCAGCAGCGCGCCTTCCTCGTTCGAGGTGGCGGGGTGCGCCAGGATGCCGAGCTGGTCCGCGCCGTTGTCCCTGAGGATCTGCGCGGCGCGCGCCAGCGCCTCGTCCCAGCCGGCCTCGCGCCAGTCGGACGCCTCGCCCGTGTTGCCGACGCGCAGCAATGGCTTCACCGCGCGGTCGGCGGCGTACAGGCCCTGGTGCGAATAGCGGTCGCGGTCGGACAGCCAGCACTCGTTGACCGCCTCGTTGGCGCGCGGCACGGTGCGCAGCACGTCGCCGCGGCGCACGTGCAGGAACAGGTTGCTGCCCAGCGCGTCGTGGTAGCCCAGCGATTCCTTCGCGATCAGCTCCCACGGCCGCGCGCGGAAGCGGAACACCTTGTTGGTCAGCGCGCCGACCGGGCACACGTCGATCACGTTGCCGGACAGCTCGGTGGTCAGCGGCTTGCCGTCGTAGGTGCCGATCTGCAGGTTCTCGCCGCGCATCATGCCGCCGAGCTCGTAGGTGCCGCACACCTCCGCGGTGACGCGGATGCAGCGCGTGCACTGGATGCAGCGGGTCATGTCGGAGGCGACCAGCGGCCCGAGGTCCTCGTCGGCCACGGTGCGCTTGCGCTCGGAGAAGCGGCTGACCGAACGGCCGTAGCCGAGCGAGAGGTCCTGCAGCTCGCACTCGCCGCCCTGGTCGCAGATCGGGCAGTCGAGCGGGTGGTTGATCAGCAGGAACTCCATGGTGTTGCGCTGCGACTTGAGGGCCTTGTCGCTGCGGGTGAACACCTTCATGCCGTCGGCGACCGGCGTGGCGCAGGCCGGCGCCGGCTTCGGCATCTTCTCGACCTCGACCAGGCACATGCGGCAGTTGGCCGCGATGCTCAGCTTGTCGTGGTAGCAGAAGCGCGGGATCGGGATGCCGGCCTTGTCGGCGGCATGGATGATCATCGAGCCCTTCGGCGCGGCCAACTCCACGCCGTCGATGAAGACGGTGACGTGGTCGGGCGGGAGGTTCGGATTGACGGGCTGCGCGCTCACGCTGCCACCTTCTTGGCGATGACCGTTCCGGCGCGCTGGTCGTCCACCAGGAAGCGCTTGTTGACGATCGCGTATTCGAATTCGTCCCAGAAATGGCGCAGAAAGCCCTGCACCGGCCACGCCGCGGCCTCGCCGAAGGCGCAGATGGTGTGACCCTCGATCTGGCCCGCGCAGGCGCGCAGCATCTGCAGGTCGTCGAGCACCGCCTGGCCGGTCGCGATGCGGGTCAGCATGCGGTACATCCAGCCGGTGCCCTCGCGGCACGGCGTGCACTGGCCGCAGCTTTCCTTCATGTAGAAGCGGCTGATCCGCTGGCAGGCGCGGACCATGCAGGTGGTCTCGTCCATGACGATGACCGCGCCCGAGCCGAGGCCGGAACCGGCCTTCTGGATCGCGTCGTAGTCCATGGTCAGGCCCATCATGGTGTCGGCCGGCAGCACCGGCATCGACGAGCCGCCCGGGATCACCGCCTTGAGCTTGTGGCCGTTGCGCACGCCGCCGGCCATCTGCAACAGCTCGGAGAACGGCGTGCCGAGGCGGATCTCGTAGTTGCCCGGCTTGTTGACGTGGCCGGAGACCGAAAACACCTTCGCGCCGCCGTTGTTCGGCTTGCCGAGGTTGAGGAACCACTCGGCGCCATTGCGCACGATCGCCGGCACCGAAGCGTAGGTCTCGGTGTTGTTGATCGTGGTCGGCTTGCCGTACAGGCCGAAATTGGCCGGGAACGGCGGCTTGTAGCGCGGCTGGCCCTTCTTGCCCTCCAGCGACTCCATCAGCGCGGTTTCCTCGCCGCAGATGTAGGCGCCGGCGCCGAGCGCGTTGTGGATGTCGATGTCCACGCCGCTGCCGAGGATGTTTTTGCCCAGCCAGCCGTTGGCGTAGGCCTCGCGGGTCGCCTCCTCCAGATGCTCGAAGGGCTCGTGGTGGAACTCGCCGCGGAGGTAGTTGTAGGCCACCTTCGTGTTGGTCGCGTAGCAGGCGATCGCCAGGCCCTCGATCACCGCGTGCGGGTTGTAGCGCAGGATGTCGCGGTCCTTGCAGGTTCCCGGTTCGGACTCGTCCGAGTTGCACAGGATGTACTTCTCGCCGTCGTGCCTGGGCATGAAGCTCCACTTCAGCCCGGTCGGGAAGCCCGCGCCGCCGCGGCCGCGCAGGCCCGACTGCTTGATCATGTCGATCAGCGCGGCGCGATCCATCTTCTCCTCGAGGATCCTCCGCAGCGCGCTGTAGCCGCCGGTCTTGAGGTAGTTCTCGTACGACCACGGCTTGTCGAAGTGCAGCGTCGTGTAGACGACGTTGTGCTCCTGCGGCGCCGGGCCGACCGGTCCGGTCGGCTGCGAATAGTCGTGGTGGCCGTGTGCCATCGTGTCCTGCCTCATTCCAGCCCGTCGAGCAGCGCGTCGACCTTCTCGGTCGTGAGCTTCTCGTGGTAATGCCCGTCGATCACCACCACCGGCGCGCCGCAGCACGCCGCGAGGCACTCTTCCTCGCGCTTGAGGTAGACGCGGCCGTCGGCGGTGGATTCGCCGAGCTTGCAGCCGAGCTTCTTCTCGGCGTGGGCGACCAGGTCCTGGGCGCCGTTGAGCCAGCAGCTGATGTTGGTGCAGAAGGCGACGTTGTGGCGGCCGACCTTTTGCAGCTCGAACATCGAGTAGAAGGTCGCGACCTCGTACGCCCACACCGGCGGGATGCCGAGGTACTTGGCGACCGCGGCCACCAGTTCGTCGGTCAGCCAGCCGCCGTTCTGCTCCTGCGCCGCGTGCAGACCCTGCAGTACCGCCGAACGCTTGCGGTCGGGCGGGAACTTGGTCAGCCAGTGGTCGATGTGCGCGCGGGTCTTGTCCGACAGCACCGCCATCGGGTCGACGTTGCGCGCGTTCTCGAAATTGCCGGTCGCTCTCATCGGTCCTGCCTTACCGGTCGATGCTGCCGAAGACGATGTCGTAGGTGCCGATCATCGCCACCACGTCGGCCAGCATGTGGCCGCGCACCACGCTGTCCATCGAGGACAGGTGCGCGAAGTCGGGCGCGCGCACCTTCAGCCGGAACGGCTTGTTGGCGCCGTCGCTGACCAGGTACACGCCGAACTCGCCCTTCGGGCCCTCGATGGCCGTGTAGGTTTCGCCCTCGGGCACGCAGTAGCCTTCCGAGAACAGTTTGAAGTGGTGGATCAGCGCTTCCATGTCGTCCTTCATCTCCTCGCGGGAGGGAGGCACGACCTTGAAGTTGTCGAGCACCACCGGGCCGGGATTGGCCCGCAGCCACTTCATGCACTGCTGGATGATGCGGTTGGACTGGCGCATCTCGGCGACGCGCACCAGGTAGCGGTCGTAGCAGTCGCCGTGGGTGCCGACCGGGATGTCGAAGTCGACTTCCGCGTACTTGGCGTAGGGCTGCTTCTTGCGCAGGTCCCAGGCGATGCCCGAGCCGCGCAGCATCGGGCCGGTCATGCCCCAGGCCAGCGCCTTTTCCGGCTCGATCACGCCGATGCCGACGGTGCGCTGCTTCCAGATGCGGTTGTCGGTGAGCAGCGTCTCGTACTCGTCCACGCGCTGCGGGAACGCCTCGGTGAAGGCCTCGATGAAGTCGAGCACCGAGCCTTCGCGCGCCTCGTTGAAGCGCTTGAGCTTGCCGCCCTTGCGCCAGGGCGACTCCTTGTACTGCGGCATCCGGTCCGGCAGGTCGCGGTAGACGCCGCCCGGGCGGTAGTAGGTCGCGTGCATGCGCGCGCCCGACACCGCCTCGTACACGTCCATCAGCTCCTCGCGCTCGCGGAAGGCGTACAGGAACACCGCCATCGCGCCGAGGTCGAGGCCGTTGGAGCCGATCCACATCAGGTGGTTCAGGATGCGGGTGATCTCGTCGAACATGGTGCGGATCCACAGCGCGCGCTCCGGCGGCGTGATCCCCATCAGGTTCTCGATGGCGAGCACGTAGGCGTGCTCGTTGCACATCATCGAGACGTAGTCGAGCCGGTCCATGTAGCCGATCGACTGGTTGAACGGCTTCGACTCGGCGAGCTTCTCGGTCCCGCGGTGGAGCAGGCCGATGTGCGGGTCGGCGCGCTGCACCACCTCGCCGTCCATCTCCAGGATCAGGCGCAGCACGCCGTGCGCGGACGGATGCTGGGGGCCGAAGTTCAGCGAATAGTTGCGGATCTCCTTCTGCGCCTCGGCGATGTCGCTGGCGAAGGGCACGCTGGAAGGCTGGATCTGGGCGCTCATCGGTGGTCGGCTCCCGGCGCCGGCGTCGGGCCGGTGGTGGGCTGCTGGGTGTCGGCGGGGCCAAGCGTGCTGCCGATCCTCAGGTCGCGGTCCTCGCCGGCGGCGGTCGCGTAGCGCGAGTCGTTGCGGATCACCCGCGGCACGTTGACGCGCGGTTCGACCGAGGTCACCGGCTCGTAGATCACGCGCTGGCTGGCGGCGTCGTAGCGCACCTCGACGTTGCCGATCAGCGGGAAATCCTTGCGGAACGGATGACCGACGAAACCATAGTCGGTGAGGATGCGGCGCAGGTCCGGATGCCCTTCGAAGACGATGCCGAACAGGTCGAAGGCCTCGCGCTCGAACCAGTTCGCGACCGGCCACAGGTCGGTCACCGAGGCGACCACCGGCAACGCGTCGTCCGGCGCGAAGCAGCGCAGGCGCACGCGGCGGTTGTGCCGGATGGACAGCAGGTGGGCGACGACGGCGAAGCGCTTCGCCGGCGACGGCAGCGACGCCACGCCCTGCGCGCTGGGCCGCTGGCCGTAGCCGAACCGGCCCGGGCCCCTGCCCTCCACGCCGCGGCTGAAGCCTTCCGAGGACACGCCCGTGTCCCACTCGTCGCTGCCGTAGCCGAGGTAGTCCACGCCGCAGACGTCGATCAGCTGTTCGAAGCCGAATTCGTCGCGCAGCAGCCGGCAGCTCTCGTGCCAGTCGCCGGCGTCGAGTTCCAGGGTGAGCTCGCCGCGCGCCGACGCGACCAGCGCCCCCGCCTGCGGGAAGCGCGCGCGCAGGCGCTCGACCAGGCTCGCGGTCGCCTCAGCCATTGCGCAGCCCCGTCTTGTGCTCGCCGAAGTTGCTGGCGCGGCGGATCTTCTTCTGCAACTGCAGGATGCCGTAGGTCAGCGCCTCGGCGGTGGGCGGGCAGCCCGGCACGTAGACGTCGACCGGCACGATGCGGTCGCAGCCGCGCACCACCGAATAGGAGTAGTGGTAGTAGCCGCCGCCGTTGGCGCAGCTGCCCATCGAGATGACCCACTTCGGGTCGGGCATCTGGTCGTAGACCTTGCGCAGCGCCGGGGCCATCTTGTTGACCAGGGTGCCGGCGACGATCATCACGTCGGACTGGCGCGGCGAAGGGCGGAACACCACGCCGAAGCGGTCCAGGTCCAGGCGCGAGGCGCCGGCATGCATCATCTCCACCGCGCAGCACGCCAGGCCGAAGGTCATCGGCCACATCGAGCCGGTGCGCGCCCAGTTGAGCAGCGCATCCGCCGTCGTGGTGACGAAGCCGCGGTCGAGCAGCGGGTTGTCGCCTTCCGGCCGGATGATGTCGTCCACCCGGCTCGAGGGCAGCGGGTTGTTCAGCAACCCGTCGATGGTCTGGACAAGACTCATGTGCGCACGCCCATCTCGGACAGTCTCCGCTTGCGCGCCGGGCTCGGCGTCATTCCCATTCCAGCGCGCCCTTCTTCCACACGTAGGCGAAGCCGATCACCAGCAACGCCAGGAACACGCCCATCTCGATCAAACCGAACATCCCGAGTTCGCGGAACACCACCGCCCACGGGAAGACGAAGGCGATTTCCAGGTCGAACACGATGAACAGGATCGCGATCAGGTAGTAGCGCACGTCGAAACGCATGCGCGCGTCCTCGAACGCGGGAAAGCCGCATTCGTAGGGCGAGAGTTTCTCGGGATTCGGCCGGCGCGGACCGAAGACATTGCCGATCACGATCAGGGCGGCGCCGATGCCGGCGGCGACGAGCAGGAACAGCAGGGTCGGCAGGTATTCGGCCAGCACGCGCGTCCTCGTTTGGTCTTCCCGACCGCTTTCCTGCGCATCCCGCGCAGACGTTCTGCGCCCGCGTCCCGGCCCTCGCCGGTGGCGGGCATCGCCCGCCGCGCGTGCGACGGCGCGAACGCTGCGGCGGGACCCGGACCCCGGGGCTTGCCGCATCGCGTGCGGGTCGCGCCGGGGACTCGCATTCATGGTGCCCAAGGGGGGACTCGAACCCCCACGACTTGCGTCGCTACCACCTCAAGGTAGTGCGTCTACCAATTCCGCCACCTGGGCTTGAAACCTGCGGCCTCCTGGCCTGCCTGCCGGCGCTCCGTCCGGCCCGTGTCGCTCCTTGTCCTCAACCGCCCGGCGGCTGCGGCGCGGGCGCCTGCGGCTGGGCGGCCGGCGCGGCCGGCACGCTGGACGCCGGCGTCGCGGGCCGGGCCTCGGCCGGCGCGGCCGGCACCGTGCCATCGCCTTGCGCCGGCTTGGGCGCCGGCGCGGCGGGCAACTGCTGCGCCATCACGCCGAGGTCCTGCTGCGCCGGACCGCGCTGGGTCGCCTGCCGTGTCGCGTACCAGGCCATGAACAGGCTGATCAGGAAGAAGGCGATCGCCATCCACTTGGTCGTCTTGGACAGGAAGTTGGACGCGCCGCGCGCGCCGAACACCGTCGACGAGGCGCCGCCGCCGAAGCCGGAACCGGCCTGCGCACCGGCGCCGCGCTGCATCAGGATCAGCGCGGTCATCCCGATCGCGAGCAGGACGTAGACGACATTGAGGATCAGCAACAGCATTCCGTTTTATTCCTTTGGCGCCGCCGCGGCGGCGATGGCGAGGAAGTCCTGGGCGACCAGGGAAGCCCCGCCGATCAGCCCGCCATCCACGTCCGGCTGCGAGAACAGCGCGGCCGCGTTGTCGGGCTTGCAGCTGCCGCCGTACAGGATCGGCAGCGAGTCAGCGATTTTAGCATCGCGCGCGGCGACTTCGCCACGGATGAAGGCGTGCACCTGCTGGGCCTGGTCCGGGGTCGCGGTCAGGCCGGTGCCGATCGCCCAGACCGGCTCGTAGGCGACCACCGCGCCGGCGAACACGGCGGGCCCGCCCAGCTCGAACAAGGGCTGCAGTTGCGACTCGATCGCATATTCGGTCTGCCCCGCCTCGCGCTGGTGCAGGGTCTCGCCCACGCACAGGATCGGGATCAGGCCGGCGGCGCGGGCGCCCAGGAACTTGTGCGCGACCAGCTCGCTGCTCTCGTGGTGGTACTGGCGGCGCTCGGAATGGCCGACCAGGCCGTAGCGGGCGCCGACTTCCACCAGCATCCTCGCCGAAACCTCGCCGGTGTAGGCGCCCTTTTCATTGGCGCTCACGTCCTGCGCGCCGAATGCGAGCCCGCGCTCACCGTACTGCGCGACCAGTTCGCCGAGGTAGGGCAGCGGCGGCAGGATCACCAGCGACACGCCCGCCGCCCGTGGCGCGGCGACCACGGCGTCGAGCAGGGCGCGCGCGAACGCGCGATCGCCGTGCAATTTCCAGTTTCCCGCGACGATCCTGCTGCGCATTCCCACCTGCTCCGGGGCAACCGGGCGCGAAGGATACCGGAGTCATCGCGCAGGCTGAACCCGTGCCTGACCGGAGCGTGACCGCAGTACCATGCGCGCGCCGATCCCGGCGCCAGGCCCGCTCCGCTTGCCCACCACCCACGCCCTCGTCACCGGCGCGTCCAGCGGCATCGGCGCCGCCATCGCCCGCGAATACGCGCGCCGCGGCGTGCCGCTGGTGCTGACCGCGCGGCGGCTGGACCGCCTGCACGCGCTCGCGGACGAACTCGGCGCGCGGGTGCCGGTCGCCTGCATCGCCGCCGACCTCGCCAATCCGGCGGCCCCGCGCCTGCTGCACGAGGAGATCGCGCGCCGCGGCCTGCGGGTCGGCCATCTCGTCAACAACGCCGGCTACGGCGTGCCGGGGCGCTTCCTCTCGTCGGACTGGCGGGTGCACGCCGACTTCCTGCAGGTGCTGGTGACCTCGGTGTGCGAGCTGACCCATCGCTTCCTGCCGGCGATGGAGGCCGCCGGCCATGGCCGCGTCCTCAACGTCGCCTCGCTAGCCGGGCTGGCGCCGGCGTCCGCCGGCCACACGCTGTACGGCGCGGCCAAGGCCTTCGTCATCCGCTTCTCGGAATCGCTGGCGCAGGAGACCCGCCCGCGCGGGGTGCACGTCACCGCGCTCTGCCCCGGCATGACCTTCACCGAATTCCACGACGTCAACGGCATGCGGGCGCGGGTCGCGCGCCTGCCGCGCTGGCTGTGGCAGGACGCGGAGACCGTCGCCCGGCTGGGCGTGGACGCGGTCGAGCGCGGCGACGCGCGCTGCGTCACCGGCGGCGTGAACCGCGCGCTCGCGGGATTGTCGAAATACCTCCCCGAACCCGTCGCCCGCGCGCTGGTTGCCAGCCGCAGCCGCGACTTCCGCGACGCCGACTGACATGCGCCCTTCCCCGCCCCGCGTCCTGCCCTA
This sequence comes from Lysobacteraceae bacterium, assembly GCA_035539135.1. Classification (GTDB taxonomy): domain Bacteria; phylum Pseudomonadota; class Gammaproteobacteria; order Xanthomonadales; family Xanthomonadaceae; genus JABFWF01. Next base: position 463,130 of record DATLJD010000014.1, read on the forward strand.
TCGCAAGCCCACCGAAGGGCGCGACTACTGGCTGCTCGACGATGCCCTGCCCGATCCGATGGCGGTGCGCGCGCGCTGCCTGCTGCGCACCGACTGGACCGAAGGCTATCCGTACAAGCCCGAAGCCTGGCCGGGCCTGCGCACGCTCCCGGCGTTGCTGCCGGAGGAGCTGGCGCCGCTGGAGTCGTGGGCGCGCCGCGCGACCGGCCGCGGCAGGCTGTGGGTGCAGGCCGCGCCCGACGGCGGCCACCTCAACCACAATTGCGTGCAGGTGGTCGGCGAGGACGACTGCGGGCCGCGTCCGCACACCGACTCGCGTGCGCTGTGCCGCTACGCGGCGGTGCTCTACCTCAACCCGCAGGCGCCCGAGCACTGCGGCACCAGCTTCTACCGGCAGCGCCTGCCGGACGGCCGGCTGGGCGGCAACATGGTGCCGCCGCCGCACGCCAACCTGGTCGAGGCGCTGGGCACCCGCCAGGTGCCGCTGGGCTCGTTCGTCGAGGACGTGCGCATCCCGCACCGCTTCAACCGCCTGCTGCTGTACAGCGCCAACCTGATCCACAGCGCCAGCGCCTACTGCGGCCAGGTCCTCGCCGACAAGCGCATGGCCGCGGTCTTCTTCTGGATGGCCAGCGGCAGCTTCTTCGAGCTCTGAGCGCGGCTATTTCAGCTTGATTTCGCGCAGCCGTTCCTCGAGGTAGCCCTGCGCGGTGATCGGCTCGGGATAGCGGCTCGGGTTGTCGGGGCCGACGCAGGACGGCAGCACGTCGATCACGAAGTCGGGATTCGGGTGCAGGAAGAACGGCGTGGAGTAGCGCGGCTGGCGCGCCTTCTCGCCGGGCGGGTTGACCACGCGGTGGGTGGTCGACGGATACACGTGGTTGGTCAGCCGCTGCAGCATGTCGCCGATGTTGACCACGATGGTGTCGGCGTCGGCGGTGAACGGCACCCACCGGCCCTTGCGCGAGAGCACCTCCAGGCCTTCCGCGCTCGCGCCGACCAGCAGGGTGATCAGGTTGATGTCCTCGTGCGCGCCGGCGCGCACGTTGGGCACGTCGGGGGTGGTGATCGGCGGATAGTGGATCGGCCGCAGGATCGAGTTGCCGCTGTCGGTCTTGTCGGCGAAGAAGTCCTCCGGCAGGCCGATGTGCAGGGCCAGCGCCGACAGCACGCGCGCGCCGAGCGCGTCCAGCGCGTCGTACAGGCCGGACGCGGCCTCGCGGAAAGCGGGCACCTCGTCCGGCCACAGGTTCGGCGGCATCACGTCGGCGTACTTCGAGTCGCGCGCGATCTCGCGGCCGACGTGCCAGAACTCCTTGAGGTCGTGGTGCTGCGCGCCCTTGGCGGTTTCCACCCCGAACGGGGTGTAGCCGCGCGCGCCGCCGCCGCCCGGCACGTGGTACTTGCGCTTGGTCTCCTCCGGCAGGGCGAAGAAGCGCGCGAAGGCGTCGTAGGCCTCGTCGATCAGCCGTTGCGGGATGCCGTGGCCGCGGATGCCCGCGAAACCCCACTCGCGGTAGGCCGCGCCGAGGTCGGCAACGAATTCTTCGCGGTCCCGGCTGTCGACCGGCTCGGTGAAGCGGCGGATGTCGAGGGTCGGGATCTGGTTCATCGGATTGGATCGCGTGGAAAGCGTCAGTCTGCCCGCCAGGCCGCGGCGGGCGATTGATCCGGATCAGCCGGCGGCGGCGCGGACCGCGTCGGCGAGGGCGTCGAGGGTGGACTGCATCAGCGCGGCGTCGTCGGCCTCGACCGTGACCCGCACCACCGGCTCCGTGCCGGACGGGCGCAGGAAGGCGCGACCGCGCCCTTCCACCGCGCGCTGGGCCGCGGCCAGCGCCGCCTGCACGGCGGCCGCCTCGGCCGGCATGGCGCCGCCGGCGACGCGCACGTTGACGGTCTTCTGCGGCACCTTGCCCAGCCCCGCCAGCGCCTCGCGCAGGCCGACGCCGCGGCGCTGCAGCACTTCCAGCACCTGCAACGCGCTGACGATGCCGTCGCCGGTGTTGGCGCGGTCCAGGCACAGGATGTGGCCGGAGGTCTCGCCGCCGAGCACGCCGCCGTGCTGCAGCAGCGCCTGGTGCACGTAGCGGTCGCCGACCTTGCTGCGCAGGAACGCGATGCCGCGCTCGCCGAGCGCGCGCTCCAGGCCGAAGTTGCTCATCAGGGTGCCGACCACCGGTCCGCGCAGGCGGCCGCCCGCCTGCCAGTCGGTGGCGAGCAGGAACAGGATGTCGTCGCCGTCGCACACCGCGCCGTCGCGGTCGACGAACAGCACGCGGTCGCCGTCGCCGTCGAAGGCGATGCCGAGGTCGGAGCCGGTCGCGCGCACCTGTTCGGCCAGCGTTTCCGGGTGGGTCGAGCCGACGCCGGCGTTGATGTTCACGCCGTTCGGATCGACGCCGATCGCCTCGACCCGCGCGCCCAGTTCGCGCAGCACCAGCGGGCCGAGCTGGTAGGTGGCGCCGTTCGCGCAGTCCATCGCGATGCGCAGGCCGCCGAGGTCGAAGCCCTTGGGCACCGCGTTCTTGCAGTGCTCGATGTAGCGGCCGAGCGCGTCGCGGGTGCGCACCGCCTTGCCGAGTTGCTCGGAAGGCACGGTGCGGAACGGCTGCTCCAGCGCGGCCTCGATCGCCAGTTCGGTCGCGTCGTCGAGCTTCTCGCCCTCGGCCGAGAAGAACTTGATGCCGTTGTCGTGGTGCGGGTTGTGCGAGGCGGAGATGACGATGCCGCCGTCGGCGCGCAGCGAGCGGGTCAGATGCGCCACCGCCGGGGTCGGCATCGGCCCCATCAGCTGCACGTCCACGCCGGCGGCGACCAGGCCGGCTTCCAGCGCCGCCTCGAACATGTAGTTCGAGATGCGGGTGTCCTTGCCGATGATCACCAGCGGCTTGCGCCAGTTGTTGCGCGGCAGGGCGAAGCCGTAGGCGTTGCCCAGGCGCAGCACGAAGTCCGCCGAAATGGCGCCCTCGCCCACCCGGCCGCGGATGCCGTCGGTGCCGAAATACTTGCGGGTCATGCGGGTCCCGTGGAGGAGTCAGGCGGCCTGGGCGTCGTCAACCGGTCGCGGCTGCTTCATCAGCAGCGCGAGCAGGTCGGCGATCCGGTCGCGCAGTTCGCGACGGTCGCAGATCTGGTCGATCGCGCCGTGCTCGAGCAGGAATTCCGAGCGCTGGAAGCCCTCCGGCAGCGTCTCGCGCACGGTCTGCTCGATCACGCGCGGACCGGCGAAGCCGATCAGGGCGTTAGGCTCGGCCATGTTGATGTCGCCGAGCATCGCCAGCGACGCGGACACGCCGCCGGTGGTCGGATGGGTCATCACCGAAATGTAGGGCAGCCCCGCGGCGCGCAACCTGCCGAGCGCCGCCGAGGTCTTGGCCATCTGCATCAGCGAGAACAGGCTCTCCTGCATGCGCGCGCCGCCGGTCGCCGAGAAGCACACCAGCGGTGCGCCGATTTCCAGCGCGCGCTCGGCGGCGCGGGTGAAGCGCTCGCCGACCACCGAGCCCATCGAGCCGCCCATGTAGGCGAAGTCGAAGGCGCAGGCGACCAGCGGCCGGCCCTTGAGCGTGCCCTGCATGGCGATCAGCGCGTCGCGCTCGCCGGTGGCCTTCTGCGCGGCCTTGATGCGGTCGGCGTAGCGCTTCTGGTCCTTGAACTTCAGGACGTCCACCGGCGCCAGCTCGCCGGCGATCTCCACGCCGCTGTCGGCGTCGAGGAAGCGCTGCAGCCGCTCGCGGCCGCGGATCGCCATGTGGTGGCCGCACTTGGGGCAGACCTCGAGGTTCTCCTCGAGTTCGGGCCGGTACAGGACGGCGCCGCAGCCGGCGCACTTCTCCCACAGGCCCTCGGGCACGCTGCGCTTGCGGCTGGTCGCCGCCTCGGTGCGGATGCGCGCGGGCATCAGTTTCTTCAGCCAGGACATGCGATCGGTTCTTGGCGGCGATTCTCGGCCCGACAGTCTAGCGCAGGGCCGTCACCCGGCCATCGCCGGCAGCGCGTCGAGGGCGCGGCGCAGGGGCGCCAGGAAGGCGCGAGCGCGCTCGGCGGCCGCGGCCGGCTCCCCGTCCGCCAGGGCCGCGACCAGGGCGCTGCCGACCACGACCCCGTCGGCGCCGTCCGCCATCGCCGCGGCGGAGGCGGCGTCCTTGATGCCGAAGCCGGCGACGACCGGCACCCGGCTGCATTCCCGGATCACGCGCAGGCGCGCGCCGGCGGCCCCCGCATCCAGGTGATCGGCGCCGGTCACACCGGCGTAGCTGACGTAGTAGAGGTAGCCCTGCGCGGCCTCGCACAGGCGCGCCAGGCGCACGTCGCCGGTGGTCGGCGCGGCGAGCAGGATCAGGGCCAGGCCGTGCGTGTCGAACGCGGCGCGGAACGGCGCCGCCTCTTCCGGCGGCAGGTCGACCAGCAGCACGCCGTCGACGCCGGCCGCGACCGCGTCGCGCGCGAAGGCCTCGGCGCCGCGGATCTCGACCGGGTTGAGGTAGCCCATCAGCACGACCGGCGTGTCGGCGTCGCGCTTGCGGAACGCGCGCACGCAATCCAGCACCCAGGACAGCCCGGCGCCGCGCGCCAGCGCGCGTTCGGAACTGCGCTGGATGGTCGGTCCGTCCGCCATCGGATCGGAGAACGGAACGCCGAGCTCGAGCACGTCGGCGCCGGCGTCGACCAGCGCGTGCATGACCGGCACGGTCGCCTCCAGCGCGGGATCGCCGGCGGTGACGAAGGGGATCAGGGCCTTGCGCCTGGCGGTCCGCAGCGCGGCGAAGCGGGCGTCGATCCGGCTCACATCGCCACCCCCTGGCGCGCGGCGATCGTGTGCACGTCCTTGTCGCCGCGGCCGGACAGGTTGCACAGCACCAGGGCGTCGCGCGGCAGTTCGCGCGCCAGCTTCACCGCCTGCGCCAGCGCGTGGCTGGATTCGAGCGCCGGCAGGATGCCCTCGGTGCGGGCCAGCCGGTGGAAGGCCGCGAGCGCCTCGTCGTCGGTGACGCCGACGTATTCGGCGCGACCGGTGTCCTTGAGGAAGGCGTGCTCGGGGCCGACGCCGGGATAGTCGAGCCCGGCGGACACCGAATGGGTCTCAACGATCTGCCCGTCGTCGTCGCACAGCACGTAGGTGCGGTTGCCGTGCAGCACGCCGGGGCGGCCCGCCGACAGCGAAGCCGCGTGGTGGCCGCTGGCGATGCCCTCGCCCGCCGCCTCGGCGCCGACCAGGCGCACGCCGGCGTCGTTGAGGAAGGCGTGGAAGATGCCGATCGCGTTGCTGCCGCCGCCGACGCACGCGGTCACCGCGTCCGGCAGGCGGCCGTATTCGGCCAGCATCTGCGCCCTCGCCTCGCGCCCGACCACCGCGTTGAAGTCGCGCACCATGCGCGGATACGGGTCCGGGCCGGCAACCGTGCCGATGATGTAGAACGTGTCGCGCACATTCGTCACCCAGTCACGCATCGCCTCGTTGAGCGCGTCCTTGAGCGTGGCCGAGCCGCTGGTCACCGGCACCACCCTCGCGCCGAGCAGCTGCATCCGGTAGACGTTGATCTTCTGCCGTTCGATGTCGGTCGCGCCCATGTAGACGACGCATTCCAGACCGAGCCGCGCGGCCACCGTCGCGCTGGCGACGCCGTGCTGGCCGGCGCCGGTCTCGGCGATGATCCGGGTCTTGCCCATGCGGCTGGCGAGCAGCGCCTGGCCGATGGTGTTGTTGATCTTGTGCGCGCCGGTATGGTTCAGGTCCTCGCGCTTGAGCAGGATGCGCGCGCCGCCGACCTCGCGGCTCAGGCGCTGCGCGAAGTAGATCGGGCTCGGGCGGCCGACGTAATGCGCGAGGTCGGCGTCGAACGCGGCGACGAAGGCCGGATCCACGCGCGCGGCGTCGTAGGCGGTGGCCAGCTCCTGCAGCGGCCCGATCAGCGTCTCGGCGACGAAGCGCCCGCCATGGCGGCCGAAATGGCCGTCGGCATCCGGCCAGGCGTGGTAGTCGATCGGGGAATCCATCGGGACTTGCTGCGACGCGGGGGAATCAGTCTAACTGCCGATTCAATCCGGTGCGCAGGGCAAGTTTCCGTCGCGAGCGTGCCGGGCGGGAGAGGCGTGCAGGACGCCCTCGCCACTTCCGCGACCGCCTTCCGGCTTTTCCGTCTCCGTCTCCCCGTCCTACTCCGAATGCTCCACATGGCAATCCGCCTGCCGCACCTGTTCGACAAAGCGGCGCATGCGGTTGCCGTCCTTGATGCCGGGCGCGCTCTCGATCCCGCTGGAGACGTCCACGCCCCACGGCAGCGTCTGCAGGATCGCCTCGCACACGTTGTCGGGAGTCAGGCCGCCGGCCAGCATCACCGGCTTGTTGAGCTGCCGGGGCAGCAGGCTCCAGTCGAAGGTCTCGCCGCTGCCGCCGCTGCCGCCCGGCGGATGCGCGTCGAACAGGAAGCCGGCAGCCGCCGGATAGCGGCGCTGCAGGTCCAGTGGCGCCGCCGGGATGCCGCCCATCGGGATCGCCTTGATGTAGGGCAGGCCAAAGCTTCGGCAGAACGCGTCCTCCTCGCTGCCGTGGAACTGCAGCAGGGTCGGCCGCACCTGACGGATCGCATCGCGCACCTCGTCGGTACTGTTGTCGGCGAACAGCGCGACCGCATCCACCAGCGGCGCCAGCGCATGGCGCAGCAGGCGCGCCTCCTCCGGACGCAGCCGGCGCGGGCTGGCATGGGCGAACACGAAACCGATCGCGTCCGCGCCCAGTTCGCTGGCCAGGCGGATGTCGCCGGCGCGGGTCATCCCGCAGAACTTGATGCGGGTGCGGAACAGGGTGCGCGGCATGGTGGTCACAGCGTCACCTCCACGGGCAGGCCACAGGCGGCCGGGTAGCGGGGGCCGAGGAACAGCAGGCCGTCGGGCGGTGCCGTCGGCCCCGCCACGGTGCGGTCGCGGCCCGCCAGCAGCGTCGCGAGCCAGTCTTCCGGCTGCTCGCCGCGCCCGACCGGCAACAGACTACCGACGATGTTGCGCACCATGTGGTGAAGAAAGGCGTTGGCCTGCACCTCGATGTCGATCACCTCGCCGTCGCGCCGCACCGCGATGGCCTGCAGGTCGCGGCGCGCGTGCGGGGCCTGGCAGTGGACGGTGCGGAAGGCCGAGAAATCGTGTTCGCCGACCAGCGCCTGCGCGGCGCGGTGCATCGCGGCGGCGTTCAGCGGGCGCCGTTCCCAGGTGACGTACCGACGCTGCAGCGCGGGGCGCACCGCGCGGTTGAGGATGCGGTAGCGGTAGCGGCGCGCGCGCGCGGAGAAGCGTGCGTGGAAGTCATCGGCGACCGGCACGCACCACAGCACGCTCATCTCCGCAGGCAGGCGCGAGGTCGCGCCGAGCACCCAGCCGCGCGTCGTACGCGGAGCATCGCTGTCGAAGTGCACGACCTGGCAGGCGGCGTGCACCCCGGCGTCGGTGCGGCCGGCGCAGACCGTCTCCACCGGATGTCCGGCGACGAAGGACAGCGCCGCTTCCAGCGCGGCCTGCAGGGTCGGCTCGCCGCGGCGGTCGGGCTCGCCGGGGCGGCTCAGCCGCTGCCAGCCGGAGAAGCCGCTGCCGTCGTATTCGATCCCGAGCGCAAGCCGCATCGACCCTCGCGGTCCCTCACAGGTCGCGCAGCATGCGCGCGGCGGTGGCGCGCGCGGCCGGATCGCGGCCGTCGAGCACCTCGCGCAGCAGGGTGCGCGCGGCTTCCTCGTCGCCGACGTCGAGGTAGGCCTGGGCGAGGTCGAGCTGCTCCTCCGGCGGCCGCTTCGGCGCGCCTGGCGCGGGCGATTCGGCGGCGGCCGCGGGCGCGGGTGCGTCCGCCGCCTGGCCGGCGTGCCAACTCGGGGTCGCGGCCGCCTGCGCGGCGCGCGCGGCGGCCAGCGGTGCGGCCTCCGGCGCGATCGGCCCGGGCTCCGGTTCGGATTCGGATTCCGGCCCGTTCGCGGCGGGCTGCGGGGCCGACGTCGGGATGCTGGCGGCCAGCGCCGCGGTGTCGAAGCGGCGCGCCGCAGTCGTCCCCGCCGCAGGCCGGCGCCGGCGCGCGAGCAGCCAGCCGACGAAAGCGGCGATCACCAGCACCGCCCCGCCCCACAGCAACAGGCCGCCCGTCTGGCCCGACTGCGGCTGCGCCTGCTGCGACGGCGCCGGCTGGGTGGCCGTGGCGTTGGCCTTGTGCAGGTTCTGCTGCGCCGCGGCCAGCGCGCTGTCCTTCATCTCGATCAGTTGCTGCTGGTCGTGCCGGATCTTTTCCAACTCCGCGACCCGCGCCTTCAGTTCGCTGACCTCCGCGTCGCGGGCGGCCAGCGTTTCCCTGGTTTCCTGCAGTTGCTGTCGCAGCATTTCGCCCTCGCCGCCGGCATCGACGCCGGACCGTGATCCTGCCTGGCGCGCGCCCTCGCCCGAGGGCGGCACGATTTCCAGCCGCGCGTCCGCGCTCGCGGTGCGCGTGCCGCGGTCAGCCTTCGCCTGCTTGCCGGTCGTCGCCGCCACCGGCTGCTGCAGCGCGCGACGCTCCGCGCGCCAACCGGCGATCTGCTCGTGCACGATCGCCGCCGCTTGCGCCGCATCCAGGCTGGCGACCTGCTCGGCCGAGGGCATGCGCAGCACCGCGCCCGCCTTCAGCCGGTTGATGTTGCCGCCAATGAAGGCGCGTGGATTGGCGCGCAGCAGGGCGATCATCGCCTGGTCCAGGCCGTCGCCCCGTTCGGCGCGCAGTCCGGCGGCGATGCGGTAGAGGGTATCGCCCTGCCGCACCTCGTAGCGATCCTTCGCCGCGGCGGGGGCGCTGCGGGCGGACGGTGGCGCCGGCGTGGCGGCGACCGGCGCGGCGGGCGCCGGCGCGGCTGTGCTGGCCGATGCCTGTGCCGACGGCACGGCGGTTGCAACCGGCGTGGGCGATGCCGTGGCGGCCGGTGCCGCGGGGGGCGATTCGGCCGTGGTCACGGCGACCGGCGGCGGCAACGGCTCGCTGGCCACCGCGGGCGCCTGGATGGTGTTGGGCGGCGCGACCACCGGCGCCTCGATCGGCGGCTGCGCCGGCGCGGCGACCGTGCGCGGCGTCTCCACCAGCGCGGAGTACTCGCGCACCAGCCGGCCGCCGCTCCAGTCCACCTCGACCAGGAACGTCAGCAGCGGCTGCTGCACCGGCGCCGGGCTGGTGATCCGGATCACCGGCCGGCCCTGGTCGTCCAGCGCCGGCTCGAAATGCAGCGCGCTGACGTCGCCCTGCGGCGGCTCCAGGCCGATCCGGCGGAAGGTTTCGGGCGACGCCAGGCGCACCTGCAGGCCCTGCAGCTCCGCCGGGTCGCTGGTGACGATCGGGATCTCGGCCAGCAGCGGTTGGCCCGGCCGGGACTTGACGTGGATCTGGCCGAGGCCCAGCGCCGCCGCCGGCCCGGCGACGATGGCGAGCGCGGCGGCCAGCGCGACGGCCAGTGCGGTGCGCAGTCTGTGGCTCATTGCTTCCCCTCGGGCTCCCTGCGCGACTCTAGCCCCGCGGGCCCGCGCGCGGCAAACCCTGCGCCGGCGCATGGATCAGGTTTCGGCCGCGACCAGCTCGGCGATCTGCACGGCGTTGGTCGCCGCGCCCTTGCGGATGTTGTCGGAGACGATCCACAGGTTCAGCCCGCGCGGGTGCGACAGGTCCTCGCGGATGCGGCCGACGTAGACCAGGTCGCTGCCGGAGGCGTGGGTGACCGGGGTCGGGTAGCCGCCCGCCTCGCGGGTGTCGACGACCTCGATGCCGGGCGCCTGCTCCAGCAGCGCGCGCGCGGCGTCGGCGGTCAGCTTGTCGCGGGTCTCGATCGCGACCGCTTCCGAATGGCCGTAGAAGACCGGCACCCGCACCGCGGTCGGGTTCACCTGGATGGCGTCGTCGCCGAGGATCTTGCGGGTCTCCCAGACCAGCTTCATTTCTTCCTTCGTGTAGCCGTTGTCCTGGAAGTCGTCGATGTGCGGGATCAGGTTGAACGCGATCTGCACGGGAAAGCGCTGCGGGTCCGCGGACTGGAAGTTGAGCAGGCCCGCGGTCTGGCGGCCGAGCTCCTCCAGCGCCGAGCGCCCGGCGCCCGAGACCGACTGGTAGGTGGCGACGGTGATCCGCTCGATGCCGGCCGCGCGGTGGATCGGTGCGAGCGCGACCAGCATCTGCATGGTCGAGCAGTTGGGGTTGGCGATGATCCCGCGCGGGCGGTTGCGCACCTCGCCGGCGTTCACCTCGGCGACCACCAGCGGCACGTCGTCCTCGTAGCGGAAGGCCGAACTGTTGTCGATCACCACCGCGCCGGCGGCGGCGAACTTCGGCGCGTATTCCTTGGAGACCGCGCCGCCCGCCGAGAACAGCGCGATGTCGATGCCGGCCGGATCGAAGGTGGCGAGATCCTGGACGAGGACCTCGTCGTCCCCGAACGCGACGGAATTGCCGGCCGAGCGCGCGCTGGCCAGCGCGACGAGGCGGCCGATCGGGAAGCGGCGTTCGGCGAGCACCGCCAGCATGGTTTCGCCGACCGCGCCGGTGGCGCCGACGACGGCGACGTTGAATTGCCTGGTCATGGGAAGAGGTCCGGAGTCGTTCGTTGCATCGTAGTCGTGGGGTGCGCAGGCGATCACGTGGTTCGTGCGGAAGCCCTGCGGCGCCGTCAGCCTTTCGCGTCCACCGCCGTCGCCGGGATGCGCGGCGCCACCTCGCCGACGTCGCCGCACTGGGCGCGGTGGCGCAGCGCCTGGTCCATCAGCACCAGCGCCAGCATCGCCTCGCAGATCGGGGTCGCGCGAATGCCGACGCAGGGATCGTGGCGGCCGGTGGTGACCACCTCGACGGCGTTGCCTTCGACGTCCACCCCGCGCGCCGGCAGGCGGAGGCTGGAGGTCGGCTTGAACGCCACCGAGACCACGATGTTCTGCCCGGTCGAGATGCCGCCGAGGATGCCGCCCGCGTGGTTGGACAGGAAGCCCGCCGGCGCCATCTCGTCGCGGTGCGCGCTGCCCTTCTGCATCACGCTGGCGAAGCCGTCGCCGATCTCCACGCCCTTGGCCGCGTTGATCGACATCATCGCCGCGGCGAGTTCCGCGTCGAGCTTGCCGTACACCGGTTCGCCCCAGCCGGGCGGCACGCCGGTGGCGACCGCGGTGACCCGCGCGCCGACCGAGTCGCCGGACTTGCGCAGCGCGTCCATGTACGCCTCGAGTTCGGGAACCTGGTCCGCGTCGGGCCAGAAGAAGGGATTCGATTCGACCGCCGCCCAGTCGCTGGAGCGCGGCAGCACGTCGCCGATCTGCGCGAGGTAGCCGCGCACGTGCACGCCGTGGCGCTCGGCCAGCCATTTCTTGGCGATCACCCCGGCCGCCACCCGCATCGTCGTCTCGCGCGCGGAGGCGCGGCCGCCGCCGCGCGGATCGCGGTGGCCGTACTTCTGCCAGTAGGTGTAGTCGGCATGCCCCGGGCGGAACTGCGCGGCGATCGCCTCGTAGTCGCGGCTTCGCGCGTCGGTGTTGCGGACGAGCAGCGCAATCGGCGTGCCGGTGGTGCGGCCCTCGTGCACGCCGCCCAGGATTTCGACGGCATCCGCCTCGTGGCGCTGCGAGGTATGGCGCGAGCGGCCGGTCGCGCGTCGCGCCAGGTCGGCGGCGAAGTCCTCCGGCGCCAGCGCGAGGCCGGGCGGGCAGCCGTCGACCACGCAGCCGATGGCGGGCCCATGCGATTCGCCGAAGGTAGTGACCCGCAACAGCCGGCCGAAGCTGTTCATCGGTGACCGGGGTTCAGAACAGGCTGCCGGCGGCGCGCGCCGGCGGCAGCTCGCGCGCCTGCGCGAGCTCGGCGATGCGCGCGTTATGGGCGACCAGGTCGTGGCGCTCGGCGACGAACACGCCCATCTGCCCGACCTTGAACTCGACCCAGGCCAGCGGCAGTTCCGGCAGCAGCGCGACCAGCGCGTGCTCGGCCTCGCCGACCTCGCAGATGAGCAGGCCGTGGTCGGTCAGGTGCAACGGCGCGTCGCGCAGGATGCGCAGCACCAGGTCGAGCCCGTCGTCGCCGGCGCGCAGGCCGAGCTCGGGCTCGTAGGAGTATTCGCGCGGCAGCGCGTCGGTCTCGGCGTTGGTGACGTAGGGCGGGTTGCTGACGATCAGGTCGTAATGCTCGCCCGCCAGCGCCGAGAACAGGTCGGACTTCAGCAGGCGGACGTTGTCCGCATGCAGGCGCGCCTTGTTCTCCGCCGCCAGCGCGAGCGCGTCGTCGCTGAGGTCGACCGCATCCACGTGCCAGTCCGGGTGGTAGTGCGCGGTCGCGATGCCGATGCAGCCCGAGCCGGTGCACAGGTCGAGCGCGCGCAGCACCTCGCGGCCGCCCAGCCAGGGCTCGAAGCCGGACTCGATCAGTTCGGCGATCGGCGAGCGCGGCACGAGCGCGCGCGGGTCGGACTTGAAACTCAGGCCGGCGAACCACGCCTCGCCGGTCAGGTAGGCGGCCGGAATGCGCTCCTCGATCCGGCGCAGGAACAGGCCGAGCACGTCTTCCTTCTCGGCCAGCGTCACCTTCGCCTGGCCGTATACCGGGCTGAGGTCGTGCGGCAGGTGCAACGCGTGCAGGACCAGCTGGGTCGCCTCGTCCAGCGCGTTGTCGTAGCTGTGCCCGAAGGTGAGCCCGGCGGCGTTGAAGCGGCTGGCGCCGTAGCGGATCAGGTCGATGATCGTCGAAAGCTCGTCGGTCATGGCGGCGCACGCTGCGGGCGGGCCCGGATTATAGCGGCGGGGACGACTATCATTCGCCCGCTTCCGCGTCGCGTGCCGCGCGACGTCGCCAGCCCAGCCGCCCCACGGGGAACCCGCCATGTTCAATCGCACCACGACCCTGATCCTCGTCGCCGCGCTCGCCGCCGGCCTCGGCCTGTGGGCCGCGCAGCGGTGGTTCGGCGGCGAGCGCGCGCCGGGCCCGCAGCTGCAGGCGGTGCGCCTGTTCGAGCAGCCGCGCGCCCTGCCCGCCTTCTCCCTGCGCCAGTCCGACGGCACCCCGCTGGTGCCCGGCGAACTGCAGGGCCACTGGACGATCGTGTTCCTCGGCTTCACCCACTGCCCGGACGTCTGCCCGACCACGCTGGCCGAACTCGCGCAGGCGCAGAAGCAGTGGACCGCGCTTCCGGAGGCGAGCCGCCCGCGGGTGCTGTTCGTGTCGGTCGATCCGGAGCGCGACAGCCCCGACCGCGCCGGCGAATACGCCCACGCCTTCCATCGCGACACCCTGGCGGCGACCGCCGACGTGCCGGCGCTGGAAGCCTTCGCCCGCTCGCTCAGCCTGGTGTTCGCGAAGGTGCCCGCGCCGGCCGGCGCGCCCGCCGACCAGTACAGCGTCGACCATTCGGCCGCGCTCGCGGTGCTCGATCCGCAGGGCCGCATGGCCGGCGTGATCACCCCGAACCATCCGCCCGAACCGGCGCTGGACCCGAAGGCGATCGCGCACGACCTGCTGGTGTTGTCCGGCGCGCGCGGACACTAGCGGGATTCGCCCGCCGGCCGCAGGCGAAGGCCGCGCGCGGCGACTGATGCAGCAGGAGCGCGCACGTGTCGCCACGCAGAAAGAACGAAGGGCCAGCGGTTTCCCGTTGGCCCTTCGTTTTTGTATGGCGCGCCCGGAGAGATTCGAACTCCCGACCACCAAGTTCGTAGCCTGGTGCTCTATCCAGCTGAGCTACGGGCGCATGAAACAGAAGCGGAATTGTGCGGGAACCCGTGGGTTCCGGTCAATCCTTTCTCGCGTCCGGGAATGGCGGAGAGTGAGGGATTCGAACCCTCGATAGAGCTTTTGACCCTATACTCCCTTAGCAGGGGAGCCCCTTCGGCCTCTCGGGCAACTCTCCGTTGACCCGAATGCGAGCGCGCAAGGATACCGGTTCCGGCCGCCCCGGGGCAATCAGGACGACGCGCCGTCGTCCCCGCCGGATCCGCCCTCGCCTTCGCCGCGCTGGATGCGCTGGTAAATCTCCTCGCGATGCACGGCAACGTCCTTGGGGGCGGTGATGCCGATGCGCACCTGGTTGCCTTTGACGCCGAGCACGGTGACGGTCACCGAGTCGCCGATCATCAATGTTTCGCCGACGCGGCGGGTCAGGATCAACATGCAATCTCTCCATGGCCCGGCGTCCGTGGCCGGGGGCCGCGCCGGTGTGTCCAGAATCCAGCAAACATAATCGCGATCCCGTGTCGCGACAAGGTGAGACAGGTCATGCCTGCAGCCGCGCGGCAACCCAGTCGCGCACGCCCGCCAGCGCGGCCGGCAGCGCGGGGCTGTCCTCGCCGCCACCCTGCGCCATGTCCGGCCGCCCGCCGCCCTTGCCGTTGACCTGGGCGGCGACGTGCGCCAGCAGCTCGCCGGCCTTGACCCGGCCGGCGGCGGCGCCACCGACGCCGGCGACCAGCGCGACCTTGCCGTCGCGGGCGCCGGCCAGCACCACCACCGCGTCGCCCAACTGCTGGCGCAGCCGGTCGATCGCCTCGCGCAGGGCCTTGCCCTCGAAGCCTTCCAGGCGCGCCGCCAGGACCTTCACCCCTGCGACGTCGACCGCCTGCCCGGCGAGGTCGGCGGTGGCGCCCGATGCAGCCTTCGCCTTGAGCTGTTCCAGCTCGCGCTCGAGCTTCTTCTGGCGGTCCAGCAGCGTGCGCAGCTTGTCGGCGACGTCGTGGGTGTTGCCGCCGAGCAGGTGGGCGGCCTCGGCCAGGCGCGCCTCCTCGGCGGCGACGTGGTCGAGCGCGCCCTGCCCGGTCACCGCCTCGATCCGGCGCACGCCAGCGGAAACGCCGCCTTCGGACACGATCTTGAACAGGCCGATGTCGCCGGTGCGGCCGACGTGGGTGCCGCCGCACAGTTCGGTGGACGCCTCGCCCATGCGCAGCACGCGCACGCGCTCGCCGTACTTCTCGCCGAACAGCGCCATCGCGCCGAAGTCCAGCGCCTCCTGCATGCCCATGTGGTGGACTTCGGCGGCGTGGTTGGCGCGGATCTCGGCGTTGACCCGGCGCTCGACCTCGGCCAGTTCGTCGGCGCTGACCGGCTGGAAGTGCGAGAAGTCGAAGCGCAGGCGGTCGGGCGCGACCAGCGAGCCCTTCTGGGTCACGTGGGTGCCGAGCACGCCGCGCAGGGCGGCGTGCAGCAGGTGGGTCGCGCTGTGGTTGAGCACGGTCGCGGCGCGGCGCGGGGCGTCGACCGCGCCCATCAGCAGGTCGCCCAGCTTGATCGCGCCAGCCTCGAGGGTGCCGACGTGGCCGTGGAACTGGCCGGCCAGCTTGAGCGTGTCGGACACGACGAAGCGCACGCCCTGATCCGCCAGTTCGCCGGCGTCGCCGACCTGGCCGCCGCTCTCGGCATAGAACGGCGTGCGGTCGAGCAAAACGATCGCCTCCTCGCCAGCTGCGATCGCGTCGACCGGGCGGCCGTCGCGCAGCAGGGCGACGACCTGCAGGCCGCCGGCGGCGAGCTCGTCGTAGCCGAGGAACTCGGTGGGCTGCAGTTGCGCGACCAGCTCGGCCGGCAGCGTGGTGCCGCCGCCGAACTTGCCGGCGGCGCGGGCGCGTTCGCGCTGCTGCTCCATCAGCCGGTCGTAGTCGGTCATCGCCGACGGGGTCAGGCTGGCGCCCTCGCGTTCGCGCACGATGTCGGCGATCAGGTCGGGTGGGCAGCCGTAGGTGTCGTGCAGCTGGAACAGCTGCTCGCCGTCGATCTGCCCTTCGTTGCGCTCGAGGTAGCTGTCCAGGCGCTGCATGCCGGCGTCCAGCGTCTGCGCGAACGCCGCCTCCTCGGCCTTGAGCGCGCGTTCGACCAGGGCGCGGCGCTCGGCGAGCTCCGGATAGGCCTCGCCCATCGCCTCCGCCAGCGGCGCGACCATCTTCCAGAACGTGCCCTCGGCATCCAGGCCGCCGAGCTTCCAGATGTGGCGGATCGCGCGGCGGATGATCCGGCGCAGCACGTAGCCGCGGCCCTCATTGGAGGGCAGCACGCCGTCCACGATCAGGAAGCTGCAGGCGCGGATGTGGTCGGCGATCACGCGCAGCGACTTGTGGTCGAGGTCGCTGGTGCCGGTGAGCTTCGCCGCCGCCGCGATCAGGTGGCGGAACAGGTCGATCTCGTAGTTGCTGTGCACGTGCTGGAGCACCGCCGTCAGCCGCTCCAGACCCATGCCGGTGTCCACGCAGGGCGCGGGCAGCGGCTGCAGGGTGCCGTCCGGCTGGCGGTCGAACTGCATGAACACGAGGTTCCAGATCTCGATGTAGCGGTCGCCGTCCTCGTCCGGCGAGCCCGGCGGGCCGCCGGCGATGTGCGGGCCATGGTCGTAGAAGATCTCGGTGCAGGGCCCGCACGGGCCGGTGTCGGCCATCTGCCAGAAGTTGTCGCTGGCGAACGGCGCGCCCTTGTTGTCGCCGATCCGCACGATGCGCTCGGGCGGCAGGCCGATCTCGTCGCGCCAGATCGCGTAGGCCTCGTCGTCGGTGTGGTAGACGGTGACCAGCAGGCGCTCGGGCGGCAGCTTCCACACCTGGGTCAGCAACTCCCACGCCCAGGCGATCGCGTCTTTCTTGAAGTAGTCGCCGAAGGACCAGTTGCCGAGCATCTCGAAGAAGGTGTGGTGGCGCGCGGTGTAGCCGACCGAATCGAGGTCGTTGTGCTTGCCGCCGGCGCGCAGGCAGCGCTGCACGTCGGCCGCGCGCACGTAGCTGCGCTTCTCGGCGCCGAGGAACACGTCCTTGAACTGGACCATGCCGGAGTTGGTGAACAGCAGGGTCGGGTCGTTGCCCGGGACGAGCGGCGCCGACGGCACGATGGTGTGCCCCTTGGCGCGGAAGAATTCGAGGAAATCGCTGCGGATTTCGGCAGTGGTCTTCATGGGTCTGCGACGGGAAAGGCGGACACGGGAAGCGGGCCGGCGCCGTGGAAAGCGGCATGGGCCGGAACGCTCGACCGGGGAGCGACAAGGGTAGCAGGCCGGGGACGGCTGACGCCCAAAAAAATCCCGGCTTGCGCCGGGATGACAAGGGTGGAGCCATGAAGAACCGTCGGAGGTCGTCGCGGCGGGAGCTTCGCCCGCCGCGCGCCCTCCCTATGCGTCGTCCGGCAGGCCGCGCACCGCCGCGCGGATGCTGTCGCCGTCGAAGCCGCGCCTGGCGAGGAAGTCGGCGGCCTTGCGGGCGCGCGCCGGCGCGTCGTCGAGCGCGCCGAAGCGACGCCGCACCAGGCCGGCCGCCAGCCGCGGCCAGTCGTCCTCGCCGGCTTCCGCCAGCGCCTCGAACGCCGCGCCCACCGCCTGCGCGGACAGGCCGTGGGTGCCGAGTTCGGCGCGGATGTAGAGCGGGCCGTAGCCTCCCAGCGCACGCGAGCGGGCCAGGCTGCGGGCGAAGCGGACGTCGTCCTGCCAGCCGGCATCGCGCAGGCGGCCGACCGCTTCGGCGGCGTCCTCCGCCTGCACGCCGCGCGCGACCAGCTTGCGGGTCAATTCGCGCTGCGAATGCTCGCGGCGCACCAGCAGGCCGAGCGCGCGCTGGGTCGGCGTGGGTTCCGGGCGGCGCCGCTTCGGCCGCCCCGCCCCGCCTTCTCCGCCGGGGATGTCCCCGACGCCGGTTCCAGCCGTGCCCTGCTCTTCCGTCATCCGTCGCCGACCTCGAATCAGGCCTCGTCGTCCCCCGCCTCGGCCGCGGCCACCTCGGCCGGCACGTACTTCTCGCGCAGGGCCGCTTCCAGCTTGGCCGCGACCGCCGGGTTTTCCTTGAGGTACTGGCGGGCGTTCTCCTTGCCCTGCCCGATCCGCTCGTCGTCGCAGCTGTACCAGGCGCCGGACTTCTCCACCAGCTTGGCGTCCACGCCCATGTCGATCAGCTCGCCCTCGCGCGAGATGCCCTCGCCGTAGAGGATTTCGGTGATGACCTGCTTGAACGGCGGCGCCATCTTGTTCTTGACCACCTTGATCCGGGTCTGGTTGCCGATGATCTCGTCGCCCTTCTTGATGGATCCGATGCGGCGGATGTCCAGGCGCACCGAGGCGTAGAACTTGAGCGCGTTGCCGCCGGTGGTGGTCTCCGGGCTCTGGCCCGGCATCATCACGCCGATCTTCATGCGCAGCTGGTTGATGAAGATCACCAGGCAGTTGCTGCGCTTGATGTTGCCGGTCAGCTTGCGCAGCGCCTGGCTCATCAGGCGCGCCTGCAGGCCCGGCAGCTGGTCGCCCATCTCGCCCTCGATCTCGGCCTTCGGAGTGAGCGCGGCGACCGAGTCGACCACCACCATGTCGACTGCATTGGAGCGCACCAGCATGTCGGCGATTTCCAGCGCCTGTTCGCCGGTGTCGGGCTGCGACACCAGCAGGTCCTCGACGTTGACGCCGAGCTTGGCGGCGTAGGTCGGGTCGAGCGCGTGCTCGGCGTCGATGAAGGCGGCGGTGCCGCCCTGCTTCTGGCACTGGGCGATCGCCTGCAGGGTCAGCGTGGTCTTGCCCGAGGATTCCGGCCCGTAGATCTCGACCACGCGGCCCTTGGGCAGGCCGCCGATGCCGAGCGCGATGTCCAGCATCAGCGAGCCGGTCGGGATCACCGGGATGACTTCCGCGACGCGGTCGCCCATGCGCATCACCGAGCCCTTGCCGAACTGCTTTTCGATCTGGCCCAGGGCGGCCGACAGGGCGCGCTTCTTGTTCTCGTCCATCGTGGAGTCCTCGGTGGTCAGCGGTATGGTGGAAAGCGTGGGGGAACGTGGTCGCTCAGGCTGAGACGCCGCGACCACGCCATGAAATTAGCCCCGCATGTCCCGCGGACGGCATCGTCCGCCGACGTGCCGGGATGTGGGAAAACGGCGCGGCGACCCTCGGCCCAGCGCTCATCGCGCCACGTGCCGGTTGGGCCGCACCAGGCCGCAGTACAGGCCCTCGATCGCGAAGTCCTGGTCGGGCAGCACCTCGATCGGCGGATAGTCGGGGTTGCGCGGCAGCAGGCGGATGCGGTCCTTGCCGATCTTCAGCAGCTTGACGGTGATTTCCTCGTCTATGCGGGCGACCACGATCTGGCCGGAACGCGCGTCGCGGGTGCGGTGCACGCCGATCAGGTCACCGTCGAAAATGCCCTCGTCGCGCATCGAATCGCCCTTGACCTTGAGCAGGTAGTCGGGCGCCGGCGAGAACAGCACGCGGTCGAGCAGCAGCACCTCGTCGCTGCCGAAACCATCCTGGTGGGAGCCCGCGCCGATCGGCAACCCGGCGGCGACCTGGCCCAGCACCGGCAAGCGCAGCGCGTCCTCGGCGACGGCCAGCGCCAGCGCCGGCTGCACCGGCGGCGGCGCCTGGCGCACGCGGATGCCACGCGCCCGGCCCGGGACCCGCTCGATCGCGCCGGCCGCCTCCAGCGCCTCCAGGTGGTATTGCGCCGCGCGCACGCCCTTGAAGCCGAACGCGCGCGCGATCTCCGCCTGCGACGGCGGCATGCCCTCGGCCTCGATGCGCTCGGCGATCATCGCGAGGATCGCCTGCTGGGTGTCGGTCATCTGCATGGTTAGTAGTATTACTACTAACCCGCCACGGGCGCAAGCTCAGGCCGCTAGCGCCTCCAGCCCCCGCAGCGCCGCCAGCACGGTCTGCCGGCGGACCGCGTCGCGGTCGCCGTCGAACTGGAACAGTTCGGCGGCCGGGTAGCCGCCGCGCTTCTTCCAGGCGATCCAGACCGTGCCCACCGGCTTGTCGGGGGTGCCGCCGCCGGGGCCGGCGATGCCGGTGACCGCGACCGCGATCGACGCGCCCGAATGCACGAGCGCGCCGGACACCATCTCGACGACGGTCTCGCGGCTGACCGCGCCGAACTGCTCCAGCGTCTCCGGCCGCACCCCGAGCAGCGCCTGCTTGGCCTCGTAGCTGTAGGCGACCATCCCGCAGTCGAACCAGTCCGAGCTGCCGGCCACCTCGGTCGCGGTCTTGGCGATCCAGCCGCCGGTGCAGCTTTCGGCGGTGACCAGCATCTGCCGCTCCTCGCGCAGGCGCGCGCCGAGGCGTTCGGCCTGCGCGTGCAAGGTGGCGTCGTCGGGAGCGAGCATGGGCGAAGTCCGGCAAACTAGGCGGCCTTTCTAGCCGATTTCGCCACGGATGTCTGCCGAGCAGCACACGCCCCTGATGCGCCAGTTCTTCGCCGCCAAGGCCGAGCATCCGGACGTGCTGCTGTTCTTCCGGATGGGCGATTTCTACGAGCTGTTCTACGACGACGCGCGCAAGGCGGCGAAGCTGCTCGACATCACGTTGACCCAGCGCGGCGCGTCGGCCGGCCAGCCGATCCCGATGGCGGGCGTGCCGGTGCACGCCTACGAGGGCTACCTCGCGCGGCTGGTGGCGCTCGGCGAGTCGGTCGCGATCTGCGAGCAGATCGGCGACCCGGCGGCCAGCAAGGGCCTGGTCGAGCGCAAGGTCGTGCGCATCGTCACCCCCGGCACGGTGACCGACGAGGCGCTGCTGAGCGAGCGCCGCGACACCCTGCTGCTGGCGCTGTCGCGCGACCGCAGCGGCTACGGCCTGGCGTGGGCGGACCTCGCCGGCGGCCGCTTCCTCGTCAACGAAGTGGAAAGCGACGACGCGCTGGAGGCCGAGCTCGCGCGGCTGGAACCGGCCGAGGTCCTGGTCGCCGACGAGGACGGCTGGCCGGCCTGCGTGGCGCAGCGCCACGGTCTGCGCCGGCGCGCGCCGTGGCTGTTCGACGCCGACGGCGGACGCCGCCAGTTGCTGCAGTTCTTCGGCGTGCACGACCTGACCGGCTTCGGCATCGAGGCGCGGCCGCGTGCGGTCGCCGCGGCCGGCGCGCTGCTCGGCTACGTCGAGGAAACCCAGAAGCAGCGCCTGCCGCACCTGACCGCGATCGCGGTCGAGGCCAGCGACGGGGCGATCGCGATGAACGCCGCGACCCGCCGCCACCTCGAGCTCGACACCCGCGTCGACGGCGACACGAAGACGACGCTGCTCGGCGTGCTCGACACGACGGTCACCCCGATGGGCGGACGCCTGCTGCGGCGCTGGTTGCACCGGCCGCTACGCGACCGCCGCGTGGTCGGCGAGCGCCAGCACGCGGTGGCCACGCTCATCGACCACCGCACCGACGCCGACCTGCGCGAGGCCTTCCGCGCGCTCGGCGACCTCGAGCGCATCCTCTCGCGGATCGCCCTGCGCAGCGCGCGGCCGCGCGACCTGTCCACCCTGCGCGACGGCCTCGGCCTGCTGCCGCGGGTGCGGACGCTGCTGGCGCCGCTGGACTCGCCGCGGCTGCAGGCGCTGGTGGCCGAATGCGGCGCCCACGAGGAGCACGCCGACCTGCTGCGCCGCGCGATCGTGCCGCAGCCGCCGGTGCTCGCGCGCGACGGCGGCGTGTTCGCCGAGGGCTTCGACGCCGAGCTCGACGAGCTGCGCACGCTCTCCACCAACGCCGACCAGTTCCTGGTCGATCTCGAGGCGCGCGAGCGCGCCGCCACCGGCATCCCGACCCTCAAGGTCGGTTACAACCGGGTGCACGGCTACTACATCGAGATCAGCAAGGGACAGTCGGACAAGGCGCCCACGCATTACAGCCGGCGCCAGACCCTGACCGGCGCCGAGCGCTACATCACCGAGGAGCTCAAGGCGTTCGAGGACAAGGTGCTCTCGGCGCGCGAGCGCGCGCTGGCGCGCGAGAAGCTGCTCTACGAGGAACTGCTGGACGCGCTCAACGATCGCCTGGAGCCGCTCAAGCGCTGCGCCGCCGCGCTGTCGGAGCTGGACGTGCTGGCCTGCTTCGCCGAGCGCGCGCAGGCGCTGGACTGGTCGCGGCCGGAGCTCACCGACGCGCCCGGCCTGTGCATCGAGCGCGGCCGCCATCCGGTGGTGGAGGCGGTGCGCGACGAGCCGTTCGAGCCCAACGACCTCGTCCTCGGCGACACCCCGGAACTCGGCAACCGCCGCATGCTGGTGATCACCGGCCCCAACATGGGCGGCAAGAGCACCTACATGCGGCAGAACGCGCTGATCGTGCTGCTCGCCCACATCGGCAGCTTCGTGCCGGCCGCGCGCGCGGTGATCGGGCCGATCGACCGCATCCTCACCCGCATCGGCGCCGGCGACGACCTCGCGCGCGGGCAGTCGACCTTCATGGTCGAGATGGCCGAGACTTCCTACATCCTGCACCACGCCACCGGCGAATCGCTGGTGCTGATGGACGAAATCGGACGCGGCACATCGACCTACGACGGTCTCGCCCTCGCCGACGCCTGCGCGCGCCACCTGGCCGCGGTCAACCGCAGCTACACGCTGTTCGCGACGCACTACTTCGAGCTGACCGCGCTCGCCGAGCCGGGCAGTGGCATCGCCAACGTGCACCTCGATGCGGTCGAGCATCATGACAAGAGCGGCGGCGACACCCTGGTGTTCATGCACGCGGTGAAGGACGGCCCGGCCGACCGCAGCTTCGGCCTGCAGGTGGCCGCGCTCGCCGGGTTGCCGAAGACGGTCGTGCGCCAGGCGCGCGCGCGCCTGGCCGAGCTCGAGCAGCAGGGCCGCGACGCGCCGGCCACGCCGATGACCGCGCAGGCGCTGGACGCGCCGCAGCAGTTCGGCCTGTTCTCGCCGTCTTCCGCGGCACTGGAGGCGCTGGCCGCGCTGGAGCCGGACGAACTGACGCCGAAGCAGGCGCTGGAAGCGCTGTACCGGTTGAAGGCGCTGGCCTGACGCACCCGCGTCGGCGTGTCGCGCGGGCTACATCGCGTCGAGGTCGCCCAGCGCACGGATCAGGCGCCGGGCGCGCTTGTCGGGCTTGCTCTCGGGCGGACGGTAGCCGGCGCGCTGGGCGGCGCGCTCTGCCCGCGCGGCATCGCGGCGCAGGCGAGATTCCTCCGATTCGGCGTACAGCGCCTGCGCGACCGGCGCCGGCCCGCGCACGGCGCTGAGCGCGCGCACCTCGACCTCGAACACTTCCTCGCCGCGCGCGATCCGCAACGCGTCGCCCGCGCGCACCAGCCGCGACGGCTTGGCGCGCTGGCCGCCGGCGTCCACCTTGCCGGTTTCCACGGCGTGCTTGGCCAGGCTGCGGGTCTTGAAGAAGCGCGCCGCCCACAGCCACACGTCGAGGCGGACGCCGTCGTTGCCTTCGTCCATGGTCGTCACGTTAGCGCCGGTGGCGGAAAGCGGGAGCGAAGGCGACGCGCGGACCGCAAACGCGAACGGCCGCCCTGCGGCGGCCGTTGCGATCGAGCCCGCGGCGCAAGCGCCGCGCGGAACTCAAGCCTGCTCGGCGGCGGCTGCCGCTGCGGCGGCACGCGCCTTGGCGTTGCCGGCCAGGTCTTCCTTGATGCGCGCCTTCTTGCCTTCCAGGCCGCGCAGGTAGTACAGCTTGCCGGCGCGCACCGCGCCGCGACGCTTGACGTCCACCGACGCGATGGTCGCGCTGTGGGTCTGGAACACGCGCTCGACGCCGTAACCGTGGGAAATCTTGCGCACGGTGAACGAGGAGTTCAGGCCGGCGTTCTTCTTGGCGATGACCACGCCCTCGTAGGCCTGGACGCGCTCGCGGTTGCCTTCCTTGACCTTGACGTTGACGACGACGGTGTCGCCGGGGCCGAAGGCCGGCAGCTCGCGCTGCACCTGGGCGGTTTCGAATTCCTGCAGGAGGGTGTTGAGCGAGGGCTTGTTCATCGGTGTGGCCTTGTTGGTATGCCGGTCGCGCCGGCTGTTGTAGCGCGAGTGCACGTGGACCCGCGTCTTGGCATGGAAACGGCGAAGCCGCGCATTATAGCGGCAATTTTCCCTGCCGCGCCAGCGTGTTAGGCGTCGGCCGGGCCGGCCCCGCCCTGCCCGGCCAGGAATTCCTCGAGCAGGGCGCGGTCGGCCGGGGCCAGGCCGGCCGGGTCGAGCAGGTCCGGACGGCGCAGGAAGGTGCGGCCGAGCGACTGCATCCGCCGCCAGCGGGCGATCTGCGCGTGGTTGCCGGACAGCAGCACCGGCGGCACCGCGCCGAGCGCGTGCTCGACCGGCCGGGTGTAGTGCGGGCAGTCCAGCAGCCCGCCCTCGAAGCTGTCCTGGGCCGCGGACTCGGCATCGTTCAGGGCGCCCTCCTGCAGCCGGGCGACCGCGTCCACGACCACCGCCGCGGCCAGCTCGCCGCCGGACAGCACGTAGTCGCCGATCGACAGCTCCTCGTCGACCTCGGCCTGCAGCAGGCGCTCGTCCACGCCCTCGTAGCGGCCGCACAGCAGGACCAGGCGTTCGCGCCCGGCCAGCGCGCGCACCTTCGCCTGGTCCAGCGGGCGGCCCTGCGGCGACAGGTAGACCACGTGCGCCGGGGCGGGGTCGGCGGCGCGCGCCGCGGCGAGGCAGGCGCGCAGCGGGTCGATCAGCATGACCATGCCCGGCCCGCCGCCGAACGGACGGTCGTCCACCCGGCGGTAGTTGCCCTCGGCGTAGTCGCGCGGGTTCCAGCCGTGCAACGCCAGCAGCCCGCGCTCCTGCGCGCGGCCGACCACCCCGAAGCCGGCGCACTGGGCGACGAATTCCGGGAACAGGCTGACGACGTCGATGCGCACTAGAAGTCCGCGTCCCAGTCGACCGTGATCAGGCCGGCGTCGAAGTCCACGGACTTCACGTAGGCGGGCTCGGCGAACGGGATCATCCGCTCGCGCTCGCCGCGCACCACCAGCACGTCGTTGGCGCCGGTCGAGAACAGGTGCGAGACGGTGCCGAAGTCCACGCCTTCGAGGTTGGCCACGCGCAGGCCCTCGAGGTCGACCCAGTAGTACTCGCCCGGCGCCGGCGGCGGCAGCGCCGCGCGCGCCACCCACAGCTCGCTGCCGTTGAGTGCCTCGGCGGCGTCGCGGTCGCCGACGTCCGGCAGCCGCGCGACCACGCCTTTCGGCGTGTTGCGGCCATGCGCGCCGGCGATTTCGCGCTGCTGCCCGCGCGGATCGCGCAGCTGCCAGGGCTGGTAGCGCAGGATCGCGTCCGCCGGGTCGGTGAAGGACTGGATCTTCACCTCGCCGCGCACGCCGAACGCGCCGCGGATCCGGCCCAGCAGAACCTGCTTCTGCGGGGCGGACGGCGGCGCGTCGGTCATGGCGATGCGGGGCGCGGGCGCGCCGCGGATCAGGCGGCGGCCTTGCTGGCCTGCTTGTAGAGGTCGGCGACCTTGTCGGTCAGCTGCGCGCCCTGGCCGATCCAGTGCTGCACGCGCGCGACGTCCAGTTCGACCCGCTTCTCGTTACCGGCGGCGACCGGGTTGTAGAACCCGACGCGCTCGATGTTGCGGCCGTCGCGGGCGCTGCGGCTGTCGGTGACGATGATGTGGTAGAAGGGGCGCTTCTTGGCGCCGCCGCGGGTGAGGCGGATCTTGACCATGGTGTCTTCGGTGTTGCCCAGCTGCCGGGATGGCAGGGTAAGCCGGCCATTGTAAGCCATTGAACCGGTTCGGGGAACCCGGCTAGCGCGCAGCGCGCTCCGCGGCCGCGATCCGTTCCGGGGTCGGCGGGTGGGTGGACAGGTAGCCCAGCGGGCCACCACCGGGCTCGCCCGCCTCCCGCGACAGCCGTCGCAGGATGCTGGCGAAGGCGCGCGGCGACACCCCGCGCCGCCGCAGCAGGTCGATCGCGTAGGCGTCCGCTTCCCGCTCGTGGCCGCGCGAGAAACCATTGTTCAGCAGCACCGCCGGCAGCGAGACCGCCAGCGACGAGCCCGAGGCATCGCCGAACAGCAGCCCCGCCAGGACGAAGACCGACGAGCTCTCCAGCGCCTGCCGGGTCACGTGGCGGTGGACGTGGTGGCCCGCCTCGTGCGCCAGCACCGCCAGCAGCTCGTCCTCCGAGCCAGCCAAGGCGACCAGCGCGTCGGTCAGGTAGATGCGGCCGTCCGGCAGGGTGAAGGCGTTGGCGCCGATGCCCGGCGCGCGCACCAGCACCAGGTGCATCTGCCCGGCCCGCGGCTCGCCGGCGACGAGGGCGCGGAACTCCTGCCGCAGGCGCGCCTGGCGGGCGGCCGGCAGCCGGCTCGGAGCCACCTCCATCCGCTCCAGCAGGGCCACCACCTGCCGGCTCGAGGCGCGCTCGACGACCGGCGGCAGGTGGCGGGCGACGACCTCGGCCAGCCACGGGACGCCGAAGCGCACCCCGCCCAGCACCAGCAGCAGGGTGCAGGCCGCGGCTGTCGCGATCGCCGCCTTGCGCCGTTCCAGCCAGTCCGCGGCCGCCTCGATCCGGCTCGGCGGTCGCGGGAACCAGGCCGCCAGCACGGGGCCGTCGGCGACCTCGATGCGGCCGCCGTCTGGCAGCGAGAGCACCCGCGGAGCCCGGCCGAGGCGCGGGCTGGGCACGATCTCCGCGAGCGCCCAGTCCCGTTGTTCGCCGCCGCCGTCCGCGCACAGGCGGCCGTCGGCGACCCAAAGCCGTACCTGTGCGATCCGGCTGTGGCGGCCATCGCTCCAGACCGCGTCGAGGACCGCGCCCCCGGTCACCACCCGAAGTCGAAGCCGGTGTCGAGCGCATCCACCAGCTCGGCGCCCGTCGCCCCCGCCCGACTCTCCGAGGCGGCGACGAACTCGTCGAGGTCGCCGGCGGCGACAAGGGCGAAGTGTTCCGCCCGGTAGCGGGCAAGGCGCACCATCGCCCACGGCACCGCCAGGCCCAGGGTGCACACGATCGCCACCGCATTGCTCGCGTAGATCCACAGCATGTCGCGCACGCGCAGGGTGGATTCGAAGCGGTGCCGGCCCAGCCGGCTGTTGCCCCACATCAGGTTGGCGTAGCGCACGCGCAGGTAGCCGACGAGGAGGAACATGCCGAGGTAGAGCAGGCCCACCGACGTGTAAGCCGCGCGCATCACGGCCGCCTTGTCGTTGCCGGCACCGTTCGCGAGCGTGCCAAGCAGGATCGTGAAACCGACCATCAGCCCGATCCCGAACAGCACCGCGACGCCGTACGGGGCGTAATACGCCCCAACCTCGCCGCTGAAGTCAAAGCGTTTGTGGCCGTAGCGGTGGCCTTCGACCACGAACTCCTGCTGCCGCTTCTTCATCACCGGATAGAGGATGGTCGCGGTCAGTCCGGTCAGCCAGCCCCACAGCAGGAACGGGCCGTAGGCCTCGCCAGCCGGCTGGTCGAAGCGGAACGAGATCCCGCGCCATGCGGAATTGCGCGCGCGGAAGCGCAGGCTCCACACGATCAGCGCCGGCATCATCAGGCCGACCGCGAGGATCAGGGCGAGGTAGACGCCCGGGGCGAAGCGCGCGCTCACGCCGAGCGCGATCAACACCGCATAGGCGATCAGCCGCCCCTTGAGGATCGCGATCGGCGAGGCGAGGTAGTCGAAGCTGGAACCGGCCAACCGGGTATTGGCGTAGAAGTAGCGCTGCGTGCGCACCTTGGCCCAGGCCGAGTAGATGCCCAGGGTGACGATGCCCAGCAACAGGTTTACGAACCAGATGCCGAAGTATTCGCCGGCGCTGCCGGTGAACTGCGGGCGGTGGCGCTGAACCTGCGGCAGGTCCGCCGGCGCACTGAATTCGCCGGCTGGCGAAGCCGGAACGTGGTCGAGCATGTTGTCCCCCTGGTGCCGCCATGCCGGCGGCGTGTTCGGTCGTCCTGACCTGCCGGGCTCCCCAGCCCGGCATCGCGCCGCACCTTAGCGCATCGGCGCCCGCCGCGCAGCCGCCGGTCAGCGGAACGGCATGCCGCCGCGGCCGCCCATCATGCCCTTCATGCCGCGCATCAGGCCCTTCATGCCGCCGCCGGCCAGCTTGGACATCATCTTTTCCATCTGCTGGTACTGCTTCATCAGCTTGTTGACGTCGGCCGGGGTCATGCCGGCGCCGCGGGCGATGCGGGCGCGGCGCGAGCCGTTGAGCAACGCCGGGTTGCGGCGCTCCTTCTTCGTCATCGAGTTGATGATGGCGATCATCCGCGGCACTTCCTTGCCGGTGACCTGCTGCTTGACGTGCTCCGGCACCTGGCCGATGCCCGGCAGCTTGTCCATCAGCCCCGACAGGCCACCCATGCCCTGCATCTGCTCGAGCTGGTCGCGCATGTCGTTGAGGTCGAACTTCTTGCCCTTGACGACCTTCTCGGCCAGCTTGGCCGCCTTGTCCTTGTCGACCTGCTGCTCGACCTGTTCGACCAGCGACAGCACGTCGCCCATGTCGAGGATGCGGCTGGCGATGCGGTCCGGGTGGAAGACGTCGAGGCCGTCGACCTTCTCGCCGGTGCCGATGAACTTGATCGGCTTGCCGGTGATGTAGCGCACGCTCAGGGCGGCGCCGCCGCGGGCGTCGCCGTCGGTCTTGGTCAGCACCACGCCGGTCAGCGGCAACGCCTCGCTGAAGTGCTTCGCCGTCGTGGCGGCGTCCTGGCCGGTCATCGAGTCGACGACGAACAGCGTCTCGACCGGGGTCACGGCGGCGTGCAGCGCCTTGATCTCGGCCATCATCGCGGCGTCGATCGAGGTGCGGCCGGCGGTGTCGACGATCAGTACGTCGACGTAGGACTTGCGCGCGTCCTCGATCGCGGCGCGCACGATCGCCTCGGGTTTCTGCGCCGCGTCCGACGGGAAGAAGCGCACGTCCACCTGCTGCGCGAGCGTCTTCAGCTGCTCGATCGCGGCTGGCCGGTAGACGTCGGCGGAAACGACCATCACCTTCTTCTTGCGGCGTTCCTTCAGGTGACGGGCCAACTTGGCGACGGTGGTCGTCTTGCCGGCGCCCTGCAGGCCGGCCATCAGGATCACCGCCGGCGGCGACACCGCGAGGTTGAGGTCGCTGGCCTGCGCGCCCATGACCGCGGTCAGCTCGTCGCGCACGACCTTGATCAGCGCCTGGCCGGGGGTCAGCGACTTCAGCACCTCCTGGCCGACCGCGCGCACCTTGATGCGCTCGATCAGCGCCTGCACCACCGGCAGCGCGACGTCGGCCTCGAGCAGCGCGATGCGCACCTCGCGGGTGGCCTCGCGGATGTTCTCCTCGGTCAGCCGGCCGCGGCCGCGCAGGCGCTCGATGGTGCCGGAGAGGCGCTGGGTGAGGGATTCGAACATGGGCGTCGGCGGCGCGCGGGGCGCTGGAAAAAGCGGGCGCGGATTATAGCCCGCGCCTACCCGCGCCCTCGCCGCTCCCGCGCGCGGCATGGCGCGTGCGACACTTTCCGCGAATGGCCTTCGCCCTGCTCGCGCTCGTCCTGTATCTCGCCGCCACCGCGCTGCTGTTGCGCGCGCTCGCGCGCGGCGACGGCGCGCCGCGCGGCTGGGTGCTGCCGGCGCTCCTCGCGGCGGCGTGCCATGCCGGCTTCCACGTCGTCGCGTGGCGGGAGGCGAGCGGGCTCGACCTGCACTTCTTCGCGGCGCTGTCCCTGGTCGGGCTCGGCATGGCCGGGCTGACCACGCTCGCCGGCGCCGGCGGCCGGATGGCGGCGCTGGGCGGCGTGGTGTTCCCGCTCGCCGCGGCGTCGCTCATGGCCTACGCGGGCTACGGCCACGTGCGCGCGGAAGGATTGGGCTGGCGCCTGCAGCTGCACGCCTGGCTGGCGCTGCTCGCCTACGCGACGCTGGCGATCGCCGCGCTGCTGGCGATCATGCTGTGGCTGCAGGAGCGCGCGCTGCGGCAGCGCCGCCTGCACGGCTGGCGGCGCGCGCTGCCGCCGCTGACGGAGCTCGAGTCGCTGCTGTTCCGCACGATCGTGGTCGGCTTCGTGCTGCTGACCGCGACCCTGCTGACCGGCGTGCTGTTCGTCGAGAACCTGTTCGCCCAGCACCTGATCCACAAGACCGTGCTCAGCGTGCTGTCCTGGCTCGCCTTCGGCGGGCTGCTGCTGGGCCGCTGGCGCTTCGGCTGGCGCGGCGTGGTCGCAGTGCGCTGGACCCTGGCGGCGATGGCGCTGCTGCTGCTGGCGTTCTTCGGCAGCAAGTTCGTGCTGGAACTGGTCCTGCACCGCGCGATGTAGCGCCTCCTCCCCTTCCCTGCCCGGGTCGTAGAGCGGAGCTTGCTCCGCTCCGCCGGGTGCTGCCGAAAACCGGTAGCCGGTAGCCGGTAGCCGGTAGCCGGTAGCCGGTAGCCGGTAGCCGACAAGGCAGCGGAGCAAGCTCCGCTCTACGGCCAATCCGCACTCGCCCGTCTCCTGTCTCCCCCTGTCTCTCCCCGTCTCCCGTCTCCCGTCTCCCGTCTCCCGTCTCCCGTCTCCCGTTCCCAGCCCCTCGCTTGCCTTCACAATATTTGCATTGACAACAATTGCAGATGCAGGCAGGATGCGCGCCCCATGAGTGACCCCACCTGCACCGGCTCCGCCCTCGGCCTGCTGTTCCGCCAGGTCCGCGACTCCATGTGGGCGCGGATGCAGGAGGAACTGGCCGCCGCCGGCCAGAAGCTGAACTTCAGCCAGTTCATCACCATCAAGACGCTCGCCGCCGGCAGCGTCGGGGTGACCGACCTGGCGCGCGCGGCCTACCTGCACCCCGGCGCGATGACCCGGCTGCTCGACAAGCTCGAGGAGCGCGGGATCCTGGTCCGGGTCGCCGATCCGCTCGACCGCCGCGGCGTGCTGGTGCGCCTGACCCCGGCCGGCCTCGCGATCTGGCAGGACATCAACACCTGCGGCCAGCGCGTGCGGGCGCGGGCGATGGCCGGTCTCGACGAGGCCGAGCAGGCCGAGCTGCTGCGCCTGCTGGCGCGTGTCCGCGACAACCTCACCCCCTCCGGAAGCTAGCGATGCCGGTTTTCCCGCAGTTCCCGCGGCGCGCACTCGCCGTGTCGCTCGTCCTGTTGCTCGGCGCCTGCGCCAGCACCCACGGCCTCGCGCCCGAGGGCACGCCGCTGGATGCCGACACGTTGGCGTTGACGCGCAGCGCCGGCCCGCTGTCGGCGGCCGACTTCCCGCGCCAGGACTGGTGGACGGCGCTGGGCGATCCGCAGCTGGACCGCCTGGTGGAGGAAGCCCTCGCCGGCACCCCGACCCTGGCCCTGGCCGACGCCCGCGTGCGCGAGGCGATCGCCCAGGCCGGCCTCGCCGACGCCGCGCGCAAGCCGACCATCGCCGCCAGCGGCCAGTATTCGGGCGTGCTGATCCCCGAGTCGGTCGCCCCGGAGCCGCTCGGCGGCAGCTACAAGGGCGTGTTCCTGCTGGGCCTGAACCTGAAGTACGCGCCCGACTTGTGGGGCGGCCAGCGCGCGCGCTGGCAGGCCGCGCTGGGCCAGGCCCATGCCGCCGAAGTCGAGGCGCAGGACGCGCGGCTGGTGCTGGCGTCGAACGTGGCGCACGCCTACGTCGGCCTCGCCCAGGCCTTCGCCGCGCAGGACGTCGCCGACGCCGAGCACGCGCGCGCCAGCGGCCTGCTGGCGCTGGGCCGCCAGCGCGTCGACGCCGGGCTCGACAACCAGGTCTCGCTGCGCCAGGCCGAAAGCGCGGTCGCCGCGGCGGCGCAGCAGCGCGAGGCCGCGCAGCAGCAGATCGACGCCGCGCGCACCGCGCTCGCCGCGCTGCTCGGCAAGGGCCCGGACCGCGGCCTGGACATCGCCCGCCCGGCCCTGCTGCAGGCGCCCGCGCCGGCCATTCCCGACGTGCTGCCGAGCGAACTGCTCGGCCATCGTCCCGACGTGGTCGCCGCGCGCTGGCAGGTCGAGGCCGCCTCGCACGGCATCGCCGCCGCCAAGGCCGCGTTCCGCCCCAGCGTCAACCTGAGCGCGCTGGTCGGCGCCGCCGCCGGCAACCTCGTCGACCTGTTCGACAGCGACGCGCTGCTGCTGCAGGGCGGACCGGCGATCAGCCTGCCGATCTTCGACGGCGGCCGCCTGCGCAGCGAGCTGGCGCAAAGCGACGCCCAGTACGACCTCGCCGTCGCGCGCTACAACCAGACCCTGGTCGGCGCCCTGCGCGAAGTGATGGACGCGTTGCAGGCCGCGCGCTCGCTCGACGGCCAGCTCGCCGCCGCGCAGCAGGCGCGCGACGCCGCGGACGCGGCGCTGGCGCTGGCCACCCAGCGTTACCGCGCCGGGCTCGCGACCCAGCTCGACGTGCTCGCCGCGCAGCGCCCGCTGCTGCAGCTCGACCAGCAACTGGCCGCGCTGCGCGCGCAGCGGCTGGCCGCCACCGTCGACCTCGACCGCGCGCTCGGCGGCGGCCTGGTCCTCATCCCACCCGTTTCGGACATCGCCAGGGCCCCCACCCCATGACCACCGAATTCAACCCGAACGCAGAAGCCCCCGCGCAGCGGAAGAACGGCAAGCGCAAGCGCGCCCTGATGGTCGTCGCGGCGATCGTCGTGGTCGCCGGCATCGCCTGGCTGCTCTACTACCTGCTGGTCGCGCGCTGGCACCAGGACACCGACGACGCCTACGTGCAGGGCAACGTCGTCAGCATCACCCCGCAGACCGTCGGCACCGTGGTCAGCATCGGCGCCGAGGCCGGCATGAAGGTGCGCGCCGGGCAGGTGCTGGTGCAACTGGATCCGAACGACGCGCAGGTCGCCTACGAGCAGGCGGTCGCCAACCTCGCCGGCACGGTGCGCCAGGTGCGCGGCCTGTACAGCGCGGTCGGCGCCGGCCAGGCCGACATCGCCGCGCGCCGCGTCGCGGTGCAGAAGGCGCGTGCCGACGTCGCCCGCCGCGAGGGCCTGGTCAAGACGGGCGCGGTGTCGGCCGAGGAACTCGCGCACGCGCGCCAGGAACTCGCCGCCGCCGAGGCCGCGCTGTCCGCCTCCGGCGAGCAGCTGGCCCGCAACCGCGCGCTGGTCGATGCCACCACCGTGCGCGACCAGCCGCAGGTGAAGGCGGCCGCCGCGGCCCTGCGCACCGCCTACCTCAACCTGCAGCGCGCGCGCATCGTCGCCCCGGTCTCCGGCTACGTCGCCCAGCGCGACGTGCAGCTCGGCCAGCGCGTGCAGCCGGGCGCGACGCTGATGACGATCGTGCCGCTGGACGAGGTCTGGGTCGAGGCCAACTTCAAGGAAACCCAGCTCGCCGACATGCGCATCGGCCAGCCGGTGGAACTGCATGCCGACCTGTACGGCGACGACGTGACCTACCGGGGCCGCGTCACCAGCCTCGGCCTCGGCACCGGCAGCGCGTTCTCGCTGCTGCCGGCGCAGAACGCCAGCGGCAACTGGATCAAGATCGTGCAGCGCGTGCCGGTGCGCATCGACCTCGATCCGAAGCAGCTTGCCGCGCACCCGCTGCGCCTCGGCCTGAGCATGAGCGTGGACGTCGCCGTCCGCGACCAGAAGGGCCCGGTGCTGGCCAGCGCGCCGCCGACCAAGCCGGTGCTGACCACCACCGCCTACGCGCGCCAGCTCGCCGATGCCGACGCGCTGATCGACCAGGTCGTGCGCGCGAACCTGCCCGGCAAGCGCTGAGCCTTCCCCATGTCAGACACCGCGAACACCGCCGCGCGGCCGGCGCCTGCCGCGCCGGCGAATGGTTTCCGCCCGCCCAACCTGGCGCTGGCGACGCTCGGCCTCGCCCTGGCGTCGTTCATGCAGGTGCTCGACACCACCATCGCCAACGTCTCGCTGCCGACGATCGCCGGCAACCTCGGCGCCAGCGCGAACCAGGCGGTGTGGGTAATCACCTCGTTCGCGGTCAGCAACGCGATCGCGCTGCCGCTCACCGGCTACATGGTGCGCCGCTACGGCGAGCTGAAGCTGTTCACCTGGGCCACGCTCGCCTTCGTGATCGCGTCCCTGCTGTGCGGCCTCGCCAACAGCATGGGCTTGCTGGTGGTCGCGCGCGCGCTGCAGGGCTTCGTCGCCGGTCCGATGTATCCGGTGACCCAGGCGCTGCTGATCTCGATCTACCCGCCGCACAAACGCGGGCAGGCGATCGCGCTGCTGGCGATGGTGACCGTGGTCGCGCCGATCGCCGGGCCGATCCTGGGCGGCTGGATCACCGACAACTACAGCTGGGAATGGATCTTCTTCATCAACATTCCCATCGGCATCTTCTCCAGCCTGGTCGTAGGCCGCCAGCTCAAGGGCCGGCCGGAGCGGCTGGAGAAGCCGAAGATGGACTACGTCGGCCTCGCCACGCTGATCCTCGGCGTGGGCGCGCTGCAGGTGCTGCTCGACCTCGGCAACGACGAGGACTGGTTCGCCTCGACCAAGATCGTGGTGCTGGCGATCGTCGCCGCCATCGCGCTGGTGGTGTTCGTGATCTGGGAGCTGACCGATCGCGACCCGATCGTCGACCTGCGCCTGTTCCGTCATCGCAACTTCAGCGCCGGCACCGCGGCGATGGTGATGGCCTATGCCGCGTTCTTCTCGGTCGGCCTGATCGTGCCGCTGTGGCTGCAGCGCACGCTCGGCTATACCGCGATCTGGGCCGGCTTCGCGACCGCGCCGATCGGCATCCTGCCGGTGCTGCTGACGCCGCTGGTGGGCAAGTACGCGACCCGCTTCGACCTGCGCATGCTGGCCAGCTTCGCCTTCGTGGTGATGGCGGTCACCAGCTTCTGGCGCGCCGACTTCAACCTGCAGGTGGACTTCCAGCGGGTGGCCGAGGTGCAACTGCTGCAGGGCCTGGGCGTGGCGCTGTTCTTCATGCCGGTGCTGACCATCCTGCTGTCGGACCTGGAGCCGCACGAGATCGCGGCGGGCTCGGGCCTGGCGACCTTCGTGCGCACGCTCGGCGGCAGCTTTGCGGCATCGCTGACCACGTGGGCGTGGACCCAGCGCGGTACCATCCACCACGCGCAGCTGACCGAACACATCGGCGCCTACGATCCGCACATCCAGCAGATCGTGACCCAGGTGGGCCATGGCGACGTGACCCGCGGGGCGATGCTGCTCGACCAGATGATCGGCCAGCAGGCGGTGCAGATCGCCTTCAACGAGATATTCCACCTGCTCGGGATCCTGTTCCTGGTGGTGATCGCGTTCGTGTGGTTCGCGCGCCCCCCGTTCGCGGCCAAGATGGGCAAGGCCGCGGCGGCCGGCGGCCACTGACGCCTGCGCGACCGGCGTAAGGTGGGCGGCGGGCACTTCCGCCGCCCGCCGCGGTCGCAACGCGGGCGGTGCCCGTCGCGCCGGAGGAACGCCATGCTCCTGCTGCTGCTCGCCTACCTCGGCGGCGTGCTGACCATCGTCAGCCCCTGCATCCTGCCGGTGCTGCCGTTCGTGTTCGCCCGCGCCGACCGCCCGTTCGCGCGCAACGGCCTGCCGATGCTGGCCGGCATGGCGGCGACCTTCGCGCTGGTCGCGACCCTCGCCGCGGTCGGCGGCGGCTGGGCGGTACGTGCCAACCAGTACGGCCGGATCGCCGCCCTGGCCGTGCTCGCGCTGCTCGGGTTGACCCTGCTGTCCACGCGCCTGGCCGATTGGCTGGCGCGGCCCTTCGTCGCGCTCGGCAACCGGCTCTCGCAACGCGCCGATCGCGAGGACTCGGTCTGGTCGGCGCTCGGCCTGGGCGTCGCCACCGGCCTGCTGTGGGCGCCCTGCGCGGGCCCCATCCTCGGCCTGCTGCTGACCGGCGCGGCGCTCACCGGCGCGAGCGCGGCAACGACGATCCTGCTGCTGGTCTACGCCGCCGGCGCGGCGACCTCGCTGGCGCTGGCGCTGCTGGTCGGCGGGCGGGTGTTCGCGGCGATGAAGCGTTCGCTCGGCGCCGGCGAATGGCTGCGCCGCGCGCTCGGCCTGCTGGTGCTGGCGGGCGTCGCGGCGATCGCCCTCGGCCTCGACACCGGCCTCCTGACCCGGCTGTCGCTGGCCAGCACCGGCACGATCGAACAGAAACTGGTGGACGCGGTGCGCGGCGCGCCGGCCGTGCCGCCGCCGCCCGCGCGCGCGCCAGGCTCGCCGCTGCCGGTCGAGGGCCGGATGCCGGCGCTGGATGGCGCGACCGGCTGGCTTAACTCCGCGCCGCTGACTCGCGAGGCGCTGCGCGGCAAAATCGTGCTGGTCGACTTCTGGACCTATTCCTGCATCAACTGCCTGCGCGCGCTGCCTTACGCCGAAGCCTGGCACGAGAAGTACCAGAACCACGGGCTGGTCGTGGTCGGTGTGCACACGCCGGAGTTCGCGTTCGAGAAGGGTCCGGACAACGTCGCCCGCGCGACGCGCGACCTCGGCCTGCGGTATCCGGTGGCGCTCGACAACGACTACGCGATCTGGCGCGGCTTCGAGAACCACTACTGGCCGGCGCACTACTTCATCGACGCGAAGGGCCGCATCCGTGCCCACCACTTCGGCGAGGGCGGCTACGCGCACAGCGAGGACCTGCTGCGCGAATTGCTCGCGGAAGCCGGCCGGACCGGGCTGCCCGGCGGCTACGTCCGGCCGGGCGCCCAGGGCGCGCAGGCCGCGGCGTCCGGCGATGCCGCGCGTTCGCCGGAGACCTACGTCGGCTACGCGCGCATGCAGCGCTTCGCGGCCGGCCGCATCGTCCACGACGAGGCCTGGGACTACCGCGCGCCGGGCGAACTGCCCAACGGCCTGTGGGCGCTGGACGGCCGCTGGACCGTGCGCCCGCAGCAGGCCACCCTCGAGCGCGCCGGCGGCCGCATCGTCTACCGCTTCCGCGGCCGCGACCTGCACCTGGTGCTCGGCCCAGGCGCGGACGGCAAGCCGGTCCGGTTCCGCGTGCGCATCGACGGCAAGCCGCCCGGCGCCGACCACGGCATGGACGTGGACGCCGCCGGTCACGGTACGGTGCGCGAGCAACGCCTGTACCAGCTGGTGCGCCTGCAGGGCGGCACCGGCGACCGCCTGTTCGAGATCACCTTCCTCGATCCCGGCGTGCAGGCCTATGCCTTCACCTTCGGTTGAGGGCGGCCGGGGGCCTAGAATCCCCCCATGCTCAAGATCGACATCCACGCCCACTACCTGCCGCGCGACTGGCCCGACCTCGCCGCCAAGTACGGCGACAACCGCTTCCCGGTGATCCACCACGGCGAGGACGGGCGCCACCGGATCTACAAGGACGGCAAGTTCTTCCGCGAGATCTGGCCCAAGACCTGGGATCCGCAGATCCGCATCGAGGACTACGCGCGCTTCGGCGTGCAGGTGCAGGTGATCAGCACCGTGCCGGTGATGTTCAGCTACTGGGCCAAGCCTAACCAGGCACTGGCACTGCACCAGGCGCTCAACGACCACATGGCCGAGGCCTGCCGCGCCTATCCGCGCCACTACGCGGGGATCGGCACGGTGCCGCTGCAGTCGCCGACGCTGGCGATCCGCGAGCTCGAGCGCTGCATGGACCAGCTCAACCTGCAGGGCGTGCAGATCGGCTCGCACGTGGAAACGCCGGCCGGCGGCAACTGGAACCTGGACGCGCCGGAGCTGTTCCCGTTCTTCGAGGCCGCGGCCGAGCTCGGCGCGGCGATCCTGGTGCACCCCTGGGACATGATGGG
This sequence comes from Lysobacteraceae bacterium, assembly GCA_035539135.1. Taxonomy (GTDB): domain Bacteria; phylum Pseudomonadota; class Gammaproteobacteria; order Xanthomonadales; family Xanthomonadaceae; genus JABFWF01. Next base: position 500,463 of record DATLJD010000014.1, read on the forward strand.
CACCGACACCATGCCCAGGTACTGGATGCCGTGGCTGGTCGGGATGCCGGCCGAGCAGTCGCGCGCGGCCTGCTGCCTCATCTTCGGCGGCGTGCTGGAGCGGCTGCCGAAGCTGAAGGTCTGCCTCGCCCACGGCGGCGGCAGCTTCCCGTACACGCTGGGACGGATCGAGCACGGCTTCAACATGCGCCCGGACCTGGTCGCCACCGACAACTTCCGCAACCCGCGCGAGTACCTCTCGCGGCTCTACTTCGATTCCTGGGTCGCGGACCCCCGCGCGCTGCGTTACCTGCTCGACACCTGCGGCGTGGAGCGGGTGATGCTCGGCACCGATTACCCGTTCCCGCTCGGCGAGCAGGAACCCGGCGCGGGCATCGCCGCGCTCGGCCTGCCCGAACGCGACCAGGCACGGCTCTTCCACGGCACCGCGCTGGAATGGCTCGGCCTGCCGGCCTCGCGCTTCCAGTGACGCGCGGAGCGATGCGATGAGCGGAGCGGCGATCGGCTGCGGCTGCGATTGCGTGCGCTACCGGCTCGCCGCTCAACGCCGTCCGTTCCCGTCCGCGTCCATAGTCCAGGACCCCCGATGACCGATCTTTTCTCCGACGACCACGCCCTCGCCCGCGACGCCGAGGATCCGCTGCGCGCGCTGCGCGAGGAATTCCTGCTGCCGCGACACGGCGGCCGCGCGCAAGCCTATTTCTGCGGCAACTCGCTGGGCCTGCAGCCGCGCGGGGCGCGTGCGATGGTCGAGGAGGTGCTGGACAAGTGGGCGACGCAGGCGGTCGAGGGCCACTTCCTGGAGCCCGCGCCGTGGATGCCCTACCACGCGCTGGTGCGCGACGGGCTCGCCGGCGTGGTCGGCGCGCAGCCGGCCGAGGTAGTGGCGATGAACTCGCTGACCGCCAACCTGCATTTCATGCTCGTCAGCTTCTACCGCCCGACGCGCGCGCGGCCGGCGATCCTGATGGAAGCCGGCGCGTTCCCGTCCGACCGCTACGCGCTGGAATCGCAGGTGCGCTTCCACGGTTTCGACCCGGCGACCGACCTGATCGAGCTGCAGCCCGACGGCGAAGACGGCACGTTCTCGATGGAAGCGATCGCGCGCGCGATCGCCGAGCACGGCCCGCGCCTGGCGCTGGTGCTGTGGCCGGGCGTGCAGTACCGCACCGGCCAGGCCTTCGACCTCGCGGAGATCGCGCGGCTGGCGCACGCCGCCGGCGCGATCGCCGGCTTCGACCTCGCCCACGCGGTCGGCAACCTGCCGTTGGCGCTGCACGACAGCGACGCCGACTTCGCGGTCTGGTGCCACTACAAGTACATGAATGCCGGGCCCGGCGCGGTCGCCGGCTGCTTCGTGCACGCGCGCCATGCGCGCACCGATCGCCCGCGCTTCGCCGGCTGGTGGGGGCACGAGCAGAACATGCGGTTCCGGATGGCGCCCGAGTTCATCCCGACACCGGGCGCGGACGGCTGGCAGCTGAGCAACCCGCCGATCCTCGGCCTGGCGCCGCTGCGCGCCTCGCTCGACCTGTTCGCGCGCGCCGGCATGGACGCATTGCGGGCGAAGTCGCTGCAGCTGACCGGTTACCTGGAAGCCCTGATCCGCGAACGCCTCGCCGACACCCTCGAGATCGTCACCCCCACCGATCCGGCGCAGCGCGGCTGCCAGCTGTCGCTGCGCGTCGCCGGCGGCCGCGAACACGGCCGCGCGCTGTTCGAGTTCCTCGCGAGCGAGGGCGTGGTCGGCGACTGGCGCGAGCCCGACGTCATCCGCATCTCTCCCGCGCCGCTCTACAACACCCACGCCGACGTGCTGCGTTTCGCGCGCACCGTGCTCGCGTGGCGGGAGGCCGCCGCGTGAGCGCGCCGCGGCAGCTCACCATCGTCGGCGCCGGCCTCGCCGGCGCGCTGCTCGCGACGCTGCTGGCGCGGCGCGGCTGGCAGGTCGACGTGTTCGAACGGCGTGGCGATCCGCGCGTGGTCGGCTACGCCGGTGGGCGCTCGATCAACCTCGCCCTGGCCGAGCGCGGTCTGCACGCGCTACGCCGCGCGGACGCGCACCAGGCGGTGCTCGACAAGGCGGTGATGATGCGCGGGCGGATGGTGCACCCGCTCGGCCAGGAACCGCAGCTGCAGCGCTACGGTCGCGACGACAGCGAGGTGATCTGGTCGGTCAGCCGCGGCGAGCTCAACATCCAGTTGCTGGACGCGGCGGAAGCCGCCGGCGCGCGCCTGCACTTCGACCGCCGGCTGGAGCGCGTCGACTTCGACGCCCGCGTCGCCACCTTCGTCGGCGACGGCGAGCACGCGCTCCCCTTCCATGCGTTGGTCGGCGCCGACGGCGCGGGGTCCACCCTGCGCGCGCAGATGGCGCGCCAGGTGGAGCTCGGCGAGCGGGTCGAGGGCCTCGGCCACGGCTACAAGGAACTGGAGATCCCGCCGGCGCGCGACGGCGGCTTCCGGATCGAACCCAACGCCCTGCACATCTGGCCGCGCGGCCGCTACATGTGCATCGCCCTGCCCAACGACGAGCGCACCTTCACGGTCACTTTGTTCCTCCCCAGCGAGGGCGAACCGAGCTTCGCCAGCATCCCCGACGGCGCCGCGGCGCGCGAGTTCTTCGCCCGCGACTTCCCCGATCTGCTCCCGCTGGTGCCGGAACTCGAACACAATTTCGACGCCAATCCGATCGGCGTGCTGGCGACGCTGTACCTCGACCGCTGGCACCTCGACGGCCGTGCGGTGCTGCTCGGCGACGCCGCGCACGCGATGGTCCCGTTCCACGGCCAGGGCATGAACTGCGCGTTCGAGGACTGCGTCGCGCTGGCGGAGCATCTCGAACGCGATCCCGACCTCGCCACCGCCTTCGCCGCCTTCGAGGCGGAGCGCCGGCCGAACGCGCTGGCGATCCAGGAAATGGCGCTGGAGAACTACCTGGAAATGCGCGACCGCGTCGACGACGCCGACTACCTGCTGCAGCGCCAGCTCGAACGCGCGCTCGCCGAACGCCACCCGCAACGCTTCGTGCCGCGCTATTCAATGGTCACCTTTCGCCGGATGCCGTACGCGACCGCGTTCGAGCGCGGCAAGGTCCAGCGCGCGCTGCTGGTGGAGGCGACGCAGGGACGCGACGCGCTGGACGGCATCGACTGGGCGTGGCTCGACGGGGAAGTCGAGCGCCGGCTGCCGCCGCTGCCGGTGGAGGCATGAAGGCCTGCCCGATGCCCGTCGCGGGCCATGAGACCGCCGCGACCCAGGCTGGCGCCCGGGCGTCCATCCGCCCGCACGCGGTGGCCGCCTGATGCCCGCCAGTTTCCTGTTCTACGACCTCGAGACCTTCGGTGCCGACCCGCGCACCTCGCGCATCGCCCAGGTCGCGGCGATCCGCACCGACGCGGAGCTGCGCCAGGTCGAGGAACCGATCAGCTTCTTCGTGCGGCCGGCCGACGACCTGCTGCCCTCGCCCGCCGCCACCCTGGTCACCGGCATCACCCCGCAGCACGCCCTGCGCGAGGGCGTGCACGAGGCCGAGGCCTTCGCCCGCATCTTCGAGGAGATGGCGCGGCCGGAGACCTGCACGCTCGGCTACAACTCGCTGCGCTTCGATGACGAGTTCGTCCGCCACGGCCTGTTCCGCAACTTCTTCGATCCCTACGAGCGCGAGTGGAAGGGCGGCAACTGCCGCTGGGACCTGCTCGACGTGCTGCGCCTCGCCCACGCCCTGCGCCCGGAGGGCATCGCCTGGCCGACCCGCGAGGACGGCGCGCCCTCGTTCCGGCTAGAGCACCTCGCGGCCGCGAACGGCGTGCGCGAGGGCGACGCGCACGAGGCGCTGTCCGACGTGCGCGCGCTGATCGGCCTCGCCCGCCGCCTGCGCGCGGCGCAGCCGAAGCTGTGGGAGTACGCGCTGGGCCTGCGCGACAAGCGCCGCGTCGCGGCGATGCTGGACACGGTGGCGCTCGCGCCGGTGCTGCACGTGTCCCAGCGCTACCCCGCCAGCCGCCTGTGCGCGGCGGCGGTACTGCCGCTGGCGCGGCATCCGACGATCGACAGCCGGGTGATCGTGTTCGACCTCGATGGCGACCCCGAGGCGCTGCTGGCGTTGCCGGCGGAGGACATCGCCGACCGCCTGTACGTGCGCACCGCCGACCTGCCGGAAGGCGAGATGCGGGTGCCGCTGAAAGAGGTGCACGCGAACCGCTGCCCGGCGCTGGTGGCCTGGCCGCATCTGCGCGAGGCCGATTTCGCCCGGCTCGGGATCGATCGCGCCCAGGCCGAGGCGCGCGCCGCGCGGTTGCGCCCGCACGCGGCCGAGCTCGCCGAGAAGGTGCGCCGCGTATTCGCCGGCGACCGCGCCCGCGATCCCGCCGACCCCGACGCCAGCCTGTACGACGGCTTCACCGGCGACGGCGACCGCCGGCGCCTGCAGCAGGTGCGCGCGACGCCGCCGCACCTGCTGGGCGCGCGCGACTTCGGCTTCGCCGACTCGCGACTGACGGAACTCCTGTTCCGCTACCGCGCGCGCAACTGGCCCGACACGCTCACGGCCGACGAGCGCGCGCGCTGGGACGATTACCGCCGGCGCCGCCTGCTGACCGATTCGGGCCTGTCCGAACTCGGCTACGACGCCTTCCGCGCCGAACTCGCGCAGCTGCGCGCGCAGCACGCCGGCGACGGCGCCCGCCTCGCCCTGCTCGACCAGCTCGAGGCCTGGGGCCTGGAGATCACCACGACCCTGCGATGAGCGCCTACTTCGACGAACGCGCGTTCCGTTTCTTCCGCGGCCTGGCGCGCCACAACACGCGCGACTGGTACCTGGCGCACAAGGCCGACTACGAGGCGCACGTGCGCGGGCCGTTCCAGCGCCTGCTCGGCGACCTGCAGCCGGCGCTGGCCGAGGTCAGCCCGCACTACCGCGCCGACCCGCGCCCGCTGGGCGGCTCGCTGTTCCGGATCCGCCGCGACACCCGCTTCCGCAACGACAAGACGCCGTACAAGACCTGGCAGGGCGCGCGCCTTTACCACGCGCGCTTCCGCGAGGTGGAGGCGCCCTCGTTCTGGATCCACCTGCGCCCCGGGCAGAGCTTCGTCGGCGCCGGCCTGTGGCACCCGGAACTGCCGACCCAGCGCCGCATCCGCCAGTTCGTCTTCAACAATCCGGCGAACTGGCAGGCCGCTGTGCACGCGCCGGCCTTCCGCCGCCGCTTCCGCTTCGCCGAGACCGACATGCTGGTGCGGCCGCCGCGCGGCTTCCCGCCGGACTTCCAGTGGATCGACGACCTGCGCCGGCGCAACTTCGCGGTACTGCGCGAACTGTCCGACGAGGACGTCTTCAGCCCGCGCCTGCGGCAGGCGATCGAGGGCGACCTGAAGCGGCTGGCGCCGCTGGTCGACTACCTGTGCGCCGCGCTCGACCTCGAGTTCTGACACATCCGCCCTGGCATAGAGCGGAGCGCGCTCCGCTCCTTCGTGGAGCGGAGCTTGCGCCGCTGCCCCTGCCCCGTACCGTCGGCGGCACGGCCGCGCGCGCAAGCGGAGCGAATTCCGCTCTGCGCACGGGGGCGGGTCGCGCGTGAGGGACCGCTACTTCCGCCCGCTGTCGCAGGCGTTGCAGGTGCCGCAGCCGGCCTGGCCCGCGGGGCGCGGCGCCGGCGCCAGCCAGCGGCCGAGGCCGCGAATCCAGCGCGCGCGCCGCTCGCGCACCAGCGGCACCGCGCAGGCGACGCGCAGGCGGCGCAAGGCTTCGGGGAACTGCTTTTTCGCGACCACCACGACGCTGGCCAGCACTGCCAGCGCGACCACGGCGTATTGCGCGAGCAGCCCGGCGCCCATCAGCCCGCCCCCAGCGCGACCGCGACCTGGTAGGTGAGCAGGGACACCAGGTAGGCCAGCGCGAACAGATAGCCGGCGGCGATGCCGACCTGCTTCCAGGAATGCGTCTCGCGCCGGATCACCGCCAGCGTGGACAGGCACTGCGGCGCGTAGATGTACCAGACCAGCAGCGACAGCGCGGTCGCCAGCGACCACTGCGCGCCGATGATCGGCGCCAGCTGCGCGGCGGCGATGTCGTCGTTGGCCGCCGACAACGCGTACACCGTCGCCAGCGAGGACACCGCGACCTCGCGCGCGGCCATGCCCGGCACCAGCGCGATGCAGATCTGCCAGGTGAAGCCGATCGGCGCGAACACGTGCTCCATCGCGCGGCCGAGGCGGCCGGCGAAGCTGTAGTCGATCGCCGGCAGGGTCGCGTCCGGCGGCGGCCCCGGGAAGCTGGCGAGGAACCACAGCAGCACGGTCAGCGCGAGGATGATGCCGCCCACCCGGCGCAGGAAGATCCGCGCGCGCTCCCACAGGCCGATCGCGAGGTCGCGCGGATGCGGCACGCGGTACGACGGCAGTTCCAGCAGCAGCGCGTGTTCGCTGCGGTCGCGGCGCCAGCGCTTCATCACCCACGCCACCGCCAGCGCGCTGACGATCCCGGCGATGTACAGCGCGAACAGCACCAGCCCCTGCAGGTTGAAGATGCCGCCGACCTGCGTGCGCGGGATAAAAGCGCCGATCAGCAGGGTGTACACCGGCAGCCGCGCCGAGCAGGTCATCAGCGGCGCGACCAGGATCGTCGCCAGGCGGTCGCGCGGGTCCTGGATCGAACGCGTCGCCATGATTCCCGGCACCGCGCAGGCGAAGCTCGACAGCAGCGGGATGAAGCTGCGCCCGGACAGGCCGGCCTTGAACATCACCCGGTCGAGCAGGAAGGCCGCGCGCGGCAGGTAGCCCGACTCCTCGAGCGCGAGGATGAAGGCGAACAGGATCAGGATCTGCGGCAGGAACTCGACCACGGTGCCGACGCCGGCGAACACGCCCTCCACCACCAGGCTGCGCAGCGGCCCGTCCGGCAGCCAGGTCGCGGCCTGCCCGCCGAGCCAGGCGACGCCGGCCGACAGCCCGTCCTGCAGCGGCGCCGCCCACGAGAACACCGCCTGGAAGATCAGGAACATCACCACCGCGAGCGCGACCAGGCCCAGCACCGGGTGCAGCAGCCAACGGTCGAGCGCGTCGTCGAGTTCGGCGGTGCGGCGCGGCATGCTCACCGCCACCGCCAGCAGGCGCCGCGTTTCCGCGTGCAGGGCCTGCTCGATCCCGCCCTCGCCGTCGTGGGCGAGCCGCGCCGCCGGCGGGCGCGGCGCGTCCGCCAGCACGTCCAGCGAGGTCAGCAGCGCGCGCGCGCCATCGTGGCGCACCGCGACCGTCTCCACCACCGGCACGCCGAGTTCGCGCTGCAGCCGGGCGAGGTCGATCGCGATGCCGCGCCGGCGCGCGGCGTCGGCCATGTTGACCGCGACGATCATCGGCCGCCCGAGTTCGCGCAGTTCCAGCACGAAGCGCAGGTGCAGGCGCAGGTTGGTGGCGTCGACCACGCACACCAGCACGTCGGGCACCGGTTCGCCCGGGAGGAAGCCGCGGCACAGGTCGCGGGTGATCGCCTCGTCCAGGCTGGCCGCGTTGAGGCTGTAGGCGCCCGGCAGGTCGAGCAGCGCGTAGCTGCGGCCGGACGGCGCCTGGAAGCGGCCTTCCTTGCGCTCGACGGTGACGCCGGCGTAATTGGCAACCTTCTGCCGGCTACCGGTCAGCAGGTTGAACAGCGCGGTCTTGCCGCAGTTCGGATTGCCGACCAAGGCGATCCGCATCGGCGCGCCGGCCTCGCGGGTCAGCGCGGCGCTCACGCGACGGACTCCAGCTCGGCCGGTTCGGCGACGGCAACGGGAGCCGCAGCCTGCGCCGCGACCCGCGCATCCGCGCGCTCCACGCGCACGCGCGCGGCTTCGCTGCGGCGCAGGGCGAACCGGGTGAATCCGACCTGGACCAGCAGCGGCTCGGCGCCGAGCGGACCCGCCGCCATCACCTCGACCGGCTCGCCCGGCACGAAGCCGAGCTCGCGCAGGCGGCGCGCGATCGGGTCGTCGGGCGCCTTGTCCTCGACATGGCAGACGATGGCGGCAATCCGCCGTGGAAGATCGGACAGGCGCACCGGCCCACCCCTGAATGGGAATTGTTCTCATTATAGGGCAAGCCACGCGCGCGCGGGCGCCCGCGGCGCTGCCGCTATCATTCAGCCTTTCCCTCGCGACGACCCGCATGAGCGATCCCCTGCTCGTCCAGGCCGAGGCCGGCGTCGCCCGCCTGCGCCTGAACCGCCCGGCCCTGCACAACGCCTTCGACGACGCCCTGGTCGCCCGGCTGACCGAGGCGCTGGCCGCCGTGGGCGCCGACCCGGCGATCCGCGCGGTGGTGCTGGAGGGCGAAGGCGCCTCCTTCTCCGCCGGTGCGGACCTCAACTGGATGCGCGGCATGGCCGCCGCCGGCGAGGCGGAGAACCGTGCCGACGCGCTCGCCCTCGCGCGCCTGATGCGCACGCTGGACGAGCTGCCGAAGCCGACCATCGCCCGCGTGCACGGCGCGGCCTTCGGCGGCGGGGTCGGGCTGGTCGCGTGCTGCGACATCGCGATCGGCGCCGAAGGCGCGAAGTTTGGCCTGACCGAGAGCAAGCTCGGCCTGCTGCCGGCGGTGATCTCGCCCTACGTGATCGCGGCGATCGGCGCGCGCCAGGCGCGGCGCTGGTTCGCCACCGCGGAAACCTTCGATGCGCACGAAGCGCGGCGGATCGGCCTGTTGCACGAAACGGTCGCCCCCGAGGCACTGGACGCCGCCGTCGAACGCCAGCTCGGCTTCCTGCGCAAGGCCGGCCCGCACGCGGCCGCGTCGGCCAAGGCGCTTGTGCGGCGGGTCGCCGCCGGCGGCGAGGCGGCTGCCGTGGACGCCGCCAACGCCGACCTGATCGCCGCCCTGCGCGTATCCGCCGAGGGCCAGGAAGGCCTGTCCGCCTTCCTCGACAAACGCAAGCCCGCCTGGTGCGCCGACGCGCCCGCGGCGACCGACGGGAAACCCGCATGAGCCGGACCGGCAAGCCATTGTTCGACAAGGTCCTGGTCGCCAACCGCGGCGAGATCGCCTGCCGGGTGATCCGCACCTGCCGGCGCCTCGGCATACGTACCGTCGCCGTGTATTCGGAGGCCGACGCCGACGCCCAGCACGTGCGCCAGGCGGACGAGGCCTGGCCGATCGGCGGCGCGCGGCCGCAGGAGTCCTACCTGCGCGGCGACGTCATCCTCGAGGTCGCGCAACGCAGCGGTGCGCAGGCGATCCACCCCGGCTACGGCTTCCTCAGCGAGAACGCCGACTTCGCCGAAGCGGTCGAGGCGGCGGGCCTCGTCTTCATCGGGCCGAAGGCGGCGTCCATGCGCAAGATGGGCAGCAAGGCCGGCGCCAAGCAGCTGATGCAGGCGGCCGGCGTGCCGGTCGTGCCGGGCTACACGGGCGAGGACCAGGCGCCCGACCTGCTGCAGCGCGAGGCCGACCGCATCGGCTATCCGCTGATGATCAAGGCCGCGCACGGCGGCGGCGGCAAGGGCATGCGCATCGTGCGCGCGGCGGAAGAGTTCGCCGCAGCGCTGGAAAGCTGCCGGCGCGAAGCCGCCAACGCCTTCGGCCGCGATCGCGTGCTGCTTGAACGTTACGTGGAATCGCCGCGCCACATCGAGATCCAGGTCTTCGGCGACGCGCACGGCAACGTGATCCACCTGGGCGAGCGCGAATGCTCGGCGCAGCGCCGCTATCAGAAGGTGCTGGAGGAATCGCCTTCGCCGTTCGTGACCCCGCAACTGCGCGCGGCGATGGGCGCGGCGGCGGTGCAGGCCGCGCGCGCGATCGACTACGTCAACGCCGGCACGGTGGAATTCATCGTCGCCCCCGACGGCGGCTTCTTCTTCATGGAGATCAACACCCGCCTGCAGGTCGAGCATCCGGTGACCGAGCTGGTAACCGGCCAGGACCTGGTCGAATGGCAGCTGCGCGTCGCCGCCGGCGAAGCCCTGCCGCTGGCGCAGGACGACGTGGTCCAGCGCGGCCACGCGATGGAGGTGCGGCTGTACGCGGAGGATCCGGAGGCCGGCTTCCTGCCGGGCTCCGGCACGCTGGAACGGCTGCGCCTGCCGGCCGTTTCGCCGCACGTGCGCCTCGACGCCGGCGTGGTCGAAGGCGACCCGGTGACGATCTTCTACGATCCGATGATCGCCAAGCTGATTGTGTGGGACGCCGACCGCGCCAGCGCCCTCGCCCGCCTGCGCGAGGCGCTCGCGCAGTGCGAAGTGGAAGGACCGAAATCGAACATCGGCTTCCTCGAGCGGCTGGTGCGCCACCCGTCCGTGGTCGAGGGCACGATCGACACCGGCTACCTCGACCGCCACCTCGACGAGTTCCTCGCCCCGTCGCGACCCGACACCGGTCTGCTGCTCGCCGCGGCCACCGCGCGCCTGCTGTGGCGGGAAGCGAACGCGCGCGACCAGGCCGTCGCCTCGGCCGATCCGACCTCGCCGTGGGCCATCCTCGACGGCTGGCGGCTCGGCCACGCCGGCAAGCGCGAGCTGGTGTTCCTGCACCGCGGCGAGCGGATCGAACTGGTCGCCCACGGCAGCGGCGGCGACTACCGCATCGCCCACGCCGGGCGCGACCACGCCGTCGCGGGCGCGCGCTGGCGCGACGGCATCCTCAGCCTGCGCATCGACGGCCAGGCGCGGCGCTTCCGCGCCGAGGCCGACGGCCGGCGGGTGCTGGTCCACGACGGCGAGCAGCGGCTGGCGCTGCTGCCGCAGGACGCCTATCTGCACGCCACTGACGCGCAGGACGCCGGCGACGACCGCCTGCGCGCCCCGATGCCCGGGCGGGTGGTGCTGCTGCGGGTCGCCGCCGGCGACACGGTCGGCGCCGGCCAGGAGCTCGCCGTGCTGGAGGCGATGAAGATGGAGCTGAGCCTGAAGGCCCCGCGCGACGGCACCGTCGCCGAGGTGCGCGCCGCCGCTGGCGAGTTCGTCGAGGCGGATGCCGTGCTGGTGGTGCTGGAGTAAGGTGGCGGCGATGCCCGACCGCGTCCGCATCGTCGAGGTTGGCCCGCGCGACGGCCTTCAGAACGAGAAGGCCACGATCGCCACATCCGACAAGATCGCGCTGATCGACCGCCTGTCGGCGACCGGCCTGCGCACGATCGAGGCGACCGCCTTCGTCAGCCCGAAGTGGGTGCCGCAGATGGCGGACGCCGCCGAGGTCTTCGCCGGCATCGCCCGCCGCCCGGGCGTGGCCTACCCGGTGCTGGTGCCGAACCTGCAGGGCTACGAACGCGCGCGCGCGGTCGGCGTGGAGGAGGTCGCGGTGTTCACCGCCGCCTCGGAAGCGTTCAACCGCCGGAACACGAACGCCTCCATCGACGAATCGCTCGAGCGCTTCCGCCCGGTGCTGGAGCGCGCCGCCGCCGACGGCGTGCGCGTGCGCGGCTACGTCTCCACCGTGCTCGGCTGTCCCTACCAGGGCGACGTGCCGGTGGCCGACGTGGTCCGCGTCGCCCGCGCATTGCACGCGCTCGGCTGCTACGAAGTCTCGTTGGGCGACACCATCGGCGTCGGCACGCCGGGCAAGGCGCGGGCGATGCTGCGCGCGGCCGCCGCGGAGGTGCCGATGGCGGCGCTCGCGGTCCACTTCCACGACACCTACGGCCAGGCACTGGCCAACCTCCTCGCCTGCCTCGAGGAAGGCGTCGCCGTGGTCGACGCCTCCGTCGCCGGCACCGGCGGCTGCCCGTACGCGCGCGGCGCCAGCGGCAACGTCGCCACCGAAGACGTGGCATACATGTTGCATGGGCTGGGCATCGAGACCGGGGTCGACCTGGATGCGCTGGTCGGCACCGGCCGCTGGCTGGCGGCACTGTTGGGCCGCGAAAGCGGCAGCAAGGTGGGCAGGGCACGGACGGCACCATGAGCGCCAAGGCACCGACATCGCGGTACGCCCTCCCCGAGGGCGCCGATGCGTGCCAGATCCTCGCCGTGCTGCAGTCCGCCTGCGACGACCCGCGGCTGTCGGCCCCGCTGCGCAACCTGCTCGAACAGGCCTGCGACGCCCTGTACGCCGCCACCATCGACGCCGAAGCCGCGCACCATCGCTACCAGGCGCTGTTCGACGCGGTGCCCGACCCGGTCACCATCCTCGACCTGGACGGCGTGCTGCTCGACGCCAACCGCGCCGCGCTGAAGGGCTACCAGCGCCCGCGCGAGGAGCTGATCGGCCGCGACATCTCCGCGCTCAACCCGGAGTTGCCGCGCGACCCGGTGGGTCCCGTGCTGGACGCCTTCGGCCGCGGCGACAGCTACGTGGTGGAAGTCACCAACATGCGCGCGGACGGCACCCGCTTCCCGGTGGAAGTGCATTCGGCGCCGTTCGAGCACCGCGGCCGCCCCGCCATCCTCGCCGTCGCGCGCGACCTCAGCAGCCGCGCCGAGGCGGAACTGCGCTACCGCGAGCTGATGGAGGTCGTGGACAAGGGCATCCTGGTCCGCGACGACACCGGCCACGTCCTCTATGCCAACGCGGCCGCGTTGCGCATGCTGGACGTCGAGGACGGCCGCTCGCTGAAGGACGAACTGGACGCGGACACCTGGCTGGTGGTGGACGAGGCCGGCCGCGAGCTGGCGCGGGACGAACTGCCCGCCTCGCGCGCGTTGCGCACCGGGCGGATGTCGGAAAGCACGGTGCTCGGTTTCTACAACCGGCGCCTGCGCAACCTGGTGTGGCTGTCGGTGACCTCGGTGCCGCAGTTCTCGCCCGGCGCGGACCGGCCGCAGCAGGTGATGTCGCTGTTCACGGATGTCACCGAACTCAAGCGCGACGCCGCCCTGTTCGACCGCGTGCAGGCGCTCGCCCACATCGGTGGCTGGGAATGGGACGCGCCCCGCGACCGCCTGCACCTGAGCGACGAGGCGGTGCGCATCCTCGGCTGCACGCGCCTTCCCGAGACGCTGGCCGACATCGGCGCCTGCCTGCTCGATCCGTGCGCGCGCCGGCTGCGCGCCGCGGTGGAGCGCGTGCTCGATGCGGGCGGCGGCTTCGACCTCGAGCTGCAGGGCCGGCGCGCCGACGGCCACGCCTTCTGGGCCCGCTTCATCGGCGAGTCGCGCGGCGGCGACGCCCTGTCGCAGCGCGTGACCGGCACCCTGCAGGACATCACCGAACGCAAGCACGCCGAGGAGAGCCTGCGGGTGCAGGCCCGCACCGACCCGCTCACCGGCCTGCTCAACCGCGACGCCATCCTCGCCGACCTCGCGGCGCGCATGGAGAACCCCGCGCAGGCGCAGGTCGCGGTGCTGTACATCGACCTGGACCGGTTCAAGGTCGTCAACGACGCGCTGGGCCATGCCGCCGGCGACGCGCTGCTGATCTCGGCGGCGCGGCGGATCGTCGACGCGATCGGCGGCGAGGGCCTGATCGCCCGCTTCGGCGGCGACGAGTTCTTGGTGATCTGCGACGTCGCCGCCGACACCCGCCTGCCCGAGCGCCTGGCCGGGAACATCCTCGCCGCGTTCTCGGAAGGGTTCCGCTTCGACAAGGAAGAGTTCGGCATCACCGCCAGCATCGGCATCGCGCGCTCGCCCGACGACGGCGATCGTCCGCAGACGCTGATCCAGAACGCCGATGCGGCGATGTACGACAGCAAGCGGCGCAGCCGCAACGCCTGGCAGGCATTCAACCCGGCGCTGGCGCAGTCGCAGCAGGACCGCCTGCGGCTGGAGACGCAGCTGCGCCGGGCCGTCGACAACGACGAGTTCCGCCTGGTCTACCAGCCGCAGGTGGACCTGCGCGGCGAGGGGATCGTCGGCACCGAGGCGCTGATCCGCTGGAACAACCCGGTCCTGGGCGAACTGGCCCCGGACCTGTTCATCGGCCACGCCGAAACCACCGGCGACATCGTGCGCATCGGCGCGTGGGTGCTGCGCGAGGCCTGCCGGCAGGTGCGCGCCTGGCGCGATGCCGGGCTGGGGGTGGTGCGGGTCGCGGTGAACGTGTCCTACCGGCAGTTCCTCGGCGACGACCTCGCCGACGCAGTCGCGGCGGTGCTGGACGAGGCGGGACTGCCGGGCAACGCGCTGGAACTGGAATTCACCGAGCGCGTGCTGATCGAGGACGCGCCCGATACCCTGCGGACCTTCGCCCGCCTGCGCGAGATGGGCGTGGTGCTGACCATCGATGACTTCGGCGAAGGCTACAGCGCGCTCAACTACCTGCGCCGGCTGCCGATCCACGGACTCAAGCTGAGCCAGCGCTTCGTCCAGGGCGTGCCGGACAACCGCTCGGATACCGCGATCTGCGAGGCGATCGCCGGCATCGCCCGCAGCCTCGGCCTGGGCCTGGTGGCGGAAGGCGTCGAAACCGAGGCGCAACGCGCCTTCATGATCGAGTTGGGCGTGCCCTTCGGGCAGGGCTTCCTGTTCGCGCCGGGCCTGCCTCCGGAAGAATTCGCGAACTGCCTCCGCCAGTCGAGACTGTGAGCCGATGACCGCTCCCGCCTTCCGCATCCGCCCGGTCGAACCGCGCGACGACGTCGCCCTGGCGGCGATCATCCGCGCCGTCATGCCCGAGTTCGGCGCCACCGGTTGCGGCTTCGCCATCAACGATCCGGAAGTGGACTGGATGCATCGCGCCTACGCCGCGCCGCGCAGCGCGTACTTCGTGGTCGAGCGCGGCGGCGCCGTGCAGGGCGGCGGCGGCGTCGCCCCGCTGGCGGGCGGCGACGCGGACACCTGCGAACTGCGCAAGATGTACTTCCTGCCGGAATTGCGCGGCCTCGGCGCCGGCACCGCGTTGATGGCGCGTTGCCTGGACGCGGCGCGCCGCTTCGGTTTCCGGCGCTGCTACCTGGAAACGCTCACCGGCATGGACGCGGCGATGAAGCTGTACGAACGCAGCGGCTTCCGCCGCATCGACGGCCCGCTCGGCGCCACCGGCCACGGCGGCTGCAACACCTTCTACCTGCTGGACCTGTGAGGACCGGGCGCCGGGCGTGAGCGCGGGCGGCAAGGCCGCCCGCCGCGGCGGCGGGCGGCGAAGGCGGCTCGGGCGGCCGCCCGGTAGAATTGCGCCCTTTCCGCTTTCGAGGAACCGACCATGCAGCCCGCCTCCGTCCGCGCCGTCGTCACCGGCGGTGTTTCCGGCCTCGGCCTCGCCGTCGCCCGCCACCTGGTCGCCGGCGGCGGCAAGGTCGCGCTGTTCGACGTCAACGACGACAAGGGCACGGCCGCGGTCGCCGAACTCGGCGCCGGCAACGCGCGCTTCTTCCGCACCGACGTGACCAGCGAGGACGGCGTGGTCGCGAACATGGCGGCCGCGCGCGAATTCCTCGGCGGCCTCAACGTCGCGGTCAATTGCGCCGGCATCCTCGGCGCCGGCCGCGTGCTCGGAAAGGAGGCGCCGATGCCGCTGGCGCAGTTCCAGACCACGGTGCTGGTCAACCTGGTCGGCAGCTTCAATGTGGCCAAGGCCGCGGCCGCGCTGATGCAGCACAACGAGGCCGGCGAGGACGGCGAGCGCGGGGTGATCGTCAACACCGCCTCGGTCGCGGCGTTCGAGGGCCAGATCGGCCAGGCGGCGTATTCGGCGTCCAAGGGCGGCGTGGTCGGCATGACCCTGCCGATGGCGCGCGAGCTGGCGCGTTTCGGCATCCGCGTGATGACCATCGCGCCGGGCGTGTTCTGGACGCCGATGG
This sequence comes from Lysobacteraceae bacterium, assembly GCA_035539135.1. Classification (GTDB taxonomy): domain Bacteria; phylum Pseudomonadota; class Gammaproteobacteria; order Xanthomonadales; family Xanthomonadaceae; genus JABFWF01. The sequence continues at coordinate 516,106 of DATLJD010000014.1, forward strand.
TGGACGGCATGCCGGAGTCGGTGCAGCAGTCGCTGTCGGCGTCGATCCCGTTCCCGTCGCGCCTGGGTCGACCGGAGGAGTTCGCCGAGGTGGTCGGTTTCATCCTCGGCAACCGCTACCTCAACGGCGAGACCATCCGCCTCGACGGCGCGACCCGGCTGGCGCCGAAGTAAACGCCCCCGCGCCCCACTCCATTCCATCAGCAGAAGCAGTCCATGAAGGCCTACGACATCAAGAAGGGCAACGTCGTCGAACACAACGGCGGCGTCTGGCAGATCCGCGACATCGAACGCAGTTCGCCGCAGGGCCGCGGCGGCAACGTGCGCTTCCGCTTCACCATGTACGCCGTGCCCGGCGGCAACAAGACCGATGCCAGCTTCGACGCCGACGACGAGCTGCGCGAGGTGGACCTGGTCCGCCGCCAGGCGACCTTCTCCTACAAGGACGGCGAGGCCTTCGTGTTCCTCGACGACGAGGACTACACGCCCTACACCCTCGACGCGGACGTGGTCGGCGACGGCGCGGGCTACATCGTGCCGGACCTGGCAGGCTGCTACGTGCAGCTGATCGACGACGCGCCGGTCGCGCTGCAGCTGCCGCAGAGCGTCGCGATCGAGGTGGTCGAGACGCCGCCCGAGCTGAAGGGCGGCACCGCGACCAAGCGGCCGAAGCCGGCCCGGCTCGCGACCGGCATCGAGATCATGGTCCCCGAGTACATCGGCAACGGCGAGCGGGTGCTGGTCAACACGACCACCGGCGAGTTCGCCGGCCGCGCGGACTGAGCACGCGGTTTGTTGCGTGCCGAAGGGGCCGCCTTCCAGGGTGGCCCTTTTTTCTGGAGCGCTACCGCGAGCGCGCCGGGCGGGAGAGGCGGTCAGGACACGCCATGAATCCATCCATGGAGGCTCGGATGCGCCATCCATGGCGCATACGGTCCTGCCCACCTCTCCCACCCGGCGCGCCCCACTCTCTCGCGATCTGGCTGTAGAGCGGAACTCGCTCCGCTCTACGACAAGTCGCCAGGACGGGTCCGAGCGACCGGGAGGCCGGGGGCGTTGCGCCAAGCCGGCCATGGATGGCCGGCGCCCGCATCAGGGCAGGATGCCCTGACTAAGGGAAAAGCAATGCCCCCGGCCTCCCGGTCGCGGGCCCTGGACGCAGTCAGCCGGGTTCAGGCCAACTACCGCAACCACTTACGCGCCATCCGCCGCACCGACGGGTCGGCGCCGGGATCCTGCGCCAACGCCGCGATATCGCGCCAGGCCAGCGCATGCGATTCGTCGCTGACCACGAAGGCCTCCTCGTCGCCGCGCGCCCGCACCACGAAGCGCACGTCGTAATGCCAGTGCGGCGCCACCTCCCGGTGCTGCGGGATCCAGTGCCGGTCGAGGTCGAAAATGCCGGGCACCAGCACCAGGTCGCGCAGTCCCGATTCCTCCTCCGCCTCCTTCAGCGCCACCCGCGCGAGGTCGCTGTCGCCATCCGCGTGGCCGCCGAGCTGCAGCCACAGGCCCAGCTTGCGGTGGTGGGTGAGCAGCACCCGCGTGCCATCCGCGCCGACCAGCCAGGCCGACGCGGTGAAATGCCCGGCCAGCCGTTCGCGCGCGAACGGATCGGCGGGATCGTCGAGCAGCGCGAGGAAATGCGCGACCGTCGCCGCCTCCTCCGGCCAGCGCGCGGCGTAGTCGGCGAAGGCCATTGCGAGCGCAGCGTATTCAGTGGCGAACGGCATGGCGGGCGACTGCGGGCGGAGACCACGCATTATCGCCGCCCGGCGGAACGGCCGTTCCGGCGCTTGTGCGCGCCGCGGCCGACCGGTAAGGTCGCCCGGTTGCCAAGCGCCGCCCATCCGAGGCGGCGCGCACCTTGCAGGGGAGAACGCGATGTCCTTTTGGCGAGTCAAGCCACTCGACAGGATTCTTGAAACCGCCGGCAGGAAGTCGCTGACCCGGCAGCTCGGCCCGATCCAGCTCACCCTGCTGGGCGTGGGCGCCATCATCGGCACCGGCATCTTCGTGCTGACCGCGGCCGCGGCGCAGAAGGCCGGCCCGGGCATGATGTGGAGCTTCGTGATCGCCGGCGCGGTGTGCGCGGTCGCCGCGCTGTGCTACTCCGAGATCGCCTCGATGGTGCCCGTGTCGGGCTCCGCCTACACCTACACCTACGCGGTCATGGGCGAGGTGCTGGCGTGGATGGTCGGCTGGGCGCTGATCCTCGAATACGCGGTCGCCGCATCCGCGGTCTCGGTCGGATGGTCCGGCTACTTCATGGGCCTGGTGAAAAGCGTCACCGGGTTCGAGTTGCCCACGGCGCTCGCCGCCGGACCGGCCTGGTCGTTCGCCGGCGGCGTCCCCAGCGTCGACTTCACCCACGGCATGTTCAACCTGCCCGCGGTGGTGATCGCGCTGGCGGTCACCTGGCTGCTGATGATCGGCACCACCGAAAGCGCGCGCGTCAACGCGGTCCTGGTCGCGATCAAGATCGTCGCCCTGACCGCGTTCATCGCGCTGACCGTCCCGGTGATCAACGGCACCCACTTCGAACCCTTCGCGCCGAACGGCTGGTTCGGCAACGGCGAAGGCACGGGCCTGGGTATCGTCGGCGCGGCGGCCTCGATCTTCTTCGCCTACGTCGGCTTCGACGCCGTCTCGACCGCGGCCGAGGAAACCAAGAACCCCCAGCGCAACGTGCCGATCGGGCTGATCGGCAGCCTGGCGCTGTGCACCGTCTTCTACCTGCTGGTCGCGGCGGGAGCGGTCGGCGCGATCGGCGCGCAGCCGACGGCGCTGGGCGTGCAGCCCGGCTCGCCGGAGTTCGTCGCCCAGTGCCAGGCGCTGCTGGCGCAGGGCCAGGAACCGCTGGTGTGCTCGAACGAGGCCCTGGCCCACGTCCTGCGCGTGATCGACTACGACCGCGTCGGCGACATGGTCGGCCTGGCCGCCAACCTCGCCCTGCCCTCGGTCATCCTGATGATGCTGTACGGCCAGACCCGCATCTTCTTCGTGATGGCGCGCGACGGCCTGCTGCCCGAGCGCATGGCCGACATCCACCCGAAGTGGAAGACGCCGCACAAGGTGACCCTGGTCACCGGCATCTTCGTCGCGATCGCCGCCGCGCTGTTCCCGGTGGGGCAGCTGGCCGACATCTCCAACTCGGGCACGCTGTTCGCGTTCTTCATGGTCGCGATCGCGGTGCTGATCCTGCGGGTCAAGGATCCGAAGCGGCACCGCCCGTTCCGCACCCCGATGGTGTGGGTGGTGGCGCCGCTGGCGGCGGCGGGCACGGTGTTCCTGTTCGTCAACCTGCCGTTCGAGGCCAAGATCGTGCTGCCGGTCTGGGGCGCGATCGGGCTGGTGTTCTACTTCCTGTACGGCTACCGCCGGAGCCACCTCGGCCGCGGCCGCGTCGAGGTCCACGAGGACGACGCCGAGACCCCGCCGCAGCCGGTGCCGCCGATCAGCGAGCCGCCGGGGGCCTGACCGGGTTCCGCGGGACTGGAAACGGCGCGGGCGACCGCGCCGTTTCCTTTTCGGCGTCACTGCCAGGCCGGCGCTTTTCGCTAAACTGCCGCGATGGACGCCCTCCCCTACGACGGCCAGCAGCTGCGCCACCTCGCCGGCGAAATCATCACCAACGTGCGCGAGCTGGCGGCCGCGGGCATGACCCCGGCGACCAGCAGCAACTTCTCGCGCCGGCTCGACGACCGCCACGCCGCGATCACCGTGTCCGGCCGCGACAAGGGCCGGCTGACCGAGGCCGACATCATGGTGGTCGACTTCGACGGCAACGCCGTCGGCAGCGAGCACCGTCCGTCCGCCGAGACCTTGCTGCACACCCAGCTGTACCGCCGCTTCGCCGAAATCGGCTGCGTGCTGCATACCCATTCGCGGGTGCAGACGATCGCCTCGCGCCTGTACGCCGGCGCCGGCCACGTGCGACTGGAAGGCTACGAATTGCTGAAGGCCTTCGCCGGCAACGACACCCACGAGACCAGCGTCGACCTGCCGGTCCTGCCCAACTCGCAGGACATGCGCACGCTGGCCGCGCAGGTGGACGCGCTGCTCGACAGGCAGTGCCTGTGGGGCTACCTGATCGACGGCCACGGCCTGTATGCCTGGGGCCGCGACATGGCCGAGGCGCGCCGCCACCTGGAAGCCTTCGAATTCCTGCTCGGCTGCGAGCTCGAACTGAGGAAACTGTGCCCATGAGCCGGCTGCGCATCTTCGCCGACGACCACCCCGACGAACCGCTGCTGGTCGCCGACGACCACCCGCGGATGGCACGCGAGCTGGCGGCCATCGGCGTCACCCTCGAGCGCTGGCAGGCCAGCCAGCCGGTGCGCGCCGGCGATCCGCCGGACGCGATCATGGCCGCCTACCGCGCCGACATCGACCGCCTGGTCGCCGAGCGCGGCTTCCGCAGCGTGGACGTGGTCAGCATCGCGCCGGACAACCCGAACCGCGAGGAGATGCGCCGCAAGTTCCTCGACGAGCATTTCCACGAGGAAGACGAGGTGCGCTTCTTCGTGGACGGCTCGGGCCTGTTCACCCTGCACGTGGACGGCAGGGTCTACGAGGTGCTGTGCGAGGCCGGCGACCTGATCGCGGTGCCCGACCGCATGACCCACTGGTTCGACATGGGGCCGGAGCCGCGCTTCGTCGCGATCCGTTTCTTCACCGAGCCGGACGGCTGGGTCGGGCATTTCACCGGCACCGACATCGCGCAGCGGTTCCCGCGCTACGAGACCGGCCAGGCCGGCTGACGGGGCCCACCGCGCGCGGACCGGGAACCGTCGTCGACGGGCCCGCCGCAACCTTGCGGCGACACCGGTCCGTCGCCACGCGGGAACGACGATAATGGCCGCATGCAGCCCCTGATCCTGACCGACATCGAAGGCACCACCTCCTCGATCTCCTTCGTCAAGGACGTGCTCTTCCCGTACGCCCGCCGCGAGCTGCCGCGCTTCGTGCGCGCGCACGGCGACGCGCCGGAGGTGCGGCGCTGGCTGGACGCGGTCGCCGCCGAGAACGGCGGGCTGTGCCAGGACGACATGATCGTCGAGACCCTGCAGGGCTGGATCGACCAGGACCGCAAGCACACCGCGCTGAAGGCGCTGCAGGGCCTGCTCTGGCGCGAAGGTTACGAACGCGGCGACTACCGCGCGCACATGTACCCGGATGCCGCCGAGGCGCTGCGGCGATGGCACGCCGCCGGCCATCCGATCGCGGTGTACTCGTCCGGCTCGGTGCCCGCGCAGAAGTTGTTCTTCGGCCACAGCGAGGCCGGGGATTTGTCGCCGCTGGTGTCGGCCTGGTTCGACACCGAAGTCGGGCACAAGCGCGACGCGGACAGCTATCGCCGCATCGCCGAGGCGCTCGGACGCGCGCCGTCCACCATCCTGTTCCTGTCCGACGTGGTCGAGGAACTGGACGCGGCGCGCGAGGCCGGCCTGCGGACCGTGCTGCTCGACCGCCGCGACGACTACCCGCAGCCGCGCACCGGCGAAGCGACCCACGGCCATCCGCGCGTGGAAAGCTTCGCCGACGTGGTGCCCGCCTGATGCGCGCCGTGTGCGTCTACTGCGGCTCCAACGCCGGGGCGCGCCCGGGCTACGCCGAGCGCGCGGCGATCCTCGGGATGCGCCTGGCCCGCGAGGGACTCGCACTCGTGTACGGCGGCGGCAACGTCGGCCTGATGGGCATCGTCGCCGATGCCGCGCTGGCTGCCGGCGGCGAGGTGATCGGCGTGATCCCGCAGCAGCTGATGCGCTGGGAAGTCGCCCATACCGGCCTGACCCGGCTGGAGGTGGTCGCCAACATGCACGAGCGCAAGGCGCGCATGTTCGACCTCAGCGACGCCTTCATCGCCCTGCCCGGCGGCTTCGGCACCCTGGACGAGATGTTCGAGATGCTGACCTGGCGCCAGCTCGGCCTCGGCGACAAGCCCTGCGCGTTCCTCGACGTCGACGGCTTCTTCGAGACGTTGATGACGATGCTCGACCGGATGGTCGCCGAGCGCTTCCTGCATCCCGACCAGCGCCGCGACCTGTGGCACGGCGACGACCTCGACGCCCTGCTCTCCTGGATGCGCGCCTACCGTCCCGCGCAGGCCAACAAGTGGCTGGACGAGAAACGGCGCAAAGAACTGCGCTGAGCCGGAAACGGGTCGCCGTTCGTTCGCGCGACGGCGGAAGGCGGCGGAACAAGCTCCGCGCCTGATGCATCCACTCGATGAGGTGAATGCAGGGCGCGTGCTGTCTCCGGCTATCCTCTGATCCCCACCAGATGGTCCGGCCTGCGCCGGTCGACGGACAGAACATGGCGATTCCTGCGACGTTTCCCGCCTTCCGCATCCACGACGACGACGCCGGCTACCGCAGCGGCATCGAGCAGGTCGCGCTGGACGACCTGTCGCCCGGCGAGATCGTGATCCGCACGGCGTACTCGTCGGTCAATTTCAAGGACGCCCTGGCCGGCACCGGCCAGGGCAAGATCCTGCGCCGCTTCCCGCTGGTCGGCGGCATCGACGTGGCCGGCCACGTCGTGGCGACGTCCGATCCGGACTTCCGCGAGGGCGACGCGGTGCTGGTCACCGGCTGCGGACTGTCGGAAACCCGCGACGGCGGCTATTCCGAATACGCGCGCATCGAGTCGCGCTGGGCGATCGCGTTGCCCGATGGCCTGTCGCTCCGCGAGAGCATGATCCTCGGCACCGCCGGATTCACCGCGGCGCTGGCGCTGTTCCGCATGCTGGAGAACCGGCAGGCGCCGGCGCTCGGCCCGCTGTGCGTGACCGGCGCGACCGGCGGCGTGGGCATGCTGGCGCTGGCGATCTTCAGCCGCGCGGGTTTCACCGTGCACGCGGTCAGCGGCAAGCAGGAGCACGCGGACTTCCTGCGCGGCATCGGCGCCGCCGAGGTCCTCGGGCGCGACGCGCTCGCCACCGCCAGGCCGCTGGAATCGGCGCGCTTCGGCGGCGGCCTGGACAACGTCGGGGGGCCGATGCTGGCCAGCCTGCTGGCGCAGACCGCCCCCAACGGCAACGTCGCCAGCGCCGGCCTGGCGGCGAGCAGCGCGCTCGACGCCACCGTGATGCCCTTCATCATCCGCGGCGTCTCGCTGCTCGGGGTGGCGTCCGCCGGCACCGCGCGCGAGATCCGCGAGGAGATCTGGCGGCGCCTGGCCGGTGACTGGAAACCGGTCGCGCTGGAGCGCATCTGCACCCGCGAGGTCACCCTGCCGCAGTTGCCCGAGGTGTTCCCGACGATGCTGCGCGGCGGCTCCTTCGGCCGCACGCTGGTCCGGCTGTAGCGGTTGCGGCGCCCGCCCCCGCCGTTACAATCGACCGACTCCCCGGGAAATTCCGCATGGCCCGCATCCTGATCGTGGACGACTCGCCCTCGCAACTGATGGGCATCCGTCGCATCGTCGAGAAGCTCGGACACGAGGCGCTGACCGCGGAGGACGGCGCCGCCGGGGTCGAAGCCGCCAAGCGCGAGATCCCCGACCTGATCCTGATGGACGTGGTGATGCCGAACCTCAACGGCTTCCAGGCCACCCGCTCGATCACCCGCGAACCGACCACCAGGCACATCCCGGTCATCCTGGTCACCACCAAGGACCAGGAGACCGATCGCGTGTGGGGCATGCGCCAGGGCGCGCGCGCCTACCTCACCAAGCCCTTCAGCGAGGCCGAACTGGCGGAGGTCATCACCGCCCACGTCGGCGCCGACGACGGCGGGCCGGACGAGGACGGGCCGGCCGCGGCCTGAGCGACCCGCGCGGGGCGCCGACGAGGCGCCGTGCCGCGACGGCGGGTGAAGAAGCAGATCCGTTCCGAAGGGACGCGGGTCAGGCCCGGCGCCAGTCACCGCCGAACGCTTCCTCCAGCTGGCGATAGGCGCCGCGCTGGGCGTCGTCCTGCGGTTTCGGAGCCAGCACCTCGAGCTCGATGATCTGGTCGCCGGCGGCGCCCGACAGGCCGCCGGGCAGGCCGCGGCCGCGCAGGCGCAACTTGCGCCCGGCTTCCGACTCCTTGGGGATGCGCACCTCGACCGGGCCGCCCAGGGTCGGCACGCTCACGGTCGCGCCCAGCGCCGCTTCCCACGGCGCCACCGGCAGGCTGTACAGGATGTTGCGGCCGTCCACCTCGAAGTGCGGGTGCGCCGCGTATTCCACCTCCAGCAGCAGGTCGCCGCCGCGCCCGCCCTGTCCCGCCAGGCGAATCACCTGCCCGGGCCGCACGCCCTTGGGCACGCGCACGTCCAGGGTCTTGCCGCCGACCCCGATGCGCACGCTGCTGCCGGCGTAGACCGCTTCCAGCGGCACGGCCAGCCTGGCGCGGGTATCGCCGCGCGGCTGCCCGCGGCCCTGGCCGAAGCCGCCGGCGCGCCGGCGCCCGAACAGTTCCTCGAAGAAGTCCGAGAAACCGCCGCCCGCGCCGCCGCCGGCGAAGATCTCGTCGAAGTCGAAGCCGTCCGCCCCGCCCTGGCCGAAGCCGCCCGGCGGCGCATGCACCTCGTCGCCCGGCCGGTAGCCGCGCGTGCGCAACTGGTCGTAGGCGGCGCGCTTTTGCGGATCGCGCAGCGCCTCGTACGCCTCGTTGACGGCCTTGAACTTGTCCTCGGCGTCGGCCTCCTTGCTCACGTCCGGGTGGTACTTGCGCGCGAGCTTGCGGTAGGCCGACTTGATCTCGGCCTCGCCCGCGCTCGGCTCCACGCCGAGGATGTCGTAGTAGTCCTTGAACTGCATCCGCGCTCCCTGCCGGGCCTGCGGCCCACGCCGCGTCGCCGGCCATCATGCCGGAGGCGCGGCGCGGGCGCCGTCGTCACTGCTGGGTGGCGGGCGCGTCGATCGTCCGGCCCGCCTGGGCGCCCTCGTGGCGGCCGACCTGGATCCGGCGCGGCGCCGCTTCCGGGCGCTTCGGGATCACGATCTCCAGCACGCCGTTGCGGCCGTGCGCCTGGATGCCCTCGGGGTCGGCGCTGTCGGGCAGCGCGAAGCGGCGGTGGAAGCTGCCGTAGCTGCGCTCGATCCGCGAGAAACGGTCGGTCTCGCGGGTGCTCTCGCTGCTGCGCTCGCCCTTGATGGTCAGGATGCCCTTGTCCATGGAGACCTCGATGTCGTCGGGGTCGATCCCGGGCAGGTCGGCGTACAGCACGAAGCGGTCCTTTTCCTCCTTGACGTCCACGCGCGGCACCCACTGGCTGGTCACGACCGAACTGTCGTCGGTCTCGTCCTGGCCGAACAGGCTGCCGTCGAACAGGCGGTCGAAGGCCTGGCGCAGTTCGTCCCGATACTGGTTGCCCTGCACGGGCCACTGGCGGTAACGCAGGTAGTTCATGTGAGGCTCTCCTCTGCAGGCAAGTGCGGCGCAGGGGGAACGCCGCCTTTCCCGCAGATGGCCCTGCCCCGGCGGATTTCAAGAGGGCCGCGCCTTCACCGCGGGCCCGCGCCGGCCGGCATACACTCGGTTTTCACTTTCCATGGAGCTTCCCGCATGACCATCCAAGCCGGCGACCGCCTGCCGGAGGTCGTCGTCCAGCGGATCGGCGAGGGCGTCGAGACGGTGGACACGCGCGCCCTGTTCGACCACAAGAAAGTGGTGATCTTCGCGGTGCCGGGGGCGTTCACCCCGACCTGTTCGGAAAAGCACCTGCCCGGCTATGTCGAGCACATGGACGCGTTCCGCAAGCGCGGCGTCGAAGTCGCCTGCATCGCGGTCAACGATCCCTTCGTCATGCAGGCCTGGGGCCGGAGCCAGCACGTGCCGGACGACCTGATGATGCTGGCCGACGGCAATGGCGACTTCACCCGCGCGCTCGGCCTGGAGATGGACGCCAGCGCCTACGGGATGGGCAAGCGTTCGCGGCGCTTCGCGATCTACGCCGAGGACGGCGTCGCGCGCGAGGTCTACGTCGAGGCCCCCGGCGAGTTCCGGGTGTCGTCGGCCGAGTACGTGCTGGAACGCATCCCGGATTCCGCCAACGCAAGAGGTGGCTCATGAACACCGCCCAGCCCAGGCTGCCGCCGGGCTTCACCGACGTCGCCACGCTGCGCGCCAACGCGCGCCTCAACATCGAACAGGGCGCGGTGACGCCGAGCTACGGCGCCGACCGCGAGGTCGTGCTCGACCTGCTCAACCAGGCGCTGGCGACCGAATGGGTGTGCGCGTTGCGCTACTACCGGCACTCGTTCATGGCCTCCGGAATGCTGACGGGTTCGGTGAAGCCGGAGTTCCTGGAGCACGCTCAGCAGGAGCTCGCGCATGCGCACAGGATCGCGGAGCGCATCGTCGAGCTCGGCGGCGAGCCCGACCTCGACCCGGATACGCTGACCGCGCGCTCGCACGCCCAGTACCACATCGGCAACGACCTGCGCGAGATGGTGACCGAGGACCTGGTCGCCGAACGCATCGCGATCGACAGCTACCGCGAGATGATCCAGTTCATCGGCGATCGCGACACCACCACCAAGCGCATCCTCGAGGAGATCCTGGCGCAGGAGGAGGAGCACGCGGACGAATTCGCGGACCTGCTCAACGGCTGGATCGGCGAGTAGCCACCAAGCCGAGCAGGCGCCGCCCTATCTATCCCCGCTCCGTCGTAGCGCGGAGTTTGCTCCGCTGCCTGGCGCCACGCTTGACCGGTCATCGCACCGCAGCCGATCCCTCTTGGTGGCGCAACAATGACCTCCGCTCCGCGGCGGGGACGGTTGGCTACCGCAACAACCGGAACCGCACCTGCGCCCACGCGCCGCTGTCCGCGAGCGCGGTCAGGGTGTGCTCGCCGGGATCCTCCAGGGCATACGCGAGCGCGTCCTGCCCCTGCGACTCGCCGACCAAGCGGCCGTCGAGCAGCCAGCGCACGCGCGCGCTGCCGCCCAGCGCGCGCAGCGACAGTTGCACGGGCTTCGCGCTGCCGGGTGGGCGCGCCAGCACGGCGCCTTCGTTGACGCCGGTGATGCGCAGGCTCTCCGCCGCCCCGCGGCCATCGTCGGCGCAATCGGGCGCCAGTGCCGGCAGGCGCGAGGCTGCGCGCTCGGATGCCCGCAGCCACGGCGAAGCAAGCGCGGGCCAGCGCGCAACCTGGGCCGGACGGCGCCGATGCGGCGCGCTGCACGTCGCCGACAGGCGCAGGCCGCTGGCGGCGTCCACGTCGAAGCGCTCCAGGCCCGCGCTCCACAGGCGCGCGTCGCGCTCGGCGAAGGTCGGCGGCAGCGCGTCGTCGAGCACCCACGCGTCCATCCTGCGCTGGCACAGCGCGGGCGCCTGCGGATCGGGCGGCAGGCCCAGCGGCCAGCACACCTCGCGCCGCTGCACGCTGGCCGGCGGCGGTTGCCGCATCGCCGCACCGGGGCCAGTGGGCAGGCTGTCGACCACCTCGAACAGCAGCGGCAGCGCGGTCACCGCGCCGTACTGGCCCGGCAACGGGGTGCCATCCGGCCGCCCGACCCACACGCCGACCGTGTAGCGCCGGGTCGCGCCCAGCGCCCAGGCGTCGCGGTAGCCGTAACTGGTGCCGGTCTTCCACGCCACGCGCGGGCGGCCGCCGGTGTCGAAGGTGTCGGCCACCTGCCCCGGCCGCGGATGCGCCTCGAGGATCTCGCGCACGATCCACGCCGCGCCCGGCGACAACAGGCGGCGGTCCACGCGCGGCGCGCCGGCGGCATAGCGCACGCGGCCGGCGATGCCGTCGCGGTCCAGCGCGGCGTAGGCGCCGACCAGATCCTCCAGCCGCGCACCGGTCCCGCCGAGGATCATCGACAGGTTCGGCCCGGCGCCCGGCGGCCAGCGCAGCGCGATGCCGGCATTGGCCAGGCGCGAGGCGAAGCGGTTCGGCCCAACCCGGTCGAGCAGATCCACCGCCGGGATGTTGAGCGAAAGCCGCAACGCCTCCGCCGCGCCGACCGGCCCGTTGTAGGCCTTGTCGAAGTTGCCCGGGCGGTAGTCGCCGAAGGATTGCGGCGCGTCCACCAGCAGGCTTTCCGAATGGATCAGCCCGTCTTCCAGCGCGAGGCCGTACAGGAACGGCTTCAGCGTGGACCCGGGCGAGCGCCAGGCGCGCACCATGTCCACCTGGCCGAGGCGGCCGGCATCGGCGAAGTCGACCGATCCGACGTAGGCGCGCGCCTCCATGGTCGCGTTGTCCACGACCAGCAGCGCGGCCGAGGTACGTTCGGGCAGGTCGGAGAAGTACGCGGCGACGCGGGCCTCCAGCGTGCGCTGCAGGTCCATGTCGAGGGTGGAGCGGATGCGCGCGGCATGCGGATTGGCGGCGCGCAGGCGCCGCGCCAGCAGCGCGGCGTGCAGCGGCGGGTGCAGGGCGCGCGCGACAACGGGCTCGATGCGCGCGTCGGCGACCTGCGCGCGCGGCCACGTGCCGAGCGCGGCCATGCGCGCCAGCACCTTGTCGCGCGCGGCGCGGGCGCGTTCGGGTTCGCGGTCGGGGCGCAGCCGGCTCGGCGCCTGCGGCAGCACCGCCAGCAGTGCCGCCTCGGCGTGCGACAGCCGCGCGGCCGGCTTGCCGAGGTAGGCCCAGCTGGCCGCCTGCACGCCCTCGATGGTCCCGCCGAACGGCGCGCGGTTGAGGTAGAGCGCGAGGATCTCGCGCTTGGACAGGTGCGCCTCCAGCTGCAGCGCGCGCAGCATCTGGCGCAGCTTCACGCCGACGCTGCGGCGCGCGCCCGTCGGCGGGTCGATGATGCGCGCGACCTGCATCGTCAGGGTCGAACCGCCCGACACCACCCGCCCGTTGCGCAGCCACTGCAGGCCCGCGCGCAGCAGCGCCGGCGGATTGATGCCCGGATGGCGCCAGAACCAGCGGTCCTCGTAGCCGATCAGCGCCTCCAGGTACAGCGGCGAGACCTCCTCGACCGTCACCGGGTAGCGCCAGATCCCGGCGCGGTCGGGAAAGGCGCGCAGCGGCGTGCCGTCGGCGGCGAGCACCACCGTGCCGCCGTCGCGGTCGCGCGGCACCGGCAGCGGAAAGGCGAGGTCGGCCAGCATCGCGGCCGTCGCGAGCAGCAGCAGCGCGAGCGCGAGCTTGAGGGCGGCACGCCGGAACGCGACCGCCCTGGGCCTCCTCATCCCGCTCGCGCCGGCGCCCTCTCCGCCCACTCGATCACCGATCACTCCCCGGGCTGCTTCACGGTCAACGTGGCCGGCGTCGACCTGCCCACGCCGCGCAGCTCCGGCCGGTACATGTCCTCCACCAGCGGCGGCGGGACGATGTAGGTGCCGGGGGTAACGGCGCGGACGAGGTAGAACAGGCGGGCCATGCTGCCGCGATCGAGCTTGAGCGCGGCGACGTAGCGGTCGTCGCGGTACTCCTCGTGGCGCGCTTCGGCGGCGTGGCGGCGTTCGGCGAGCTCGATGCCGTCGATCACCACCCCGGCCCACTGCTTCTCGTCGCCGAGGTTGAAGTTCTCGATCTCCAATCCCGCCGGCAGCAGGTCGGTGACCAGCGCGTCGGGCATCGGCTTGGAGGCCTCGATGTTCAACGCGACGATCAGCGCGTCGCCCTCATGCAGCGTGCCGCCTGCCCACGGCGTGCCGTCGGTGCCGTAGTAGCGGCGGGTGACCTTGACCACCGAGTCGTCCGCCTCGGGCGCCGTGCGCGGCACGCCGGCGACCTCGAGGCTGGCGTAGAACGGCGGCTCGCCCTTGCCTGGCACGAAACGCACGCCGCGTGCCAGCTCGGCGCTGGTGAAGCGGCGGCCGACCAGGCGCGCGGGGCCCGCGTCGCGCCGGTCGTCGCCGACCTGCCAGTGGCCGGACAGCTGCCTGCCCTGGTTCGCGACCAGCGCCTTGCCCATCCGCGCCAGCGCGACCTGTTCCTGCGTGCTCAGCCACAGCCAGCCGCTGTTGCGGCGGGCGTCGATCTCGCGGCCGAGCCCCTGCGCGCGCGCGTCGAACTCCGGCCTGGCGAAGCCGCGTTCGTGCACCAGCGCGATCATCATCGCGTCGTCGCGCACCCGGCTGCCGTAGTCCCACAAGTAGGGCGGGCGCTTGTCGGGATCGCGGGCGAAGCCTTCGGCGATCGCCTTCTCCCCGCGCCGCTTGTCGCCCTGCAGGGCCAGGGCGATGCCAAGCCGCACCAGCGGCAGGCCGGTCAGGCTGTGCTTGCGGTCGTTGTCGTACAGCGCGCGCAGGGTGCCGAGCGGCGCGCGGTTGACCCGCGCCAGCACGTACGCGGCGTGCGCCTGGTAGGCGAACTTGAGGTGCTCGCGGTGGTCGCGGCCGAAGAACGCCTGGCCGCCGGACAGCAGGTCCTCGCTCAGCACCTTCAGCGCCTTCTGCAGGACCGCGTCGGGCACGGCGAAGCCGGCGTCCTTCGCGTCCAGCAGGAACTCGGCGACGTAGGGCGTGATCGACGGATCGATGTACCCGTCGTCGCCCCACATCGAGAAATGGCCGGTCGCGACCTGCATGCCGGCCAGCCGCGCCAGCGTGCGCGCCATCCGGTTGCGACGCTCGGCCGGATCCAGCGGCGGCACGCCCAGCATGCGCGCGGTCGTCTCGTCCAGCACCAGCATCGCGTAGCCCTTGCTGGTGGTCTGTTCGACGCAGCCGTAGGGATATTGCAGCGCGCCCTGCAGGGCGGTGGCGAAGGGAATCGGCGGCAACGCGCCGACCGTCATCTGCGCCGTCACCGAATCGGCCATCAGGCCGCGCGCGAGCGCGGTGTCGAAGGCGAGCGGCTGCATGCCTTCCAGCACCTGGCTGCGCGCGCGCACCACCTGCGGCCAGGCCGGGCGCACCGGCACCTCGTAGTGGCGGTCGACCGCGAAACCGTTGCCCTCCACCCGCACGCGCACGGTCGCCACGCCATAACCCTCGCGCGCGGTGACCGGGAAGGTGTAGGTGGCCTTGGCGTCGGGCGCGAGCTGCGCGCTGCGCGCTCCCTCGCCCAGCGCGAGCGGCCCCTCGCTGTCCACCCGCACCTTGAAGCTGCCGGTCTTGCCGGTAAAGTTCTGCACGTCCAGCGTGACGTGGCTGCGGTCGCCAGGTGCCAGCACGCGCGGCATGCTGGCCTCGGCCACGATCGGCGCGCGCACCACGGTCTCGCGCGCCTGGCTGCCGTAGCGGCCGCCGGCATAGACCAGCGCGGAGACGCGCAACGTGCCGTTGAAGTCCGGCACCTTCAGCGCGAGTTTCGCATTGCCCTTCGCATCCAGCTTCGCCGGCCCGGCGAACAGGTCCACGGTCTGCACGTGCGCGGTCGGCCGCCGCGCCTGCGGCAGCGCTTCCAGCGCCATGTCGCCGCCGAAGCGGAGTTTCGCCATGCCGCCCTCGAAGCTCTCGATGACGCGGCCGTACACGTCGTAGGCGTCCACCCCGAGCCGGCGCTGGGCGAAGAAATGCTTCGCCGCGTCCGGCACCGGAAATCGGGTGATGTTGAGGATGCCCACGTCCACCGCCGACACCGTCACCCATGCATCCTGCCCGGCCAATGCGGGCGCGCTGACGGTGACCGGCAGGTCGCGCTCGGGACGCATGGACTCCGGCACGGAGATGCCGACCGCGACCGTGCGATCGCGCCGGTCCAGCGGCACGTGGGCGACGCCGACCGCGCGCGCCGGGGTGATCGTGCTCTTCGCGCTGCCGCCGCGGAACACCACCGCGGTCACGTAGACGTCGTGCCGCTCCCACTCCTTCGTCACCGGGACCTCGAAGGTACTGCCCTGCTTGACATCCACGTTCTGCACGTACAGCAGGTGGTCGCTTTCGACCAGCAGCATGCCGCGCCCCGCGTGTGGCGGCGTCAGCGTGACCTTGAGGGTGTCACCGGCGCGGTAGGCGGTCTTGTCGAGCGCCAGCTTGACCTTGTCGGGGCGCGCGTCGAGGCCGCGGTTCTCGTCCTCCCAGCTCCAGCCGGCGACGAAGGGATAGCGGGTGGTGAGCCCGGTCGCCGGATCGTGGATGTCGATCCGGTACTCGCCCCACTCCACCGGCACGTTGAAGCGCACCGGCGTGGCACCGATGTCCAGCGTCCGCGTCTCCACGTCCTCGAAGCGGCGGGTGTAGTCGTAGCCCCAGCCGGTGTCGTCGCTGTAGTTCCAGTGGTAGTCGCGGCGCTCGCGCACCAGGGTCATGCGCAGGCCCTTCGCCGGGCGCGGGTTGCCGGCCGCGTCCACGCGCAGGACCTCGAAGCCGGGGTTGGCGTTCGCGTCGGCGCCCTCCTTGTCATCGAACATCGGGCGGATCGCGACCAGCGCGTCGGCCGGCCACAGGACGCGCTTGAGGCTGCGGTTGACGCTGCGGCCGCCGGATTCGTAGACGCTGCCGGTGACGATCGCCGCGATCGTGCTGACCGGCCTGGCTTCGGCCGGCAGCGGGACGTCGGCGGCGACGTGGCCCTTCTCGTCGAAGGTCGTATCGAGGACGTCGCTGGCATCGCGGGGCAGCGCCAGGGTCGGATCGCCGAAGAACCAGCCGGGCATCTGCTCCAGCGGATGCTGCTCCACCGCCACCGCGAGCTTCGCGGTGAAGCGGTTGCCGGCGGCCGGCGCGCCGTACAGGTAGGCGCCGTCGGCGCGCAGGCGCAGCGGCTCGCCGGGGCGCAGCCGGTCCTGCGCCGCGAGGTCGAGCTTCATGCGCTCGGGCAGGAACTCCTCGATGCGCAGGGTCATGCCCTGCACCGCTTCGGCACTGGCGGGATCGGTCCGGAACTCGATCCGCCAGCGCCCGGTCGGCGCCTCGGCGGGAATCTCCTGCTCGTGGCGGACGTAGCCCTGCGCGTCGGGCTGCAGACGCGCCTCGACGAAGGTCTTGCCGTCCGGCTGCACGTAGCGCACGAACACCGGCTGCGGCGGCTTGCCTTTCGTGGCGATCGGCTTGCCGTCCTGGTCGCGCAGCAGCGCCGACACGCGCACCGTCTCGCCCGGCCGGTACAGGTCGCGCCCGGACCAGGCGAACACGTCGAACCAGGCCTGCTCGCGCCCGGCCACCGCGAACTCCGACAGGTCCAGCGCCGGCTGGTTGAACGGCAGCATCGACACGTCGCCGCCGCGGCTGGCGACCAACACCTGGCTGGCGTCGAGCTTGTATTCGAGCAACGCGTTGCCGTTGCGATCGGTCTGCGCCGTGAGCACCGGCTCGCCGGCGGCATCGAGCACCTTCAGCTCGACCAGGTTGAGTTCCTTGCCGGTCTCCAGCGAGGCGACGTGGACGAACAGCCGGTCCTTGTACGCGCGCACGTGCAGGCCGAGGTCGCTGACGGTGAAGAAGGTGGTCTCGAAGTCCTCGGTGAACTGCCCGACGCGGCGCATCACCGCGAAGTACAGCCCCGGCTTCCGGAGTTCGTCGATGTCCTGCAGCGGCAGGTAGGTGAGCACGCGCTCGTTGGTCTTTCCGCCGAGCGCGAAGCGGTTGACGTAGACCGAGTCGGTCATGTCCGACAGCGGCGTGCGCCCGTCCCATTCGGCGTCGAGATCCCAGCCGCCGCGGCGGCCGCCGCGCTGGAACCGGGAGAAGAACCGCGGCAGGTCCTTGTCGCGCACGCGCAGGAACTCGACGTCCACCTCCGGCACGTTGACCGACACCACCGGCAGGCCGCGGCTGTCGCGCGCCGGCAGCACGCTGCCCTGCGAGGCGAAGCCGACCACCGGGTCGAGCGGCCCGGTGTAGACCTCGCGGCGCTGCTCCTTGCCCAGCCGTTCCCCGCTGGCCGCGGTCAGGCCCGCGCGCAGGATCACCGTGTAGGTCTTGCTCGCGTCGACGTGCGGGAAGCGCAGCAGGCGCGGATCCTTGTCGTCCAGCACCCACGATCCCCTGACCGGCGCGCCCTTGTCGTCGGTGACGGCGAGCAGGTCGTCGAAGGCCTGGGTGCCGACGAGCGGGCGGCTGAACTCCAGCACCAGCGTCAGGCTGTCGCCCTGCTTCTGGTCCGGATACGCGGCAGCGAGACCGAAGCCCTGCACGACCTCGCGCTGGGCCTGGATCGCCTCGCCGCTGACGGCCGGCCGTTCGCCGTGCGCGGCGTCGCGCTGGCAGCCGGCGACCATGGCGGCGGCAAACAGCAGAACGGCAAGCCCGCGCAGCAGGCCGGCCGCGGCCCCTTCCCTGGACAGCGTGCGATGCATGGTTGCGATTCCCCGTGTTGGCGCGCCGAGTATAGGTTGGCGCGGCGACGCGGCGGACCGTGCCGTCCGTGCCGCCTCGACCGCATTCCAACGAAGAACGGGCGGCCCGGAGGCCGCCCGCTTCAGGGTGCTCGCGCTTGCGGCGCCCGTCAGCTCTCGGGCTCGACCTCCGGCGCCGGCATCTCCATGCCCATCTCGCCGGTGCCGGCGGTCTCGGCGTCGTCCTCCAGCGAAGCGTCCACGCGCTCGATGCCCTGCAGCTTTTCATCCTCGGCCAGGCGCATCAGGGTCACGCCCTGGGTGTTGCGGCCGACCTGGGCGATTTCCGAGGCGCGCGTGCGCACGAGGGTGCCGCCGTCGGAAATCAGGAGCACCTCGTGGTGCTCGCTGAGCTGGATCGCGCCGACCAGCTTGCCGTTGCGCTCGGTGGTCTGCAGCGCGATCACGCCCTGGGTGCCGCGGCCCTTCTTCGGGTAGTCCGCGACCGGGGTGCGCTTGCCGTAGCCGCGCTCGCTGGCGGTGAGGATGTCGCCCTCGCCTTCCAGCACGACCAGGCTGCGCACTTCCTCGCCCTCGGCCAGCTTCATGCCGCGCACGCCGGTGGCGGTGCGGCCCATCGGCCGCACGGTGTTGCCGGCGAAGCGCACCGCCTTGCCGTTGCTGGCGAACAGCATGATGTCGCGGGTGCCGTCCGACAGCGCGACGCCGACCAGCGCGTCGCCCTCCTCCAGGTTGATCGCGATCTTGCCGCGGGCGAGGCGGAAGGCGTATTCGGTGAGCGGGGTCTTCTTGACCGTGCCCTTGCGGGTGGCGAAGAACACGTAGCAGTCCTCGCTGTACTCGCGCACCGGCAGCACGGCCTGCACCTGCTCGCCGGGCTCCAGCGGGATCCAGTTGACGATCGGGCGGCCGCGCGCGTTCGGTCCGGCCTCCGGCAGCTGGTACACCGGCAACCAGAACACGCGGCCGGCACTGGTGAAGGTCAGCAGGGTGTCGTGGGTGTTCACCAGCCACAGCTGGTCGATGAAGTCCTCTTCCTTGGTCGCCGCCGCGCTGCGGCCACGGCCGCCGCGGCGCTGCGCGCGGTAGGCGCTGACCGGCTGGCGCTTGGCGTAGCCGGCGTGCGACAGCGTCACCACCACGTCCTCCGGCGCGATCAGGTCGAGGATGTCCAGATCCTCCTCGCTGGCGCGGATCTCGCTGCGGCGCTCGTCGCCGAACTCGGCCTTGAGGTTGTCCAGCTCGGTGCGGATGACGTCCATCAGCACGTCGGGGTTCTCGAGGATGCGGATCAGGCCGGCGATCGTCTCCAGCAATTGCCGGTACTCCTCGGTGAGCTTCTCCTGCTCGAGCCCGGTCAGGCGGTGCAGGCGCATCTCCAGGATCTGCTGGGCCTGGGTCTCGGTCAGCTGGTAGCCGCCTTCGAGCAGGCCAACGCCCTTCGGCAGGTCCTCCGGGCGCGAAGCCTCGGCGCCGGCGGCGGCGAGCAGCGTGCCGACCAGGCCCGGCTCCCACACCCGCGCCAGCATCCGCTCCTTGGCGACCTGCGGGTTCTCCGACGTCTTGATCAGCTCGATCATCGCGTCGATGTTGGCGAGCGCGACGGTCAGGCCTTCCAGGATGTGCGCGCGCTGGCGCGCCTTGCGCAGTTCGAAGATCGTCCTGCGGGTCACCACCTCGCGGCGGTGGCGGACGAAGGCCTCCAGCATCTGCTTGAGGTTGAGCAGCTGCGGCCGGCCGTCGACCAGCGCGACCATGTTGATGCCGAACACCGACTCCATCGGCGTCTGCGAGTAGAGGTTGTTGAGCACGACTTCGGCCGATTCGCCGCGCTTGACCTCGATGTAGATGCGCATGCCGTCCTTGTCGGACTCGTCGCGCAGCTCGCTGATGCCCTCGAGCTTCTTCTCCTTGACCAGCTCGGCGATCTTCTCGATCAGCCGCGCCTTGTTGACCATGTACGGGATCTCGGTGACGACGATCGCCTCGCGGCCGTTGGCCTCGTTGACCTCGATGTCGGCCTTGGCGCGCATGCGCACGCGGCCGCGGCCGCCGTGGTAGGCGGCGCGGATGCCGGCGGTGCCGTTGATGATGCCCGCGGTCGGGAAGTCCGGGCCCGGGATGTAGTCCATCAGGCCGTCGATGTCGATCGCGGGATCGTCGATCAGGGCGATGGTGGCGTCGACGACCTCGCGCAGGTTGTGCGGCGGGATGTTGGTCGCCATGCCGACCGCGATGCCGGCGGCGCCGTTGACCAGCAGGTTCGGCACCCGGGTCGGCATGACCGTGGGCTCGAGTTCCTTCTCGTCGTAGTTCGGCTGGAAGTCGACCGTGTCCTTGTCGATGTCCGCCATCAGCTCGTGCGCCAGGCGCGACATGCGCGCCTCGGTGTAGCGCATCGCCGCCGGCGCGTCGCCGTCGATCGAGCCGAAGTTGCCCTGTCCGTCCACCAGCAGGTAGCGCAGCGAGAACGGTTGCGCCATGCGCACCAGGGTGTCGTATACCGCGGTGTCGCCGTGCGGGTGGTACTTGCCGATGACGTCGCCGACGATGCGGGCGGACTTGTAGTACGGCTTGTTGGCGTGCGCGCCGAGTTCGTTCATCGCGAACAGGACGCGGCGGTGCACCGGCTTGAGGCCGTCGCGCACGTCAGGGAGCGCGCGCCCCACGATCACGCTCATGGCGTAATCGAGGTAGCTGCGGCGCATCTCGTCCTCGAGGTTGACCGGGATGATTTCCTTGGCGAGTTCGGCCATCGGGGTTCCGTCGTTGCGGTGGGTCGCGCTTCGAAAACGCGCTTCTGGACGCGGCTGTGCGGCCCGCTTCCAGCGCGTTTTCCGGGCAGTTCAAAAAGACGTGAAATTGTATCACGCGAGGCGCTTTTTCGCAGGTTTTTTTTCCTGCGTGATCAATGGCTTAGGAGGCCGAAACCCGGACCGGGCGGATTCCGGAACGCGAGGCCGCGGCAGGCGAGCGCGCCGGGCGGGAGAGGCAGGCAGGACACGCCGTGAATCCGTCCATGGAGGCTCGGATGCGCCATCCATGGCGCATACGGTCCTGCCCACCTCTCCCACCCGACGCGCCCCCACCACTCCCGCGATCTGGCTGTAGAGCGGAGCTCGCTCCGCTGCTCCGTTGCGGGAAAAGCAGCGGAGCAAGCTCCGCTCTACGGCAAGCAGCCGGAGCCTCTCCGAGCGACCGGGAGGGCGGGGGTGTTGCGTCAAGCCGGCCAGGGATGGCCGGCGCCCGCATAAGGGCAGGACTGCCCTTCTAAGGGAAAAGCAATACCCCCGGCCTCCCGGGCGCGGGAGCCCGGAATAATCTGGCGCGAGAGTTGGGATTGGCTAGCGGCGCCCGAACGCAGCGCGCATCCGCTCCGCGTCCGGCTGCTCGATCACGCCCTGCTCGGTCACGATCGCGTCGATCAGGTCGTGCGGCGTCACGTCGAATACCGGGTTCCAGGCCGCGATGCCTTCGGCCACGGTGCGGCTGCCGCCGACCGCGTGCAGTTCGCCGGGATCGCGCTCCTCGATGTGGATCGCGTCGCCGGAGGGCGTGTCCATGTCGACCGTCGACGACGGCGCGACGACCATGAACTTCACCCCGTGGTGGCGCGCCGCGATCGCCAGCTGGTAGGTGCCGATCTTGTTGGCGGTGTCGCCGTTGGCGCAGATGCGGTCGGCGCCGACCACCACCCACTGCACCTTGCCGATCTTCATCAGGTGCGACGCCGCGGCGTCGGCGATCAGGGTCGCCGGGATGCCGTCCTGCTGCAGCTCCCACACGGTCAGGCGCGCGCCCTGCAGCCACGGCCGGGTCTCGCCCGCGAACACCTCGCCGATCCGTCCCTGCGCCACGCCGGCCCGGATCACCCCGAGCGCGGTGCCGAAGCCCGCCGTCGCCAGCGAACCGGTGTTGCAGTGGGTGAGCACGCCGCTGCCTGCCGGGATCAGCGACGCGCCGAGCATTCCCATGCGCCGGTTGGCGGCGAGGTCCTCGCTGTCGATCGCGGCGGCCTCGCGCTCGAGCGCGGCGCGCCAGTCGTCGCCGGCGCGGGCGAGCGCGCCGCGCATGCGCGCCAGCGCCCAGGCCAGGTTGACCGCGGTCGGCCGCGCGGCGTTGAGCCGGTCCAGCGGGGGTTGGAGCTGCGCCGCGGCCTCGTCGGCGTCGCCGGCACCGATCGCGCGCGCCGCCAGCACAACCCCCCACGCCGCGGCGATGCCGATCGCGGGCGCGCCGCGCACCGCCAGCGTGCGGATCGCTTCGGCGACCTCGTCGCTGCTGCGGCAGGTGAGGTACTCGACCGCGAACGGGAGCTTGCGCTGGTCGAGCAGCTCCAGCGCCTCGCCGGTCCAGCGGATCGGGCGGATGCGGTCGTAGCGGGCGTAGTCGATCGCGTCGGTCATCGCGCCAGTGTAGCGGCCGCGCCGCGCACCGCCGTCACCACACCGCGAACTCCGCGCGGCAGCCGTTGTTCACCCAGATCCCGCGCCGGTCCCAGCCCCAGCTGCGGCCTTCGACGCAGCGCGCGTCGGAGAGCTGGCGCTGCAGGCGCGCGCCGCGGATCGTCATGTCGCAGCGGCGCATGCGCTTGTCGTTGGATTCGCAGCGCACCGTGCGCGTTCCGGGGCCGCTACCGGGGTAGCCGCCGCCATAGTCGTTGCCGCGGCGGCCGCCGCCGCTGTGGAACTCGCCGCGACAACCGCGATCGACCCACACTCCGCGCGCGTCCCAGCCCCAGGTCCGACCCTGGATGCAGCGCGAGTCGGACAGCTGGCGCACCAAGGTCACGCCGTCGCGGGTGTCGGCGGGACAGCGACGCAGGCGCATGTCGGACGATTCGCAGCGGAAGGTGTTGCCAGTATCGTAGCCACCGCCGACGTAGGGATCGCGGCCGTAACCGGCGACGAACTCGGCGCGGCAACCGTGGCTGACCCACACGCCGTTGCGGTCGTAGTCCCAGCTGCGCCCGCGGACGCAGGGCGCGTCCGACAGCCGGCGCGCGACCTGCACGCCGCCGGAGGTGTCCATCGCGCAGCGGCGGGTACGGTTGTCGGTGGATTCGCAGCGCACCTGGCGCGGACCGTAACCGCCCTGGCCGTAGCCGTCGTAGCCGCCCGGGTAACGGTCGCCGGGATAGCCGTAGGGATCGCCGCCGTAACCGCCCTGCGGCACGCCGTACAGGCAACCGGACAGCCCGAAGGCAGCGAGCAGGGACAACAGGACCAGGCGCATGGCGGGTCTCCATCGGTGCCTGCGGGCGACTGTCGAACGCCGACCATGAACGCGGCGGGAAAAACCCGGCGGGCGCGCGGCGCCCGTGCGGCCCCCATTCACCTTCCCGTCGGCGCGGGCCGAAGGACCTAGGCGCGGGCGAAATCGAAGGCCAGCACGTCGGCGATGCGGTCGGTGCCCAGCAGCCCCATCAGCAGCCGATCGACGCCGAGCGCGACGCCGGCGCAGGACGGCAGGCCGTGCGCCAGCGCGGCGAGCAGCGTCTCGTCGACCGGCGGTACCGGCTGGCCGCGCGCGCGCCGCAGCGCCTGGTCGCGCTCGAAGCGCGCGCGCTGCTCGGCGGCGTCGCACAGCTCGTGGTAGCCGTTGGCCAGTTCCAGCGGACCGAGGTACAGCTCGAAACGCTCCGCGACCGGCGGATCGTCGTGGCGGATCCGGGCGAGCGCGGCCTGGCTGGCCGGCCAGTCGTGCACCGCCAGCAGCTGGTCGGGCGCGAACGCCGGCTGCAGGCGGTGGGTCATCAGCAGGTCGAGCCAGTCGTCGCGGGTCAGGCCTTCGGGGTCGATGCGCACGTCGCCGAGCGCGTCGCGCAGGACGTTGATGCCGTCGCGCAGCGGATCGATGCCGAGGCGCTGCCGGTACAGTTCACGGAAGCTGACCACGACCGGCGTCGCGTCGCGGCCGACAATCGCCAGGGCCGCGCGCACCAGCTCGACGGTCTCCCCGAGCAGGCGCAGGTGGTCCCAGCCGACGCGGTACCACTCGAGCATGGTGAACTCGGGGTTGTGGCGGCCGCCGGCCTCGCCGTCGCGGAACACGCGGCCGAGTTCGTAGCAGTCGCCCACGCCTGCGGCGAGCATGCGCTTGAGCGCGAACTCGGGCGAGGTGCGCAGCCAGCGCGTGCGCGGCGCGCCATCGGTACGGCCGGAAAACTCAAGGGCAAACGAGGCGATGTTGGGCTCGGTGTTGCCGGCGCGCGAGAGCACCGGCGTCTCCACCTCGAGCACGCCGCGCTCGGCGAAGAAGGCGCGGAACGCGGCGTACAGGCGAGCGCGCAGGCGCAGCGCGTCGGCGGTGGCGGTCGGGCGCCAGTCGTGCATGGATTCAGGCCGCGTCGTGTTCGCCGAGGAACACCAGCAGCCGCGCTTCGTCCCACACCTCGATGCCGAGCTCGGCTGCCTTGGCGAGCTTGCTGCCGGCGGCCTCGCCGGCGACGACGAAGCTGGTCTTCTTCGACACGCTGCCCGCCACCTTCGCGCCCAGCGCCTCGAGCCGATCGCGGGCCTGGTCGCGGGTGAGCGCGACCAGGGTCCCGGTGAGCACGACGGTCTGGCCTTCCAGCGGGCCCGCCTCGGCTTCGCCGGCGTCGGCGACGGCTTGCTGGAGCCGCGCTACGGCATCGGCGGTGCGCCGCGCGAGGTCCTGCCCGCCGGAGCTGGCGAACCAGGCCTGCACCGCCTCGGCGGATTCGCGCGGCAAGCCGGCCGCCGCCAGCGCGTCGACGTCGGCCGCGGCCACCGCGGCGACCGAATCGAAACGCGCCGCCAGCTGCTCGGCGCGTTTCGCGGTCAGCTTCGGCACCGCCATGCGTTCGAGCACGCTGGCCGGCGCCAGCGCCGCGCGCAGCTTCGCGCTCGGCGGATGAGCGTCGAGGATGCGCACGCCGCGCGCCAGCAGGTCGTCTATCACTTTCTGGTTGCCCGGCTGTTCGAAGAAGGCGTCGATCGCCTTCGCCACCTCGTCGCCGATGTCCGGCACCAGCTTCAGCAGCGGCCACGGCAGGTGGCGGACCAGCGCGAGGTCGCCGAACCAGGCGGCCAGCGCCTTCGCGGTGCTCTCGCCCACGTGCTGGATGCCCAGCGCGTACAGGAAGCGCTCGAGCGTCGTCTCGCGGCTGCGGTCGATCGCGTCGATCAGGTTCTCGGCCCACCTGGTCGCGACCTTGCCGGCCCTGGCGGTCTCCGGCGTGGTGCCGTCGCGCTCGTCGGCGCGGCGTTTCATCTCCAGCAGGTCCTCGAGCGTGAGGCGGTACAGGTCGGCGACGGACTCGAGGTAGCCGAACTCGCCGAGCGCCTCGATGTAGCGCTCGCCCAGGCCGTCCACGTCCATCGCGCGCCGGCCGGCGAAGTGGAACACCGACTGGGTGCGCTGCGCGGCGCAGGCCAGTTCGCCGCTGCAGCGGGCCACGACCTGGCCCTCTTCGCGCACGATGTCGGAGCCGCACACCGGGCAGTGCGCCGGCATCGTCCATGGCGCGGTGCCGGGCGGACGCTCGGCGATCACAACCGAGACGACCTCGGGGATCACGTCGCCGGCGCGGCGCACGATCACGGTGTCGCCCACGCGCACGTCCAGGCGCGCGACCTGGTCGGCGTTGTGCAGGGTCGCGTTGGTGACCGTGACGCCGCCGACGAACACCGGGCGCAGCTTCGCCGCCGGGGTCGCCGCGCCGGTGCGGCCGATGTTGACGATGATGTCCTCGACCACCGTCGTCTGCTCCTGCGCCGGGAACTTGTGCGCGATCGCCCAGCGCGGCGTGCGGCCGACGAAGCCGAGCTCGCGCTGCGCCGACAGGTCGTCGATCTTGTAGACCACGCCGTCGATGTCGAACGGCAGCGCGTCGCGACCGGCGCCGATCCGCGCGTAGTACGCGAGCAGGCCCGCCTTGCCGCGCGCGAGGTCGACCAGCGGGCTGACCGGGAAGCCCCATTCGCGCAGCAGCGCGAGCACCTGCGAGTGGCGGCCCGGCAATTCGCCGCCCTCCACCACGCCCAGCGCGTAGGCATAAAACGCGAGCGGACGCCGCGCGGTGACCTGCGGGTCGAGCTGGCGCAGGCTGCCGGCGGCGGCATTGCGCGGGTTGACCAGCGGCTTGATCTTGCCGCCGGAAGCGCGCGCCTGTTCGTTGTAGGCCTCGAAGCCGGCGCGCGGCATGTAGACCTCGCCGCGCACCTCCAGCACCGACGGCCAGCCGCTGCCACGCAACTGCAGTGGGATCGCCCTGATCGTGCGCAGGTTCGCGGTCACGTCCTCGCCGGTCTCGCCGTCGCCACGGGTGGCGCCGCGCACGAACCGGCCGTCCTCGTAGCGCAGGCTGATCGCGAGGCCGTCGAACTTCGGTTCGACCGAGAACTCGGGATCCGCCACCTCCAGCCGCTCGACGATCCGGCGCACGAAGTCCTCGACCTCGTCCTCGCTGAAGGCATTCGCGAGGGAGAGCATGCGCACCTCGTGCCGCACCGGCGCGAAGGCGGCGGACGGCGTCGCACCGACCCGGCGGGTCGGCGAGTCGGGGGTGGCGAGCTCCGGATGCGCCGCCTCCAGCGCCTCCAGTTCGCGCAGCAGGCGGTCGTACTCGGCGTCCGGGATGTCCGGCTCGTCGAGCACGTGGTAGCGGTGGCTGGCGTCCTCGAGGCGGCGACGCAGGTCGGCGATGCGGGCGGCGGGGGTGGGCGCGGGCGGCATGCGCGGATTCTACCGGCCGCCCGCCATGGCGCCGTGGGGGCGCGGCCCGTGCGTCGCTACCAGCGGGTGCCGCGGGTAACCGGCGCCGCTTCCTGCTGGCGGTCGTAGGCGCGCAGTTCGTCGCGCAGGTGCTGCACGCGCTGGCGGCCGAGCGCGTTGCGCGACTCGTCCAGCAGCACGCCGTCCAGCAATTCGGCCATGCGCTCGGCGGTGGGCTGCATCATGTCCCAGGCGTCCAGCGCCGACACCGGTGCCGGCAGGGTCAGGAAGAAGGCGATCGCCGGCGTCTCCAGCGACTGGATCGTCGCCATGTCGAAGCTGCCCGGCTTCATGATGTTGGCCACGCTGAAGACCGGGCCGCGCTCGGGGCGGCCTTCCAGCAGGCGATGGAAGATCTGCATGTAACCGTAGGTCAGGCCGGTCTTCTCGGCGGCGACCACGATGTCCGGGCCGCGCAGCACGTTGCCCGCGCGCGCGGCGATGTACAGGGTCACGATCTTGTCGAAGTCCTCGCGGGTGCGCCGGCCGAGCTCGCTGCCGGCGCCCGGCGCCTCGAGGTCGATCTCGGCCTGCTCGCCTTCCTCCGGCCCGGTGGCGCCGGCGGCGAAGCCGGCCTCGATCTGCTCGCCCAGGGTCGGTTCGGTGCGCGACGCCTCGCGTCCGCCGTCGATCCGCCGCCCCTGCCCCGGCCGGCGCGGCCGGCCGAAGAAGTAGATCGCGGCGATCAGCAGCAGCCCCGCGATCAGGATTCCGGTACGCAGCATCCACACGTCGGACATCGTCGGCTCCTTCGAAGGCCGGTCAGGCGGCCCCTGCCAGGCGCGCGGCCTCGGCGAGGTCGACCGACACCAGGCGGCTGACGCCGGGTTCGCGCATGGTGACGCCGGAGAGCTGGTGCGCGGCTTCCATCGTCGCCTTGTTGTGGGTCACGAACAGGAACTGTACCTGCTCGCTCATCTCGCTGACCATCGCCGTGAAGCGGCCGACGTTGGCTTCGTCCAGCGGCGCGTCCACCTCGTCCAGCAGGCAGAACGGCGCCGGGTTGAGGCGGAAGATCGCGAACACCAGCGCGACCGCGGTCATCGCCTTCTCGCCGCCGGACAGCAGCGAGATGTTGGACACGCGCTTGCCGGGCGGGCGCGCCATGATCGCGACGCCGGTGTCGAGCAGGTCCTCGCCGGTCAGCTCGAGATAGGCGTGGCCGCCGCCGAACAGGCGCGGATAGAGTTCCTGCACGCCGGCGTTGACCCGGTCGAAGGTGTCCTTGAAGCGGCCGCGGGTCTCGCGGTCGATCTTGCGGATCGCTTCTTCCAGCGTCTCCAGCGCGGTGGTCAGGTCGACGTCCTGGGCGTCGAGGTATTCCTTGCGCTGCGCGGCCTCGGCGTGTTCCTGGATCGCGGCGAGGTTGACCGGCTCCAGCCGGCGCAGCTTGCCGTCGAGGTCGCCGACCATCTTTTCCCAGGCGACGGCGTCGGCGCCCTCGGGCAGCCCGTTGACCACGTCCTCGAGCACGAAGCCCGCCTGCGCGATCGCTTCCGACAGTTGCCCGGCGCGGATCTCCAGCGCCTGCTGGTCGAGCTTGCGCTGGGCGATCTTCTCGCGCTGGGCGAGCGCCTGCTCGTCGCGCTGGTGCCGGGTCTGCTCGTAGCCGCGCAGTTCGGCGTCGATGCCCTCGAGCGCGGTGCGCGCCGCGGCCAGCGCCTTCTCGGTGCGCACCCGCTCCTCCAGCGCGGCCTGGCGCTCGGCCTCGAGCGCGTCGACCGGGGCATCGCCCTCGGCCAGCTGCGCGGCGAGTTCGCCCAGGCGCGCGTCGAGCTGGCCGCGCTGGCCGCCCATGCGCTCCAGCGCCTGGGCGAGCGCGGCGGCCTGGGTGCGCTGCGATTCGGTGGTCAGCGCGAGCGCGTGCACGGCCTCGCGCGACTCGCGCGCCGCGGTGCGGGCGGCGTCGCGGGCCTCGCCCAGGCTGCGGCGCTCGGCGTCCAGCGCCTGCCGCGCCTGCTCCAGCTCGGCCATGCGCGCGACCGCGTCTTCCTGCTTCGCGCGCGCGGCGCGCGCCTGCTCGCGGGCGCCTTCCAGGGTGGTCGCCAGCTGGGCGAGCTCGGCGTCGATCCGTTCGATGCGGTTGCGCGCGGAATCGAGCTTGCCCTGGTGGCTCTGCAGCTGGCCGGCCAGTTCGGACACGCCGCGGTGGGCAAGGTACAGCGCGCGCTGCGCGTCTTCGCGCTGCTGCTCGGCGGCGAGCGCCTGGTCGCGCAGGCTGGTCAGCGATTCGTTGAGCTGCTGCTCGCGCTGCTGCAGGTCCTCGATCTCGGCGCGCAGCGCCTGGATCTCCTTCTCGCGCAGCAGCGCGCCCTGCTTGGCCGCGCCCGAGCGCAACACGCGGACCCAGCCGGCGCCGAGGCGTTCGCCGGCGCGGGTGATCACGGATTCGCCGTCGCCCAGCCGCGGCAGCAGCGCGCGCGCGTCGGCCAGGCTGTCGGCGGCGTGCAGCTTGGCGAGGATGCGGCGGATCGCGGCCGGGCCCTGCACCTTCGCCGCCAGCGAGGTCGGCGCGACGTCGAGGCCGCCGCCGGTTTCCGGCGCGACCAGGGTGAGCCGGCCCTCGCCGAGTTCTCCCAGCGCGTCCACCAGCGCTTCCGGCGCCTCCACCAGCACGCCCTCGATCAGCTGGCCGAGCGCGGATTCGACCGCGTTCTCCCAGCCCGGTTCGACCTGCAGCGCCGCGCCCACGCGCGTCGCCGAATCCAGGCCGCGCGCCTGCAGCCAGGCCATCGCCGCGCCCTGCTCCTGGCCGAGCGCGGCGTGTTGCAGCGTCTCCAGCGAAGCCAGCCGGCCGCGGGCCGCCTGCGCCTGCTTGCGCACCTCGGCGAGTTCGCCCTGCGCGCCGCGCTGCTGGTCCTGCAACGCGGTGACCGCCTGCTTGCGTTGTTCGACCTGCGCGGCCAGTCCGTCCAGCGACGCCTTCTGTTCGTCGTGCTGCGCGCGGATGCCGGCCAGGGCCTCGGCCAGCGCGTCCAGGTCGAGGCCGGTGCGCTCGCTGGCCAGCTGCTCGCGGCGGCGGTCGGCATCCAGGGTCTGGCGGTCGAGGTGCTCGATCCGGGTCTTCTCGACGTCCGCGGCGCGCGCGGCCTCGGACTGCGCGCGGGTGTGCGCGTCCCAGCGCTGCTGCCAGTCGGCGAGTTTCGCCTCGGCGTCGCGCAGCGCGTCCTGGCGCGCCTGGTCGTCGGCCTTCAGCTGCGCCAGCTGCGGTTCGGCCGCGGCCAGCGCCTCGCGCAGCACGCCGAGCCTGGCCTCGTCCCCGCTGATGTGCTGGCCGAGTTCGGCCAGCGCGCTCTGCGCCTCGTCGCGCGCGCGCTGCAGGCGCTGCGCCATCTCGCGCTGGTGGGCGATCTGCTGCTCGATGCGGGCGAGCGTGCCGCCGACCTGGTAGACCTCCGCCTGCGCCTTGTTCAGCGCCTCGCTGGCGTCCTCGCGGCGGACGCGGTCTTCCTCGATCTTCCGTTCCGCCTCGCGCTGCTCGGCGATCAACTGCTGCAGGCGGGTCTCCTCCTGCGCCAGCTTCTCGCGCAGGCCGGCCAGGCGCGCGTCGAGGCCGCGGAACTCCAGCGCCTTCCACTCCGCGTCCTTGACCTTGCGTTCGGCCTGCAGCGCCTGGTACTGCTCCGCCTGGCGGGCCTGGCGCTTGAGGTGCTCGAGCTGCTTGCCGACTTCCTCGCGCAGGTCGTTGAGGCGGTCGAGGTTCTCGCGGGTGTGGCGGATGCGGGTCTCGGTTTCCCTGCGGCGTTCCTTGTACTTGGAGATGCCGGCGGCTTCCTCGAGGTAGACGCGCAGCTCCTCGGGCTTGGCCTCGATGACCTGGCTGATCATGCCCTGCTCGATGATCGAATAGCTGCGCGGACCGAGGCCGGTGCCGAGGAACAGGTCGGTGATGTCGCGGCGGCGGCACTTGGTGCCGTTGAGGTAGTAGCTCGACTGGCCGTCGCGGCTGACCGTGCGCTTGACCGAGATCTCGTTGAACGCGGCGTACTCGCCGGTGATCGTGTGGTCGGAGTTGTCGAAGATCAGTTCAACCGTCGCCTGCGACACCGGCTTGCGCGCGGACGAGCCCGAGAAGATCACGTCGGTCAGCGAATCGCCGCGCAGGCGGCTGGCCGAGCTCTCGCCCATCACCCAGCGCACCGCGTCGATGATGTTGGACTTGCCGCAGCCGTTGGGACCGACGACGCCGGTCATGTTGGTCGGCAGGTGCAGCGTGGTCGGGTCGACGAAGGACTTGAAACCGGACAGCTTGATCGTGGACAGGCGCATGCGCGTCGTCGGGCCCCCGGGCGACGCCGTGACGACGCCGCTCCTGTTAGATGCTTTCGAGAATTCGGCCGCAAGCCATTGACGCCGCTTGCGGCCCACAGCGCACCAGCGGCGCTTGCCGGCCGAGTATAGCGAGGCGGCCCAGCCCCGCGCGCGGCCACCGGACCAACGTCGCACCGGCGGCCACGGCGCCTTTGCTAAGGTGCGGGGCCGCGCGCGCAACGCGGCGGCGGCCGCGCGCATCCGAACGGAGAATGCTGGTCCAGATGGACGCCCTGCCTGCCGACGCGGTTCTGCTCGCCGACATCGGCGGCACCAACGCGCGTTTCGCGCTGGCCGACTGCAATGCCCGGCGGCCGTTGCTGCCGGACAGCGTGCGCAAGTTCGCCGTCGCGGACTTCGGATCGCTGGTCGACACGGCCCGCCACTACCTGCAGGCGACCGGCGCGCGGCCCGCCCGCGGCGTGTTCTCGGTCGCCGGCCCGGTGCTCGGCGACGAGGTGCGGATGACCAACCACCCGTGGGTGATCGGCATCGGCGCCACCCGCGACGCCCTCGGGCTGCGCGCGCTGGACGTGGTCAACGACTTCGCCGCGCAGGCGATGGCGGTGGACTTGCTCGGCGAAAACGACGTCTGCGTGATCGGGCCGACGCCGTGGCGGCCGCCCCCTCAGCCGCCGCGCGACGGCACCCGGGTGATCCTCGGTCCCGGCACCGGCCTCGGCGTGGGCGCGCTGGCGATCCGCGACGGCCGCGCCATCGCGGTGACCACCGAGGCCGGCCATGTCGGCTTCGCACCGGCCGACGCGCTGCAGGTCGCGCTGCTGCAAACGCTGGCGCGGCGCTTCGGACGGGTGTCGAACGAGCGCCTGGTGAGCGGCGGGGGGCTGGTTAACCTGCACGCGGCACTCGGCGAGATCGAGGGCGCGTCGGCCGCCGATTTCCCGGTGGCGCAACCCGCCGACGTGACCGCTGGCGCCGCCGCCGGCGACGCCCGCTGCCGGCACACGATCGCGGTGTTCTGCGCGATTTTCGGCGCGGTCGCCGGCGACATGGCGCTGGCCTTCGCCGCCTGGGACGGCGTGTTCCTCAGCGGCGGCGTGGTCCCGCACCTGCTGAACGCGTTGCGCGAACCGGGCTTCCGCGCCGCGTTCGAGGACAAGGGACGCTACGCCGGCACCCTCGCGGCGGTACCGACGCTGGCGGTGGTGCACCCGCAGCCCGGCCTGCTGGGCGCGGCGGCGATCGCGCGCGCGCAGGAACCGGCGCGCGAAGGCGGTGCCGCATGAGCGCCAGCCGCGTCCCGGTCCACCGCTACGAGCACCGCAACGACGAGGCCTGGGCCTACGCCGGCGCGGTCGCGATCGCCGGCGCCCTGCAGCGTGCGCTCGCCGTACGGCCGCGCGCGCGCCTGCTGCTGTCCGGCGGCACCACGCCCGGTCCGGTGCTGCAGGCGCTGTCGCAGGCGCCGCTGGAATGGGAGCGGGTCGACGTCGGCCTGGTCGACGAGCGCTGGCTGCGTCCGGACGACCACGACAGCAACGCCTTCCTGGTCCGCGCGACGCTGCTGCGCGGAAACGCCGCGGCCGCGCACTTCGAACCGCTGACACAGCCCGGGCGCAGCATCGAGGAAGCGGTCGCCGCCGCCAACCTGCTCGCCCGGCAGGCACCGGACGTGGTCGTGCTCGGCATGGGCGGCGACGGCCACACCGCGTCGCTGTTCCCCGGCATGGAGGGGCTCGAGCGCGCGCTCGCCAGCCCCGCGGCGTACGTGGCGGTCAACGCCGAGGGCTGCCCCGGCGCCGGCCCGTGGCCGCTGCGGATCAGCGCCACCCCGGCCGGCATCGCCCCGGCGGCGACCCGCATCCTGCTGCTGCGGGGGCTGGACAAGCAGGCGGTGTTCGAGCGCGCGCTGGCCGGCGACGACCCGCGCGAGTTGCCGATCCGGATCGCCTTCCTGACCCCGGGCGCGCCGCTCGACGTCTACTGGGCGCGCTGAGCCTCGTCCGGCGTCCGCGCGCGGATCGCCAGGGCGTGGATGTCGGTCGCCATCATCTCGCCCAGCGCGGCGTAGACCGCGCGGTGGCGTGCGACCGGGCCCATGCCGGCGAACGCGGCGCTGGTCAGCTCCACGCTGAAGTGCCCGCGCCCGTCGCGGGCACCGGCGTGGCCGACGTGGCGGTGGCTGTCGTCGATGACCTCGAGCGCAAGCGGCGCGAAGGCCGCCTCCAGCAGCGCGCGGATGCGGGCGACCCGGGCCGGGTTGGCGGCCGGCACGCTCATGGCAGCACGGGCCGGAACGGGCGCACCTCGACCCGCTGGTAGACCCCGGCGGCGACGTACGGATCGTCCTGCGCCCAGGCGCGCGCCTCGGCCAGCGACGGGAATTCGGCGATCACGATGCTGCCGCTGAAGCCGGCCGGGCCCGGGTCGTCGGCGTCGATCGCCGGGCACGGCCCCGCCAGCAGCAACCGGCCCTGGTCGCGCAGCGCATCCAGCCGCGCCAGGTGCGCCGTCCGCGCCTCCATCCGCCGCGCCACCACGTCGGCGCCGTCGTAGCCCTCGATCGCGTACCACATGGACGTTCCTCTCCCGCGGGCGCTGCCGCGTTGGTTCCCTGAAGCGGCACAGTCTAGGGCGCTGGACAGCGGCCCGCGCCAGCCCGTACCCTAGCCGCCAGATCGAGGCCGGATGCAGCGGCCCGCGCGCCGGAAGGGCGCGCCGCCGGACGTTCCGCTGCGCGTCCCGACAATCCTTCGAGGTTCCGCTCCGGCGATGCGTCGCAGGCGCCCGGGATCCGTTGCCGCACCGCCGTCGTACCGTAGAGACCGCAAACACCGACCCGGCCGCGCCGCCCGGCGCCGCCCACGCGAGATCGAGTGGCCCGGAGGGGCCGCCCCACGCATGACCGCAGAGATCGCGCCCGACGCGCCCCCGCCCAGCACCGCGCCGTCCACGCCGCAGCAGCAGGAAATGCCGCTGGCGGTGGTGCTCGGCCAGCCGGTGCTGCAGATCCCGCAGGACCTGTACATCCCGCCGGACGCGCTGGAGGTCATCCTCGACGCCTTCGAAGGCCCGCTCGACCTGCTGCTGTACCTGATCCGCCGGCAGAACCTGGACATCCTCGACATCCCGGTCGCGGAGATCACCCGCCAGTACGTCGACTACATCCAGGCCATGCACGAGATGCGCTTCGAGCTGGCCGCCGAATACCTGGTGATGGCCGCGATCCTGGCCGAGATCAAGTCGCGGATGCTGTTGCCGCGGCCGCCCAGCGACGAAGGCCTGGAGGAGGATCCGCGCGCGGACCTGGTGCGCCGCCTGCAGGAATACGAGCGCTTCAAGCAGGCCGCCGAGGACCTCGACGCCCTGCCCCGCCAGGACCGCGACACCACGCCGGTGGCCGCCTTCGTGCCCGATCGCGCGGTGGTGAAGCTGCCACCGCCGGTGGACCTGCGCGAGATGCTGCTGGCCCTGCACGAGGTGCTCAAGCGCGCCGAGCTGTTCACCCAGCACGCGATCAGGCGCGACGCGCTGAGCGTGCGCCAGCGCATGGGCGAACTGCTGGAGCGGCTGGTGGACGGCGCCTTCCACCGCTTCGAGTCGCTGTTCACCGCCGAGGAAGGCAAGCTCGGCGTGGTGGTGACCTTCCTCGGCCTGCTCACCCTGGCCAAGGAACAGCTGGTCGAAATCGTGCAGGAAGCCCCGCTGCAGCCGATCTACGTCAAGTCGCTGGCGGTCGGCGACGGCGCGCCGGAGGCGCTGGAGCTGTCCAGCGAGTTCGACGAGGACGCGCCCGCCGCCAACGACGACGCCACGCGATGAGCGCGGGCCGCCCGCGCGCACGGGGCGTCCGCCCAGTCCCGGCGGAGACCCGCTGAGGGTCGCAAGCAACGCAACCGCACCCAACCGATCGCCAGCATCCGGCGCCGCATTCCCGATCCGGGAAGACGCGCGCAAAACCCCGAAAAGACACAGTGCCGATGGACCAACAACTCGTCACCCGCATCGTCGAGGCCGCCCTGCTGGCGGCCAACCAGCCGCTGACCCTGGCGCAGCTGCACGCGCTGTTCTCGCTTGATGAACCGGCGCCCGACGGCAGCGTCGAACGCGCCCTGGAAACCCTGCGCGAGGCCTGCGGCGACCGCGGCG
The DNA here is from genome assembly GCA_035539135.1 of Lysobacteraceae bacterium. Classification (GTDB taxonomy): domain Bacteria; phylum Pseudomonadota; class Gammaproteobacteria; order Xanthomonadales; family Xanthomonadaceae; genus JABFWF01. The sequence continues at coordinate 551,349 of DATLJD010000014.1, forward strand.
TCGAGCTGGTCGAGGTCGCCTCCGGCTTCCGCTACCAGGTCAAGGCCGACGTGCACGCCTGGGTCGCGCGGCTGTGGACCGAACGCAAGACCAAGTACACGCGGGCGACCCTGGAGACGCTGGCGCTGATCGCGTACCGGCAGCCGATCACCCGCGGCGAGATCGAGCAGGTGCGCGGCGTGGCGGTGTCCAGCAACATCATCCAGGCGCTCGAGGAGCGCGAATGGATCCGGGTCGTCGGCCACCGCGACGTGCCCGGCAAGCCGGCGCTGTACGGCACCACCAAGGCCTTCCTCGACTACTTCGGCCTCAAGCGCCTGGACGAACTGCCGCCGCTGTCGGAACTGAAGGAGATCGGCGAGCTGGAGCCGCAACTGCAGCTGGACGATGGCATGCCGCTCGGCGACATCGCCGCCGGCCAGGCCGGCGACGACACGTCCGCCGCGCCGCCATCCCACGCCGACGGCACTGGCCCGTCCGAGGAAATCACGGGCGGCGACGAAAACACCCTGGCCGGCGAGGAAACCGCCGGCGACACCTCGCCTTTCCGCGAAGGCGAAGACCCCGATCACGAGAACACGGATGACGACGCCGCCCTGGCCTCGTCGGAGCAGACCCATGAGTGAACAGGAACGCCGCAAGCTGTCGCTGAAGCGCGGCGAAAACGAAAAGACCGAAGCCCCGCGGCTGGAGGAGCGCCTGCACAAGGTGCTGGCGCAGGCGGGCCTGGGCTCGCGGCGCGCGCTGGAGCAGCGCATCGCCGACGGCCTGGTCAAGGTCAACGGCGAGACCGCGACCGTCGGCATGTCGGTGAAGGGCGGCGACCGGATCGAACTGGACGGCCGCACCTTCGTCGCCAGCGCGCTGACCGAGCCGGCGCGGGTGCTGATGTACAACAAGCCCGAGGGCGAGGTCACCACGCGCGAGGATCCGGAAGGCCGCCCCACCGTGTTCGATTCGCTGCCGATGCTCAAGGGCGCGCGCTGGATCGCGATCGGCCGGCTCGACATCAACACCACCGGCCTGCTGCTGCTCACCACCGACGGCGAGCTGGCGAACGCGCTGATGCATCCCTCGCGCGAGGTCGCGCGCGAATACGTGTGCCGCGTGCGCGCGCCCGAGGGCGAGGACGTCGTCTCCGAGAAGACGGTCGACCGCCTGCGTCGCGGCGTCGCGCTGGAAGATGGCCCGGCCAAGTTCGACGAGATCGAGCGCATCGGCGGCACCGATTCGCACGACTGGTTCCGGGTCGTGGTCAAGGAAGGCCGCAACCGCGAGGTGCGCCGGCTGTGGGAGTCGCAGGGCTGCCAGGTCAGCCGGCTGAAGCGGACGCGGTACGGCGACATCGTGCTGCCGCAGCCGCTGCTGCGCGGTCACTCGCAGGAGCTGCCCGCCGATCGCGTGGAGGCGCTGCGCAAGTCGCTGGGCCTGGAGGACGGCGCGCCGTCGGCGCTGACCCTGCAGCCGGTGATCGGCCAGCGCAAGGCGGCCAAGTCGACCGTGCACGTCGGCGGCGAGCGCCGCCCGCAGGGCTACGTCAACGGCCACAACACCGCCGACGAAGGGCGCGAGTTGCGCCGCTTCGACCACGTGCGCGACGACCGTCGCGGCCGCGGCGGCAAGAAGCACGGCGGGCTGACCGTCAGCGGCGAAGCCGCCGCGCAGCAGCGCGACCGCAAGCTCAAGATCAAGGGACCGCGCCAGCCCGGGCAGAAGGTCAAGCGCGGGCAACCGCAGGCCGGGCAGGAGAATCCCGCCGCGTTCCGTACCTGGTACGTGCCCGACGGCGTGGACACCGGCCCGAGCGGTCATCGCAACCCGGACGGCGCTCGCGGCCGCCGGCCGCAGGGCGGCAAGGGCCCGCGCCCGGGCGGCTTCGGCGGCGAACAACGCGGTCCCCGCGGGACGCGCGGCGGCGGCCAGGGCCAGCGCAGCGCGCGCCCTTACGGACATCCCGACAGCGCGCCGAACTTCCCTTCGGACCACGCCAACCCCGGTTTCAATCCCTACGGCGAGCGTCCGCGCGGCCCACGGCCGGCAGGCGGCAACCGCCCCGGCGGGCGCGGCCCCGGCGGTCCTGCGGGGCGTGGCGCCAGCGGACGCGGTCCCGGCGGCCCCGGCGGGCGCGGGCCGGGCGGTCCGCGCCCGGGCGGACCGCGCGGCGGCGGCCGGCCCGGCGGCGGTCGCGGCCCGCAGGGCGGCAACCGCTGAGCGAAAGGAGGGGCGCCCGCGTGGCGCCCTTTCCTTTTTCCGCGCGCGGGCAACGCGCCGCGCGACTTCGTCCCCGCCTCACGATCGCGCCATCGCCGCTTCGCTTCGCGACGCGACCCTGCGCACGGGCCACGGTGGAGCGCGACGGATGCGATACGAGTTCGACCTGGTCGTCGTCGGCGCGAGTTTCGCCGGCGCGGCCACGGCGCTGGCGGCGGCGCAGTCGGGATTGCGGGTGTGCGTGCTCGAGCGCAAGCGCGATCCCGGCGACAAGCTGCACACCACCGGCATCATCGTCAAGGAAGCGGCCGAGCGCACCCTGCTCAACGAACTGCCGGCCGCGCTGGTCCACCGGGTCGAACAGGTGCGGCTGTACGCGCCCAGCCTCAAGCAGGTCGCACTGGCCGCGCCCGGCTACTACTTCCTCACCACCGACACGCCCGCGGTGATGCGCTGGCTTGCGACGCGCCTGCGCGAGCATGACATCGACCTGCGCCTGGGCACGTCATTCACCGGCGCGCAGCGCGACGCATCGGGCTGGGACGTCGCCGGCGTGGGCCGCGCGCGCTACCTGGTCGGCGCCGACGGCGCGCGCTCGCGGGTCGCCCGGCGTTGCGGCCTCGCCGAAGTCCGGCAGTTCCTCTACGGCATCGAATACGAATTCCCCGGCGCGCAACTGGCGGCCCCCGGCGCCCTGCACTGCTTCATCAGCAAGCGTTACGCGCCGGGCTACATCGGCTGGATCGCGCAGAACCCGGGCGGCGTGCAGGCGGGCCTGGCATTGCGCCACGATCCGGCGCGGGCGCGGGTGCCCGACATCGACGGCTTCCTCTTGCGCGTGGGCGAGGCCGGCGGCCTGCCGCGGCGGCTGGTGCCCGGGCCGACGCGCGCGGGGCTGATCCCGTGCAGCGGACCGGTCTGGCCGCTCGCGCGGGACGGCGCGATCCTCACCGGCGACGCCGCCGGCATCGTGTCGCCGGTCACCGCCGGCGGCATCCATGCCGCGTGGGAGCACGGCTGGACGGTCGGGCGCGCGGTCGCCGACCACGTGCGCAACGGCGGACCTGCCCCGGAGCGCGTCGCGATCGAGGCCGCCCCGCGCTTCCGCGCCAAGCGCGCGCTGCGCTGGACCTACGACCGCCTGCCGTTCGACTGGCCGTTCGACCTGCTGCTGCATTCGCCGCCGCTGCGCTGGGCGGCCGAGCAGGTCTACTTCCACAAGCGGCGTTGCTAGCGCCGCGCACGCACGGCCGTCACGCCATCCGCGCCAGCCTTGCGGGATGCGCCACGCATTTCCAGGTCTTCTCGCCTGTCTGTTCGCCATCGCGTCCACCGGCGGTTGCGGCGCCGGGCGCGACGCGCCGGTCGCCCCGGCCGGCGCGCCCGAAAGCGCGCGGACCCAGGCGCTCGAGGCGGGGGCGAAGGTGCTGCAGGACAACGGCCCGCTGGCCGGCTTCGACGTGCATCTGGTCGGCTTCCATCCGATGAAGGACGCGCCCGAAGCGCAGATGGAGGCGCACCACTACTGCCGCCAGGTCAACGAGGACTTCGCGCAGTGCGTGCTGTTCGACGGCGACGGTGCGCAGGCCAACCTCACCGGCATCGAATACATCGTGTCCGAGCGGCTGTTCGCGCAACTCCCGGAGCAGGAGCGCGCATCGTGGCATCCGCACAACGCCGAAATCCTGTCCGGACAACTGGTCGCGCCGGGCCTGCCGCTGGCCGCGGAGCACGCGCTCATGCGCGACAAGCTCAACAGCTACGGCAAGACCTGGCACACCTGGCGTTCGCGGACCGGCACCGCCCCCGGCGATCGCCTGCCCCTCGGGCCGGCCATGCTCGCCTGGTCCTTCAATCGCGAAGGCGAGGCACAGCCGGGCATGGTCGCCGCCCGCGACGCGGCGCTGGACGTTTCCACCGGGCAGCGGCGTGAGAACCGGCGGGATCTCGCGCCGCTCGCGCACCCGCAGGAGGGCGTGGACGCGCTGCACGGGCGGTTCGCGCGTCCCACTCGCCCGATCCCGGGCGTGCGCGCCGCGCGCGCCTCGCCCACCGCCAATCGCTAGCGGGGAAGTCCGTCAAGGTCGAATCCGTCGGCGTCCAGCATCGCCGGGAAGCGCTCGCGGTGCGCGCGCAGGTCGTCCGCGCGCAAGGTGGCGGTGACGACGGCTTCGTCGGCACCGCATTCGACCAAGGGTTGGCCGAGGAAGTCGAGCACCGCGCTGTCGCCCGAGTAGTCCAGGCCGTTGCCGTCGGTCCCGACCCGGTTGAGGCCGGCGACGAAGCACAGGTTCTCGATCGCGCGCGCGCGCAGCAACGTCTTCCACGCGTAGGCACGGGCGGCCGGCCAGTTGGCGACGTACAGCAGCAGGTCGTAGTCCGGCGCGCCGGCGCGCTCGACGTCGAAGCGATTGCGCGAGAACACCGGGAAGCGCAGGTCGTAGCAGACCAGGGGGCAGATCCGCCAGCCACGCCAGTCCACGCCCAGGCGCGCGCGGCCACCGGCGTAGCGCTCGTGTTCCTTCGCGTAGCGGAACAGGTGGCGCTTGTCGTAGTGCCGCAGCGCGCCGTCGGGCGTTGCGAACAGCAGGCGGTTGTAGACATCCTTGCCCACCCGCAGCTGCACGCTGCCGCACATCGCCGCGTCCAGCGCCGACGCCTGCGCGCGCAGCCAGGCGACGGTCGGCCCGTCCATGGTCTCGGCCTGACCGATCGCGTCGTTGGAAAAGCCGCTGGTGAAGGTTTCCGGCAGCAGCACCAAATCGGTACGGCCGCGCAGCGGCGCGACGAGCCCGCCGTAGTATTCGCGGTTGCCGGCCGGGTCGTGCCAGCGGGTGTTGCCCTGGACGAGGGTGACGCGCAGGTCCTGCATGGCGGTCGTGGATGGCCTTGGTCGCGCGAGCATACCGCCGCCGTGCGGCTTGCGCCTCGCGGTGCGCCGAGAGCGTGCCGGGCGGGAGAGGTGGGCAGGACTGTATGCGGCATGGATGCCGCATCCAAGCCTCCATGGATGGATTCACGGCGTGCCCTGCCCGCCTCTCCCGTCCGGCGCGCGTCCCCGGATTCGCGGGTTTCGGCTTTCGCCGCCTCGCGCGCCGACAACATGCTCATCCGCGTTGCGGCATCATCGGCCGCGACCCGACGCGGAGGACAGGCATGGAACTGGGCATGGTCGGCCTCGGCCGCATGGGCGCGAACATGACGCGGCGGCTGCTGCGCGGCGGGCACCAGGTCGTCGGCTTCGATCCGAAGGCGGAGGCGCGCGACGCGGTCGCCGGCGACGGCGCGGCCACCGCCGACTCGCTGCAGGCGCTGGTCGCCGCCCTGCCCGCCCCGCGCGCGGTGTGGGTGATGGTGCCGGCGGGCCGCATCACCGACGAGACGATCGACGCGCTGGCCGGGCTGCTGCAGCCCGGCGACGCGATCATCGACGGCGGCAACTCCAACTACAGGGACACCCTGCGACGCGGTGCCGCGCTGGCGGCGAAGCGGATCGGCTTCGCCGATGCCGGCACCAGCGGCGGCGTGTGGGGCCTGGAGCAGGGTTACAGCCTGATGGTCGGCGGCGACGGCGCGGTGGTGGACCGCCTGCGCCCGATCTTCGAGACGCTGGCGCCCGGCAAGGACCGCGGCTGGGGCCACGTCGGCCCGGTCGGCGCCGGCCACTTCACCAAGATGGTCCACAACGGCATCGAATACGGTCTGATGCAGGCCTATGCCGAAGGCTTCTCGATCCTGCAGCACAAGGAGGAGTTCGCGCTGGACCTGCACCAGGTCGCGGAGATCTGGCGGCACGGCAGCGTGGTCCGCTCCTGGCTGCTCGACCTGACCGCCGACGCGCTGGCGAAGAATCCCGGGATGGACGGGATCGCGCCGTGGGTCGCCGATTCCGGCGAGGGCCGCTGGACGCTGCAGGAGGCGATCGACCTCGACGTGCCGGCGCCGGTGATCGCGCTGTCCCTGATCGCGCGGCTGCGCTCGCGCGACAACGACTCCTTCGCCGACCGCCTGCTGGCGGCAATGCGCAACGAGTTCGGCGGGCACGCGATCCGCAAGGAATAGCGCTGCCGCCAATCAGTCGGCGTGCTGCAAGGCCCCGCCCTTGTGCACGGCCACGTGGTCGGTGCGGTCGCTCTTGATCTCGTACTGCGGATCGTCCTCGCTGCAGTGGCGGGTGTAACCCTTCCACTGGAAGTCGCGGGTGTGCACCTTCACGATCGTGCCGGCGACGTGGCCGGCCTCGGAGTTCCAGCGCACGTGGTCGCCGACCTGGAAGCGCTTCGCGCCGGCCATCAGCGACGCGCCCCGTCGGCCGCCGCGGACAGCAGCGCCTGCGCGCGCCGGCAGACCTCGTCCACGGTGAAGCCGAACTCGCGCAGGTTCACGTCGCCGGGCGCGGACGCGCCGAAGTGGTCGATGCCCAGCACGTCGCCGGCGTCGCCGACGTAGCGCCACCAGCCCTGGGTCGCGCCCGCCTCCACCGCCAGTCGTGCACGCACGCCCGGCGGCAGCACGCTGTCGCGGTACTCGCGCGGCTGCGCGTCGAACAGCTCCCAACTCGGCATCGAAACGCAGCGCACCGCGAGGCCGGTTGCGCGCAGGCGTTGCGCCGCCTCGACGATCAGGTGCACTTCCGAGCCGGAGGCGATGAGCACCAGTTGCGGCGACGGATCCGGATCGGTCTCCAGCACGTAGGCGCCGCGACGCAGGCCGCTGGCGCTGGCGTGACGGTCGCGGTCCAGGGTCGGCACCGCCTGCCGGGTGAACACCAGGCTGACCGGCGCGTCGCGGGTCTCGATCGCGACCTGCCAGGCGACCGCGGTCTCGTTGGCGTCGGCCGGGCGGATCACGGTCAGGTTGGGGATCGCACGCAGGCCGGCCAGCTGCTCGATCGGCTGGTGGGTCGGGCCGTCCTCGCCCAGCGCGACGCTGTCGTGGGTGAACACGTGGATCACGTGCAGGTGCGACAGCGCCGCCAGCCGCATCGGCGGCCGCATGTAGTCGGAGAAGATCAGGAAGGTCGCGGTGTAGGGCAGGCAGCCGAAGTGCGCGGCCATGCCGTTCGCGATCGCGCCCATCGCGTGCTCGCGAACGCCGAAATGCAGGTTGCGCCCGGCGTAGCTCCAGCCCCCGCCGGCCGAGCCCTGTTCGTCCTCGCCGGGCGGCGGCGGCGGATTGAAATCGCCGAGTCCCTTCAGCGCGGTCTTGGTCGAGGGATCGAGATCGGCGGAGCCTCCGGTGAGCGCCGGCAGCTTCGGCGCGATCGCGTTGAGCACCTTGCCCGACGCCTCGCGCGTGGCCATGCCCTTCGCGTCCGCGGGGAACACCGGGATGTCCGCGTCCCACCCGTCCGGCAATGCGCCATGCAGGCTTTTTTCCAGTTCGGCGGCGAGGTCGCGGTACTCGCGCGCGTAGGCGGCGAAGCGGTCGTTCCAGTCGGCCTCGAGCCGGCGTCCGCGCTCGACCGCCTCGCGCAGGTGGGCGAGCGCGTCGTCCGGCACCAGGAAGTCGGGCTCGACCGGCCAGCCGAGGTTGCGCTTGGTGAGGTCCACGCCCTTTTCGCCCAGCGGCGAGCCGTGCGCCTTGTAGCTGTCCTGCTGCGGCGAGCCGTAGCCGAGATGGGTGCGCACGACCACCAGCGAGGGCCGCTGCAGCTCGTCGCAGGCGACCCGGATCGCGGTCTCGAGTTTGTCGAGGTCGTTGCCGTCGTCCACGTGCACGACGTGCCAGCCGTAAGCCTCGAAGCGCTTGCCGCGGTCCTCGGTGAAGGTGATGTCGGTACCGGCCGCGAGCGTCACGTAGTTGTCGTCGTACAGGCAGACCAGCTTGCCGAGCTTCAGGTGGCCGGCGAGCGACGCGGCTTCCGCGGCCACGCCTTCCATCAGGTCGCCGTCGCTGGCGAGCACGAAGGTGCGGTGGTCGACGATCGTGTGCCCCGGCCGGTTGTAGCGCGCGGCCAGTTGCGCCTCCGCCATCGCCAGCCCGACCGCGTTGGCGAACCCCTGCCCCAGCGGTCCGGTGGTGACTTCGACGCCCGGCGTCATGCCGCGTTCCGGGTGGCCGGGCGTGCGGCTGCCCCACTGCCGGAACCGCTTCAAATCGTCCAGCGTCATTTCGTAGCCGGTGCCGTACAGCAGCGCGTACTGCAGCGCCGAGCCATGGCCGGCGGAGAGTACGAAGCGGTCGCGGTCGGTCCAGCCCGGGTTCTGCGGGCTGTGGCGCAGGAAGCGGTCCCACAGCACGTAGGCCATCGGCATCGCGCCGAGCGGCAGGCCGGGGTGGCCGCTGTCCGCCTTCTCCACCGCGTCCACCGCGAGGAAGCGCAGGGTGTCGATGCAGCGCTGGTCGAGTTGTGCGGACATGTCGGCTCCTGGCGAATACGACGACGTCCCCCGGCGGTCGCTATGGCGTGTCGGCGCCTCCCCGGCGCGCGCGGTAACGGCGGATCAGGGCGTTGGTCGAGCTGTCGTGCGCGAGCCGCGGATCGGTTTCCTCCAACTCGCGCGCGGTGGCCTTGGCCAGCACCTTGCCGAGTTCGACGCCCCACTGGTCGAAGCTGTCGATGTCCCACACCACGCCCTGCACGAACACGCTGTGCTCGTACAGCGCGACCAGCGCGCCGAGCGCGTGCGGGGTCAGGCGATCGGCGAGGAGCGTGCTGCTCGGCCGGTTGCCCTCGAAGGCGCGGTGCGGGGCCAGCGCGGCGTCCACGCCCTGCGCGCGCACCTCTTCCACCGTGCGGCCGAAGGCCAGCGCCTCGCCCTGCGCGAACAGGTTGGCCATCAGCAGGTCGTGCTGCTCCGCGTGCCCGTCCAGCGGCTGGCAGAAGCCGATGAAGTCGCAGGGGACCAGTCGCGTGCCCTGGTGCAGCAGCTGGAAGAACGAATGCTGGCCGTTGGTGCCGGGCTCGCCCCATACGACCGGGCAGGTCTGGTATTCGACCGGCTGCCCCTCCAGCGTCACGTGCTTGCCGTTGCTCTCCATCGCCAGCTGCTGCAGGTAGGCGGGGAAGCGCTTGAGGTACTGCGCGTAGGGCAGCACGGCGTGGCTGCCGGCGCCGAGGAAGTCGTTGTTCCAGATCGACAGCAGCGCCATCAGCACCGGCAGGTTGCGTTCCAGCGGCGCTTGCCGGAAGTGCTCGTCCATCGCGTGGAAACCGGCCAGCATGTCGCGGAAATGGTCCGGGCCGACCGCGAGCATGGTCGACAGCCCGATCGCCGAGTCCATCGAATAGCGCCCGCCGACCCAGTCCCAGAAGCCGAACATGTGTTCGGTGTCGATGCCGAATTCGCGCACGCCGTCGGCGTTGGTCGAGACCGCGACGAAATGCCGGGACACCGCTTCCTCGCCCAGCGCGCGCGTGCACCAGTCGCGCGCGAGCCGCGCATTGGCCAGGGTTTCCAGGGTGGTGAAGCTCTTGGAGCAGACCACGAACAGGGTGGTCGCCGGATCGAGGTCGCGGGTCGCCTCGACGAAGTCGGACGGATCGACGTTGGAGACGAAGCGGCACTCCAGGTCGCGCTGGCGGTAGTGCTTCAACGCCTCGTAGGCCATCACCGGGCCGAGGTCGGAGCCGCCGATGCCGATGTTGATTACGGTCCGGATGCGCTGCCCGGTGGCGCCGGTCCAGTCGCCGTCGCGCACGCGGTCGGCGAAGGCCGCCATGCAGTCGAGCACCGCGTGCACCTCGGGCACCACGTTCGCGCCGTCCACCGCGATGCACGCGTCGCGCGGCGCGCGCAGGGCGATGTGCAGGGCTGCACGGCGTTCGGTGACGTTGATGCGGGCGCCGGAGAACATCGCCTCGATCCGCTCCGGCACGCCGCAGGCGCGCGCCAGCGCGAACAGCAGCGCCAGCGCCTCGTCGTCCACCCGCTGCTTGGCGTAGTCGAGATACAGGCCCGCGCCCTCGGCGCGCAGGCGCTCGCCGCGCCGCGGGTCGGCGGCGAAGAACTCGCGCAGGTGGCGGCCGCCGATCGCGCCGGCGTGGCGTCGCAGGGCCTGCCATTGCGGCCGGCCGGTGAGCGGTGCTGATCCCTGCATGGAGCTGGCGTCCTTCATCCCTGGGCATTGCGCAGCGCGGTGGTCTTCGCCGCGATGCCTTCCAGCAGATGGTGCCACGACTTGACGAAGGCCTGCGCGCCCTCCTCCTGCAGCCGCGTCGCCAGCGCATCCACGTCGACGCCGGCGTGGGCGAACTCGCGCAGCGTCGCGCTGCCGTCGTCGCCGCCGTCGAGCACGCTGGCGACCTCGCCGTGGTCGGCGAACGCGGCCAGGGTCTTGCCAGGCATCGTGTCGATCGTGTCGGGCGCCACCAGCGCCGCGGCGTACAGGGTGTCGGGCGCGTCGGGATCCTTGGTGCTGGTGCTGGCCCACAGCAGCCGCTGCGGCAGCGCGCCCTCGGCCTGCAGACTGCGCCAGCGCTCGGAGTCCAGCAGCTCGCGGTAGGCGCGGTAGGTCTTCTGCGCCACCGCGATGCCGAGCCGGTTGCGCAGCTCCGCCGGCACCTGGTCGGCGACCGCCTTGTCCCAGCGGCTGATGAACAGCGACGCCACCGACGCCACCCGCGGCGAGCGCCCGGCCTGCAGGCGGCGTTCGATGCCGCGCAGGTAGGCTTCCGCCGCGGCGAGGTACTGCTCGGCGGAGAACAGCAGGGTGACGTTGATCGGCACGCCGTTGAAGATCGATTCCTCGATCGCCGGCACGCCGGCTGGCGTGCCCGGTATCTTGACGAACAGGTTCTCGCAGGCCGCCTGCGCGTGGATCTGCTGGGCGGCGGCCACGCTGCCGGCGGTGTCGCCTGCGAGCAGCGGCGAGAGCTCCATCGACACCCAGCCGTCGGTGCCGTGGCTGGCCTCGAAGGCGGGCCGGAACAAGGCCGCCGCGCGCCGCAGGTCCTCCAGCGCGAGTTCGGTGAACAACGCCTCGCCCTCGAGGCCGGCGGCGGCCTTCTCGCGGATGCCGGCGTCGTAGCTGTCGCCCTGGGCCAGGGCTTCATCGAAGATCGAGGGATTGGAGGTCAGGCCGGTCAGGCCGTACTCGTCGATCTTCCGCGCGAGCGAACCGTCGTCGAGCATCGCGCGGGTGATGTTGTCCAGCCACAGGCTCTGGCCGAGCGCGCGCAGCTGTTGCAGGTTGTCATTCATGGCGTCCTTCCGAATGCGCTTCTTGGCGGTTCCGGGTTCCGGTCTTCAATGCAGCTCCGGCATCAATGCGAGTTCGCGGTGGAGCAGGACGTCGCGTCCGGTGTCCAGGCCGACCAGTTCGCCGATGTGGGCGAGGCTGAGGTCGGGCGGTTGCAGGATCTCGAGGTCGGCCTCGCGCGCGTAGTGCCCCTGGTGCACGAACACGGTGGTCGCCCGCGCGCCGAGCCGCTGCTTGACTGCTTGCAGCAAGGCCGGCTTGTCGTCCACCACGACGTAATGCCGTGCCGGATAGGCGCGTTGTACCGCATCGAGCATCGTCTCCTTGTGCAGGCTCAGCAGCACCCGCCCCTGCACCGCGTCCCACAGGCCGGAGCGCTGGATCTTGCGCGGCTGGAAGACGATGTCGCCGTCCGACAGGATCACTGGCAGGCCGAGCGCGGCCACGTGCGCGAGCGCGGCTTCGGCACCGGGGTAGACGCGATCCTCGAAAGGATAGTCGAGCAGGAAGCCCGACAGCGCCAGCAACGCCGGGTCGTCCACCAGCGCCTCGCCGCGCAGCGCCTGCAGCGCGCCGAGGTAGTCGGCATAGCCACGCGCGTCGCGCAGCGCCTCGCAGGCGGCGCGGTAGCGCCGGCGCGCCTCGTGGCCGAGCGTGCGTTCGAGTTGCGCGTCGAGGTCGGCGGAAAAGCGGTCGTTGTCGAGCAGCGTGTTGTCGACGTCCAGCAGGAAGACCACCTCGCAGGGCGCGGCCGGCGTGCCGCGCACCGCATCGCGGGAAAGCGCGCTCAGCATGGCGTGCGTTCTGGTTCGGGTTGCGGATCGTGCCAGCCATCGTCGCCGGCGAGCACGCGGGAGGCGTCCGCCGGCCCCCAGCTGCCGACCGCATAGGGTTCCACCGGGTCCGCCAGGTCGAGCACCGGATCGACGACCCGCCATGCCGCCTCGACCGCGGCGTCGCGGGTGAACAGCGAGGCATCGCCGCGCAGGGCGTCGCCGAGCAGGCGCTCGTAGGGCGGCGCGCCGCGCAGCGGCAGGTGGCGCGCGACCAGCTCCACTTCCTCGCCGCGCATCGCTTCGCCCGGCTTCTTCAGCTGGGCGCCGGTCGCGATCACCATCTCGGGCCCGAGCCGGAAGCGGAAGTAGTTGGCGCGCGTCGGCTGCGCATCCTGGAAGATGCGCATCGGCGGGCAGCGCAGGTTGACCTGCACCTCGGTCGCGGTCAGCGGCAGGCACTTGCCGGCGCGGATGTAGAACGGCACCCCGGCCCAGCGCCAGGTGTCGATCCACAGCTTGAGCGCGACGAAAGTCTCCACGTTCGAGTCCGGCCTGACTCCCTTCTCGTCGCGGTAGCCGGCGAACTGCCCGCGCACCACGTCCTCGGGCCGCAGCGGCCGCATCGCCCGGAACAGGCGCAGCTTCTCGGCGTGGATCGCCTGCGCGTCGTCGCCGATCGGCGCGTCCATCGCCAGCAGCGCGACCACCTGCAGCAGGTGGTTCTGGACCACGTCGCGGATCGCGCCGACGCTGTCGTAGAAGCTGCCGCGCCCCTGCACGCCGAACGACTCGGCCATGGTGATCTGCACGTTGTCGATGTGGGTGCGGTTCCACACCGGCTCGAGGAAGGCGTTGGCGAAGCGGTAGTAGAGCAGGTTGCGCACCGGCTCCTTGCCGAGGAAGTGGTCGATGCGGAACACCGACTCCTCGGGGAAGACCTCGTGCACGGTCGCGTTGAGCGCGCGCGCCGAGGCGAGGTCGCGCCCGAACGGCTTTTCCACCACCACCCGCGCGCCGCGCGCGCAGCCCGAGCGCGCCAACTGCTTGACCACGGTGCCGAACAGCGAGGGCGGGATCGCGAGGTAATGCAGCGGCCGCGCGCTCCCGCGCAGCGCCTCGGCGAGGCGATCGAAGGTGGCGTCGTCGGCGTAGTCCCCGTCGATGTAGCGCAGGCAGGCGCACAGCCGCCGGTACACGCGCTCGTCCACGCCGCCTGCGTGCTCCAGGCTGTCGCGCATACGCTCGCGCAGGAAGTCGGCGCCGCCTGGCGCGCGCGCCACGCCAATGATGGGCAGCTCGATGTCGTAATCGCGGAACAGCGCCTGCAGCGCCGGGAAGATCTTCTTGTAGGCGAGGTCCCCTGTCGCGCCGAAGAACACCAGCGCGTCCGACATCGTGGCGGCATGTTCCAACGCAGTTCGCTCCTTGCGGCCGGCAAGCGGCCTTCATACCGCATCCGGAGTAAAGGGACGGTCGCGGGCCCTGGTGGAGCCGCCGTTGCCGCAGTGCAGCAAACGGTTCCATAATCGGGCGGTAGCGGCCCCGCGCCGTCCCGCTTCCCCGGAGTTCGCATGTCCGAGATCGTCATCGCCGGCGCCAAGCGCACGGCCATCGGGTCCTTCCTTGGCCAGTTCACCGGCGTGCCCACGCCGACCCTGGGCGCGGCCGCCATCCAGGGCGCGCTGGCAGCGTCCGGCCTCGCCCCCGACCAGGTCGACGAGGTCATCATGGGCTGCGTGCTGCCGGCCGGCCTCGGCCAGGCCCCGGCGCGGCAGGCGGCGATCGCCGCCGGCATCCCCACCGCCGCCGGCTGCACGACCATCAACAAGGTCTGCGGCTCCGGCATGAAGGCAGTCATGCTGGCGCACGACCTGATCAAGGCGGGCTCGGCGAAGGTCGTCGTCGCCGGCGGCATGGAGTCGATGACCAACGCGCCGCACCTGCTCAACGGTTCGCGGACCGGGATCCGCTACGGCAGCGCGGACTTCCTCGATCACATGGCCCACGACGGCCTGACCAATCCGTACGACGGCAAGGCGATGGGCGTGTTCGGCGACATGGCCTGCGGCAAGTACGGCCTCGACCGCGCCGCGCTGGACGCCTACTCGGCCGAAAGCGTGCGCCGCGCGCAGGCCGCGCAGGCAGATGGCGCCTTCAAGGAAGAGATCGTCCCGGTCACGGTCAAGGGCCGCAAGGGCGAGACCGTGGTCGACGCCGACGAGGAGCCGGGCAGGATCGACGTCGCGAAGATTCCCGGACTGCGCCCCGCCTTCGGCAAGGACGGCGCGCTGACCGCGGCGTCCTCGTCCAAGATCTCCGACGGCGCCGCCGCGCTGGTGCTGCTGTCGGCCGGCGACGCACAGGCCCGCGGCCTGCGGCCGCTGGCCCGGATCGTCGCCCACTCGACCCATTCGCAGGACCCGGAATGGTTCACCACCGCGCCGGTGTCCGCGATCGAGAAGGTGCTGAAGGCCGCCGGCTGGGCGGTCGGCGACGTCGACCTGTTCGAGGTCAACGAGGCCTTTTCCTGCGTCGCGATGGCGCCCATGCACGACCTCGGCATTCCCCACGAGCGGCTGAACGTAAATGGCGGCGCGGTGGCCCTGGGCCATCCGATCGGCGCCAGCGGCGCGCGCCTGCTGGTGACCCTGCTGCACGCGCTGAAGGCGCGCGGCGGCCGCCGCGGCGTGGCGTCGCTGTGCATCGGCGGCGGCGAGGCCACCGCGGTCGCGGTCGAACTGCCCTGATCCGCAGGCGTATGATCGGGTGTTAAAACGCCTTTACGAAAAAAAGACGGCCGTACCGCTTGACAGGCGACTCCGGCGCGTCATCATGTTAGTGGCGCGCAGTTGCGCGTTGCCAAACTAACGACGAGGAAGAATCATCATGACCATCAACAAGGCGCTGCTCGCTGTTGCCATGGGCCTGGCCCTGGCCGCGTGCTCCAACTCGCAGCAGGCTGAGGACTCGGCCGCCGACGCCGCCAACGCCGCGACCGAAGCCCAGCAGGCTGCCGACAACGCCGCCGCCACCGGCGACCAGATGGCTGCCGACGCCGCCCAGCAGTCGGCCGACGCCGCTGCCCAGGCCGCCGACGCCGCCACCACCTCGGCCGACGCCGCTGCCACCGCCGGCTCGATGACCGACGCCGACGACGCCGCCGACGCTGCCGACCAGGCCGCCGACGCTGCCGACCAGGCCAAGGACGCCGCCGAGGAAGCCGCTGCTTCCGGCGACGCCGCCAGCAACAACGACGGCAAGTAAGCGTCACCGCACCACGCATGCGAAACCGCCGGCCCCGCGCCGGCGGTTTTTTTTTGCGTTCAGCCAGGGAGCGCCCGTTGCACGCCGCGCTCACGGCGCCCCGGCGATCCTGACTCCGCACGGCCCCCACCCCCGGAGACCCCGATGAATACCAAGCTCCTTGTCCTCCTGGCCGCCGGCACGCTCGCCGTGGCGGCCTGCCAGAACGAGACGCCCGAGGCGCAGCAGCAGGCCGACGAGGCCCAGGCCGCCGCCGAACAGGCCGGCAACGCCGCCTACGACGCCGCCCAGGCCACCGGTGAGGCCCTGCAGCAGGGCGTCGAGGCCGGCGCCGCCGCCACCGGCGAGGCCGCCGCCGAGGTGTCGGCCAATGCCGACGAGGCGACCGACCAGGCCCGGGCGAACGCCAGCCAGGCCGCCGCCACCGCCGCCGATGCCACGGCCAATGCCGCCCAGAACACGGCGGACGCGGCCCAGCGGGCGGCCGACGAGGCGCAGACCGCCGCCGACCAGGCCCAGGACGAGAACGTCGACGACAAGTAACCGGCGCCCATCCGCGAGTCCCTCGAAGCCCGCCCCTGGCGGGCTTCGTCGTTTGCGCGGCGCGAGCGCCGC
Organism: Lysobacteraceae bacterium; assembly: GCA_035539135.1. GTDB lineage: Bacteria > Pseudomonadota > Gammaproteobacteria > Xanthomonadales > Xanthomonadaceae > JABFWF01. Next base: position 567,359 of record DATLJD010000014.1, read on the forward strand.
GGACGCATCCCGTATCCTGTGCCGTCGTCGCCGCCTTCACCCCGTCTCCATGCCCGCACTCCGCTCGCAAGTCGACCCGCGTTCGCAGGATTTCCAGGACAACGCGGCCTGGCACCGTTCCCTGGTCGCCGAACTCGATGCCCGCCTCGCCCGCGCGGCCGAGGGCGGCGGGGCGAAGGCGCGCGAGAAGCACGTCGCGCGCGGCAAGCTGCTGGTGCGCGACCGCATCGCCGCCCTGCTCGACCCGGGCTCGCCGTTCCTCGAACTGTCGCCGCTCGCCGCCGAAGGCATGTACGACGACGCCGCGCCCGCGGCCGGCATCGTCACCGGCATCGGCCGGGTCATGGGCCAGGAAGTCGTGGTCGTGGCCAACGACGCCACGGTCAAGGGCGGCACCTACTTCCCGATCACGGTCAAGAAGCACCTGCGCGCGCAGGAAGTCGCGCGCGAGAACCGCCTGCCGTGCATCTATCTGGTCGATTCGGGCGGCGCCTTCCTGCCGCTGCAGGACGAGGTGTTCCCGGACAGGGAGCACTTCGGCCGGATCTTCTACAACCAGGCGCGGCTGAGCGCCGAGAACATCCCGCAGGTCGCGGTGGTGATGGGCTCGTGCACCGCCGGCGGCGCCTACGTGCCGGCGATGTGCGACGAGTCGGTGATCGTGCGCGAGCAGGGCACGATCTTCCTCGGCGGCCCGCCGCTGGTGAAGGCCGCGACCGGCGAAGTGGTGGATGCCGAGGCGCTGGGCGGCGCCGAGGTGCACACCGCCGTGTCCGGCGTCGCCGACCACTTCGCCGAGGACGACCGCCACGCGCTGCAGATCGCGCGCGACATCGCCGCGCACTTCAACCGCCGCAAGGCGCTGCCGGTCGCCGCGCAGCCGGCGCGCGAGCCGCTCTACCCGGCCGAGGAGCTGTACGGCATCGTGCCGAAGGACGCGCGCCGGCCATTCGACATCCGCGAGGTGATCGCGCGCATCGTCGACGGCAGCGAGTTCCAGGAGTTCAAGGCGCGCTACGGCAAGACCCTGGTGTGCGGCTTCGCCCACCTGCACGGCTACCCGGTCGGCATCGTCGCCAACAACGGCATCCTGTTCTCGGAGAGCGCGCTCAAGGGCGCGCACTTCATCGAGCTGTGCGACCAGCGCGGCATTTCGCTGGTGTTCCTGCAGAACATCACCGGCTTCATGGTCGGCCGCAAGTACGAGAACGCCGGCATCGCCAAGGATGGCGCCAAGATGGTCACCGCGGTCGCCTGCGCCTCGGTGCCGAAGTTCACCGTGGTGATCGGCGGCAGCTTCGGCGCCGGCAACTACGCGATGTGCGGGCGCGCCTACGGCGGCCGCTTCCTGTGGATGTGGCCGAACGCGCGGATCAGCGTGATGGGCGGCGAGCAGGCGGCGAGCGTGCTGGCGACGGTGCGCCGCGACGGCATCGAGGCCAAGGGGGGTGCGTGGAGTGCCGCCGAGGAGGAGGCGTTCAAGGCGCCGATCCGCGAGCAGTATGAGTCCCAGGGCAGCCCGTGGTACGCCACCGCGCGATTGTGGGACGACGGCATCATCGACCCGGCGGACACCCGCCGCGTGCTGGGGCTGGGGCTGTCGGCGGCGCTGAACGCGCCGATCGAGCGCGGGCGCTTCGGCGTGTTCCGGATGTAGCGACGCCCCGGAATCGTCCCTCCGCACTGCTTCCCCGGTCACAGCACCGCCCCGGCGGGCGCGTGCTAGGCTCGATGGTCCAGGGGGGCTCCACCGCACACGCAGCAGAGGAAAACCATGGCGATCTTCACTCCGCAGAGCACGGCCAAAAAGGAAGCGGCCTCCTTCACCCCCGACCCGCCGCCCTTCCGCGAGACGCCGGCCAACGCGGACGCGATGCCGGCGCCCGCCGCCGTGCCCGCCGCCCGCGCCGAGGCGCAGGCCAAGGAATCGCTGATCGCCTCCGACCTCACCATCGAGGGCAAGATCGAAGGCGCCGGCCACGTCCGCATCGCCGGCCGCTTCAAGGGCGACGTCAACGTGCAGGGCGACCTCACCCTCGACGCCGGCGCCAAGCTCACCGGTTCGGTGCGCGCGCGGAAGGTGGTGATCGCCGGCGAGATGGAAGGCAACGTCGACGGCGCCCAGCGGGTCGAACTGCAGCAGGGCGGCATCCTGGTCGGCGACGTCAAGGCCGGCACCCTGACCGTCGCCGCCGGCGCGCGCATGCGCGGCCAGGTCGACTTCGGCTGGGACGACAAGGACAAGGGCGGGCGCCACACCGCCAGCGCGGAGAGCGCCGGGGCGGCATGAACGCCGCGCGCCAGGGCACGCCGGGCGCGACCCGGCCCTGCCCGCACTGCAAGGCCGTCATCCTCGAAAGCGCCAGCGTGTGCCCCGCCTGCCGGGGCCACCTGCGCTACGACGAGGCGGCCCTGCAGCGGGCCAAGACGCGGATCGTCCCGCTCAGCATCGAAGGCACCCTCGCCCGTCCCTCGGGCGAGGCGACCTACGAGTACTCGATGGTGGTCTCGATCAAGGACGAGCGCGGCGAGGAGATCGCCCGCCAGGTGATCGGCGTCGGCGCGCTGTATCCGGACGAGGAGCGCCGCTTCACCCTGCAGGTGGAGATGACCGAGGCCAGCGGCGCGCGTCCGCCGCGTCGCCGCCATTGAGTCGCGCCGCGCGATGAGGAAGCTCGCCGCGCTGCTGCTGATCGCAGTGCTCGCCCTGCTCGGCTATGTCGCCGCCGGGCCGTGGATGACCATGCACGCGATCCGCGACGCCCTGCGCGACCACGACGCGGCCGCGCTCGCGCGCCAGGTCGACTTCCCCGCGTTGCGCGGCAGCCTGAAAGGCCAGCTGGAGGACCGGCTGGCCCGCGCGACCGGGCCGGACTGGCAGGGCAACGCGTTCGGCCGGCTCGGCCTGCTGGTCGCCGGCGGTGGGCTCGACGCCAGCGTCGACGCGCTGGTCACGCCGGGCGGCCTGGCCGCGCTGATGGAAGGCCACGCGGTCTGGAACCGCGCGACCGGCCAGCCGGTGACCGCCGCCGAGGGCGCGCCGGAACCCCTGCACGCGGCGCGCCAGCGCTATGAGTCCCCGTCGCGGTTCACCGCGACCATCCACGACGACGCCGGCCGCCCGCTGGTGTTCGTCCTGCGCCGCGACGGGCTGCGCTGGAAGCTCGCGGACATCCTGCTGCCTCCACCATCCTGAATGCAGCGCGCGCGTCGAATGCGCGCCACACGCGGCATTTACGGCGCGCCGCCCATGCTGGCGGTTCCCGCAGCACGGCCACGCCCCCGCATGAGAATCGCCCAGATCGCGCCGCTCTACGAAGCGGTGCCACCCCGCCTGTACGGCGGCACCGAGCGCATCGTCGCCTACCTCACCGATGCGCTGGTCGATCTGGGGCACGACGTGACCCTGTTCGCCGCCGCCGACGCGCGTACCCACGCGACCCTGGTGCCGGTGCGCGACCAGTCGATGCGACTCGACCCCGAGCCGCTGAAGTCCGACCTCGCCGCGCACCTGGCGATGCTGCATGAGGTGCGCCGGCGCCGGCACGAGTTCGACATCCTGCATTTCCACGTCGACCTGCTGCACTTCCCGCTGTTCGAGGAATGCCCGCAACGCACGCTGACCACGCTGCACGGGCGGCTCGACCTCAAGGACCTCCCCGACACCTACCGCCGCTGGCCGCACTTCCCGCTGGTGTCGATCTCCGACCACCAGCGCCGCCCGCTGCGTTTCGCCAACTGGATCGGCACCGTCTACCACGGCCTGCCGGAAACGCCGCACGCCTTCAACCCGCGGCCGCGCGGCGACTATCTCGCCTTCCTCGGCCGGATCTCGCCCGAGAAACGCCCCGACCGGGCGATCCGCATCGCCCGCGCCGCCGGCCTGCCGCTGAAGATCGCGGCCAAGGTCGACCAGGCCGACCGCGCCTACTTCCACGACGAGATCCAACCCCTGCTCGCGGATCCGAACGTCGAGTACCTCGGCGAGATCGGCGAGCGCGACAAGCCCGACTTCCTCGGCAACGCGCGCGCCCTGCTGTTCCCGATCGACTGGCCCGAGCCGTTCGGGCTGGTCATGATCGAGGCGATGGCCTGCGGCACGCCGGTGATCGCGTGGCCGTGCGGCTCCGTGCCCGAAGTGGTGGACGACGGGCTGACCGGGCGCGTGGTTCAGTCCGAGGAGGAAGCCGCCGCCGCGGTCGCCGAGGTGGCGGGCTTCGACCGCCGGCGCATCCGCGACGTGTTCGAACGCCGCTTCTCCGCGCGCGCGATGGCGCTGGGCTACGAGGCGTTGTACGGTCAGCTGCTGCAGGCGCCGGAAAGCGCGGGCCGCCTGCGCATGGCCTGAGGCGTTCCGTTGGCCGAGCCCGCCGCCACCGCCGCATCCTTCACCACCCATGTCCTCAAGGATGCGGACAGCTTCCTGGTCGCCAACGCCTACGGCGACATCCAGGGCCATTCGGACGGCCTGTTCCACGACGACACCCGGCTGCTGTCGCTGTTCCGGCTGCTGATCGCGGGACAACACCCGGAGTTGCTGAGCTCGGCGGTCACCCGCGACAACGTCTTCTTCGTCTCGCACCTGACCAACCAGCCGCTGCCCGAACTGGGCGCGGCGCCGCTGCAGTCCGGGCTGGTGCACATCGTGCGCACCCGCTTCCTCGGCGGCGACCGGCTGTACGAGCACACCGTCTGCCGCAACTACGGCCAGCGCGCGGTGCGCGTGCCGTTGCGCTTCGAGTTCGCGGCCGATTTCCGCGACATGTTCGAGGTGCGCGGCTGCGTGCGCGCCGAGCGCGGCGAGGTGCTGGTACCGCGGGTGCGCGACGGCGGCGTGCAGTTCGCCTACCGCGGCCTGGACGGACGCCTGCGCACCTCGGCGGTGGATTTCTCGCGCCCGCCGGCGGTACTCGACACCCACTGCGCGGAGTTCGAGCTGCAACTGCCGCCCGGCGGCAGCGACGAGCTGTTCATCGAGATCGGCTTGCGGCCCGACGCCACGCCCTCGCGCCAGCGCTGGCGCGACGCCGCCGCGCAGGCGCGCCGGCGCATGCGCAACCGCCAGCGCCGCGGCGCGCGCACGCGCGCGGAAGAGCCGCTGTTCACCGACTGGCTGCAGCGTTCGCGCGCCGACCTCGCCCTGCTCACCAGCGACCTGCCGACCGGTCCCTACCCCTACGCCGGCATCCCCTGGTTTTCCACGCCCTTCGGCCGCGACGCGGTGATCACGTCGCTGCAGACGCTGTGGCTCAATCCCGGCATGGCGCGCGGCGTGCTCGCCTTCCTGTCGGCCCACCAGGCCCGGGAGGAGTCGGCGTTCCTCGATTCCGCGCCCGGCAAGATCATGCACGAGACGCGCAAGGGCGAGATGTCGGAATTGCGCGAGCTGCCCTTCGGTCTCTATTACGGCGGCGTCGACACCACGCCGCTGTTCGTGATGCTGGCCGGCGCCTACGCGCGGCGCACCGGCGACCTCGATTTCATCGACGGGCTATGGCCTGCGCTGCAGGCGGCGATCGGCTGGATCGAGCGCGTCTGCGACGCCAACCCGGACGGCTTCCTCGACTATGCCCGCGGCGAGCGCAGCGGCCTCGCCAACCAGGGCTGGAAGGACAGCGAGGATTCGGTCTTCCACGCCGACGGGCGCATCCCCGAGGGACCGATCGCGCTGGTGGAGGTGCAGGGTTACGTGTACGCCGCGCTGCGCGCGATGGCGGGCTTGGCCCTGCGCCGCGGCGAACGCGAGGACGCCGCGCGCTGGCAGGCGCGCGCGCACGTGCTGCGCGAGGCGGTGGAACGGCGATTCTGGATGCCCGAGCACGGCTTTTACGGGATCGCGATCGATGGCGAGGGCGCGCTGTGCCGGGTGCGCGCAAGCAATCCGGGCCACCTGCTGTACGTCGGCCTGCCGGAGCCGCAGCGCGCCGCGCTCACCGCGGCGCAGCTGCTCACGCCCGCCTTCCACTCCGGGTGGGGCATCCGCACGCTGGCCGAGGGCGAGGCGCGCTACAACCCGATGTCCTACCACAACGGTTCGGTGTGGCCGCACGACACCGCGCTGTGCGCCGCCGGCATCGCCCGCCACGACCGCGACGGGGCGCTGCGGCTGCTGCGTGCGGTGTTCGAAACCGCGACCCATTTCGAGATGCGCCTGCCGGAGCTGTTCTGCGGCTTCCCGCGCGAGCACGGCGCGATGCCGGTGTCCTACCCGGTCGCGTGCCTGCCGCAGGCCTGGGCCGCCGGCTCCGGTTTCATGCTGCTGCAGGCCTGCCTCGGCGTGGAGGTGGACGGATGGGCCGGCGAGATCCGGATCGACGATCCGCAGCTGCCAGTGGGCATCGACCAGGTCGCGTTGCGCGGACTGGTGGTCGGCGAGCGCCGGCTCGACCTGGTGTTCCGCCGCATCGACGGCCGCATCGTCGCCTGGGGCGAAGGCGAGGACGCGGCGGCGGTGCCGTTGCAGGTGCGCAGCGGGTGAGGATCAGCGCCGCGCGCGGGCGCCTGTTTCCTCGCAAGAAGCAAAAGCGTCCCTGGCAAGCGCGCCGGGCGGGAGAGGCAGGCAGGACACGCCGTGAATCCGTCCCTGGAGGCTCGGATGCGCCATCCATGGCGCATACGGTCCTGCCTGCCTCTCCCACCCGACGCGCCCCACCGCTTCCGCGATCTGGCTGTAGAGCGAAGCCTGCTCCGCTGCTCCGTGGCGGGAAAATCAGCGGAGCAAGCTCCGCTCTACGGCAAGCCGCCAGGAGCTGTCCGAGCGCCCGGGAGGACGGGGGTGTTGCGTCAAGCGCGCCATGGATGGCGCGCGCCCGCATCAGGACAGGATGTCCTGCTAAGGGAAAAGCAATACCCCCGGCCTCCCGGGCGCGGGCCGGAAGACCGCGTTGTCGGCCCTGCGAATCCGGGATCCGCTTAGCCGCTGTTCGCGACGCCGTGCGGCACGTGGCCGGCGGCGACGTGGTCACGGGCGGAGACGATGTTCTGCTCGGAATCGTCGAAGAAGATGTCGGCGCCGAAGGCGTCGAGGAACGGCCCCTTGTCGCGGCCGCCGAGAAACAGCGCCTCGTCCAGGCGCACGCCCCACTCGCGCAGGGTCAGGATCACCCGCTTGTGCGCGGGCGCCGAGCGCGCGGTGACCAGCGCGGTGCGGATCGGCGCGTCCTCGCCGGGCGGGAACGCCTTCTGCAGGCGGTGCAGCGCGTCGAGGAAGCCGCGGAACGGCCCACCCGACAGCGCCTCGCCCGCGCGCAGCCGCTCGTGCTCGGCGAACGCGGCGAGGCCGTCGGTGCGCGACACCCGCTCGGACTCGTCGCCGAAGATCACCGCGTCGCCGTCGAAGGCGATCCGCAGCTGGTCGAAGCGGTGGCGCGGCGCCTTCGCCGGCAGGATGGTCGCCGCGGCGACGCCTGCCGCGAGCGCCTTGCGCACGTCCTCGCCATGGGTGGACAGGAACAGGTCGGCGCCGAACGGGCGGATGTACGGATACGGCGGCGCGCCGTTGCAGAAGGCGGCGCGGCGGATGCCGAGGCCGTGGTGCTCGATCGCGTTGAAGATGCGCAGGCCGGTGTCGGCCGAATTGCGCGAAAGCAGGATCACCTCCACCCGCGGCGCCTCCGCAGGCGCGCCCTCGTTCAGCGCCAGCAGCTTGCGCACCAGCGGGAAGGCGATGCCCGGCGCCAGCAGCTCGTCCTCATGCGTGCGCTGGAACTCGGCGTAGGCCTCCAGCCCCTCGCGCTCGAACAGCGCGTGGCTGTCCTCCAGGTCGAACAGCGCGCGCGAGGAGATCGCGACGATCAGCGGGTCGACGGGCTCGGCGGCGGGCGGGGGCGTGGCGGGCATGCCGCCAGTATCGCGCGCCCGGTCTCCGTCGACGAGACGCCGACCGTGCTTCGCCCTACCCCGCCGTCGCCCTTCCCTGTTCCGTAGCGCGGAGCTTGCTCCGCTGCCGCTCGCGTGGGGCCCGTGCAGCGGAGCAAGCTCCGCGCTACGGCGCGTGGCCCGCGTGCGGTCGCTCAGCTCCGCTTGCGCGGCCGGGCCGCCTTGCGCGGCTTCGGCGCGGGCAGGCGGTCGGCGGTATCGAGCAGCAGCGCGCGCAGCGCCTCGGTATCGTCCAGCAACTCGTCGGCCATCGGATAGGGTTTGGCGCCGGGATACGGCGGCCGTTGCGGCAGGTCCAGGGCACGCTCGGCGACCGCGCCGGTCGGCTTCACGAACAGGCTGTCGTCGCAGGCGAAGGCGACCACCTTGCCGTCGAGGTACAGCGCGTACTCGCCGAACAGCCGGCGCGCGTCCAGCCGCTCGCCCAGTCCGGCCTGCTCGATGACGTAATCGACGAAGTCGCGGCTGGTGGCCATGCCTCAGACCACGAACTGCTCGCTGAGGATGCGTTCCTCGAGGTTGTGTTCGGGATCGAACAACAGCGTGACCGTGCGGTCCCGCGACTCGCGGATGGTGACCTCGACCACGTCGCGGACCTCGTGCGAGTCCGCGGTCGCGCTGACCGGCCGTTTGTAGGGGTCGAGCACGCGGAAGCGCACCTCGGTGCCCGACTTGAGCAGCGCACCGCGCCAGCGCCGCGGGCGGAACGCGGCGATCGGCGTCAATGCGACCACGCTCGAGGCCAGCGGCAGGATCGGCCCGCCGGCGGAATAGTTGTAAGCGGTGCTGCCGGCGGCCGTCGCCAGCATCACGCCGTCGCAGATCAGTTCTTCCAGGCGCGGCTTGCCGTTGAGGTCGATCGCGATGTGCGCGGCCTGGCGGGTCTGCCGCAGCAGCGAGACCTCGTTGTAGGCGAGCGAGCCGACGCTGGCGCCGGATTCGGTCTGCGCGAGCATTTCCAGGGGGCGCAGCACCGCGGGTTCGGCGGCGGCGATGCGCACCATCAGGTCGTCGGCGCGGTAATGGTTCATCAGGAAACCGAGCGAGCCGAGCTTCATCCCGTACACCGGCCGGCCGAGCGCGCCATGGCGGTGCAGCGTCTGCAACATGAAGCCGTCGCCGCCGAGCGCGACCAGCACGTCGGCGTCCTCCGGCGCGTGCTGCCCATGCTGGCTGGCGAGCGCGGCCTGCGCGGCCTGCGCGTCGTCGGCGGGGCTGGCGAGGAAGGCGAAGCGGGGCTGGCTGGGAAGTGGCATCGGCGCGCTCCTGCGGCGTCGATTGCAGGATAACGCGGGTTGGGACGGGAGACGGAACTGGCGAGAGGCAGAGCGCCGCAGCGGTTGGGCGCGGCGGGTGGGAGAGGTGGTCAGACCGTATGCGCCATGGATGGCGCATCCGAGCCTCCATGGACGGATTCACGTCGTGTCCTGACCGCCTCTCCCGCCCGCCGCGCTCGCCTGGTGCAATCGCGCACTGTCCCAAATGAAAAAGGGCGGGGCTTGCGCCCCGCCCTTCCGTCACTCTATCGCAGCCCGGCTCAGCCGTCCGCTTCCGCCATCTGCGCGAGGCGGCGCACCGCCACCGACGCGGTCGGGTAGTCCAGCGACTTCTGCGTCATCAGTTCGGCGAACATCTGCTGGGTGAAGCGCAGCTGGGCGTCGTCGCGCTGCAGCCACTCGGCCAGGCGCTGCTCCGGCGTGCGCTTGCCGCCGGCGGCGAGCAGCTGACCCACCAGCACGCGTTGCTGCGCGCGCAACTCGTCGCGCAGCACCCCGCGGGCGTGCGCGTGCCAGCGGCCCTCGACCGGCAGCGCGTCGATCTGCTCGAGCAACCACGGCAGGTGCAGCGCGTCGCCGAGCGCGTAGAACGTGCGCGCGACCGTGGTCGCCGGCAGCTTGCGCTGGCGCGCCAGCTCGACGATGTCGAAACCCGCGTCCAGCAGCGGCAGCGCGGCCAGCTGCGCCGCCAGCGCCGCGGGTACCCCGCGTTGCTGCCAGTGCGCCAGGCGCGCGGCGTGGCCGTCGCCGCGGTGGCCGGGCAGCAGGCCGGGCAGGTTGGCGCGGATCTCGTCGAGCGCGCCGCGGTACCGCTCCACCGCCGGTGCGATCGCCGGCAGCGGACCCGGACGCGAGAGCAGCCAGCGGCTGGTGCCGCGCAGCAGGTGCCAGATCGCCTGCAGCGCGTCCACCTGGACGTCTTCCGGCACCTTGCCGTCGAGCGCGTCGATCGCCGCCCACATGCCGCGCACGTCCAGCGCCTCGCGGCTGATCGTGTAGGCCTTGGCCACCTCCCCCGGCGTGCGGCCGGTGTCCTCGGTCATGCGCAGGGTGAAGGTCGCGCCCATCCGGTTGACCATGGAATTGGTCACCGCGGTGGCGATGATCTCGCGCTTGAGGCGGTGCTGCTCCATCGCCTTCGCGTACTTCTGCTGCAGCGGCTGCGGGAAGTAGCGGATCAGTTCCTTGGACAGGTACGGATCCTCCGGCACGTCCGATTCCACCAGCTGCTGGAACAGCACCAGCTTGCTGTAGGACAGCAGCACCGCCAGCTCCGGCCGGGTCAGGCCCTGGCCGCGGGTCTTGCGCTCGGCGATCTCGGCGTCGGTGGGCAGGTACTCGATCGCGCGATCGAGCAGGCCCTGCGACTCCAGCGTGCGGATGAAGTGCTGCTTGGAGCCGAGCCGGGACAGGCTCATCCGCTGCATCAGCGACAGCGCCTGGTTCTGCCGGTAGTTGTCGTTGAGCACCAGCGCCGCGACCTCGTCGGTCATCGCCGCCAGCAGCTTGTTGCGCTCGGGCAGCGACAGTTTCTTCGCCTTGACCTGTGCGGTCAGCAGGATCTTGATGTTGACCTCGTGGTCCGAGGTGTCGACGCCCGCCGAGTTGTCGATGAAGTCGGTGTTGAGGATCACCCCCGCCTGCGCCGCCTCGATGCGGCCGAGCTGGGTGAAGCCGAGGTTGCCGCCTTCGCCCACCACCTTGCAGCGCAGTTCGCCACCATTGACCCGCAGCGCGTTGTTGGCGCGGTCGCCGACGTCGGCGTGGGTCTCGCTGCTGGCCTTGACGTAGGTGCCGATGCCGCCGTTCCACAGCAGGTCGACCGGCGCGCGCAGGATCGCGCTCATCAGCTCGGTCGGGCTGAGCGCGGTCACGCCGTCGGCGAGGCCGAGCGCGACGCGCACCTCGGGCGAGACCGGCACCGACTTGGCGCTGCGCGGGTACACCCCGCCACCCTTGCTGATGAGCGACTTGTCGTAGTCGTCCCACGAGGAGCGCGGCAGCCTGAACAGCCGCTGGCGTTCCTTGAACGAGGACGCCGCGTCCGGGTTCGGATCCAGGAACACGTGGCGGTGGTCGAACGCCGCCACCAGCCGGATGTGCTTCGACAGCAGCATGCCATTGCCGAACACGTCGCCGGACATGTCGCCGATGCCGACCGCGGTGAAGTCCTCGCGCTGGCTGTCGCGCCCGAGCGCGCGGAAGTGGCGCTTGACCGATTCCCACGCGCCGCGCGCGGTGATGCCCATGCCCTTGTGGTCGTAGCCGACCGAACCGCCGGAAGCGAACGCGTCGCCGAGCCAGAAGCCGTGCGCCTCGGAGATGCCGTTGGCGATGTCGGAGAAGGTCGCCGTGCCCTTGTCGGCGGCGACCACCAGGTAGGGGTCGTCGCCGTCGTGGCGCACGACATGCTGCGGATGCACCACCTGCTCGCCGTGCAGGTTGTCGGTGATGTCGAGCAGGCCGTTGATGAAGCGCTTGTAGCAGGCCTGTCCTTCCGCGAACCACGCGTCGCGGTCGGTCGCGGGGTTGGGCAGCTGCTTGCAGTAGAAGCCGCCCTTGGCGCCGACCGGCACGATCACGGTGTTCTTCACCATCTGCGCCTTGACCAGGCCCAGCACTTCGGTGCGGAAGTCCTCGCGGCGGTCGGACCAGCGCAGGCCGCCGCGCGCGACCGGGCCGAAGCGCAGGTGCACGCCTTCCACGCGCGGGCCGTACACCCAGATCTCGCGGTACGGGCGCGGCTTGGGCAGGTCGGGCACGCGCGAGGAATCGAGCTTGAAGCTGACGTAGTCGCGCGGGCCGCCGTCGGCGCGACCGACGCCGCGCACGTTGAGGTAGTAGCTGGTGCGCAGGGTGGCCCCGATCACGCCGATGTAGCTGCGCAGGATCCGGTCCTCGTCGAGGCTGGACACGCGGTCCATCAGGCCGAGCAGGGCGGCGCGGGTGGCTTCCACCTGGCGCTCGCGGGCGCCGGCGCGGGCCTGCAGCACCGGTTCGACGATCGCCATGACCGCCGCGTCGTTGCCGGCGAGCTGGCGCAGGCGCGCGGCGAAGGCGTCGCGGCCCTGCTGGATCTCGGCCTTGCTCTCGCTGCCGGTGGCCGGGTCGAAGCGGGCCTCGAACAGCTCGACCAGCAGTCGCGCCAGCAACGGATAGCGGTTGAGCGTGGCCTCGACGTAGGCCTGCGAGAACGGCACGCCGACCTGCAGCAGGTACTTGCAGTAGGCGCGCAGCATCGCGACCTGGCGCCAGGTCAGGCCGGCGCCCAGCACCAGGCGGTTGAAGCCGTCGTTCTCCGCGTCGCCGGACCAGATCCGCTTGAACGCCTCCTCGAAGGACGCGTCCAGGCTGTCGACGTCCAGGTCGGGATGGGTGGACTCGACCTCGAAGTCCTGGATCCAGGCGTCGGTGTCGCCGAGCTCGACCCGGTAGGGATGCTCGGTGATCACCCGCAGGCCGAGGTTCTCCATCATCGGCAGCGCATCCGACAGCGGGATGTCGTCGCCGAGCCGGTAGAACTTCAGGCGCAGCTGGCCCTGGTCGCGCGCCGGGCGGTACAGGCTCAGCAGCAGGTCGTCGGTGCCCCGCAGCGCGGCCAGGTTGCGCACGTCGGCGGCGGCCAGCGCCGGGGTGACCTGCTCGATGTAGCCGGCCGGCAGCGCGCGGCCGTAGCGGTTGGCGAGCTTCAGGCCCTGCTCCTCGCCGTCGCTGGCGATCAGCTCCTCGCGCAGGTCGTCCTGCCAGTTGCGCACGATCGCGGCGAGCTTGTCCTGCAGCGTGGAGGCATCCACCTCCGGTGCTTCGCCGCCCTTCGGCCGCACGATCATGTGCAGCTGCGCCAGCGGCGACTCGCCGACCTGCACGGTGGTGTCCACGTGCTCGCCGTCCAGCGCCTCCTTCAGCATCCCCTCGATGCGGCGGCGCACCTCGGTGTTGAAGCGGTCGCGCGGGATGTAGGCCAGCGCCGAATAGAAGCGCCCGTAGCGGTCGCGGCGCAGGAACAGCCGGCTGCGCACGCGCTCCTGCAGGCCGAGGATGCCGGTGGCGGTGGCGAACAGCTCGTCCTCGCTGGACTGGAACAGCTCGTCGCGCGGCAACGTCTCCAGGATGTGCCGCAGCGCCTTGCCGCTGTGGCCGGTGCGCGACAGGCCGGAACGCTCCATCACCCGCTCGTAGCGCTCGCGCACCAGCGGGATCTCCCACGGGCGGCGGCTGTAGGCGCTGGAGGTGTACAGGCCGAGGAAGCGATCCTCGCGCACCGGGCGCCCTTCCTTGTCGAAGCTGAGCACGCCGATGTAGTCCATGTAGCCCGGACGGTGCACGGTGGCCCGGGCATTCGTCTTGGTCAGGATCAGCGCGTCGACCGAGCCGGACTGCGGCATGTAGTGGGCGAGCAGGCTGCGCAGCGGCCGCGAACGGCCCTTCTCCTTGCCGCGCAGCAGGCCGAGGCCCGAGTCCTCGACCGGGCACAGCATCTCCTCGCCACGCTTGCCCTTGACCTCGTACTCGCGGTAGCCGAGGAAGGTGAAGTGGTTGTCGGCGGCCCAGCGCAGGAAGTCCTGCGCCTCGCGCCGGCCGGCGTCGCCGACCGGCATCTGTCGGGTCGCCAGGTCGTCGGCGACCTGCAACAGCTTGTCGCGCATCCGGTCCCAGTCGCGCACCGCGGCGCGCACTTCCTCGAGCACCGCGCGGATGTCGCGCTCGATGCGCGCCATGGCGTCCGCCGGCTGGCGGTCGAGCTCGAGGTGCATCAGCGATTCCGGCGTGCCCTCGCCCACCGCGGTGGCGCGACCGGCTCGGTCGCGCGCGAACTTCACGACCGGGTGGCCGAGCACGTGCACGCCGATGCCCTGTTCGGCGAGGGCCATGGTCACCGAATCGACCAGGAACGGCATGTCGTCGTTGACCACCTGCACCACGGTGTGCGCGGTTTCCCACCCGGCGTCCTTCAGGCTCGGATTGAACACGCGCACCTTGGCGGTGCCCGGCTTGCGCACCTCGGCCAGCGCGAGGAAGTCGGCCGCCAGCGCCGCCCAGGCCTCCGGACTGTGCTGCACGACCTCGTCCGCGCCCATGCGCCGGTAGAAGGCGCGCGCGAAGGCCTCGGCCTGCGCCTGCTGCGCCTTCGGCACGCGCTTGCGCAGGGCGGCGATGATCGGGTCGAGCGGTACCGCATCGTCGTTGCCTGCCGGCTTCGCCTTGTTCGGCGCGGCCTTGGCGGACGCCGCGCCCTGCGCGGGCTTCGACGGTTTGGTGGCGGGCTTCGACGACGGGGCTTTGCGTTGGGTGCTCATGGCGGGTTCTGGGGTCCGGATGCAAACAGGCCCGCGCTTGCGCACGGGCCGGGAAGGGGTCGGGATCAGGCGGAGCGGAAACGGGCGACGGACGCGGCTGCGTCGGCGTCCGCGGTGTCGGGAATCGGAATGTCGGCGCGACGGCGCGCGGCACGGCGGCCGTCGCGCACGACATGGCAGGCGGTGCGGGCGGGCTGGCGCATGGTCAACGCAACCCGGTCTCGTTGCGGGCGATGACCAGGCGCTGGATCTCGCTGGTGCCCTCGTAGATCTCGGTGATCTTGGCGTCGCGGAAGTAGCGCTCGATCGGCATTTCCTTGGAGTAGCCCATGCCGGCGTGGATCTGCACGGCCTGGTGGGCGATCCACATCGCGGCCTCCGAGGCGGTCAGCTTGGCGACCGCGGCCTCGGTGGTGAAGCGCTGGCCCTGGCCCTTCAGCCACGCCGCGCGCAACGTCAGCAGGGTCGCCGCGTCCAGCTTGCACTTCATGTCGGCGATCTTGGCCTGGGTCATCTGGAACGCGCCGATCGGCTGGCCGAAGGCCTTGCGCTCCTTGACGTAGGCCAGGGTCGCCTCGTAGGCGGCGCGGGCGATGCCGATCGCCTGGCTGGCGATGCCGATGCGGCCGGCGTCGAGCACGCTCATCGCGATCTTGAAGCCTTGGCCTTCCTGGCCCAGCACTTCATCAGGCTGCACCACGTAGTCGGCGAACTCGATCTCGCAGGTGGCCGAGGCGCGGATGCCGAGCTTGGGTTCGGTCTTGCCGCGGTGGAAGCCGGCGCGGGTGGTGTCGATCAGGAACGCGGTGATGCCGCGCGCGCTCTGGTCGGGGTCGGTCATCGCGAACAACACGATGTACTTCGCGACCGGGCCGGAGGTGATCCAGCTCTTCTTGCCGTTGACGACGAAGGTGCCGTCGGCCTGCTTCACCGCGCGGCAGCGCATCGCGGTGGCGTCGGAGCCGGACTGCGGCTCGGTCAGCGCGAACGCGCCGATTTCCCTGCCCTCGGCGATCGCCCGCACGTACTTCTGCTTCTGCGCCTCGGTGCCGTGGGTCAGGATGCCGTTGCAGAACAGCGAGTTGTTGACCGACATGATGGTCGAGTGCGCGGCGTCCGCCGCGGCCACCTCGATCATCGCCAGCACGTAGCTGACCGGATCCATGCCGGCGCCGCCGTATTCGGCCGGCACCTCGATGCCCATCAGGCCGTTCTCGCCCAGGGTGCGGATGTTGTCGAGCGGGAATTCGCCGGTGCGGTCGTGGTGCTCGGCGCTGGGCGCGATCTTTTCCTGCGCGATCCGCCGGGCGACGTCCTGGATCATCAACTGCTCTTCGGAGAATCCAAACTCCACGCCGGCACCTCGGGCTCACGAATCGGAGTCCGCCATTGTAGCCGGTGCCACGAGCGGACCGAAGCCGGTGGCGCGACCGGACCTGACAACTCGGTGGTGTCGCCAAAAGCAGGGGCCCCGGGCCCGCGCCCGGGAGGGCGGGGATATTGCTTTTCCCTTAGAAGGGCAATCCTGCCCTTATGCGGGCGCGCGCCATCCATGGCGCGCTGACGCAACACCCCCGCCCTCCCGGGCGCTCGGACAGGAAATCGCTGCTTGCCGTAGAGCGGAGCTTGCTGCGTCCCACGACCGCGAGAGCGGTGGGGGCGTGCCGGGTGGGAGAGGTGGGCAGGACCGTATGCGGCATGGATGCCGCATCCGAGCCTCCATGGACGGATTCACGGCGTGTCCTGCCTGCCTCTCACGCCCGGCGCGCTCGCGGGAAGCCGGTCGCTTTCGCGATCTTAGTCCGACCCGTTTCCGGCCCCCTCGCCGAACGGATGATCGTGACGCTCCCCCGGCACCGAGCGTTGCGCGCTTGACCGGCGCCCTGCCCCGGCCCGACACTTATCGCTGGATCGCGATGGAAAGATATTCATGGACCTGGAAGGCTGGTCGAGCCGGTTGCGCGTGTTCGCCGACGCCACCCGCGTGCGCCTGCTGGCGCTGCTGGCGCGCGAGGAACTGACCGTCGCCGAGCTGGCGGCGATCACCCGCCTCGCCCAGCCGCGCGTGTCCACCCACCTCGCCAGGCTCAAGGAAGCCGGGCTGGTGCGCGACCGCCGCGCCGGCGTCTCGGCCTACTACCGTTTCGACGAGGACGCGCTCGATCCGGCCCAGCGCGCCCTCTGGCAGTCGATCAGCGCCGGCAGCGACGACCCGCTGCTGCACCAGGACGCCGAGCGCGTGCCCGAGGTGCTGGCCTCGCGCGCGGCCGAGCAGAACTGGGCCGACGCGGTCGCCGGCGACATGGAACGGCACTACTCGCCCGGCCGCACCTGGGAGGCGCTGGCGCGCTCGGCGCTGCCGCTGCTGGAAACCGGCGACGTGCTCGACATCGCCTCCGGCGACGGCGTGCTGGCCGAACTGCTGGCGCCGCACGCGCGTCGCTACGTCTGCATCGACGCCAGCCCGCGCGTGGTGGCCGCCGCGCGCGAACGCCTGCGCCCCTACCCGAACGTCGAGGTGCGCGAAGGCGACATGCATGCCCTGCCCTTCGCCGACGCCAGCTTCGACCTGGTCGTGCTGATGCACGCGCTGACCTACGCGACCCGGCCCGCGCAGGCGGTGGCGGAGGCCGCGCGCGTACTGCGTCCGGGCGGCCGCCTGTTGCTGTCCAGCCTGGCCAAGCACGGCCACCGCAACGTGGTCGAGGCCTACGGCCACGCCAACCTCGGCTTCACCGAGAAGGAGTTGCGGCGCTTCGCCGACAAGGCCGGCCTGCGCAACCTGTCGGCCGCCAGCGTCACCCGCGAGAAGCGACCGCCGCATTTCGAGGTGATCGCCCTGATCGGAGAGAAGGCATGAACGGCCTGCCCTGGCTGGATCCGGAACGCGTGGCCAAGCTCGAGGACGGGCTCGCCGCGCGCATCCTCGTCCTCGACGGCGCGATGGGCACCATGATCCAGCGCCACGAACTGGACGAGGCGGATTACCGCGGCACGCGCTTTGCCCACGGCTTCGACGCCCAGCGCGCGGACGCCGGCCACGCGCACGGGCCCGGCTGCGGTTGCCACGGCAGCGACCAGCGCGGCAACAACGACCTGCTGACCCTGACCCGGCCCGACATCATCCGCGGCATCCACGAGGCCTACCTCGCCGCCGGCGCCGACCTGGTCGAGACCAACACCTTCAATTCCACCGCGGTCTCGCTGTCGGATTACGGTTTGTCGCACCTGGCGCGGGAACTCAACGAAGCCGGCGCCCGCCTCGCCCGCGCCGCCTGCGACGCCGCGGAAGCGCGCGATCCGTCCCGGCCGCGCTTCGTGGTCGGCGTGCTCGGCCCGACCAGCCGCACCGCCTCGCTCAGCCCCGACGTCAACCGCCCCGGCTTCCGCGCGATCACCTTCGACGAACTGCGCCTGGCCTACCGCGACGCCGCCGACGGGCTGATCGACGGCGGCGCCGACGTGCTGATGGTCGAGACGGTGTTCGACACCCTCAACGCCAAGGCCGCGCTGTTCGCGATCGGCGAAGCCTTCGACGCGCGCGGCGCGCGCCTGCCGTTGATGGTCTCCGGCACGATCACCGATGCGTCCGGGCGCACCCTGTCCGGGCAGACCGCCGAGGCCTTCTGGTACTCGCTGCGGCACGCGCAGCCGCTGGCGATCGGGCTGAACTGCGCGCTCGGCGCGAAGGAACTGCGCGCGCACGTGGACGTGCTGGCGCAGGTCGCCGACACCCGCGTCAGCGCGCACCCGAACGCCGGCCTGCCCAACGCCTTCGGCGGCTACGACCAGACGCCCGCGGAGATGGCGGCGATCCTGCGCGAGTTCGCCGAGGCCGGCATGCTCAACATCGTCGGCGGCTGCTGCGGCACGACGCCCGAACACATCGCCGCGGTCGCGGAGGTGATGCGCGGCCTGCCGCCGCGCGCGGTGCCGGCGCTGGAGGCCGCGGCGTGAGCGCCGTGCTGCCGCGCCACACCCGCCTGAGCGGCCTGGAGCCGCTGCAGATTACCCCCGAATCGAACTTCGTCAACGTCGGCGAGCGCACCAACGTCACCGGCAGCGCGAAGTTCAAGAAGCTGATCCTGGAGGGCCGCCTGGACGAGGCGGTCGCGGTCGCGCGCCAGCAGGTCGAGAACGGCGCGCAGGTGCTCGACGTCAACATGGACGAAGGGCTGCTCGATTCGCAGCAGGCGATGGTCGACTTCCTCAACCTGATCGCCGCCGAACCGGACATCGCGAAAGTGCCGGTGATGGTGGACTCGTCGAAATGGGAAGTGATCGAGGCCGGCCTCAAGTGCCTGCAGGGCAAGGGCATCGTCAACTCGATCTCGATGAAGGAAGGCGAGGCCGAGTTCCTGCGCCAGGCGCGGCTGGTGCGCCGCTACGGCGCGGCGGTGGTGGTAATGGCCTTCGACGAGCAGGGCCAGGCCGACACCGTCGAGCGCAAGGTCGCGATCTGCGCGCGCGCGTACGAGCTGCTGACGCGCGAAGCGGGGTTCCCGCCCGAGGACATCATCTTCGACCCGAACGTGTTCGCGATCGCCACCGGCATCGAGGAGCACGACGGTTACGCGGTCGCCTTCATCGAAGCGGCGCGCGAGCTGCGCCGCCGCTTCCCGCTCAGCCACGTCTCGGGCGGCGTGTCCAACGTCTCGTTCTCCTTCCGCGGCAACGAGACCGTGCGCCAGGCGATCCACGTGGTGTTCCTCTACCACGCGATCCGCGCCGGCATGGACATGGGCATCGTCAACGCCGGCGCGCTGCCCCTGTACGACGACCTCGACCCGGAGCTGCGCGAGCGGGTCGAGGACGTGGTCCTCAACCGCCGCCCCGACGCCACCGAGCGGCTGCTCGAGATCGCCGAACGCTACAAGGCGAAGAAGGGCGCGAAGCCGGTCGAGGACCTGGCCTGGCGCGCGCAACCGGTGAACGCGCGCCTGGCGCACGCGCTGGTGCACGGCATCGATCAATACGTCGAGGTGGACACCGAAGAAGCCCGCGCGCAGGCGGCGCGTCCGCTGGACGTGATCGAGGGTCCGCTGATGGACGGCATGAACGTCGTCGGCGACCTGTTCGGCGCCGGCAAGATGTTCCTGCCGCAGGTGGTCAAGTCGGCGCGCGTCATGAAGAAGGCGGTGGCCTACCTGCTGCCGTTCATCGAGGCGGAGAAGGCGCGCACCGGCGACGCCGGCCAGTCCAACGGCAAGATCGTGATGGCCACGGTCAAGGGCGACGTCCACGACATCGGCAAGAACATCGTCGGGGTGGTGCTCGCCTGCAACAACTTCGAGGTGATCGACCTCGGGGTGATGGTGCCGGCGCAGGTCATCCTCGATCGCGCCAGGGCGGAAAACGCCGACATGATCGGCGTATCCGGCCTGATCACGCCGTCGCTGGAGGAGATGGGCCACGTCGCCCGCGAAATGCAGCGGCAGGGCTTCACCATCCCGCTGCTGATCGGCGGCGCGACCACCTCGCGCGCGCACACCGCGCTGAAGATCGATCCGCACTACAAGTCGGCGACGGTGTGGGTGAAGGACGCCTCGCGCGCGGTCGGGGTGGCGCAGACGCTGGTCAGCCCGGAGCGGCGCGACGCGTTCGTCGCCGCCAACGAGGCCGACTACGCCGAGATCCGCCAGCGCCACCGCCAGCGCGACGGCAAGCGGCTGGTGCCGCTGGACAAGGCGCGCGCGCAGCGCTTCGACGGCGGCTGGGACGACTACGCGCCGCCCGCGCCGAAGCAGCCGGGCCTGCACGTGTTCGACGACTACCCGCTGGCCGAACTGGTCGAGTGCATCGACTGGACGCCGTTCTTCAACACCTGGGAGCTGGCCGGCCGCTATCCGGCGATCCTCACCGACCCGGTGGTCGGCGCGCAGGCGAGCGAGCTGTACCGCGACGCGCGGGCGATGCTGGAGCGCATCGTGGGCGAGAAGTGGCTGACCGCGAAGGCGGTGTGCGGCTTCTGGCCGGCCAACAGCGTCGGCGACGATGTCGTGCTGCAGGCCGAAGGCGGCGAGGCGTGGCTGCGCTTCCTGCGCCAGCAGGCGGACAAGCCGGTCGAGCGCCCGGACTTCTGCCTCGCCGATTTCGTCGCGCCCAGGGACTCCGGCAAGCAGGACTGGATCGGCGCCTTCGCGGTCACCGCCGGCCTCGGCATCGAGCCGCACCTGGAGCGCTTCCGCGCCGACCACGACGACTACAACGCGATCCTGCTCAAGGCGCTGGCCGACCGCCTCGCCGAAGCCTTCGCCGAGCGCCTGCACCAGCGCGTGCGCACCGAGCTCTGGGGCTACGCCGCCGACGAGGCGCTGGACAACGACGCGCTGATCGCCGAAGCCTACCGCGGCATCCGCCCGGCGCCCGGCTACCCCGCCTGTCCGGAGCACAGCGAGAAGCGCGTGCTGTTCGACCTGCTCGGCGCGACCGCGCACGCCGGCATCACCCTGACCGACCATTTCGCGATGTACCCGGCGGCGAGCGTGTCCGGCTATTACTTCAGCCATCCGCGCAGCCAGTACTTCGTCGTCGGCCGGGTGTCGAAGGAGCAGGTCGAGGACTACGCGCGGCGCAAGGGCGTGAGCCTGCAGCAGGCGGAGCGCTGGCTGGCCTCCAACCTGGATTACGACCCGGAGTAGACCGGACGGCCGATGCCGCAAGAGCGGCGCTTGCTCGCTGCTTGCGGCGGCGCGCAAGCGGAGCGCGCTCCGCTCTACGAGGCGGCCGTGGAAACGCGGCAAGGCCCCGCCCGTTTCACGCCCCGATCAAGCGCGCGCCCCGACCATGAATGCGGACCCCGCCTGCCCCGGAGTCGCCCCGTGCCCGGACGCTGGAACCGCAAGCGCATGACCTGGACCATCGTCGTCACCGTGATCCTGACCGTCCTCGCGGTGGCGATCGCGATGAACTTCGCCACCCCCGAGAAGAAGCTCGAGCGCAGGATCGCGCACCGCTACGGCGTCGCCGACCCGCAGTTCCGCCGCGAGATGGGCGTGATGCTCGGCCCGGCGATCATTCCGGGCAACCGGGTCGAGGCGCTGCAGAACGGCGACGAGATCTTCCCGGCGATGCTCGAGGCGATCGCGTCCGCGCAAAAGACGATCACCTTCGAGACCTACATCTACTGGTCCGGCCACGTCGGCCAGCTGTTCGCCGACGCGCTGTCCGAGCGCGCGCGCGCCGGCGTCGCGGTCAACGTCACCATCGACTGGGCCGGCAGCATCTCGATGGACCAGAAGCAACTGGCGCAGATGGAGCGGGCCGGCGTCCGCGTGGAGCGTTATCGTCCGCTGCACTGGTACAACATCGGCCGGCTCAACAACCGCACCCACCGCAAGCTGCTGGTGATCGACGGCCGGGTCGGCTTCACCGGCGGCGTCGGCATCGGCGATCCGTGGCAGGGCCACGCGCAGGACCCCGAGCACTGGCGCGACATCCACTTCCGCATCGAGGGGCCTGTGGTCGCGCAGATGCAGGCCGCCTTCAACGACAACTGGATCAAGACCAGCGGGCAGGTCCTCAACGGACCGGACTACTTCCCGCCGCTGGAGCCGGTCGGCGGGATGGACGCGCACATGTTCATCAGTTCGCCCGCCAGCGGCAGCGAGAGCATGCACCTGATGTACCTGCTGGCGATCGCCGCGGCCGAGCACAGCATCGACCTGGAAGCCGCCTACTTCATCCCGGACACGCTGATCAGCCAGGCGTTGATCGCCGCCCGCAAGCGCGGGGTCAAGATCCGGGTGCTGCTGCCCGGGGAGAACACCGACTCCGACGCCGCCCGCATGGCCTCCAAGTCGGACTGGGGGCCGCTGCTGCGGGCCGGGGTGGAAATCCACGAATACGAGCCCACCATGTTCCACAACAAGATGCTGATCGTGGATCATCTGCTGGTCTCGGTGGGCTCGACCAATTTCGACCTGCGGTCGTTCCAGCTCAACGACGAGGCCAGCCTCAACGTGTACGACCCGGAGTTCGCCGCGAAGATGACCCGCGTGTTCGAGAACGACCTCAAGCCGACCAGGCGCTACACCTACGAAACCTGGGCGAACCGGCCGTGGACCGAGAAGTTCGCCGAGACCTTCCTGCAGCCGCTCAAGTCGCAGCTGTGAGCCGTCCCCGCGCCCTGCCCGGCCTGCTCGCGGCCGCCTGCCTGCTGCTGGCCGCCGCCTGCCCCGCCCTGGCCCGGGACGCGCCGCGCGCGGACATTCCGCGCGACGCCCCCCTGCCCGCCCCGCCCGCGGCCGCGGCCCCTGCCGCGCCGGTCGCCAGCCAGGTCGCCGCGGAAGTGAAGGCGGGCCGGCGCGAGGACGAGCGGATCGCGGCGGCGGTGGCCGCGCGGCTGCTGCGCCAGCCGAACCTGCAGGACGTGACGGTGACGGTCAATGCCGGCGTCGCCACCCTGTCCGGGGAGGCGCTGGGCGAATCCGACCGCCAGCGTGCGGCGGCGCTGGCGCAACAGGTCGACGGCGTCGCCGAGGTCGTCAACCAGATCCGCCTGAGTTCCGACCTGCGCGCCCGCTTCGACGCGGCGATGCGCGAGACCCGCGGCAAGTTCGTGCGCGCCGCCGCCGCGCTGCCGCTGCTGGCGATCGCGATCCTGGTCGTGCTGCTGGCGTGGTGGCTGGGCCGCAGGCTGTCGCGCCGGCCGGCGCGCTGGCTGCGCGGACGCAGCCACAACCCGTACATGGAAGGCCTGGTGCGGCGCGCCGTGCGGACCGTGATCGTGCTGGTCGGCGTGCTGCTGGCGCTGGACCTGCTGGGCGCGACCACCCTGGTCGGCGCCGTGCTCGGTTCGGCCGGGGTGGTGGGCCTGGTGCTCGGCTTCGCGTTCAAGGACATCGCCGAGAACTACGTGGCCGGCATCCTGCTCAGCCTGCGCCGGCCGTTCGCGCCCGGCGACCACCTGCTGATCGACAAGTACGACGGCAAGGTCGTGGCGCTGACCTCGCGCGCGACGCTGCTGATGACGCTGGACGGCAACCAGGTCGCGCTGCCGAACGCGACCGTGTTCAAGTCGGTGGTGACCAACTACTCGCAGAACCCGCGCCGCCGCTTCGATTTCCTGCTGCCGCTGGATCCCTCCGCCTGCGTGCCCGACGCGCAGCGGGCCGCCGCCGCCGCGATCGCGAGCGTGGACGGCGTGCTGGCCGAGCCCGGTCCCTACGTGCTGGTCGGCGAGGTCCTGCACGACCGCATCAACCTGCAGGTGCTGGCATGGATGGACCAGCGCAGCCACGACCTCAAGCGCGTGCGCAGCGAGGCGCTGCGCCTGGCCGCGGCGGCGCTGGACCACGCCGGGATCCGGCGCGCCGGCGTGCCGCTGCCCTCGCCCGGCTCGATGCAGCCGGCGCGGACCGAGCCGCCCCCCGCTTCGGCCGACACCACGGTGGACCGCGCGATCGAGCCGCAGCTGGAACAGGCGCAGCGCGAGCAGCAGGACGCCAACCTGCTCGAGCCGGCGCCGGGCGCGGCCGCGCCATGAAGCGCGCGCCCGTCCTGCTGCTGCTCGCCGCCGCGACCGCCGCGCACGCGCAGGCGCAGGCGCCGTCCCCGGCCGAAGCCTGCGTGCAGGTCGAGAACGACGCCGAGCGGCTGGCCTGCTACGACCGCGCGCTGGGCCGCGGCGCGGTCGATCCGCGGCAGGCCGACCGCGCGGCCGAAGCCGCGCAGGCGCTGCGCGAGACGCTGGACCAGGCGCGCACCGTGCCGCCGGACGCCGTGCCCGCCACCGCGCCCACGCGCGCGAGCGACCTGTATCCCGACGACGATCCGCTCGCCGCCGCGCTCGCCAACGCCGGCCGCGGCTCGCTGCTGGACAGCCGCTGGGAACTGGCGAAGGGCTCCAAGCTCGGCACCTTCAACTTCCGCGCCTACAAGCCGGTCTACCTGCTGCCGGCGTTCTGGAGCAGCGACCCGAACGAATTGCCGCACTCGCCCAATCCGCGCAACACCGTGACCGAGCCGCAGGCGCTGAGCGACGTCGAGGCGAAGTTCCAGCTCAGCTTCAAGACCAAGGCGCTGGAGAACGTGTTCGGCGACAACGGCGACGTGTGGATGGCCTACACCCAGGACTCGCACTGGCAGGTCTACAACGCCGGCGAATCGCGGCCGTTCCGCGAGACCGACTACGAGCCGGAAGTGCTGCTGGTGTTCCGCACCCGCTACCGGGTCGCCGGCTGGACCGGGCGCCTGCTCGGCGTGGGCGTCAACCACCAGTCCAACGGCCGCGCGGATCCGCTCTCGCGCAGCTGGAACCGGATCATGCTCAACGTCGGCTTCGACCGCGACGACTGGTCGCTGATGCTGCGCCCGTGGTGGCGCGTGCCGGACGGCGACGACGACAACCCGGACATCGCGGACTACGTCGGGCGCGGCGACGTGACCCTGGTGCACCACCGCGGCGGGCAGGAATTCGCGCTGATGGCGCGCCATTCGCTGCGCGGCGGCGATCGTTCGCACAGCGCGCTGCAGTTCGACTGGGCGTTCCCGCTGACCCGTTCGCTGCGCGGTCACCTGCAGGTCTTCGACGGCTACGGCGAGAGTCTGATCGACTACAACCACCGCGCGACCTACGTCGGTATCGGGGTGTCGCTGCTGGAGTGGTACTGAGGGCTATTCGCCGTAGAGCAGCCAGTGCCGGGCCTCGGCCTCGCGCGGGAACGCCTGCACCGCGAAGCCACGTTCGATGGCCAGGATCTCCCCGTGCTCGCCCACCGACAGGTTGCCGGCGAGGTCGACGAAGGCGATGCGCACGTCGGGGAAGCCTTCCGCGTGCAGCGTCTCGATCATGACCCCGACCTCGTCCAGGCTGAGGGTGCCGGTGAGTTCCTCGACCACCATCAGGTGGGTGGTGCCGCGCACGCGACACTCCTCGCCGAGCAGGCGCCACACCGCCAGCGAGACGGCCAGCGAATCCTCGCCGCCGTCGACGTGCGCGCGCAGGAAACCCGGCTGCGGCTCCAGCCGGATCCGGAAGCCTTCGCCCTCCAGCAACGCGGGTGCGTTGCGGCCGGGGGTCAAGCGACCACCACCGGGATCTTGCCGATCCGGGCCTGCCATTCGCGCGGGCCGGTCCGGTGCACCGACTCGCCGCTGGAATCCACGGCAACCGTCACCGGCATGTCCTGCACGGTGAATTCGTAGATCGCCTCCATCCCGAGGTCCTCGAACGCGACCACCCGCGCCGCCTTGATCGCCTTCGACACCAGGTAGGCGGCGCCGCCGACCGCCATCAGGTAGGCGGACCTGTGCTTGCGGATCGCCTCGATCGCGACCGGCCCGCGCTCGGCCTTGCCGACCATGCCCAGCAGGCCGGTTTCGCTGAGCACCTGCTCGGTGAACTTGTCCATGCGGGTGGCGGTGGTCGGGCCGGCCGGGCCGACGACTTCGTCGCGCACCGGGTCGACCGGGCCGACGTAGTAGATGAAGCGGCCGGCGAGGTCCACCGGCAGCGGCTCGCCGCGGTCGAGCATGGCGGTGAGGCGCTTGTGCGCGGCGTCGCGGCCGGTCAGCAGGCGGCCGTTGAGCAGCAGCGTCTCGCCGGGCTTCCAGCTCGCCACGTCCTCGCGGGTCACGGTGTCGAGGTCGACGCGGCGTGCGTTCTGCGGGCTGTAGGTCAGCTTCGGCCAGTCCTCCAGCGACGGCGGCTCGAGCATGACCGGGCCGGAGCCGTCAAGCACGAAGTGCGCGTGGCGGGTCGCCGCGCAGTTCGGGATCATCGCCACCGGCAGGTTGGCGGCGTGGGTCGGGTAGTCCCTGATCTTGACGTCGAGCACGGTGGTCAGGCCGCCGAGGCCCTGCGCGCCGATGCCGAGCGCGTTGACCTTCTCGAACAGCTCCAGGCGCAGTTCCTCGACCCGGTTCATCGGCCCGCGCGCCTGCAGTTCGGTGATGTCGATCGGCTCCATCAGCGCCTCCTTGGCGAGCAGCATCGCCTTCTCGGCGGTGCCGCCGATGCCGATCCCGAGCATGCCCGGCGGACACCAGCCGGCGCCCATGGTCGGCACCGTCTTCAGCACCCAGTCCACGATCGAGTCGGACGGGTTGAGCATGACGAACTTCGACTTCGCCTCGGACCCACCGCCCTTCGCGGCGACGATGACCTCGACGGTGTCGCCGGGCACGACGCTGACGTTGACGACGCCCGGCGTGTTGTCGCGGGTATTGATGCGCTTGCCGGCCGGATCCGCCAACACCGAAGCGCGCAGCTTGTTGTCCGGGTGGTTGTAAGCGCGGCGCACGCCCTCGTGGACCATGTCCTCGACACCCATGGTGGCGTCCACCCAGCGCACGTCCATGCCGATCTTGAGGAACACGGTAACGATGCCGGTGTCCTGGCAGATCGGCCGGTGGCCCTCGGCGCACATGCGCGAGTTGATCAGGATCTGCGCGATCGCGTCGCGCGCCGCCGGCGACTGTTCGCGTTCGTAGGCGGCGGACAGGCTGCGGATGTAGTCGACCGGGTGGTAGTAGCTGATGTACTGCAGCGCGTCGGCGATCGACTGGACCAGGTCTTCCTGGCGGATCTGGCCGCGGGTGGCGGCGGAGGGCGAAGCGGGATCGAGGACGGCGCTGGACACGGGCGGGCTTTGGCGGGGAAAACGCGATTTTAGCCCCCTTGCCGTCTGCAGGACCGTGTCCGGCAACGCGCCCAACGAAACCGCTGCTTCGGCCGGGCCGCCGCCCGGGCCCGGGGCCTGCTCCGCCGCTTAGTTCGCTGTCCTGCTCCCGATGCGCGGCCGCGCGCCATCCATGGCGCGCTCGGAGCAGGCCCCGGCCCCGGACGTCAGCGATCCTTCTCGCAGGTCATGGCTTCGTGTGACGAGCGCGCTCGGCGTGCTGCAGCGGCGTGCGACAACCGAAGCGGCGACCTCCTCGATCGCCGAGGGCGGTGCCCTGATGGGGGTGTGCGTCAGCGGGCCATGGATGGCCCGCGCGGCGCATGAGCACAGGATGTGCGACTAAGCCGAAAAGCACACCCCCGTCAGGGCGCCGCCCCCCGCACGAAGCCGCGCGTTTGTGTTCTGCTTTCCTCTGTTCCCTTCAGCCGCAACTGCCGCAGCAGGTCGTGCCTCCCGCGTGTTCCGGCGCGAGCGTGGCCGGGAAGCCGGCGGCGCGCAGGGCGTCGGATCTCGTTCTCCTGCAGCCGGCCTTCGACCAGCAGCCGGCCGCGGCCGAGGTTGACGGTGAGTTTCGCCTGCGGGTCCAGCGCGTGGACGGCGAAGGCGATGGAGCGGGCGGTGGCCTCGTCGGTGAGGCCGATGACGTCGAACAGCATGGGAGCCTCCGGTTCTGGCGCGCACGGTGCGCGAAGCCCGCGCATGGTCGACGGCGGACCGGCCCGCCGCCTTGACCGGGATCAGGCGGCGGCGACTGCACAATGCGCGCCATGCCCGCCCCTGCCCCCGGCCGCACGCCAAGCCTGCGCGAGCGCTTCGACGCGATGCGCAACCTGCCGCCGTTCCTGCGCCAGATCTGGGAGACCAGCCGCGCGCTGACCGCCACCAGCCTCGGCCTGCGCCTGGTGCGCGCCCTGCTGCCGGTCGCCACCCTCTACGTCGGCAAGCTGATCATCGACGAGGCGGTGCGCCTGGTCGGCGCCGGCGTCGCCCAGGCCGGCCTCGCCGACGCCTGGCGCGCAGGCGAACTGTCGCACCTGCTGGGCCTGCTGCTGCTCGAGTTCGCCCTCGCGATCGCCTCCGACCTGCTCGGCCGCCTGGTCGCCTACGCCGACGGCCTGCTCTCGGAACTGTTCACCAACGCCGCCAGCGTGCGCCTGATGGAGCACGCGGCCACCCTCGACCTCGAGGACTTCGAGGATCCCGACCTGCAGGACAAGCTCGACCGCGCGCGCCGCCAGACCATGGGCCGGATGAACCTGATGGGCCAGCTGTTCGGCCAGGCCCAGGATGCGATCACCGTGGTCAGCTTCGCCACCGGCCTGCTGGTGTACGCCCCGTGGCTGATCGTGCTGCTCGCGATCGCGCTGGTCCCCGCCTTCGTCGGCGAGGCGCACTTCAACGCGATGAACTACAGCCTCAACTTCCAGTGGACGCCGGAGCGGCGCCAGCTGGAATACCTGCGCCAGACCGGCGCCAGCGTGGAGACCGCGAAAGAGGTCAAGATCTTCAACCTGCACGGCTTCCTGGTCGCGCGCTTCCGCGCCCTGGCCGACGGCTTCTACGCCGCCAACCGCCGGCTCGCCCGCAGCCGCGCGCTGTGGGGCACGCTGTTCGCCGCGCTCGGCACGCTGGGGTACTACGTCGCCTACGCCTACATCGTCTGGCGCACGGTGCACGGCGATTTCAGCATCGGCGACCTGACCTTCCTCGCCGGCAGCTTCCGCCGCCTGCGCCAGTTGCTGGAAGGATTGCTTGTGGGCTTCTCCCAGGTCGCCGGGCAGGCGCTGTACCTCGACGACCTGTTCTCCTTCTTCGAGATCGAACCGGAAATCGTGTCGAAGCCCGACGCCCCGCCGGTGCCGCGGCCGATCGCGCGCGGCTTCGCCTTCGAGCGGGTCGGCTTCCGCTATCCGGACGCCGCGCGCTGGGCGCTGCGCGACGTCAGCTTCGAATTGCACGCGGGCGAGGTGCTGGCCCTGGTCGGCGAGAACGGCGCCGGCAAGACCACGCTGGTCAAGTTGCTGGCGCGGCTGTACGACCCCGACGAAGGCCGCATCCTGCTCGACGGCCGCGACCTGCGCGACTACGAGCTCGACGACCTGCGCGCCAACATCGGCGTGATCTTCCAGGACTTCGTGCGCTACCACCTGAGCGCCGGCGAGAACATCGGCGTCGGCCAGGTCGAGCGCATCGGCGATCTCGCCCGCATCCGCGAGGCCGCGCGCCGCGCCGGCGCCGACGAAGTCATCGAAACGCTGCCGCAGGGCTACGCGCAACTGGTCGGCCGCCGCTTCAAGACCGGCGTGGACCTGTCGGGCGGCCAGTGGCAGAAGATCGCGATCGCCCGCGCCTACATGCGCGACGCGCAGGTGATGATCCTCGACGAGCCGACCGCGGCGCTGGACGCGCGCAGCGAGTTCGAGGTGTTCCGCCGTTTCAAGGAGCTGTCGGAAGACCGCACCGCGGTGCTGATCTCGCACCGCTTCTCCAGCGTGCGCATGGCCGATCGCATCCTGGTGCTGGCCGAAGGCACGCTGGAAGCGTCAGGCACGCACGAACAGCTGATGGCGCAGGGCGGGCGCTACGCGGAACTGTTCGAACTGCAGGCCGCAGGCTATCGCTGAACGCGCGCGCCCGTTCACGCGGCCTTGTCGCGATGCTGACGCGCCGCTGCCTAGCCTGACGATGCCGGCGCTCCGCCGGCGCGCAGACGGAGGGCGCATGAAACACCACGATCGCATGCCGGGCGACGCGACCCGCGCGCACGAACGCCACCCCGCTACGCAGGCGCCGCGTCCGCCGCGCTATGCCGATCGCGCCGACGACGAGGCGCTGTACGACGGCCTGCCGTCGGTCACCAACCGCGCCTGGGGCGGGGATCGCGCCGACGATGCGATGAGCTACGGCTATTCCGGCCAGGGCGGCTACGGCGATTTCACCCGCGACCACCAGGGCGGCTACGGCGAAAGCCAGGGCCGGCGCGCGCAGAGCGGGCACGCGCGTGGCGGCAGCGAGTTCGGCGGCCACACGTTCCGCAGTCCGCGATCGCAGGGCGTCGAACAGAACCATCGCGGCCGCGGCCCGCGCGACTACGTGCGGTCGGACGAGCGCATCGCCGACGACGTCATCGACCGCCTTACCGACGACGAGCGGATCGACGCCAGCGAGGTGCTGGTGATGGTCGAAGGCGGCGTCGTGACCCTCACCGGCAACGTGCCCGAGCGGGCGATGAAGCATCGCGCCGAGGACCTCGCCGCGGACGCGCACGGCGTGCGCGACGTGCGCAACGAGATCCGGGTGGATCCGGGCGCCGATTCTTTCGGCCGGCCCGGCGCCGCGGTGCGCGCCGGTCGCGACCAGCTCGGCAGCGGCTTCTCCAGTTCCGAGCGGCCGGATCCGGTGTGGGACAATCCGACCCAGGACTCGAACTGGCCCGGCAACCGCTGAGGCGCCTCTGTGCCGCAGCGGGCCGCGCGCCCAGCGACTGGAGGCACGGACCATGAACCGCTTCGCGCTTTTCGCGCTCGCGCTGCTGCTTCCCGCCTGCGCCCGCCCCGCGGCGCCCGGCGCCGAAAGCGAGCCCGCGCAGACCTCGCCATCGGCGCCCGCCGCGGCGACCGATGCCACCCAGCCGCGCGTCACCGAAGTGGCGCGCGGCCTGGAACACCCGTGGGCCGTCGCGCCGCTGGCCGACGGCAGCTTCCTGGTCACCGAACGCCCCGGCCGCCTGCGCCGGATCAGCGCGACCGGCGAACTCTCCGCGCCGATCGCGGGCGTGCCCGAGGTCTGGGCGCATGGCCAGGGCGGCCTGCTCGACGTGGTGCCCGCGCCCGACTTCGCGCGCAGCCGCCGGATCTACCTGAGCTATGCCGAGCCCGGCCCGGACGGCACCGCCGGCACCGCGGTCGCCACCGCCACACTCGGCGACGACGCACTGGCCGACGTGCGGGTAATCTACCGCCAGCAGCCCAAGCTCGAAGGTCCGATGCACTTCGGCTCGCGGATCGCCTTCGATCGCGCGGGCCACGTCTTCATCAGCCAGGGCGAGCGCAACCAGAAAACGCTCGCACAGGACCTCACCAAGCTGCAGGGCAAGCTGGTGCGGCTGAACCTCGACGGCAGCGTGCCGGACGACAACCCCTTCGTCGGCCGCGCCGACGCGCGCCCGGAAATCTGGAGCTACGGCCACCGCAACATGCAGGGCCTGGCGGTGGATCCGCGCACCGGCACGCTGTGGGAGAGCGAGCACGGCCCGCGCGGCGGCGACGAACTCAACCTGCCGCAGGCCGGGAAGAACTACGGCTGGCCGCTGGCCAGCTTCGGCATGGACTACGGCACCAACCGGCCGTACCCGGAAACGCGCGGCACCGCGGTGCCCGGCACCGAGCCGCCGCACCATGTGTGGAAGAAGTCCCCCGGCTTGTCCGGCATGGCCTTCTACACCGGACACCCCGGGTCGCCGTGGAACGACAGCCTGTTCCTCGGCGCCCTTGCCGACCAGAATTTGATCCGCCTGTCGCTCGACGGCGACCGCATCACCGGCGAGGAGCGCCTGCTCGACGACCTCGGCGCGCGCATCCGCGACGTCCGCGTCGGCCCCGACGGCAACCTCTACGTCCTCACCGACGAGAGCGACGGCCGCCTGCTGCGGATCGCGCCGCCGGAACGGTGACCTGCGATTTGCGTCAGCTCAGGGAAGACAAACAACGCGTCAATGAGAGCGTGCCGGGCGGGAGAGGCAGGCAGGACACGCCGTGAATCCATCCATGGAGGGCTCGTATGCGCCATCCATGGCGCATACGGTCCTGCCCACCTCTCCCACCCGGCACGCCCCCACCGCGCTCGCGATCGGAAAAAGAGCTTTTGTCTCAGGCGGCCAGGAACTGTCCGAGCGCCCGGGAGGGCGGGGGTGTTGCGTCAGCGCGCCATGGATGGCGCGCGCCCGCATCTGGGCATGGATGCCCAGCTAAGGGAAAAGCAATACCCCCGCCCTCCCGGGCGCGGGCCCACGATGGATTGCCCCGAACATCAAACGCTATCAACCCCACGATCGCGTATCGTCCCAGCATCCGCACGGAGGCACCGCCCATGGCCAGCAGCACCCACCGCGTTCCCCGCCTCGCGATCCTGATCGACGCCGACAACAGCAACCCGGACAAGCTGCCGGACCTGCTGGCGGAGATCGCCAAGTACGGCAACGCCAGCGTCCGCCGCGCCTACGGCAACTGGACGTCGGGACACCTCGGCAAGTGGAAGGCCGGGTTGCTGACCCACTCGGTCACGCCGATCCAGCAGTTCAACTACACGACCGGCAAGAACGCCACCGACAGCGCGATGATCATCGACGCGATGGACCTGCTGTACGCGGGCAACCTCGACGGCTTCTGCATCGTCTCCAGCGACAGCGACTTCACCCGTCTCGCCTCGCGCATCCGCGAACAGGGCCTGACCGTGTACGGGGTCGGCGAGCGCAAGACGCCCTCGCCCTTCGTCGCCGCCTGCGACAAGTTCATCTACACCGAGAACCTCGGCGACACGGCGGAGGCTGAAGCCGATGCCCCGGCCGAGGCGAAGGCACCGCGCCTGAAGCGCGACCGCAAGCTCGACGCGCTGCTGCGCGAAGCGGTGGACGCCGCCTCCGACGACAGCGGCTGGGCCCAGCTCGGCGCGGTCGGCAGCAACCTGGTGCGGCTGGCGTCGGACTTCGACCCGCGCACCTACGGCTTCCGCAAGCTGCGCGACCTGGTCGCCGCGCATCCCGGCTACGAAGTGCAGGACCGCGCCGGCGCCGACGGCAACCGCCACGCGGTCTACATCCGCGCCAAGCCGCGCCGCCGCTGAAACCCGCCGTAGAGCGGAGCTTGCTCCGCTTGTGCGCAAGCGCAGGAGCGAGCCGTCACTCCGACAGCGCGCTCCGCGCCGCCGCCAGCAGCGTGCCCTCCTCCACCAGCCGCACCGCGGCCGCGACCTCGCCGTCGAGCGCGCGGTCGTGGTCGAGGAAGGGGATCGCCTCGCGCAGCGCCGCGTGCGCGGCGGCCACCGCCTTGCCGGGACGGAACGGCGCGGCGGCTGCGAGTTCGGCGCGCAGGCCCTCGACCTCGCGCAGGAACGCTTCGCGGTCGGCGCCGTCCGCGGGCGCGCCGTTGACCTTCGCGGCGAAGCCGGCGGCGTCGGTGGATGCGGCCAGCGCGCGCGCGGCGTGGATCATGTCGCGGCGCAGGTCCAGCGCCTGCGCGGCGGTGTACAGCTCCAGCGCCAGCACCTTGCCGAGGTCGGCCGCCATCGCCAGCACGTGGCGCGCCTCGTTCGCCCCCATCGAGACGTGGTCCTCGGCGTTCGCCGAGGTCGGGATCGAATACACCGAGGCCGGCATCGCCCGGCTGGCGAGGTCGTTGACGATCGCCGCCGCGGTGTACTGCACGATCATGTAGCCCGACTCGGTGCCGTCCTCGTTGCCGATCAGGAACGCGGGCAGGCCGTCGTTGTTGGCCGCGTCCACCAGCTTGTTGAGGCGGCGCTCGGAAATCGACGCGAGCACGGGAATCGCCGCCTTCAGGTAGCTCATCGCCAGCGCCAGCGGCATGCCGTGGAAGTGGCCGGCGGACACGACCTGCTGCTCGACCTCGCCGGCGGGCGCATCCGGGAACACCAGCGGGTTGTCGGTGACCGCGTTGAGCTCGATCTCGAGCACGCGCGCGGCCTGCGCCAGCGCGTCGCGCACCGCGCCGTGCACCTGCGGCACGCAGCGCAGCGAGTAGCTGTCCTGCGGCTGGTGCTTCTTGCCGCCGCGGAACGGGCGGAAGCGGGTGTAGAACGTCTCGCGGCCGTGGCGCTGGTCCAGCGGCACCCAGTCCCAGGCGATGTCGAAGCCGTGCGCGCGCAGCGCCGGATCGCGCCAGCTCGCCGGCTGCCACTGCCGGAAGCGCGGCACCAGGTGGTAGGCGATGTCGGCCAGGGTCGAACCGTCCAGCAGGCGGCGCAGGTGCGCGGCGACCGCGACCTGGCCCGGATGCGGGCGCAGCACGTGCACCTCCCCGGCGAAGGCGCCGGTGCGGCCGGCGAAGGCGTCCACCGTCATCGCCGCGGCGAGGTCGGCGGTGTCCGCCAGTTCCTCCAGCGCGTGCAGCGCGAGCACGCCGCAGGCCAGCATCTGCGCGGTGCCGTTGTTCAGCGCCAGGCCTTCCTTGTAGGACAGCGCGACCGGCGCCAGGCCGGCGCGGCGCAGCGCTTCCGCGCCCGGCAGCCGCTCGCCGTCGAAGAAGGCCTCGCCGCCGCCGAGCAGCACGATCGCGAGGTGCGACAGCGGCGCGAGGTCGCCCGAGGCGCCGACCGAGCCGAGCTGCGGCACCACCGGCACCACCCCGGCGTTGAGCAGCGCGGCCAGCGCCTGCAGGGTCTGCACGCGGATGCCCGAATGGCCCTTGAGCAGGGTGTTGACGCGGATGCACAGCATCGCGCGCACGACCTCGGGGGCGAACGGCTCACCCACGCACACCGCGTGGGTGACGATCAGGTTGCGTTGCAGTTCCTCGTGCAGGCCCTGCCCCGGCGCGCGCGCCTCCACCCCGGTGTCGCGCAGCGGATGGCCGCCGAGCAGCTTGTCGGCGTTGCTGCCGAAGCCGGTGGAGACGCCGTAGATGGGTTCCTCGCGGCGCACCTGCTCGGCGAGGAAATCGGCGGCGCGGGCGACCGCGCGCAGCGCCTGCGGGTCGAGTTCCACGCTGGCGCCGCGGGCGACGGCGACGAGTTGCGCGCGGGTCAGCGAACGGCCATCGAGCAGGATCGGTTTCATGCGTCTTCCATGCCGGGCACGCTCGCCCGGCGCTGATGCGGAATGTCGGTCAGGCGGCGTCGCCGGGCGCGGCGCGCGCCTGCAGCAGGGCGTCCGCCAGGCCGTCCTCGGCCACTTCGAACTGGTTGCCGCGGCGCAGGTCCTTGACCGCGACCACGCCGCGCGCCGCCTCGTCCCCGCCGCGCATCACCGCGAAGCGGATGCCGGCGCGGTCGGCGTACTGCAGCTGCCTGGCCAGCTTGCGCGGCTCGAGCTGGGTCTCGACGTTCAGGCCCGCCGCGCGCAGCCGCTGCGACAGCGCCAGCGCCGCGCCCAGCTGGGCGTCGTCCAGCAGCGCGACCAGCACGTCCACCGAGCTCTCGGCGACCGGCACGATCCCGGCCTCGCGCAGCTGCCAGAACAGCCGGGTCAGGCCGATCGAGATGCCGACGCCGGGCAGCTTCGACTTGGTGTAGTGGCTGGCGAGATCGTCGTAGCGCCCGCCCGAGCAGATCGAGCCGATCTGCGGATGCGCGTCCAGCGTGGTCTCGTAGACGATGCCGGTGTAGTAGTCGAGGCCGCGCGCGATCGACAGGTTCAGCGCGTAGCGCGCGTCGGCGACGCCGAGCGCGCGCAGCTGGGCGAAGACCTGGCGCAGCTCGGCGCGGCCTTCCTCGAACAGCGGCGTGCCGGCGCCGAGCGCGTCCAGCGCCGCCAGCGCGGCGTCGTGGCCGCGCGCGCGGATGCGCGAGAACGCCAGCAACCGTTCCGCGACGTCGGCCGACAGCGCGTAGCCCTCGCCCTCCAGCGTCGCCCGCACCGCGTCCTCGCCGCGCTTGTCGAGCTTGTCGAGCTCGCGCAGCACCGCCACCTGCTGCTCGCCCTCGCCGATGCCCAGGCCCTCGAACCAGCCGCGCAGCAGCTTGCGGTGGTTGAGCTGGATGGTGAACTCGCCGATCGCGAGATTCTCGAACACCGCCGCGATCACCGCCGGGATCTCCGCGTCGTAGCGCGGCGACAGGCTGTCCTTGCCGATCACGTCGATGTCGCACTGGTAGAACTCGCGGAAGCGCCCGCGCTGGGCGCGCTCGCCGCGGTAGACGCGCTGCATCTGGTAGCGGCGGAACGGGAAGGCAAGTTCGTGCTCGTGCTCGGCGACATAGCGCGCCAGCGGCACGGTCAGGTCGAAGCGCAGCGCGAGTTCCGGCCGGCTCTCGCCCCCCTTCTCGAGCGCCCCGGTGGACTGCACGAAATAGACCTGGCGCTCGGTTTCGCCGCCGCTTTTGGTCAGCAGCACCTCCGACAGCTCCATCACCGGGGTTTCCACCGGCAGGAAGCCGAAGCGCTCGAAGGTCGCCCGGATCGCGTCCAGCATGCGCTGGAAGGCGATCTGCTCGCGCGGCAGCAGTTCCAGGACGCCGGGCGGCGTGCGGGGCTTGACGGGCTGGCTGGCCAAGGCGACTCCGGAAAGGCGCGCGCGGCGGGGGCCGCGCGGGCCGCATAGTCTAAGCCAGCGCCCGCGCCGGCTTGCCGGCGGCGCAACGCAGGCGCCGCGACCGCTTGCCTGTCCGCGCCGGGCCCCGATAGAATGCGCGGCTCCCGTCGGGGTGTAGCTCAGCCTGGTAGAGCGCTACGTTCGGGACGTAGAAGTCGCAGGTTCAAATCCTGTCTCCCCGACCAGTCATTCCGCCTGCCCCGCGCAGGCCACGACGCCGCCTTCAGGGCGGCGTCGTCGTTTCCGGCGCCGGTGCGAGGCCGGCCAGGCGTTCGTGCAGCAGGTCCAGGCGCGGTGCGCCCGGGGCGCCGGGCGAGACGCGCGCGGCGAGGCTGCCGGCGGGGTCGCGCTCGCTCCAGCGGGCGGGGTCGGCGGCGGCGCGGTAGGCATCGCGGAAGGGCGTGCCCTGCGCGGCCAACTCCATCGCGAGGTCGGTCGCATACATCGACGGGTCCAGCGCCGCGCGCAGGCGGTCCTCGCGCCATTCCAGCTTCGCCAGCAGGTCCGGCAGCAGGCCCAGCGCGGCCAGGCCGCGGCCGAAGCCGTGCACCAGCGCGCCCTTGCTCACCTGCAGGTCGCGGTGGTAGCCGGACGGCAGCGACAGCAGCTGCTCGATTTCCGCCTTGGCGGCCGCCACGCTGGCGTAGCTGCCGCGCATCAACTCGACCACGTCGGGGTTGCGCTTGTTCGGCATCAGCGAGCTGCCGGTCGTGTACTGGGCGGGCAGCGTGGCGAAGCCGAACTCGGCGCCGAGGAACAGCGACAGGTCCCAGGCCAGCCGGCGCAGGTCCAGCATCGCGCTGCCCAGCGCCTCGAGCGCGGCCAGTTCGAACTTGCCGCGCGCGAGCTGCGCTGCGGTCGGCGCGACCTGCAGCCGTGCGAAACCGAGCGCGCGGGTGGCGTGGTCGCGGTCCAGCGGCAGGTTGACGCCGTAGCCGGCGGCGGTGCCCAGCGGGTTGGCGTCCAGCCAGGCGCGGGTGCCGGCGGCGCGCGCGGCGTCGTCGATGAAGCTCTCGGCCCAGCCGGCCCACCACAGCCCGGCGCTGGACACCACCGCGCGCTGCAGGTGGGTGTAGCCCGGCATCGGCAGGTGCATCTCGGCCTCGGCGCGCCGCAACGCGACCTGCGCGACCTCCACGCACAGCGCCTGCAGCCGCGCCAGCCGCTCCTTCAGCCACAGCCGGGTGGCGACGAGGATCTGGTCGTTGCGGCTGCGCCCGGTCTGGATCCGGCGGCCGGCGTCGCCGAGCCGCTCGGTCAGCCGCGACTCGATCGCCGAGTGGCCGTCCTCGTAGTGCGCGTCGAGCAGGAAGGCGCCGCAACGGAAATCCTCGGCCAGGTAGTGCAGCTCGCGCTCCAGCGAGGCCAGGGTGTCTTCGTCGAGGATGCCGGCGCGGTGCAGGACCTGCGCGTGGGCGCGGCTGGCGGCGATGTCGTGCAGGAAGAACTCGCGGTCGAGCAGCACGTCGTCGCCGGCGAGGAAAGCCTGGATGTGCTGGTCCACGGCGATGCCGGGCTTGCGCCAGAGGAAGTCGGGCATGGTGCGTCTAGCGTCCATGGGCGTGGCGCGCGAGCGGGGCCGGCGCCGCGGCGGGCAGGCAGGCGGGGGGCAGGGGGAGGCCCGTGAATTCGTCGAATCCGAAGGCGCGGTTGAGGTTCTGCAGGGCCTGGGTGGCGGCGCCCTTGAGCAGGTTGTCGAGGGTGGCGACCAGCACCAGCCGGCGGCCGTCGGCGGACAGGGTGAAGCCGCCCACTTCCACGTGGTGGCGGCCGGCGATCCGGCTGACCCAGGGGGCTGCGTCGACGATGCGCACCAGCGGCTCCTCCCCGTAGGCGCCGCGGTAGCGCGCGGCGACCTCCTCCACGGGGAAACAACGGCGCAGGCGCAGGTTGGCGGTCAGGGTGATCCCGCGGAAGTGGGGGGCCACGTGCGGCATGAACTCCACCGGATGGCCGAGGCGGGCCGCCGCCTCCCGCTCGTGGAGGTGGCCGGCCAGCGCGTAAGGCATCAGGTTGTCGCGCAGCTGGTCGGGGTCGTTGCGGTCCGAGGGCGTGGTGCCGGCGCCGGAGTGGCCGGAGACGCCGAAACACTGCACTGGGCCGTCGAGGACGTCCAGCATCGGCGCGATCGCCAGCTGCATCGCGGTCGCGTAGCAGCCGGGATTGGCGATCCGGCGCTGGCCGGCGTACGTCGCCCGGGTCAGCTCCGGCAGGCCGTAGTACCAGGCAGGATCGAAGCGGTGGTCGGCGGACAGGTCCACGATGACCGGATCGACGCCGGCCGTGTCGAAGGCGGCGACGCAGCGGTCCGACTTGCCGTTGGGCAGGGCCAGCACCACCGCGTCGGCGCCCAGCGCCGGAAGCGCGTCGTAGCCCGGGCTGCTATAGCGCAGCGCGCCGGCGTAGTCCGGCACGTGGTCGGCCACGCGCTGGCCGGCGAGCGCGCGCGAGGAGACGAACGCGGGCTCGAACCGAGGGTGCGCGGCGAGCAGCCGCAGCAGTTCGGCCCCGACGTGCCCGCGCGCGCCCACGATGCCGATGCGGACGGCGCCGCTCATGCCGCATGCTCCGCAAGCCGCGCCTGCAGGTTCGCG
Source organism: Lysobacteraceae bacterium (assembly GCA_035539135.1). Classification (GTDB taxonomy): domain Bacteria; phylum Pseudomonadota; class Gammaproteobacteria; order Xanthomonadales; family Xanthomonadaceae; genus JABFWF01. The sequence goes on from DATLJD010000014.1 coordinate 606,297, forward strand.
CGCACCCGCGGCCATTCGGCGTCGATGATCGAGAAACACACGGTGTCGCGCAGGCTGCCGTCGCGGTGGCGCAGGTGGTTGCGCAACACGCCGTCCTCGCGCGCCCCCAGGCGCGCGATCGCCGCGCGCGATGCGTGGTTGTGGGTGCTGGTCTGCAGGCCGACCGACGCGCAGCCGAGGGTGTCGAAGGCATGCGCGAGCAGCAGCAGCTTGGCCTCGGTGTTGAGTCCGGTGCGCTGCACCCGGCGCGCGTACCAGGTGTAGCCGATCTGCACGCGCGGCACCGACGGCGCGAGGTCGTAGTAGCGGGTCATGCCGGCGATGCGGCCGTCGGCGTCGCGCACGGTGAAGGCGAGGCAGCCGCCGGCCGCCTGCATCGCCAGCGCGGCGTCCACGTAGCCCTGCACCTCCTCCGGCCGCGGCACGTTGGTGAACCACAACTCCCACAGCTGGCCGTCCTCGACCACCGCGGCCAGGCCGTCGGCATGCTCGCGGCGCAGTGGTTCGAGGACGACGTGGCGGCCGGCGAGCCGCGGCGGGTGTTTCCAGGGATCCATGCGTCACTCCACCAGGCTGGGCGCGCGCGCGTCGCAGTGGCCGACGCAGCGCGCGATCGCGTCGAAGCCCTCCAGGCCGTACCAGTACACCTTCCAGCGCGGCTGCCGCAGGCAACCGTCGCATTCGGCGTCGTAGAAGCCGTTGACCGGATTGTCCAGGCGCGAGCGCCAGAACAGCCGTGGCACCTCGGCGCGCATCACCTGCCAGACCGCGCGGCCGAGGCCCTCGCCCTGGGCGTCGTCCAGCACCGCGAACTTGTCGAGGTAGGGCAACCCATCCTCCTCGGTCAGCAGCAGCGCGGCACGGTAGTGTTCGCTGACGTAGGCGCGCAGCAGCGGCGTGCGCGCGAAGTAGTCGGGCAGCAGGCGGCGGCCGAATGCGGACTCGACCAGCGCGCGCAGGCGCGGCAGGTCGAGCTCGTCCCAGGCGCGCGCGGTGAGCACGCGCTCGCCGCGCCGCAGCAGCGTGCCGGAGCCCTTGTGGGTGAACAGTTCCTTGGCCAGTTCCGCCGGCCGGGTGATCGACACCGACGAGGACGGCGGCAACGCGTCCAGCAGCTGCTTGACCTGCTCGAGCTTGAGCCGCATGCCGCCGTGCACCCACGGTTCGGAGAGCAGGCGCTCGTATTCGGTGGACAGGTTGATCGAGTCGATCACCCTGCCCTCCGCGTCGAGCAGGCCGCCGGTGCCGGTCAGGAACACGATCTTGTACGGCTGCAGCGCCTGCACCAACTCGTTGGCGGCGTAGTCGGCGTTGATGTTGAGGATCTGGCCGCCGGCGGTCTCGCCGAGGCTGGCGATCACCGGGATCGAGCCGGCGCGCAGCGCGGCCTGTACCGGCGCCAGGTGCACGCGGTGCACCGCGCCCACCAGGCCGAGCAGTTCGCGGTCGATGCACTCGGCTTCGAACACGCCCGACACGATCGAGGTCGCGCGCGTGTCCTGCGCCTGCAGCGCCTCGACCAGGCGCAGGTTCTGCGCGTGGAACACCCGCCGCACCACCGCCAGCGCCTCCGGGCTGGTCACCCGCAGGCCATCCACGGTGTGCTTGCCGATGCCGGCGGCCGCGAGTTCGGCGTCCAGCTGCGGGCCGGCGCCGTGCAGCACGACCGGGGTCAGGCCGACGTCCTGCAGGAAGGCGAGCGAGGACACCAGCGCGTCGAGGTCGTCGCGCAGCACCGCGCCGCCGACCTTGACCAGCGCGAAGCGGGCGGCGTCGAGCTGCGAGAAGCGCTTGAGGTAGAGCGCGATCTCCTTCGCGCTGGCCATGCTGGAGAGCAGGCGCACGATGGTCTGCCGGGTCTGCAGCGCGTGCGCGTTCATGCCGCGCTCCCGTCGAGGATGCGCGCGATGCTGTCGGCGTAGCGCTGCAGCTGCGACAGCGCGACCCACTCGTCGGCCGCGTGCGCCTGGGCGATGTCGCCCGGCCCGTACACCAGCGCGGTGAGTCCGGCGCGCGAGAACAGCGAGGCCTCGGTCCAGAAGTCGACCGCGTTGCCGATCGGCAACTGCAGCGCGTCGGCGAGGTCGCGCGCGGCGAGCCGGCGCTCCTCCGCCTCGGCGATGTCGCCGGCGGGCAGCGGCGGGCCGCGGAACAGCTCCTCGTAGCGCAGCAGCGCGCCAGTCTCGGCGCAGGCGCCGAAGCGCGCGTGCAGTTCGTCCAGGTCCTGCGAGGGCAGCGGCCGGAAGCCGAAGCGCACCTCGGCGCTGGGCGCGATGACGTTCGCCTTGATCCCGCCTTCGATCCGGCCGACGTTGAAGCGCAGGCCGGTCAGCCCGCCGAAGCGCTGGTGCTGCTGCGCCTGGACGAAGTCCAGCGCGCGTCCGCCCCAGCGCATCGCCCGGTGCAACGCGCTCTCCTCCAGCCCGGCCACGCCCGAGGCATGGCCCGCCGCGCCCTGGAAGCGCAGCAGCACCGAGCTGATCCCGCGGTGCGCGAGGACCGCCTGGCAGCCGGTCGGCTCGGCGACGATCGCCTCGGTGTAGCCGTGCGCGGCGCCGAGGAAGGCCGCGATGCAGCGCGCGTCGTTGGCTTCCTCGTCGGTGGTGAACAGAAACGCCGCGTCGCCGCGGGTGGCCGCGGCGGCCGCCAGCAGTCCGGCGGCGGCGCCCTTGATGTCGCAGGCGCCCAGGCCGATGGCGCGGCCGTCCTCGACCCGCAGGCGCAGCGGATCCGCGCTCCACGCCGGCGAGTCCGGCACCGTGTCCAGGTGCACGTTGAACAGCCGGGTCGGCGCGCCGCGCACCGCCAGCAGCGAGACCGCGCCGTCGCCGTGGTCGGTGAGCGTGCAGCGGAAGCCCGGCAGCTGCGCGCGCAGGTAGTCGAAGATGCCGCCCGTGCCGATCGCGCGCGGCGGGTTGCGGGTGTCGAACGCGACCAGCGCGTCGAGGTGGCGGAGGATGCTGTCGAGCATGACGTCGTCGTCTTTCGTCATCCCGGCGGGGCCGGAGCCATTGTCTGGTTCAGGGCGCCGAAGCCAGCGCGGGCCCAGCGGCGGGCGCGCCGGCGTTCACCTGCGCCCACAGCGTGCTGCTCATCCCGAACAGCCGGATGAAGCCTTCCGCTTCCGCCACACCCCAGTCCGCCGACTGCGCGTAGGTCGCGCCGGACGACTGCAGGATGTGCGGCGAGCGCACGGCGACCGCATCCACGCGGCCGCCGCGCGTCTCCAGCACCACCTCGCCATTGACCATGCGCTGGCTGGAGGCGAGGAAGGCTTCGAGGTCCGTCTTCAGCGGGTCGTGGAAGAAGCCCTCGTAGACGAGTTCGACCCACCGCCGCGCCACTTCGGGCTTGAAGCGGTTCTGCTGCTTGCTGAGCACCGCTTCCTCCAGCGCCCGGTGCGCGCACAGCAGTGCGGTGAGGCCCGGCGCCTCGTACACGATGCGGCCCTTGAGCCCGATCGTGGTGTCGCCGGTGTACAGGCCACGGCCGACGCCGTACCGCGCGAACATCGTGTTGAGCCGCGCGAGCAGCTGTGGGCCCGGCAGCGCCTGCCCGTCGAGCGCGACCGCCTCGCCGGCGACGAAGCGCACCGCCACCCGCAGCGGTTCGGCGGGCCATTGTTCGCGCCCCGCGCACCAGCCGCGCGCGCCCTCGCCCGGCGCCTCCCAGCGGTCGATCTCGCCGCCGGACAGGGTCACGCCGAGCAGGTTCTCGTTGATCGTGTACGCCTTCTGCTTCGCGCGCACGCCGTAGCCGCGCGCTTCCAGCCAGGCCTGCTCGTAGGCGCGCGTCTGCGTGTGCTCCTTCTGGATCTCGCGGATCGGCGCCACGATGCGGTAGTCGCCGCTGGCCTTCACCGCGAGGTCGAAGCGCACCTGGTCGTTGCCCATGCCGGTGCAGCCGTGCGCGATCGCGTTGGTGCCCAGTTCGCGCGCGCGGGCCAGCGTCGCGTCCACGATCAGGTAGCGATCGGAGACCAGCAGCGGGTACTGGCCCTGGTAGCCCTCTCCCGCCCACACGAACGGCTTCACGAAGCCGTCCCAAATCGCGGGCCCGCCGTCGGCGGTGACGTGCGAGGCGACGCCGAGCTCGGCGGCGCGCGCCTCGATGGCCGCGCGCTCGGCGGCGTCCACGCCGCCGGTGTCGGCGAATACGGTGTGCACGCGCCAGCCTTGCTCCTGCAACCAGGGCACGCAGAACGAAGTGTCGAGGCCACCGGAGAAGGCGAGGACGATGTCTTTCGAGGCGGCGGGAGACGGGAGAGGAGAGACGGGAGAGGCGATGGGTTGCGACATGGGGAGCTCGAAGAATTGGGCGACGAATGGGTCGGGGTCGGGGCGAATCAGCCGTTCACGTCTCCCGTCTCCCGTCTCCCCTTTCCCGGCTCACGCCCGCAAGCCGCGCCATCACTGCCTTCTGCACGTGCAGCCGGTTCCCGGCCTCGTCGATGGCGATGCAGGCGGGCGAATCCATCACCGCGTCGGTGGCCTTGACGTTGCGGCGCAGCGGCAGGCAGTGCGAGAACGCGGCGTCGCGGGTGAGCGCCATCTTCGCCTCGTCCACGATGAAGTGGCGGAAGCGCTCGCGCAGCGGCCGCTCCTCGTCCCAGCGGCCGAAGTACGGCAGCGCGCCCCAGCTCTTCGCGTACACCACGTCGGCGCCGGCGTAGGCCTGCGCGATGTCGTGGCTGATCGCGAAGGAGCCGCCGCTTTCGGCGACGTTGGCGCGGGCCCAGCCGAGGTAGCGCTCGTCGAGGACGTAGTCCGGCGTCGGGCACAGCAGGGTCACGTCCATGCCCATGCGGGTCGCGATGGTCAGCGCGGAATTCGCCACCGCGGTATTGAGCGGCTTCGGGTGCGGAACCCAGGTCAGGACGTACTTCTTGCCGCGCAGGTCGGGGGTGCCGAACCGCTCCTGCAGCGCCTGCACGTGGGCGAGCTCCTGGCAGGGATGGGTGATCGTTTCCATGTTGATCACCGGCACCGTCGCGTGCTCGGCGAAGCCGCGCAGCACCCCGTCCTCGCGATCCTCGCTCCAGTCCTTGAACTTCGGGAAAGCGCGCACCCCGATCAGGTCGACGTAGCGCGACAGCACGCGCGCGACCTCGGCGATGTGCTCCTCGGCGTCGCCGTCCATCACCGCGCCGCGGCCGAACTCGATCGGCCATGCGTCCTTGCCCGGCTGCAGGACCACCGCGTGGCCGCCGAGCTGGAACGCGCCGAGCTCGAAGCTGGTGCGCGTGCGCAGCGAACTGTTGAAGAACACCAGCGCGATCGAACGTCCGCGCAGCTGGGTGCCGCCGCGGCCGCGCTTGAACGCCGCCGCCTGCGCGAGCAGCGCGTCGAGCTCGGCGCGCGACCAGTCCTGGGTGTTGAGGAAGTGCTGCATGGGGGCTCCTGCTGCGGCGCTGCGTGGGGGGCGCGCGGGCTTTCGGAGTCCGTAAAGCGGAAAGCCCAGCGCGGTGGCTGGGCTTTCGCGTGATGCGACGACGGCGCGGAGCCGCTACCCAGCCAGTTCGGTCGGGGAGCGTCGGCGCGCGCGCGAGGTCATGCCGGCCGCCATGCGGGCGGAGGTCAGGACGTCGGCGTGGGCGCGGGTGGCGTGCATCGGACGCGCATCCTCGCACGCGTGGCGCCAGCGTCGCAAGGGCATGCTGCAGGAAGGGGTGTCAGCGATCGGCCAGCGGCGACACGTAGGGGGTGACCGATACCCGCACGCGCAGGCGGTTGCCGGGGTCCTCGGTCAGGCGCGAGCGGTACTTCATGCCGCGATAGAGGTAATCCACGTCGTAGGCGATCGGCCGGCGGTACTCGTGCTCGACCATGACGGTCCGGCAGTTGCTCCCTTCCCGCGGCTGCTCGGCCTGCTGTTGCCCGTCGCGGGACAGCACGCCGCGCACCGAGCCGACGACGCGCGCGAACCGGGACTTGTCCTCGGCCGGCGGGTCGCACTGCAGCTCGGCGCGGGTGGCGTGCAGGGTCTGGTAGACCGGCTCCACCCGCAGCACCTGGGCGTAGTCGACCCGCACGTTCTCCACCGGCAGCACGGTCTCCTGGGGCGCGGCGGCGACGCCGCCCGCGACCGCCAGCAGGGCGATCGCCAGCAGGATCCGGAAGGCGGACGGCACGGGCAAGGGGCGGCTCATCGGGGCGGCAGTGTAGGCGTTTATGCGCGCGAAGGGCTGAACCCCTGCTGTGCCCGGCCTGTCCCCGCCCTGCCCCGGCCGCTAGAATCCTGCGGTTTTCCCGCCCCGACCGTCCGATGCCCCTGCGTCTGTACAACAGCCTGACGCGCCGGGTCGAGCCCTTCGCGCCGCTCGATCCCGCCAGCCCGACCATGTACCTGTGCGGGCCCACCGTCTACAACTACGTGCACATCGGCAACGCGCGCGGGCCGGTGGTGTTCGACGTGCTGGCCGCGCTGCTGCGCCGCCGCCACGGCGCGCTGCGCTACGCGCGCAACATCACCGACGTCGACGACAAGATCAACGCCGCCGCGCGCGAGGCGGGCGTGCCGATCGGCGCGATCACCGAACGCTACGCCGCCGCCTACCGCGAGGAGATGGCGGCGCTCGGCGTGGCGCCGCAGCCGCTGCAGCCGAAGGCGACCGAGCACATCCCGCAGATCATCGCGATGATCGAGCGGCTGATCGCTTCGGGCCACGCGTACGAGGCCGAAGGCCACGTGCTGTTCGCGGTCGCCAGCTTCCCCGAGTACGGCAAGCTCTCGCGGCGCGATCCGGAGGAGATGCTGGCCGGGGCGCGGGTGGAAGTGGCGCCGTACAAGCGCGACCCGGGCGACTTCGTGCTGTGGAAGCCGTCCACCGCCGACCTGCCCGGGTGGGAGTCGCCCTGGGGCCGCGGCCGCCCCGGCTGGCACATCGAGTGCTCGGCGATGGCCGCGGCGCACTTGGGTGAGACCATCGACATCCACGCCGGCGGCGTCGACCTGCAGTTTCCGCACCACGAGAACGAGATCGCGCAGAGCGAGTGCGCGCACGGCGGGAAGGTGTTCGCGCGCTTCTGGCTGCACAACGGCATGCTGACCTTCGGCGGCGCGAAGATGGCCAAGTCGGTCGGCAACATCCGCCGCGTGCACGAGCTCCTCGCCGAATACCCGGCAGAAGCGCTGCGCCTGGCCCTGCTCAGCGCGCACTACCGGCAGCCGCTGGACTGGTCGGACGGGCTGGTCGAACAGAGCGTGCGCACGCTCGACCGCCTGTACGGCACCCTGCGCGACCTCGCCGGCGTGGAGGCGCAGGCGCGCATCCCGCAGGCGGTGGAGGACGCGCTGGACGACGACCTCAACACCCCGCAGGCGCTGGCCGAGGTCGCGCGCATCGCCGGCGAGGCGCGCAAGGCCGGCGACGACGGCGAGCGCGCGCGCCTGAAGGCGGAATTGCTCGGCGCCGGCCTCGCCCTCGGCCTGCTGCAGCAGGACCCGGCCGCCTGGTTCGCGCGCGGCGCCGACGCCGGCGACGACGCCCGCATCCAGGCGCTGGTGGACGAACGCGCGGCGGCCAAGCAGGCGCGCGATTTCGCCCGCGCCGACGCGATCCGCGCGCAGCTGGCGGCGGAAGGCATCGTGCTCGAGGACACGCCCGCCGGCGTGCGCTGGAAGCGCGCGTAGCATCGCCACCGCGCACGCGCATAGCGCGCCAGGATCCACACGACGCAGGCACGCCGCCGCGCACACTCCTCCACGCAGAAGCAGCAAGCCGATGTCCGACCGGATGACCGCGTGAACGCCACCGCCTTCCCCACCGAGCCCACCGCCGCCGCCGCCCAGCAGGCGATCGCGGAGGAGTTCGCGTTCTTCGGCGACTGGTCCGAGCGCTACCAGTACCTGATCGACCTCGGCCGCAAGCTGCCGCCGTTCCCGGAGGACTGCAAGACCGAGGAGCATCGCCTGCACGGCTGCCAGTCGATGGTCTGGATCGTGTGCGACGGCGACGCGGCGCGGCTGGATTTCCGCGCGGTGAGCGACTCGGCGATCGTGTCCGGGCTGATCTACCTGGCGCTGCGCGTGTACTCCGGGCGCGGCGCGGCCGAGATCCTGGCGACGCCGCCGGACTTCATCGCCGCGATCGGCCTGGCGAAGCACCTGTCGCCGACCCGCAGCAACGGCCTCACCGCCCTGCTCGGCTTCATCCGCGACAAGGCGCAGGCCGCCTCGTGAGCGAGGACGCGGACGCGCCGCGAACGCCGCTGGCCAGCCCCGGCTTCCGCGGGCTGATGACGTTCCGCATCCTCAACATCCTGTCCTATCAGATCGTCGCGGTGACGGTCGGCTGGCACGTCTACGAGCTGACCCGCAACCCGTGGGCGCTGGGCCTGATCGGCCTCGCCGAGGTTTTGCCCTACTTCTGCATCGCGCCGTTCGCCGGCTACCTGGTCGACCACCTGCACCGGCGCAAGCTGGGCGCGTTCGCCTGCGCCGGGCTGGCGCTGACCGCGGCGATCCTCACCGCGATCGCCGCCGACTGGATCCCGGTCCGCCCCGGCGGCATCGCCCAGGCCTGGCCGGTGTACGCGGCGATCATGCTGACCGGCAGCGTGCGCTCCTTCCTCGGGCCGGTCTACAACGCGCTGTTCGCGCGGGTGTTGCCGCGGCCGCTGTTCGCGCGCGGCGCGAGCTTCGGCAGCGTGGTGTTCCAGACCGGGCTGGTGGTCGGCCCGGCGATCGGCGGCCTGATCGTCGGCTGGAGCGGCAAGACCGCCTCGTACGCGACCGCGCTGGTGCTCGCGGTGGCGGCGGCGGTCGCGGTGCTGCGCATCGCGGTGACCGAACCGCCGGTGCTGCTGCAGCGCGCGCCGGTGTTCGCCAGCATCCGCGAAGGGCTGCGCTTCGTGTTCGGCCACCAGATCCTGCTCGCGGCGCTGGCGCTGGACATGTTCGCGGTGCTGTTCGGCGGCGCGGTGTCGCTGCTGCCGGCCTTCATCAAGGAAATCCTGCACTACGGCCCGGAAGGCCTGGGCATCCTGCGCGCGGCGCCGGCGCTGGGCGCGGTCGCGGTCGGGGTGTGGTTCACCCGCCACACGCCGGAGCGCAACGCCGGGCGGATCCTGCTGTTCGCGGTGGCCGGCTTCGGGATCTGCATCATCGGCTTCGGGCTGTCCACCCACTTCTGGCTGTCGGCGGCGCTGCTGCTCGGCTCGGGCCTGTGCGACGGCGTGTCCGTGGTGCTGCGCTCGACCATCCTGCAGCTGACCACGCCCGACGAGATGCGCGGACGGGTGTCGGCGATCAACGGCATCTTCATCGGTTCGTCGAACGAGCTCGGCGCCTTCTACGCCGGCTCGATGGCGCGCCTGCTGGGGCTGGTGCCGGCGGTGGTGTTCGGCGGCTGCATGACCCTGGCGGTGGTGACGGCCACCTCGCGGCTGGCGCCGCGGTTGCGCCGGCTGGACCTGCGCGAGCTCCACTAGCGCCGGCCGCCCGCCGGACTGTATCGATCCGACGGGCTTTGCACATGGGTTCCTGCGGCGTCGTGCCGAAGCGGTAAGGTTGGGCGCGGGGCCGGTCCGGTTCCGGCCAGGAGCAGCGTCATGGCGCATCAGGATGGTCCGCCCCCCGGCCCCGATCTCGGCGCGGGCGTGCCGCTGGCCGACATTCCCGCCGGCGGCGTGCTGGCCGGCCACGTCGGCGGCGAACCGGTGCTGCTGGCGCGCCTGGACGACGGCCTGCACGCGGTCGGCGGCGCCTGCACCCACTACGGCGCGCCGCTGGCCGAGGGCCTGGTGCGCGGTGCCGAGATCCGCTGCCCGTGGCACCACGCCTGCTTCAGCCTGCGCGACGGCACGGCGCTGCGCGCGCCGGCGTTCGCGCCGCTGTCGCGCTGGCAGGTCGAGGTGCTCGGCGACACCGCTTACGTGCGTCGGCAGGTCGACGCGTCCGCGCCGCCGCCTGTACACGCGGCACGCCACCCCGGACGCATCCTGATCGTCGGCGGCGGCGCGGCCGGGTTCGCCGCAGCGCAGCGCCTGCGCGTCCTCGGTTACGACGGCGCGCTGACCATGCTCAGCGCCGACCCCGCCCCGCCCTGCGACCGGCCTAACCTGTCCAAGGACTATCTTGCCGGCACCGCGCAGGCGGACTGGATTCCGTTGCAGGGGCGGGAGTTCTACGCCGACAACCGCATCGACCTGCAGCTGGGTTGCGAGGTCGCCACGCTTGACGCCGCCAGGCGCGAGGCGATGGCCGTCGACGGAACCCGCCATCCCTACGATGCGTTGCTGCTCGCCACCGGCGCCGAGCCGCGGCGGTTGCGGCTGCCGGGCTTCGACCGCCCGAACGTGCACGTGCTGCGCTCGCTCGCCGATGCCGACGCGATCATCGCCGCGGCGGCGCGGGCGCGCACGGTCGCCTTCGTCGGCGCCGGCTTCATCGGCCTGGAGGCCGCCGCCGCGCTGCGCGCGCGCGGGCTCGAGGTGCACGTGGTCGCCCCGGACGAGGTGCCGATGGAACGCGTGCTCGGCCGCGAACTCGGCGGCTTCCTCACCAGCCTGCACCGCGACCAGGGCGTGCGCTTCCACCTGCGCGCGAACGTGCGGGGCTACGACGGCCAGGCGCTGCAGCTGGAGGACGGCGGCCGGGTGCCGGCGGACTTCGTCGTCGTCGGCATCGGCGTCGCCCCGCGCACGGCGCTCGCCGAGGCGGCCGGCCTGCGCGTGGATGGCGGCATCGTGGTCGATGCGACGTTGCAGGCCTCGCTGCCCGGCCACTACGCGGCGGGCGACGTCGCCCGCTTCCCGTGGCGCGGCGAGCTGGCGCGGGTCGAGCACTGGGTGCACGCCGAGCGCCAGGGGCAGGCGGCCGCCGCCAACCTGCTCGGCGCCGCGCAGGCGTTCGCCGACGTGCCGTTCTTCTGGACCCACCACTACGGCGTGGAGCTGCGCTATACCGGGCTCGGCAACGGCTGGGACGAGGTCCGCGTCGACGGCGACCTGCCGGCGCGCGACTTCACCGCGCGCTATTTCCGCGGCGGCACGCTGGTGGCCGCCGCCAGCGTCGGCCGCGACCGCGACAACCTCGCCATCGAGGCCGAGCTGCAGGCTGCCTGAGACGGCGCGATGTCCCAGGCCGACGGCCCCACCGCCTTCGTCCTCGCCGGCGGCGGCAGCCTCGGCGCGGTCCAGGTCGGCATGCTCAAGGCGATGGCCGATGCCGGCATCGTGCCCGACTTCGTGGTCGGGGCCTCGGTCGGCGCGATCAACGCCGCGTACTACGCGGCCGCCCCCGACCCGGCCGGCGTCGCCCGGCTGGAACGGATCTGGCTGCGCCTGCGCGGCGTCGACGTGTTTCCGTTCTCGCTGCTGGGCACCGCGCTCTGCCTCCTCGGCCGGCGCGACCACCTCGCGAGGCCCGCGCCGCTGTCCGCCCTGCTCGGCACCGAACTCCCGTACCGCCGGCTGGAGGACGCGCCGCTGCCCTGCCACGTGGTCGCCACCGACGTCCTCGACGGCACCGAGGTCACCCTGTCTTCCGGCGATGCGTTGCAGGCGCTGCTCGCGAGCGCCGCGATCCCGGCGGTGTTCCCGGCGGTCACCATCGACGGCCGCCCGCTGATGGACGGCGGCGTCGCCGCCAACACCCCGATCGCGGCCGCGTTCGCGCTCGGCGCGCGGCGGGTCACCGTGCTGCCGACCGGCCTGCCCTGCGCGTTGCAGCAGCCCCCGCGCGGCGCGATGGCGGCCGCGCTGCATGCACTCAACCTGCTGGCGATGCGGCAGTTGCTGGCCGACATCGACCGCTTCGCCGACCGCTGCGCGCTGGCCGTGGTGCCGCCGCTGTGCCCGCTGGCGACCACCAGCTACGACTTCTCGCGCACCGCCGAGCTCATCGCCCGCGCCGAGCGCGCGACCCGCGAGTGGTTGTCCGAAAGCCCGCGCCGGCACCCGGATCCGCGCTGGGCGCTGCTGCCGCACCGGCACCGGCCACCCTGAAAACGCGGAAGCCCCGCAATCGCGGGGCTCCTGCGCGAACCAGCGGCCCTGACGTGCTCAGTCGCCGATCTGCTTCTGCAGATGTTCCCAGCGCTCCTGCTCGTCGATCGTGCGCTCGGCGGTCAGGCGCGCCTCGAGTCGATCCAGGCCGATCTCCTCGCCCGAGTCGACGCTGTAGCCGTATTCGCCCGAGTCGACACGCTTGAGCGTGCTGTCGATCTTGCCGATCAGCTTGCGGTAGCGGTCGCGGGTACGCAGCTCGAGCGAGTTCTCGGTCTCGCGGGTGGCACGCTCGGCCTCGTCGCCGACGTCGCGCACCTCGTCCTTGAGGTTCTCGATGGTCTGCTTGGATTCCTCGATCAGGTCCGCGCGCCACTGCAGCAGGCGCTGGCGGAAGTACTCGAGCTGCAGCGGGTTCATGTATTCCTCGTCCGGCGAGGGCTTGTAGCCCTCGGGGACGATCGGGCGGCCGGTGGCCTCGTCCGTTTCGTATTTCACTACCTTGACCTTGCGTTGCACCGGCTGCGCGGGCGGCCTGGCGGCGACCGCCACGGCGACCTTGCCCACCGGCCGCGGCGCGGCGGCGGCGACGCCCTTGGCGGGCTGCGCGTCGCGCGCGAGTTCCTTCGCGACGGGCTTGCCGACCGGCTTGGCGACCGGCTTGGGCGCCGGGACAGCGGCGCGGGTGGATTGGGGCTGCTTGGGCGTCTCGACCTTGACCGGGCCGACCAGCGCTTCGCGGCCGATGGATTTCGCCGGCGCCTTGGCGGCGGGCGCCTTGGCCGGCGCCGGCTTCTTCTGCGCCTTCGCCGGCGCGGGTTTCGCGGCCTTCGCCGGCGCCTTGGCAGCAGCCTTCACCGGCGCCTTCGCCGGCTTGGCGACCGGCTTGGCGGCCTTCGCCGGCGCCTTCTTCGCGACCGGCTTCTTCGCCACCGGCGCGGCCTTCTTCGCGACCGGCTTGGCCACGGCCTTCTTCGCCGCGGGCTTGGCGACCTTCTTCGCGGCGGCCGGCTTCTTCGCCACGGCCGCCTGCTTCTTCGGCGCGGCCTTCTTCGCCACGGCCGTGGAACGGGTGGTCTTGCTGGCGGCCTTGGCGGCCTTCTTCGCGGGTTTCTTCGCTGCCACGACGGGCTTTTCCTCTCTTCCCTTGAGGCGGGAAAGCGCGCTGTTATACCCTGCCGGGATGACAGCGGCAACCGCGCGAGTCTCGCGCGCCGCCGCGTGCAAACATCGTGATCGCCCGCCTCCTCATCGCCCTGCTGCGCGGCTACAAGCGCTGGCTCAGCCCGCTGCTCGGCCCGCGCTGCCGGTTCGTGCCCACCTGCTCGGAATACGCCATGCAGGCGATCGCCCGTTTCGGCGCGCTCAAGGGCGGCTGGCTGGCGCTGCGCCGGATCGGCCGCTGCCACCCGCTGCATCCCGGCGGCCACGATCCCGTCCCTCCCCGCTAACGCAAGGAAACCGCGCGATGTCCGACACGCTGATCGTCAATGCCCGCCTCGTCAACGAGGAGCGCGAGTTCCACGGCGACCTGCGCATCGCGCGCGGCCGCATCGCGGAAATCGGCAGCGGGCTGTCCGCGCGCGCCGGCGAGACGGTGGTGGACGCGCAGGGCCGGCGCCTGCTGCCCGGCATGGTCGACGACCAGGTGCATTTCCGCGAACCGGGCCTGGAATACAAGGCGGACATGGCGGTGGAATCGGCGGCCGCGGTCGCCGGCGGCCTGACCACCTTCATGGACATGCCCAACACCTCGCCCCCGACCCTGGACGCCGCAGCGCTGGAGGACAAGTACCGGCGCGCGGCCGGCCGCGCCTGGGGCAACCACGGTTTCTACCTCGGCGCCAGCAACGACAACCTCGATGCGATCAAGGCGCTGGACCCCCGCACGGCGCCCGGCATCAAGGTGTTCATGGGCGCGTCCACCGGCAACATGCTGGTGGACGACCCGGTGGTGCTCGACGGCATCTTCGCCCACGCGCCGACGCCGATCATCACCCATTGCGAGGACACGCCGCTGATCGAGGCCAACCTCGCGGAGTGGAAGGCCAGGTGCGGCGACGCGGTGCCGGTCACCGCGCATCCCGACATCCGCTCGCGCGAGGCCTGCAAGCGCTCCACCGAACTCGCCATCTCGCTCGCGCGCAAGCACGGCAGCCGCCTGCACGTGCTGCACATCAGCACCGCGGACGAACTGGCGCTGTTCGAGCGGGGCCCGCTGGTGCGCGCCGACGGCAGCCGCAAGCGCATCACCGCCGAAACCTGCATCCACTTCCTGCGTTTCGACCGCGGCGACTACCCGGCGCTCGGCAACTTCATCAAGTGCAACCCGGCGATCAAGGACGCGAGCGATCGCGAGGCGCTGGTGCGCGCGCTCGCCGACGGCGTGATCGACGTGCTGGCCACCGACCACGCGCCGCACACGCTGGAGGAGAAGTCCCGCCCCTACCTGCAGGCGCCCGCCGGCCTGCCGCTGGTGCAGTTCGCGCTGCAGGCGGCGCTGGAGCTGGTGCACGAGGGCAAGCTCACCACCGCACAGGTAGTGCGCAAGTTCGCGCACGCGCCGGCGCTGCTGTTCGACGTGCGCGAGCGCGGCTTCCTGCGCGAGGGCTACTGGGCGGACCTGGTGCTGGTGGATGACGCGCCGCAGCTGGTGCGCCGTGAGGACGTGCTGTCCAAATGCGGCTGGTCGCCGTTCGAAGGCATGACCTTCCACACCAGGATCGCCTCGACCTGGGTCAACGGCGTGCAGGCCTGGGACGGCGTGCGCCTGGTCGGCACGCCGCAGGGACAACGGCTGGAGTTCGCGCGCTAGCCGCCACGACGCATCCAGCCGCGGAGCTTGCTCCGCCGAGCAAAGCTCGACGGTTTGGGCATTCCCGTCGCCAGCGTGCCCCGTCGCTTCCGGGTCGTCGCGCGCGGGGAAGTCAGCCTGGTCCGTGCCCGCTGACCTTCGCCACCGCGTCGTGCGGGTGCAGGCTCTCGAAATGGGCGACCGCGGCGTCGAAGCGCTCCACCCGCGGATCGCGCGACAGCGCCGCGGCGACCCGGCGCGCGGCGTCCTCGCAGAACATCAGGTTGGCGGCGTTGAGTTCGGCGAAGGCCTGCTCGTCCTCTCGCTTGACCGCGGTCTGCACCGGCGTGCCGAGCGCGTCCTCCAGCAGGTCCGCCAGCGCCGCGACCGGCAGTTCGTCGAAGGCGGGCTTCAGCTCGACCCGCACCTCGGCGCGGCTGCGCTGCGCGTGCGGGGTCGCGGCGAGGCCGCGCTCGGATTCGAGCCAGTCGCGCACCACGTCCGGCGACAGCGGCCGCGCGGCGGCGAAGTCCTCGGCGAAGCGCTGCGCGTTGCGCTGCCGGGACAGCGCCGCGGACGCCGGGCAGGTACTCGAATATTCGACCGACAGGGTCAGTGCGAGGCGCAGGTGGCCCTCGCGCAGGGTCGCCTCCAGCACCACCGGGTAGCGCTTCCAGCCGAGGTGGCCGCTGGCGAGCGCGGCGCGCTGCAGCAGGTGGTCGTAGCGCAGCACCAGGCGCGCGCTGGCCGACAACCCGCGCTGCGAGTCGACGAAGTCCTGCAGCACACGGCGCAGCCCGGCCGGGGTGATCACCTCGCTGGCGAAGGCCTGCTGCAGCTGCAGGTACAGCCGCGACATGTGGATGCCGCGCGCGCCGGGCTGGCGCAGGTCGACCGCGACGTCGGCGGAGGCCGCGACCTGGACAGGCTGGCCGTCCGCGCCGGCGATCCGCACCGGCAACGCGATCCCGTCCATGCCCACCCAGTCCAGCGGGCGCGCCAGCGCGACCGCGTCGTTGGCGACGTCGGGCAGCAGCGCGGGCGAGCCGGGGGTGGGGGTCAAGACGGGCGATCCGGAAGCGGACGGGGCGTGCATTGTAGCCGCCGGGCCGTCGACGCCCGGCCGGCGGACACAGTGTTTCAGCCGCGCGCCGCGTTCCAGGCGCGCCACAGCGTGCGCCAGCGCGACGCCGCCGCGCCCTGCCCCGCGATGGCCTGCAGGCGCGCGTGCAGCAGGGCGTCGCGGATGCGTTCGGCGCGCGACGGATCGCGCACCGGCCAGCCGGCCAGCAGTTCCTCCGCCCAGGCGCGGCGCAAGGCCTGCGCATCGGCATCGGCGCCCAGGCGCGCGCGCTGCAGCAGCGGCACCGCGCCCTCGCCCTGCGCCAGCAGTTGCTCGCCCAGCAGGCGCCAGGCGGCGTCGCGCGCGGAAGCGGGTGCGTCCGCCGCGAACAGCGCGGCCGAGGTCGCGGCGAAGGCCTTCCCGGCCGGCTCCAGGGTCACCAGCGCGCGCGCCGCGTCCACCGCGCGCTCGCGCGCCTGGTGCAGCGACGGCAGGCCGGCGGCCAGCACGCCCCATGGCGCGTCGACCGGCTGCAGCAGCAGGCCGAGCGGGTGCCGGCGCGCGCCACGGGTCCAGCCGCTCAGTTCCTCCACCCACCAGCCGAGCTTGGCCTCGCCCGGGCGCGGGTCGCTGCCGCCCCAGGCGGCGTCGGTCAGCTCCTGGCGCAGCGCGAACCACGCGGCCGCGCGCTGGCGCAGCACGTGCGGCACGAAGGTTTCCGCCACCGCCCACTCCGGCCAGCGCGCCAGCCACTTGTCGAGGAAGCCGGCGAGGGCGTCGGCGTCGCTCATGGCGCCGGCCACGCGTCCGCGCGCAGCAGGTCGCGCGGCGCGTCGAGCAGGCGGTCGGCCTGCCACGCCAGCGGGTCGTCGGCGTCGAGGCGGTAGCCCCACAGCGCGGCGATCGACGGCATGCCGGCCGCGCGCGCGGCGACGATGTCGCGCTCGTCGTCGCCTACGTACACACAGTCTCCCGGGGCGACGCCGAGCACGCGCGCCGCGTGCAGCAGCGGCAGCGGATCCGGCTTGCGTACCGGCAGGCTGTCGCCGCCCACCAGCACCGCGCAACGCGCGTCCCAGTCAAGCCGCGGCAGCAGCAGGCGGGCGAGATATTCGGGCTTGTTGGTGACGATGCCCCAGCGGCTGCCCGCCGCCTCGATCGCGTCGAGGAGTTCCGCGATGCCGTCGAAGATGCCGCCGTGCCGCGCCAGTTCCTGCTCGTAGACCGCGAGGAAGCGAGGCAGCAGCGCCTCGCGCGCGGCCTCGTCCAGCATCGGGAAGGCGGTCGCCAGCATCGCCCGCGAGCCCTTCGACACGTGCGGACGCAACTGCTGCAGCGACACCGGCGGCAGCCCGTGCTCGCCGCGCAGCAATGCGAGGGTGGCGACGAAGTCGGGCGCGCTGTCGACCAGGGTGCCGTCGAGGTCGAACAGGACGAGCGGGGGGAAGCGGAGCGTCATGCAAGGACTCGTGGAGAAGCGCGCCGTGGGCGGGCGCGACGTCAGCCCGGCTTGCGCGCGCAGGCCAGGTAGTTGACGTCGGTACGCCGCGACAGGCGCGCGCCGTTGCGCCAGGGTTCGTAGGCGATTCCGCTGACGTCCTCCAGTTCCAGCCCTTCCGCGCGCAGCCAGGCGGCGAGCTCGGACGGACGGATGAAGTCGCGGTAGCGGTGGGTGCCGGTCGGCAGCAGGCGGGCGACGTATTCGGCGCCGACGATCGCCAGCGCGAACGCCGCCGGCGTGCGGTTGAGGGTGGACAGGAACAGGCGGCCGCCGGGCGCCAGCAGGCGCGCGCAGGCCGCGATCACCGAGCCCGGATCGGGCACGTGCTCGAGCATCTCCATGCAGGTGACCGCGTCGAAGGCGCCGGCGCTTTCGGCCGCGAGCGCTTCCACGGGCATCTGCCGGTACTCGACCCTGCGTCCCGACTCGAGCCCGTGCAGGCGCGCGATCTTCAGCAGCTCCGGCGCGAGGTCGATCGCGGTGACCCGCGCGCCCTCGCCCGCCAGCGCCTCGCTCAGCAGGCCGCCGCCGCAGCCGACGTCGAGCACCCGCGCGTCGCGCAGCGCGACGCGTTCGGCGACGTAGCGCAGCCGCACCGGGTTGAGCGCGTGCAGTGCCTTCTGCGGGCCATCGGGATCCCACCAGCGGTGGGCCAGCGCGTCGAACTTGTCGAGTTCGGCCTGGCGGAAGTTGTCGGCGTGCGATGGCTGCATGGTGGGGTTTCCGGTTGTGCTGGCGGGCGCGCGCCAGTGGCTCACGCCACCCGGATCGCCGCGATCCGCTCGCGCCACTGCCGCGCGTTGGCCACCAGCGCCTGCGCGTCCATGTCGCACAGCGCGCGTTCGGCCAGCTTGCGGCGGCCGGCGATCCAGACGTCGGTGACCTGCTGGCGACCGCAGGCGTAGACCAGCTGCGAAATGACGTGGTGCAGCGGCTGGGTCTCGAGCGCGGACAGGTCCACGCAGACGAGATCGGCCTGCTTGCCGGGCTCGATCGAGCCGATCCGCTCGCCGAAACCGAGCGCGCGCGCGCCGCCCAGGGTGGCCGCCTGCAGCGCGGCGGCGGCGTCCAGTGCCGCGGCGTCCCGCGCGACCGCCTTCGCGAGCAGCGCCGCGGTGCGGGTCTCGCCGAACATGTCGAGGTCGTTGTTGCTGGCGGCGCCGTCGGTACCGATCGCGAGGTTGACCCCGGCGCTTGCCAGCGCCGCGGTCGGGCAGAAGCCGGACGCGAGCTTGAGATTGGATTCCGGGCAGTGCACCACGCTCACCCCGCGGGCCGCGCACAGCGCGATCTCGCCCTCGGTGAGCTGGGTCATGTGCACCGCGATCAAGCGGTCGTTGACCAGGCCCAGGCGGTCCAGCCGCGCCAGCGGCCGCTGCCCGTGCTTCTGCTGCGATTCGGCCACCTCGTGCGCGGTCTCGTGCACATGGCAGTGCACCGGCACGTCGAGCTGGTCCGACAGCATGCGGATGCGCTCGAAGCTGGCGTCGGACACCGTATACGGCGCGTGCGGCGCGAACGCGGTGGCGACCAGCGGGTCGTTGCGCCACTGGTCGTGGACCTCCCCCGCGCGGTCGAAGTACTCGTCGTCGCTGCGCGCCCACGCGGTCGGGAAGTCGATCACCGGCAGCCCGACCAGTGCGCGGAAGCCGAAGCGGCGGTAGGTCGCCGCCTGCACGTCGGGGAAGAAATAGTTCTCGTTGCAGCAGGTGGTGCCGCCGCGCAGCATCTCGGCGATCGCCAGGGCGATGCCGTCGGCGACGAACTCCGGCCCGATCACCTGCGCCTCGATCGGCCAGATGTGGCCCTGCAGCCATTCCATCAGCGGCAGGTCGTCGGCGACGCCGCGCAGCAGCGTCATCGGGTTGTGCGCGTGGGCGTTGACCAGGCCGGGGATCAGCGCGGCGTCCGGCCGCGACACGGTCTCGGTCGCGACGAAGCGCGCGCGCGCCTCGGTGCGCGGCAGCACCGCGACGATCGCGCCGTCGCGCACCGCGACGGCGTAGTCCTCCAGCACCACGCCGTGCGGCACCACCGGCACGACCCAGCCGGCTTCGACCAGCAGGTCGCAGGATTGGGGGGCGGTGGTCATGCGCGCGCCGGGGCCCGTCACTTCACCCGGCTGACGTACTCGCCCGAGCGGGTGTCGACCTTGATCACCTCGTCCTGGCCGACGAACAGCGGCACGCGCACCACCGCGCCGGTCTCCAGCGTGGCCGGCTTGCCGCCGCCGCCCGAGGTGTCGCCGCGCACGCCGGGATCGGTCTCGACGATCTTGAGCTCGACGAAGTTCGGCGGCTGCACCGCGATCGGGGTGCCGTTCCAGAGGGTGACCACGCACTCCTCCTCGCCCTTGAGCCACTTTTCGGCGCCGCCCATGCCGGCCTTGTCGGCCTGCACCTGCTCGAACGACTCGGGATTCATGAAGTGCCAGTACTCGCCGTCGCCGTACAGGTACTGCATGTCGGTGTCGATCACGTCGGCGACCTCGAGCGAGTCGGTCGCCTTCATGGTGATTTCCTGCACCCGGCCGTTCTTGATGTTGCGGTACTTCACGCGGGTGAAGGCCTGGCCCTTGCCCGGCTTGACGTATTCGGTCTCGGTGATGACGCACGGATCGTTGTTGACCAGGATCTTCTGGCCGGTCTTCACGTCGTTCATGCCAAGGCTGGCCATCGGACACTCCTGCTGGGCCGCGCGCGGCGGCTAAAATGTTGGATCGGGAGGCCACGGCGCGGCGCGCCTGGCTCCACTCGGAAACGCTCGAAACAGACCCCACATGATACCTGCTGCCTCCCCGGCCCTGCAGCCCGCGGCCGTCCCCGCGGATGCCGGCGATTGGCGCCGCCTCTGGCGCGAGGCGGTGCGCGACCCGCGCGAGCTGCTCGCCCTGCTCGGCCTGCCGCAGCTCGCGGCGCGCCTGTCCGACGCCGCCGCCGCGCAATTCCCGCTGCGGGTGCCGCGCGGCTTCGTCGCGCGCATGCGCCCGGGCGACCCGCACGATCCGCTGCTGCGCCAGGTGTTGCCGCTGGACGCCGAGGAGCGCGTGGTACCGGGCTTCGTCCTCGACGCGGTCGGCGACGACGCGGCCCGCGCAGGCGCCGGGGTGCTGCGCAAGTACCGCGGCCGCGCCCTGCTGGTCGCGACCGGCAGCTGCGCGATCAACTGCCGCTACTGCTTCCGCCGCCACTTTCCCTACGCCGAGGAAACCGCGGCGGCCGGCGGCTGGCGCGAGGCCGTCGCCGTCGTCGCCGGCGATCCCTCGATCGAGGAAGTGATCCTGTCGGGCGGCGATCCGCTGTCGCTCGCCACGGCCAAGCTGGCCGACCTTACCGACGCGCTCGCCGGCATCCCGCACCTGCGCCGGTTGCGCATCCACAGCCGGCTGCCGGTGGTGCTGCCCGAGCGCGTGGACGCGGAGCTCGCCGACTGGCTGCGCGCACTGCCCTGGCCGGTCGCGTTCGTGATCCACGCCAACCACGCCAACGAGTTCGACCCGGCGGTGGACGCCGCGCTGGCCCGCCTGCGCGCGGCCGGCGCCACCCTGCTCAACCAGGCGGTACTGCTGCGCGGGGTGAACGATTCGGTGGAGGCGCTGGCCGCGTTGTCCGAACGGGCGTACGCGGCGGGCGTGTTGCCCTATTACCTGCACCAGCTCGACCGGGTCGCCGGCACGGCCCACTTCGAGGTGGACGACGCCACCGCCTGCCGCCTGCACGCAGCGCTGGCGGCGCGGCTGTCGGGCTATCTCGTGCCGCGGCTGGTGCGCGAGGTCGCCGGCGACACCGGCAAACGGCCCGTCCGTCCGATGGACGGCGACGCGGCCATCGTGTAGAACCAGCCGGATCACGGAGAACCGCATGCCCCAGGGCCCCGATACCGCACTGCGCCTGATGATCGTCGACGACAGCGTCGAGGACGCCGAGGCGATCGTCAGCATGTTGCGCAACGCCGGTATCGCCGTCCGCCCGCTGCGTCCGGCCACGGCCGAGGAAACCCAGGAGATGGTCCGCGGCCAGGCGATCGACCTGGTGCTCGCCGCCCAGCACAGCCAGGGCGTGCAGATGGACGAGGTGCTGCAACTGGTCAAGTCCAGCGGCAAGGACCTGCCGGTGATCGCGGTCGCCGACCGGGTCGACGACGAGGTCCTGACCCAGGCGCTGGCCGGCGGCGTGCGCGGCATCGCCCTGCGCCACAAGCCGCAGCAGCTGCTCGGCGTGGTGCGCACCGAGTGGACCGACCTCGATGCGCGCCGCGCGCTGCGCCGGCTGGAGGCGCAGGTGCGCGAAACCGAGCGCCGCTGCGACGCGCTGATCGAGTCCTCGCGCGACCCGATCGCCTACGTGCACGAAGGCATGCACATCCGCGCCAACGCCGCGTACCTGGAGATGTTCGGCTACGAGTCATTCGACGAGATCGAGGGCATGTCGCTGCTGGACCTGGTCGCGCCGCAGCACGTGGAAGGCTTCAAGCAGCTGCTCAAGTCGCTGAGCAAGGGCGAGCCGCCGCCGCCGCGCCACGAGCTGACCGCGCGCGACCTCGAAGGCAACGACTTCCCGGCGGTGATGGAGTTCACCCAGGCGCTGTACGAGGGCGAGCCCTGCATCCAGGTGGTGTTCCGCCGCCAGGAGATCGACCCCGAGCTGGCGCGCGAGGTCGAGGAACTGCGCCAGCGCGACCAGACCACCGGCCTGCTCAACCGTCCGACCTTCCTGCGCGCGCTCGAGGACGCGGTCGCCGACGCGGCCCAGCGCCAGGCCCAGTACGGCCTGCTGCTGCTCGAGCCGGACCATTACCAGCGCCTGCTGCAGGAAATCGGCCTGGACTCCGCGGACGCCCTGCTGGCGGCGGTCGCCGAGCGCCTGCGCGGCGTGATCGCCGGCCAGCTCGAGGACGGCAGCGCGCAGGCCGCGCGTTTCGGCGAACACAGCCTGGCAGTGCTGGCGCGCGGCGACCACAAGGTCACCACCGCGCTGGCCGAACGCATCCGCGAAGCCTTCGCCTCGCACGTGTTCGAGGTCGCCGGCCGCTCGAGCGTGATCACCGCCAGCATCGGCGGCGTGCAGGTCGGCGAGAAGATCGCCAGCGTGACCCAGGTGCTGGCCAAGGCCAACCAGGGCGTGCAGTCCTCGATCGGCGTCGGCGGCAACCGGTTCGAGATCTTCGACCCGAGCGCGGTGGACCGCGCCGAGGAAGAGCGCATCCAGGCCTGGGTCGCGCGCCTGCGCGACGCGCTCGCCAACGACCGTTTCCTGCTCCATTACCAGCCGGTGATCAGCCTGCAGGGCGAGCCCGGCGCGATGTACGAGACCTACGTGCGGCTGGACGCTGGCGCCGGCGAGACCGTGCCGCCGCTGAGCTTCCTGCAGATCGCCGAGGAGCACGGCCTGCTGTCGGAGATCGACCGCTGGGTGATCGGGCGCGCGATCGAGGTGGTCGGCGAGCGCAAGCGCGAAGGCAAGCCGGTCACCCTGCTGGCCAAGATCACCCAGGCCTCGCTGGTGGACGAGGCCCTGCCGCAGTACATCGGCGAGCAGCTCGCCGCCCACGGCGTGGACGGCAACTGCCTGGTGCTGCAGGTGCCGGAGGCGAAGGTGTTCACCAACCTGCGCGCGGCGCAGGAGTTCGTCGCCGCGGTCGCCAAGCTCGGCTGCCGGGTGACCCTGGAGCAGTTCGGCGCGGGCCTGGATTCGTTCCAGCTGCTGTCGCACTTCGACCCGGCCTTCGTCAAGCTGGACCGCAGCTTCATGGAAGACCTGCCGAAGAACGCGGCCAACCAGAAGCGGGTCAAGGAGATCGCCGAGAAGGTGCGCGCGCTGGGCATCAGGAGCATCGCCGAATTCGTGCAGGACGCGGCCAGCATGGCCTTCCTGTTCACCAGCGGCATCGACTACGTCGAGGGCTACTTCCTCGCACCGGCCGGGCCGGAGATGAACTACGAGTTCGAGGGCTGAGGGAAGGCGCCATCCTCGCTTGCGTCATTGCCCCCCCGCGAGCGCGCCGGGCGGGAGAGGCAGGCAGGACACGCCGTGAATCCGTCCATGGAGGCTCGGATGCGCCATCCATGGCGCATACGGTCCTGCCCACCTCTCCCACCCGGCGCGCCCCTACCACTCTCGCGGCCGCCTTCGCTCCTCGTAGAGCGGCGCCTGCTCCGCTCTACGGCAAGCCGAGGACCGCTCCCGGGCGCGGGCCCACGATGCTCGGCGTCTTTCATCTTCGTCGCCTCCATGAAAAAGCCCGCCGGAAGGCGGGCTCTTTCTTCGCAGCGCTGGCCGCCGCTGCGCCTCAGGCCACCACGCCCTCGCGCACCGCGCGGCCGTCCAGCGGGGCGTCGCGCAGGGCCTGGATCCGCTCGTCCAGCGGCGGGTGGCTCATCAGCAGGCGGCGGAAGCCGCTGCCGACGCCGCCGCTGATGCCGAACGCGGCGACCTGCTTGGGCAGGGTGCTGGCGCCGTAGGTCTGGGCCAGGCGCTCGAGCGCGGCGATCATCTTCTCGCGGCCGGCCAGGGTGGCCCCGCCGGCGTCGGCGCGGAACTCGCGGTGCCGCGAGAACCACATCGCGATCATGCTGGCGAAGATGCCGAACACCATCTCCAGCACGAACACGATGATGTAGTAGCCGAAGCCCGGGCCGTCGCGGTCGCCGCTGAGGAAGCCGTCGATGACCCGGCCGACCACCCGCGCCAGCACGATCACGAAGGTGTTGAGCACGCCCTGCAGCAGCGCCATGGTCACCATGTCGCCGTTGGCGACGTGGCTGACCTCGTGGCCGAGCACGGCCTCGGCCTCGTCGCGGCTCATCGCCCGCAGCAGGCCGGTGGACACCGCCACCAGCGCGTTGTTGCGGTTGGCGCCGGTGGCGAAGGCGTTGATCTCGGGCGCGTCGTAGATCGCGACCTCCGGCATGCCGATGCCGGCCTGCTGCGCCTGCCTGCGCACCGTCTGCACCAGCCACTGCTCCGCCTCGTTGCGCGGGGTCTCGATCACGTGGGCGCCGGTGAAGCGCTTGGCCACCCACTTGGACAGCAGCAGCGAGACGATCGCGCCGCCGAAGCCGAACAGCGCGGCGAACACCAGCAGCCCGCCGAACGAGCCGGCGTTGACGCCGAGCACGGACATCACCACGCTGACCAGGGCCAGCACGGCCAGGTTGGTACCGAGGAACAGGACGAGTCGCTTGAGCATGACGGGTCTTTCTTTCCCTTGTCGCGCGGCATGCGCGGCATCTCCCGCAAGGTGCGGGAAGCGCGCGGCGAATTCAAGCCGATGAACCCCGGCCGCACAGCCGGCGTTGGGGCTTATCGTGGCCGCTTCGCGCCCTCGCCCACCGGGCCGCTGCACTTCGGCTCGCTGCTGGCGGCGTTCGGCAGCTGGCTGCGCGCGCGCCGCGCCGGCGGCACCTGGCTGGTGCGGGTGGAGGACCTCGACCCGCCGCGCGAGGTCGCCGGCGCGGCGGAAGCCCAGCTGCGCACGCTCGCCGCCTTCGGCCTGCACTCCGACGAGCCGGTGCTCCGCCAGAGCGAACGCGGCGCGGCGTACCAGGCCGCGCTCGACCGGCTGCTGGCACGCGGCGACGCCTTCGCCTGCCACTGCAGCCGCAGCGCGCTGGCGGCGAACGGGGGCGTCCACCGCGGCTGTGTCGGCGGCCTGCGCGAGGACCCGGCGATCCGCTTCCGGGTGCCGGCGGATGCGCGGGTGGCGTTCGACGACGCGATCCAGGGGCAGGTCGTCCAGAACGTCGCCACCGAGGTCGGCGACTTCGTCCTGCGCCGCGCCGACGGCCCCTGGGCCTACCAGCTCGCGGTGGTGGTGGACGACGCCGCGCAGGGCATCACCGAGGTCGTGCGCGGCGCCGACCTGCTCGACTCCACGCCCCGCCAGATCCTGCTGCAACGCGCGCTGGGCGTGCCGACGCCGGCCTACGCGCACCTGCCGCTGGTGCTCGACGCGCAGGGGCGCAAGCTGTCGAAGTCGCTGGCGGCGCTGCCGGTCGATCCGGACGCGCCGCTGCCCGCGCTGCGCGCGGCCTGGACCGCGCTCGGGCAGCCGGCGCAGGCGCTGGCCCGGGCCGGCTCGGTCGATGCCGCGCTGGCGGCCGCGATCCGCGCCTTCGACCCGGCCCGGATCCCGCGCGGACCGCGCCTGCCCGACGCCGGCGATGCTGCGCTGCGGCCTGCCGTGGACGACACGACCGGATAGAGTGGCGAGGACGCCGCACGGCGCGGCGGATGGGGGGCTGCGGAATGGAACCACGCGTCGCGCTCGTCACCGGCGGCACCGGCGGGATCGGCACCGCAATCTGCCGCCGGCTGGCCGCCCTCGGCCACCGGGTCGCCACCAACTACCGCAACGCCGACAAGGCGCGCGCCTGGCAGGAGAAGCTGCGCGCGGAAGGCATCGAGGTCGCGCTGGCGCCAGGCGACGTTGCATCGCCGGAGAGCGCCGAGGCGATGGTGCGCGAGGTCGAACGCCAGCTCGGCCCGGTCGACATCCTGGTGAACAACGCCGGCATCACCCGCGACACCACCTTCCACAAGATGAGCGCGCAGCAGTGGCGCGAGGTCATCGACACCAACCTCAACTCGGTCTTCAACGTCACCCGCCCGGTGATCGAAGGGATGCGCGCGCGCCAGTGGGGCCGGATCATCCAGATCAGCTCGATCAACGGCCAGAAGGGCCAGTACGGCCAGGCCAATTACGCCGCGGCCAAGGCCGGCATGCACGGCTTCACCATCTCGCTGGCGCAGGAGAACGCCCGCTTCGGGATCACCGTCAACACCGTCTCGCCCGGCTACATCGCCACCGACATGGTGATGGCGGTGCCGGAGGAGGTGCGCAGCAAGATCATCGCGCAGATCCCGACGGGGCGGCTCGGCAGCCCCGAGGAGATCGCCTACGCGGTCGCCTTCTTCATCCCCGACGAGGCCGGCTGGATCACCGGCGCCAACCTCGCCGCGAACGGGGGGCAGTACATGGGCTGGTGAGTCCTGGAGGCTCCGGCGGGACCTTCTGCGGCTGACCGCCGGCTGACTGCGATCGCGGTCATGGCCGCCCGGCGTGACCTGCGGGGCTTGACAGTTCCGGTTGCAAGCGGTGTCCACGATGCGCCATGCTTCGGGTCCGCCCGGGGGAATGCGCGCATGGTCCGCGTCATCAAGAAGTATCCCAACCGTCGCCTCTACGACACCCAGATCTCGAGCTACATCACGATCGAGGACGTCCGCCAGCTGATCGTGGACGGCATCGAGTTCGAGGTGCGCGACGCCAAGACCGGCGACGACCTGACCCGGCAGGTGCTGCTGCAGATCATCTCCGAGCACGAGCAGGACGGCGAGCCGATGCTGTCCACCCGCATGCTCAGCCAGCTGATCCGCTTCTACGGCGATTCGCTGCAGGGCTTCATGGGCAACTACCTCGAGCGCTCGATGCAGCTGTTCCTCGACCAGCAGCAGCAGTTCCGCCAGCAGATGGGCGGCCTGCTCGGGCAGACGCCGTGGACGCTGATGAACCAGCTCACCGAGCGCAACCTGCAGGCCTGGAACGAGTTCCAGCAGAACCTCGCCGGCGCGATGGGCAACGGCAGCACTCCGCCGCGGGACAAGGCCCCCGGCGGCAACAAGACCCGCGGCGGCTAGATGGCAGGGCAGCAGCGCGTCGCCGTCGTCAGCGGCGGCATGGGCGGACTCGGCCGCGCGATCTGCGTCGCGCTGGCCCGCGCCGGGACGAAGGTGATCGCCGCCGACCTCCCGGATGCGCGGCGCGAGGCGGAGTTCCGCGCCGGCACCGCGGGGATGGGCATCGAGGTCGCCGCATTGGACGTCACCGATTTCGACGCCTGCGGCGCGCTGGTGCGCGAGGTCGAGGCGCGCCACGGCGCGCTCGACATCCTGGTCAACGCCGCCGGCATCACCCGCGACGGCACCCTGCGCAAGATGGACAAGGCGCAGTGGGACGCGGTGCTGTCGGTGAACCTGGACGGCGTGTTCCACCTCACCCGTGCCGCCATCGGCGGCATGGTCGCGCGCGGCTTCGGCCGGATCGTCAACATCAGCTCCGTGAACGGCCAGACCGGGCAGTTCGGGCAGACCAACTACTCCGCCGCCAAGGCCGGCATGCACGGCTTCACCATGGCGCTGGCGCGCGAGGTCGCGCGCAAGGGCGTGACGGTCAACTCGGTCTCGCCAGGCTACTGCGAGACGGCGATGGTGATGGCGATCCCGGAGGACATCCGCGCCGGCATCGTCGAGCGGGTACCGGTCGGCCGGCTCGGGCAGCCGGAGGACATCGCCCGCGCCGTGCTGTTCCTCGCCGACGACGAAGCGGGCTTCATCACCGGCGCCAACCTGCCGGTCAATGGCGGCTTGTTCATGGATTTCTGAGGCGAGGCGCCGGTCGCGTCCGCGGCCGCCTTGCGCCCACGCGCGAAGCCCGCACAATGGCGGCCCCTTCGCCGACGCGCCGCCCGTGGACCTGACGACGCAACTGACCCATGTGCTGCCGCACCGCCTGCTGTCCTCGCTGGCGCGGCGCCTGGCCTACTCGAAGCATCCGCGCGTCAGCCGCTGGCTGATCGACACGGTCGTGCGCCGGTTCGGGGTCGACCTCGAGGAGGCCGCGCAATCGGACCCGCGCGCCTACGACAGCTTCAACGCCTTCTTCACCCGCGCGTTGCGCGAGGGCGCGCGCGCCGCCGACCCCGATCCGCGCGCGCTGCTGATGCCCGCCGACGGCCGCATCAGCCAGTGCGGCGCGATCGAGGGCGGGCGCCTCTTCCAGGCCAAGGGCCAGTCGTTCACCGCCGCCGAACTGCTCGCCGACGAGGATGCGGCGCGGCCCTACGCCGACGGCCTGTTCGCCACCGTGTACCTGTCGCCGCGCGACTACCACCGCGTGCACATGCCGTGGACGGGCCGCCTGCTGGAAACCGTGCACGTGCCCGGCCGCCTGTTCAGCGTGGGCCCGGCGGCGGTGCGCGCGGTGCCGCGCTTGTTCGCCCGCAACGAACGGCTGGTGTGCCACTTCGAGACGACGTTCGGCCCGATAGCGGTGGTGATGGTCGGCGCGCTGCTGGTGTCCGGCGTGGAAACCGTGTGGAGCGGCATCGAGATCCCGCAGTACGGCCGCGCGGTCACGGTGAAGGACTACCGCGGCGCGGCGATCACCCTGGAGCGCTTCGCCGAGATGGCGCGCTTCAACTACGGTTCGACGGTGATCGTGCTGCTGCCGCGCGGGGTCGCCACGCTCGCGCCCGGACTCGCGGCGGAAGCGCCGGTGCGGCTGGGCCAGCGCCTGGCGACGCTGGCCTGAGCAGCGCTCAGCGCAGTTGGCTGTCCTTGCTGCCGCGGCGGTTGTAGCCGCTGTGCGCGGCCTGCGCGCGGTCCTGCGCCTCCTGGCAGGCGATGCACAGGCGCACGCCCGGCACGGCCTTGCGCCGCGCCTCGGGAATCGGCGCGTCGCATTCCTCGCAATGGCGCAGGCTTGGCCCGCGCGGCAGCTGGCTGCGCGCACGCTGGATCGCGTCGTTCACCGTCGCGTCGATCTGGTCCTGCACCGCGCCGTCGCCTGCCCAACCGGTGGCCATCTGCCCGCCCTCCATTGTTTCGGCGCGAAGCATAGCGCGGCCGCGATGAATGGCCACGTGCGGTGAATGCTTCAGCGCGATAGGCTGCGGCTAAGTAAAAGAAGCGTTTTTTTCACCTCCTCGTGAGCGCGTCGCGGGTTCCATGCGAGTCGCTAGTCGCACGTCTCCATGGGGAACCCCACATGTCGCTTCAACGCCGTTTCCTCGCGCTCGCCGCGCCGCTCGCGCTCGCCTGCGTTCCCGCCGCCGCCACCGCCGCCACGCCCGCCGACGGTGCGATCGTGTTCAGCCACGCGCGCTACGACGCCGCCGGCATCGCCACCCGCAGCCACCTGCTGCTCGACGACGGCGGCCGGGTGCGCGTGCTGACGCCGTCGGTCGCCGGCACCTTCGACCGCCTGCCCGGCTGGTCGCCGGATGGCAGCCGGATCGTTTTCGAGCGCACGACGTCGACGGCGAAGGGCGGCCAGCGTACCCACCTGTATTCGGTCGACCGCCGCACCGGGCGCATCCGCGCGCTCACCCGCGGTGTCGGCAGCTACCTTGCCCCCGCGTGGGGACCGGGCAGCCGCATCGCCTACGTCGCCCGCACCGCGACGCGCGACTGCCTGGGCGTGATGGGCGCCGGTGGCGCGCCGCGGCGCAACCTGTTCTGCGTCGCCGCGCCGATCCGCCTCGAGCAGCCGAGCTGGAGCGGCGACGGCCGCGCCCTGCTGGTCGCCGCCGGCGCCTGGATCGGGCGCATGGATCCGCAATGGCATGCCCTCGCCTACCGCGTGGACACCAGCAGCGGCGCCTCCACCAAGCTGCTCGACCTGACGACGTACGAGGAACGCCGGATCGCGTTCTCGCCCGACGGCAGCCGCGGCGTGCTCGCCGACGTGGTGCCGAACACGCTGACCCTGGTCGACTTCGCCAGCGGCACCCGCCGCGACCTCGGCGTCGGCTACGCGCCGCGCTGGTCGCGCGACGGCCTGCGCATCGCCTACACCGGCGAGGTCTACGACGACGGCGCGGGCGGCTTCCGCTACTACAACCCGCTGTACGTGATGGACCGCAACGGCGCGCACGCGCGCCGGGTGACCGCCGGCCGCACCGGCGACGTCGCCTGGCTCGCCGCCGACTGGTCGCGCGACGGCAGCCGCGTGCTCGCCACCCGCCGCAGCTTCCGCGATCCGGCGCTGGTGCAGCCGCTCCACGCGCTGCGCATCGTCGACGTCGCCAGCGGCAGCGCGATCGCCCGTCCCGCCGGGTATGCGGTGCCGGGCGCCTGGTTCGAGCGCTGAAACGAAAAAGGCCCCGGTCTCCCGGGGCCTTTTTTTCCGCATCGCGTCCTACTTGTAGTAGTTGGAGGCGATGGTGACGTTCGAGCGGCTGCCGCGCAGCAGGATGTCGCGCTCGATCTTGCTCGACCAACCGGTCTGGGTGAACTGCTTCCGGGTCCGGATGCCGAGCCGCGTGTAGTTGCCGTACGACCAGTTGTAGCGGTGGCTGACGTTGCGGGTCCCGTCGTTGTAGACGATGCCGGTCGCCGAGTTGTAGCGGAAGGTGTTCTTGGCGACCGTGAGTCCCGAGCACCCGTAGGTGGACATGCCCAGGCTGCCGTTGCGCTCGATCGTGTTGAGCGCCACCACCACCGACGACACGCGCTTCCAGACGTTGATGCCGTAGCGCTTGTTGTGGTGCAGCCAGCAATTGACGATGCGCACGGTCGAACAGGTGTAGCCGTCGTCCGGCTCGAGGTCGATGCCGCACTCCGGGGCGGTGCCCTGGGTGTAGCTGAACTCGGAGTCGTAGACCTTGATGTTCGAGCAGTTGGTGACGGACAGGCCCTGGCGGCGGTTGCGCGTCGACACGATGTTGGCGATCGCCACGTCGTAGGACTTGCCGCCGATGCACACGCCGTCGCCGGTGCAGTTGCTCACGTGCATGTCGCGCACGGTCACGTTGCGCCCGCCCAGGATCTGGAGGCCGTGGCCCCACTCGTGGGTGCCGCCGCCCGAGTACACGTGGGTGGCGCGGTCGCCGATCAGGCGGCCACCGGAAATCTCCACGTTGGAACTGTCGTGGATGTACAGGATGTAGGACCGCTTGATCGAGCAGGTCTTGGCCTTGAGCACCGCGTCAGGCGACATCTTCAGGTGCATGTTGCTGCGCAGCCGGACATGGCGCGTCGGATCGATCAGGTAGGTGCCGGCCGGGATGGTCACGGTGCCGCCGGTGGAGGGAAGCGCGTTGATCGCGGCCTGGATCGCCGAAGTGTCGTCCCTGCTGCCGTTGCCGGCGGCGCCGAAGTCCTTGACGCTGATCACCCGGGACCCGCGCTTGCGGGTGGGCGGGACGTAGGCCGCGAGGGCCGGCAGGCTGAACCCGCCGAAAGCAGCTACCGCCGCGATCCCGGAAGACGTCTTGAGGAAGTCGCGACGGGTCGCCGCAACGGTGCCGTGCTCGTGGATGGTCATCAGTACCCCTTGAATGGAATGCGCCGGTCTGGTGACGCGCCGGCTTGGAAAACGGACGAGGGACGCTGCGCGCCCGTGATCCACCGTAGAGGGCACGTGAAGGAAAGGCGACCCCGCCGGACCCGAACTGGGAACCCGCGCCCATTCATCGGAGGCTGCGTTCAGGACGTGTTTCGCGACGTGAGGCAGAGTGCGCGCAACGCCCGCGTTCCGTAACGAAACGCTTACAACACCGCGTTTGAAACGACGAAGCGGCGTCACGGCCGCGTGCAGGCGCACGCAGCGCCCGCGCGCAAAAAAAGCCCCGCCTGGGGCGGGGCCTTGGGGTCTCGGCCGCAGGCCGAGGCGACTTACCTGTAGCTGTTGGTGCGAATCGACACGTTGGAGCGGCTGCCGCGCAGCAGGATGTCGCGCTCGATCTTGCTCGACCACCCCGTCAGCGTGAACGGCGTGCGCGTCTTGGTACCCAACCGCGTGTAGTTGCCATAGGACGTGTTGCCGCTGTGGACGACGTTGCGGGTGCCGTCGTTGTAGACGATGCCCGTGGCCGAGTTGTAGCGGACGGTATTGCCGGTCACCGTGATCCCGGAGCACCCGTAGGTGGACATGCCGAGGCTGCCGTTGCGTTCCATCACCGACTTGGCGACCGTCACGGTGCTGACGTTCTTCCAGATGTTCAGGCCGTAGCGCTTGTTGTTGTTCATCCGGCAGTTCTCGATCCGGATGTTGGAGCAGCTGTGGCCGGGATCCGGCTCGATGTCGATGCCGCACTCCGGGCTCGTGCCCTGGGTGTAGCTGAACTCGGAGTCGTAGACCTTGACGTTCGCGCAGTTGGTGATCGACAGGCCCTGGCGGCGGTTGCCGGTGGACACGATGTTGGCGATCACCACGTCGTTGGAATTGCCGCCGATGCACACGCCGTCGCCGGTGCACTTGCTCACCCGCAGGTCGCGGACGGTGACGTAGCGGCCGCCGAGGATCTGGATGCCGTGGCCCCACTCGTGGGTGCCGCCCCCCGAGTACACGTGGGTCGCGCGGTCGCCGACCAGCTGGCCGCCGGAGATCTCGACGTTGGAGCGGTCGCTGATGAGGAGGATGTACGAGCGCTTCACCGAACAGGTCTTGGCCTTGAGGATCGCGTCCGGCGACATCTTCAGGTGCATGTTGCTCCGCAGCCGGACGTACCGTGTCGGATCGATCAGGTAGGTGCCGGCCGGGATGGTGACCGTGCCGCCGGCGGACGGCAGCGCGTTGATCGCGGCCTGGATCGCCGCGGTATCGTCCTTGGAGCCGTTGCCGGCGGCGCCATAGTCCTTGACGCTGATCACCTTGGAGCCGCGCTGGCGGCTCGGCGGCACGTAGGCCGCGAAGGCGGGCAGGCTGAACGCGCCGAAGGCGGCCGCGGCCGCCACGCCGGAGGAGGTCTTGAGGAAATCACGACGCGCGATCGCCGCACCGGTGCCGAAGCCCTGAATCGTCATCTTTTGCCCTTTGGTTGGGATGCCGGTCTGTGCATGCGCCGGCTTGGGAAAGGAAGGCGCCTTCACCCGGCGCCCACGCGCAACGGTAGGGGGCGCGTGAAGCGCGGGCGACCCGTTCACGCGCAAACTGAGAACCCGTACGCAGTCAGGTAGCGGCTGTGTTTAGTGCATGTTTCGTGAAGTGACGCGATCGACGCGCAACGTGCGCGTTCAGTAACGAAATGCTTACAAACAGGCGCATGCGGAACGTCAATGCTGCGGTGCGCGGCACTTCACGTCGCAGGCGGTTCGGGATGACGTTCGCGCCACGCCGCCAACGCGCGCTCGTAGCGTTCCAGCGCGGCATCGTGCAGGTCGAAGATGCAATGCACGCAGCCGCCGCCGCAGCAGTCGGCCGGATCGGGCTCCGGCGGGCGGCGCGGCGGCGGATCGTCGTCGACGGTGGCGGTCGGCATGACGCCGCCAGCTTACTGCGGCATGCCGGCGCGGCCGATACACTGGTCGCACGGACGGGGGGTCCACGGATGCATGGCGAGTACAAGGTGCCGGGTGGCAAGCTGGTGGTGGCCGACCTGGAGGTGCGCGACGGCCTGATCGCGCGGGCCCAGGTCAGCGGCGATTTCTTCCTCGAGCCGGACAGCGCGCTGGACGCGATGAGCGCCGCCCTGCACGGCCTGCCGGTGGACGCCGGCGAGGCGCTGATCGCGGGCTCCGTTCGTCTCGCGCTGGGGCCGGAGGTACGGATGTACGGGATCACCCCGGAAGCGGTCGCCACCGCGGTCCGCCGCGCCCTCGATGGGGCTCCCGCATGAGCCTCAGCAGCTGGCGCGACCACGCCTGGGAGCTGGTGCACGAGGGGCCGCAGGCGCCGGCCCTGCACATGGCGCTGGACGAGGTGATGCTCGACGAGGTCGCTGCCGGCCGACGGGCGCCGAGCCTGCGGATCTGGGAGTGGGCAGCGCCGGCCGTGGTGATCGGCCGTTTCCAGTCGCTGCGCAACGAAGTGGACGGCGACGCCGCGCGCCATCACGGTATCGAGGTCGTGCGCCGGATCAGCGGCGGCGGCGCGATGTTCATCGAGCCGGGCAACACCATCACCTACTCCATCCTCGCCCCGCTGTCGATGGTGGACGGCATGGGCTTCCAGCAGGCCTACGCGCTGATGGACGCCTGGGTGATCGAGGCGCTCGCCACGCTCGGCATCGCGGCCTGGCACCAGCCGCTCAACGACATCGCCTCGGCCGCCGGCAAGATCGCCGGTGCCGCCCAGGCGCGCCGCGGCGACGCCGTGCTCCACCACGTCACCATGGCTTACGACATCGACGCGACGAAGATGCTGGAAGTGCTCCGGATCGGCCGCGAAAAGCTGTCCGACAAGGGCACCGCCAGCGCGCAGAAGCGGGTGGATCCGCTGCGCAGCCAGACCGGCCTGCCGCGCGAGGCGATCGTCGCGCGGCTGGTCGACGTCTTCCGCGACCTGCACGGCGGGCTCGCCGCCGGCGCGCTGCGGCCGGCCGAACTGCAGCGTGCGCAGGAACTGGCGCGCGACAAGTTCTCCGCGCCGGAATGGACTGCGGTCGTTCCTTGAACGCCCGCGCCGCGCAGGGCCGGGCGACCGCGCGCCACGTGGGACGGCATTGGTCCACTCCGGCCGCCCGCACGGCGGGTTTTGCGGCGCCCGGCCCGCGCCGGTGGAACGGAGCCTGCTCCCGCTGCACCGCATTGGCGGCGTCACCGCACGGCGGGGTCCGCGACTGACGCGTTCGCGCCCGTGCCGCCCGCCACTTCGCCCAGGTGCGCCCGCAGGAAGCCGGCGATGGCGCGATAGGCGCGGTCGACATCGGCGAGCTGGTCCCAGGCATGGCCCTCGTCGGCGAAGGCGAGCAGCAGCGGATCGCGGCCGGCGAGCTCGAGCATGCGCACCAGGCGTCGGGCGT
Source organism: Lysobacteraceae bacterium (assembly GCA_035539135.1). GTDB lineage: Bacteria > Pseudomonadota > Gammaproteobacteria > Xanthomonadales > Xanthomonadaceae > JABFWF01. Next base: position 641,067 of record DATLJD010000014.1, read on the forward strand.
GTTCGAAGTCCACGCGGCTGTCCTCGCGGCCGTGCACCAGCAGCACGGGTGTGGTCAGTTCGCGGTAGCGGTACAGCGGCGAGGTCTCGACCATCGCCGCGAGCGCCTGGCGCGGATCGCCGACCACCCGCTCGAGCTCGGCGCGGGTCGCGGGCAGGTTGCCCGAATCGCTGGCGGTGAAGAACAGCGGGCGGTCGCTGATGCCGGCGATCGAAACCGCGCAACGGAAGCGCTCCGGCCAGCGGATGCTCGACTGCAGCGCGGAGTAGCCGCCGTAGCTGCTGCCCATGATGCACATGCGCGAGGCATCCAGCGGGAAGCGCGCGAGCGCGGCGTCCAGCGCGGCGGCGATGTCGTCCTCGATCGCGGTGCCCGCCGCGTGGTAGCCGGCCTCGCGGAAGGCGGTGCCGTAGCCGTCCGAGCCGCGGTAGTTGACCTGCAGCACCGCGTAGCCGAGCGCGGCGAGGAACTGCACCTCGGGATTGAAGCGCAGGTTGTCGCCGACCCCGACCGGGCCGCCGTGCGCCAGCACCACCACGGGGCGCGGACCCTGCCCCGCCGGCAGGGCGAGGAAGGCTTCCAGCGGCGTGCCGTCGCGGCCTTCGGCGTGCAGCGCGGTGGCGCGCACGTAGGCGCGGCCGTGCAGCCACGGCGAGGCGACGTCGAGCAGCCGCGCCTCGCCGCGGCCGACGTCGAAGCGGTACAACGCCGGCGGCCGGTCGCTCGCCTCCACCCACAGCGCGAGGACGTTGCCGTCGCGGCTGCGCCCGGCCAGTTCCACCGAGGCCTCGGGGAAGGCGCGCGCGATCGCGTCCGACGCGACAGCATCACCGAGCAGGCGCGTCACCACCTGCCCGCCCCGCATCCAGCTCGCGGCGACTGGTTCGCCGCGCGCGTCCAGCGCCACGTCCACCAGGTCCGCGCCCGGCTCGCGGTACAGCGTGCGCACCACCTCGCCGGCGCGCGGATCGAAGGCCACCAGTTCGCGCTGCGCGCGGTCCTCGTCGCTGAGGCCGTACACCAGCGCGCCGTCCGCCGACAGGCCGAGCGGGCGGAAGCCGGCCTCGTCGCGCAGCGGCAGCACCTCGCGCAGGCCGCTGCCCTCGCCGTACATCAGCGCCAGGGTGCCGTCGTCGCGCTTGAGGGTCGCCGCCAGCACACGGCCGCCGGCGTCGGCGAACCAGGCGACGCCGGGATCGGCGTCGCCGTCGAGCCGGCCGCGCGCGCTCGCGGCGAAGCGTCGCGCGCCCTCTTGCAGGCCGATGTCGACCGCGACCACTTCCCGCCGGCCGTCGTCGCCCCGGCGTTCGAGCAGGACTTCGGTGCCGTCGCCGTAACCGGCGGCGAGCACCCGCCCCGTTTGCGGCAGCCGCTGCGCGAGCACGACCGGCGCGCTGCCGCCGGCGTCGCGGATGTCGTACAGGGTGACGGCGGCACGCGCGTCGTCGGTGCCGGTGCCGGCCAGCAGCAGGCCGTCGCCGGCCCAGTGCAGCGACGCGACCGGCGCCTCGCCGCTGGCGATGCGGGTGCGCGCGCCGCTGGCGAAGTCGATCAGGTCCACCGCCCACAACGCGTCGTTCTCGCGCACGGCTTCCGCCAGCAGGTCGCCCGCCGGCGCCAGGCTGACCGAGACGAGGCGACGTGGATGCCACAGGTCCATCGGCGACAGCGGCAACGTGCCGGCGGAGACGGGCACGGGCGTGCGCGCGGCGCCGCGTGCACCGCCGGTCCAGGCGGCGCGCTCGCGCGCATAGAAGGCCGGGAACGGATCGGGGTAATGGCCGGAAAATGCGAAGCGGTGTTGCGCGCTCACGCCGGGGTGCATCGCCTCCAGCCGGTCGAGCGCGCGCAAGCCACGGTTGGCGATGGCGAACGCCGGGCCGCGCGCGCGGCGCAGGCGCACGACCACGTCGCCGGGATAGGTGATCCGGCCCGCGACCACCTCGAAGGCGGTGTCGCCGCCGTTGCCGAAACGGTAATGCTCGCCGTCGCGCACGCCCAGCGCGCGCCAGACGTAGCGGCCGGCCGGCAGCGCGAGCAGCCGGGTGGAGACGCCCGCGGCCGCGTCGCGCAACGCCACCATCGAGTGGCTCCGTTGGTCGCGTTCAGCCAGCTGCAGGAGTGAAATCGCAACGTCGCTGTCGGCGGCCACCAGCAGCAAGCCTTCGCCCTCGCGCAGCGCCGGCGGCGCGCCCGGTGCCACCACGCGCGCCTGCGCGACGGCCAGCGCCGGCAGCACGAGCAGCAGCAACAGCAGCGCGCGCGCCACCGCCCGCCAGCCGTCGCACGGCGCGCGCCGTTCCTCCCGTGTTGCCCGTCCCGGCCGCTCCCCTGCGGTCGCGCGCCGTGCTGCCATCCCCACTGCCGATCTCCCCTTGCACGATCGACGCTACCCCATCGCGAGGCGCAAAAACGGACGCAATCCGCTGTTTGCGCAGGCGGTTTCCGCGTCGCGCGCATTCAGCACGGAGAGGGCGCAGGCTGGTCGGCGTGCGCCTGCGGCCGCGGCGGGCACGTCGCGGAGCGCGTGGCGCGATGTCGATCCCTGCCGGCCTCGTCCGTCGCACGATCGATCCCGCCGCCCCCGGAGCCGCCGTGGCCGCCCTGCCCCGCCTGTACGCCCACCCGTTCTCGTCCTATTCGCAGAAGACGCTGGTGGCGCTGTACGAAAACGGCACGCCGTTCGAGTACCGCAACCTGGAGGAGCCCGCGGCGCAGGCGGAGCTCGCCGCGCTGTGGCCCATGCGCCGCTTCCCGGTGCTGGTGGACGGCGAACGCGTGGTGCTGGAGGCGAGCTGCGTCGTCGAGTACGTCGACCTCCACCACCCCGGCCCGGTGCGCCTGGTCCCGCGCGAGCCCGACGCCGCGCTCGAAGTGCGCATGCTCGACCGCTTCTTCGACAACTACGTGTCCACGCCCCAACAGAAGTGCGTGTTCGACGCGCTGCGCCCGGAGGATCGGCGCGATCCGCAGGGCGTGGAGGAGGCGCGGCGGATGCTGAAAACCGCCTACGCCTGGCTGGACCGGCACATGCAGAACCGCACGTGGGCCGCGGGCGACGGCTTCTCGCTGGCCGACTGCGGGGCCGCGCCGTTCCTGTTCTACGCCGACTGGACCCATCCGATCGATCCGGCCTTCGGCAACGTGCATGCCTACCGCGCGCGCCTGCTGCGGCGGCCTTCGTTCGCGCGCGCGGTGGAGGAGGCGCGCCCGTTCCGCGGCTACTTCCCGCTCGGCGCGCCCGACCGCGACTGACAGGCGGCGCCCACCGCCTTACGACGGGGCCTGCCGGCTGGCGTATAAATGGCCATCCGCCGCACCCCACCGGAGCCCGCCATGAAGCCGCTGTCCCGACTGGCCATCCTCGGCCTCGCCGCCCTCGCCTTCGCGCCCGCCGCGTTCGCCGCGCTCAAGGCCGGCGACAAGGCGCCGGATTTCAGCGCGCCTGCCTACCTCGCCGGCGAGCCGTTCACCTTCCACCTGGCCGATGCACTGAAGCAGGGCCCGGTGGTCGTCTACTTCTTCCCGGCCGCGCACACGCCCGGCTGCAACCTCGAGGCGCACCTGTTCTCCGAGGCGATCGACAAGTTCAAGGCGCACGGCGCCAGCGTGATCGGCGTGACCGCCGGCAACACCGACCAGCTCGCCGACTTCTCGAAGGAAACCGAGCACTGCGGCGGCAAGTTCCCGGTCGCCGCGGATCCGGGCGCCGCGATCGCCAGGAAGTACGACGCGGTGCTGGACAAGAAGCCGGAATGGTCGGACCGCACGTCCTACGTGGTCTCGCCGTCCGGCGAGATCGTCGCCGTGCATTCGGACCTCAACCCCAACCTGCACGTCAAGGCGATGCTGGATGCGGTGACCTCGCTGGAGATCGAACCGGTCCCGCAACCGTAGGGCGGAGCCCGCCGGCCCGGCGCCGAAACCCGCGGCGCGCTCAAGGCCCCGCCTTCAGGCCGACAGCCGCTCCCACGTCCGCGCGACGTCGCCCAGGCCGCCGTGCGCGGCGGCGAATGCCGACAGCGACGCGAATCCTTCGGCGTTCTGGATGCGTCCCAGCCGGCACAGCAGCGCCAGCGCGCCGGCGACGCCGCCCGCGCGCAGCGCGCGGCCGAGCCGGTCGGCGGGCGGGGCGTCGTGCCGTTGGGCCTCCAGCGCCTCGCCGATCCGCGCCGTCAGGCCCCAGCCGTCGGCGATGCGCCGCGCGCTCGGCGCCGTCCACTCCTCCAGCACGGACACGACCGTCCGCGCATCCGGGGCCAGGTCCGACTGCCGCGCGTACTGGTCGCGCAGCACCTGCACCACGATGATCGCGCCCAGCCCGTGCAGCAGGCCGAGCAACTGCGCGGCGAAGGCGTCGTCCTCGCCGTGGGCGCGGGCGAAGCCGCTGGCCGCGGCCGCGGCGAGCTGGGTGTGTTCCCACACCAGCGCCGGCAAGCGGCCGAAGACACCTTCGCCACCCTCCACGACCGGTTGCACCAGCGCGGCCGCGATCACCGGGCGCAACCCGTCCAGGCCGAGCAGGGCAAGCGCGCGGGTCAGGCTTTCGACCGGCTCCTTGCGTACCCGATGGAAGGGGCTGTTGGCGACGCGCAGCAGGTTCGCCGCCAAGGCCGGATCCTGGCCGATGATGCGCGCGATGCCGTCCAGCGAGGCCCGCGGGTCGTTCACCGCGCGCATCAGTTGCGGCAACAACTGTGGCCGGCGCGGGATGTAGCGCGGTTCCGCGTCGATCCGCGCCAGCACCGCCGCGGCCGCGTCTGCCACCGCCGCATGACGCGGGTCGGCATCGCCCTGCCCGTCCGCGGCCGGCAGCGCGGTGTCGAACGCGAGCGCGTGCAGCCGCCGCAGCAGCGGCTTCGCCTCCGGGGCAGGGCCGGCCCCGGCGGGTTCCGCGCGGCTGTCCGCCGCCACGTCCGCCACGGTCCCCACGCCGCGCTGATCCGTCGCATCGCCCGCCATCGCCGGCAAGGTGGCCCGCCGCCGCTTGCGCCACCATGCGGCGAGCGGCAACAGGCCCAGCGCTCCGAGAGCGGCGAACAACAGCACGGGCGTCATGCGTGATCCTGATGGAAACGATGCGCCGCGTTCGCGGCAGCCGTGCCGCAGGCTAACCGATACGGCCGGGTTTGCCGATTGCCGTGCCCGCGCTGGATCCGCCGTCAGTGCGCCAGCGCGTAATCGATCGCCGCCCGCACCGCCGCCACCTGCGCGGCGTTGCACTGTTCGGGCGTGGCCCGCGGGGAATCGGGGTAGACCTCGGTGGTGGTGCGGTAGCGGGCGCCGGTGATGCCCGCGCACAGGCCGAGCGGCACCACGTCGTAATTGATCACGCCATGAGCGACCACCGGCGAACCGATGATCTCGCCGGCCGCGTCCGCCGGCGCGATGTGGGTGACCTGCGCGACCGCGGCGATGATCGCCTGCTGGAAGGCCGGCTGCGGATCGGCGCTGTCGCCGACCAGGTAGAAGCCGTCGGGGATGGTCCCCGGCTCGAACGGGCGGCCATCGCGCGCGGCCAGCGCGGGCCGGAACTCGCTTTCGTCGCTGTCGGTGGTCTCGTGGAGGTCGATGTGCACCAGGAAGCGGCCGCGCAGCGGCGCGACCAGGCGCATCAGCGCGGCCGATTCCGCCGCCGGGCTGTCCGCGCGGAAGGAACGGTTGGGATCGACCGCGTCCGGATTCCAGCGATGAATGCGCACGTAGGCCCAGGGACTCACGCAGGGCGCGACCAGCAGGTTGGCGCGACCCGCGTAGTCGGCCGCGTGCCGGTCCAGGAACCGCAACGCGCCGTGCACGCCGCTGGTCTCGTAGCCGTGCACGCCGCCGGTGACCAGCACTGCCGGCAGCGCGTCGTCCCAGCCACGGCTACGCAGGGCGAGCAGCGGGTAACGGTCCTCGCCGTAGTCCAGCAGGCCGTATTCGACCACGTCGAAGCGCGCGCGCAGGGCGTCGATGGCGGCCAGCACGTCGTCCGCGTAGCTGCGCCGGCGCTGCTGCCGCGCGCGCCAGGCCGCCTTCTCGGCCGCGCCCCAGGGCTGGCCGGGGGTTCCGATCGGAAACGCAGCGGGCGTCGTCATTCGGATTTCTCGTCGCGGGGCGCCGCGAATGTAGCATCGGCGCGTGGCGGGCGACGCGGCGTGCGCCCGCCACCGCATAATGACGCCGGCCGCCGTATTCCGGCGATTCCGACCGGAAACGCATGACGCCCACGCTGCCGCCCCTCGCCGAAGTCCTCGACCTGGTTCCCGACGCGGTCTGCGTGGTGGACGCGGAGGGGCGCTACCTGTTCGTCAACGGGAGCTTCGAGCGCGTGTTCGGCTACCGGCCCGACGAGGTGCTCGGCCGCAACATGATCGAGCTGGTCCACCCCGACGACCGGGGCGCTACGCTCGAGGCCGCGTCGCGGGTGATGGAGGGCAGGCTGCAGCGACATTTCCGCAATCGCTACGTGCACAAGGACGGGCACACGGTGGACATCCAGTGGTCTGCGCGCTGGTCGCCGCGCGACCGCGTGCGGATCGCGGTCGGCCACGAGGTGACCGAACTGCGCCGGGCCGAGGAAGCGCAGGCCGCGCTGCTGGCGATCGCCGAGGCCGCGCACGTCGAGACCGAGCTGCCGGCGCTGTTCGCACGCATCCACGGCGCGATCGGCAACCTGCTGCCCGTCGACAACGTGCACGTGGCCCTGCTCGAAGCGGACGGCGACAGCCTGTCCTACCCCTACTGGCGCCACGCGCTGGAGGCGCCGCCGGGCACGCGGCCGCTGGCCGCCGATCCGCTGGTGGCGGCGGTGGTCGCCGGCGGCGCCACGGTGCTGGACGAACCGGCCGGCGGCCAGGCCGGCGCGCCGCGCGCGCTGGCGGTCCCGCTGGCGACCGCGCGAGGCGTGATCGGCGCGCTGGTGGTGCGCGGCGCGGAACAGGGGTTGGCCTGGGAGGAGTCCGATCGCCAGCGCCTGGAGTTCGTCGCTTCCCAGGTCGCGGCCGCCTGCGAGCGCAGCCGCCACCGCCACGAACTCGAGCATCTCGCCGCGCACGACCCGCTGACCGGCCTCGCCAACCGCTACCGCCTGCAGGCCGCGCTGGAGGCCGCTATCGCCGGGGCGCACGCCCGGCGCGGGCGCTTCGCCCTGGTCTACCTCGACCTCGACGGGTTCAAGGCGGCCAACGATGCGCTCGGCCACGAGGCCGGCGACCGGGTGCTGCGCGAAGTCGCCCAGCGGCTGCGCGCGAGCCTGCGCCACGCCGACCTCGTGGCCCGCATCGGTGGCGACGAATTCGTCGTGCTGCTGCCCGCCTGCCGCGACACCGCCGCCGCGGGAGCGGTCGTCCGCAAGCTGCATGCGGCGCTGTGCCCGCCGATCCAGTGGGAGGACGCCACCATCACCCTGCGCGCCAGCACGGGCGTGGCGATCTATCCGGAGGACGGATGCACGCCGGATGCGCTGCTGCGCCAAGCCGACCAGGCGATGTACGCGGCCAAGCGCGCCACCGGCAACGACACGGCGATCGCCTGAGCGCGGCCGCGGGGGCGTCGGCTCACGCAGCCCGGTAGTTGTCCTGCATCGGATAACGCCGCGCATACGCCGCGAAGGCCGCGGCCGCGGCGAACGCGAAGGCGGCGAAGAAGAACATCAGGAACGCGTTCTCGCTCAGCCCGGTGGTGGCGATCCGCGCGGTCACCGCCTCGTTGCGCACCGCCGCGTTGGTCAGCAGCACCCACAGGCTGCCGAAGGTGCTGGTCAGGTACCAGAACGCCATGATCACGCCCTTCATCGCCTGGGTCGCCTGGCTGTAGGCGAACTCCAGCGCGGTCGCCGACACCAGCACCTCGCCGAAGGTCAGCAGCAGGTAGGGCAGCGCCTGCCAGGCGAGCGAGGTCTGCTGGCCGGCGTCGAGCTGCAGCTGGATCAGGCCCGCGAAGATCCACGACACGCCCGAGAACGCGATGCCCCAGCCCATCCGCCGCAGCGGCGTGGGGTCGAAGCCGATCCGGCGCAGCGTCGGGTACAGCACCAGGTTGTTGAAGGGGATGAGCAGCATCACGAACAGCGGGTTCAGCGCCTGCATCTGCGCGGGCGACTGCACCAGCCAGCTCGGCCACCACCAGGCCTCGTGCGGGACCCGCATGGCGTTGCCCTGCAGGATCCAGGTCGAGGCCTTCTGGTCGAACAGCGACCAGAACGGCGTGGTCAGCGCGAACACGATCAGCACCCGCAGCACCGCGCGCACGCTGTCCACCGCCTTGTCCGGATGCGCGCCGCGCGCGCGCTCGAGCTGCAGCGAGGTGCCGAGGCCGCCGAAGGCGATCAGTGCCAGCAGCGCGAGGCAGGCGGTGATCACGAAGCCGAAGTCCGCCGGCCAGAACGGCAGCGCGACGCCCAGCGCCTGCAGCGCCCAGCACGCCAGCATCGCCGCCGCGAGGACCACGCCGGCGACGGCGACCGCCAGGCCCGGCCTGCCCTGCCCGGGCAGTGCGCGGGTGAGCGCGGTGCGCGCGACGTTGAAGAAGGAATCGGGATCCTGGCCGCGGGTGGGCGGCACCCGCACGTACTGCTTGCGCCCCATCCAGAAGATCAGCGTGGCGATGCCCATCAGGATGCCGGGGATGCCGAACGCGACCGCCGGCCCGTAGGCGCGCAGGAAGATCGGCATCAGCAGCGAGGCGAAGAAGCTGCCGAAGTTGATGGTCCAGTAGAACGCGTCGAAGACCATCCTCGCCAGGTGCTTGTTGGCGCTGGTGAACTGGTCGCCGACGAAGGACACCACCAGCGGCTTGATCCCGCCCGAGCCCAGCGCGATCAGGAACAGGCCGGTGTAGAAGCCGGTGCGGTTGTCCTCGAAGGCGGCCAGCATCGCGTGGCCCGCGCAGTAGATGAGCGAGAACCACAGCACCGTGTGGTACTTGCCGAAGAAGCGGTCGGACAGCCAGCCGCCCAGCAGCGGGAAGAAGTAGACGCCGATGACGAAGCTGTGGAAGACGTCCTTGGCGATCCCCGCGCGCTCCGCCTCGGGCGCGTACAGCAGCAGCGTCGACACCAGGAACGGCGTCAGGATGTTGCGCATCCCGTAGAAGCTGAAGCGCTCGCAGGCCTCGTTGCCGATGATGTAGGGCACCTGCCGGGGCAGGCGCGCGGCCGGGGCGGCGGGGCTGGCGTCGCTCATGCGGTCGTTGTCTTGCTGGTGCGGGAGGTCGAAGCCTAACCGGTAACGCGCCGTCGCACGCGCCCGCGGCGCGCGTCGCTACCTCAGCGCCTGCAGGGTGGCGGCGACGCCGGGCGCGAGCGGTTGCAGGGCGGGATCGCGGGCGATCTCGTGTTCCGCCTCCAGCAGGAACGCGTTGAGGTCGTGTCGCCGCGCCAGGCCCTTTCCGTCCTCCCACCAGCGCGCGCCGACCCGTTCGCGCAGGCGGGCGCACCACGCGGTCCACTGCGCCTCGTCGCGCACGCCGCGGCGCGCCGCGGCCAGCAGCGGCCGCGCGAGCCGCGCCGGTTCGCCGAAGACGTAGGCGTGGTCGGCGACCAGCTGACGGTCGACGGCGCGCACGATGCGCTCCAGCCCGGCGCGGTCGATCGCCGGGTTCAGGGCCAGCTGCAGCAGCCAGTCCGCGCCGTGCGCGATGCCGTGCCGCCAGCCTTCGCCTTCGACGAAGCCGCGGTAATCGCGCACGCCTTCCAGGTAGGCGGTGGCGCGCGCGAGCATCTCCGCGCGTCCGGCGGCGTCCATCCAGGGCGCGATGCGATCGGTCCGCGCCACCTCGGACAGCGCCAGCACCGCGAACGGGATGCCGACCCCGTCCGGGTCCTCCGCTTCCATGCGCGCGTAGAGGCGCGCGCGCAGCGCCGCCAGCTCGGCGGGCGGCAGCAGGCCGGCGCGCATCCAGCGCGCGAGCGTTTCGTACGCCAGGGCGTCGCGCAGCGCGGGGTCGCCGTCGTCCAGGCAGGCGACCAATACATCCACCAGCGTGCCGCGTTCCGCGGCCCCGGCAGGCGCGGGCGCCGCTTCCCGCAGCAGGCGCCGCATCGCCGGCATGTCGCGGGCCGGGCAGGCGGCAAGGGCCGGCGCCGCCGTCGCGACGAACAACAATCCCGCGGCCAGCAGATGCCATGCCGACTTCATGCGATCGTCCCGTGCGGCCCGGTCCGACCATACCCGAGCGCGCCGCCGGCCATTTTGCGCGAACAGGGGAATCGCACCGGGCGGGCGTGCCGGCCGCACCGCGCATTGCCGTTCACCGGCCGCATCGGACAATGCCTGCCCCGCCGCCCGCGCCCCACGATGGACGACCAGGAATTCGACCGGCGCTACGACCGCCTGCAGCGCGCGCTGCCCGGGACGTTCGGGCGCGTGCTCGGCTGGGTGCGCCGTCCCGCTTCGCGCTGGGTGCGGATTCCGCTGGGGATCCTGCTGCTGATCGGCGGCCTGCTGTCGTTCCTGCCGATCCTCGGCGCGTGGATGGTGCCGCTCGGCATCCTCATGCTCGCGCAGGACCTGCCGTTCCTGCGCCGGCCGATGTGGCGCGCGCTGGACGCGATCGAGGCGTGGTGGGCGCGCCGGCAGGCGCGGCGGCGTCCGCCCCGCGATTGAACGCAGGTGCGGACGCACGGGTTGCTACCCTGCGCGTTTGGTCCGAAGGAACACCGTGCCCCACTACGCCGGCCCCCTGCTCACCCGCGCCGACGCCGAGGCGCTGCTCGCCGCGCGCGCGGCCGGCGCCGCCGCGTGGACCGGCTCGCTGGACCTCGGACGCTCGCGCGGCGAGGCGCGCCTGGAGGCCGACGCCTGGCATTGGCGCGACGCGCGCTACCCCTACCCCGGCCAGCTCAAGGACCGCACGATCTACTGGTGGGACGGCGCGGAGTTCACGCCGGCGGCCCGCTACGCCGGCGCGCTGATCAAGCTGGTGCCGACCGCGTGGGGCGTGCCCACCTTCGAAATCGACGGCATCAAGATGCTGCCGACCGCGAAGGACTCGCCGCTCGCCGACGCGCGGCGCAAGGTCGCGCTGGTGGCGCCGGCCGGCAAGGCGGTGCTCGACACCTGCGGCGGGCTCGGCTACTTCGCCGCGTGTTGCCTCGAGGCTGGCGCGACGCGCATCCAGTCCTTCGAGAAAAACGCCGACGTCCTGTGGCTGCGCACGCTCAACCCGTGGTCGCCGGATCCGGACGCGCCCGCGGCCGGCGGCCGCCTGCGGCTCGTGCATGCCGACGTGGCGCAGGCGATCGCGCAGCTGCCGGACGCCGCGTTCGACGCGCTTTTGCACGACCCGCCACGCTTCGGCATCGCCGGCGAGCTGTACGCGCAGGCGTTCTACGACCAGCTCGCGCGCGTGCTGCGCCGTGGCGGCCGCCTGTTCCACTACACCGGCAGCCCGAACCGCCTGACCAGCGGCCGCGACGTGCCGCGCGAGGTCGCCGCGCGCCTGCGCAAGGCCGGCCTGCGGGCGGAGCCGGCGCTGGATGGCGTGCTCGCCTCGAAACCCTGACGCGGAACAGACCGTTCCCTGCAAGATGATCGCCATTTGCCGAATTTGCCCGGCGTTATTTGCGAAAAGGCCGGACTTCGCGTAAAATGGCGGCTTCCCCACCGCTTCCCGGCCACCGGCCCACGCCGGTGCGTCCGCGTCGCATCCACGCAATCCAAAGGAGAAGCATGGCCCGCACGCCGACCAAGCCCGTTGCCAGCAACAGCCTCAGCCACGAATCCATCGCCGACGACATCGCCGCCTTCCGCAAGCGCGGCGGCCGCATCGAGGTCCTCGGCAACACCCCGCTGCGCACCACCGCGCCGACCGCGTTCCGCTCCAGCACCAGCGAGCGCAAGCCGCCCGCCAAGGAACAGCGCAAGCGCGCCGGCTGACCCCGAACCCTCGCGCGCGCGGCCCTTCACATGCCGCAAGGGCCGCGCGGCGAATCATGGCCGCTCTTTCCGCCAGGAGGCCGCCATGAGCATCCGGATCACCCTCCTCGCCACCGCGTGCATGCTCGCCGTGTCCGCGTGCGGCGACCGTTCGACGCCCGCCGCCCAGGACACCACTGCTCCGGCCGCAGCACCGGTCGACAACACGGCGGCGCCCGCCGACACCACCGCGTCAGCGACCGGTACGACCGCGCCCGTCACCGACACCGCAACGCCCGCGCCCGGGTCCGCGGCCGCTCCCGCCGGAAAGCCGGCGGCCACCGTCACCGACTGCGCCACCACGATCACCGGCAACGACGCGATGCAGTTCGACGTTGGCTCGATCACCGTGCCCGCCTCGTGCAGCCAGTTCACCATCAACCTGACCCACGTCGGCAAGTTGCCGGTGGCCGCGATGGGCCACAACGTGGTGATCACCAAGGCGTCCGACATGCAGGCGGTCGCCGCCGACGGCATGGCGGCCGGCGCCGACGCCGACTACGTGAAGCCCGACGATCCGCGCGTGATCGCCCACACCGAGCTCGTCGGCGGCGGCCAGAGCACCTCGGTCACCTTCGACGTCGCCAGGATCAAGGACGGCGGCCCGTACGAGTTCTTCTGCAGCTTCCCGGGCCACTCGGCAGTGATGAAGGGGACCATCGGGGTCGGCTGATCCCGCCTCAGCGCGGTGCCGCGGGCGACGCCCCGCGCGCCGCCAGGCGGAACAACTGCGCCGACAGCAGCCAGGGCAGCACGAACAGCGCGACCAGCGGCGCCACGTCGGCATAGCCGGCGAGCAGCGCGTACAGCACGGTCGCCGCCTGCGCGAGCGCGGTCGCATGCAGCGCGTGCACCATGCCCGCCGCGCGGAAGCGCGCGGCCAGCGCGCCGATCACGCCGGTCGCCAGCACGCCGGCGAAGACCAGGTTTTCCAGGTTGTTCTCGCTGCCGAGCATGCCGACCGCGAGATTGACCCAGACCACCAGGAAGCCACCCGCGATCGCCACCGCGGCGCCGGCCCGGTAGGCGGTACTGCCCGACAGCCGGGTCGCCAGTTCGTAGGCTCCGCAGGCGGTGGCGAGCATCGCGCCCATTACCACGAAATCCTCAGGGCCCCAATCGACCTCGCTGGTGAACCGCATCGCGATCGCCGGCAGCAGCAACAGGCAGCCCGCCCCGCCCCAGATCGCCAGGCTCCAGCGGTTGCCCCGCGGCCTGTCGTTCGCCATGTCCTGCGCCATCGCCGTCCTCCTCGTGCCGGTGTGTGCCGGCAGCGTCCACCGGCCGGGTGAGCGGACGATGGGGCTCGTGTGAAGCGGACAAGAAGTCGCCAGGCGCGCGTCCGGCAAGGACAGGTGCGGTCCGGGCCAGCCCGTGCAGCGGAGCCTGCTCCTCGCCCCCGCGCTTCCGCATCCCCGCACACCTGACCCAGGTCATGGCCCGCCGCCGTCCCGGCGGCCACGCTGCCCGGGGAGGCCATCGCAGACATGACCCGGCGCATCCCGCTCGAACTCAATCCGGCGCTCGAAATCCCGATCGACGGCACGCTGGTGGCGCGCACGCTCGGACTGGACGTCGCCACCTTCCGCCGGCTGATGGACGAGCGCCGGATCACCGTGCTGTGCGAACGCGGCACCGGCGAGGATGCCGGCCTGTACCGCGCGAGCTTCTACCACGAAGGCAAGCGCGCGCGGCTGGTGGTGGACGCCGCGGGGCAACCGGTGCCCCGCCGCGGCCAGGAGCCGCGGCGGGAGGAGTAACGCTGGCTCAGCGCGTCACCGGCGGCCGGTAGTGGCCGCCGATGGTGCGCGCGGCGATGTTGATCCGGTTCCAGCCGTTGATCGCGACCACCAGCAAGGTCAGGTCCACCAGCGCCGCCTCGTCGAAGTGGTCGCACGCCTTGGCGTACAGCGCGTCGGACACGGCGTCGTGATGCGCGAGCTCGGTCAGTTCCTCGACCCAGGCCAGGGCGATGCGCTCGCGCTCGCTGTACAGCTTCGTCTCGCGCCACGCCGGCAGCAGGTACAGGCGCTGCTCGGTTTCGCCCTTGGCGCGCGCGTCCTTGCTGTGCATGTCCAGGCAGAACGCGCAGCCGTTGATCTGCGAGACGCGCATCAGCACCAGTTCGATCAGCGCCGGCTCCAGCCGCCCGGCGGTGTGGATCTGCTGGCTGAGGTCGAGCAGCGGCTGCATGGAAGCGTAGTGGCGCTGGATGTTGAATCGGGTCATGACAGGCTCCTTGGCGATGGATGCGGCACGTCGGAATCGGCCGCTTCAATGCAAGGACGCCGGGGCCCGCGTTTTCGTGACAGCCAGCAGCCGTTCGAGCTTGCCGGGGTGGCGCAGCGCGTGGATCGCGGTGATGCGCTCGCCGTCGCTCTCGATCCACATCGCCGAGGCCAGCGTGTCGCCGTCGTGCAGCAGCAGCGCCGGCGCGCCGTTGAGCGTCGCCAGTTCGAACCGTGCGGAGGGGCCGACAAAGCCGCGCGCCAGCTGCAGGTACAGGCGGGCCAGGCGCTCGGCGCCGTGCAGCGGATGCAGGGTCGCGCGGGCCAGGCCGCCGCCGTCGCTGATGTGCACTGCGTCCTCGGCGAACAGCGCGCGCAGCGAGTCCAGCGTCGGTTGCGTCATCGCCTCGACGAAGCGCTGCAGCAGCCGGCGCTGCGCGGCTCGGTCCACCTGGAAGCGCGGCCGCCCCTCGCGCAGGCGCGCCTTCGCCCGGTGCACGCGCTGGCGGCAGGCGTCCTCGCCGATGCCGAGGATGGCGGCGGCCTCGCCGTGCCCGTAGTCGAACACCTCGTGCAGCAGGAACGCGGCGCGCTCGTCCGGGCTCAGCCGCTCCAGCAACAGCAGGAACGACAGCGTCAGCGACTCGCCGCGCTCCAGCATCGCGTCCGGATGCTCGGCGTCGGGCACCACCGGTTCCGGCAGCCACGGGCCCGGGTAGTGCTCGCGCTCGGACTTCGCGCGGCGCAGGCGGTCGAGCGCCAGGCGGGTGGTCACGGTGACCAGCCAGGCCTCCGGATCCTCGAGTGCGGCGAGGTCCTGCGCGTGCATCCGCAGCCAGGCGTCGTGCAGCACGTCCTCGGCGTCGCCGGGCGTGCCGAGCATGCGGTAGGCCAGCCCGAACAGGCGCGGACGGTGCCGTTCGAACAGCGTGGTGGCGGCATCCATCGGGACATTCTCCTCCGTTGATGGAACAAGGACGCGCCACCGGGCGGAATCGTGACAGGCGGCCGCGGCCGCTGCTCACCCCGACTTCCGGCACGCTCGCCCGTCGCCCGGCCGGGCCTAGCGTCGCAGCGGGCCGCCGGCGCACGTCCGCGCGCCGCACGGCCTCGTGCCGCTGCCAGGGGAAACGCCGATGCCGACGCTCGACCGCCGCCAGTTCCTGCAACTCGCCGCCGCGATGGGCGCGACCCTGGCGTGGGGCTGCACCACGCTGCGACCGTCCTCCAGCGGCTGGCGCGAACGCCGCGATGCCTATCCGCACGGCGTCGCCTCCGGCGATCCCGACGCGAACAGCGTGCTGCTGTGGACGCGGCGCCCCTACGACGACGGACGGGGGCGCGCGACGCTGCTGGTCGAAGTCGCGGAAGATCCGGAGTTCGAGCGCGTGATCGCGACCGCCACGGCGCCCGTGCTCGCCGCGTCCGACTGGACCTGCCGCGTGCTCGTCGGCGACCTGCCGCCCGGCGGCGAGTTTTGGTACCGCTTCGTCGACGAGGAAGGCAACGGCAGCCGCATCGGCCGCACGCTGACCGCGCCCGCGCCGGACGATCCGCGCCCCGCGCGCTTCGCCTTCGTCAGCTGCCAGAGCGCGCCAGAGGGCGCGATGAACGCGTACCGCCGCATGATTTACGAGGACGAGCGCGCCGCGCCCGGCGAGCGCCTCGGCTTCGTGCTGCACCTCGGCGACTTCGTGTACGAGGTGATCCAGACGCCCGACCAGGTCAAGGACAGTCATCGCTACGATCGGAAGATCACGTTCCCGGTGCAATACCAGCATGGCCGCAAGGTGGCGAACGACCGCTTCACCGTGCCCGGCTCCCTCGACGACTACCGCGCGCTGTACAAGGGCTACCTGCTCGATCCGGACCTGCAGGATGCTCGCGCGCGCTGGCCTTTCGTCTGCATCTGGGACAACCACGAGTTCTCGTGGCTGGCGTGGCAGACGATCATGTCGTTCCCCGGCGAAGGCGAGACGCCGGGCCAGACGCTCAAGGTGGCGGCGAACCAGGCGTGGTTCGAGTACCAACCCATGCGCGTCACGCCGCCGGGCAAGCCGCTGGACCGCTTCGATGCGCCCACGGTCGATGATGTCGCGGTGACGGAATTCGACGAGAACGGCCTCGGCCTGGAGCCGAACAACCTCGCCGCGATCGAAAGCCTCATCGGCTACCGCGCGCTGCGCTGGGGCCGGCACATCGACCTGATCATCACCGACCAGCGCAGCTTCCGCGGCAAGGACCCGTCGAACGACGAGAAGCTCGGCGCGCTGTTCCAGGGCGTGCCGTATCCCTTCTTCCCCGAGGCGCTGTCGATCCAGGTGGACAGCGGCCGCGCGTACGCCGGTGGCCATCCGCCGGAAACGATCGTGTTCGGCGACAAGTCCATTCCCAACTACCGCAAGGACGGCCCGCCGCAGTCGATGCTCGGCGCGAAGCAGAAGGCCTGGTTCCTCGAGCGCCTGCGCAACGCCACCGCGACCTGGAAGATCTGGGGCAGCTCGCTGGGCACGCACGACCAGCGCGTCGACCCGCAGAACCTGCCGGACGGGTTCGTACCGAAGGACTGGCCGAAGTGGACCGACGGCTACGCCGTGCAGGGCAACGGCGACTGGGGCGGCTGCTACCACGAGCGCGGCGAGATCTTCGACACCGTGCGCGACGCCGGCATCACCGGCTTCGCCATCCTGTCCGGCGATCTGCACAGCTTCTGGGCCGGCTATGCCGCGAAGTCGCTGCCGCCGCACGGCAGGTTCGAGCCGGTCGGCGTGTCGTTCGTCGGCGGTTCGGTCATCTCGCCCGGCATGCAGGAAGCCTACGAACACGGCAACAAGAAGAATCCACTGCGCAGCCTGTACATCGCCGACCGCCCCGACGGCACGATGGAGCCCACGATGAACCTGCTGCTCAACCACGGCGTGCGCTCCGCGCTGGAGTATGCGGAGAGCGGCGACCTGGCGAAGGCGCATGCCATGAGCAACCCGGAGCTGGCGCCGCACCTGGCGTTCGTGGACATGGGCGGTCACGGCTACGGCGTCGTGAACGTCGACGCGAACAGGATGGCCACCGACTTCGTGTGCATCCCGCGGCCGGTCGAGCGCGCCGCGACGCCGGATGGCGGGCCGCTGCGCTACCGCGTGCGGCACGAAGTGGCGCTGTGGGCACCCGGCGAAGCGCCGCGGTTGCGCCAGACCGTGCTGGAAGGCGATCCAGGGCTGGCGCTATAGGGCGTCCGCCACGTCCACGGTGGAGGCCGGCGCCATCGCGCGCCTCCAGCGCCTCGAGGAAGGCATCGGCCAGCGCGAAGGTGCCGAACCAGCCATGCCGGGTCCCGGTCAGCACCCGCAATATCTGCCCGCGCCCGCCCGGAAACCGCGACAGTGGATGGAACAGGCGGTCGCGCAGCCGGCGAGCCGGTCGTGGTCGGACTGGAACAGCGACGCACTGCAAGCGGGCAACACTCCTTCGGCGATGGCCGCTTTTCGCGCCAGCCTGCGTTGCGGCGCAGCATGAATGGGCGGCCCAAGGACATGCCCAAGGCGGCGCATGAATCCTTCAGCCGCCGCCAAGTCACGGAATTCGCTCCGATTCGGCAAATCCGGCACACGCCGGGTGACGGCCCGACGCCCCCCACTTCACTCGTCGTGGACAACCTGCTGCCAGCATCCGGCGGGCGGGCCCTCATCGCGCTTTGCACCCCTTGGTGCATCGTCGACCCGGTCCTGCGATCCGATCCCATCCACTGGAGACGTGCACATGCACAAGTTCGCTTCCTGGGCCAAGCGCGGCCTGTTCGTGCTTTCACCGCTCTCGCTCGCTGTCGCCATGGCCGCTTCCGCGGCGCCGTCCGGGCAGCTGGCCGCCCCGCTCCGTGCGGCCATGCAGCGCGACCTCGGCATGACCACCGCGCAGCTCGCGCAGTACCTGAAGACCGAACAGCTCGCGGCAACGCAGGAGCAGCGGCTGGCCCGCATGCAGGGACCCAAGTTCGCCGGCAGCTGGATCGAGCGCAAGGCGGACGGCAGCTTCCAGCTGGTCGTCGGCACCACCGCGATCGGCCCGCAGAAGGGTCCCGCCGGCGTGCAGATCCGCAACCTGCGCCACAGCCTGGCCGAACTGACTGCCTCCAAGTCGCGGCTGGACGCGATGCTGGCGCGCGGCGCGAAGGTGCCGCGGGGCGTGTACGGCTGGTACGTGGATCTGCCGGGCAACAGCGTCGTGGTGACCGTCGGCAAGGGAGGCCAGCGCGCCGGCATCGACTTCGTCGCGGCCAGCGGCATCGACGCGCAGACCGTGCGCTTCGAGACCGCCGACGAGCAGCCGAGCCTGCGGGCGACCCTGAAGGGCGGCCTGGGCTACCTGCGGAATCCCGGCGACGGCTATCTCTACGCCTGCTCGATCGGCTTCACCGTCACCCAGGGCAGCACGCCCGGTTACGTCAGCGCCGGCCATTGCGGCGACGCCGGCGAACCGGCGTACCTGGAAGGCGCGTCCGGAACGGGCCCGCAATGGTCCCTCGGGCCGAAGATCGGCACCTTCGCCGCCTCGAAGTTCCCGCAGCCCGGCCAGACCGGCAACGACTATTCGTGGGTGCGGACGGATGCGGGCCACAGCCTGTCGGCCTCGGTATACGGCTGGGGCAAGGGCGACGTGACCGTGCGCGGCAGCGCCGAAGCGCCGGTCGGCGCCGCGGTCTGCCGCTCCGGCCGCACCACCGGCTGGCGCTGCGGCACGATCGAGGCGAAGAACCAGACCGTCAACTACAGCTCCGGCGAGACCATCCTCAACCTGACCCGCACCACCGCCTGCTCCGAGGGCGGCGACTCGGGCGGCTCGTTCATCACCGGCGCCGGCCAGGCGCAGGGCGTGCTGTCGGGCGGCAGCGGCAGCTGCAAGGGCAACACGCGCCGCAGCCGCAGCTACTTCCAGCCGCTGCTGCCGATCCTGCAGGCCTACAACCTGACCCTGCGCACCGGCGCCTGATCGGGTTCACGTTGCAGACGGACGCCCCGGATGGCCGGGGCGTTCTTTTTTGTCGTGCGGCAGGCTCTCGCCCGCCGCCGGATCGCGCACGGTGCGCCGGCGGTCGGCGATGCCCGTGCGACGGTCGGCCTCCAGTTCGGCGCGCAGCCACGCGATCGCATCCGCCTCCCGGTCGAAGACCTGGCCGGCCAGCCCGAAGTTGCCGGCGGCGACCACGCCGAAGCGGTCCGGGTCGATGCAGTCCGGCCGCACCACGACCGCGATGCGCAGGCGGCCGTCGGCGGCTTCCGCCCACTCGCGGACCATGCTCAGACGCACGGCGAGGCTGGGCGGATCGAAAGAGACGTCCCCGGCGTCCACCAGCAGGTGGGGATGGCCCTGCGCCACGGTGCGGCGAATGGCGTCGCTGATCAGGGCGATCGCCCGCTGGACGCGGTGCAACGGGGCCAGCCGGGCCACCGGGATGTCGTCGACGAAATCCAGGAGGATCGGATCGCGGAGCGGGGAGCCGGCCATGGCGGGCAACAGTGGCGTGGGGTACCGGGACTAACGGACCGCCGGGGCGCAGCGGCCAGCGCCGGCACGGACCGGTTCAGCTTGCCGCGACGCCGGGCGCGCGTTGCCCGCGCGATCCCCGGCCTGGCGGCCGACGAGTGCGCGCATCCCGGCTTAAACCCTTGCCGCTTCCGGCGCGTCCCACCGCTGGCAGGCACGTCGCCTGCGCGCGGCGGCCCGCCCCGCGACACCCTGTCGGGAGTGCCGATGCCGTCTTCGTTCCGCCGCCTCGTGCTGGTCGCCGCCCTGCTCGCCGCGCCCCACTTCGCCCCCGCACAGGAACCGGCCACTCCGCAGGCGGCCGGCCGCGCCTACACGCCGGAGGACTTCGCCCGCTTCGTGCCGCGCAACGCGCTGGACATGCTGCGGCAGGTGCCCGGCTTCGTGATCCGCGAGGAAGTGGTCGAACGCGGCCTCGGCCAGGCGACCGGCAACGTGCTGGTCAACGGCCAGCGGCTGTCGGGCAAGTCCAACGACGTGCTCGGCCAGCTCGCGCGGGTGCCGGCGGCGAACGTGGTGCGGATCGAGATCCGCGACGCGGCGACCCTGGACATCCCCGGCCTGTCCGGCCAGGTCGCCAACGTGGTGACCCGCGCCGAAGGCATCAGGGGCCAGTGGAAATGGCAGCCCGACGTGCGCCGCTACTACACCGATCCGCAGATCACCCGCGGCGAGGTCTCGGTCAGCGGCGCGCGCGGCCACGTGGATTACACGGTCGGCCTGAAGAACGAGGCCAACCACAGCGGCGCCGGCGGCGACACCTTCATCCACAACGCCGACGGCAGCCTGCGCGAGACCCGCGACGACGCCTGGACCGGCGAGAACGACCAGCCGCAGCTGAGCGCGCACCTCGGCTACGCCGGCGCGCACGGCCAGGCCGGCAACCTCAACGCCAGCGTGCAGAAGGTCTTCTACCACTACCTCGAGGACAGCCAGCGCAGCGGTCCCGGCCTGCCCGACCGCGCGCGTCGCGTGCGCAGCTGGCAGGGCGGGCACAACTACGAACTCGGTGGCGACTGGGCATTCGGATTCGGGCCGGGCACGCTCAAGCTGATCGGCCTGCTGCGCTACGACCACACGCCGCTGTCGGACACCGCGATCGTGCGTACCCTCGACGGCAGTGCGCCGGCCACCGGCGACCGCTTCACCCGCGACGGCGAGACCACCGAACGCATCGCCCGCGGCGAGTACCGCTGGAAGGCGCACGGCGATTGGCAGGTATCGGCCGAGTACGCCTTCAACAAGCTCGACAGCGAGTCGGCGCTGTATGCGCTGGCGCCGAATGGCGTGTTCGTGCCCGTGCCCCTGCCGGGCGGCATCGCGACCGTGCAGGAGGACCGCTACGAGGCGATCGCCAGCTATGGCCACGCGCTCGGCGCGCGCGCGACCCTGCAGGTCGCGGCCGGCGGCGAGTACTCGACGATCGAGGCGGGCGGCTCGCGCCGGTCGTTCCGCCGGCCCAAGGGCGAAGTATCGCTGGCGTGGAAGGCAGCGCCGAAGCTCGACGTCAACGTCAAGCTGCAGCGCAGCGTCGGCCAGCTCGACTTCTACGACTTCCTCGCCTCGGTGGACCTGACCAACGGCCAGACGAATGCGGGCAATCCCGACCTGGTGCCGCCGCAGACCACCGCGCTCGAGGCCGAGGCGACCCGCGACCTCGGCGCCTGGGGCACCACCAGCCTGCGCGTGTACGCGCAGCGCATAGACGACATCGTGGACACGATCCCGATCGGCGCCGACGGCGAAAGCCCGGGCAACATCGACCGCGCCACGCGGCGCGGCATCGAATGGAAGAGCACCTTCAACCTGGATGCGCTCGGCTGGCACGGCGCCAGGCTCGACGCGCGCTGGCAGAAGGAAGCGAGCGAGGTGCGCGATCCGCTGACCGGCCGCGAGCGGCCGATCAGCAACAACCTCAAGGACCTCGCCAGCCTCGACCTGCGCCACGACGTCCCCGGCACGTCCTGGGCCTGGGGCCTGGGCCTGAGCTACACGTTCTACGCGCGCGACTACCGCCTGACCGAAGTCGGGCGGCAGTGGGAAGGCCCCGTCTGGGGCAGCCTCTTCGTCGAGCGCAAGGACTTCCACGGCCTGACCCTGCGCGCCAGCGCCGACAATGTGACCCGCGCGCGCAGCATGTGGGACCGCACCGTCTACGTGGACCGCCGCACCGGCCCGGTGGACTTCATCGAGGACCGCGACCGGCGGATCGGGCCGATCCTGTCCTTCAGCGTGTCCGGCGAGTTCTAGCGCGCCGGGTCCTGCGGTCCGGCGTCCTGCGCATCCGCGGCGACGGCGATCGCCTCGACCTGGATGCGCAGCGCGACCTGCATGGAAAAGCCCCACTCCCTGCCCGCGTCCATGCCGAAATCGGCGCGGTCGATCGTCGCGTAGGCATCGGCGCCGCACCAGTCGCGCTTGAAGAGCGGATGCGGCATGCACTTGAACGAGCGGATCTGCAGCGCGACCGGGCGGGTCACCCCGCGGAAGGTCAGCGCGCCCTCCACGCGGGTCGGCTCGCCGTCGACGAAGCCGGCGAGCCGGCCGGCGTAGGTGGCGGTTGGATGGCGGGCGGTGTCGAAGTACGGGGGCTTCGCCATCTCCCGGTCCAGCGCGTCCAGGCCGAAGTCGACGCTCGCCATGTCGATCGTGAGCGACACCTCGCCGCTGCCCGCCGCCTTGTCCAGCACGACGCGACCGCGGGTGCGGTCGAACCGGCCGCGCCAGACCGACATGCCCATGTGGTCTGCCTCGAAGCTCGGAAAGGTGTGGGTGGGATCGATCTCGTAGGTGACCGGGACAGCCGCGGCCGGCGCCGCGAGGGCAAACGTGGCGAACACGAGCATCGGCAACGATCGGGCGAAAGGCATGGCGGATCTCCGTCGGACGGGCGCCGCGGCAGGCGGCTCACTGTGTCGACGAACGTCCGGGAGCCGGATCGACACGGCGGAGGGCCACTGGCGGCCGGCCGCCGGCAGGCACATAGTCCGCGCACCGGCGCCC
Source organism: Lysobacteraceae bacterium (assembly GCA_035539135.1). Taxonomy (GTDB): domain Bacteria; phylum Pseudomonadota; class Gammaproteobacteria; order Xanthomonadales; family Xanthomonadaceae; genus JABFWF01. The sequence continues at coordinate 663,736 of DATLJD010000014.1, forward strand.
CTGGCGGGCGCCTCGACCCGGAGCAGACGACCATGATCCGCACGCTCGCAATCGCCACGACGCTGGCCCTCGCCCTGCCCGCCCTGGCGCAGGACGCCCCGCAGATGACGCCCGAACAGCAGGCCGCGATGCAGGCCTACATCGCCGCCGGCACGCCCGGCAAGCAGCACGCCGCGCTCGCCTCGGCCGTCGGCGAGTACGACATGGCGATCCGCAGCTGGGACGCGCCCGGCGCGGCGCCGAGCGACGAGAAGGGCACCGCGACGCGCAGGATGATCCTCGGCGGCCGCGTGCTGGTGGAGCAGGTCGAGGCGAGCATGCACGGCCAGCCGTTCACCGGCCACGGCATGGTCGGCTACGACAACGTCAGCGGGAAGTGGTGGCAGACCTGGAACGACAGCATGTCCACCGGCGTGATGGTCAGCCAAGGCGACTGCGACGACCAGGGCACCTGCACCTTCACCGGCAGCTGGAACGACCCGGTGACCAGGCAGCAGGTCAACGCGCGCTTCACCAACCGCTGGACCAGCCCGACCACCGAGGTCTTCGAGATGTACGGCCCGGGCCCGGATGGCAAGGAGTTCAAGATGATGGAGATGACCTACACGAAGCGTCAGTGAGGTCGCGTCGCGTTGCGTCCCCTCTCCGCGCGGGGGACGCACGCGCGACGCGTTCACCCGCGCCAGTTGGCGTGCGTGCGCCAGAACGCGACGCTGCGCGCGTAGGCCGCGCGGTCGATCGGCACGCCGGAGCCGCCCTCTTCCACCCCGAGCGCGTTGCGCATCATGGTGATCGGCGCCATCGGCGTTTCCTCCGGGTCCATCGTGTACATGCAGCCGACCACGCCCCAGTCGGCGTCGATGGCGGTGCCTTCCTTCGCCAACTGCGCGCGGCTGTAGAGGATCGGGATCAGGTAATTCGCCACCGGCGGCTCGAGGCCCTCGAACCAGCGCACCAGCACCGGCAGTTCGTCGCGGGTGCGCGCCTCGTAGTCCGAGCGCAGCAGGTGCCGGTTGGCGTCGGTGATGGGCACCGCCAGGCAGCGCGTCGAGGTCCAGTTGCGGTGCACGTGCAGCTTGCAAAACGGCGCGTAGCCATCCAGCACCGCGAGCGGGGCGACTTCGTTGAGGTGGCGCTCGAAGGCCTCCGGCGTGCAGTCCTGGATGGTGTTGCGGCGCGGTTCGCGCGGGAACAGGCGGGGGCGGGCGAACTCGGTGAGGACGATGGACATGGCGCGGCAGGGCAAAGGAATCGCCGCATTATCGCCGCGTGGATGACCGGTTCCGCGCGGGCGGCGCCGCGCGGACGGCGGCCTCACGCCCGGATCAAGGCCGGTTCCGGCGATTCCCTGTACCCTGCCCCTCGTCATCCAGCGAGCAGGAATCCCATGGCCAAACCCAACTATTCCTTCGAGAAACGCCAGCGCGAACTGGCGAAGAAGAAGAAGCAGGACGAAAAGGACGCCAAGAAGCGCGCCGCGCGCGAGGCCGCCAAGGGGCACGCCCCGGCGGGGTCCGGCACGTCCGAATGAGCGATGCGCCGGACGCGCCGCAGGTGTGGGTGGACGCCGACGCCTGCCCCGGCCCGATCCGCGACATCCTGTTCCGCGCCGCCGCGCGCACCGGCGTGCGCGTCACCCTGGTCGCCAACCAGTGGCTGCGCACCCCGTCCTCGCCGAACGTCACCGCGCTGCAGGTGCAGGGCGGCTTCGACGTGGCCGACGACGCCATCGTCGAACGCGCGCGGCCCGGCGACCTGGTGGTGACCCAGGACATCCCCCTCGCCGCCCGCGTCATCGAGCGCGGCGCCCACGCGCTGCATCCGCGCGGCGAGCGTTACACCGCCGACACCATCGCCGAGCGCCTGTCGATGCGCAATTTCATGGACGAGTTGCGTGGCGCCGGGGTCCAGACCGGCGGCCCGGCGGCGTTCCATGCGCGCGACCGCCAGGCCTTCGCCAACCAGCTCGACCGCTGGCTGGCCGCGCGCAGCCCGCGCCGCGCGCCGACCGGCCCTCAGGCCGGCATGTAGAACATCAGGTACACCAGCCGTCCGTTCTCCGGCCGGTCGCCGAAACCGGGACCCGCGGTGTGCCACAGCCACGGGCGCAGCAGGACCAGCCGGTTGAAGCGCATCGGCACGGTCATGGTGGTTTCCCAGGCGCTTTCGTCCAGGGTGTCGCGACCGAGGATGTCGTGCTCGGACTCGGCGTAGCTCTTGTAGCCGAGCGCGGCCACTTCCTTGTCGTTCATCGGCCGGCGATCGGTGTTGGTGCGCCGGTGGCGGAAGAAGTCCGTGCCGCCGCGGCAGTCTTCCGGCCTGCTCAGGTACAGGATGCCGGACCAGTAGCCCGGATCGGTGTGCACCCGCGCGCGACCGACGTCGGAGGCGAGGGTGAGGCGGAACTTGGCGTGCCCGGCCGGCGGCGGCAGGGGCTTCAGGCGCTCGCCGGTGAGTTGCGAGACATACTGGTCGAGGCCCTCGATCTCCAGCCGCTCCAGCGAGTTGCGGCCAGGAAAGAGGTTGACCTTGCCCGGGTCCGCGCCCGGCGCCGGAGCATCGTCGGGCGCGGGATAGGTGAGGCGCAGTCCGGCCTCGCGGAAACCCTGCGCATCCGCGAAGAAGTCGTCGACGACGATGAGGGAAGTGGGCATGGCCGCGGAGGAGTTACCGACGAGGCACGATTAGGCCAGAGCGCCCGCCGTCGCGGCAAGGAAGCGCCCGCCTCGCCGGCAGGCAACCGCCTGCCTGCCCGCCAGCGACTGCACGCATTCACATGCGGAGGGCGTGACCGCGGTTGGCCTGCGGCGCCGGCGCAGCCGTTATCCTGCCCGGCGCTCCTCGCAATTACCGTGTCCGCCATGTCGTTTTCCCGCCTCGTGCCGCTGCTGCTCGTCCTCGCCGCCCCGCTGCCCGCCGCCGCCCAGTTCCATGCCGGGCTGGCGCCGCGCGACGGCGCCGCGCACGAGGGCTGGAACGGGCGCGGCGAACTCGGCTTCGCCATGGCCAAGGGCAACAGCGACAGCCAGACCTTCATCGGCAAGCTCGACTTCGGCTACAGCGACAAGCGCAGCAAGTACGCGTTCGGCGCCTCCACGCAGTACGGCAAGAACGCCGGCGAGGAGAGCGCGCGCCGCTACGAGGTGCACGGCGCCGCCGGCTTCCGCTTCGACGAGCGCAGCTACCTGTACGGCTCGCTGCGCCACGCCCGCGACGCCTTCGCCAGCTACGAATACCAGTGGACCGCGGCCGCCGGCTACGGCGTGGATGCGCTGCGCGGCGAGGACCAGCAGCTGTCGCTGGAGATCGGCCCCGGCTACCGGCTGGCCAAGGACCAAGGCCTGCGCGTGCACCACGACGAAGCGATCGCCCGCGCGCTCGCCGACTGGCGCTTCAAGCTCACCGACACCACGTCGCTGGTGAACACCCTGCTGGTCGAATCCGGCGGCGAAACCACTTTCGCCCGCAACGTGTTCGGCGTGCGGGTGGCGGTGAGCGAGTCGCTGGCGATGAAGGCAGGGCTGGAGACCCGCTACAACAGCCGCGTGGACGACGGCCTGCACAACACCGACAACCTCACCACGGTGAACCTGGTCTACGACTTCAGGTAGGGCAGCGACCGGATCCTTGCGATCGCGGTCCGGGCGCGCCAGCAGGAGACGGCATGGCACGACGATGCCGGTCGCCGCACGAACGGGAGGCGGGCACGGCGCCGTCGAGGTGGCGCTGGATCTCGTGCACGTCGGCCGGCTTGACCACGTGGTGGTCGAATCCGGCCTCGCGCGTCAGCGCCTGGTCCTGCGCCTGGCCGTAGCCGGTCAGGGCGATGAAGCGCGCGGGGCGCCCGCCGAGCCGGTGCCGCAATGCCCGCGCGAGGTCGAGTCCGGTGATGTCCGGCATGCCGATGTCGAGGATGAACGCGTCCCAGTCCTGGCGCGTTTCGACCAGCGACAGCGCCTGCCGCCCGTCCAGCGCCACGTCCACGTCGTGCCCGAGCAGGCGCAGGGCGCTCGCGAGGGTGCCGGCGGCGTCGGCGTTGTCGTCCACGATCAGCACCCGCCTGCCGCGCGCGAGCCGCTCGGGCGGCGGCGGCGTGGAGGCGGCCTGGGCTTCGCCGCTCACGCGCGGAAGCACCACGGTGAACGTGCTGCCCCGATCCGCGCCGTCGCTGTGCGCGGTCACCGTGCCGCCATGCGCGTCGACGATGGTGCGCACCAGCGCGAGGCCGATGCCGAGTCCGCCCAGCGCGCGATCCGGTCCCCGCGCCGCCTGGGTGAACAGGTCGAACACCACCGGCACCAGCGTCGGCTCCATGCCGATCCCGTTGTCGGTGACCCGGATCCGGACCTGCTCGGGCGTGCACTCGCAGGCGAGGACGATCCGCCCGCCCTTGGGGGTGTACTTGGCCGCGTTGTTGAGCAGGTTGGACACGACCTGCACCAGCCGGTGCCGGTCGCCGACGACGACGGCGGAGCACGCCGGGGGCTCGCACACCAGCGCGTGCCCGCGCGACCGGATCAACGGCGCCACCTGTTCGGTGGCGAGCGCGAACACCGCGCGGACGTCGACGGGCTCGCGGTCGAACGCCACCAGCCCGCGGGTGACCCGCGACACGTCGAGGAGATCGTCGACGAGGCCGGTCATGTGGGTGACCTGGCGCAGGATGACCTGGGCCACCTCGCGCACGCGCGCCGGGTCGGCCGGCGCGAGCTGCAGCAGCTGGGCCGCGGTGCTGATCGGCGCCATCGGGTTGCGCAGCTCGTGGGCCAGCATCGCCAGGAATTCGTCCTTGCGGCGATCGCCTTCCTCCAGCGCCTCGACCATGCGCTTGCGATCGGTGATGTCCAGCGAGGTCCCGATCAATCCGATCACGTTTCCCTGCGCGTCGCGCATCGGGGCCTTGGTCGACAGCCAGACCGCCCGCGTGCCGTCGGCGAGGTCGATGTGCTCTTCCACCTGCTCGGCCACGCCGGATGCCATGATCCGGCGGTCGTTGTCCATCACCCGCCGGGCCTGCGCCTTGTCCGCGATCAGCTCGAGGTCGGTCTTGCCGACGAAGGCGTTCGTGCCCAGCAATTCGGCCACGCCGCGGTTGCCGAGAATGAGCCGGCCTTCGCGATCCTTGGCATAGACGACGCCGGGCACCGCCTCGATGAAGGTGTGCAGCAGCGCGTTGGCCTGGTCGCGCTCGGCCTCGATGGTCCGGCGCTCGCTGTCGTCGATCAGGACGCCCGGAAAACGCAGCGGCTTGCCCTCGGGGTCCAGCTCGACACGGCCACTGGCGATGATCCAGCGGTACCCGCCCTCGGGCCGGCGCACGCGGTAGTCGCAGCGATAGCGGCCGCCGCGCGCCAGCGCCCCATCGACGGCCTGCATCACGCGCGCGCGGTCCTCGGGATGGATGCGGTCGAACAACACCTGCAGCGGCAGGCCCTCGCGGATCGCGTCCGGATCGACGCCGAAGCCGTGGGCGAAGCGCTCGTCGGCGATGAAGCGATCGTCCGGAATGCTCCAGACCCAGGTGCCGATGATCGCGCCCGCATCGAGCGCCAGTTGCAGGCGCTCTGCCGCGAGCGCGGCGCCCCTGCCGTCCTCGACCATCGGGAAACTCCATCTTCGGTCCGACCCGACCCGCTATCCGAGCACAGCGGCGTGTACGGGGCGTGAAAGCCGCGCTGGCCGGACACCAATTGATCGGAAAAGAGCCGGCGATGCCTTGCGCATGATCTGAATACGGCCGTCTCGACGACGCCTGCACCTGCCCGCGCGTAACTCCTTCGCTTCCAGCCCGCGACGGCGCATGCGCGACGCCGCTCCCTGCCACGGAGGCCGCCATGTCGCCCGCTCCCTCGTTCCGCCTTGCGGCCGTGGTGGCCGCCGCCTGCGTCTTCGCCGCGATCGCGGCGGTGCCCACCGGCCAGCCGGCCGCCGCGCCGACGTCCCACCGCGCGCTGCCCGCGACCGCCACGACGACGACCGGCGCCGCACCCACGGTCGCCGCGCTCGACGATCCCCTGCCGGATCCGTTCTCGCCGCTGTTCGCCGACCCGCCCATCCCGCGTCCGGCCAGCACGCCCTGCGTGGTGACCTTGGTGTCCGACTTCCTGATCAGCGAAGGCACCTATGGCGCGTCCTTCCCGTACACCCCGCCCGCGGGCTGCACCGGGCCGTGGGCGAAGGTGGTGCTGGAGGCGGACTACGCCTACGACGACGGCGCGCTGCCCGTCGACACCGCCGTCGGCCTGTGGCTGGGCGACGTCAACCTGCACTTCGGCGCGACCCCGCTCGCCGACGAGCCGCCATCGCACTGGCGGATCGAGCGCGACCTCACCGACATCGCGCCGCTGTTCCGCCGCGCCGGCACCGGCCATGCGACCATGGCCGGGCTGTTCCGCGATCCGTCCTCGTTCGTGCGGCTGACCGCGCGCCTGCTGGTCTACCCGGCCACCACAGCCGCGCCCGCGCCGCGCAAGGCAGACGCGGTGTTCGCGCTGGGCAACGGAGACAACCCGGATCGCCTGCGGACCCTCAACGTCGGCGAAAACGACCCGCGCTCACCGCCGTCCGAACTGGCCAGCACCCTCACCCTGCCGCGCGACATCGAGCGCGTCTACCTCGACGTGCTCGCGCTGGATCCCGCCGGCGGGCTGTGGTGGACCTGCGTACCGAGCCCGCGACGCACGCTGCCCAACCTGCTGCCGCAGTCGACCGGCATCGGCGGCTGCCTGGACGGCAGCTTCCGCGAAGCCGAGGTGCGCATCGACGGCCAGCCCGCAGGCGTCGCCCCGGTATTCCCGTGGATCAGCCCGGCGCTCGTGCACAACGTGTTCAACCCGCCGTTCACTGGCCTGGTCGGTGCGATTCCGCCGCCGCGCCTGCTCAACCTGTTGCCGTACCGCGTGGACCTGAGCCCGTTCGCCGGCGTGCTGAGCGACGGCCGGCCGCACAAGGTCGCGGTGACGATGGCGGCCACCGACGCGGGCGACGACATCGACTCGGCCAGCCTCGCGGTGGCCGCGCACCTGCTGGTCTGGCGCGACCCATACTCGGCCGCCGTCTCCGGCGCGGTCACCCGCAACACGCTTGCCGCCCAGCCCGCCGTGCCCGTCCGCAGCGACACCCTGGTCTCCTCCGGCGACACCCTCACCGGCAATGTCGTGACCTCGCTGCGGCGCGACTTCGTCATCGACGGCTACGTCGACACCGCGCGCGGCCGCATCCGCCACCGCGTGGTGCAGACCGTGCTGTTCTCCACCACCCAGTCCTTCGACAACCTGATGTCGGCCAGCCAGTACCGCTACCAGCAGGACGTGCGGCTGCAAAGCAAGGTCTGGCGCAACAGCTACAGCAGCCTCGGCAGCACCCAGCTGCTGCGCGACAACGAGTACTTCAGCTGGCCGCTGCACCTGTTCTTCCACGAAGACTTTCCGACCGCGAACGCGGGCTCCGCCACGCCGGACACGCTGGCCACCCTGTCGCAGGGCGCGCACCACACGGGCAACCACGACCGCCGCAACATCGCCCGCTACGTCACCGCGATGCATGACACCTTCGAGGGCCTGGCCGAAACCCACCTCGCCGACGGGCAGTTCTCGTCGCACGCCGAGGCCGCGCAGTTGTTCCTGTTCGGGGACAACCGCGGCAGTTGCTACGACCGCATGGTCGCCTGGGACGCCGGCCGCAGCAGCGTCAGCGGCACGTCCTGCCCGGGCGGCGCCAACGTCCTGCGCGCGATCGCGCGGCCGGACGGCTCGCCGGAGAGCCTGGGCTGGGCGGGGTGGCAGTGACGCCGCCGCCCGCACCCTCCACGTCCCTGGCCAGGCCACCGGACGCGAAGAACCCTTGACACTATGTAAAAGATAGCTAACATTGCGTTCGCCCAACAAAACGCGGAGTCCGCAATGCCTGTCCTCGAAAAGCGCGCCTGGATCACCCTGTGGGCCATGTGCCCCGCCTACCTGGTCTACTTCGTGATCCAGGCGGCCTACCCGGAGCTGACCCCCACCCACCTGTCGAAGTTCGGCCTGCTGGCGGTGATCGCCTGCATCCACGCGGCGGGCTACATCGGTGGCGAGCTGGTGCTGCGGCGCCAGCACCGCGGCGAGCCGCTGGACGGCGACGAGCGCGACCTGGCCATCGACGCCCGTGCCACCCGCGCCGCCTACTTCCTGCTGCTCAGCGGGATGATCGTGGCCGGCATGATCATGCCGTTCACCGACAGCGGCTGGGAGGTCGCCAACACCGCCCTGTTCTTCATCGTGCTGGCGGAGACGCTGCGCGTCGTGCTCACCCTGCGCGCCTACCATCCGCGCGCGGCGCGGGCGTGAGCATGGAGAACGACATCAAGCTCCTGCGCTTCCTCGCGCAGGAGATGACCCAGGCCGAACTCGGCAAGCGCGTGGGGCTGACCCGGCAGACGATCGCCGCGATCGAACAGGGCCGCTACTCGCCCACCCTCGAGGCCGCGTTCCGCATCGCCCACGTGTTCGGCAAGCGCGTGGACGAGGTGTTCCGCTGGGCGCCGCAGGATCCGTGACCGGGCGGGGCCTGCCGGCCCCGCCCGGTTGGTTGCGCGCCTACTGCTTCACCAGCTCCACGCGGCGGTTCTTCGCCCGCCCTTCCTCGCTGCGGTTGTCGGCCACCGGCGCGGTGTCGCCGTAGCCCCTGGCGACGAGCCGGCCGGCGGCGACGCCGCGTGCGACCAGTGCGGCGCGCACGCTGTCGGCGCGCTGCTGCGACAGCGCCAGGTTGGCGGCCGCCGCGCCGACGTTGTCGGTGTGGCCGCCGACCTCGACCCTGGCGGAAGACGCCGCGAGCATCGCCGCGGCCTGGTCCAGCAGCGCCGTGGATTCGGGGCGGATGGTGGCCTTGCCGGTATCGAAGTGGACCTCGAGGGCGAGGAAGCCCTGCTGGTCGAACTGCTCGCGCAACTCGTTCACCGACACGTCCTGCGCCATCGCCTCGCGCGCGACGCTGGCGATCGCGTAGTAGTCGCCGTCGTTGACCGAACCGAGGTGCACCAGGTATTCGCGCCCGCCCTGGGTCATGCGCACGGTCGCGATCTGCTGCTGGATGTCCGACCACTCGCCGACCATGTGCGAACGCACGCCCGGCTCCATCACCACGGTCGCGCCCTTGGCCCGGGCGGCGTTGAGGTGGTTGCGCAGGATCTTCAGCGGCGAGCTGACCGGCGCGCCCTCGTCCACCTGGTAGACGACGAACTCGTAGACGCCCTCGACGGTCTCCATCGCCGCCTCGGTGTCGCTGATCATCTTCACCGGGATCTGCTTGGCGTCGAACTCGGAAGACTCGCACTGGTAGACGTGGTAACCCGGCATCGGCGTGAACAGCGAATGCGGCTTGCAGTCGTCGGACGCCATCGCCGGCAGCGCGGCGAGAAGGGCCAGCCCGGCCAGCAGGCGGGTCGCAATACGGGTCATGTCGTCGGAACTCCCCTGGGTACGGCCCGGGCGGACGCGCCCGGTCACCGCGCAGGAAGAACGCGAACCGCGCGGTTTGCCGGCCAGCGCCCGCGGCGAAAACCGCGGGCAGTTCCGCTGCGTCAGCCGGCAGGCTGGGTGTTCACCATCCACGGCACGCCGAAGCGGTCCACCAGCGCGCCGTAGCCCGGCGACCAGAAGGTCGGCGCGAACTCCATCACCACCTTGCCGCCTTCCTTCAGCGCGTCGAACCAGCGCCGCGCCTGGTCCGCGTCGTCGGTGTGCAGGGTCACGTCGAAGCCGTTCTTCGGCTTGCCGATGTTCGGCGCCCACGCCTCGTCCATGTCCGCGCCCATCAGCGCCTGGTCGCCGACCTCGAGCCAGCAGTGCATCAGCCAGTCCTTGTACTTCGGATCGCTGGCGCCCATTTCCGGCGGCGCCTCGCTGTAGGGATGGGCGGCGGTGATGCGCCCACCGAGCACCCTGGCGTAGAACTCGAACGCTTCGCGGCACTCGCCGCGGAAGCTCAGGCTGGTCACGATCTTCAAGGAACGTCCTCCTCTGATGGCGGCATGCGCGCCCGTGGCGTGGCGCCGGCGCCGACCTTGCCACCGCGCGGGTTAGCGGCGGGGCAAGGCGCGGCCGACTCTCCACTGAACGCGATTCCGCGCGCATGGCGGTCTCTCACGGCATGCGGACGCGCCCTTGCCGAAGCTGGCGGCACAGGGCAGTTCCGCCCGATGGAGGACAACGATGGACGACAAGCGACTCGATGGCGCCGGCCACCAGGTGAAGGGCGCGGTGAAGGAAGGCGTCGGCAAGATGACCGACAACCACTCGCAGGAAGCGGAGGGCAAGCTCGAGAAGAACGCGGGCAAGGCCGAGCGCAAGGTCGGCGAGCTGCAGGACGACATCCGCGACGCGCTCGACTGAGCGGCCGCGCGACGCACCGGGCGCCGGCGTGCGAAGGCAGGCCGGCGCCTTGTTTTTGCGTGCGTCGCGGCCGCGCGCCAGGCCCGGAGGCGCTACTGCAGCGCGCGCACCACCGCCTGCGTGAACTGCGGGATGTCGTCCGGCTTGCGGCTGGTGATCAGGTTGCCGTCGGTGACCACCGGCGCGTCCTGCCACTGCGCGCCCGCGTTACGCAGGTCGGTCTGCAGCGACGGCCAGGAGGTGACCTGCTTCCCCTCCGCCGCGCCCGCCTCCACCAGCAGCCACGGGCCGTGGCAGATCGCGGCGAGCGGCTTGTCGGTGCCGGCGAACGCGCGCACGAAGTCCACGGCCTCAGGCTGCATCCGCAGCGCGTCGGGATTCATCTGCCCGCCGGGCAGCACCAGCGCGTCGTAGTCCTCGGGCGAGGCGCTCGCCAGCGGCACGTCCACCGGCACGCTGTCGCCCCACTCGGTGTGCTTCCAGCCGCGGATCTCGCCGTCCTTGGGCGACACCACGTCCACCTGGAAGCCGGCGTCCTTGAGCAGGCGCCGCGGCTCCATCAGCTCGGACTGCTCGAAGCCGTCGGTGGCGAGGATGGCGATGCGCTTGGCCATGGCGGGACTCCAGAAAGCATGAGTCTCGATGCTGCCGCCGGCGACGTTCCAGCACGGTGAAGCGGAAGGGGACGGGCGCGAAGGCCGCGTCCCCGGCGATCATCAATCCGCGCGCTGGCTGTTGCGCCACTGCCCTTCGTAGAGCAGAGAGCCGTCGGTATCGTACTCGCGGCCGTAGCCGTGCATCTTGCTGCCGCGCAACTCGCCGACGTAGACCCTGCCGGTGCGGAAACGGTAGGTGCCCTGCCCGTGCATCTCGCCGGCCAGCCAGTCGCCCTCGTAGCGCGCGCCGCTCGGCCAGGTGTAGACGCCGCGCCCCTCCATCTTCCCGTCCACGAAGTCGCCCTCGTAGCGGTCGCCCGTCGGATAGACCGCGGTGCCCCGGCCGTGCGCCTGGCCGTTGCGCAGCGGACCGGTGTACTCGAAGGGATCGCCGTCCTTGTCGAGCAGGGTCACGGGCCCGGTGGCGGCGGGCGGCGCCTCCTGGGCCAGGATCGCGAGCGGCGCGGTGCCGGCATTGCACGCCCACGCGCGGTTGTCGGCCAGGCGGCCGTTGCTGCGTTCGGCCAGCTCGCGGTCGGCGATCGCCTCCGCTTCCCCGCGCGTGCCGGCGATGCCCCAGCCGTAGGCGAAGCCCTCGCGCGTCACCGAGCGGTACGCGCCGCAGCCGGTCCCCGCCCACGACAGCACCACGCGGCAGGCCTGGCCGCCATGCCCCGCGCACTCGTCCAGCGCGCGCCGCTCCGCGGCGACCCGGTCCGCATGGTCGTAGGCGAACCCGAAGTGGTAACCCTGCGCCTCGTCCACCGCCAGCGCCCCGTGCGGCGCGTCCTGCGCCGCCACCAGCGGCGCGAAGCCGGCCATCGCCACGACCAGCACCATCCGCATGCCCTGCCTGTTCGTCATTCCCCTGTCCCCTGTTGAGTAAGCGCAAGCGTCGATGGCCGCCGAACGGTTCTCCGCCGACGGCCGCCCGAAGCAACGCGAAGCGCGACAATCGGAGGACACGGAAGCGCTCGCGTCCATCACCTGCGACCGCCGCGGCGCTTTTGCCGGTCGCTCGGGTCCGGACAGCGTCTAGCGTCGAACGGGCGGAAGGGGTCCCCCCGTCCGCGGCACGGGTACCCGGCAGTTGCGTCCGTAGAAGATGACAAGCGACGAACTCGGCTCCGCGAGCACGACGTCGGGACACCAATCCGAATTGACGTCCGCGATGGCGAACGAATCGTCCCGGTACCAGCCCGTCCCCTGAATGTCGTCGGTGGATTGGTAAACGGCCGGATCGAATCCCGACGGTCCCTGCAGGATGTAGCCCATCAACCCCAAGTGGTCGAACATGGTGACGATATCCGGATATCCATTGCGATCCACGTCGGCGACTCGCACGACACTCGGGTCCATGTAGATGCTGTCGTTGGTCTCGAGGAAGGTGGAGTGACTGAAGCCGTCATCTGGTCCCCGATAATGGACGTGGATGCCTTTGGGCAATGGAATCCCGTTGTCCCCTCGATCGGAAAGGACCAAATCCGGACGACCGTCGTCATCCATGTCGGCCACCGTTCCGCCGGCGGGGAATGTTTCCTGGACGGTCCGCACGTCGACCTCGATCGGCTCCCGCAGCCCGAAGTTCCATTCGTACGGGAAAACGCGAACCAAGTAGCCGGAAAAAATGACCACGTCGGGCAATCCGTCGCCGGTAAAGTCGCTTGCTTCTCCCGTCCCATAGGGTGAGATGAACGGCGTATCCAGGTGGGAAACGCTGCCGATCCCTCCGCGTCCGCTGCCCAGGAAGATGTCTGCGCCGTCGCGCATCTCGATCCCCTGGACGAAGATGTCCTGGCGTCGATCGCCGTTGGCATCAACGGCAGCGATGGGACCACTGCGCACCCGACCTGGCGTCCACGCCATGGTGAAGCCCTCGCCGGATCTGGAGACGACGGTCAACCCCGTCTGGTCGTGTACGACGATTTCGGCTGTGCCATCCGCATCCAGTTGGGCGAGCGCGAGACTGTGCGGCGGGTCCATCGCGCCTTGGATCCGGATCTTTTCGGGTGAGGCCAGCGATCCGTCCGGCTGCTGCACGTAGATGCGCAGTTGCACCTCCCCCGTGTAACCGACGCTTCCGTTGTCGCCCATGCTCATGACGACGTCGGGCCTGCGGTCTCCGGTCACGTCCCCGACCACCACGTGGACGGGTAACCAGTCCTGTTCGATGGGCTCCACGGCGACCCGATCGAAGTGGAAATCGCCACCCTCGGCGGCCGCCGCCCACGGCCGGGATGGACGGCCGGGCGCGGCAGATGGGGAAACGCGCTCGACGGGTTGTCGCCGACCGGCAGCATTCTCATCCGCCACCGGAATGGCGTTGGCTTGGGGAACAGCGCTACCGGCGGAAGCGTCGGGCGTCCGACTGCAACCGGAGCCACACACGGCCAGGGCCAGCAAGGCGAATCCTTTCCAGGTCGGCATCGGGTTTCTCGCTCCATCCATGTCGGCTGGCCCGCTCGGGGCGGCCGTCGCGGGCAATCCGACTTGCCCGTCCCCGGCGAGAGGCTAGCGCTTTCGCGGCTCCCGGAAAACACCTGCACTAAGTCACCCGCTCGCCTTCCGCCACGCGCACCGCGGACGGCGCCACGACGCGCGGGCGCAGCACCACCTGCCAGCGTCCCGCCTTGCGGCGCACGCGCAGGTCGCGGTGGCGCACGAGGTAGGCCAGCGCGACGCCGGCCGCGGCGAGCCCGGACAGCGCGCCCAGGCCCAGCGCCCAGCGCGCGCCGAAGCGGTCCACCACCCAGCCGGTCAGCGGCGCGCCGAGCGGCGTGCCGCCCATCACCACCGCGATCCGCAGCGCCAGCACGCGGCCGCGCATGCCACGCTCGGTGGTGAGCTGCATCATCGAGTTGCTGCCGGTCATGAAGGTCAGCGCGGCCAGGCCGCACAGGAACAGCAGCACCGCGAACGACCACGGCCCCGGCATTACCGCCGCCAGCGCCAGGGTCGCGCCGAACGCCGCCGCCGACGCGCCCATCAGCACCATCCCCGGCAATGGCCGGCGCGCGGACAGCAGCGCCCCGCTCATCGTGCCGATCGCCATCGCCGAGGTGAGCATGCCGTACTGGCGCGCGTCGCCGTGGAATACGGTGACCGACATGGTCGAGATGAAGATCGCGAAGTTGAAGCCGAAGGTGCCGATCAGCGCCAGCATCACCAGCACCGCCACCAGGTCCGGCCGCCCCCAGACGTAGCGGAAGCCGGCCAGCAGGTCGCCGCGCGCGCGTTCGGGGCGCGGGTGGTGGTGCAGTTCGCGCACGCGCAGGCACCACAGCGACCCCAGCACCGCCGCGTACGACGCCGCGTTGACGATGAACAGCCAGCCCTCGCCGATCGCCGCGATCAGCACGCCGGCCACCGCCGGCCCGACCATGCGCGCCGCGTTGAAGGACGTGGAGTTGAGCGCCACCGCGTTGGCCAGCTGGTCGTCGCCGACCAGGTCCGACACGAACGCCTGCCGCGCCGGCGCATCGAAGGCGGTGACGCAGCCGAGCAGGAAGGCGAAGCCGTACACCTGCCATAGCTGCACGACGCCGGCGAGGGTGACCACGCCCAGCCCCAGCGCCAGCAGCCCGGCCGCGCCCTGCGTCCACAGCAGCAGCTTGCGCCGGTCGAAGTGGTCGGCGGCGAAGCCGGTCAGCGGCAGCAGCAACAACGGCGGCCCGAACTGCAGCGCCATCACCGTGCCCACCGCGGTCGCGTTGTGGTCGGTGAGCACGGTCAGCACCAGCCAGTCCTGGCCGATGCGCTGCATCCAGGTGCCCACGTTGGACACCAGCGCGCCCACCGCCCACACGCGGTAGTTGTAGATCCGGAGCGAGGAGAAGGTGCCGCGCATCGAGCGGTGGAGACTAGCGCACCGTGGTGCCGGCCCGGATCAAGGCGCGAGGGAATCGAGCGCGCCTGTCGCGTGCCGCCACCGCGACGTCAGGCAGCGTCCGCGGCGGCGGTGTCGCCCCGCTTCGCCGCCGCGCGCGCCTTGGCGCGCTCGTCCACCACCGCCGTGAGCAGCGCGCCGACGAAGACGATCAGCGCCGCGTAGTAGATCCACACCAGGGCCAGCACCATCGCGCCCATCGCGCCGTAGGCCGAGCCCGGGTCGGCGTGCTCCAGGTACCAGGCGAGCGCCGCGCGCCCCAGCAGGAACAGCACCGCCGTCGCCGCGCCGCCCCCGAGCGCGCGCCGCCAGCCGACCGAGCGATCCGGTAGGTAGTGGTACATCAACGCGAAGGCGACCGCGTAGACCAGCCACGTCGCCCCCGTTGCGATCACCGGCAGCATCCACGCCACCCGCGCGAACGCCAGCTGCAGCAACGTGCTCACGGTCATGGACACCAGCAGCAGGAAGCCGAGCGCGAACACCAGCCCGAGCGAGAACACCCGCTTGCGCAACCACGCCATCATTCCCGGCAGGCGCGTCGCATCCGTGCGGAAGATCTTGTTGAGCACGTCCTGCAGCTGCGCGAACACCGTGGTCGCGCCGACGAACAGCAGCACCAGGCTCCACCATCCCGCGATCGAGCCGGTATCCGGGCGCTCGCGCGCGTTGGTGAGGATCGTGCGCGCCACCTGCCCCGCCTCGGCGCCCGCCAGGTCCGCGATCTGCCGCATCAGCGCCTCCTGCGCGCTCGGCACGATCGCGCTGGTCAGCCACACCAGGATCAGCAGCAGCGGCGCCAGCGACAGCACGGCATACAGCGCCAGCGCCGCCGACTGCGCCATCAGGTCCACGTCGAGGAAGCGGCGCAGCAACGCCGCGGGCAGGCTGCCGCGCGCGCGGCGCACCAGCGCCTCGATCGCCGGCCGCCGCAGCGATCGGCCGCTGTCGGCAGGCGAGGCGGTCGGCTGGGTGGGATCCAGCTTGGCCGCGAGCTTGCCCGCCGCAACAGGCTTGGCCTTTTCGCCAGGCCCACTCATCCCGAGCAGGCGCGCAGCAGCAGGTTGACGCCGACCGTGAGCACCACCGAGAGGACGATGCTCAGCAGGCAACCGGAAGTACGGACGCGGACGGGCATGCAACAGCCTGCAGGAGCCGGAAGGCGATCCTCGCGCGGGCGCGGTTGAGGGCGCGAGAAGACGCAGCCCCCGATCCGCGCGGGGCACGCCATGCATTGCGACCGGGACACGCCCGTTCCGAGGCGCGCGCCCGCTGCCTTCAATCAGGCCTGAGCTTGCGCGCGGCGGCGGCCGCGGCCCGCAGGATGCCGACGTAGGCCTCGCGGGTCCTCGGCGCCTCGCCCGCGACGGCCTCCAGCCCTTCGATATAGGACTCGGCCAGGGTCGACGCGTTGTACTGGTGGCGCAGCTCGTCCATCGTCCTGGCGACGGCATCGCGCACGTGCCAGTCCACGTTGATGCCCTGCTCGGCCTGGTTGGCGAGGTCGACGACGCGCATCAGATGCGGCGTCACGAGTCCGACGACGGTGGTTCTCATGGCGTGTCCTGCTGTCATGGAGCCCGCAAGCGGCGCGCGGTCTTCCAGCGCGCCAAGCCCGCGATCCCGCTAAACCTGCCCCCCGCGGCGTCAGGCTACCGCCTGGGCGCGCGGAAGCAAACCGGGGGCGGCGGCGCGCCCGGCGCGACCGGCCAGGACGCGTCATTCCCCGGTCGGCATCCGGTCCTCGAGGGGCCGCAATGCGGGGCCCTCGAGGACGCTGCCGTCGACGCGGAAGCGGCTCCCGTGGCAGGGGCAGTCCCAGGTCGTTTCCGCCGCGTTCCAGCTCACGTGGCAACCGAGGTGCGTGCACACTGGGGAGACGACCGACAGTCCGCCATCAGGATCGCGATAGGCCGCGAGCTTGCGGCCATCGAGCGCCACGATCCTGCCTTCGCCCGGCGGCACGTGGGCCAGCTGGTCGAGATCCGCGGGCGAGAGGCGGTCGCCGACCAGGTGTTTGACGACGGTTGCGTTCTCGCTCGCCCACACCCGGGAAGACTTCACCGGCGTGAACCGGCGCGGCGTCAATCGCGCGGCGGCATCGCTTTCCTCCCCGGCGATCAGCGCAGCGATCAGCGGCGCCGCGACCGCGCCCCAGGTGAGGCCGTCCGCCGCGAATCCGGTCGCGACGAAGACATTGTCGTGCGCGCTGCGCCCGATGTACGGCAACCCGTCGGCCGACTTGAACTGCTGCGCCGACCAGCTGTGCCAATGCCGCGCCCCCGGAAAACGGCGCGTGGTCCAATCGACCAGGCGCTGCACGTAGTCGACACCCGCTTCCGGCTCGCCGGTCTTGTGCTTCTCGCCGACCACCACGAGCCGCCCGGCCGCGTCGCGGCGCAGGGAGCGGCCCTCGTCCACCAGCCACAGGATCGCGTCCGGCGCCTCGCCCGCGATCTCGGCGGTGATGCCGTATTCGCGGTAGACCTCCATCTCGGCCTGCACGAGGTTGAACCCCGCCGGGGTGTGCGTGGCCGAGACGATGTACGGCGCCTGCACCGCCCCGGCCCGCGTGCGGACCTGCCCCGGGTTGGCGTCGAGTTCCTCCACCCGCGAACCCTCGAAGATCCGCACGCCGCGCCCGGCGAGCGCGCGGGCCAGGCCGCGCGCGAACAGGTAGGGGTTGCACTGCGCCTGGTCGTCGATGGCGAAACCGCGGGCGATCCGCACCGGCGCCGCATCGGCCGGCAACCAGGCGGGCGACAGCCCGCCGAGGCGGCAAGCCTCGAATTCCTCCTCCAGCCCGGCGATCGCGTCCTGGTCGTCGCCGCCGACGGCCCGCACCAGCGACCGTCTGGCGAATCCGCAATCGATCCCGAACTCCGCGACCGTGCGTTCGATGCGTGCGACGCCCTCCATCCGCCAGGCGACGACCTGGCGCACCACGGCGTCGTCCCATTTGCGCCGAAGCGGCGCGAGGCCGCCCGACACCGTGCCGTACAGGTTCCCCGTGGAGTTGCCGGTGTTGCCGGCGCCGCAGGTCTCCGCCTCCAGCACGACGACCCGCTTGCCCGACTGGTGGAGGGCGAGCGCGGTGCAAAGCCCGGTGATGCCGCCCCCGATCACGACGACATCGGCGGAAAGCGTCCCGGCCAGGGACGGGAAAGCGGGACCCGCTTCGGGCTGATCCTTCCACGTGCTCAGCATGGGACGCTCCGGCGTTTGGCTTGCAGGCGTCATAGCCGGCCGCCTGTGGCGATGGCGTGGACCACAGGACCCGGCATGTGCAAAGCCTCGCGACGGGTTGGACCGTCGACTCGCAAGGGAGCGAACGGGCAACCTGTGCGCCGCTGGATCAACCCGGAGGGAGGTCACTGTCGCGACCGGACGCGCGCCGGCGCGCCGGTTTACTGGCGCACCGTGTCGTCCGCGTCCTCGACCGACGCGTTGCGCTGCTGCGATCGGGCGAAGTCCGGGAAGGTCTCGGCGAGCGACTGCTTCTCCGGCAGGATGTAGAACACGCCGCCCTTCTCGAACGTCGGCGCGATCACCTGCGCATAGAACGCGGGCGAGACGTTGATGCAGCCATGGGTGATGCGGTTGTCGTCCGGCGACGGCGATGCGAGGCGCTGCGGGCGGCGCTCGGCCTTGACGCCGGTCGCGGTCGGGTGGATGGAGACGGCGGACTCGTAGTCCACCCACAGCACGCGGCCCGCGTCGATGGACGGGCCGAAGCCGCCCACGAAACGACCGGCCGGCGTGGTGCGATCGCTCCCCGGAATCTCGCGCAGCGCGAGGCCGGCGACGCCGGGCGCCGTGTGGTCGCCGATGCCCGAGCCGAACAGCGCCGGCGCCGCGCCACGCAGGCGGCCGTCGCCGCCGAACACCAGCACCTGGGCGGCGACCTTGTCGATGATCGCGAAGGGATAGCCCTCGCTGTCCTTGTTGGCGACCACCCAGCCCGCGAGCTGGATCACGGTGCCGGACACCGGCTGGCCCGGCGGAAGCTGGTCGATCGCGGAAGCGGGAGGCGCGTCGGCCTCGGGTTCTCCGGCGTGGGCCACGCCGATGGTGGAGCACGCCAGCGCAAGCGCCAGCGCACCGGAAACGGCCCGGCGGGCACGAAAGGTGGACGTACGGATAGGACGGTTCCTCAAGACAAGACTGCAAACACAGGAGACCGGTGGCCGATGGGCCACCGGGTCCCCATCAGGCCGTGCGATCAGCCGCGCGGCACGCGGCGCGGCGCGGTCTCGAGCTGCTGGACGCGACCCTCGATCTGGTCCAGTCGCTGGTTGGCCCGCTGCGCGGACTGGTTGGCGGACTCGGCGCTCTGCGCCGCGCTCTGCACCTGGGTGTCGAGCTGGTCGAGGCGCGAATTGACCCGCGCGAAGTCGTCGTCGTAGGTGGCGCAGGCGCCCAGGCTGGTGGCGAGCAGCGCCACGCCGAGCAGGCGCGCCGTCGTCATGTGTCGCTTGGTCAGGGACATCTCCATTTCTCCTTCGCTGGGGTGGTCGAATATAGCGGTGTTGCCGTGAGCGCCCCTGTTCCGCCTTCAGCTTAAGTTGGCAACGTCAATGGAGTGTTAAGAGGTCAGCGACCGAGGATCTCCGGCGCCCGGATCGGCTGGCCCGTGGCCGCGTCGAAGAACGGCGACGCGCGAAGGCCGCTCATTTTTGCGCGCAGGATGCCCGCCAGGATGCGAAGACCGCCGACCACGAAGGACAGGGGCGTCTTGCGGACGGGACCGGTGGCCGACTCGGTGTTGATCACGCAACGGTGGGCCGGGCCGAACGCGGCATTCGCCTGCTCCGGATCCAGGCAGGCAGTGGACACGCCGACGTAGTGCACGCCTGGATCGCGCGGCGTATTGCCCAGCGGCGTGCGGCAGCAGGCGGCGCACCAGCGATAGATGCCGCGCGGGCTCAGGGACAGGCAGGCGACCTGGTCCTGGCCGGCGGTGAAGCGGAGCTGCGAGGGCGCCATGGCCACCACGTCGACGCCGCCGGCCGCGTCCAGCAGGCCGGGCGTCCCCAGCCACTGGGCGTAGGCGCGGCAGTCTTTGCAGTAGCAGGTGGCGCGCACGTAGGTGCGATCGGTGCCCACCTGGCCCTGGACCTGGCCGCAGCGACAACGGAGCGGGACGGGCATCGCGGATTCCTCGGGGCTGCGCGTGGCCACCAGACTAGCGCGATCCAACCCCGCCGCAGGCGTGTGGGTGTCAGGCGCAGAGGTGCCCTCTCAAGGCGCGCGTACCGCCTCGCGCCGCGTCAAGAAGACGCGGACACCCCGCAGCAGGCGGCCGCGGCGGGCACCGGCGCGCACGTGGTGGCGCCGCCGGTGTCGCAGGCGGCGCGGGTGTCCTGCGCGTGGGGGGGAACGGGGTCAGGTTCACTTCCGACGCGCGTACGACCCGAACCCCGACCGCCCCCGCGCCAGCCTCGCCGATTTCGATGGGGGCAAGGCGCCGTCGATGCTGGCGCCATGGCCCGCCAACCGCGACTCGACCTGTCCGACATCCCGCAGCACGTCGTGCAGCGCGGCAACAACCGCCTGCCCTGCTTCCTGGACGACGAGGACCGCGCCCGCTACCGCCAGCTTCTGCGCGAAGCCCTGCTGGCCAGCGACTGCCGGCTACACGCCTACGTGTTGATGGACAACCACGTGCACCTGCTGGTCACGCCGCCGCGGGCCGGCGCCATCGGCCAGCTGATGCAGCGCCTGGGCCGCCAGGACGTGGGCCAGTTGAACGCCCGCCACGGCCGCACCGGCACACTGTGGGAAGGCCGCTACAAGGCATGCCCGGTCGACACCACCGACGACCTGCTGCGCTGCGCCCGCTACATCGACCTCAACCCGGTCCGCGCCCGCATGACCGACGACCCCACCGCGTTCGCCTGGTCCAGCTGCGCCGGCCTGTGCGGCCTGCGCGATGACGCCCTGCTCACTCCGCACCCCGTCCAACACGCGCTCGGCACCGAGGGCTACCGCGCCCTGCTTGCCGAAGCGATCAACGACGAGTATCTGGCCGCAATCCGCCGCTACCTGCAACAGCAACGCGCCTATGGCCGCGACGACTTCCGCGCGATGGTCGAAGCCAAGACCCAACGGTTCGCCGGGGTGAGGCCGGCGCATCGGCCGGTCAAGTCATGGCCAACGAAATAAGTGAACCTGACCCGGTTTTCGGTCAAGTCATCGCTACGGAATAAGTGAACCTGACCGCGTTTTTACGGCTTCTTTTTTGGTGCGGCCACGGTGGTAGGGGCAGCTTGAGTCGGGCCTAGCAAGGCACAATACTGCGATTGATGCCGCAGTGGGCGGTTAGTCTAGAGGGGGATTCATGGAGCGCTGCTTCGTAATACAGCCATTCGATGGAGGCGCATTTGATGCCCGCTTCGACGACGTGCTTGCCCCTGCAGTGAAGAAGGCAGGCCTTGAGCCTTACCGCGTTGATCGCGACCCCAAGGCTAGCATCCCCATCCAAGAAATTGAAACCCAAATTCGGAACTCTAGAATTTGCCTCGCAGATATCTCACTGGACAATCCGAATATCTGGTTTGAACTCGGCTTTGCGATAGCAGCAGAAAAGGACGTTGTCCTGATTTGCTCAGATCACCGCCAAACAAAGTTCCCTTTCGATGTTCAGCACAGGAATATCATTAGCTACAAGACCACTTCGCCTCGGGATTTCGAGGAGTTGGCCGGAAAGATCACTACACGCCTGACTGCTCTGCTAGAGAAAGAACAGACTCTTTCCGCAGCGGCCCAAGCCTCCAAGTTGCAAAAGATTCAGGGCCTAGAACAGCATGAGGTTGTTGCGCTCGCCGCGCTTGGGGAGAACATCTATTCGCTTACGGATGCTGCGTCTGACCAGAACATTCGGCAAGACATGGAACGATCAGGCTTCACGAATTTGGCAACAACAATCGCCCTAAAGGCTCTAGCGGACCGCGGCTTCATCTCTCAGGTAAAACTAGAAAATGAGGACGGTTGGTCCTATGCCGCCTACAAGTTCACAACGGATGGCTGGAACTGGATACTCGCCAACAGGAGCCAGTTCGTACTGAAGAAGCCGCGGCCATCGGCGCGGCCTACCAGCAGTTTTACTGACGACGACATTCCGTTCTAGGCTTCGTTGGACATGGCGCTCCCGCATGGATTTGGGAGGTTCGCGCAGCGCCTTCGGCCAATGGCAACGCCAGCGCAATTGGAGGAAGAAGCGAAGCGTCTATTTGAGGGGGTGTGCTGCGGCAGCCGCACGAAATGGGCCCGGATTCACTTACATCCGGGCCCACAGAAACCCCACTGCCGGGAGCGCGCATTGCCGCTATCGGTGGCGCCAGGTTGCCGCCAGCCACGCTGGCCGCATGGCAGGCTAACTGCGGCTCACCCTGACAACACTCACCCTCCGATTGGCGAAGATTCGTCCAATCGCTCCACAGCGTCCAAAATTACATCATCAGCTTCGTCAAACGCTTTACTCAAAAGTTCAGAGTGGTTCTTGTCACCCCGCCCGACTAGGCTGGAAAACTCACGAATAAATGGGTCGAGAGAATTCATCATTTCAACCTCAATTGAGCCACGAGAGAGCTTGAGAAGAGGACCACTCTGCGAAGAACTCTCCCCCAACTCACCGGGCTCACCGCGCAAGCCGTTGAAACCAAGAATGGCTATCCCTTGCATTTCCTTCTCGCCGATACTGTCTAGCTTCCAATGCACAGTAGTACGTTCGGCACTAATTGGTTGCGCGGCCGACTGAACTGCGTTAGCGCCCATTGAAAGTACTCTGGATACATCCGCAGTCGATGTAGCCAACATCACCTCCGCGTGGAGTCGGAGATCTGGAGACTTGCTGGCTTCCCCACCAAACACGCCCAACGTAAGGCGGTCCGCAAGGTACACAAGCCGACCGGCTCGGAATCGTGCCTTCGGAATTTGCCGCTTCTGGTGAAACCCGCTCCCCGATCGAACTAAATCGAGCAGCGGCGGTAGCTCTGCGCTGAACTTCGCCGTTAGAGCTTTTGCCGAAGACACAAGTGAATGAACGTCAACACCCCTCGCGCGAACTCGGTACCACGCCCTCTTAGCGAGAGACGCAACAGTCTCCACAAAAGGAGCTTCGGTGGCGGCTATCTCATAGTCCGGCACTGGGATCCGCATTCCCTCATCTAAGAAAGCGGCCTTTAGTTCATTGGAGCGGTTTGGCTGCACCAATAGGAATAGCTTTAGATCTCCAATTAAACGCTTCCATGACAAATCATCCGCGTCGTCTTCGAAGTCGTTAGCGCCAGCCATCCAATCCTGAGCAGGCACAGTCAAGATTTTGCCGGAGTCTTCGCCGTGCAGTTTCAACTCAAGCGCGGCCAACCTGCCCATCAAGGCGCGTTCGGCCTCCAATACCAATGTCTCTCGGCCGACGAATGTAATGTCGTCAACATATCTAAAATACTTCACTCCTGACAACGTCCCGGCCCAATCGTCTATATCCCGCATCACCAAATTGGCGATCACGTTACTAAACATTGGGCCTGTCAAGAGCCCTCGGCTGGCATTTCCGGCCGCGGCAGCATGATCCGCTAGCAGCCTATTACCCAGGTTTTGAAAACAGGAAGAAAGGGGCTTAGAAAATTTGGACCAAGCATCCGAGGCATCGGAAGCGCGAATGGAGGGATAGAACTTTTTGATATCGACGTAACGAACAATCGCGGACCTATCAGCCGACCGACATGCCTCCGCGATCGCACGATGGCGATTGCGAAGTCCGACGGCGTAATTCACGAAGGACCCAGACCTATCCCATGGCTGCGCTAGTTCATAGGTAAAGACAGATTGTGGGTTACGAAAAATACCATGCCGTGAGCACTCCATGAGCAGCGCGGTTTCTGCCAAAACCTCCACCGGCCCAGGAATAGAGATCTCCCGCGATATGAAATCCCCTGAAGGCGTCTCACCCTTAAAGTGGTGAGACCAAAAGTAGGCAGGAGCCGACCGACGAGCAACGAGATCAACGGCAACCTTTGCTGCCCACTCGTCAGATTGCGCGGAGACACTATTTAAAAGATATCTTGCACCCAAGTATCCAATTACATCGCGCTTTCTGTACTGATTTACTGCACGGCTAGAAATGACCCCCGGACGTCGCGCCCTCACTTCTGGGCACCCAAGTCAATTGGCACGACACACGCGCCAACTCTAGCGTTTCCGCCACGGAGAAGGGTTCTGAAGCGGGCGCGCGCAAGGTATCCGAATTTCTCACCGCCAAGCTTTTCGGAAATCCTCGCAAACCGGGCAATTTTTTCGCGAGCAAACTTAAGGAATGCATCCAGTACCCCGCCTCTCGCCGTCGCCGAATTGTGGTCAGGCTCGAGCCAAAGCGCCGCGGCATCATCGGTCGCGAAGTATCTAAAAAGTTCCCCGAGCTGTGGATGCGCTTCCTTTCGCTTCCCTGGGAGCGAAAGGAAACCTGAAAAATTGGCAATAAGAAGAAGCTTCCGTGCGCAAGAATCCGAGGCAACAATCGTTCTGCGGACAAAATGGGTGTTGCTTGCAACATTCGTGGCATCCCATTCGATCCACTCGACTGACACATTGATTGCTTGCTCTTCAAGAAACGGGCGTAAAGCCTCCAGCATCTCGACCCCCAATTCACGCGCGTGGGAGGAGATGTCCGCTGCGACAAGCTTTACATCGAGCGGAATTCGCGGAAGGACGTCAGAGCGCCTCAGATCTGCGACTACTGAGAGTAAACCCAGAACACCTGCGCCTGCGCCACAAGGAGCATCTGCAACACACGTCGAGCCTCCCGATAATGGCAAGAGCAAGGTGTCTGATGTGTTTTCCAGCTCGTGGCGTGGGTCTAATAAAGCCAATTGGACTCTCGCCAGAGAACCGTCCAATCGATTGACAAAGTGGGACTCAGTCTCCTCCCTGGACAGGCCACCTATGGGGCCACCATCAAAGCCCGCTAGCAGCCCTCTGATCCCTCTTGCATCAACGATCCCCAGATATACAGCAGCAATTTGTTCTGGAATATGTAGAACTTCTGTTGAGCGATCCCACAAATTTTCCGGAATTTGCTTAGGGTCTAAGAGTCGCGCCACAGCCATCCCCCCTTGATCCACTGGTCACGCACGCGCTTTAGCTTCGCCATCTCGCTATTAGGTTCAATGTGGGAAGGTCAGGCCCTAATCACATATTCCGCCGATACTCCCCACCCACCTCATACAACGCATGGCTGATCTGCCCCAGGCTGTGCGTCTTCACCGCCTCCATCAGGCTGGCGAACACGTTGCGGCGCTCGCGCGCGGCGGCCTGTAGCGGCTTGAGGCCCTCCCCGGCCTCGCCGTTGTGGGCCTGCTGGTAGGCCTGCACGTTGGCGATCTGCTGCGCCTTCTCCTCCGGGGTAGAACGGATCAACTCGATTTCGGTGGCCACGTCGCTGTGGCCGTCCTTGCCGAGGAAGGTGTTGACGCCCACCAGCGGCAGCGAGCCGTCGTGCTTCTTGTGCTCGTAGTAGAGGCTCTCTTCCTGGATCTTGCCGCGCTGGTACATGGTGTCCATCGCGCCGAGCACGCCGCCGCGCTCGCTGATCGCCTCGAACTCCTTGTAGACGGCCTCCTCGACGATGTCGGTCAGCTTGTCCACGATGAAGCTGCCCTGCCAGGGGTTCTCGCAGAAGTTCAGCCCCAGCTCCTTGTTGATGATCATCTGGATGGCGACGGCGCGGCGCACGCTCTCTTCGGTGGGCGTGGTGATGGCCTCGTCGTAGGCGTTGGTGTGCAGCGAGTTGCAGTTGTCGAACAGGGCGTACAGGGCCTGCAGCGTGGTGCGGATGTCGTTGAACTGGATCTCCTGCGCGTGCAGGGAGCGGCCGCTGGTCTGGATGTGGTACTTCATCATCTGGCTGCGGCTGGAGGCCCCGTAGCGCTCGCGCATGGCGCGGGCCCAGATGCGGCGGGCGACGCGGCCGATGACGGTGTACTCCGGGTCCATGCCGTTGGAGAAGAAGAACGACAGGTTGGGCGCGAAGTCGTCGATCTTCATCCCGCGTGCGAGGTAGTACTCGACGATGGTGAAGCCGTTGCTCAGGGTGAAGGCGAGCTGGCTGATCGGGTTCGCGCCGGCCTCGGCGATGTGGTAGCCGGAGATGGACACCGAGTAGAAGTTGCGGACGTTGCGGTCCACGAAGTACTGCTGGATGTCGCCCATCATGCGCAGGGCGAACTCGGTGCTGAAGATGCAGGTGTTCTGCGCCTGGTCCTCCTTGAGGATGTCGGCCTGCACGGTGCCGCGCACGGTCTTCAGGGTCTCGGCCTTGATCTTCTCGTACACCTCCGGCTCCACCAGGCGGTCGCCGGTGACGCCGAGCAGGCCGAGGCCGAGGCCGTCGTTGCCCTCGGGCAGCAGGCCGGCGTACTCGGGGCGCTGGCGGCCTTCGTAGAGTTTGGCGATCTTGGCGGCGGCGGCGTCCCAGCGCTGCTGGTCGGCGCGCAGGTACTTCTCCACCTGCTGGTCGATGGCGGTGTTCATGAACATCGCCAGGATCATCGGCGCGGGGCCGTTGATGGTCATCGAGACCGAGGTGGTGGGCGCGCACAGGTCGAAGCCGGAGTACAGCTTCTTCATGTCGTCGAGCGTGGGGATGTTGACGCCGGAGTTGCCGATCTTGCCGTAGATGTCCGGGCGCTCGGCCGGGTCCTCGCCGTACAGGGTGACGCTGTCGAAGGCGGTGGAGAGGCGCGCGGCCGGCTGGCCGAGGCTGAGGTAGTGGAAGCGGCGGTTGGTGCGCTCGGGCGTGCCCTCGCCCGCGAACATGCGGATCGGGTCCTCGCCGGTGCGGCGGTACGGGTACACGCCGCCGGTGTACGGGTAGGCGCCGGGCAGGTTTTCCTTCTGCAGGAAGGTCAGCAGCTCGCCCCAGCTGCGGTAGGTGGGCGCGGCGATCTTGGGGATCTGCTGGTGGCTGAGCGACTCGCGGTAGTTCTCGACGCGGATGGTCTTGTCGCGGACCTGGTACTCGTTGACTTCGTCGGTGATGGACTTGAGGCGCTGCGGCCAGTCGCGCAGGAGCTTGAGGGCCTCGGAGTCGAGGGACTGGATGGCGTCGTTGTAGCGTTGGCGGAGGGTGAGGAGGGTGCGGTCGGCTGCAAAAGCGCCCCGCTGCTCCCCCTCTCCCGCTTGCGGGAGAGGGTTGGGGTGAGGGTGAGTCGCCGGCGCGCCCTCATCCGCCCTTCGGGCACCTTCTCCCGCAAGCGGGAGAAGGGATTCAGCACCCTTTCCCGCAGGCGGGAGAAGGGATTCCGCCGCGTAGAGATCGAGGGCCTTCGGCAGCGCGGGGTCGCCGAGGTCCTGCAGGGACTGCCAGTAGCTCTGGGCGCGGTCGGCGATCTCGGCCTGGGTCTCGATGCGGGCGTTGATCGCCCGGCCCTGCTCGGCGATCTCGGCGAGGTAGCGCACGCGGCTGCCGGGGATCAGCACGGTGGCGCGCGGTTCCTTCAAGCTCGTGTCGAGCTCGGGCGTCCACTTGTCCGCCGGCAGCTGCAGCTTCTCGCGCAGGAGGCGGCACAGGTTGGCGAACATCCAGCTGATGCCGGGGTCGTTGAACTGGGACGCGATCGTCGGGTAGACCGGCACGTCCTCGTCCTTGACGGCGAAGGCGACGCGGTTGCGCTTCCACTGCTTGCGCACGTCGCGCAGGGCGTCCTCGGCGCCGCGCTTGTCGAACTTGTTGAGCACGATCAGCTCGGCGTAGTCGAGCATGTCGATCTTCTCGAGCTGGCTCGGCGCACCGAAGTCGCTGGTCATCACGTACATCGGGAAGTCGACGAGATCCACGATTTCCGAGTCGGACTGGCCGATGCCGGCGGTCTCGACGATCACCAGGTCGTAGCCCAGCGACTTGAGGAAGGCGATGCAGTCGCGCAGCACGGCATTCGTGGCGGCGTGCTGGCGGCGGGTCGCCATCGAGCGCATGAACACCCGGTCCGAACGCAGCGAGTTCATGCGGATGCGGTCGCCGAGCAGGGCGCCGCCGGTGCGGCGGCGGGTCGGGTCGACCGAGATCACCGCGACGTGCATGTCCGGGAAGTGGGCGAGGAAGCGGTTGAGCAGCTCGTCGGTCACCGAGCTCTTGCCGGCGCCGCCGGTGCCGGTGATGCCGATGACCGGCGGCACGCCGGTGCGGGAGCCGGAAGCCGGGAACCGGGAACCGGAACGGGCGCCGGCCCACTGCTTGCGCAGCATGGCGAGCTCGGCTTCGGTGAAGTGGCCGTCCTCGATCGCGCTCAGCATGGCGCCGATGGCGATTTCGTCGTCCAGCGCGGGCACGGTGGCGGTCGCCGGCTCCCGGTTTCCGGCTCCCGGCTCCCGGGCGTGCTGCGCGCGCCGGACCACGTCCTCGATCATCGCCACCAGCCCCATGTGCATGCCGTCGTTGGGGTGGTAGATGCGCTCGACGCCGTAGTCCTGCAGCTCGCGGATCTCCTCCGGGGTGATGGTGCCGCCGCCGCCGCCGAACACCTTGATGTGCGGCGCGCCGCGCTCCTTGAGCATGTCCACCATGTACTTGAAGTACTCGACGTGGCCGCCCTGGTAGCTGGACAGGGCGATCGCGTCGGCGTCCTCCTGCAGCGCCGCGCGCACCACGTCCTCCACCGAGCGGTTGTGGCCGAGGTGGATGACCTCCGCGCCCTGCGACTGGATCAGCCGGCGCATGATGTTGATCGCCGCGTCGTGGCCGTCGAACAGGCTGGCGGCGGTGACGAAGCGCAGCGGCGTCGTCTCGGGCTGGGCGGCGGGCACGTGGCCTTCGCGGGCGGGGACGGCGGGGGTGCTCATGGGACGCACTCACTACGGAAACGGGCAATTCCGCATTGTAGCGCGCGGTTTTCGGGCCTCCGGGGCGGCGACGGCCTGCGCGTTTGCGCCACGCCGCCCAGCCCGGAGGCCGCCGTTCAGGGCGCGGTGAGCTCGTGCAGCGGCAGGCCGTGGGCGCGGCAGTGGCGGAGGTAGTCGGCGCGTTGGGTGTGCACGTCGGCGCGGCCGCAGACCTCGCCGCCCGGGGCGAGGAACTCGACCGTGCCCATCACCACCGCCAGCGCGAGCAGGTCGTCCTCGCCCACCGCCTCCCACCAGTCCACGTTGCCGGCCGGTTCGTACACGTAGTCGCCCGGGCCGAGCAGCTCGCCGCTGCCGAGCCGGCGCTGGCCGGCCAGCTGGTAGACGTGCACCTCGCCGGTGTGGCGGTGCAGCGGCATCACCGTGCCGGGCGTCATCCGCAGCAGCTCGACGAAGCCGCGGTCGCCGAGAAAGCGCAGCGGCCTCGCCCACTTGCCGGGGGTCGCCGCGGGAATCCACGGCAGCGCGTCCGTCGCGACGCCGGGCACGGATTGCGCCAGCGCGTTCATGCCGCCACCTGCCGCAGGTAGCGCGCGAACGAGGCGTCCACCGCCGCGCGCGCGCCGCCGAGGATGTTGCGGCCCCAGCTGTAGCCGTACACGTCCTCGAAAGCGAACCCTTCGAGCAGCGCCTGCATGCGCGCCACCTCCGCCGGCGGCAGCGGGATGAAGTTCGGGTAGCTGTACATGAAGGTGACGTGGCGGCGGTCCTGCACCACCTGCAGCGCGTCGCCCGGGAACAGCGCGCCGCCCGGCCGCGGCCCGCCGCGCCAGTGCAGCGCGGTGCTGCCGGGGAAGTGGCCGCCGACGTTGAGCAGGGTGACATCGCCGGACAAGCGCAGGCGCTCGCCGGACCAGAAGCGGACGCGCCCGTTGTCGCGCTGCACCCACGCGCGATCGGCCTCGTGCAGCAGGATTTCGGCGCCGCCGAGCGCCTCGCTCCAGTCCACCATCGCGGTGTAGAAGTGCGGGTGCGAGATCACGATGCGGTCCACGCCACCGCGCGCCCGCAGCGCGGCGACCGCCTCGTCGGTGACCAGGCTCAGGCATTCCCACAGAACGTTGCCGGCGTCGGTGCGCAGGTGCGCCGCGCGCTGCGGGATGGCGAAGGCGCCGTCGATGGCGAGGCCGAAGACGCCGTCGTCGTCGCCGAGGCGCAACCGGTATTGCGCCTGCAGGGCGGCGGGCGTGGTCCACTGCTGGCCGTTCCAGCCGACGTACTGGCGTTCGTCCTCGCAGACCGGGCAGGCCGCGGGCGGCGCGGCGGACGGCGCGTACTGCATGCCGCAGGTGGCGCAGATCCAGGCGGTGCTCATGCGGCCACCTCCGCGTCGGCGGGATGGCGCACCTGCGCGTACGGGTCGGCGTAGCCGGCGAGCACGCGCTGCGTCGCCGGGCGCGCGCGCACCGCGTCGAACCAGCGCGCGAGGTCCGGGAAGTCCGCCAGGCGTTGGCCGTGCCCCGCGTGCGACAGGATCCACGGGAAGCAGGCGATGTCGGCGATCGAGTACTCGTCGCCGGCGATGAAGGCGCGGCCGGCGAGGCGGCGGTCGAGCACGCCGTACAGGCGATGGGTCTCGCGCACATAGCGCTCGGCGGCGTAGTCGTCACGGCGTGGCGAATGCACGCGGAACCAGCCGGCCTGCCCCGCCATCGGCCCGAGCCCGGCGACCTGCCACGCGAGCCACTGCAGCGCTTCCCAGCGCGCGCGCGGCGCGGCCGGCAGCAACTGCCCGGTCTTCTCCGCGAGGTACTGCAGGATCGCGGCGGACTCGAACAGCGGCAGCGGCGGCCCGCCGTCGGCCGGCGCGTGGTCCACGATCGCCGGGATCTTGTTGTTGGGCGAGATCGCCAGGAACGCGGGCGCGAACTGCTCGCCGGCCGACAGCCGTACCGGGAGCAGCCGGTGCGGCAGCGGCGCGCCGCGCTCGGCCAGCTCCTCGAGGAGCAGGGGCAGCTTGATGCCGTTGGGGGACTGGGCGAGGTAGACGTCGAGCATGGACGGCTCCGGGGCTGGGGCGGGAGGCCAGCGTCGCGCTAATCTGGCCCCCAATTCGGGCCAGTTCGAGGAGATTGCATGGAGCCAGCGCTGCCCTTCGCCCCCGACCTGGCCGGCCCCGGCGGGCGCACCGCCTGCCTGCACCGCGAGCTGCGCGCGGCGATCCTCGACGGCCGCCTCGCCGCGGGCAGCGCGCTGCCGTCCACCCGCGCGCTGGCGGCCCAGCTCGGCGTCGCCCGCAACACCGCGGCGACCGCCTACGACCTGCTGGTCGCCGAGGGCTACCTGCTGCCGCGCGCCCGGGCGCGGCCGCTGGTGGCGGACGTGCGCGCGCGGGCCGGCGCGACGCCGGCGCGCGGCGACCACGCGCAACGCCTGGCGCCGTTCTGGCGCACGCCGTTCCTGCAGGCCGCGGCGCTGCCGCCGGCGACCGGGCCGAGCTTCCGCCTCGGGGTGCCCGACCACCGCCGCTTCCCGCACGCGCTGTGGCGGCGGCTGACCGCGCAGGCGCTGCGCCGCTTCGCGCGGCAGCCGTTCTCGTATCCGCCGTCGGACGGGCTGCCGGAACTGCGCGCGGCGATCGCCGGGCACGTCGCGTTCGCGCGCGCGGTCGCCTGCCGCGCCGAGGACGTGATCGTCACCTCCGGCGCGCAGCAGGCCTTCGACCTGGTCGCGCGGCTGCTGGTCACGCCGGGCGCCACCAGGGTCGCGGTGGAGGAGCCGGGCTACCCGCCGCTGCGCGCCGCCTTCGCCGCCGCGGGCGCGGATCTGGTGCCGGTGCCGGTGGACGACGAAGGCGTGCTCGTCGAACGCATTCCCGGCGATGTGCGGGTGGTCAGCGTGACGCCCTCGCACCAGTCGCCGACCGGCACCGTGCTGTCGCGGCGGCGGCGGCTGGCGCTGCTGCAGTTCGCGCGCGAGCGCGACGCGGTGGTGGTGGAGGACGATTACGACGGCGAGTTCCGTTTCGGCGCGCGGCCGCTGGACGCGCTGCAGACGCTGGACCGCGAGGAACGCGTGTTCTACGTCGGCACCTTCTCCAAGAGCCTGTTCCCGGCGCTGCGCAAGGGTTTCGTGGTCGCCCCGCCGTGGGCGCGCGCGCCGCTGGCGGCGGCCAAGCACTGCGCGGACGCGCACAGCGACGCGATCGCCCAGGCGGTGCTCGCCGCCTTCATCCACGACGGCCACCTGGCCCGCCACGTGCGGCGCATGCGCGCGCTGTACGCGGCGCGGCGGCTGGCCTTGCTCGACGGGCTGGCGGCGCTGGCGCCGTGGCTGGCGCCGATCCCGTCCGAAGCCGGCCTGCACCTCGCCGCGCGGCTGCGCGATCCGGCACGGGAGGACGCGCTGATGGCGCTGGTGCGTGCGCACGCGCCGGGCGCGCAGGCCTGCGGCGAGTACGCCCTGGGGCCGCTGGCGGAACCGGCGGTGGTGTTCGGCTACGGCGTGATCGAGGCCGACGACATCCGCGCCCGGCTGGCGGCGCTGCGGGCCGCGCTGGCCGCCCGGCTGCCGCCCGGAACGGGGCCGGCACGCCGGCGCCGGCAGGGCATGCACGGGCCTTGACCGGCCGATTCGACTAGAATGTCGCGCCTGCCGCGGCAGCAGCACCCGCCAATCCAGCCGCAGGCGTCAAGCCTATCAACGACTTACCCAACCTTGTTGGCGTCGTTTGCCATGCGCATTCGGGCAGCCGACCGGAGCATCCGATGATTTTCGAGACCCTGGACACCTACGGCCACGAGCAGGTCGTGTTCTGCCACAACAAGGACGCGGGCCTGAAGGCCATCATCGCGATCCACAACACCGTGCTCGGCCCCGCGCTGGGCGGCACGCGCATGTGGCCGTACAAGACCGAGGCCGACGCGCTCAACGACGTGCTGCGCCTGTCGCGCGGCATGACCTACAAGAACGCGGTCGCGGGCCTGAACATCGGCGGCGGCAAGGCGGTGATCATCGGCGATCCGGCCACCGACAAGTCCGAGGCGCTGTTCCGCGCGTTCGGCCAGTTCGTGGAGTCGCTGGGCGGGCGCTACATCACCGCCGAGGACGTCGGCATCGACGTCAACGACATGGAATACGTGTACCGCGAGACCGAGTACGTCACCGGCGTGCACCAGGTCCACGGCGGCTCGGGCGATCCGTCGCCGTTCACCGCCTACGGCGCGCTGCAGGGCCTGATGGCCACGCTCAACCGCAAGTTCGGCGACGAGGAAGTCGGCAAGTACAGCTACGCCGTGCAGGGCCTGGGCCACGTCGGCATGGAGTACGTGAAGCTGCTCAAGGAGCGCGGCGCGAAGATCTTCGTCACCGACATCAACAAGGGCCTGGTGGACAAGGCCGTGTCCGAGTACGGCGCCGAAGCCGTCGCCCCGGACGACATCTACGACGTGCCGGCCGACGTCTACTCGCCGTGCGCGCTGGGCGGCACGGTCAACGAGCAGACCCTGCCCCGCCTGAAGATGAAGGTGATCTGCGGCGCGGCCAACAACCAGCTGGCCAACAACGCGATCGGCGACGAGGTCGAGAAGCGCGGCATCCTGTACGCGCCCGACTACGCGGTCAACGCGGGCGGCGTGATGAACGTGGCGCTGGAGCTGGACGGCTACAACCGCGAGCGCGCCATGCGCATGATGCGCACGATCTACCACAACCTCACCCGCATCTACGAGATCAGCGAGCGCGACGGCATCCCGACCTACCGCGCGGCCGACCGCCTGGCCGAGGAGCGCATCAGCGCGATCGGCAAGCTGAAGCTGCCGATGGGGCGCACGGCGCCGCGTTTCCAGGGCCGCATCCGCGGGCATTGACCAAGGCGACGCCTTGGTCAATCCCAAAGTTCGCTTCGCAAACTTTGGGCCCCGCTTTGTGCTTCCAAATCCCGCCGCTGCCGCGGCGCCCCTTTACTAAAGGGGCTCGGGCCCCATGGAAGCGCGCTGCAGCAGAACGCCCGGCCTGGCCGGGCGTTCTGCCATCCGGCCTTCGCGGAGGAGGCCGGTAGAATGAGCGATCCGCTCCCGTACTTTTTCGCGCCAAGGACTGCCATGCGCCCGTTCCCCCTCGGTGAAGAACTCGACGCCCTGCGCGAGGCCGTGCGGCGCTTCGCGGAGGCGGAGATCGCCCCGCGCGCCGCGCAGATCGACCACGACAACGCCTTCCCGCAGGACCTGTGGCCCAAGCTCGGCGAGCTCGGCCTGCTCGGCATGACCGTGCCGGGCGAATACGGCGGCAGCGGCATGGGCTACCTCGCCCACCTGGTGGCGATGGAGGAGATCTCGCGCGCGTCCGGTTCGGTCGGCCTGTCCTACGGCGCGCACTCCAACCTGTGCGTCAACAACCTGTACGCCAACGGCACCGAGGCGCAGCGGCAGAAGTATTTGCCGAAGCTGTGCAGCGGCGAGTGGAAGGGCGCGCTGGCGATGAGCGAGCCGGGCGCGGGCTCGGACGTGGTCGGCTCGATGAGCTGCCGCGCCGAGTTGCGTGGCGACGTCTGGGTCGCCAACGGCAACAAGATGTGGATCACCAACGGCCCCGAGGCCGACGTGCTGGTGGTCTACATGCGCACCGCCGGCAAGGACGCGGGCAGCCGCTGCATGACCGCCTTCATCGTCGAGAAGGGCATGAAGGGATTCTCCACCGCGCAGAAGCTGGACAAGCTCGGCATGCGCGGCTCCAACACCTGCGAGCTCGTGTTCGCCGACTGCGAGATTCCGCGGGAGAACGTGCTCGGCGCCGTCAACGAAGGCGTCAAGGTGCTCATGTCCGGCCTCAACACCGAACGCCTGGTGCTGACCGGCGGCCCGCTCGGCCTGATGCAGGCCGCGCTCGACGCCGCCCTGCCCTACGTGCGCGAGCGCAAGCAGTTCGACC
Organism: Lysobacteraceae bacterium; assembly: GCA_035539135.1. GTDB lineage: Bacteria > Pseudomonadota > Gammaproteobacteria > Xanthomonadales > Xanthomonadaceae > JABFWF01. The sequence continues at coordinate 698,415 of DATLJD010000014.1, forward strand.
AGCCGATCGGCTGCTTCGAGCTGATGCAGGCCAAGATCGCCGACATGTACACCGCGCTGCAGTCCAGCCGCGCCTTTGCCTACCAGGTCGCGCGCGATTACGACGCCGGCCACAAGTCGCGCGTGGACGCCGCGTCCAGCCTGCTGCACGCCAGCGAAGCCGCCGTGCAGGTCGCCCTGGAAGGTATCCAGGCGCTCGGCGGCAACGGCTACATCAACGAATTCCCGATGGGCCGCCTGCTGCGCGACGCCAAGCTGTACGCGATCGGCGCCGGCACGAATGAAATCCGCCGCATGCTGATCGGGCGCGAGCTGTTCGAAGGGCGGGACTGACGAAACGCCGCCGGGTTGATCAGCGGCTCATCGCCGCGAACAGCGCGCCGGCCGCCAGCAGGAAACCGGTGGACGCGATGCCGAGCGCCATCGCCGCGACGATGAGGCGACGACCGGCCACCGCGTGTCCGCGCCCATGCAGCACGCCACCGGCGATCGCCGCTGCCAACCCCAGGACCATGCTGCCGACGAAGGCCAGCATCAGGCCGACGAACCACACGCCTCCGTTGTCCACGGCGCTCCCCGCGTTCCCCGCGGCGCCGATCCTACCCGACGCCGGCCCCCGCGGTTCAGCCCAGCTCCACCAGCTTCTGCTGCGTCGCCTTGCCCCAGCCTTCCGCCACCCACGGGTCCTCGCGCTTGCCGGCAAGCCGGCGCAGGGCGCGCTCGAGCGGGTAGTCGTGGCCGGACTTCACCCGGCCGAGTTCGCTCCACGCCAGCGGCACGGCGACGCCCGCGTGCGGGCGCGCGCGCAGCGACCAGCTGGCGACGCTGGTGGCGCCGCGGCCGTTGCGCAGCCAGTCGATGAAGATCACGCCCTTGCGCTTGGCCTTGCTCGCGGTGGCGACGTACTTGTCCGGCGCCTGCGCGGCCATCGCGTCGGCGAAGGCTTCGCAGAACGCCTTCGCCTGGGTCCAGTCCTGCTCCGGCCTGACCGGCAGCACGACGTGCAGGCCCTTGCCGCCGGACAGGCGCAGGAAACCCTGCAGGCCGATCTCGGCGAGGCGCGCGCGGATGTCGCGCGCGGCGGCCTTGATCGCCGCCCAGTCCACGCCCTCGCCCGGGTCGAGGTCGAACACCAGGCGGTCGGGCCGCTCGACGTCCTCGATGCGCGAACCCCACGGGTGGAACTCGAGCACGTTCATCTGCACCAGGTCGAGCAGGCCCTCGACGCTGTCCACGTACACGTAGTCCTCGCTGCCGCCGTCCTTCTCGCGGATCGGCACCGAGCGCACGTGCTCGCCGAGGGTGCGCGCGTGGTGCTTCTGGAAGAAGCACTGGCCCTTGACGCCGTCCGGGCAGCGCACCAGCGACAGCGGGCGGTTCTCGATCTCCGGGAGCAGCGCGGGCGCGACCGCGCGGTAGTACTCGACCACCTGCCGCTTGGTGATCTTCAGCTCCGGATAGATCAGCTTGTCCGGGCTGGTGATGCGCAGCGCGGGCGCGGGAGTCGCGTCGCCGATGTCGTCCACGGTCTTGTCCTCGCGCAGACCCTTGAAGCTCGGGTGGCGCAGCAGGCCTTCCTTGCCGAGGCCGCGGTATTCGACTTCGGCGACGAGCTCGGGTTCGATCCAGGTGACGTCGCGCGGCTTCTCCGGCAGGTGCGCGGGCAGCACCAGGGTCGGCGCCTTGCGCTCCAGGGGCTTCATCCGCGCGCGCAGCGAACGCAGGGTGGCGTCGTCGTAGCCGGTGCCCACGCGCCCGGCGTACTTCAGCGCGCCGTGCTCGCGGGTCGCCATCAGCAGCGCGCCGAAGCCGGTGCGCGAGCGCTTGGGCGCGGTGTAGCCGACCACGATGAACTCGTCCGACAACGCGTGCTTGACCTTCAGCCAGCTGGTGCCGCGGCCGGGCACGTAGCGCGCCTTGACCTGCTTGCTGATGATGCCTTCCATGCCCTGCTTCGCGCTGGCGGCGAACACGTCGGGGCCGTGGCCGACGATGTGCTGGCTGTAGGCGACCACCGGGTCCACGCCGGCGATCACGTCCTCCAGCAGCGTCTTGCGGTCGAGCAGCGCGCAGCCGGTGAGGTCGTGGCCGGCGAGCGAGGTGAGGTCGAAGACCATGTAGCGCAGGGCCGCGTTCGCGCTGCCCTCGATGGTCCGCTGCAGCAGGCTGAAGTCGTCGCGGCCGGACGGATCCAGCGCGACCAGTTCGCCGTCGAAGCTGGCGTCGTCCAGCCTGAGCGCCTCGAACGCGGCGACGATGTCGGGGTAGTCCTCGGTCCAGTTCAGGCCGTTGCGCGAGCGCAGGCGGACCGCGCCGCCTTCGATGTCCACCAGCAGGCGATAGCCGTCCCACTTGAGCTCGTGCAGCCAGTCGTCACCGGTGGGCGCGGCGTCCTTGAGGGTGGCGAGCTGCGCGCCGAGCGGCTTCCAGCGCGCCTTGGGCTTCGCGCCCGGCAGCGCGGCCGCGCGCGCGGCCCAGTCGACGCGGCGGCGGCGCTTCGCCCGGGCCGTCGTGGTGGCCTTTTTCGCGACGGACTTCTTCGCGGCCGCTTTCTTCGTGGCGGTTTTCTTCGCCGCCGTCTGTTTCGCCGGCGCCGTGGCCGCCAATGCCTTGCGCGCGGACTTCGCCGCCGCCCCGCCTTTCTTCGCCATGGCCCGCTCGGTGGAGGCGCGCTCGTCGGGGCCCATCAGGGCGTCGGCGTCGGCGTCGCGCGCATAGGGATCGTCGCGCTTGATCAGCAGCCACTGCGGCTTGCCGCCGCGCTGCTGCTGGGTGCGCACCAGCTTCCAGGCGCCGTGCAGCTTCTCGCCGTGCAGGGAAAAGTCGAGCTTGCCGGCCGCCATGCCTTCCAGCGGATCGCCGGCGCTGCTCCATACGCCGTGGTCGAAGATGTCGACGTGGCCGGCCCCGTAGTTGCCCTCGGGGATGTCGCCCTCGAAGCTGGCGTAGCTGAGCGGGTGGTCCTCGACCTCGACCGCCAGCCGCTTCTCGCCCACCCGCAGCGACGGCCCGCGCGGCACCGCCCAGCTCTTGAGGGTGCCGTCCATCTCCAGGCGGAAGTCGTAATGGCGGGCGCGCGCGTGGTGCAGCTGGATGACGTAGATCGGGCGACGGCCGTGGCGCGCGCCGGGCGTGTGGCCGGACGGTTCCGGGGTGGCGTCGAAGCGGCGCTTGCGGACGTACTCGCGCAGGCTCACCGTCGCGCCCCGCCGTCAGGCGCTCTTGCGCCGGGTGGTCTTGCCGGTCTTCTTCGCCGCCTTGCGGGTGGTCGCGCGCTTGGCGGTCTTCTTCGCCGCCGGCCGCGCGGGCTTCTCCTCTTCTTCCTCGTCCTCGTCCGCGCGCGCACGCCCGGCCTTCTTGGCGGGCGTGCGGCTCTTGTTGGCGATGCTCTGCTGCAGCAGGGTCATGAAGTCGACCACGTTGGTCGCGGCGCCGGCCTCGGCCTCGGGCGCCTCCGCCTTGCGGTGCACGACGCCGTCGGCCTCCATCCGTTCCTTGATCACCTTCTGCAGGCGCGCGCGGAACTCGTCCTTGTACTGGTCGGGCTGCCACTCGCTGGCCATGGTCTCGATCAGCTGCTCGGAGAACGCGAGCTCCTTCGGCGTGATCCGGTAGTCGCCCTTGGCGCCCTCGGGGATGTTGTACTCGTGCACGTCCACCAGTTCGCCCGGGTAGCGCATCATCATCAGCAGCAGCGCGTCGCCCTCGGGGATCACCGCGCACAGGCTCTCGCGGGTGCGGATGACGACGCGCGCGATGCCGATCTTGCCGGTCTTCTGCAAGGCCTCGCGCAGCAGCACGTAGCCCTTCTCCGCCTTCTTCTGCGGCACCAGCACGTAGGGCTTCTCGAAGTACTGCGGGCCGATCGCGTCGGCGTCCACGAAGCCTTCGACGTCGATCGCGTCGTGGCTCTCGGGCGCGGCCGACTTGATGTCCTCGGGATCGAGCACGACGAAGCTGCCCTTCTCGTACTCGTACGCCTTGACGATCTCCTTCCACGGCACTTCCTCGCCGGTCTCGGCGTTGACGCGCTCGTACTTGACCGGCGCGTTGTTGCGGCTGTCGAGCATGCGGAAGGAAATGTCGGCGCTCGGCTTCTCGCCGGACATCAGCGACACGGGGATGTTGAGCAGGCCGAAGGACAGCGTGCCGGACCAGACGGGGCGTGGCATGGCGGGATCTCCACGGCGCGCGGCGCCTCCGCGCGCGACGGGTTCAGTATCCCGGGCGGGCGTGAGAAGGCTGTCGAAAGCGGCGCCGGCTCCGATCCGGCGTGGAGCGGAGCTTGCTCCGCTGCGGGGCCTAGGGCGCGAATAGCGGAAGAACCTCCGCGCTACGGGGCGCTTGGGCTGGGGTAGCGGAGCAAGCTCCGCTCTACGGGGGCGCGGGGCTGGGTTGGCGGAGCAAGCTCCGCTCTGCGGAGGGGCCGGGGCCGTTGCGTTGCCGCGGGTCAGGCCGCGCGGTCGAACACCGGGAAGTCGTCGCAGGAGCGGGTCGCGCACTCGAGGGTCGCGGCCTGCCAGGCGGCGTGGGCGTCGTGGCGGACGTCGGTCCAGTCCAGCGGCGAGTTGCCGCGCATCATCAGCCACTCGCCGGCCAGGTGGCGCTCGACCGCGTTCCAGGGCTGGTCCGGGTAGTGCTGGGTCGCCTCCTCGCCGAGGATGCGGGCGCGGGTGCGGGTCTCGTCGAGCAGCTGGACGGCGGACGGCTGGTGGAGGTGGATGAGCATGGAGCGCTGGCCTGCGGGGTCGTGCGGAAGCGGCATTACCGCAACCGCGGCGTTGCGCCCACGTGAATTCCTCGGCCGTCGCGACCGCGCCGTTCAGCGCGGCGCGACGTAGCCGCCGGGGACCCCGCGCGGCGACAGCACCAGTTGCCACAGCTGGATGCGGCGGGCGCGGAAGCTGGCCATCGACGCGGCGAGGTAGAAGCGCCACATCCGCCGGAAGCGCTGGTCGTAACGCGCCGGCAGGTCGTCCCAGGCGGCTTCGATGTTCGCGCGCCAGGCCTGCAGGGTGCGGTCGTAGTCGGTGCCGAAGTTGTGCCAGTCCTCGATCACGAAGCGGCCTTCCACCGACTGCGCGATCTGCGCCGCGGACGGCAGCATCGAGTTGGGGAAGATGTAGCGCGCGATCCATGGATCGGTCTGGCGCACCGACACGTTGGAGCCGATGCAGTGCAGCAGGAACAGGCCGCCGTCGTCGCCGGCGAGGCGGCGGCGGGCGACGTCGAAGTAGGCGTCGTAGTTGCGCACGCCGACGTGCTCGAACATGCCGATCGACAGGATGCGGTCGAAGCGTTCGCCCAGTTCGCGGTAGTCCTGCAGGCGGATCTCGATCGGCAGGCCGGCGCACAGCCGGCGCGCGTAATCGGCCTGCTCGCGCGAGATGGTGACGCCGACGCCTTCCACGCCGTAGCGCTCGGCGGCGAACTTCAGCGCCTCGCCCCAGCCGCAGCCGATGTCGAGCACGCGCATGCCGGGCCGCAGGCCGAGCTTGCGGCAGGTGAGGTCGAGCTTGGCTTCCTGCGCGGCGTCGAGGTCGGTGGCCTGGCGCCAGTAACCGCAGCTGTAGACGAGGCGCTTGCCGAGCATGCGCGCGAACAGATCGTTGCCGATGTCGTAGTGGCGCTCGCCCACCGCGCGGGCGCGGCGCGCGGTCTGCAGGTTGAGCAGGCGCGCGCGCAGGCCGTCGAACCAGCTCGCCAGGCCGTGCACGCGCGCGTCGAGGCCGCCAGCGAGCAGCCGGTACAGCAGGCCGTCCAGCGACACGACGTCCCACCAGCCGTCCATGTACGACTCGCCGAGGCCGAGCGATCCCTGCGCCAGCACCCGGCGGTAGAAGCGCGGATCGTGGATCTCCGGATCCCACGGCTGGCCGCGGCCGGGCACCACGTCGACCCCGCCCAGCAGCGCCAGCACCCTGCGCCGCAGCGGGTGCGGTCCGGCCTTCTCCATCATCTCGGGATGCGCGACGGACATGCCCGCCTCCTCTCAGCCTCCCGCGAACAACCTGCGGTATTCCGGCGCGACGTGCGGCAGCAGCACGTCGGCGGGCACCTCGACCGTCTGCTTGCCGTCCGCGTACGGCCCCACCTGGTAGGGCGGGAACACGAACTGCAGCCCGACGACCTTGCGCCCGCGCCCGAGCACCGGCAGGAACTGGCTGAAGTTGCGCGGATCCGGGCCGGTGCCCTCGTCGATCATGCGTCCTCCGTCGCGCAGCACGCTGGCGCGCTGGTCGTCCGGCAGGTGGTCGGCGGCCACCCGCTGCGCGAGCGCCGTGTGCAGGCGGTCGCGCACGTAGGCCGACAGGGTACGCCAGGCGCCGTCGCCGGGGATCAGCCGCTCGATCGTCAGCCGCTCGCCGCGCTTCGGCAGCCAGACGAAGGTCGCGACCAGCGGGTTGCCGTGCGCACCGCCGGTGTAGACGCTGCCGTCGGCGGCGATCGCGATCAGGTCCGGCGACACCGCGACCTGGGTGAAGCTGAGGGTGAGGTCGTACGGGACCGCGGGTTTCTTGCCGTCGAGGCCGGCGAGCGCCTGCATCAGCTCGGCGCGCGCGGCGTCGGCGTAGCGGCGCAGTTCCGCGGCGAGGTCGGGATACTGGCGGGCGATCGGCGGATAGCTGATGCCGATGACGTAGCGCGGGTCCTGTTCGACGACGTCGTCCAGCGGTCCCGCGGCGGGTGCCTGCGCGGCGGGCGCCGGCGGCGGGGTCTCTTGCGCGGGTCCGGATTCGCGGCGGCAGGCGGCGAGCGAAAGCAGCAGGCAGGCGATGAGGCAGGCCGGACGGCGCGGCATGGGTTCCTTCCCCGGTGGGTTCGCCGCAGGCTAGCGGGGCCGGCGTGATGCCTGAATGCACGCCCGCCCCAAAAGAAAAACCCGGCCGGAGCCGGGTTTTTCGGTTCGCTTCCGCCCGGGGGCGGAGGCGAGCGGCTTACATCGCCTGCACTTCGTCGGCCTGCAGGCCCTTCTGGCCCTGCACGACCTTGAAGGAGACCTTCTGGCCTTCCTGCAGCGACTTGAAGCCGGTGCCCTGGATGGAACGGAAGTGCACGAACAGGTCCGGGCCGGACTCCGGGGTGATGAAGCCGAAGCCCTTGGCGTCGTTGAACCACTTGACGGTACCGGTCTGACGATCCGACATCTTGTTACTCCTAAAACGAGGTTTGGTTGGACACGGCGGCACGGTGTGCGGCCGGACTGTCGACAGGGGTAACGCGTTTCGATGTAGCGGATCGTTTGGATCTACCGCATCGGGCCACGATGTCACCGTGATCCCGTTTGAACAGTGCGCGCACCTTACCCTACTTTCGGCCGCGAGTGTGAATGGGCGCTTTGCCCGCGTTTCGACTCCCTCCCCCGCTTGCGGGGAGGGCCGGGGTGGGGGTGGGTCAGCCGCGAACAGCGGCACCCTCACCCTCGCGCTGCGCGCTCGACCTCTCCCGCAAGCGGGAGAGGTGAAACCCCCTGCCGCGGCGACTCCCGCTGCGCCTGCTGTTCCCCCTCTCCCGCTCGCGGGAGAGGGCCGGGGTGAGGGGCGCTGTGCCCCGTCCCCGCTTGCGGGGGAGGGCCGGGGTGGGGGTGAGTCGCCCCTACCAGTCCTCATGCCGCGGCAGCAGCCCGCGCAGCTCCGCGTCGGTCAGGTTGCGCCACTGGCCGGGCTTGAGGTGGCCGAGCTTCACGTTGCCGATCCGCACCCGCACCAGCTGCTTGACCCGGTACCCGAAGTGCGCGGCCATCAGCCGGATCTGCCGGTTCAACCCCTGGGTCAGCACGATCCGGAAGCCGAAGCGGCCGAGCTTGCCGGTGCGGCAGGGCAGGGTCGGCTGGCCGTGCACCGGCACGCCGCCGCGGGCCATGCCGCGCAGGAACTCGTCGGTGACCGGATGGTTCACGGCGACCAGGTATTCCTTCTCCAGCTTGTTCTCCGCGCGCAGCACCTGGTTGACGATGTCGCCGTTGCTGGTGAGCAGGATCAGCCCCTCGGAATCCTTGTCGAGGCGGCCGATCGGGAAGATCCGCTGCTCGTGGCCGACGCAGTCGACGATGTTGCCCTTCACCGCCGACTCGGTGGTCGAGGTGATCCCGACCGGCTTGTTCAGCGCGATGTAGACGTGGCGGCGCTTGCCCTTGGCCGCGGTGCGTGCGCGCAGCGGCTCGCCGTCGATCCGGACCTCGTCGTCCTCGCCCACCTCGGCGCCGATCCGCGCGCGCAGGCCGTTGACGGCGACCCGCCCTTCCGCGATCAGGCGGTCGGCCTCGCGGCGCGAGCAGGCGCCGGTGTCGCTGATGTGCTTGTTCAGGCGCATGGGGCGCGCATTCTACGCGCCGCGCGGGTCAGGCCTGCAGGTCGGCGTACTCGGGATGGCGGCGCAGCCAGGCTTCGGCGTAGGAGCAGGCCGGGCGCACGCGCAGGCCCTCGGCGCGGGCGTACTCCACCGCCGCCTTCACCAGGGCGCTGGCGATGCCGCGTCCGCCGATCGCCTGCGGCACGCCGGTGTGGGTGATGACCAGGAGGTCGTCGCGGCGGCGGTAGTCGAGTTCCGCCTCGTGGCCGTCCACGCGGGTAGCGAAGCGCTCGCGCGCGGGCTGGTGTTCGACGGCGGGACGCGGGTGTTCGCTCATGTCATCGGTTGTCGCGGCGGCCCTGGTGGTGGCGGTCCTGGGCGTTGCTGCGCCCGTGCACGGCCGGAAGGTCGGCCTCGGCTTCGTGCAGGGCGTCGGCGCTCAGCCGCGCATCGTCGGACTGGAAGCCCGATTGTGGCGCGTTTTCGCCGCCCGTGCCTTCGCCCAGGGCCTGCCAGGGCGGCGCCTCGCGCTCGCGCTCCTGCTTGGCGGCCAGCAGCTCGCGGGTGTTGGCCAGGGCCTGCTCGGGGGTGATCCGGCGCTCGTGGCGGGCGCCGTTGTCGCGGCGCGGCCGGTCCGCGGCGGCCGGGCGGTTCGCCAGTTCCATGCCGTGGGAGGTTTCCGTGCGCGGCGGCGGGACGCGCCGGGCGGAGGCGCCGGCGGCCGCCTGCGAGCGGCTGCGCGGCGTGGTCGCGGCGGATTTCCGCGTGGCAATCTTGCTGACGGTGGTGGCGTCCGTCTTCTTCGCTGCCGTCTTGCGAGTGGCGGTCGTGCCGGTCTTCTTCGCCGCGGCCTTGCGGGTAGCGGTCCTGCCGGACTTCTTCGCCGCGCTCTTGCGGGTTGCGGTGGTCCCGGTCTTCTTCGCCGCGGCCTTGCGGGTGGGGCTGGTGCCGGTCTTCTTCGCCGCGCTCTTGCGGGTGGCGGTGGTGCCATCCTTCTTGGCCGCCGTCTTGCGGGTGGCGCTGGTGCCGGCCTTCTTTGCGGCGGTCTTGCGGGTCGCCGTGGTGCCGGCCTTCTTCGCTGCGCTCTTGCGGGTGGCTCCGGCGCCGCTCTTCTTCGCGGCCGTGCTGCGGGTGGACGCCGCGCTGCGGGCCGCCGACGGCCGGCCGCTGCCCTCGCCGGTGCTGCGGCTCGCGGCCACGGCCGGGCCCTGCCCGGTCACGTCGCGGCCCACGCGGCGGCTGGCACCCGCGTCTTCGCCTCCGGCCCGGCTGGCGCTCGAACGGATACCGCCCGCGCTCCTGCCTGCGCTGGCCCTGCCAGTCCCAACCTTGCCAGCTCCAGTCTTGCGCGCGGTGGCCATCGGCGTCTCCGGGGTTCACGGGGACCCTTGGCTTATCACGCGGCGCATCCACGCCGGGTGAGCGTGCTGTCTAGAAGGTCGGGTTCAGCAGGCGGGCGAGGAAGGCCGGTCCCAGCCGTGGCTCCACCATCAGCGCGAACAGCACGCCGTAGCCGGCGCCCCACAGGTGCGCGCTGTGGTTGACGTTGTCGGTGCCCTGGCGCTGCGACCAGATCGAGTAGCCGATGTAGAACGCCGCGTACAGCACCGCGGGCACCGGCAGGAAGAACACGAAGATCAGCGCCCACGGCTGCATCAGGATGAAGGCGAACAGCACCGCAGACACCGCGCCGGACGCGCCCAGGCTGCGGTAGTTGGGATCGTGCCGGTGCCGCAGCCAGGTCGGCAGGATCGCGACCACCAGCGCCGACAGGTAGAACGCGAGGAAACCGAGGTGGCCGATGTAGCGCACGAACACGCCTTCGACCAGCCGGCCGAAGAAGTACAGCGTGATCATGTTGAACAGCAGGTGCTGCAGGTCCGCGTGCACGAAGCCGTGGGTGATGAGCCGGTCGTACTCGTGGCGGCGCGCGATCGCGGGCGGCCACAGCAGCAGGCGGTCCATCAGCCGCGGCCGGTCGAACGCCAGCCACGACACCACCACGGTCGCCAGGATCAGCAGGACGGTGACGCTCACGGCCATTCGGTCAGGCCCTCGCGCGCGTAGAGTTCGGAGAACGACGGGCGCGCGGTGGTGCGCCGCGCGAGTTCGGCGAGATGCGGCCACGCGGTCGCCGGCTTCGGCATGTTGCGCGACCAGCGCATCAGCATGGTCAGGTAGAAGTCGGCGACGCTCATCGTTTCGCCGAGCAGGAAGGGCCCGTGCGCGGCGAGGTGGTCGTCCAGTCGTTGCCACGCGGCCTCGATGCGCGGCGCGGTGTGCGCGCGCACGGTGTCGGCGTGCTCGGCGCCGGCCGGCTCGTGCGGGTACCACCAGATCCGGAAGAGCGGCTGCACCGCGTTGGCGAGATGGAACATCCACTGCACGTAATCCGCGCGGCGCGGATCGCCGGGCGCCGGCGCGAGCGCCGCCTCCGGATGCCGGTCCGCCAGCGTCATCGCCAGCGCCGCGGATTCGAAGCGCGGGGTGCCGTCCAGCACCAGCGTCGGCACCACGCCGTTGGGGTTGAGCGCGAGGTACCGCGGCGACTTCTGCTCGCCGGCGGCGGTGTCCACGCGCGCCAGCTCGTGGGGGTGGCCGAGCTCGATCAGCAACCAGTGCACCAGCAGGCTGGCCGCGCCGGGCGCGTAGTAGAGACGATCCATGGGCTCCTCCTCGTGCACCGATGATCGCACGGACCCTGCGGCGCTCCGCTACCATCGCGCGACCACCGGCATGGAGCCCCGCATGGCACGCAGTCGCTTGGTCCTGTCCCTTGCCCTGCCCCTCGCCCTCGGCTCGCTGGCTGGTTGCGACCTGGTCGCGCAGGTGCCGGGGCTCTCCGCCGGCAAGCAGGCGGACTCCGCCGACACGCCCTCCGTCGCCGAACCGCCGCCGCCGGCTGCGTCCGCGCCGGCAGTCGACGCGGCACCGTCCATCGCCTCCGCGCCAGCCTCCGCGGCAGACACGACCAAGCCCTTCGCCTTCGACGCGCCCGAGTCCGCGGCGACGACGACGGTGTGCGGTTTCCCTGGCCTCAGGTTGCCGCCCGGCACCCGCGTGTTCGCCGCGGGCGCGTACGCGGGGCGCAAGCTCGGTTTCCACATCGATCGCAGCGGCAACCAGGCGACCCGCATCGACGTCGCGGTCAACCAGCCCGACGCGCCGGTCGTCCTGATGCTGGGCGCCTACGACCCGACCGTCTGGAACGTCGGCTGGTCGCCCGGCACGCGGATCGTCGCGGTGCTGGTCGGCGGCTACCACCGGCAGGCGATCACCGGCCTTCCGGCAAACGTGCCGACCCTGGTCAGCACCTACGACAACAAGGGCCCCTGCGGCTTCTTCTACGTCACCGCCGAACGCGCCGGCCAGCTCAACCCGATCGCGCGCCGGGCCTTCGGCCGGGCGGTGGACATGGTCTGGCCGGCGCGCGACGGCAAGGTCGTGATCGGTGCGGCGCTGCGGCCCGGCGTGGCGCTGGTCACCGACCGCGCCGCGGCCGACGTCGCCAGCTTCCGCGTCGCCGACGCGCAGCAGGGCGGTCCGGCGGGACTCGCCTACGCGGTGCGCCAGGGCTGGCTGCGCGAGGCGACCCGCGCCGACGCCGACGCCTGGCTGGCGGCGCAGGCCGCGCGCCCGCAGGCGGACGTGCCGCCGATCGCAGGCGGCCGTCCGCCCGGCCATATCGACCTGTTCAATGCCTACGTCGTGCTCAGGCCCTTCACCCTGCCCGCGGGGCTGTACGGCGCGCACTCGGCCACCTTTTTCGTGCCCAAGGGCGTGCCGCGGCCGGAGGGCGAGCTCGGCCATTCTGTGCTGTTCGACTTCAACACGCTGACCTGCTCCGGCGTGCGCTGCAACCTCCATTGACCCGGGAGCCACGATGATCCGCCACGCCTTGCTGCTGCTCGCCCTGCTGCCCTTCGCCGCGCCGGCCGCGGGCGACGACCTGACCACCGTCTCGGAACGCTCCGGTTTCCTCAAGACCGGCCGCTACGACGAAGTCATCGCGCTGTGCGACGCGTTCCAGCAGCGCTATCCGCGCGCGGTGCGCTGCTTCGATTTCGGCACCACGCCGGAAGGCCGGCCGATGAAGGCGCTGGCGGTGTCGACGCGCGGGCTGCTGACCGCCGAGGCGGCGCGCGCCGCCGCCGTGCCGGTGGTGCTGATGCAGGGCGGCATCCACGCCGGCGAGATCGACGGCAAGGACGCCGGTTTCCAGGTCCTGCGCGAGTTGCTCGCCGACGATCCGCGCAAGCTGCTCGACAGGCAGGTCTGGCTGTTCGTGCCGGTCTTCAACGTGGACGGCCACGAACGCTTCGGCGCCTGGAACCGGCCCAACCAGCGCGGCCCGGAGGAAATGGGCTGGCGCACCACCGCGCAGAACTACAACCTCAACCGCGACTACCTGAAGGCGGACGCGCCCGAGATGCAGGCGATGCTGGCGCTGGTGCAGGCCTGGGATCCGCTCGCGACGATCGACCTGCACGTCACCGACGGCGCCAAGTTCCGGCACGACGTGTCGGTCCAGGTGGAACCGCTGCACGCCGGCGACGCCGGGTTGCGCGAAGCCGGCCGCGCGCTGCGCGACGGCCTGATCGCGCGGCTGGACGCGCAGGGCTCGATGGCGCTGCCGTTCTATCCGTCCTTCGTCGAATACGACAACCCCGCGTCCGGCTTCGAGGACGGGGTGGCGCCGCCGCGCTTCTCGCACGGCTATTTCCGCCTGCGCAACCGCTTCGGCATGCTGGTCGAGACGCATTCGTGGAAGGACTACCCGACCCGCGTGCGGATCACCCACAACGCGATCGTGGGCGTGCTGGACGAGGTCGCCCGCCACGGCGCGGAGTGGCAGCGCATGGCGCGCGCCGCGGACGAGCGCGCGACTCACCTGGCCGGCACCGAGGTGGCGCTGGACTGGAAGGCGACCGGCACGCCGCGCACGGTGGATTTCCAGGGCTACGCCTACACGCGCACGCCGTCAGAGGTCTCCGGCGCGCTGATGACGCGCTACGACGAATCGAAGCCCGAGGTCTGGCACGTGCCGCTGCGCGAGCAGCTGGTGCCCGCCCACGTCGCCATCGCCCCGCGCGCCGGCTACCTGGTCCCGGCCGCGCAGGCGGCGCTGGTCGGCGCGAAGCTGCGCCAGCACGGCGTTGCGTTCGAGCGCGTGGATGCGCCGCTGCGCGGCGTCGCCGTGCAGGCCTGGCGCGCGGACGACGCCAGCTTCGGCGCGGAGTCCTTCGAGGGCCACCAGCGCCTCACCACGACCGGCGCCTGGCACGACGAACGCGAGGACTTCGCCGCCGGCGCGCTGTACGTGCCGATCGCGCAGCCCAAGGCGCGGCTGGTCATCGCCCTGCTCGAGCCGGAGGCGCCGGATTCGCTGCTGCAGTGGGGCGAATTCAACAACGCGTTCGAGCGCAAGGAATACATGGAGGACTACGTGGCCGAGGAGGTCGCACGCGACATGCTGGCGCAGGACCCGGCGCTGAAGGCGGCGTTCGAGAAGAAGCTGCGCGAGGACGCGGAGTTCGCCGCCGATCCGCGCGCGCGGCTGGACTTCTTCTACCGCCGGCATTCGTCCTGGGACACGCGCTATCGACGGTACCCGGTGGTGCGGGTGGACGTGGCGCCGGTCTCGGCGGAGTAAGCAAAAGAGAACGGGAGCCGGGAGCCGGGAGCCGGGAGCCGGGAGCCGGGAGCCGGGAGCCGGAAGCCGGAAGCCGGAAG